>CAVYKO010000006.1:0-92634 GCA_963769095.1 uncultured Acidimicrobiaceae bacterium
GACATCGCCGCGCCCGCCGACAAGGTCTGGGCATTGGTCGCCGACCTCCCGCGCATGGGCGAGTGGTCGCCCGAGAACCGCGGCGGCAAGTGGGTGAAGGGCGCCACGGGGCCGACGCTCGGCTCGATCTTCAAGGGCAACAACAAGAACGGCGTGCGGCGCTGGTCGACCACGGTGACCGTCGATCGAGTGCGTGCCCGCCAAGGTGTTCGAGTTCGCCGTCACGTTCGGACCTCTCGAGGTCGCCAACTGGCGCTACGAGTTCGAGGACACCGAAGGCGGCTGCCGGGTGACCGAGTCGTGGCTGGACAAGCGCAAGTCGTGGTTCGCCCTCCCGGCGCGGGCCATGGGGGACCACAGCTCGGACAACGCCGAGCGCCAGATGGCCGAGACACTGGCCAATCTGGCTAAGGCAGCCGAATAGCCGCCGAGGAGCCGCCGAAGAGCAGGCGGCTCCCGCAACGCGCCGTTCAGTCGGCCTCCAGCCGGCGCAGGACGTGCCCGGCTGCGGCCACGTCGCCCGGGCCGCCCCGCCCCTCCAACCGCGTGACGACCGCTCGCCGGTGCGCCTCGTCGACGTTGCCGCCGTACTTGAACTTCGCCTGCACCTGGGACACGCGGATCTCGATCCCGAGGATGCCCAAGACCTTGGCCGCGTGCGCCGCCGCCGGGTCCGCCACCGGCACCTCGGGCTGGAACGTCGACAGCTGGCGCCGCAGGATCGCCGCCACGCTCCCCGGAACCAGGCGTTCGTCGTGCACGCGCGCCACCCCCGAGAACTGCACGGCGCCGTAGTACGTCGTCGGGATCCCCAACAGCGCATCCTCCGGCCCGAGTCGCCTTCCACGCCGACGGCACAAAGGCCCAGTCGTCGGCGACGCTCAGGACGACCCGCGGGTTCTCGGCCAGCGCAGCGAACACCGGGTTGGCCCGCACCAGATGCAGCCACACGGTCGAGCCGTCCAGCACGAACTGCGTCGGCACGACGACGGGAAATTCGCGCTCGGCCCCACCTGCCGCGACCAGATGCCCGAAGGGATGGGCCTCGACGAAGGGCCGCCACTCCTCCTCTCCGCTCGTGGCATCGACCGGGGCGATGAACATCGCCTCAGTCTTGCTCAGCCTGCGGCGGCGGCCTCCCCGATCTCCTCGATCGACTCGGCCCGGTGCCGCTTGTAGTCGACCTTGCCGTTGGGCGCCCGCCCGATGGTCGGCACCGACCTGACCCGCCGTGGCGCCTTGTACGACGCCAGCCGGTCCTTCACGTGCCCGATCAGCTCGTCCTCCGACAACGACGCCCCGTCCACGCCTTCGGCCGGCTCGACCACCGCCACGATCTGCTCGCCGTAGGTGGGGTGGGGGATGCCCACGACGACCGCGTCGCGCACCGACGCGTGCGTCTTCAACGCCTCCTCCACCTCTTCGGGGAAGATCTTCTCGCCGCCCGAGTTGATGCAGACCGAGCCGCGCCCGAGCAGGTGGATCGTCCCGTCGGCGTCGACCTGCGCGAAGTCGCCGGGAATGGAGTAGCGCACCCCGTCGATCAGTTTGAACGTCCGCTCGGACTTCTCCGAATCCTTGTAGTAGCCCAACGGGTTCCGTCCGCCCAGGGCCAGCACGCCCACCTCGTCGGACCCCGGCGTCACCGGCCGGCCGTCCTCGGTGAGCACCTTCACGTCGGGGCCCAGCGTGAACGACGCCGTCTTCGCCGCCGCGCCGCCGCCCGACACCGACATGCCCATACCGAGCGCCTCGGACGAGCTGAACGCGTCGACCAGCAGGACGTTCGGATGATGCGAGAGCAGCTCCTGCTTCACCGGCTCGCTCCACATCGCGCCCGACGAGATCACCATCATCAACGGGCTCAGGTCCCAGCGCCCAGGGTGCTCGCCGAGGGCCGCCAGCAGCGGGCGGGAGAACGGGTCGCCCACGATCACCAGACCGTTGACCTTCTCGCGCTCGACCGTGTCGAGCAGCTCGACGGGGTCGTACTTGCGCGATTCCAGCAGCACGACCCGGCCGCCCTCGGCGAGCGTCGTGTTGGCGGTGAAGCCGCCCGTCCCGTGCATCAGCGGGCAGGCCGGCATGAGTGCGGCGCCCCCCGGTGACGCCGACACCGCGGCCCGCACCGCCTCGAGGCCGCCGTTGACGTCGTAGTGGCGCACGCCGCCGCTGATAAGGCGAGCGAACAAGTCGTCCTGGCGCCACATGACGCCCTTGGGCATCCCGGTGGTGCCGCCGGTGTAGAGCATGTAGAGGTCGTCGCCGCTGCGACCCCACGGCGCCCGGGCCCGGCCGACGCCGCACTTCAGGGCGTCGTCGTAGGGCGTGGCCCAGTCCGGGCAGGGCCCCGAGCCGTCGTCGACCCAGAGCCAGCCCAACACCCCGGGCACGCGGTCCAGGATCCGCTCGATGCGGTCCGAGAACGCGCCGTGGAACACGACCGCCACCGCGTCCGCGTTGTCCCACAGGTAGGACAGCTCGTCGTCGCCGTAGCGGTAGTTCGTGTTGACCGGCACGAGGCCCGCCTTCATGGCGGCGAACGTGGCCTGGAGGTACTCGGGCGAGTTGTAGAGGTAGACGGCGACCTTGTCCTGCTGCGCCACCCCCAGGTCCAGGAGGAACCGGGCGATGCCGTCCGCGCCGCGGTCGAACTCCTCCCACGACATCGTCCGTGAGCCCTGGACGACGGCCGGGAGGTCCGGCTGTATGTCGGCCACGGTCTCCCAGACGTCCGCGTAGTTCCAGTCAGTCATGCCTCGCTCCCATCCCACCCTGCTGCCCCGACCTCTGCCGCGCAGCTGCGCATATCGACCGCCGACACGTGTCGACCCCCCCGCCCGCCGGAAATGCGCGGAGCGAGATGATGAGAATACGCTCCCGCCGTGGACCTCGGCCTCCCCGGCGACGACGACCCCCGCCGGCGCCGGGTCAGGGACTGGCTCGGGGAGCACCCGCACCCGACCGGGCGCCAGCTCGCCGAGGCCGGCTACGTCGTGCCCCACTGGGCCCCGCCCTTCGGCCTCGATGCGGATCCGCTGACCCAGCTCGTGATCGACGAGGAGCTGAAGAAGGCCGGCGTGCACCGCCCGATCAACCCGATCGGCATCGGCTGGGCCGGCCCGACGCTGCTCTACGCGGGCACCGACGAGCAGAAGGAGCGCTGGCTCTGGTCGCTGCTCTCGGGTGAGGACTTCTGGTGCCAGCTCTTCTCCGAGCCGGGCGCGGGCTCCGACCTGGCGTCGCTCACGACCAAGGCCGAGCGCGACGGCGATGCCTACGTCGTCAACGGCCAGAAGGTCTGGACCAGCTACGCCCACATCGCCCGCTGGGGCATCCTCCTGGCGCGCACCGATCCGACCGCGACGAAGCACCAGGGGATCAGCTACTTCGTCTGCCCGATGGACGCCCCGGGGATCGAGATACGCCCGCTCATCGACATGACCGGCGAGCACGCCTTCAACGAGGTCTTCTTCACCGACGTGCGCATCCCGGCCGATCACCTCGTCGGTCCCGAGCACGGCGGGTGGGAACTGGCCAAGGTCACCCTCGGCAACGAGCGGGTGTCGCTCAGCGGTGAGGGCGCGCTGTGGGGCATGGGCCCGACGGCGGACGACCTCGTCTCGGTGGTCCGCTCCGCCGGCGGGGCGCCCGACCCGGCGACCCGCGACCGCCTGGTGGACGTCTTCATCGAGGGCCAGATCCTCCGGGTCCTGCGCCTGCGGATGGTCTCGGCCGTCCTGGCCGGCAAGGCGCCGGGGGCCGAGGCCTCGGTGCGCAAGGCCATCGCCGACGCCCACGGCCAGCACGTCATGGACGTTGCCCGCGATCTCGCCGGCGCCCACGCCATGCTGGCCGGCACCGGCCCGGTCGGCGGCTGGGGGCCCGACGGGCCGACGACGGGGGAGAACACCTGGTCGCGGGGCTTTCTCTTCGCCCCGGCGCTGACGGTGGGCGGCGGCACGGCCGAGGTGCAACGCAACATCGTGGCGGAAAAGGTGCTCGGACTGCCGCGAGATCCCTGACCGACGGCCGTTCTCCTTTCGGTACGGGGCGTATCCGTACCCGCGCGTCGTCGCACCGCACCGGTGCACCGGCCGTCGAAAACAACAACTGGTCTGGGTGGGAATTGGCTGCTGGGAGCCAGATGATCAGGGGAGGTTCGATGCGGAATTCCGCACGGAAGGTGCTCGTGTCCGCGGTCTGCGCGCTGGGCCTGGCGGCCACGGCCGCGCCGGTCCTTGCCCTCGCCGCCGCCTCGCCCGCTGCGGCGGCGGCTCCATCGGGCGCGGCGGGCTCCGGCCTCCCCACCCCGGGCCTCTACCACGTGCCCATCATCGGCAAGGTCGTGCTCCCGGGCCTGGGCCAGCTCCTGGGCCACAGCCTGCGCCACGCCACCAACGTCCAATCGGCGAACTGGAGCGGCTACGCCGACACGGCCGACACCTACAACTCGGTGGCGGCCACCTGGACCGAGCCCACCGTCGACTGCAGCTCCGGCGGCGGCGGGGGGAGTAGCGGGGTCCTCGGCGGCCTGCTCGGCGGCAACGGCCTCGGCAACCTGCTCGGCCCCGGCGGCTCGGCGTCCTCGTTCTGGGTCGGCCTCGACGGCTACACCTCGTCGAGCGTGGAGCAGCTCGGCACCGACTCGGACTGCAACGGGACCACGCCCCAGTACTACGCCTGGTGGGAGATGTACCCCAACCCGTCGCAGGTCCTTTCCTCTTCTTCGTACCCGGTGCGCCCCGGTGACCAGATCACCGCCTGGGTGGCGTCGAACGCGGCCGGCACGAAGTTCTATCTGGCCGAGAAGGACGCCAACGCCGGCTGGTCCTTCTCGACCACCCAGACGGCGAGCGGCTTCGCCCGCTCCTCCGCCGAGGTCGTGGCCGAGGCGCCGTCCTCGTGCAACCTGCTGTTCTGCAGCGAGGTGCCCTTGTCGAACTTCGGCCACGTCGCCTTCGGCAACGCCGACCTCATCGACAACTCGGGCAACAACGGCTCGCTCTCCGGCTACACCTCCAACGCGATCACGATGGCGACGGGTGACCGCACGCTGGCGGTGCCGAGCAACCTCAGCTCGGACGGAAGGTCGTTCTCCGTCGCCTGGCAGAACCCATGACCGCTCGCGTCCTCGTGCCCACACGCTGCACCTGCATGCCCATCTGACGTCAAAGCGCTCTCACAGCATCCGCCCCTCAGCAGGCGGGCAGCGAGTACCCGGGTCGGCGGACTGTTCCGGGGCCCGCCGGCTGAGGGGTCGGGCCCGACACACATGCGCCGAGCGCGTCGCGCCCGGCCGGCCCGCCGTGACCGGGCTCAGAGGTCGAGCGGCCCGGCGTGGGCGAATCCCTGGCGGATGCCCTGGCCCGCCCGCGCCGTCAGCTGCTCGGGCTCGTAGACCATGAGGTAGGCGTTGCGGGCGTGGTCCCGCGACCGGTTCTTGAACACCGAGGCCAGCGTGGCCGGGTCGTCCGACTCGTCCTCGTGGACGAACACCTCGAGGATGGGCGTGTTCGTCATGAGCTGCGCCATCATGATCCCCGTCGAGGCCTCGTGGGCGCACACCTTGTCGACCTTCTCCTTGCCCGGCATGCCGAGGGCCACGACGATCCGGCAGCCGTCCTCCTCGATCAGCTTCTTGGCCGCGACGGCGAGGTCCTTGAACCCCGGCACGGTGCGGCGGACGGTGGTGAAGGTCGTGCCGTAGCCGGGGCACTGGGCCAGCTCGTCGAGCGCCTCCCCGCCCATGTCGTAGCGGGCAAACATCGTGTCGACGACGCCGATCAGGTCCATGACCCATTTTCGCGCAGGACGCCCATTGGCCCGACCGCCCCGGGGGAGTCCAGAATCGGGGCGTGAGCAGCACCAACTCAGATCCCACGCCTGGCTGGGTCGCACGGGACGCCGCAGTGGTCTGGCACGGCTTCACCCAGATGGCCACCTACGCCGACAACGCGCCCCTCGTGATCGAGCGGGCCGAGGGCCGCGAGCTGATCGATGCCGGCGGGCGGCGCTATCTCGATGCCATCTCCTCGTTGTGGGTCAACACGCTGGGCCACCGGGTCCCCGAGCTCGACGCCGCCCTGGCCGCGCAGGCGGGCAAGGTGGCGCACTCGACCATGCTCGGAAACGGCAACACCGTGGTGGTCGAGCTGGCGGAGGCTCTCGCCGCGGTCGTGCCGCTGGACGAGCCCCACTTCCTGTTTGCGGCCGACGGTGCCGTGGCGGTCGAGCAGGCGCTGAAGATCGCCTTCCAGTACTGGGTCAACCGCGGCGTCGAGGGCCGCACGCAGTTCCTCGCGCTGGGTGACGCGTACCACGGCGACACGATCGGGTCGCTGTCGTTGGGCGACGGCGGCGTGTTCAGCGCGGTGTTCGGGCCGCTGTGCTTTCCCGTCGTGCGCACGCCCGGCTACGCCGATCCCGGTTGGGCCGACAAGGCCTGTGCGGCCATCGCCGCCCACGCCGGCCGGCTGGCAGCAGTCGTCCTCGAGCCGCTCGTCCAGGGTGCGGCGGGAATGCTGGTGGCCGAGCCCGAGGACGTGCAACGGGTCGGCGCGGCATGCCGCGACGCCGGCGTGCTGCTCGTCTGCGACGAGGTGGCGACCGGCTTCGGGCGGACGGGCACCCTGTTCGCGTCGGAGCAGTGCGGCCTGCGCCCCGATCTCCTCTGTCTCGGCAAGGGCATCACGGGCGGTTACCTGCCGATGTCGGCCACCGTGGCGTCGGGCCGCGTCTTCGACGCGTTCCTGGGCGCCGACCTCAGCCCACTGACCCTCTATCACGGGCACTCCTACGGCGGGAATGCCTTGGCCGCCGCCGTCGCGCTCGAGCACCTGCGCCTGATCGAGTCCCGCGACGTCCTCGCCCACGTCCGGGCCCGCGCCGCCCAGCTGGCGGAGCTCTTGGCGCAACGGGTCACCACGCATGCGGCGGTGCGCGAGGTCCGTCAGCGCGGGCTGATGGTCGGCGTGGAACTGGCGCCGCCCGAGGAGGGGCTGCGCTGGGGTCGGCGCGTCTGTGCCGGCGCCGTGGATCGGGGCGTGCTGCTGCGGCCCCTGGGCGACGTCGTGGTGCTGATGCCGCCGCTCACCATCACCGCAGACGAGGTCGTCCGCATGGTGGACGCGTTGGCGGAAGCGCTCGATGACGTGGCGCGGCCGCAGTGAGCTCGCAGAACTGGCCCGACCGCATCCGCTCGCAACTGGCGCAGGTGGTCGAGGAGGGGCGCTGGCGTGCGCCGCGCGAGTTCGACGCTTTGGGTCCGGTCGGCGCGCTCGAAGGCGTGGACGTCGTCTCGTTCGCCTCCAACGACTACCTCGGGCTGAGCGCCCATCCCGACGTCGTGGCGGCGGCGCACGCCGCGCTGGAGCGCTGGGGGACCGGGGCAGGAGCGTCGCGCCTGGTGACGGGGTCCCGCCCGGTCCATGCCGAGCTCGAACGGGAGTTGGCCGAATGGAAGGGGACCGAAGCCGCCGTGTGCTTTCCCAGCGGGTTCGCCGCCAACCTCGGCGTGCTCAGCGTCCTCGGTGGCCCGGGCGTGCGCGTCTTCTCCGACGAGCTCAACCACGCCAGCATCATCGACGGCTGCCGGCTCTCCCGCTCGCAGGTGACGGTCTACCGCCACCGCGACCTCGACCAGCTCGAGGACCTGCTGCGTTCGGCCGGGGGACCGACCGATGCGCCCGCCCTCGTGGTGACGGACTCCGTGTTCTCCATGGACGGCGACGTCGCGCCGCTCCGCGACCTCGTGGCCATGTGCGCCAGACACGACGCGCTGCTCGTTGTCGACGAGGCGCACGCCGTGCTCGGACCGCATCTCGACGCGTCCGCCGGCCCAGAAGCAGCGCGTTCTGTCGTCGTCCGGGTCGGCACGTTGTCGAAGACCCTGGGCGCACTCGGCGGATTCGTGGCGGCCTCCCGTGACGTGGTCGATCTGTTGGTCAATCGGGCCCGCCCGTACATCTTCTCGACCGCGCTGCCCCCCGCCGACGCCGCCGCGGCGCTGGCGGCGCTGCGCGTCCTGCGCTCGAGCGCGGGCGACACGCTCGTGACGCGCCTGGCCTCGTTGGTGCAGCGCCTGTCCGACGCGGGGGTCGCCCCGCCCGCTCATCCGAGCCCGATCGTTCCCGTGATCCTGGGATCCGAGCAGGTGGCCGTCGACGCGTCGGCCACCCTGCTCGGCGACGGGCTCTGGGTCCCGGCCATCCGTCCACCCACCGTGCCCGCCGGCACGAGCCGCCTGCGCGTCACGCTGTCCGCGGCGCATCGCGACGAGGACGTGGGCCGGCTGACCGACGCGCTCGCGGCCCTGGCGCTCCCGGCCGTCGCCGCGAGCACGGCGCGCTAGTGGCCCGCCCGGGCCGGGTCGTGGCCGTCGTCGGAACGGGCACCGAGGTCGGCAAGACATGGGTCGCCGCCCGCCTCCTTCGATCGCTGCGCGAGGGCGGGACCAGCGTCGCCGCGCGCAAGCCGGCGCAGTCGTTCGCCCCGTCGGACGACCCGGCGGGGTACGACGCCACCGTGCTCGGTGCGGCGAGCGGAGAGACGCCCGAGGCGGTCTGCCCGCCGCACCGCTGGTACGAGGCGGCGTTGGCGCCCCCGATGGCCGCCGAGGTCCTCGGGCGACCGCCCTTCACGGTGGCCGACCTGCTCGGCGAGCTGCGGTGGCCCGATGAGCCGGTCGAGGTGGGGTTGGTCGAGACGGCGGGGGGTCTGCGTTCTCCGATCGCCGACGACGGCGACTGCCGCTCGCTCGTCCAGGGGCTGGCGCCCGACGTCGTGGTGCTGGTGGCGGACGCCGGCCTGGGCACCATCAACGCGGTGCGATCGACGGCCGACGCACTCGGTACCGTCTCGCTGCCGTTCGTCGTGGTGCTGAACCGCTTCGAGTTGTCGGTGGACCTCCATCGACGCAACTTGGCCTGGCTCCGTGAACGAGACCGGCTGTCGGCGTTCGTCACGCCCGGAGACGAGGCGGAGCTGGCCCAGCAGGTCCGTACGTCGCTCGTTCCTTCGGGTCGCCTGCGTTCGCAGAACGGGTAGGACGGGTGGGTGCCGCAGTTGGCGCGGTGCGACCCGCTGTCCCTTATGGAGTTTGGGTGCTCCGCACCTCTGACATGGCCTGGTTCGCCGCGCAGAGGTCGGCCAAGGTGTCGGGCGTCGGCGCCGTGACTTCACGTTTTGCCGCTTTGATCAAGGCCGTTTGGGCTCGAAAGATCGATTCGGGTATCTGCTCGGCCGGAGAGGCGCTGCTTGTCTCTCCAATCACGGAGCCCTTCCCCGAGTAGCCGAACGCGGCCGAGCCGATGGCGCTGTTCTGGTAGGCGTCGCTCCGGGCGATTTGCTCGTCGAGGCGCTCGAGCACCGCGAGCAGGTCCTGACGCAACGCAATCGAAGGATCCTTCAGATAAGCCGCAACCGACTGCTCCACGGTGCTGAGGTCCAGTTCGAGGGAGACATCGACCGCAACGCCCTCGTCCTCGTCGGCCTCATGCTTTTGACGACCAAACATTGCACCACCTCCGATCGGAGTGAGGCGAATCTACAAGCTGGTGCAACGGCCAACCGATAGGGTCCAATGCCGAGCCGAGAGCCGAGCGGGGAGCACGGGAGGAGACAGATGACGGGTCAGGGTGACGGGGAGCAGGGGGAGCAGGACCACGAGTGGGGACGGGCCGTCCCCGCCTCGTCCGGCCCCCCTAAGCCGGGCGACATCATTACCGAGTCCGACGAGGCCGTCGTCCCTGAGCCGTTGGTCGGGCACGACGTCTCGACCCCTCTCGATGAGGACGAACCGGAGCACACCATCCCACCCGCCCCGTTGTGGGCCATGAAGGAGCGCCGGCACATTCAGTGGCACCTCCTGCCGGCGCACGAGCGACACGACCGCATCCGAGAATGTTTGGAGGCCGACGATTACACGCTGTACTGCATCGACGACGGCCGCCATCACACGATGATCGCCCGACGCGTCGGGGTATCGCCCAGCGACTGCGAGTACACCCTCCTCGGCCGCATTTCGCGAGAGCGCTACGTCGAGTTGCGTGACGAGGTCGTGGGCCTGGTCCACTGTTTCGACACGGCGACCGAAATGCGGCTGTGCGGAGTCGCCGTCGAAGAGGACATCCGTTCGTCGAACATCTTTGATGTCGCCGACTACGAGAGCATCGATGACGTGCCCCAGGACTACCGACCGGGCTCGCCGTTCCACCACTTCCGCCAGGACCTGGAGATAACGGCCGTCTGAAGCCAGATCCCGCGGAATCCGGGAGACTGATGGAGAGTAGTTCCGCCGCCGCCCTTCAGCGGCTCCTCGACAAGGACCAGATCGTCGATCTCGTTCACCGCTATTCCTATTGCGTCGACCACAGGCTCTATGACGATGTGGTCGAGCTCTTCACCGATGATTGCGTGGTCGACTACGGACCGGCTTTCGCTCCTGTGCATTCTCGGGCCGGGCTCCGGCAGATGTTCGCGCGTCCCGAAGCGGGATTTGCTGCCACCAGCCACCACAATGCGAATGTCTTGGTGACGTTTGAGGACGAAGATCGTGCATCGGTACGCACGTCCGTGTACGCCTGGCATCAGCGGTCTGACGGGGGCACTCCTCGGTTATGGGGTTACTACCACGACTCAGTAGTGCGCCTTCCCGAGGGATGGCGCATCGCACACCGACAACTCTGGGTCCTGGGCGTCGAAGATTGGGATGGGGAATGGCATCCGGCCGTCGATGGTGCGGATCAGTAGTCCCAGACCTCTGACGGAAACTCACGTCACACCCCCCAACCCCCGTGACCGATCGGGCTGTTCCAGGCGGAAAGTCCTCACCGGATGATGCGGTAGTGAAGGTGGGCGACGCCACCGCTGGTGTGTCGTTCATTGAGCAGTTGAAGGTCGAGACGGTTGTCGGTGGGAAGGGCGCGCTTGCCACCTCCCAGCACGATTGGCCAGAAGAACAAGTGGCACTCGTCCACCAAGTCCGCCCCGAACGCTTGGGCGGCCAGATCGGCTCCTCCCACCGTGAGGTCGCGGGTTTTGCCGCCTTCGTCCGCCGAATGGCCTCGACGTCGAACTCCCGTTCAAGGGCCGTCCTGTCGCTCGACACCGAAGCGAGCGTCTTCGAGAAAACGATCTTGTCGGCCGCTCGCCAAATGTTGGAGAACTCCACGATCCAGGGCGGCTGGTCGGCCGTCGGTGCGGTCTCCCAATAGATCATCGACTCGTACATCCGGCGTCCGTAGAGATACGTACCGACCGTGCGCTCAAGGTCGTTGATGAAACTGAAGTACTCCTCATCAGGGGTACCCCAATTGATGCCACCTTCCGGGTCCTCGGTGTAACCGTCGAGTGACGTGTTCGCCACGTAGATGAGCTTGGCCATGGTGCAGCGCCGCTAAACGGGAGGAGCGGGAGTCGCGGGGCTCAGACTTCTTTGCCCTTGTCTTCGAGCTCCTTGGCCAGGGTGTCGTAGCCGGCACTGGTCAAAATTCGGCGCAGGTCGACGAGTTGTTGTCCGTCGATGTCCTTGGTGCTCGGGCGCCGCAGAACCTCGGTCTCGTGGCCGAGACGGAACAGAAACATGTCGTCGTGCTGTTGTTCGATGGATCCGATCGCCTCGAGCAATGACATGACATCGTGCCATTCAACGTTGTGGTTCGTCTTTTCCTGAAAGATCTGTAGCAGGGTGTCTCGATGATGGCCGCTGAGATGCTCAGGCCCGGAGATCGGCGACATCGGGATCCTCTCGTCGTGGTGAAGGCCTCAATGTAGCGGCGTTCGCGGACAGGACGTTCGATTCAGGTTGCTTCTTGCTCTCCCGTGCGCCCGCCCAAGGCCGTTGTCAGCCCCTCCAGGTCGGCGACGGTCACGGTGAGTGCTGAGTGTCCGCTTCTTCGCAATGGCGAAGGCACCTTCTCCGCGAAATGAATGCACACACCCTCCGTCGTGATTCGTCCCAAAGGTCAACCCGTCGTCGACGCGGGACATTCGAACTCCACATGACGTCCACCAGCGGTAGTTCCGGGTGATGTGCGCACCGGTAACGTTTGAAAGCGGCGTTGCGATCTTGAAGAAGCCGAAGGTTGCTGCGAGACGGCCGTCATCCGTCAACGTGACACCGTCCCTGCTGGGGCGAAGCACAAAGGGCAACAAGACCGGCAGGTATCGCTTGTCGATTGCGTAGCCATAGTGCTCGTCCATGGCCATACGATATGCGTGGTCCGCGTCGTCGAGCCGGAGGTGCGCGCAGAGCCGGCAAACGCGTCGGCGGGGATCGTGGTGGTGCGACGCCGCTCTAGGCGGTGCCCTCCATCCAAGCCGAGAACTGCTCCCAGGTCGCCGTGCGCGCATGAGACTTGAACGGTGTCCAGTCGATACCGCCTCGGCTGATCTGGACCTTCCCCATCAACTCGCCGTCAGAGCGAACCTCGAACTCCACGTCCACGTTTTTCACCGTGATCGGGTGGGACAGGTTCATCGTGACGTCATGAGCTGGCATGGTGGGAAGCCTAAATCGGAACACCCAATGGTGAGACGGTCCGGGTGGTCGCCGAGCGCCCTTAAAACGGTCCCGTTCGGCACATGGGGTCGTCGAAATCGCCTCGCTAGGCTCTGGAGGTGTTGCCGATCCGAACAGCGACGATGGGATGGCTCCGCACATCGGTGGGTATCGCCCTCATGGTCGCACCCGGCGCTCCCATGCGCCTCGCCGGAACCGAATCGCCGACGGGTACCGCCCTCCTTTTGATGAGGACGATCGGCATACGGGACCTCGTGCTTGGGTCTGGGTACGGTGTCGGCGGCGCGATCAAATGATCACTCCGATGCTCTTCGTTGGGTGAAGGCCACTTTGGCGAGCGATGCGATCGACGTGGTCGTCAGTCTGGCCGCGCTGCGGTCGATCGGAAGACGAGATTCTCTGATCGCGGCGGCATTAGCGCTGGTCTTCGTCGGTGGTGACCTCCAAGCGCTGCACAGTGTCTCCGAACAAGAGGGCGGCCAGCACGCCACATGACCATGAGGTCGGCGACCACTCAGCGGGAGCGAATCTCCTCGTGGTCGCGGCAGCGCGCCACCCAACCCGTCGGGACGACGGCCACCGTCATGCGGCGACCGCATTCGGGGCAGAAGCGAGGCGGGTCGAACTCCCGCCCGCATCCCGCGCAGGCGGTGAGCGGCTTCCCGCAGCCCGTGCAATGAGTCGTCACGGACATGAAATCGGAGCGACCGGTGGGGACGAGCCCTCAGATGGCGGCGCTCAGGGCGCCGATCGGCATGCGCAGGTCGTCGAGCATCTGCAGGTCCTCGCCGGCCGAGCGGCCGAGTGTCGTCAGGTAGTTGCCGACGATCAGCGCATTGATGCCAGCCGTCATGCCGATGGCCTGGAGGTCGCGCAGCGTGACCTCGCGGCCGCCCGCGTAGCGGAGGATCACCGACGGCAGCGCCAGCCGGAACAGCGCGATCCAGCGGATGGCCTCCCAGGCGCCGAGAACGGGTCGGTCGCCGAGCGGCGTGCCCGGGCGTGGGTTCAGGAAGTTGAGGGGGACCTCGGTCGGGTCAAGCTCCTGGAGCTGGGTCAGCAGCTCGACGCGCTGAGCGACGCTCTCGCCCATGTTGAGCAGCGCGCCGCAGCACAGCTCCATGCCGTACGCCTTGACCAGGCGGCACGTGTCGGCCCGCTCTTCCCAGGTGTGCGTCGTCACGATGGACGGGAAGAAGGACTCCGCCGTCTCGACATTGTGGTTGTAGCGGTGGACGCCGCCCTCGGCGAGGCGACGCGCCTGGTCCTCGGTCAGAATGCCGGCGCTCACCGCCACGTTCAGCCCGGTCTCGTCGTGGATCAGCGGGACGAGGTCGAGGATGCGCTGCAGCGTGCGCTCGTCGGGCCCCCGCACCGCGAGGACGATGCAGAACTCCGAGGCGCCGAGGTCCGCGGTCTCGCGGGCGGCGGCGAGGACCTCGTCGGGGTCGAGGAAGGGCGTGGCCTTGACCGGCGTGTCGAAGCGCGACGACTGCGAGCAGAAGTGGCAGTCCTCGGGGCAGCCCCCGGTCTTGGCCGACAGGATCCCCTCGATCTCGACCTCGGGACCGCACCAGGCGAGGCGGACCTGGTGCGCCAGGGCGGCCAGGTTCATGACGGCGCCGTCGGGCAGCACGGCCAGCGCCGCCAGCTCGTCGCCGGTGAGCAGGCGCCGTTCGTCGAGGAGGGCCTTCTCGGCCCCGGCGATCACGGCCCTGTCCGCCGCGCTGAGGGCGACCTGGGGCGGGGGCGGCTGGTTGTCCAGAGGCCGGGTCGCGGACGCGACCGGGCGGAAGTCGACAGGCGTGGTGGTCACGGCGCCCACGGTAGTGGCAGGGTGGGGATCCCCGACAGCCGAACCGACGTGGTCGGCAGGGGGAAGGAGCACCGATGGCCTGGGATTTCTCGACCGAACCCGAGTTCGAGGAGAAGCTCGCGTGGATGCGCGAGTTCCTGCGCGAGGAGGTGTTCCCGCTCGAGACCTTGGACCTGACCTACGACCAGGTGCGCGAGGTGATCCGGCCCCTGCAGGAGCGGGTGAAGGCCGAGGGGCTGTGGGCGGCGCACCTGCCGCCGGCGCTCGGTGGCATGGGCTTCGGGCAGGTGAAGCTCGGCCTGATGCACGAGATCCTCGGGCAGTCGGCACTCGGTCCGGTGGTGTTCGGCAACAACGCGCCCGACTCGGGGAACGCGGAGCTGCTGGCGATCGGGATCGAGGAGACGGGCGACGAGGCGATGCGGGCGCAGTGGTTACAGCCACTGCTGGACGGCGAGTTGCGCTCCGCGTTCTCCATGACCGAGCCGAACACGGCCGGGTCGGACCCGACCTTGCTGTCGACGTCGGCCGTGCGCGACGGCGACGAGTGGGTCATCAACGGCCACAAGTGGTTCACCTCGAACGGGTCGGTGGCGGACTTCCTCATCGTGATGGCGGTGACGAACCCCGACGTGCACCCGTATCAAGGGTCGTCGATGATCATCGTGCCGGTCGACGACACCGGGGGTGGACATCGTGCGCGACGTCGCGACGATGGAGGATCCCGAAACGCCGTTCGGTCGCTTCGGCAACCACGCCGAGATCGTGTACACGGACGTGCGGGTGCCGGCAGGCAACCTGATCGGGCGTGAGGGCTCGGGGTTCGCGCTGGCGCAGAAGCGGCTCGGGCCCGGGCGCATCCACCACTGCATGCGTTGGCTCGGCCAGTCCCGCCGTGCCTTCGACATGCTGTGCGAGCGGGCGGTGTCGCGTTACACGCACGGGTCGACGCTGGCGGAGAAGCAGACGATCCAGAACTGGATCGCCGACTCGATGGCCGAGATGCAGGCGGCCCGGCTCATGACGCTGCAGGCGGCCTGGAAGATGGACACCGAGGGCGCGCAGGCGGCGCGGGTCGAGATCGCGATGATCAAGTACTTCGGGGCGAAGGTGCTCTACGACGTGATCGATCGGGCGATCCAGGTGCACGGGTCGCTGGGCTTCTCGTGCGACCTGCCGCTGGAGCACATGTACCGGGCGGCGCGGGCGGCCCGGCTGTACGACGGGCCGGACGAGGTGCACCGCCAGACCGTGGCCCGCCAGGTGTTGAAGCGGTATTCGCCGCGCGAGGTGCCCTCCGAGCACATCCCGACGCGGCGGGCCGAGGCGCAGCAGCGCTTCGCCGACCTCTTGCAGAGCCTGACGGTCGACGCCTAGGTTGCGCGCCCGGCTCGGGGCGACGGCGGAGGCGGGTGGGGCACGAATGGCACAGGTGGACGGAACACGGAGGCGGCGCCTCCGGTGGGTGAGGGCGATCCTGGGGGTTTCGGGGGCGTTGGTGCTGGCGCTCGTGTCGGCCGGCTGCGGCTCGTCGCCCGGCCGGTCGGCCTCGTCGGGCTCGACCACATCGAGCACCGGGTCGACGTCCACGTCGACCTCGAGCCGCGCCGAGTCCGACGACGACGAGCACCTCAGCGCCGGCGGTGTCCGTCTCCCTGTCCGTCATCGCCTGCACGACGACGGTGGCCCTGGGCACCCCGCCTGCCGCCAAGACGCTGCCGGCGACCGAGACGGTGAGCGTGCCGAAGGACCAGGCGTCGTATCTCGCCGTCTACAGCGACCGGCCGCATTGTTGCAGATGCTCGGGCCGCGGGGCTGGATCTGCAAGGCCGCCTACGGGGCCGACGGCAGCGGCGGGCTCCTGCTGCAGCCGGCCGGGCGGGGAGGTCGTGCGGGGGTCGAACCACCTGGCGTCGTCGTCAGCGGCCGAGGCGATCGAGGGCTACCAGACCGGCGCCAGCACCGTGCAGGGCGCGTCGCTCGCCTGTCCCGTCATCGCGGCGGCGGCCGCGGCCACCCGGAGCGCCCTCGGCCAGGGCTGCGCAGCGCCCCCCGCGGCGGAGACGCTGTTCCCCAGGTCGGCCAACGACGTCGCCTTCTTCGATCCGCCGGGCACCGCCGGCACCGGCTCACCCTCGGGCGGTATCAACCCGGCGAACGGCGTCGTGCTGTACGCGCCGGGCGGGGGGAAGTCGAGCGCGTATCTCGCGACGTGCACGCTGCCGGCGGTCCAGAACGCGGTGTGCTCGACCGTGCTGCACTCCTTCGTATCGCTCTACGGCTGAGCGCGCAATCTTCTCAGCCCGGTGTCAGGGTGCGGGCGTACCGTGACGCCGTCGCCCGGCGTCGTGGTTGGCAACGGCGCCGGTCCGTCCAGGGGTGCAGAATGCAGCGGCAGCGATCCGGACGATCCGGAGAAGGAGGCACCGACATGGCGGAAGCGATCATCCTCGAGTTCCCTGGCGATCCTGCGCTCTACCACCGCGTGAATGAGATCCTCGGGATCTCACCCCAAGACGGCACCGGTGACTGGCCGGACGGCCTCGTGAGCCACGTCGGGGCGAGCAAGGACGGCGGCCTCGTGGTCTTCGAGGTCTGGGAGTCCCAGGCCAAGCAGGAGGCGTTCATGAGCGGGCGCCTGGGCGCCGCCCTGGCCGAGGCGAGCGCACCGCCGCCGTCGCGGGTCGAGTGGTTCAGCGTCGAGGGGCAGATGCCGGGCTGAGCCGGCGGCACCCGGCGGCGCGGTCGCCGCTGTCCTCAGTCGGGGGAGAGGCTCACCGCCTCCACGTTGTTGCCGTCGGGGTCGCGCACGAACCCGCCGTAGTAGGTGGCGTGGTATTCGGGCCAGACCTTGGGCTCGTGCAGCACCTCGGTGCCGTAGGCGCGCGCCGCCTCGACGAACGCCCGCACCGCGGCGCGGTCGGGGGCCACAAACGCGAAATGGGTCTCCCGGAAGCCGTCGCCCGTGTGTTGGCGCCCGATCCAGAAGGTGGCCGCCGGCGGGATGCCGTAGCCGATGGCATCGTCACCCACCTCCATGACCCTGGTTCCGCCCAGGGGCGCAAGGACCGTGTCGTAGAACGCGGCGCTGCGGTCGAAGTCGGCGCACTGGATGGAGACGTGGGCGAGCATGGGGCGAGTCTGCCAGCGCGACGGCCGGCTCCGCAGCCGTAGTCTTCCCGTCGTGCTCGCCGAGTTGAATTGGTCGACGGTCGCGACGCTGGCCACCGCGGTCGGCACGCTCGTGCTCGCCATCGCGACGTTTGCCGCGGTGCGTTCGGCCAATCGTGCCGCCCGGGTGTCCGAGGCCGCCTTCCGGGCCAATCTGCGGCCCGGTCCTGGTGACCTCGCGCCTCAACGACCCCATGCAGAAGATCCGCTGGATGGACGACCACTGGGCCCGGGTCGAGGGAAGCCAGGGCAGCGTCGAGCTCGCCGACGAGAACCTGTACCTGGCGGTCTCGCTGCGCAACGTGGGATCCGGGCTGGCGGTGCCGATGGGCTGGAGCCTGATAGCCGGGGCGCAGGACGCCACGGTGCCGCACGCGGACCCCGAGGCATTCCGGATGCAGTACGCGCGACCTGTTCATCGCTCCCGGCGACTTCGGCTTCTGGCAGGCCGCCATCCGCGACCACGACGACCACGACTACCAATGGCTGCGCGGCACCGTGCTGGACGCAGAGCCCTTCACGCTCGACCTTCTCTACGGCGACCACGAGGGCGGCCAGCGCACGGTCACGCGCTTCGGCATGATCGCGGTGCGGGTGGACGGGACGCGTGCGGTGGTATCCGTCGACCGCCCGGCACTGGAACCTGGACCGGCCCGACCCCCGGTAGCGGAGGTTCTCTGCCGGCCTCCCCGCCCTTGGAGCGTCGAGCGTCGTCGGGCCGACGCTCCGCTCGGAGTGGCCGGCCCCGACGCGTGGGCGCCCGGGCGGAGTCCCGCTAAGACGCAGGACGAGCAGACTGCGGTCGAACCCGTGCCGCCTGGTCCTCGACGAAGCCCAATGCCCAGCTCGAGAGAGACCCAGCCGTGGACATTGGACCAGATGATCTGGGCCGTCTCGCGTCGGCGGGGCTTCCGCGATGCACGCCCGCGCCCATGGCGCGCTGGACCGCGGCGACGAGGGCTGTCGAACGCACGGGCGGCGATCTCCAGGGCATGGTCACTGGGCTCGAACCCCGGGCACGACCTGCAGGAACATCAGCTGGTACACCATCGGTTGTTCCAGTGCGAGGGCGCGGTAACGACGGCCGCCCTCGCGCATCGCCTCGTAGGGATCGCTGGACGTCGGCGATCCCGGCGAGGGCGTCGGCGGAGCCGGTCGAAGCCCTGGATGAAGAGCGCCTCGATGATGCCCGTACTTCGACTCGAAGTGGTTGTAGACGCCCATGGGTGCGACCCCGGCCGCGGCGGCGATCCGTCGGACCGATAGCGCATCGGGGCCTTCGGTCTCGAAGATCTCGGCCGCCGCCTCGAGGCAGCGCGGCCTCCATGCCGGCACTGGGCGTCCTGGTCCGAAGCTTTTTTGTCACATCCGTACCTTACTGAAGAACACCGTGTTATAACAATAGCACAGCGTACTACAACTCCCAGTGCCGGAAGGAGCCGAGCATGACCCTCGGAACCACCCTCGAGACGTTGACGGGCCGGCCGGCCGCCAACGGTGCGGCCGAGCGCGCCACCCGTCACGACCGACGCTGGCTGATCCTGGCGGTGCTGTGCCTCAGCGTCTTCCTGGTAGTGGTCGACAACCTCGATCGTCAACGTCGCCCTGCCGACCCTCAACCGCAGCCTGGGCGCCTCGATCTCCTCGCTGCAATGGATCGTCGACGCCTACAGCCTCGCCTTCGCCGGGCTGCTGCTGGCCGGCGGCGGCATCGGGGATCGCTTCGGCCGCAAGGGCACGATGCAGGTCGGCCTCGATCTTCTTCGGCCTCTTCTCGGCCGCCGCGGCCGCAGCGGCGCACTCGACGGGCACGCTGATCACGACCCGGGCGCTGATGGGCGTGGCGGCGGCCTTCATCTTCCCGGCCAGCCTGGCCATCCTGACGAGCATCTTCCCGGATCACGCCGAGCGCCAGAAGGCGCTCGGCATCTGGGGCGCCACCTCGGGCATCGCCGTCGCCTTCGGCCCGATCGTCGGCGGCGCGCTGCTCGAGCACTTCTGGTACGGCTCGATCTTCCTCGTGAACATCCCGATCGTGGTGATCACCCTGATCGGCGGCGCAGCTCTTGATCCCGCGGCTGCCCACGGGTGCGCGCAGCATCGCTTCGACGGGCGCGGCGTCGTGCTGTCGACGGCGGGGGTGACTTCGCTGGTGCTCGCCATTATTGAGGGACCGCAGTGGGGCTGGGCCGCCCCCGGGACGCTGGCCTGCTTCGCCGCCGCCGCCGTGCTCCTCACCGTCTTCACGGTGCGTCGAGCTGCCACACGGAGGGACCGCTGCTCGACGTCCGGGTGTTTCTCGTCCCGCGCTTCACCGGCGGTGCGGTCTCGATCTCGGTCGCCTTCTTCTGCGCTGTTCGGCTTCATCTTCCTCATCACCCAGTACTTCCAGTTCGTCAAGGGGTACTCGACGCTCTCGGCCGGCGTGCACACCCTGCCCTTCGCCATCGTGGCGGCGGTCTGCACCCCGATCGCGGCGGTCGTCGCCCTCAAGGTGGGCACTCGAGCCGTGGTGTCCGTGGGTCTCCTCTTCATGGGGGGCGGCCTGCTGGTGGCGGCGTTCAACTCGGAGGCCACGACGGCCTACTACGGGCCGATCATCGTGGCAATGGTGTTGCTCGCCCTCGGGCTCTCGTCCATCACGGCGCCCACGGCCGAGGCCGTGATGGGGTCGGTGCCCGACGAACAGCTCGGCGCGGCCGCGGGCGTGAACAACACGACGCGTGAGCTCGGCGGGACGCTCGGGGTCGCGGTCTTCGGGTCGATCTTCGCCTCGTCCTACGCGCCGAAGATCGTGAGTGCCTTCCGGCCGCTGCCCATCCCGGCCGGTCCCAAGGCCGAGTCCCACCAGTCCGTCGCGGCGGCGCTGACCGTGATCAACCACGCCCCGTACGCCGTGCGGCCGGCGCTCGACTCGATCGTGTTCAACGCGTTCCACAGCGGCCTGCTGGTGGCGTGTGTGGCCGGCGCCGGAGTAGCGGTGGTGGGTGCGGTGGCCGCGTTCACACTCCTGCCGGGCGGGGAGCGAGAAGCTGCCCTAGCGGCTCCGGGCGAGTCGGCCGAGGACGGTGTTCCCGAGATCTGCGGGGGCGAGGCCCTGGTGCCGGCCTGATCCGGACGGGTTCGCAGCGTGGCGCACGCGCCGGCCCGGTGCACGGGGGCATCCCGCTACGGTCGCTCTGTGACCCGCCGCTGGAGGACCCGACAGGCCGACCACGATGCGTGGAGCAGCGGGAAATGACCGTGACGCTCATCTCCGGAGCCAACAAGGGTCTCGGCTACGAGACGGCCCGGCAGTTGATCGAGCGCGGACACACCGTCTACGTCGGCGCGCGGCACGCCGAGCGTGGACAAGCGGCGGCAGCGGCGCTCGGCGGCCAGTTCGTGCAGCTCGACGTCACTGACGACGCGTCGGTCGCGGCCGCAGTGGACGTCATCGCCGCACGCGAGGGTCAGCTGGACGTCCTCGTGAACAACGCCGGCATCAGCACGGTGGCCGATGCCACGGGCCCGGTCGCACTGGAGGTCTTCGATACCAATGCCATCGGTCTCATCCGGGTGACCCAGGCCGCGGTTCCGCTGCTGGAGCAGTCCGAGAACCCGGTGGTGGTCAACGTCTCGAGCGCCCTCGGCTCGTTCTGGGCCGTGACGAATCCCGAGCGTCGCCAATTCCACTTCCCGAGCATTGTCTATGGCTCGAGCAAGGCGGCCGTCTCGATGATCACCGTGCAGTACGCAAAGGCGTTTCCGGGGATCAAATTCAATGCGGTCGAGCCCGGCTTCACGGCGACGGACCTCACACCGTTCAGTGGGGCCGGCCAGCCGGTGGAGAAGGGTGCCGAGGTCATCGTGCGCATGGCGACCATCGGAACGGATGGGCCAACCGGTACGTTCCAGGAGGGCGAGGGCGAACTCGCCTGGTAACGCCGGCGGCGGCCCTGCCTACGATGACGTCATGGCTCGGGCCGGTGCACCACTCACGCCGGATCCGGTCTGGGTCGGCGACATCGAAGTGCGCCTGCTCGCCGCCGCCGAATCGGCCCGCCTCGGGGATGCTGTCCGAGCCGTGTACGGAGAGACGTATCCCGTTCAGTGGGCCTACGACGCCGATGAAGTGGCGCGGCGGATCTCGGCCGGCCTCCTGATCTCGGCCATCGCCGAGACATCCGACGGCGAGTTGCTGTGCCATTCCGGCCTGTCGCTCGCTGCGCCGGCTGACCTCGTCGGTCACGCGGGCCAAGCGCTCACGCTGCCGGCGGCCCGTGGGCAGCACATCTTCACCGCGGTCAAGCGGTACCTGATCGAGTGGGTGACGGCGCGCGGCCTCGTCGGAATGTACAGCGAAGCCACCGCCGCCCATCCCTACAGCCAACAGGCCCTCCTCGACCTCGGCGGCCACGAGACCGGGTTCCTGCTCGGCTTCATCCCCGAATCGGTCGACAACAGCGTGTCCGCACCGAGTGCCGGCCGGCAGTCGGCCGCCCTGTTCTTCCTCCGCGTGCGGCCGGGCCAACGACGGACGTTGTATGTGCCGGGCCGTCACCGGGAGATCGTGCGGGACACGATCGAGATCTGCGACTTCCGGGCCGACCTCGCCGAGGCCCCGGTCCGAACCGATCTGCCCCCGATCTCGCAGCTCCACGTCGAGATCAGGGCCGGCGACAACGTGGCGGTGGTAACCGTGAGCCAGGCGGGTGAGGACCTGGTGGGCCAGATCGAAGGGGAGCGCTCCCGCCTGTTCTCGGAGGGCATCGACGCCCTCTACGTGGACCTTCCGCTCGACCAGCCCGAGTCGGCGCAGGTGAGCGAATCGCTCGAGAAGCTCAAGCTGTCCTATTCGGGGATCTTTCCCAACAACCGGGCGGCCGGTGACGTTCTGCGCCTGCAGTGTCTGCGCAACGCCACCGCGTTGAGCCACGACGTGGTGGTGGCCTCGCCCCACGGGACGGCACTGCTCGAGTACGTCCTCGGGGACATGGAGGCGGCAGGCCAACCCGTCGTGCGGACCCATGGGCATGCAGCCGGAGTGGCGGGCGGGGGCGCACCGGCCATCCCGCTGGTGACGATGCCATAAGCGGCTCGGCAAAGACAGGCCAACGACCCGTCGCTGGTACGAACGGGGAGGTCGAGGCGGGTGAAGAGGGCGGATCACCAAGAGGGATGTAGCGTTGTGGCACCTCAACTCGGGTGAAGCGCCGTCGCTTACGGCGGCAAGAGTGGCCACACTGTGGGATCCAAATCGAAGGCCGGGACCGACGAGCCCTGGCACCTGCTTCGCCTTCACCCGACGGGCCACAGCGACGGCCGACAAGGTTCACTGCTCTTGTTGCCACGGCCACGCAAAGCCCTTCGCCACGCACTCCCCGTCGTGCTCGAGGGCGTCGTGGGTCCTCTGCTCGTCTTCTATCTGCTCCTCGTCCTCACGGGTTTTCGCGGCGCACTCATCGCGGCGCTCGCCTGGTCCTATCTGGCGCTGGGTCGGCGCCTCTGGAAGGGCGAGCGGGTGTCGATGTTGTTGCTGTTCGGCACCATCCTCATCAGCCTGCGGACGGTCGTTGCCTTCGTCACCGGGAGCGCCTTTCTCTACTTTGCGCAACCGACGGCCGGCACGGTCGCGATCTCCGTCGCGCTTCTCGTCTCCGCCGCCGTCGGTCGGCCCTTCACGCAGCGCTTTGCCCACGACTTCTGCCCGATGGACCCCGCGATCATGAAGCGACCATTGGTCCGTCGATTCTTCATTCGGATCTCGGTTCTGTGGGCGAGCGTCCTGATGCTCAACGCGGGGCTCGTCTTCTGGTTGCTGGTGTCGTCGTCGCTGCGATCCTTCGTGCTCGAGCGCTCGTTGGTGACCTACGGACTCACCGCCATAGCCATCTTCATCTCCATCACGGGCTTCATGGCGATGATGCGGCACGACGGGATTACCGTGCAGTGGGCTCCCCGGGTCCCTCGTCTCGACCCAGAATCGGCGCGTTCCTCGCCGTGACCTCTCCCGAATCCCTGCAGTTTGCTGCGCAACTCGACGAACACCATGCACCCGAAACCAACGGCCGAATCGCGGTGTGCCGACGATGTGGCGCGCGTACGGAGAGCCCTACAGGGGTGCACCATGTAGTGCAACAAGGTCGAGAAAAGCGATCGAGCGATTGGCTTCTCGCTCAATCTCGACTTCGGGACATTGCACAGTCGCAGGTGTTGCGAGGCGAGTAATCGGCTCGTTGAGGAGACGATCGGCTGCCGGGGTTGGCGTCTGGCTCATTCTCCGAGCGGCTCGTCGATGGGGACGGCCCGCACGTGAAAGCCGGCTCGAACGGGCCGAGCGTCGTCAGCAGCGGGTGACTCGGGCTCGTGGTCCTCGAGATCCTGGGTTCCTTGGTCGGTCTGATCCTCGATGACCCTGACGTGCGCCGAGGTCATCATCGGGGTTCTCTCCCTTTCAGATTCCTTGGCGAGCCGCTCGAGCTGATGCTTCTCACGACGCCGCTGAAAAGGGCCGCCTCTTGACGTTGGCACATCGCCCTGGGCCATGCGTCGAGCCTAGGGGCTGGCGTCGTCAACAAAGTGGCATTACCGAACCGCCGCGGCGCAAAAGTGCTGTTGGCCCGAGCTCAGTCGTGGGGACCAGGGATGGTCGGGTCCAGGACCTTGGCCGCGGCGTCGGCGCCGGCCACCGGGAGGCTCCCAGGCTCCAGCAGTCCGAGCTGGACGAGCACGGTCGCCTGGTCCCAATAGATGTGCTCGTAATCGATCTTCTCTCCTTCCACCCCGACCACGACCACGAAAGCGACCGAGATCGCTCGGCCCGTTGGGGCAACGCCCGGGAGCATCCACTCGATCTCTTGGGTGTGGGTGAAGGAGATGACCAACTCGTCAACGAGCCGTCCGTCACCGATTGTCCGCGACACCTCGGTGAATTCGACGTCGGGTGGAAAGAACTTCCCGATCAGGCGGTCGGCATAGAAGGACCGGACCTCTTCTCGGCCGGCTCCCCCGATCATTGTGGGCACGTTGACCAGATGGGGTTCGTCCGTCATGGTGGCAAGGGTCGATTCCAGGTCCCCGGCCATCTCCGCGTCCATGTGCTGAGTGAAGAGGTCAGCCATCGCTTGCTGCTCTTGCTGGCTTGCCACGTCTTCCCCCTCTGCAGTTTGCGGCGCCCTCGAGGACGCACCCCGCGAGCTGGTCAGTATTTTCTGTTGGAGATGCGCCTCGCGAGCCACAACTTGAATCGTTCCCATCGAGACTGCATCGGAGCGCTCGGCATGATGTGACGGTACACCGAGCCACCTCGGGGCGTCACGGGGAATTGTGGATTGGCGTGTGGTGCCGGCCTGGCGTTCGGCCAGGAAGCAGCTGATCTCCTCGCGACCAGTTCAATTGGGGACCGCGAGCGACAATCTGGGTGTCGTCGGTAACGCACGGCCACGCATCCGTGGCGCGGTGGTGATCGGCCGCCGTGAGGTACGAGACGAGAGGGTCATGGCAGGCGGCGTGAACGTCTTGAAATTTCGTCTCTGGTCATCGGTCCTCCTGGTATGACGTGTATATGCAGCTGCGGTCTGGGCCCCGTTGGACCCGTCGGGGCGTGCCCGGATGGTTGCGCTTGGAATCCTCCGCGATCGCATTTGGATCCCAGGCGACGGAAGGCATCGTGCCCATCTCTGCCCGCCCTCTCGTGGTCACGACTCTCGGGGAGGGGGAGAAACACTTCGACGCTCCGGGACGGAGCGCATGACCGACTGGGCCGAGTGGGGTACCACCTTGGGAACCCTCGTCCTCGCGGGAGCGACCTTCGTATCGATCCGGTTTTCCAACCGTTCGGCCCGGATCGCCGAACGTGCGTTGCTTGCGGGACAGCGGCCGTTGCTGGTCGCCGCCCGCCGCGACGACCCAGTACAGGAGATCCAGTTCGCTGATGGACGAGTGTTGGACTGCTCTTCCACTCAGGCGATATTTCTTCACGAGGAGGACGTCATCTACCTGGCGATCCCATTGCGCAACGCCGGCAGCGGCCTCGCCCAACTGCAGGGCTACCGGCTGGACCCCGAGCAAGCCGACCGCGTGCACACCGACCCGCTCGGGCCGGCCCGGCACCGCCGCGGCGGTCAGGCTCCCGATCCGGCCACGTTCACCCAACAGCAGCGCGACCTCTACATCGCGTCCGGCGAGGCCGGCTTCTGGCAAGCTGCACTCCGCGACCCTTCAAGCGCGAGCTACACGGCAGTACAGCAAGCTCTCGATACCCGCGGTCGCCTCACCGTTGACCTGCTCTATGGCGACATTGATGATGGTCAGCGGACCATCACCCGTATCGTGTTGCTCCCGAGTGCCGACGATGCATGGCGGTGCGACATTGCTCACCACTGGCGCAACGTGTCGTAACCGACTGAAATAGGCTCGCCCCGTCGTGGAATTCGAATCCAGTCGAGGGACGGGTGATCGGCAGCCTGGCGGAGAAGCAGCTGACGACGCCCCAGCACTACCCACTCACGCTGAATGCCTTGGTCCTGGCGTGCAACCAGTCGTCCAACCGTGACCCAGTGGTCGCCTACGACGAGGCGACTGTCGAGTTGGCGCTGTCCTCGCTGAAAGAGGCTGGCCTGCTTCGCTTCGTCCACCCTTCGAAAGGGGCGTCGGCCACCCGATACCGCCAGGTGCTCGACGAACGTCTCGCTCTGGACTCCCCGAGCCTCTCCATCCTGGCTGTCCTCATGCTCCGAGGTCCGCAGACCGCGGGCGAACTGCGGGCCCGCACGGAGCGGATGGCCGATTTCGCCAACCTCGAGCAGCTCGAAGCGGAGCTCGGGCGGTTGGGCGACGGCCCCGACCCGCTGGTGCGCCGCCTGGCGCGTCGCCCGGGCCAGAAAGAGGAACGCTGGGTGCAACTCCTCACCGGCGCGCCAACCGAACCGGGCGACACTTCCGACTCGGGAACGGCTGCCATCGATGCCGGTGCACACGACCGCCCGGTCCCCCTCAGCGACGAGGTGGCATCCCTCCGCAACGACGTCGACGCCCTGCGGGGCGAGGTCGCCAACATCAGGGCCGTCGTCGAAGAGCTGCGGGCGGCCTTCGACCTCTAGCTGTCCTGCCGGAGGACGGGTTGTCCGATCTCAGTCGTCACCCGACCAGGTCCAGCGAGGAACCTCTCGCAAGGGATGAAGATCGTCATCGGTGACCGCATTCGAGTTCTGCATGGCGACGTGAGAGCCGAACTCCACATGGGAACGGACGGCCTCCCGAAACTCCGTGTCACTTGGCATGTCCGCTGCATCCATCGCTGACATGTACAACTCGACGAACCTTTGCCTTTGCTCCTCGGTGATCCGGAGGTGGCGGTGCACATCGATCAGATGGGCAAACCCGAGCTCGCGGGTAAATCGGTCCGGGCCACCGAAGGATTCCGACGTAAACGCGGTCAGATGATCGACATGCTGGGGCTGCCCCGCTCCAAAGAGTGGCTGGAGCAGCGGGTCCTTGAGGACACTGGCGTAGAAGGTGTCCTCCAGTCGGTGCAGTGCCTCTTCACCACCGGCGAATTCATACAGCGATGCCATGACCGAAGCGTAACGGGCAAGAGTCGTTTCGGGTCCGGGCGCGGGCAGGCGAGGGTGATGGGCGCAGGGTCACCACTGGACTCACGCGCGAACAAGTTTCAGCGCCAGCCTGGGAACGATGAAGGAGGCCAGAAAGAGCGGCAAGAACCGCTTTCCGGTGCATCGGAAGGCGACGATCTCGCCGTCGGCAGCGTCGAAAGTCTCCGTGCCGCTCGACTTTCGGCCGTTGCGCACCTGTAGGCCATGGCGTCCGGGCTCGACAGGGATCTCGATCGTGCCGTTCATGTCGACCGACCCAACCCGCTCATCGTCGACCACCACGTCGTACGGGCCGCGACGCACCTCTGCCCCGATCGCCTTATGCGTCACCTTCAGCGTTGCCGCCATCTGTTCTCCTCGTGTTTCCGAACAGTGTCCCACCGGTGTCCGGCTGCTCTCCTACGTTTCGGATCTGACCATAAGACGATTCGGATCTGGCCAGTGGTAGCAATGCCCGAGCGCCCGACCACCACCCGGGAACGGCCCGCGCAACTGAGTCTCGACCCGAGTACCACCTCGAGCGCCATAGAAGGCCTGTGCCGCCGTGTTCTGATCGAGCACCCACAGATGGAGGGATCCTGCTGGCCGAAGTCGAAGAAGTCGCAGCGCCGTCTCCGAGAGCAGCTGTGACCCGATGCCATTCCTCTTCGACTCACTCGTGACATGGAGATTCTCGAGCAGTGATCCCCATTTCGGGTCCTCGTCGAGAATGGTGTGCGCGAAGCCAACGATCTCATTGCCCCGATGGGCAATCACCGTGAACTGGTCCGCCCGAGGTTCTTCCAGTCGTCGTCGCCAGACCTCTTGGCGTTCGACGATGACGTCCCCGTCGAGATAGGTGTCGAGGTAGGCACCCCGGTAGTGACGCCGCCAACTCTCGGCATGGAGGGCCGCGATGGCGTCCGCATCCTGCGTCGTCGCCTCGCGGTAGTGCACCACCACGACCGTCCCTCAGGTCACTCTCGATGAACGACCGGAGACTACTGCCATCGATTTCAGGCCGTCCCCAAAGCCGTTGCTTGGCGCGGACCCCCCGGCCGGCAAGGGGATGTTGTGGCCGGCGTGCACGAGGGAGTCCTTCGTTCTCGAGGCTTGGCTGACGGACGCGGCGCATGCCCTCGTGGCAGCGAGATGCTCGTAGACCTGCGTGATCGCGCGGCGCCCCGTCGCCGACGGCTGCAGCCACGCGTCCGGTCGCTCCTCGTCGGACATCACCGGCGACATAGAGCCCGGGGAGGCTCGAGGCATTCGTGGCGGAGGGGTCGGCGCCGGCGAGGCGGCCGGTAAGGATGCTTCCCCACTCGTCCCGGCGGACCGTCTCCGGCAGCCAGTCGGTATGGGGCCGCCCGCCGATCAGGACGAACAGCCCGTGACAATCGAGCACCTCGCGCTCGCGGCTGGCCGTGTCCTGGAGCGCAACGTGTTCGAGTTGCGTGCCCCCGAATGCCTCGACGATCTCACAGTGGTGGCGGATCGTGACGTTCGCCGTTGCCCGCAGCTCCCGGATGAGGTAGTCGGACATGCTCTTGGCGAGCGCCGCCCCACGGACGAGCAGCGTGACCTCACTGGCGTATTTCGCGAGGTGGACGGCAGCCTGTCCGGCCGAGTTGCCACCGCCGACGACCATCACCGGCTGGTCGGCCATGAATGGCGCTTCGGCCACGGCGGGGCCGTAGAAGACGCCGCGGCCGAGAAGCTTGTCGATCCCGGGGACCTCGAGCCGGGTGTAGGTGACACCGGTGGCGACAATGACCGATGCGGCTCGTAGGGACGTGCCGTCCGAGAGCCCGATGCACAGCTCACCGCGCGCGGTTGCGTCGAGACCCGTCGCTCGGCGCATGAACAGGAAACGGGCCCCGAGCCCCCAGGCCTGGCGGTACATGGCCATCGCGAGGCGTGCCCCGCTGATGCCGGCGGGGAAGCCCGGGTAGTTCCTGATGAGGGACGTGGATCCGGCCTGTCCGCCCGAGGCCCGTGGCTCGATCACCACCGTGTTGAGCCCTTCCGAGGCCCCGTACACCGCGGCGGCGAGCCCGGCCGGGCCGCCACCGATGATGGCGATGTCGATGCGCCGGTCGGGCTCGACCGCGTCGTTCACCCCGAACGCGTCAGCGAGCTCTTCGTCGGATGGGTCCTCGAACGCGGGCGCATCAGAGCGGAACCGGAAGACCAAGACCGGGAGCTTGGCGTCGACGAGCCCGCGGTCCTTGAGCAACGCCCGTCCCGCAGCACTCTCGCCGTCGTAGAAGCCGAACGGCACGTTGAAACGGCTCATCAGATCGCGCAGCTCGAGCGCGCGTCGGGACGCGCGATTGCCGATGATCTGCACTGCTTCCGTGAGCGCCTGACGACCCGACGCCCACGAGGCCAGGAGATCCGTCACGGCGAGGTGGAACTCCTCGTCGGCGGGGTGCTCAGGGCGCCACAGCCAGCGGTCGAGGTCCCCTCGAACGAGCGCCTCCACAATTCGCCGACGCGCCTCGAAGTCACCCCACCGGATGACGATGGCGCGCTTGGCCTGGGGATGGATGGAGCCGGCCTGTCCCAGGAAGTCGAGGCCGTCGTCAGCACGGCAATGGCAGGCGACAAGAAGCGCCACCGGCGGGTCGTTCGTGCGCCGGTCGTGCAACGCAGCGAGCGCCTCCTCGGGCGTCGTCCAGATCGCGAGGTCGTAGTCGCGGCCGTAGCGATCCTCGAGTTCAGGTCCGATGGCATCCGGGTCCTCCGGGTTGCGTGCCAGCACGCCGATCACGCCACGGCGGGGAAGGTTCACCACCTGCGGACTGGATGGTGCGGCACTGGGTGCGATGCAGGTCACGGTCATGACGCTCCTTGCCGGTGGCTAGTGTTATGGAATTCGTAACACCTCCACGCAGGGTACCGTAACGGAAATCGAAACACAAGCAGAAAGCGCACGATGCCATCGACGACCCCGAGACCAGGACAGCCAGCGCGCTCTTCGAGGACAGGACGGCCGATCATGGCGGCCCTCGACCTCCTCGGGCGTCGATGGGCCTTACGCATGTTGTGGGAGCTCCAGGGCGAACCCGTTGGCGCCCGATCGCTCCTCTCGCGGTGTGAGGGCCTCTCGCCAAGCGTGATGTACGACCGACTGCGGGAACTGACCGAGGCCGGCCTCATTTGTCGTCAAGGTCAGGACTATGCGCTCACCCCCCTGGGGCGCGCCCTGCGCGACGCCCTCGCTCCCCTCGACGCCTGGTCGAAGCGATGGGCGAAGCAGGTCGGTTGATCCGGGACTGACCTCAGGCGAACACGAGCGGCGCCCGGCGGACGCCGGCGATCACCGGGCTGGCCGTCCGTTCGACCGGCCCGGCGGGCGTGACCGACGCGAAGCGCTCGACGAGCTCGCCGAGCACGACACGGCCCTCCAGCCGGGCCAGCGCGGCCCCCAGGCAGAAATGGGGTCCGAAGCCGAAGCTCAGGTGAGGGTTCGGGTGGCGGTCGACGCGGAGTTCGGCCGCGTCGGGCCCGAAGACCGACTCGTCACGGTTGGCCGACGCGTAGACGAGAAGCACCGGATCGCCCGCCGCGACGGCCTGGCCGCGCACGGTGCAATCGGCGGTCGCCGTGCGCATGAAGGAGATCACGGGCGTCGTCCAGCGCAGCAGCTCCTCGACCGCATTCGGGATGAGCCCGGGGTCGGCCCGCAGGGCGGCCCACTGCTCGGGGTGGGCGGCCAGTGCGGCCAGGCCCGCCGAGATCAGGTTGCGCGTCGTCTCGTTCCCGGCCACCAACAATTGGATCAGGAACATCGCGAGCTCCGCCTCGCTCAGGCGGTCGGCGCCGGCGCCCTCCTCGGATCCCACCATGGCCAGCACGGAGACCAGGTCCTCGGCCGGGGTGGCGCGCCGCTCCTCGGCCACGCCCACGAGGTACCCCCACATCTCGGCCTGCAGCTCGGCGCGCTCGGTCTCCGTGCGCTCGCTCTCGCCGGGGATCACGGCCTCCGACCACTCGAAGAAGCGGGGCCACTGCGACCCGTCGACGCCGAGCAGCTCGCAGATCACCTGGAGCGGGAACGGGATGGACAGCGTCGACACGATGTCCACCGGCTCACCCCGCGGCATCGTGTCGATGAGCGCCCGGGCCTTGTCGGTCACGCCGGCCTCCATGAGGCGCACCATCGACGGCTTGAAGCCGGGCTGCACGAGCCGGCGGTACCGCGTGTGGCGGGGCGGGTCGGTGTGCATCATCGTGGGAGGGTCGTCGTAGGTCGTGCCGATCTCGTCGGTCAGGATCCCCCGCGAGGAGCAGAACCCGACGGGATCGGTGCCGATCGACGACACCTCGGGATGGGTCGTCACGGCCCAGAAGCCACCGCCCGCCCGGTCGACCCAGCACACCGGCGCGTCGCGCCGCAGCTCGGCGTACAACGCGAACGGGTCGCCCTCGGCGTAGAGCGACGGGTCGAGCAGCGCGTTGGCGTCGGCTTCCACGTCGTGCCCCCGGACCTGAGGCCCGTCAGACGATGATGCCGTTGGGGCGCGGGTCGCCCTGCGCCTCGAGCAACGCGTAGTAGGCCTCGAGGGTGCCCGGGCCGTCCGACACCGACTCGACGGAGCCGTCCGGCGCCAGGTTCAAGCAGCGCCCCCTCGATGATGAAGCACACGTCTGTGTCCTCCGTGTTGTCTTCGGGCACGTGCAGCGTGTGCACCGAGTTGGCCGGCTCGTACAGGTACGAGCCGGCCGTCACGTAGAAGTCGTACTCCAGGTAGTGCCAGCGTCCGGCCGAGGTGTACGCGTCCACCGAGCCGGTGTGGCGGTGGGTCTGCAGCTGCACGCCGGGGCGGAAGCGGTTGAGGATGACCCAGGTGCCCCGTTGCACGTCGAAGCGCACGATCTTGAGGAGCACGCCGATGCCCGTGTCGGCCCAGGGCGCGTCGTCCTCCCCGACGAGGCGCACGACGTCACGGCTGGCGGGGCTGGCGATCGACACGTGTCGGGCTCCTTTGTGTCCGGTGCGGGCCCGCGGTCAGGCCGGCAACGGCGCGAGCGTATCGAGGTCCAGGGCGGCCTCGAGGGCCGCGGCCGTGCGGAGCACCACCAGGTCGCCGTGCTGGGGCCCGACCATCTGGACCCCGATCGGCAGCCCGTCGCGGCTCAGTGCCGGCCCGGACGGTGGCGGCGGGCGACTTGGTCATGTTGAAGGGATACGTGAACTGGACCCAGTTCACCGTCCGCTCGCCGTTGACCGTGCTCTCGATCTCGTCGGCCCAGGGGGCCACGGCCGAGCAGGTCGGGGTGACGAGGATGCGCGCCCCGTGGAAGAGCTCGACGAGCCGCAGGTTCATCAGGTGGAAGCGGTCGAGGATCTGGAGGATCTGCTCGGCGGTCGTCTCCTGGGCGATGTCGACGAAGTGGCGGAGCACGGGATGGACCTCGTCCCAGCGGGGGTGGCCCAGGAAGGGGCGCAAGGTGCGCAGGGTGGCCGCCGCGGTGAAGGTCATGAAGTCACCGCCCGGGTCGGCGTCGAAGACCGTGTCGAGGACCGTGACCTCGGCGCCCAGCGACTCGAGCACCGAGACGGCGTGCGCGCAGGCGGCGGCCACCTCGTCGTCGACCGTCGCATAGCCGAGCGTCGGCGCGTAGATGACCCGGACCGGCACGTGCGGGTCGTCGAGCGCGGCCAGCCACGAGGCCTCGGGGCGGGGGAGCGACTGGAGGTCGGTCGGGTCGGGCCCGACGGTGACGTCGAGCGCGCGGGCCACGTCGGCGACGCGGTGCGCCATCGGCCCGCTGGTGGAGAGCCCGGGCCAGCCGGGAGGGTTGGGCCCGCCCCCGGGCACCCGGCCGAGGCTCGGCTTCATGCCCGACAGCCCGCAGCAGGCCGACGGGATGCGGATGGAGCCGCCACCGTCGGACCCGGTGGCGAGCGGCACCATGCCGGCGGCGAGCGCGGCGGCCGCACCGCCCGACGAGCCACCGGGCCCGCGGCTGGTGTCCCACGGGTTGCGCGACGGGCCGAAGAGCGTGTTGGTCGTGTTGCCCATCCAGCCGAACTCGGGGGTGTTCGTCTTGCCCACCACGACGCAGCCGGCCGCCCGCAGCCGCGCCACGAAGGGGTCGTCGACGCTGGCCGGAGGGTCGTCGGCGTGCAGGGCGGAGCCGTAGGTCGTCACGTACCCGATGGCGTTCTGCAGGTCCTTCACGCCGAGCGGGATGCCGGCCAGCGGCCCGGGGTCGTGCCCCGTCGCGATGCGTTCGTCGACCCCGTCCGCCTCGGCCAGGGCGCGCTCGGCGTCCACGGCGACGAACGCGTTGTAGGTCGGATCGAGCGCGTCGATCCGGGCCAGCGCCGTCTCCGTCAGCTCCCGGGCGCTGACCTCCTTGCTGCGCACCGAGCGCGCCAGTTCCTCGACCGAGGTGGTGCGAAAGTCGATGTCAGCCATGGGATCCCCCGGTCAGGCGGCCGAAGGCGAGAGCCCCGCAACGGCGTCGGCCAGCTCGATCCCGATCGGGATGACCATCGGGGCGGGAATCGTGACCCCGTTGTCGACGTAGCGCTGCACGTGGGCGCGGCACTCGTCGACCGAGCCGTGCACGACGAGCTCGTCGACCACTTCGTCGGGGATGGCCGCCAGCGCCCCCTTGCGGTCGCCGGCGGCCCAGGCGTCCCACATGGGCTGGAGCGCGGGGCCCCGGCCCAGCCAGCGGTGGAACTCGGCGTAGGCCTCCACGTTGAGGTAGGCGGTGATCATGCGCCGGCCGATGGTCCGGGCCACGTTGGCGTCCTCGCACACGATCACGAAGATCCGGGCGACGATCTCGCGCGCCGCGCCCTCGGCCGCCTTCTCGACCTCGGCGACCGAGGTGGCGACGTCGGTGGCGCTGAGCCAATTCAGGATGGCGCCGTCGGCCTCGCGTCCCGCCAGGTGCAGCATCCCGGGACGCAGCGCGGCCAGGTAGATCGGCGGCAGCTGCTCGGGGAGGCGCGACAGGCGGAACCCCTTGACGGCGAAGGTCCCGAAGTCCTCGGTGATCTTCTCGCCGCTGAAGGCCAGGCGCAGGAAGCGCACGGTGTCGCGGACGCGTGCGTACTGGCGGTCGAAGGACAGCCCGTTCCAGTTGGCCACGATGACCTCCGAGGAGGCGCCGAGCCCGCAGGCGACCCGCCCGGGATTGGCGTCGGCCAGCGCGGCCAGGCTCTGGGCCAACAGCGCGGGCCCGCGGGTGTAGACGGGCGTGATGGCGACGCCGAGGTGGAGCGAGGGCTCCCACGCCGCCGCCAGCGCGAGCGGCGTGAACCCGTCCGCGCCGTCGACCTCGGCCGACCACAGGTCGGTGTAGCCCAGCTCGCGCAGGCGGGCGAACCACTCGCGGTGGGCGTGCAGCGGGATCCCCTCGAAGGGGATCGTGATGCCGGCGCGTCCCGACGGGCTCATGCCTGGAGACGCTCCTCGGCGTCGACGGCACCGTTCGGGGGCCCCTCGGGCCCGTGCTGGAACTCGGCGTCGTCGAAGACGAGGGCGAACTCGGTCTTCTCCTCGTCTTCGTCGTTCGAGGGCACCGGCACGCCCCAGCGGGCCATGCCCGCCTCCATGCGCTCGATCACGGTCTCGATGACCTGGACTCGTCCGTGGCGCTTGTTCTCCGAGGAGATCACGTCCCACGGCGCCAACGGCCCGTGGGTCAGGCGCAGCATGTCCGACACCGCGGCGTCGTACTCCGCCCGCTTCTCGCGGTTGCGCCAGTCCTCGTCCGTCAGCTTCCAGGACTTGAGCGGGTCGTCGCGGCGGCGGATGAAGCGCCGCAGCTGCTCCTCGTGCGACATGTGCATCCAGAGCTTGATGACGATCATCCCCTCCTCGGCCAGCGTGTGCTCGAAGTCGGTGATCTCCTGGTAGGCGCGGCGCCACTGCACGTCGGTCGCCAGGTTCTCGACCCGCTCGACCAGCACGCGTCCGTACCAGCTGCGGTCGAAGATCGTCATCCCGCCCCACCCGGGCAACGGCGGCCAGAACCGCCAGAGGAAGTGGTGGCGCAGCTCGTCGTGGGTGGGCGCCGCGAAGGGAGCGACGTGCACGTGCCGGGGGTCGAGCGGCTCGACGAGCCGCTTGATGGCGCCGCCCTTGCCCGCCGCGTCCCAGCCTTCGAACACGATGCAGACCGGCGGGCCGAGCTTGCCCTCGTTCAGCTGGCCTCCGTTGATCAACCGCAGGTGCAAGAGGCGCCGTTGGGCGCGGCCGAGGCGCTTGCTCTCCTCGTCCTTGGAGACGCGCAGCGAGAGGTCGCAGTCCTCGAGGCGTGGGAAGCCCTCGCCGGGCTTGACCGTGTCGCCCGACGAGCCGTCGTCATGGTGGCCCTCGCCGTGGCCACCGTGATCGTGCTTGCTCACGTTGCCTGTTGTAGTCGATCCACCATCGGCGCGCCGACGGCGTCCCGATCGGCGCGGGATCCGGCGGACAGAGCGGTCGCCGGCGCGCCGGATCGCACGGCCTCGACCACGTGGCGCACGAGGTCCGCCTCGCCCGCGATGACCAGCAACTCCTGGTTGGACAGGTGGCCGACGCGCCCGACCTTGTTCCCCGAAGGGTCGAAGATCCCGATGCGGGCCCCGACGTAGCGGGCCGAGTCGAAGGCCAAGGTGGCGACCGCACGCGCCTCGCCGTGCGGGCCGGCGGCCGCGCACATGCCCTCGAGCTGGTCGAGGGTGAGCCAGGACTCGTCGTTGTAGGAGAGCGCGAGCAGGTCGCAGTCCACCGACGCGACGACCGAGGCCAGCGCGTCCGCCATGGTGCGCTTGGAGTTGAACGGCGAGCGGGTCGAGGGGTCCCGCGCGTCGAGGCGCTTGCGGGCGACGCCGTAGGCCTCGGGCGCATCCCAGGCGACCAGGGTCTCCCACACGTGGTAGTTCGTGAAGTACCGATGCTGGTTGTAGGGCGGGTCGAGATACGCGAGGTCGAAATGGCCCAGCGCGGGCGCCAGCTCGACCGCGTCACCCTTGACGGCGCGCCCCGGGCCCTCGAGCAGCTCGGGCACCCGGAGCTCGAGCGGGTTGAACGACCGCGGCGCCCACTGCTTCACGTAGGCCATCTGCACGCCCGTCGTCGAGTCGACCCGGTCCGCCGCCTCGATCAGGCTCGTGAGGAGCATCGGGTGCAACCACGACCCGGCGAACTCGGCCTCGATGGCATCGCGCACCGCGTCGATCCGCGCCGCATTCGGCGGCTGGAAGAAGCGGGCCTGCCGGCTGAAGGTCTCGGTGACGTAGCCCTCGATGCCGGGGAGCGCATTGAGACGTGTGACCGCCGCCCTGAGCGCGCCCACGTCGGTGGAGGCGGCGTCCGCCTCGACGTAGGTCTGGGCGAAGACGTGGGCGTACCGCGCGCTGTCCACGGCCGTGACGTGCACGCCCTGCGCCTTGAAGGCCTGGGCCACGCGGGTCGTGCCCGTGAAGAGGTCGAGCGCCGTGCGGGCGCCCGCCGCCGCGGCAGAGCGCGCTGAGGACCGGGACGAGCCGGCGCTTGGAGCCCAGGTACTTGATCACGGACGGTCACGCCTGCGTGCATCGGGCCGTCACGGGGACCCACCCTACGATGGGGCGCCATGGCGCCCGGGGACCGTGACGGATCGGCCCGGCCTCCCGCCGGCGGGCCCGAGGAACCCTCGCACTGGGTCAGGTGGCACGCCCCGTACGAGGACCCGGCGTCGAACCTGTCGCTGCGGTTGCGCACGGTCCAGGAGATGGTGCGCCAGCGTGCTGGACGCGGATCCCGTCCGCCCATGCCGGCCCGATCCGGGTCGTCAGCGTGTGCGCGGGCCAAGGTCGTGACGTGATCGACGTGCTCGCCGGGCACCCGCGGCGCGCCGAAGTGTCGGCCCTCCTCGTCGAGCGCGACCCGGCGCTCGTCGCCTTCGCCCGGGCGCGTGCGCAGGCCGCGGGCGTCGGCGCGCGAGGTGCGCATCGTCGAGGGCGACGCGTCGCTGTCGCGGTGCTACGTCGAGTCGGTGCCGGCCGACCTGGTGCTGGTGTGTGGGGTCTTCGGCAACATCAGCCGGGCGGACATCACGGCGACGGTCCACGCGTTGGCGTCGTTCTGCCTCCCTGGCGCCCACGTCGTGTGGACCCGTCACCGCCGCCCTCCCGACGCCACGCCGGCGGTCCGGGCCGACTTCGCCGCCGCCGGCTTCACCGAGGTGGCCTTCGAGGCACCCGAGGGCACCGTGATGACCGTCGGCTGCCACCGCTTCGACGGCACGACGGCACCGTTCGACCCGGCCCGCCGGCTCTTCGACTTCGTGGGCGACGGACGCCTGCCGGTATGACGCGTTCGGTCACCCGAGACCGCGACCGTCCGGAGCGCCACGAGCTCCACCCGCTCGAGCTGTTGTCGATGGCCTGGCGGACGCTGCAGGCGGAGCCGGCCCGCGTGGTGGTGCCCGCGGTGATCATCTTCGGCATCGATGCCATCTCGGGGACGATCTTCACCAAGCTCTCAGCGGACCATCTCGGACTGGAGTCGGTCGCCTTCGCGTTCGTCTTCGGTGCCTCGACCCTGGGCCTGGTGTTCTACAGCGGCATGCTCGAGCGGATGGTGGGCGCAGTGGAGCGCAACGAGGCACCCGAGCCGGTCGGCCAGGTGCTGCGCACCCTGCCGTGGTGGCGGCTCGTCGCAGCCGACGTCATCCTCCTGACCATCGGGGCCGTCGCAGCCGTCCTCTTCGTCCTCCCGGGTCTGATCATCGACACGCTGTTCGCCCTGGTCGGCCCCCTCATCAACCTGCTCGGCTGCCGGGTGTTCGAAGCCCTGCGCCGCTCGGTGAAGCTGGTGTGGCCCCACTTCATCCTCGTGTTCTGCTTCGTGGCGATCCCGCTGGCGGTCGAGCACGAGGTCCTGGTCTTCGTGGCCGAGTTGGTCCCCCACGAGCAGCTCGCCCTGGTCTTCCTCTCCAACTTCGTGCTGGGCTGCGCGTTCGGCATGGCGCTCGGCCTGACCGAGGTGTCGCTCGCCGAGCGCCTGGTCCGGGGAGCGCACGGCCCGCACGAGGACGTACGCTCGGAAGACGTCGAGCTGCCCGACTGGACGGCTTGACGGCAGCGGCACCTCGGGCAGTCACGGCGGTCACCGTCGAGGAGTTGGGAGGGTCACCATGGAAGAGACGATCCACGGCAGCACGATGCCGGTCCTCGAGCTCGTCGCTCGCCGACGGGGAGTCGGTCGTGTCGGAGGCCGGCGAGTTCAGCTGGATGTCCGACTCGATCCAGATGCAGACGAACACCGGCGGCGGCATGGGCGGCAAGGGCATCATGGGCGCCGTCAAGCGGGCCGTGTCCGGCGCGTCGGTGATGATGACGACCTTCACGGCCCAGGGTGGTCCGGGCTCGGTCGCCTTCGCGTCGAAGGTCCCCGGGCACATCCTGCCGATCGACGTCGCGCCGGGCAACGAGTTCATGGTGCACCGTCACGGCTTCATGGCGGCGACGCCGGGCATCGAGCTCACCATGGGCTTCCAGCAGTCGTTCCGCGGCGGCATCTTCGGCGGCGAGGGCCTGATCCTGCAGAAGATCGCCGGCACCGGGCGCGCCTTCGTCGACCTCTCGGGCGAGGTGATCGTCTACGACCTCCAGCCCGGCCAGTCGATGCGGGTGCATCCGGGCCACGCGGGGTTGTTCCAGGCGTCGGTGACGTTCTCGGTCCAGAAGGTGCCCGGCCTGGCCAACCGGTACATGGGCTCGGACGGGCACCACTTCGCCGTCCTGACCGGACCCGGCCGGATCTGGCTGCAGTCCATGCCGCTGCCGGTGCTGGCCGGCGTCATCGGCGAGTACATGCCCGATCGGGGCGGGCACCCGGTGGAGACCGGTGCCGCGGCCGCGGGCACGGCCAAGGTGCTGGGCGACCTGTTCAAGTAGCGCCCGGGCGGGCGGGCGGCCTACGTCAGGTTGATGGCGTTCGGCGGAACGGTCAGGGGCACCGACTTGCCGTAGTTGGAGAACACGATGGTGCTCTTGTTACCGGGCGTGTCGTTGACGATCTTGTAGACCACGGCGCGGCCCTTGGCGGCGATGTACATGTAGCCGGTGGACTTCTTGCCCTTGTTCACCACGGTGTCCTTCACGATCACGACCTTGTGGCCCTGATACGTCGTGGGCTTGCTGACGGTGAGCGGCGCCGTGTGGCCCTCGAAGGCGCCGAACACGAGGTCGTCCGCGTCGAGGAACTGGTCGAAGGAGACGAAGCGGGCGTCGAAGGCCGAGATCGCCAGCCATTTCCCGCCGTAGGTCTTGGCCTGCGTCGCCGTGGCGTTCTTCTGCCAGTACTTCTTCGGTGCGTTGAAGTAGAGGAGCGGGCCGATCCGGTTGAGCTGGATGTTGTAGCCGTTCTGGATGAACGTGCCGCCTCCCTCGCCGTCACCGTTGACGATCAGGTCCAGGTAGATCACGCCCTTGCCCTGGTTGATCTTGCCGTCGATACGGACGCTGCCGATCTTGCCCTCGGCGCCGATGGCCTTGAGCAGCCAACGGTCCGCCGCCGACGCCTTGGACCCGGCGGCCGCGGTCGTCGTCGTGGTGGGCGCGGCGGTCGTGGTGGTGGTCTTGGCCTTGGCGCCGGCGGGGCCGGCGGACCAGAGCGTGGCGCTCGCCCCGAGCGAGAGCGCGGCGACCGCGGTGAGGACCGCGGCCGACGGCGTCAGGCGGGGTCGCCGCGGCGTGCGGCCCTGGGGCGCGAGCCGACAACGGCGGGTCGTTGGTGGGTGGCCACGAAGAAATGGTAGTGGGCACCCGGGCGACAATTGTCTCGGGTCGTCCCTTTGCGGCCACCCGTTCGGGGCCCGGGCCGAGGTCACACCGGGGTCGATAGCGCGCCGCGGCGTCCCCCCAAATTCACGCACTACTGCTCGCTACTGCTCGCTCACCAAGGCATGCATTCGGGCTGGACTGTTTCGGCAGTCCTCGTAGCGGCTTAACAGTTCCCGGTTGCGTTCCCAATTGGGGTTCGCAAATCGGCCCTCCTCGGGAGCCGGGTGCCAAAGGTGATGTATCGAGGCTGGGTGCCGTGTCTCGTGCTCCACCAAGGTCTCCAAGGCCAGAGCAAAAGCCCGGTCCTCACCTCCCCAACCTTCGAATCGTTCGTCATACCCATGGACCCGGTGAAAGGCGTCCCGATGCACCACCACACAACCGGCAACAGCGGGAGGCCTCTCGGCGGGATCTGGCCCAGGAAACACGTACTCATGGTCATAGGTGTCTTCTGGGTGCCCGGCCTTCCAGGGCGGGTCAGCCATGAACTCCTTGCTGCCATTTTCAGTCAAGGTGTAGTAGGTCGTGTAGGGGAGCATCCAAGTCCGGGTCATCAAGACACGATGCACTGATTCCAAGAGGGCGTTCGGGTCTGGGACCGTGTCTGCATCGAGAATGACGAGAACTTCACCGCTGTGGTCGGCGGCGAGTGCGTTGCGTGCGGCAGAGCGATTCTTCAGGCCCCTGTATCCCGTATACGCAATGCAGTCGGCAGCAGTGAAGCGCTCTTGCAAAACCGATTGGAGATAGTCAAACGATCCAACCCGATACGGGTCAGTTCCCCAGAACGGGATGATGAAAGCGACAGTAGGTTCCACTCAGCTCCGCGACGTCCCCTCAGGTGGGGGAGTCCGGCTGGTTCCACTCGTACAGCCAGGTTCAAGCGTCGGGCATCTTGGAGCATCGCTCAGCGTCACGACCTGCGGATTCGCAAACCGCGAACCGACCTCGTGCGCGAACGCGGCGCGAAGACGGTACGGAATTCGTACGCGCGCCCGATTCGGGCCGCATCGCTGGCGCTGCGTCGCCGGGCCGAAAACGACGCGATGAGCGCAACGCCGATTCAACGCGTCGGCGTCAGGAATGTGACCGGCGGCTGCCCGTTGCTCCTTGTGGCAGACCCGCGGATGCTGTTTGATACATGACGACCATACGTTGGGGACAACGGGCGGTGGCCGCCCGTCCCAACGGCTCAGGGGGCTTGAAGAAGGAAGGGGCGGGGCAGTGGAAATGGGCGTCACGGGGCAGGCGGGGGAGGCCGGATCGGGTCCGATCCCTGGATCGGTCGAAGATCTGAACGAGCTGCGGGCAATGGCAGGCCACGCTCTCGAACAAAACCGCGCAGCCGGCGCGCGTTTGGGCGTCATTTGCGCTCGCCTCCGAGTCGCCGCTGGAGCCGACGGATTTCCGTCTCCGCCTTCCTGAGAGCCTCCTGGCATTCGGCCAGTCGGGATTCAGCCGTGGCCGGGGGCGTGAGCTCAGTGCGCCCGATCGCCCCACTGAGCTCTTCGACGGAGAGTCCGAGGCGATCGGCCAGGAAAGCCCACCTCGGCTGAGGGGGCAGGTGCCGAGCGTGCTGCCATCGTGAGATCGTGGCCTGGCTGGCACGAAGGATCGCTCCGAGGTGGCGCTGGCGCTGAGTCTCGTCCTCTTCCTCGAGGAGATTGAGTGCGTAGGAGATCAGGTACGGGAAGTCGGCATCCGGAGTTGTAACCACACGCAACCTTGAACCGCGACTCCCCGGCATTGCAATCGAATCATATGCATTTAGCGCATACAAGCTACGTCATTGTTCTTACACCATTGACATTCGGATTCTGAATATGCATAATCCGTATCCGTGGCCCAGACAACGGAGCGCCAACAGCTCGGCGAGTACGCACGAAATTGCGGCCGCGTGATCCGGTTTCGGCGCATGGCCATGGGTCTGGATCAAGAGGAGCTGGCGCATCGCCTCGACGTAAATCAGGGGACCGTCGCTCGGTGGGAAATGGGCAAGGCTCTCCCGAAGGACTTCCACCGCGGTCGCCTGGCGTTCGAGCTCGATCGTGATGTCATCGAGTTGTTCCCGCCTGTGCCGAGGATCGGTCCTGCGAATGTGGCGGAATCGGCATGAGTGTCCAGGTGCTCCCTGGCGTCCTCACCGTTCCCGAGGCGGCGCGCCACGCCGGTGTTTCGGCGGCAACCATCCGAGGGGAAATCAAGGCTCGTCGCTTGCGGGCCCGCTACATCGGTCGCTGCGTCCGGGTACTCGACGAGGACCTTGCCGCTTGGCTTCGAGCCGACGCGGAGACGGCGTGATGGAAGAAGGGATCACCCAGGAGCTGGCAGAGATCGGGCTGGGCGTCCTGCGGCTGGCAGTTGCCGTGGAGCGTCTCGGGCATTCATCGCCCGCACAAACGCTCGACTACGTCCGGTGCGTTCGATCTCCGGCCATAGACCTCGTGGCGTGGTCCACGGGGTCGATAGGTTGGGCCGAGGCACGAACGCGGCTTCTCCAGCTCGCCGAGCAGCTCGACGTCGAGGACGTCGTCGTGTCCGCAATGGTCCTCGACCTTCTCGCGGGACTTGAAGGATCCAACCTCTTTGAGCAGGCGAGGGCATCGTGACCGTCGCCCTCGCCGCCCTGTCCTCTCCCGGTGCCCGTCGTCAAGGCGTTGCAAGGGTCCCCCGACCTCCCGCAGCGTCGAGGCGGCCGCTACCGGACTCCGGACCGTCTCCGGGCGCCGGGAGGGGATCTGATTCCGGAAGCATCAGGTCCGTCGCTGCCGCGCATGGCACCACGGTGCACGCCTTCGACCGCGCCATCGCCACGACCCATGGCGAGCTCTTCGGCTACCTCTGCGGCGGCGTCACGGAGCGGCTCATCGACACGCCGACGCGTCCGGTCGACTGTGAGGGCTGCCTCGCCGCGATTGAGGCCCGGTCCTGATGGCGCCGCATCTGACGGCCGTCGAGGTCTACGTCGGCAATCGCCCTCGCGTGATCGCCAGCGGCACGGTGAGCACGACCGTCGCCACCGAGAGCACGGTGATCACCCTCCTGGGGACGATCGACGAGCGACGCGCCGTCGTGCTGGCCCTGGCCGACGAGCTCGATCTGCGCCTGGTCACGGACGTCACGCCGCATCTTCACATTCGGCGTGACGGATCGATCCTCGAGCTGGTGCCCCCGAGGTGAGCGTCACCGATCTCCGCCAGCCAAGCGACGAGGGCCACCGCGAAGCCGTATTGCGCACGACGGCTGACGTCTTCGAGAACACCGCCAACCAGGCCGAGGTGCTCGCAGCGGAGTGGCCTGAATACGGCGCCGACGTCGAGCGGTTTCTGCGCCTGCAGAAGCGGGTGAGCGCTGCGGCCGTTGCCGTCGGCCATCGCCCGAAGGTGCGGCGATGACTGCCAACCACGTCGCCCACCGCACCCGCGTCACCCACGAGGGCCTTCCCGGGCGCAACCGTCGCGAGAAGCGTCTGAACGCTCGACTCGCTCGACAGGAGCAGCTCGCCCAGCAACGGCGTCAGGACCGCTCCTACGTCAACGAGCGTCGTCGTGAGAACCAACGTCGGGGATCGAAGTGACCGCAGCGTCCGACGTCATCCGTGAATCGCCCGTCGATGTTCCGAAGCCTGCGATCGAGGACGTGCGGTTCTGGAGCGTCACCACGATCATCGGCTGCCTCGACAAGTCGGCTCTCACGTGGTGGGCGGCCGGACTGACCGCAGACGCAGCGATCAACTCGATCAAGTCCCTCCCGCAGCGACTCGAGGACGAGGGCCGTGACGCCGTGTGGGACTGGCTTCGTCGAGCGCAATTCCGCAAGCCGAAGGGGAAGCGATCGGCCACCGCTCTCGGCACGGCCGTGCACAAGGCCTGCGAGACCTACGCCATCACAGGCGAGCGTCCCCAGGTCGACGCCGACGTCGCACCCTTCATCGATCGCTTCGAGGAGTGGTGCGACTTGTGGCAGCCTGAGTACACGGCCGCCGAGGTCACCGTGTACTCACCGCGGTTCGGCTATGCCGGCACGTGCGACGGGTTCATGCGCATCGGCGGCGTGCCGGTGATCATCGACTACAAGTCGACCGACAAGGAGGACGACCCGGAGAAGCCGGCCGGTCCCTACCCTGAGGTCGCGCTCCAGCTGGCCGCCTATCGCCACGCCGAGCTGGCCGCCGTCTGGCGCCCTCGTCGTCACGAGCAGTTCCGTCGCCGCTACTACCTCATGGGCGACGATGAGCGCGAGCTGGCCGTCCCGGTGCCCACTGTCGAGGGCGGCCTGGTCATTCACATCACGCCGCACCATTGCCACGCCTACCCGGTGCGCTGCGACGAGCGAATCCATGAAGCGTTCCTCTACGTGCAGGAAGCGGCGCGCTGGCACTTCGAGACGTCGAAGTCGGTGATCGGCGATCGCCTCATTCACCCGGCCGAGGAGTCGGCGGCGTGAGTCCGATCATCGACCTCCAGCGAACGCTCGCCCCGGCCGGCCGCATCCGCATCGGTGAGCAGGTTCCGTCGTCGAACGGCAAGACGCGCCCGAAGAAACTATCGACCTTCCGCTTCACGAGTCCCAATCGACGCGCCATCGACGGCGTCGCCCAGCTTTACGGCGGCGATCCGCATCCATGGGAAGACGCTCCGACCGAAGGGCAGTGGGAGGTCTACACGCCGGCGTCGGAGATTCCGATCGTCGTGCCGCCCGAGCGCATGTCGTTCTCACAGTGGTACGAGCTCTGGAGCGCCGGCGGCTGCCAACGACGCTGCACTGGCGCTGTGATGGAGCCTGAGGGCTCGACCTGCATCTGCAATCCAGAGAACCGCGAGTGCGAGATCCACACCCGCCTCTCGGTCATGTTGGCGCAGCTGCCCGGCATCGGCCTGTGGCGTCTCGATACGAAGGGTTACTACGCCTCGACGGAGCTCGGCGGCTCGTTCGAGATGGCAGAGATCCTCGTGTCGTCGCTCGGTCGCTCAGTGCTGCCCGGAACGCTGCGCCTCGAGGAGCGCGTCGTGAAGCGCGGCGGTAAGACGCTCAAGTTCGCCGTGCCCATCCTGGACTTCGAGGTCGACATGGGCGCCCTCGCGCTCGGAAAGGCCCCGGTGGCTGCACTCGCCTCGCCATCCGCGGCTGCGCTCCCGGAGGGAGAGTCGGATTTCCGTGGTGGTGCCGACGCTCCCTCCGGGCTCAGGCCAATCCCACGTGAGGACTCTCCGACTCCGTCGGTGGCCGAGCAGCTCGCCGCAGTCGATGGCGATCGTGATGCCGGCAAGCCCAAGCGGGCCAATGCTGCTCCGGCCATTCCGGCGACGGGACTCGCTCCGCGACCGGCTGCCGAAGCTGAAGCGGACGAAGGTCAGACAGCTCCGCGTCCGGAGGTCACCGACGACGAGCGTGACGCCGCCATCGATCGGGCCAAGGCCAAGACACAGAAGGCCCAGGCCGCAGCGAAGAAGGCGCCAGCGAAAAAGGCCGCAGCGGCCAACAAGGCCGCGCCACCGAAGACGGACGACCCCGGTGCCGCGGCCCAGGAGCATTCGATGCACTTGCCCGGCGGCGAGCTCAGGATCACGAAGGCGATGGTCAAGGCCGTCCAGACGGGCTTCCACAAAATGGACCCCTCGTACACCCGCGATCAGAAGCTCCGCTACACCCGCAACGTCCTCGCCGACGAGACGATCGAGTCGAGCTGGGACATGAGCGTCGGACAGGCGAGCACGCTGCTCGACAACCTGCGCATCGTCAACGGCGAGGAGCCCGGACCGCACGGGGACGAGAGACGCGGCGCGAGACGCCGATTCCTCATTCCGCTCGCCGCAGCGACGCTCTACATCCTGGGCTATGTCGCCTTCACTGTCGGGTCATTGCGGTGGGCGCCTCTCTGTGGATTCGTGATCTACGTGACGGTCGCCGCCTGCGGCGCCTTCACCGAGCTGTACGTCGTGCCGCCATGGCGATCCGTCCTGAAGGACTTGGCCGATCGGCGCCACGAGCGCTCCCTCATTCGTTCGATTGGCCGACACCCCGCAGTCATCAGGAAAGGACCCAGCGCATGACGACAACGGCAACGAAGGCGAGAGGGGCAGCGAAGAAGCGTGCTCCGCGGCAGGGCGCCCCAGCCCAGGCGACCGAAGGCGACCTCGGCGAGCTCCGGATGATTCCGCTCGAATCACTGATCCCGGCCGAGGACAACATCCGCGATCCCGGCGAGCTCGACCCGTCCAACCCGGAGATCCTCGCCCTGGCGATCTCGATGAAGACGGCCGGCGTCGAGGTGCCGCTCTCTGTCGAGCCCCACCCCTTCGAGGACGGCAGCTTCCGGATCAAGGCGGGCGGCCGTCGATTCGTCGCGGCCGGCGTGGCCCACCTCGAGGAGCTGCCCTGCATCGTGAAGGCGAGCGAGGAGGCGCAGCGCCAGGCGATCTTCGTCGTCGAGAACGAGCAGCGCGAGGGCCTCGGACCGATCCAGCTCGCCCGCGGCTTCAAGCAGATGGGCGACGCTGGCATGTCGCAGCGGGAGATCGCCGACGTCGCCGGCATCAGCCAACCCCAGGTGTCGAAGCTGCTGTCCCTCCTCAAGCTGCCCGGCGCACGTCCAGGGAGCCGTGTCGGGCGGCACGATGACCCAGGAGGACGCGCTCGAGCTCGCCAAGCTGCCGGCGAAAACGGTGAAAGGCCTCTGCGACGACGGCGAGGTGCCGGACAGCTTCGACGTTCGCTCCGCGGCGTACCGCGTCGAGGCCGAGCGCAAGGTGGCCGCAGCGACGAAGGCAGCCGAGGACGCCGGCTTCACGGTCATCGACGAGTCGCCCGACGATTGGTTCCAGGCCTCGTTCACGTCGGCCGGTCCCGACGGCACGGAGACGACGCCCGAGTCCGCAGTGGTGACGGTGAACGGCAAGTGGGGGACACTCGGCCACGTCGACGCGAAGGAGCACGAGAGCGAGCCGTGCCACGTCGTCTTCGTCCGGCATGACGGCACGACGATCCACGGCTGCTCGAACCACGAAGCGCATCCGAAGCCCGAACCCGAGCCGGGTGACGCAGGAGCGCGGGAGAGCGGCGGCGTCTGGGCCCGTGAGGTCGAGCCGAGCGGGCCCCGACCGGACCAGGAAGCCGTCGAGTCCCTCATGCCGACGATCAAGCGGGCGCTGGCCACTGGCGCAGCGCCGGAGCAGGTCTTGGGGTTCGTTTCGGTGGCGCTCTTCCGGGACGACGACCCGTGGCACACCGCCGAGAAGGCTGCCCAGCTGCTCGAGCTCAGCGGGACCACCGACGATCCGCTCGAGGATCTCTGCGTGCTGTCGGAGGACGACGCGGCCACGGCGCTGACCGCCTTCGCCGTGCAGTCCTACGTCGGGGCGTTGGCTCAGGTCGTCTTCGACGTCTCCATGACCGGGACGCCTCTCGACGTCATGGAGACGTCTGACGACGAGAGCATGAACCGCAACGTCGTCGATGCTCGCAGGCTGCTCGACTTCCTGCGCCTCGTTGTGCCCGACGACGGCATCGGGACGCTGGAGGACATCGTCGCCGACTTCGCCACGTCGGAAGACGACGCACAGTCGGACCCTACGGAGACCGCTGCTGCGGCGGCCCGTTCCTCCCAGGCGACGGATGCAGCTACCCCGTCTGCTGCGCCGGAGGTCGATGACGAGGACCCTACCCAGGGCCAGTCGCCGAGTGCGAGCGATGCGGAACCCGATACGTCCGAACCGGGGGATTCTGCCGGTGCGGAGGACGACGCCGCTGGCGTGACCGTCACCATCACGAAGGGCGGCAAGCCCAGCGCGGTGAAGTTCTTCCGTGACTGCTCGGAGTGCGGCCGGATCTCCGGCTTCAACACGAACAAGGGCGATGCGCGGCGTCGCGGCCAGGAGCACCTCGACGAGGCCCACGGCGGCGAAGGTGAGGTCGAGGCGGCGTGAAAGACGGAGGCGGTAAGACCCGGCGCGGGGCGACGCGCCGGTCAAGGATCGACATCGAGGACGTGACGGCGACACTGCGCCGGCACGCTGACCACCTCCGCGACGAGCTCGACTGCACTGAGAAGGCGATCGACATGCTCGGCCGGATCGATGTCCCGGTGCTCTTCCCTGCTGAGGAAGGCGTCTGATGGACCTGACGAAGCTCGCCCGGGTCCCGATCGCCAAGATCAAGCCGTCGCCGTACAACCCCCGCCACGAAGCGATCGACATCGACGGCCTGGCCGCCTCGATCGCCGAGGTCGGCATCATCGAGCCGCTCGTGCTCAACGAGGACCCGCGCAAGAAGGGTACGTTCCATGTCACATGCGGCTCCCGTCGTCTGGCGGCGGCGAAGGTCGCCGGCCTGACTTCAGTGCCGGCGGTGATCCTGGGGAACATCGGCGAACGCGGCGAGCGCGTCGTGTCGTTGGTCGAGAACCTGCACCGCCGGGACATGACCCACATCGAGCAGGGTGAGGCCTTCCTGGCGCTGAGCAAGCTCGGCATGACCCAGATGGAGATCGCCGAGGCATCGGGCGTCACCGACTTCACGGTGAGCAACAAGCTGGCGCTCGTTACGAAGCTGATCCCCGAGATCCAGGAGATGGTGCACCGGGACCAGGTAGCGCTCGTCGACGCCGTCGCGCTCGACGAAGCTGTCGAAGGACGAGCAGCACCTTGCCCTCGAGTCCGGCCTGAACCGCCGCAAGGGCGAGCGGAGGCAGCCGGCGCCGAAGCACCGTACGTCGCACGTCGAGACGGCCCTCCGCAAAGCCATCGAGCTGTGGGTGAAGGGCGACGCTGCGCTGGCGTTCGCTGAAGCCTCGCGGGCTGTGCGAGAGATCAAGGCCCTCCTGGAGCAGCGTGCTTCCGCCGACCCAGATGAACGGAGCCAAGAGGTGGTGCCGCGACAGGCGAAGAAGGCCGCGACGGTGGCACCCCCCCCCGATGCCGACGAGCCGACCGCGAAGGGCCGCGTGCGCTGCCCGCACTGCCTCGATCGGGTCAGGGTCCGCTACGGCCAGACGAAGGAAGACGCCCTCGACGAGCACGGAACCGACCGGCCCATGTGTAGGCGCGCGATCAGAGAGCTCGTGCCGGCATGACGGTCGCCATCGGTTTCATCGGCCTCGCCGTGTCGCTGGCCCTGTGCAGCCGCTTGCTCGTCGTGTTGCACCGTTCCCGGATCGAGCTGTCGCCCATCGAACTGCTGCTGCTGAGGGCTGAGCGCCGGCCGGCGACGCTGACACAAGGCGAGCGCATGGCGATCCAGTGGCAGGAAGTGGCGGCGCTCGTCAACGAGAGCGTCGAGACCATCGCGAAAGCCTGGATCGAGGCGTGGGGGACAGTCGTCGAAGCCTTCCGAGACGCTGGATGGATCAGGTAGATGGGCCTCACCGATCCGCTCGGTCCAGACGTCGAGCCTGGGGAGCAGACCACGCGCCACGTGCCGTGGCCGACACTCCCTGAGTGCGCCGTGCGTCACTGCATCCGACCGCCCTACGACCCGGACGGTCGGTGCAAACGCCACGCCGACGAGCACCGCTACGCCAAGATGCGCGAGCTCGAGCGCCGCTGCCACGCCGGAACCTCGGTCCGATGCGTGGCGAATCACGAGTGGCTCTACGGAGTGGCGTGTTCGGCCGTGCGGCTGGTGCCAAGGGACATGCCGACGCGGGGGCGTTGGCCCTCGGTGCTGGTGCGGATCCATGGGCACCTCGAGGCCGTGGAATGGCCGGCGATCGACGTGGAGCTGGCGCCGGCGGAGGGGATGGCGGCATGACGGTCTGCTTCGTGGACATCGAGACAACGGGCCTCGATCCTGACCAGCACGAAATCTGGGAGGTGGCGCTGATCACGCCCAATGGGAGCACTTCTGGTCGGGAGCACGTCTGGCAGTTCCCGATCGACGAGATGAAGGCCGATCCCTTTGCCCTCGAAGTTGGTGGCTATTGGGAGCGCAAGTGGTCGGCCGACAACGGCGGCAATGTGAGCATCCCGAATGCCATCTTCGACGCTCACAACTCGAAAAGCCGGCGTGAGAACTTCCCGGGCGAGGGGAGGGCGATCAAGCCCACCGCTGAATGGTGCCGATGGTTCCAATACCTGACCGCGAACCTTCACCTCGTCGGTGCGGTGCCTTCCTTCGACGAGGAGCGCCTGCGCAAGCTGCTCCGGGCCAACGGGGTCATACCGCGCTGGAACTATCACCTGGTCGACGTCGAGGCACTCGTCGCCGGGAAGTACAAGGTCGCGCCGCCCTGGAACAGCAATGAGCTGAGCGCGGCGGCTGCGATCGACCCGGCATCGTTCCATCGCCACGAGGCGCTCGAAGACGCTCGCTGGGCGAAGGCGCTCTACGAGAAGGTCATGGGGCAGTGGTGAGCGTCGAAGAGTGCATCCATGGGCTCACGCCGGCCAGCTGCACAATCTGTCTCCATGGGCCGGCGCCACGGGCCTCGGACCGTCCGCAGACGTCGACCTGTCGATCGTGTGAGGCCGAGATCATCTGGGTCGAGACGGAGAAGGGCAAGCGGATGCCGATCGACGCCGATCCAACTGCCGGCGGTCGGTTCGCTCTGTCGGCTGACGGTCGAAGCGTGTCCTTCGTGCACACCCATCTCGCTCGCGATGACCTCCATTCCTCTCACTTCGAGACGTGCCCTGACTCCCAGGATTGGAAGCGGTCCCGGTGACGACGCAGCCAACGATCGACGAAGCCATGGTCGAGCGAGCGTCGAAGGCGATCGCCCTCCGCAGGGAAGCGATCAACCCACTGAGCGGCGCGCTGGCATGGGGACAATATCGCGGAGGATGCCCGCGCCGCCTTGGGCGCCGTCGATACGGACATCGCTCAGGTCAAGTCCGATCTCGCTGACCTCGAGGAGATGATCGAAGACGCCAACGGAGCGTTTCACCGCATCGTCGATGCAGCCAGTTCGGGACTTGCCACAGCGAAGACGCCGGCCTTTCCCCTACGTGACGATCTGATCTGTGATCGATTCAACGACATCCTCGAGCTGGCGAGGGAAGAATGAGCACTCGCCTGCAGCTCCGCCGCCGTTCGGACGACAAGGTCTTCCTCGATCGCTGGGGATGGGAGTGCCGTCTCTTCGGCGTCTTCGTGCACCGGATGGACGCACCCGACCCTGGCCTCGACCTTCACGACCACCCGTGGTGGTTCGCAAGCCTGATCCTGAAGGGCGGCTACGAGGAGTGGCGCTCTGAGGTTCGCCGGCCGAACGTGCGAGCAGGAAGGCAGCGCCCGCGGCTGAAAACGATGCGTCTCGATGAGTGCCACACGATCTTCAAGCTCACGCGCACGCCGACCTGGACGATCGTGCTGCATGGCCCGAAGCGTCGCATGTGGGGCTTCTACGCCGACCGCCAGTGGGTGCCGTGGAAGATCTACGAGCAGACTGTCCGGGCAGAGCGTCGTGACGTCTACGTGCCGATCAGCAACGTCGAAGAAGAGCGGCTGGCGTGAGGCGGCGCTGCACCTGCGGGGCGGTTGATTGCGCCGGCTGGCGCTGGCGGCGTGGCGTGCTCACCGAGAGCGGCTGGCACCGCTTCGACGGCAACGAGTGTCAGCTGAAGCTCGAGGAGCTGCACGAGGTCGACGGCGACGAGGTGCGGGCCCAGGCGCTCTACGAGTCCGAGCGGTTGCCCCACGAGAAGACGTGGGCCGCGCTGAGCGAGCAGGCGCGTGACATCTGGCGGCTGCACGTCAAGGCGGGGCTGTGAGCGAAGAGATCAAGGAGCGCCGAGCGAAGCTGCGGGGCGAGCTCTCGGAGTGGATCGAGGCGCGCATCCCAGACTTCCTGGCTCAGCTCGGCGGCCCAGAGCCGACCCTCCCGGTCGTCGAGGACTTCCGACTGATCATCTCGATCGCTGACGGTGCTGATCCCGATTGCTGCGACTACTACCCGGTGGTCGATTCCGGTTCGTCGTATCACCGGCAACTCGGCCTGGTCGTGCAGGCGAACGACTATCTGCGCGTGCACGAAACGGATGACGAGTGATGCCGGCCGAATCAAAGGCGTCGGACTTCACGAGCGAGGAGCTACAGGAGGCCATCGTCGCGGCGCTGAAGGCCAGAGACTTCGACGTCCTACCGGGCCTGATCAAGATGCTGGCCGTCGTCGACCCCGATACAGCCGAGGCTGTGCTGACGATGTTGTCGATCGCCACTGGCAACGGGGACGCTGGCGGCTTCGAGCGGACTGATCACCATCTGCCAGGAGGTGGGTGGTGAGGCTATGGCCCAACCGGTACGCAACGCCGGCCTATTCGCTCCGGTTCCGTCTCGGCCGATGCGAGGTCGGATCGTGGTGGTGCTGGCGACGTGGCGTGCTGGGCTGGCCTCTCGTGGCGTGCGAGCGCCACCTCGACAGCCCGATCATCGACGCCGCTCTCGCTGTCGGTGCTGCCCTTGCTGACGAGGGGGGGGGTGTGGCGCCTGACGCTGCCCGTCCTAAGGATCCGGTCTGAACGCCGCCATGGCCAGATCGCTGTCGGACGATCCGGTGAAGTTGAGGAAGGAAGAGCTGGGGCTGTCACGACGGCTCCATGCGGTGAGGACGAAGTTGCGAGAGATCGAGAGAAGCGTGGAGGGAGAGCCGGACGTGCCGACGGGCGAGGAACTGCATCGGATGGTCGAACAGGCGAAGGCTTGTGTCGGCGCGCCGGTCGAGGAGCTTCCGGATCCCGCTGAGGCGTCGGAGTGGGGGGCGTTCTGATGGCCATCGACCAGATCTGGGCCGAGCTGGAAGCGGCAACGCCGGGGCCGTGGGAGTTCTGGCCCGACCCGACCGGCGAGGACTACGGCATCGGACGACCCGAAGAGGTCGACGGCGAGCCGGGCGACAACTCGGAACATGTCGGCAACGTGGACACGGGCCGAGAATGCCGCCCTCGTCGCTCACGCCCCGACCTACCTGGCAGCCCTTCTCGACGCCCTGGATCTACTGAGGGCGGCAGTGAAACCCGAGCACCATGCCGTCGATGTGCTCTACCCCGGCAAGAGCTTCGGCTGTTCGTGCGGGAAAGCGCGATGGTCGATTGCGCCGTGTTCATCGCGGCCCACCATGACGCCCCTGACTTCGCTGTGCTCGCCAACGAGCTGCACGATCTACTCCCACAGGAGTTGCCAGAGTGAGCCGGGACGCCCGCTGGTACACGGGTCACGTCTGCGACGAGTCTGGCGAGAAGCGGGCGCCGATCCAGGTCCACCGCTGGAGGCGCGATCAAAAGCCGACGCTGCCCGACGAGCTGGTCCGGCTCGCAACCGCTGAATACAACCGTCAGGGGTTCGGCCAGTCGCATGAGCGGCTTTGCGAGCGTCGCGGCCTGAGCGATATCGAGATCATCACCCTCCTGGCCGACGCCTTGGAACACGAACGAGCGAAGGTGCGCGGTGCCCGCTAATCCGAATCAAAGTGCCGAGGGTGCGCCGGCGCCTGGGCAACTAGAGGAAGATTTGTGGTGGCAGCACTGATGCGCCTCACGTTCCGGCCAATCAAAATATGGCCCGAAGGCTGGCCGAACGACAACGGCAGATCGTCTCCCTTCAAGGCGACCTACGCCGACACGCTCGACGTTCTGGATCGAGAGCTAGCACTGCTCGGCGCCGAAGAAGCGATCCTCCAAGTCGACGCCTCCGAGCGCAACGGCCGACAGGACGGGATGCTCCGGGCCGACGCGAAGGTCAACTATCGGGGCGTCATCGTGTCGTTCCGCTCGGCCAACTTCGGCACCCTGACGTACCCGTGTGACGCCTTCTCGGCCGGATGGCACGGTGAGCGTGCGGACAGCTGGCAGCACAACCTGCGCGCCGTAGCGCTCGGCCTCGAAGCGCTGCGCAAGGTGGAGCGCTACGGCATCGCCAACCGTGGCCAGCAGTACGCCGGCTATGCCGAGCTCGGCACCGGAGTCGCCATCGGTCAGCAGATGACCGTCGATGAAGCGGCGCGGGTGCTGGCTGGCTATGGCGACGACGAGCAGCACTTCGAGGAGAACGTCGAGGCGCTCCTGGTCTTCGGACCGGGTCATACCGACGCCGTTGAGACGTTGTTCCGGAAGGCGGCGAAGAATCTGCATCCAGACAGCGGCGGGGACGCGTCGGGGTTCGACCGCATCCTCAAGGCTCGCGAGTTGCTCGAGGCGCAGGCGTGATCTCCATCTGCGGGAACTCGGCACCGCTGTCGAACGACCAGATCGTCCGGATCGAGGCTGACGGCCTGAACCCGATGAACTGGTGCTGCATGGGCGCCTCGATGCGTGGGCCCGGGGGGTGCACCTGCTGGGAGGCGACCTTCTCGAAGGTGCAGCGGGAGATAGATGTCACGCTCGAGCCGTGGACGCGAGAGCGCCCGTGCGAGGACTGCGCCTATCGGCCTGACTCGGCTGAGTGGAACGACGAGCGCCGGGAGAACCTCGAGGCGATCGCCCACAATGACGAGGCACCGTTCTGGTGCCACCAGGGCATGCGTCACGTCGTCCGCTGGAGGCATTCGATCACCGGCATGGTGGTCGAGGCTCCTCGTGACGACGCGGGTGCGATCTGCACCTGGGCACCTCCGAAGACCGCCGGCGTGCCGTACAAGGCCAGTGGAGAGCCCGCTGACCGCTGTGCTGGCTGGGCGGCGCGTCGCCGCTTGGCTGTGCGTGAGGCCGTGGGCTGATGGCGCGATCCGAGTCTCGGACGAAGGTGTCGATCTGGAGCGACGACGACTTCCGGGCCCTCACGAAGGACGCTCAGCGGGCGTACTGGATGCTCTACAGCCAGCCGACGATCACGCTCTGCGGTGTGCTGGCGTGGACGCCGGGGCGGTGGGCAATCCTTGCCCGCGACGAGACGACCGAGGATGTGGTGGCGGCCGTCGAGGAGCTCGAGGTCGCTGGCTTCGTCATCTTCGACCGGACCACCGAGGAGCTCTGGGTCCGCAGCTTCATCCTCCATGACGGCGTCACGCGCTCGCCGAAGACACTGGCATCGGCGCGCCTTCAGCTCGGCATGATCGCATCGGCCACCATCAGAAAAGGCGTCATGGCGGTCTTCGACCGTCTGGCGAATGGTGGCGATCTAAATGCCCTGGGAAATGGGGTATCCGATGGGGTATCGCATACCGTACCGAATGGGGTAGCCGATACCCATGCCGATAGGCCTCGCGTCCGCGCGCACGCGGTCTCCGTCTCCAGTCTCCAGTCTCCATCTCCGCGCACGCCGGACCTGAATGGTGATTCGGGCGGAATCGCTCCGGCCTTGGCCAGCCTGCCGGCTGACCGCGAGGAATCGGGACCCTTCGAAGATGCATTCGACGCGCTCTGGCCCATCTACCCGCGGAGGGTGGGCCGAAAGGCCGCATTGAGGGCGTATGTGGCAACGCGCCGCCGCGGCGCCGACCCGGTAGAGCTGGAGCGAGCGGTCAAGCACTACGCCGCAGCCGTACGTGGCCGAGCGCCGGACAAGGTCAAGCACGGCTCGACGTTCTTCGGTCCCGACGAGCCGTGGACCGACTACGTGACCGGGGTGCCGGCCAGCGACTCACCGTTGCCGCCGGCGGTCGGCGACTCAGGCGCACGCGTCACCGATCCGCCGAGGACCTGGTGATGGCCGAGACGCAGGTCGCGCCCCATGACCTCGGCGCCGAGGCGGCGCTCCTCGGCGCCATGCTGATCTCGAAAGACGCGATCGGCAAGGCGATCGAGCTCGTCCGCGCAGCCGACTTCTACCGCCCGGTGCATGGCCACGTCTTCGCCGCCATCGAGTCGCTGTATCGGCGGGGAAGCGCCACCGACGCCGTGACCGTCAGCGACGAGGTCGCCCGATTCGGGCTGGGCCCGGCGCTCGACGACGATCCGGGCCTGCTGCTGCGCCTCATGGCCGAGACGCCCTCGGCGGTTGCCGTGAGCCACTACGCCAGCATCATCGTGCGCCACTCCACCTCGAGGCGCGTGGCCTACATCGCCCGCAGCGCCCAGGAGCGCATTGCTCAGCGAAATGACCCGTACGAGCTCATCGACATCCTGCACTCGGAGCTTTCCGAGATCGACGTCCCGGCCAGCCTCGAAAATCAGGAGGCCATCACGCTCGACGAGATCAACCTCGACGCCGAGGAGATGGCGCCCTGGGTCATCCCGGGCGTGATCCGCCAGGACTGGCGCATCGTCCTCGTCGCGGCCGAGGGCAGCGGCAAGAGCACCCTCCTGCGCCAGATCGCAGCGTGCGCGGCCCAGGGCGTGCACCCGTTCCGGCTCAATCAGGACATGCCGGCCATCCGCGTGCTGCTCGTCGACCTGGAGAACCCCGCCGCGGCGATCGCCGAGACGGGCCGCCCGCTCGTGCAGCTGCTCCGACGTCGTCGTGGCGACGACTACGACCCGAACAACCTCCGGATCTTCCGCCGGCCAGCCGGGATGGACCCGCGTAGCCGCCACGATCGGACCGAGCTCGAGCGCGAGATCATGCTGCAGCAGCCTCAGCTCGTCGTCATCGGCCCGGCCTACAAGATGATCCGACGGCGCGACGGCGAGTCGCACGAGGAGGCGACGTCGCCGCTGCATCAGATCCTCGACGACCTGCGCATCCGCTACGGCTTCGCCCTGATGATCGAGCACCACGCGCCACAGGGCCACGGCGGATCTCGTGAGCTTCGACCGTACGGCTCCCAGCTCTGGATGGCATGGCCTGAGATGGGACGCACGATGCGACCAGAAGGCGAACCGTGGGTCTACAAGCTGGGATTCTTTCGCGGCGATCGGCTGCTGAACGACTGGCCCGTCGAGCTGCACCGGTCGGATCGGATGCCACCATCGACCTCAGCGCCCTGGCCGTGGTTCGGGCAGTGGGACAAGCCGCCGGCCGCCGCGGCGCCTACGTCCGAACCGCAATCGTCCTTCGAAGACGAGCCGTTCTGATGCCCAACGAATCGAACCGATCCATCCTGGAGGCGCCCATGACGACCACCACGCCCGCCGTCGACGAGTCGCTTCGCTGCATCGCCGGGTCGATCACGATCGCCACCATCCTCGGCGCCGCTGCCGCCATCGAAGCCCTGGTGCGCTGGTGATCAACCCGAAACTGGGCATCGAGGTGCTGGAGTCGGCGCAGTACGTCGCCATGTACGCCGAAATCGAGGAGCTCGTGGGCACGCTTCGCTCAGGGACGACGATCAAGCGCAAGGGCGAAGCCGACATCGACATCCCCGGCTTCGAGGAGCTGATCCGCCTCGCCGCTGCGGCGCGCCGTGACGGCTTCCCGACCCAGAGCATGCGTGGCAGCTCCCGCTCTAGCGTGCTCGACGAGGATGGCTTCGCCGTCGCCCCGGTCAGCGATCCCACTGGCGAGCTCGCCTCAGGCGATCGCATCGTCGACCCGATCAAGGAACACCTGCGCTCCGTCATGCGCGGCCTCACTGACGCCGTCGGCGCCCTGCGGACGGCCAGGGGCGCGCTCGTCAAGTCGTCGCAGTACGCCGAGATCGGGCCCGGCGAGCCGAGGTGCGCCTCGTGCGCACGGCTGAACGAGTGGGGCACCGTCTACCGCTCCGAGCGATGCCGCTGGTGCTACGAGTTCTGGCTGCGTTGGAAGCGCGACCCACCGATTGACCTTCTTCGAGCCCGGCTGAAGGAGGGAAAGCGCATCACGACGCAGATGGAGCGCGAGGCGTTCATGCCCTCGAAAGCCAAAGTGCACAACGGCTAGCTGGGGTATCCACGCGTTGGTCCCTCGCATGTGCCCATACTTCGTTAGCTTCGTGTTCGTCGCGTGAGGACACCGCAACGGACCGAGCATCCCCAGTCGATCGCCCGGAGGTTGCCTCATGGCCGCGAGCAAGTCGATGAAGTCCTCGCTCTCGAAGTCGACCAACGCCAAGCGGAACACGCAGAGCGGCCGGGCCAAGTTGGCCTCGTCGAACTTCGCCATCCCAGCGAAGAAGGCGTACCGGATCGACGACGCACCACACGCCCGCGACGCACTGGCCCGCGTCTCCGCCAACGGCACGCCGGCCGAGAAGCTGCAGGTGCGCAAGGCGGTTGCCGCCAAGTACCCGTCGATCAAGGTGTCGGGCCTGCCGAAGAAGCAATCGCACGGCGACGGCTGAGCCGTGGCTGCAGGCCGCAAGGTCACGCCGAAGGACGAGGCCGACACAGAACGCCTGATGGAGTATGGCGTCAGTCTGGGTCGGGCTCGTCAACCACAGCGGGGGCGCTGCGGTCGGGGCGGCAGTGTGGGCTCCCAACAACACCACCTACTCGACCGTGTCCATCCTCATTACGGGCTTGACGCCCGGAGCGTTGCAGCTGGATTGGGCTACAGCGGTGACGAGCGGAACCGGGACGGTGACGATGCGGGACGGCGTCATAGCATCCGGCCACAGCGGCCCCGGCCTTATGGAGGTGTGGGCGGCATGAGCGTCACCACCTCTCAGCAGGTCAACGCCGATCAGCTGCAGGCCGCTCTTGTCGCACTCGCACCCGGTGCGTCCTTCTCTAGTTCTGGCGGCGTACTTGCCACGACCGACGCCAAGACCTTCACCTTCTACGGGGCCACCGATGGTCAGGGCCAGAGCGCCCTCACGGCCGCCGCCAGCTCTTACGTCAACTACACCGCCAACCAGGCCACGGTCAACGCCAACATTCTGGCCCGTCAGGCGCAGATACAGGCGTGGCTTACGGCCAACCCGAACGGGGCAGTCCTCACCGCGGCACAGACGCGGACGCTCGCCCTGATGCTCAACGGGCTTTGCCAGCTCCTGTTGCAGCAGTACGGCTCGACGACGAACACCTAAGCAAGCGTCAGAGCTTGAAGGCTATGAGCTGAGACGTGGGAGCGTATAGCGACCGCATGTCTGCCCGCTGGCCGAACTCCTTCACCGCTTCCCTCACGCCGACGCAGGACGGGAAACCGAAGTCATCGACCACGAGCGCCCCGCCGCGGGCGATCCGGGGCCAGAAGAAGTCGAGGCTGGCGAGCGTGGGCTTGTAGAGGTCGAGGTCGAGGTGAACGAAGTCGAAGGTCAGGTCGTACAGGCCCTCAAATGTGTCGGGAACCCAGCCAGGATGGATATCGCAGCGGCCATCGAGGCCACCGAGCCATGCAGAGACCTCGTCGGGGCTGGTGTCTGCGAAGTGCCCAGCGCTCCACCCTTGGTCGTTCGGGGTCGGTTCAGGCAGCCCCTGGAAGCTGTCGAATAGGTGAAGTCGCCCTGCTCCGAGCATCCCTGCCAGCATCCAGGCCGACCCTCCGCGGTAGACGCCGCACTCGGCCACGTTCCCGTTTCGGATCGCCTGGCGGGCTACCTCGCGTAGCGTCCAGAGGCGGTCGGGAGTGAGTGTCGTCAGTTCTGACACGTGTCCCCACAGGGTCAGGAAGTCGGGATCGGTGCTCCACGGCGACCAGACGACGTGCCGGAACGGCAGGTAATGACAGCGCACGTTCTCGGGGAGCCCGGCCGTCGGATCGTCGTCGGGCTGAAGGCGGTGGACATCGACACCAATGTGGTGCAGCCCTCTCCTCGCCGCCCCGCGGATCGTCATGGCGCCGACGCTATTCGACCAACCGGCCCGCGACCACCAGCCTGAACAAAACAACGGTCATGGGCAGCCCGACACAATGCTGAACTATCCTCCGGGTCCACAGAAATAGGTGAGCCGGGCGCTGCGCTAACAGCCCCGGCTCCGGACCACGGAGGTAAGTCCATGGCCGTCATCGACGCTACGTCGCTCGAGGTCTTCGATGGGGGATCAAGGCCCGATCCCGAGCTCCTCGGAGCCGCCTTCCTCGCGGGCTACGGCGACGCCACCGCAGCGGTGTATTCGCTCGGTCTGCGCCAGTGGTTCGGCTGGTGTGAGTCCAACGGGGCCGATCCGCTCGACGTGCGACGGACCCGAGGCCAGCGGCAAGGCACCGGCGACCATCGCCAATCGCCTCGGTGCGGTGGCCATGTTCTACCGCTGGCTCCACGAGGAGGAGCTGATCGTCAAGAATCCCGCAGCGCACCTCAAGCGCCCATCGGTGCCGACCGAGTCGAACGTGATCGGGCTGGACCGCGCTCAGATGGGGCAGCTGCTCTACGAGGCCGAGCGCGGTCGAGCGTCGGAATACGCGCTGGTGGCGTTGCTGTCGCTGAATGCGTTGCGAGTGTCCGAGGCCGTGGGGATCGACATCGAAAACATGGCCGTGCAACGTGGACACCGCACGGTGTCGATCATGGGGAAGGGCAGCAAGCCGGCGACGATCCCGATGCCGCCCCGGGTGTGCCGCGCCGTCGACCTGGCGTGCGGGGAACGCACCGAAGGGCCGCTGATCCTCGACACGCGTGGCGTGCGGATGAACCGGCACTCCGCCGGCTGGGTCATCGACAAGCTGGCGCGTCGGGCCGGGATCGACCATCACGTCCATCCCCACGCCCTGCGTCACAGCTTCATCACGGCTGGCCTGGACGCCGGCGTGCCGTTGCGGGACATGCAGAACGCGGCCCGGCATAGCGATCCTCGGACGACGAGCCGCTACGACCGGGCCCGCACGAATCTGGACCGGCACGCCAGCTACATCGTGGCGTCGTTCATCGCAGGAGGCTGACTCCGCGCCCTGGCCTTCGGGCTGGGGCGATTCGTCGCGTTCAGGGGCGGAGGTGGCGAACCCGCCAGGCCGCGCGCGGCGATAGCGGCGCACAGGGCGGGGCAGCCAGCGCCGGCGGAAGGGGTGGATCAGACGGTAGAGGCTCACGATGATGCGGCCGGAATCACGGCCCGGCGGTGCGCGTGCCAGTGCTCCCGCAGCTGGGAGCCGACATACAGCGGGACGCCGATCCCCAGGAAGAGCATCAGCAGCAGCGTGACGACGGGCGAGATCGTTTGCGGTGCGCCCTCGTCGAGCTGCATCTGCCGGATCCGGGCAGCCGTCGTGTAGGAGCTCACGATGGCGAAGAACGGGAACAGGAGATAGCAGGCGGCCATGGAGAGGACCGAGAGGGCTGGGACGCACCGAATGTCGGGGTCGTGGCGCTTGACCTCGCCATTGATCGCGCCCCACCAGTACACGAAATAGATCCCCAGCGTGATTATCGACAGCCCCAGGATTGCTGCCGGGCTCCTGTCTTTTCCGAGCTCACCCACCGTCGCCACCTTTGTCGTCGCCCCAGCCCGGTTTACTCGGTTCCTTTGCCTTCTGGGTAGGGGCTTTTGGTGTCGTCGCCCCGGTGAAGATCTCGCCGATCGGCAATCCCTGTTCGATCAGCCTGGCTTCGACAAGCTCGGCGGCCGCCACCGACTTGTCCTCGGCGCCCAGGAGGTAGTGGGCGAACATCACGCCCTTCGTGTGACCCATGCGCCGCGCCGCCGTATCGACGTCGACGCCGGCGGCGACAAGCTGGATCGCCTGGACCTTGCGGAAGCGGTGAGCCGTCACGCCGAGCCCGCACTCACGTCCGACCTTCGAGATCGCGGCGCCCAACGACTTCGCTCGCATGGGCGTGACGCCGGCATCGTGACTGAGGAGCCAGCCCTCCGGCTCTCGATTGAGCAGCCGGCGCAGGGCGGTGCGGTACTGATCAATCACCCGCACGCCCTCGGCGCCCAGATAGACCCGTCGAACCCCCTTCCTCGACTTCGGCGTCTCGAGCCGCTGGCCGCCATCGCCGGGCACCCATTGGCGCTGGATGGTGATCGAGCGGCCGTCGGGGTCGATGTCGTCCCATCGGAACCCGCAGAGCTCGCCGCGACGAGCTCCCGTCAGCGCAGCCAGGATGACGGCCATGGTGAGCACGACGTCGCCGTTCTCCTGGCCCTCGGGCGGCGTCGCTGCGGCGATCGCCATCATGGCCACCTCGGCAGGCGTGAGCGGCTCCGCCTCGGAGTCATCGTCCCTCTCGGCTGTTGCCTTCAGCGCTTCGTTGTGGTCGACCTGACCCCACCTGACCGCCTGCTCGATGGCGGCCGAGATCGCGGCGTTGGTGGAATGGATGGTCGATCGGGCCATGCCGCCGGCTGCCAACTGGGTGTAGAGCTGGTCGAGGTCCCGCGAACTGAGGGCCGAGAGGGGGAGCGAGCCAAGTGCGGAGGGCACCCGCTTGAAGACCTTCACGTACGTCTCGATGGTGCCCTGGGCACGCCCGATGCGTCGGCAGTGGTCGACGTATTCATCGAGCATCTGGCGAACGGTGACAGCGGCTTCCCTCGGGTCGAGCGCCTGGACCCTGAGCTCCTCGGCGAAGAGCTCGAGCTCGGCTGCTGCGGCCGAGCGACCGCCTCGGTCGCGGTGGACAACGGTCACCACCTTCGTACGCCGACCGCCAGCGACGCGGACCGATAGGCGTGCCTTCGTGTTCGTGATCCAGGTGATTCCGCCGCTCCCGTACTCACGTTTTGGCATTGCCCGCGAACGCTAACCAGAATTGGTACGGGATTGGTGCATGGTGGGCCTATCTCAGACCTAAATCCCTGGTCAAAATCATGTTGGCTGGTTCCACTCGATCCAGCCCGTCCCGCGGCGGCCGTCGTCGGACCGGCATTCGAGGAGGGCACGAGGGAACCGGCTGGTCCTGCCGTCGTCGTTGCGCAGGAGCACCGGACCGAAGGCCGCCGGCGTCACGTCGAGGCCCAGCGCGCCGGCCGGCGGCGTGTCCGGGCCGCCGGGCATCCCGGCGTCGAGCTCGATGCGGGCCCGGCGGGGGAAGCCGTGCTGGCCGAGCTCCTCGGTGACGCGAGGGCCGCTCAGCGGGGCCACGGCGCCGGGCGTCTGCACGTAGCCGAAGAACAGCGGCATGCCCGGGACCCGGATGTCGGCCAGGTGGACGCGGGTGCCGTCGTCGAGGCGCAGGGAGCACCAGCACCACCCGAACGCCCACCAGTCGCGCACGCCCCACGAGTGGTCACGTTGGCCTGCCCGTCGACCTGCAGGGTCTCGTCGCCGATCGTCACCGTGCCGCGCACGGTGCACGGGATCTCGTAACGCGTCGTCACGCCGTAGTGATACGGCACACCGTCGGTCGTCCAGGTCAGGTCGACGCCGAGACGGCTGGGCGTCCATCCCGTGTCGTCGTAGCCCACGGCGTCGGGTGCCACCATGAGGCCGGCGGTGTCCGCCACGAGGCGGAATTCCTCGAGCGGGCGCGGGATCTCGATCTCGATGCGGGTGTCCACGTGCGCGGTGGTGGTGACCAGGCTGTCGCCGGGCGGGACGGGGCGCGGTAGTCCACCGAGCACAGGCCCGCCTCTCCCGGGCGCACGATCCAGGCGGTCCACCAGGCGACCGCCCGGTTCGGATAGAGCCCCAGGCGCAGCCAGCCACCCCACGAGCCGTCGGCCTGCACGAAGTCGCAGTAGTACGACTCGTTCCACAGATCCTCGGCGTCGGGCGCGTGCCGCGCTTCGTCCGCCGGCTCGACGTCGTAGGGCGCGCTCATCGACCCGGCGCCGGGCGCATGGCCGTGGCGCCCTCGGGCCCGGGGACCTCGACGATGACCTCGTCGCGGTCGTCGAACTCGGTGCGCAGCGCCTTGGACATCACGGCGTGCTGGAAGTACAGGGTGGTGATGTAGGTCAGCTCCAAGATGGCCAGGTCGTCGAGGTGGCGCGTCAGCTCTTCGAACAACGCGTCGGGGACGCGGCCGTGGTCGTAGACGAGACAGTCGGCATAGGCCAGGACGGCCCGCTCGGCTGCGTCGTAGGTCCCCTCGGGGGCGACGCTCCAGGCGGGGATGTGCGCGATCTTCTCCTCGGGCATGTCGAGGCCGCGCATCGACTTTGCGTGCTGGCTGAACACGAACTGGCTCCCGGCGGCCCAGCCCACGCGGATCTGGCCCAGCTCCCGTAGCTTCGGGTCGAGCGTGCGGTCGGGGGACTGGTAGAGGCCGAACCCCTTCACGCAGTGATCGAGGATGTCGGGGCTGTTGGCGAAGACGGTCCACCAGTCACCCGTGGTCCCGTCCCATCTCCCGGGCTCGGCCACGGGGTCGCGGCCTTCGAACAGCCACTCGTACATGGTGGTGACGATCGGCGCGGTGGCCTCGTCCTTGGGGACCTGGCGGAGTCTGGGCATGGTGGGTCTCGCTGCGTTGAGGGTCGCGTGGTGGAGGTGAGCGGCGGGTCGCCGGTGCGGCGGGCGCTCAGACGGGGGTCGGCTGCGCCGGGAGATCGGCCTCCTTGGCTGCCCGGCCGGCGTCGACGGCGCGTGCCGGCGCGTGCGACGACGTCGGAGGGATTCAGGTCGCGCAGCCAGCACGCGAACTCCAAGAGGATGCCGTCGGGGTCCTGGAAGTAGATGCTGCGGATGTACACGCCGGGGTGCATGTCGTCGCTGATGCCCCACTCGGAGTCGTCGTGGTTGGCGATCTCGGTGCAGTCGACGCCGGCGGCGAGGAGCCGCTGGCGGTACTCCTCGATCTTCTCGGGCGCGACGTCGAAGGCGACATGGTTCATCGATCCGATCGCGCTCGTCAGATCACCCTGATCCGGGCGGGCCGCCGGGGCGCTGACGCCGGGGACGCCGTCGGGGGCGTTGGGGAACCAGAAGAAGGCCAGGCTGTCGCCGCCGCCACAGTCGAAGAAGAAGTGCTGGCCCATGCCGGCCGGCAGCTCGATCGTCTTGACCAGCGGCATGCCCAGGACGTTGGTGTAGAAGTCAACCGTCCGCTCCATGTCGCGGCACACCAGGGCCAGATGGTTGATGCCCCGCAACTCGAATCCGCCGGTCCTGCGTGTCATCCCCGTGCCTCCCCTGGCGTTGCACCCAGTTGGTTCGTTCTCAGCTCGAGCTCGGTCGCGCCGGCCCCAGGATAGGCCGCAATCCACCCGCGCCCCCGGGCCGTATCACCACTCCGAACACGCCGCGCCCCGGCGGCACCGAAAGGACGGGCTCATGATGGTGACAGCGGCAAAGAGACGCAGGCACGGGCGGTGGCGGAACGCCCCGGCCGTGGGGGCCCGACGTGTCGGGGGCCTGGCCGCGGCCGGCGTGCTGCCGCCGGGGCACCGCGGGGGTCGTGGCCGGCCCGGCCTTGTCCGCCGGGGCGACGAGCTCGCACCAGACGATCCACGTGTCGACGGCCAAGGTGGCGAACATCGGGACCGTGCTCACCAACGGGTCGGGCCTGACGCTCTACCGCTACACCGAGGACCCGGCCGGCGCGGCAACGTGCACCGGGGCCTGCGCCAAGATCTGGCCGCCGCTCCTCGCCTCCAAGGGCGCGCACATCGCCGGGCCCAAGGGCGTCAAGGGGTTGTCGCTCATCAAGGTCGGGAACCACTGGCAGGTGGCGTTCCACCACGTCGCGCTCTACCGTTTCGAGGGCGACAAGAAGAAGGGACAGGCCAAGGGCCAAAATGTCGAGACCGCGTGGTTCGCCGTGCTGAAGAGCGGCATCCCCGCGACCGCGCCGGGCGCCCCGGTGGCGACCACGACCCCGACCACCCAGGCGCCGACGTCGACGACCCAGGCGCCCCACGCGGTGACGACCACGCCGCCGGCGACGCAGACGCCGGCGACCCAGGCGCCCGCGACGGTGACCACGTCGCCGCCGACCACGTCGCCGCCGCCGACCACCACCCCGACCACGTCACCGCCGACGACCACTCCCACGACGACGGGCGGCGGAGGGTATGGCTACTAGGCCCTCGCTCGGCACCTGGGCGGTCGTGGGTGCCACGGCCGCCGTGGCCGCCGAGGGGTGGCACACCCTGAGTACCGCTCCCGGGGGCCCGTGGCAGGCGACCCGCGCCCAGGGTCTCGTGCTGGTCGGCCCCGCGGTGCTGGTGTCGGTGCTCGTCGCCGTGGCGGCCGAGCGTCGCTGGCCGGCCGTGCGCCGACCGCTCGCGGCGGCCGGGCACCGCCAGGACGCCGCCTACCTCGCGCTGTACGTGCTCGTGGCCGTGCCCGCCGTGACCCTCATCGGCACGGGTGCGGCCACGCTGCTCGCCCGGCTCGACGGCGGCTTCACGCTGCACCCGTTCGCCGGCCTGCCCCGGTGGGCCCTGGTGGCCGCCGTGCTCGTCCTGATCGACCTGGCGAACTGGACGTCGCACTGGCTCAACCACCGCGTCGACCGTTCTGGCGATTCCACGCCCTGCACCACTCGCAGGAGGAGATGAGCATCCTCACCGCGTTTCGCGCCCACCCCCTCGTCCACACCAGCTTCCAGCTGGCGGCGCTGCCGCTCATCGTGTTCGGGACCGGCGGCGCGGTGCCCGCGTCGGTGCTGGTGGCGTACGTGGTGCTGAGCACGCTGCCCCACGAAACGTGAATTGGGACTTCGGGCCGCTGCGCTATCTGATCGTCACCCCCGCCTACCACCGGCTGCACCACGACCGCGACGACCGCCGCGGCGTCAACCTCGGCACGGTGCTCGTGCTCTGGGACGTGCTGGCCGGGTTGGCCGTCTTCCCGGAGCGGGGAGCGGCGCCCGTGGCGACCGGGCTCGCCGGCCGGCCGGTGCCGGTGGAACAGCAGGCCGGTGGCGTGGGGCTGGCGCGCACCATGGCGCGGCAGCTGCGGTCGCCCGTCGAGCGGACGGCGTGGGACGGACCGACGCCCGCGCCGACGCCGGCGCCGACGCCGGCATCGCGCCCCGAGTTGGTGGGAGCGATCAGTGGGTAGGTGGCTGGCCGGGTCCGTGTCCGTCCGCCGGGGGGACGTGGGCGCGGTGGTGGCGGTCGTGGCGGCAGCCATCCTCATGGTGTGCTCCGGGCTGATCCACCTGCACCTGTGGGACATCGCCTACCGCCACGTCGCGACGCTCGGGCCGTTGTTCATGGTGCAGGCCGTGGCCTGCCTCGTGGCGGCCGTGGTGCTGGCGGTGACGCGGCTCGTCGCGGTGGCGCTCGGGTGCATCGTGCTCATGCTCGGCACCGTCGGCGGGTTCATCATCGCGGACACCGTGGGACTGTTCGGGTTCAAGCTGCCCACCGTGACCAACTGGGCCTACGAGGCGCTGATCACCGAGCTGGTGAGCGCGGCCGTCCTCGCGGTGGTGGTGGCGCGGTCGTGGCGCACGGCGCGCACCCGGGCCACCCGGGCGGAGGCGATCGGCCCCGCGTAGGGATCGGCCCGGCCCACGCCCGTCACGGGCTCCCGCGCCCCCCGGGCCGCGGCCCCAGCCGATAGGGTGCGGGCAAGTCGGGGCGATCCTTTAACCGATGCCGACACCGCCCAATCGTCCACGAGCCCGCAGTGCGCACCGGGCGCGTCCCGTGCCCACCGCCCAGCGGTCGGTCGACGAAAACGCGACCAGCTCGGGGCTCGAGCGCGACTGGTTGCGGCCGCCTGCGCACGCCCGCGCCCTGGCCGGCTGGGCGCTGCTCCCGCTGCGCGCGTTCCTCGGCGTCACCTTCGTGTTCGCCGGCCTGCAGAAGCTCGCCAACCCGGCCTTCTTCGACGCATCCAACCCGGCGTCGATTCAGGCGCAGCTCGCCGGTGCCGAGCGGATCAGCCCCATCCACGGCCTGTTGGGCCCGCTCTCCCACGTGTCGATCCTCGTGGGTGTGGTCATCGCCTTTGCGCGAGTTGGCGATCGGCCTCGGCACGCTGTTCGGGTTCCTGGCCCGGGTCGCTGCGGCCGGCGGGCCTGCTCCTCTCTTTCATGCTCTTTCTCACCATCAGCTATCACTCGCACCCCTACTACACGGGGTCGGACATCGTGTTCGTCTTCGCCTGGACGCCGCTGGTGATCGCAGGGGCGGGCGGCGTCCTGTCGGCCGACGCGCTGCTCGCGCGTCGAGCAGCGGACCGGCATGGGTGTCGAGCCGGACGCGGTGGTGCCCGTCTCCTTCGCCACCGTGCGGCGGGTGTGCGGCCAGTTCGACGACGGTCGCTGCGCGGCACGCCACGGTGCGATCCGTGTGCTCCGGGGCCCTGTCCCTTCCTGGCCCAGCCGCCGCCTCGCACCGCGCCGGATCGACCAGGAGGAGCTCGACCGGCGCACGATGCTCGCCAAGGGTGGCGCCGCGGCGGGGCTCTCGGCGGCCGTCCTGCTCGGCGGAGGGGCGGCGGCCGGAGTGGGACGACTGCTCGGGATCCTCGGAGCAGGGACGCCACGACGCCCATGCTTGGGCGGGCCCACCGCGAGCGGACAGCCGGCGGCCTCCGTCGACCACCGCGCCGTCGTCCGTCCGTCATCGGCCGACGACGACCTCGACGACCGCCGCCGCCAGCCATCCGCCGGGCACGAAGGTCGGTCCGGCCGAGGACGTCCCCGTGGGCGGCGCGGCCTCGTTTCAGGACCCGTCCTCGGGCGATCCCTCGCTCGTGGTCCAGCCGGTGGCCGGGACCTTCGTGGCCTTCGACGCCGTGTGCCCGCACGCCGGCTGCACTGTCGCGTACAGCTCGACGGGGCGGTTGTTCATCTGCCCCTGCCACGGGTCGGAGTTCAACGGGCGCACGGGAGCCGTCGAGGTCGGCCCCGCGACCCCACGGCCTGACGCAGCTGGCGATCGCCGAAGGGCCCGACGGGGAGCTCTACGTGGCAGTGAGGCCGGGCGCTGCGCGGGCTACATCGAGGTGATGCCGACCATGGGCGCGTTCAGGTGCTGGCCGCCCATGGAGCCGAGGAACGGGGCGTCCCCGAAGGTGAAGATGCCGCCGTCGCCGCCCTGGAGCCAGTAGCCGCCGCCGTCGCGCGTGGCCGTGATCCCCACAATCGGCGAGTTCAGGTTGGTGCCGTACATGGAGCCGTAGTCGGGCGCGTCGCCGAAGTCGCGCCACGTTGCCGTTCCAGCTGGCGAGCCAGTAGCCCTGGTCGTCGTGGGTCGGGGCCATGCCGCTGACGAAGAAGCCGCCGGGCGCCGACGCCGGGAAGCCCTCGGCCGGCGCGTCACCGAAGTTGAAGACCTGGCCGTTGCCGTCGACCATCCAGTAGCCGCCGCCGAGGAAGCCCGGTGCCGCCCCCGTGATGGGCGACGGCGGGGCGTTGCCGCCCGTCGACCCGTAGAACGGCGCGTCGCCGAAGGCGAAGACGCCGCCGTCGCTGGCGATCAGCCAGTACCCGTTCCCGTCGAGGGTCGGGACCATGCCGACGATCGGTTTGTTGAGCACCATGGAGCCGGTGGACCCGTAGAACTGGGCGTCGCCGTAGGCGAAGATCCCGCCGTCGCTCGCGACGAGCCAGTAGCCGTTGCCGCTCGGCGTCGCCGCCATGCCGACCACCGGCTTGTTGAGCCTGATCGACCCGGTCGAGCCGTAGAAGTTGGCGCCGCCGAACGTGAAGACGCCACCGTCGGAGGCGACCTGCCAGTAGCCGGGCGGGGGCGGCGGTGGTGGTGCCGGACAGTTCGGGCCGACCGCGGCGGGGCCGCCGGGGTCGGGGTCGTTCAGCACCGGCGTGCCGCCCGCCGAGGGGAACGACAGGTCGGCCTCGTACATGGGTCGGATGCCGCAGCCGAGGTAGCCGATGGTGGTGCCCTGCCAGGCGGCGAAGGCCATGGCGAGCTGCGCCCCCGGGGCAGGGTGAGGACGTTCGGGCCGCCGGGCCCCGACATGCCCGGCTGGCTCACGAGCAGCGGGTTCGAGACCGGTGGTCCGTCGGTGCACGGGCTGGCGGGGCCGCCGCTGCAGCTGGCCCACCCGACCGCGTAGTTCGCCGAGCCCTCGGCGTTGGCCGAGTAGAAGAGGTAGTAGTACGGCGTCGTGACCGGGCCGTCGGTGCCCGCGTCGGTCGTGACGTCGTGCTCGTACATCTCGGGCCCCTCGATGATGCCGCCCTGCCAGGTTTGGTCGGTGGTCAGCAGCGCCGTCGGCTGGCTCGTCGTCGGCAGGGTCAGGTCGGCCGTGAGGGGCACCGACCAGATCGTCGTGCTCTGCCCGACGTGGTTCCCGTCGTTCTTCCACAACAGGAACGACGAGCCGGCGGTGGTGGTGAAGATGTCCGGGTCGATGCTCCCGCCGACACTTGGCGGGCCCGTCGCGCCGGTGTCGATCGTGGGCCCGCCCCAGCCCGTGCCGTCCTGGCAGACGATCGGTTGGGCGTTCGCGTCGTGGTACGGCCCCAACGGGTTGGCGGCCGGGCCGTGGCCTCGCCGATGCACTGGTCACCCGTCGCGGTGTTCTCGGTGGCCGTGTAGTACATGACGTACTCGCTGCCGTTGAAGGCGACGCTGGGCGCCCACGTGTTGCCGGCCTTGGCCCACGACCCGAGCGCCGGCAGCGCGTCGCTGCCCGTCTGGGACCAGTGCACCCCGTCGGTCGAGGTCGACTCCTGGATGTTGATGGTCTGGCTCGGCGAGGCGAAGTTCTGCGTGGAGAACGCGTAGTAGACGCCGTCGTGCACGCATGACGTCGGGGTCGGGGAAGTCGCCGGCGTGCACCGGGGCCCAGTTGTCCGCCGCGGCGGGGGTCGCGGTGGCGACGGCGAAGCCGAGCGTGCCGGCCGCCGCGACGAGTGCGGCCAGCAGGGCCGGCACAAAGGGCCGGCGTGCTCGGGATCGATCGCGGGAAATGAGAGGTGGGGGGGACACCCTTCTCCTTGGTCCGGTGTTGCCGGTTCGCCTGATCTCCGCGCCCGCTCCACGTCAGGCTAGCGAGCGCACCGGGGCCGGGGCGGTCGGGGCCAGCCGCGGGCTCGCCGGCCCGATGGGGTACCGAGCGGGGACCGCTAGATTTCCTGAACTCGTACACACGCCGTCAACCGCCGTGCACGCTGGGTGCGTGGCCGGGGCACGACGGCGGAGTCATGAAGGGACGGTCGATGGCCGAGCAGCGCAACAAGATGGTGGACGTCGGCTTCAAAGTCATGAACGGGGTGCACCGCGGTGCGCTCGCCGTCACGGGCGGCCGCTTCCCCCGCAAGCTCTTCGGCATGGCGGCGGTCGAGCTCACCACGATCGGGCGCAAATCGGGCGAGCCGCGCCTGACCATGCTGACCTCGCCGGTCAACGACGACACACGGGTGGTGCTGGTGGCGTCGAAGGGCGGTGACGACCGCGACCCGCAGTGGTACCGCAACCTGTCGGCCAATCCCGAGGTGAAGGTCACCATCGACGGGTCCACCCGCACCATGCGGGCGCGGACGGCGTCGCCCGAGGAGAAGGCGGCGCTGTGGCCGGACATCGTGGCGGCCTACAAGGGGTACGACGGCTACCAGAAGAAGGCCGGCCGCGAGATCCCCGTCGTGATCTGCGAGCCGGCGGCCGGCTGAACCGCCCGGCCCGGTCGCCGGTCGGCGAGGCGGGCGATACGATCGGACCAATGTCGATGGAGCCCACGGGCTCGCCCGCCGACGACGCTGGTGCGATCGTCGGTGCGGGCGAAGATCTCAGCGGCGGCGCGTTCGACCTGAGCATGGCGGTGGCGCAGCTGGCCTCGGACAGCACCGACGCGCGGATCATGCTCAAGCTCTTGGTCGCCCAGCTGTCCGACGCGCTCGGCGATCGCATCGCCGTCGAGCGGGCCGGGCGCTTCCGCAAGTCCGACGAGATCAAGACCGTCCGCATCACACTCGGCAACGACACGCTCGAGGCGGCCGTCGAGGGGCCGTCGGTGCGCTGCAGCATCGGGCACTCGTCGGGCGGCATCCGCATCCGCAGCGAGCAGGTCGACATGGACGCCTGGCTGACCCGGTTGCTCACGACCCTGCAGGCGGAGGCCGCGCAGAGCGAGCAGACCAGGGTCGCCCTGGAGAACATCGTGATCGGAGGGCCATCGTGACCGACGAGACACCCGAGGTCGCCGCGCCCGCGGCGAGCGACCTCCCCAAGGACGCCGCCCACCGGCTCGAGGAGCTCGAACACGGCCTGTTCACCTCCGACCTGTCGGTGAACGAGTTCCTGCTCGTGAAGGAGGCGGGCTTCCACCCCCTCGGCTTCGTGATGGGCTCGTCGATCTACCACATCGGCATCCAGACCCGGAAGTGGGGCGAGAGCCAGGAGCTGAGCAAGCTGACCGAGGCCATGTACACGGCGCGCGAGCTCGCCATGAACCGGATGGAGGAGGAAGCCACCGAGCTCGGGGCCGACGGCGTGGTGGGCGTGCGGCTCGATGTCAACTACTACGAGTGGGGCAACGACTCGGCCGAGTTCATCGCCTTCGGCACCGCGGTGAAGGCAGAGGACGGCACGTCGTACCGCAACGTGTTGGGCAAGCCGTTCACCTCCGACCTGTCCGGTCAGGACTTCTGGACCCTCATGCAGACGGGCCACGTGCCCCAGGGACTCGTCATGGGCACGTGCGTCTTCCACATCGCGCACCGCAAGCTCACCCAGGCGCTCGGGTCCATGGGCCAGAACGTCGAACTGCCCAACTTCACCCAGGCGCTCTACGAGGCCCGCGAGCTCGCGATGACGCGCATGCAGGACGAGGCCGGCACGCTGAAGGCGAGCGGCATCGTCGGCGTGCGCCTGGAGGAGAAGTCGCACCAGTGGGGCTCGCACACGATTGAGTTCCTCGCGCTCGGCACGGCGGTCACCAAGCGCAGCGGCGAGGTCACCCTGCCGAAGCCCACGACGATCATCTCGCTCGACAACTGATGAGCGACGCTTCTGGTCCGGTCGACCCCGTCGCACCGCCGGACCGGGCGGCGGGGGACCTGCCCGAGGCGGCCCTGCGCCGGCTCTCCTCCAGCGCCTTCTCCTCGGGGCTGAGCGTCCCCGACTTCGCCGCCTGCCTGGACCTCGGCCTCGAGCCCGTCGCGCTGGTGCAGGGCTTCTGCGTCATGCGCTGGGGCTGGTACGGCCCGGGCTCGGGCTACGGCCGCGGGCTGTCGCCCTACGCCTACGGGTCGGCGGGTGACGGCTCGTACTCGGAGACCTACCGCTGCCCGCACGGCTACGTCTCGGCCGAGCACCGAATGTGGGGCCAGAACCTCGAACAGCCGTGGGTGGAGGCGGCCTGGACGCAGGGCTACGGCGCCGCCTACGCCCGCATGATCGAGGAGGCGACCGACCACGGCGCGCACGGGGTGATCGGCGTGGTGGACCGCGTGACGGCCGTCGCCGACAGCGGGACCACCGAGTTCCACTTCCTCGGCACGGCGGTCACCGTCGAGGGCGGCCCGCCCCCGGCCGGCGGCGTCCCGTGGAGCACCTACCTGGCCGGCCAGCGGCTGACCAAGTCCATCGAGGCCGGGTTCATGCCGGTGGCCGTCGTGGCCTCGCTGGCCTCGGTGCGGGTGTGGGCCTACTGCATGACCGAGTACCTGATGGAGGGCCAGATGGGCTGGGGCTACAACGTGGGCGGTCCCCAGCTGGTCGAGCAGGTGTCCAAGGCGCACATGGCGGCGCGCCAGCTGGCCCGCAAGCACGTCCGCGCGCAGCTGTTGGGCGACGAGCTCCACGGCGCCCGCATCGACGTGGCCACCCGCGAGCTCTCGGCCGGCGACGAGGTCATCGACTGCACGCTGCGGGGCAACCGGATGCGCCGCTTCAAGGACTTCGACCCGATCGCCGCGCCGCGTCCCACGGTGCGGCTCGGATGAGCGCCACCGCCCCGGCACCGGACCTGCGCGCCGAGATGCGCCGGGGCGCCGAGTCGGTGGCGGTCGCCGCCACCGCCCTCGCGGGCGCGTGGCATCACCTCGGACCTCTCGGTCGACGAGGCCCTCCTCCTGCACGCCGCGGGCTGGGAGCCCCTCGACCTCGTCTGCGGGGTGGCCGTGGTCTCGGTGCCCTCCGGCGTGTGGAACTGGGGGCGCGGCGCCATCTCGCTGGCCTCGGACGCGCACAACGGGGCCGTCGACCAGGCGGCGCGGGCCCTGCGCGCCGAGTGCGGCAAGGTGCACGGGCACGGCGTCGTCGGCGTGCGCGTCGACGTGTCGGTGCGGACCCACCACATCGACGTGGAGCTGGTGGGCACGGCGGTGCGGCCCGTCGGCCACGAGGATCCGCGCGGCACCGACGCCGCCCTGGCCATGCCGTTCGTCTCGGACCTCTCCGCCCGCGACTTCACGCTCTTGCTGCGCGCCGGCTGGATGCCCGTCGGCCTCGCCTTCGGTGCGTGCTTCGTCTACGCGCCCCGCCGCACGGCGGGGATGGCGATGAAGCAGTCGACGCAGAACGTCGAGCTGACCAACTACACCGAGGCCATGTACTCTGCCCGCGAGTCGGCCATGGAGAACATGCAGCGTTCCGCGCTCGAGGCCGGGGGAGAGGGGGTCGTCGAGGTGAAGGTGACCGAGGGACCGATGAGCTTCGCCCGCCACGCCGTCGGGTTCACCGCCTGGGGGACCGCGGTGAAGCTGGTGGCCGAGGAGCACCAGTTCGTCCGGCCCGAGGTGGTGCTGCCGCTCGACGACGCCGTCGTCACGTTCGAGGCGGAGAGCCTGCGCAGCCAGGGCCAGGGCCGGGGGAAGGGGCGACGCCGGTGAGCGGGCCGATGGACTGGGAGGCCTGGGCCCGCGCCTTCGAGGCGGTGAAGGGCCCCGACGCGTTCGCCGCGCTGTTCGCCGAGGGCGGCCGCTTCTGCGACCCGGTCACGCCGTGGACCACCGACGTGCGCAAGGTGGCGACCGACACCGACGCCATCTTCCCCGACTGGGCGCAGCGGGTGGACCGCATCCGCGGCGGCGTGGACTGGGCCGTGTTCGAGTGGACCGGCACCGCGACGTTCAAGACGGGCAACGGGCCGGGCATCCCCGTCGCCATGCAGGGCGCGACCGTCGTCGAGGTCGACGCGGACGGCAAGGTCACCTCGTGGCGGGACTACCTCGATACGAACGAGCCGACCCAGCAGATCCAGGCCGGGCTCGAGCGCGCCGTCGAGGGCGGCTGAGCCTCGACCCTTGCCGTCTCAGCCTGCGGCGGCCTCCTCGGCCACCGCCTTCACGTGGCTCATCCGCGCGTCCCGAGCCTCGTCGTTCTCCTCGGCCGCGCGCTCGTCATCGGCCATCTCGGCGTCGATGTCGGTGTCGGCGAAGCCGATCACGCCCATGTCCTCGAAGCCCTTGCGCAAGATGGGACCCCACAGGCCGATGTCGCGCAGGATGGGCACGATCCGCATGAACAAGAAGTTCCGGAACTGCCGCCACGTCTCGCTCTCCTCGACGTAGGTCGTGAGCTCCTGGGGCAGGCCGAGCCGCTCGAAGACCTCCTGGCCCAAGAAGCGATCGCGCATGAGGTAGCAGGCCTCGACGCAGAAGGTCTCCCGCTCGTCGCGCTCGGCCTGCGTCAGCTGGGGGTAGTAGTCGCGAAGGGCGAGGCGGCCGAACATGACGTGGCGGGCCTCGTCCTGCATCACGTACGCGTTCAGCGCCTTGGCCAGCGGCTCGGTGGCGTTGTTGCGGATGATGCCGAAGGCCGCCAGCGCAAGGCCCTCGATCAGGACCTGCATGCCGAGATACGTCATATCCCATCGACTGTCCGAGATGACGTCGTCGAGCAGCGCCTTGAGGTCCTTGTTGAGGGGGTAGGTCAGCTGCAGCTTGTCGTGCAGGTAGCGGCTGTAGACCTCGACGTGCCGGGCCTCGTCGATGACTTGGGTGGCGGCGTAGAACTTCGAGTCGATGTCGGGCACCGTCTGGACGATCTTGGCCGTGCAGATGAGCGCGCCCTGCTCGCCGTGCATGAACTGGCTGAAACGCCAGGCCTCGACGTGGCGCCGCAGCTCGCCCTTCTGCTTGTCGTCCCACTTCCGCCACCACTCGGTGTCGAAGAGCGGGCTCATCTCGTCGGGTAGGCCGACCGGGTTGTCCGGGTCGACGTCGAGGCTCCAGTCGAGGCGGTCGCTGCCGATCCACTGGCGCCGCGTGCCCTTGTCGTAGAGGCGCAGGAGCTGGTCTCGTCCGCTCGTGTAGTCGAAGTCGAAGACGGTCGTGGCCGGAGACTCGACCGCCCATTTCGGGTCGACTCCGAAGTCCGAGTCCTGCACGGTCGGGCTGGTGGTCATGAGCCCCCCTTTGGGTTCTGTGATCAGCCTGTGCTGCCGTTCCCGCTCCGACCGACGCTACCCGCTCGATCGCCAAACTTCATCTGCCTGCCACCGTGGGCAGCTCAGCGGAAGTCGAAGGCGACCTTGACCGCGCCGCTCTGCTCCTGGGTGGCCAGGGCGACGAAGGCCTCGCGCCACTGCTCCAGGCGGAAGACGTGGGTCAGCATCCCGGTCAGGTCGACCCGGCCCTCGTCCGCCAGGCGGAGATAGTGGGCGATGCCGTGCATGCGGACGCCGTCGACCTCCTCGACGCCGAAGGCGTTCGAGCCGACCCAGGAGATCTCCTTGAAGTAGAGCGGCGACCACTCCCAGCGCTCCGGAGCGTGCACGCCGCTCTTGACCATGGTGCCGCGTGCCTTGAGCAGCCGGACGCCGATCTCCGCGGTCTGCGCCGTGCCCACCGTGTCGTAGACGACGTCGAAGCCGCCGGGATGCGCCATCGGCAGGCCGGTCCCCTCGAAGCGCTGGAGGACGCCGCCCGACCATTCGGCCGCCTCCTCGAGGAGCTGCTCGACGGGAAACGGTTCGACGACGGTGGCCCCGAGGCGACGGGCCAGCGCGGCCTGGGCCGGCAAAGCGCGCGACGACCATGACCTCCACGTCGGGATGGAGCGCCCGGATGATGGCGGTGACCGTCGTGCCCAGTGCGCCGCCCCCGTAGACGAGGACCTTCCCTCCGGGCGGCGGTGGATGCCGGGTCACCGAGTGCAGCGAAACGGCGAAGGGGTCGGCGAGGACGGCCACTTCGTCGCTGACGCCGTCGGGCACCGGGATGAGCATGGACTCGTGTGCGGGGAGGTACTCGGCGAAACCGCCCGGCGCGTCCTTCGAAGTGCCCGTGTGGATGCCGGCGGCGAGGGGTCCCTGCGTGAAGTGCCAGCACATGCTGTAGTCGCCGGCTTGGCACGAACCGCACGGGGGATCGATGCCCCGCGGCCCGCACGAGAGCCACGGGTTGAGCACGACCCGCTGGCCGACCTCGAGGGTGCGGATGGCCGGGCCGACCTCGACGACGTCGGCCACGACCTCGTGGCCGAAGACGGTGGGGAAGGTGAAGTACCCGTTCAGCGCGCTGTCGCCGTAGTCGTCGCCGAAATCCATGAAAACCATCTTGGCGTCGGACCCGCAAATTCCGGTGAGGCGCGTCTTCGCCACGGCCCAGTCGTCACGGACCAACGCCGGGCGTTCGAGTTGCTTGAGCACCATGGGCGTGTGGGAGAGCCCGACGAGGAGTTGATTCGTGTCGTCGGGCGGCGCCCAGCGCTCGGGGCGTACACCGTAGAGAAGTCCTTGCATCGGTCCTCCGAGTCGTCCTAGGAGCTGAGGCCGCCGACGGCGAGGGCGGACACGAGACCAACGACGCCAGTGGCGTTGTTGGTGTTCGCCGCACCGATGGCGAAGACAATGACGAAGAGCGCGATCCACGCGAAGCCCACGATGATCCCCGCCACCGCGAGGCCGTCACCGCTCTGGGCGCCGTTGGACTGGCGGATCTGCGAGCGGGCGATGAAGCCGAAGATGATGCCGAGCACGGCCGGCACGAAGAAGAGGAAGCCGCCACACGCGCAGACGAGGGACGCGACGGCCAAACCGTTGCTGCGGCGCACCGGCATGGCGCCGTACGGCGCGTACTGGCCGTAGGGCTGTTGCGGATAGGCGCCGCCGTAGGGCGCGCCCGGCGCGCCGAGTCGGCTGGCCCGGATAGGCCGAGCGGAGAGGAGGAACCTGGCCCGGTGACGCGGGAACGGCGCCCGGTGTGCTGTGTGGCGGGAAGGGACCGGCAGTGGGAGGACCGGTCCACAGCTCGGGCGGGTACCACTTGCCGTCCGAGGCCAACCACCAACCGGGACCCTGTGAGGTGTCGCTCATGCCGTGACCGTTCCGTGCGCCCTGATCGCATGGAGCATAGGGGTCACCACCTGCACGTGGAGGGGGTGCTCAGCGGACGTAGGGGCAGTGTCGGCAGCCCGAGTCGCAGCAGAAACCGCGACGAGCCAAGTAGCCCGCCGTCAGGACGGTCAGACCGGTCGCGGGATCGACGTAGGTGTCCGCGCCCGCGTGCAGCGCCACCGCGTGCGCGCCACGATATCGGCGTAGTCGGAGCGTTCGGGCGACAGCCGGTCCGGATGCGGATCGGTGAGAGGCCGAGCGGCAAGGGGCTCGGCCGATTCGCTCATGCGAGCGGAGATCGTGGCGGCCGGGCCCGCACCGGGGCCCGGCCCGACGCCACTACCTCCGGGCGGCCTTCCTGGCCGGCGCCTTGCGCGCGGTCGTCTTGCGGGCCGTGGTCTTCGCGCGCGGCCGTCTTGCGAGCCGGCGCCTTGCGGGCAGCCGCCTTCTTGGCGGGAGCCTTGGCCGGAGCGGCCGACGACTTCCCCGCCGCCGCGACCGCGGCGTCGAGCGTGGGGTACGCGCCCCTGACGAGCTTGGGTGCGGTCGCCGGGGCAAGCACGGCGTCCTTGAACGCCTTCACGGGCGTGATCCGCGCCTTCTTCGACGCCTTGATCCGGATCGTCTCACCCGTCGCCGGATTGCGGCCCATGCGGGCCTTACGGTCGACCTTGACGAACTTGGCGAAGCCCGGAATCGAAACGGGCTCACCCTTGGACACCACCGCCGTGACGACGTCGGTGAATCCTTCGATGACGGACACGACGGTCTTCAGTTCAACGTCGGACTGGACCGCGACAGCTCTGGCTAGTTCTCGCTTGTTCATGGGCGCCATTGTGACCGACGCGCGCCTTGGAATGCACATCTTTCGAAGGATTTCTGGCGGTTTCTCCGAACTGCTCGGTCCGGAGACCTTCCCCGACCCTCCTTTCTTCTGGCGTGCCACTGGGTCATTTATGGCACGAACTGGCCCCAATACGGGCGTGTTCCGTCCCGCTTCTCCATGAGGATGACGACCGTGCCCCATGGGTCGTGGCACCAGGTGGTCTTGAGCCCGGCGACGTCGGCGATGCCCTTGGTGAGGAACGTGACACCACGTGCTTCGAGCTCGGATCGGGTTGCGTCGACGTCGTCACAGACGATGCCGACGTGCGTGAGGCCCAGCCGGGTGACGACCGGGTCGCCGGGTCCGGCGGGATCAATTCCGGCCGCCGGATACTCGATCAGCTCGATGACACGGTCGTCTCTTCCCAGGCCGACGATCGCCGCTTTGACGACCACGGGCGGCGGAACGAGCTCGCCCATGTCGTGCTCGATCTGGGCGCCTTGCATGGTGTACGGCGGGGAGAGCACCTGCAGGCCCAGGATCTCGGAGTACCAGCGAACGGCTTCCTCGACATCGGGGACGCAGACGGCCGTGTGGGCGAGACCGGTGAGCATGGGTGCAGCGTAGGCCTCGACGTCTGCGGCACCGGGGGTCCGCGGGAGCAGCGTCCGCCTTACGTCCAGCGAGAAATCTCGTGCTGCAGACGCTTGTTCCAGAATCGGGTCTTCGCGTTCACGCGGAACACGATCTTGCGCAGCACGATGATGCTCACGAAGACGAGGGGCGCCACCATGGCGCTGGAGGCGCTGAGCATCATCGACGCGCACGTCCCGAGCAGGATGCCGCGACTCGTTTCATCGAGCCAGTCTTACACCCGAGGGCGTCCCTGCGTACCCGAGGGCCTTGGATCCGAGCGCCGCACCCGACAATGCACTAAGCAATATCTGGTGCAGAGGCGGCGTGGCAGTCATGAGTGACGTGGCCCCCGAGGGGTCCCCGACGAACGCCGCCCCGGACGCCGGCAGCGGCCGACGGCGCGAAGAAGCGGCCCCGGGCGCCCCGGACGAGGCGGATCACCGCCTGGGTCCTCGTCGTCCTGGCCTCGCTGCTCATCCCGATCTCGGTGCTCTCGACGTGGGCGATCACCACGGTGACCAACACGGACAAGTACGTCGCCACGATGGCCCCGCTGGCGAGGAACGACGTCATCACCACCCACCTGGCCACCAAGGCGACCGACGAGCTCTTCTCGACCAAGGTCGTGCAGAACAAGATCACGGACGCCCTGCCGCCGAAGGCGAAGCCAATCGTGAAGCCGGTCGTGAACCAGGTGAAGGGCTACGTGCACGGTGTCGCCCTCAAGGTCATCGAGAGCCCGAAGTTCGGCCAGCTGTTCGACGCGTTGAACCGCCGCACGCACGACACGGTGGTCGACATCCTGACCGGGAAGCAGACGACCCTGACGAAATCGCTCAAGAACGGCAGCCAGGTCACGCTCAACCTGACCCCGGCGATCAATCAGATCATCGACAAGCTGAACGCGCGCGGGGTCACCCTGTTCAACCCGATCAAGCCGATCCTGAGCAACAACCAGGGTCTCGGCCTCACCGTCGTGTCGAAGTCGCAGGTGTCGAAGTTCTCCGGGCTGTTCAACGCGCTGGTGACGCTCGGCTGGGCCGTGCCGATCATCTCGGTGGCCCTCGGCATCCTCGGCATCCTCGTGGCCGTCGAACGCCGCAAGACCTTGCTCCGCATGGCGGTCGGGGTCGGCCTCTTTGCGCTCGTGTTGCTGGGCGCGCTGGCCTACGGGCGCACGACGTTCCTGAATCAAGCCTCGTCGCACAACCTCAACGTGGACGTGTCCGCCGCGGTGTGGGACACGTTGCTGCGCTTCCTCAAGGCGGACCTGCGCTGGGCGGTGCTCGCCGCCGTGCTGGTCGCGTTCGGGGCCTGGCTGTTCGGCCCGGCCCGCTACGCGGTCTGGATCCGCACCAAGGTGGCGGCGGGTGGCCGCTGGGTCGGCCATCAGGGGCGGGCGCTGGTGGCCGGGGCGGGGCACGGCCTGGCCGGCTCGTCGGGCGCCCGCAAGACGGGCGGGTGGATCGCCGAGCACATCAAGGGCCTGCGCATCCTCGGCGTGGTCATCGCGGGGTTCATCCTCTTGCTCGGCGACAACGTCTCGGGTTGGGACCTCGTGATCCTGGTCATCGTGGTGGCCGTGTATCTCGCCCTCCTGCAGTTGGTGCTGCACTGGGCGCGTACGGGTCGTCGGTACCGGGTCCGATACCGGTGCCGGTCAGGACTCGCTCCCGGCAGCAAGTGCCGGCCCGCCGCCGGCGCCGTCGGCCTGAACCGGCCCTCCATCGGGCCATCGGGGCCATCCGGGTCGTTCGGGGCCTTCGGGCACAGCGGCCTTCGTCTCGCCGGTCGGTTCAGGCGTCAAACGCCCAGGTGACCCCGCGCCACCGGCCTGTTCGCCCTAACTTGGCGGGTGGAGCTTTGGTGGCCGCCCAGAAGGGCCGCCGACGGAGGCCGGGGACCGGGGCCTGCGGGCACCCGGAGACAGGGCCGGAGACAGGGGAGGCGTGATGGTCGAGGAACGCCGCAGCGACGTGATGGCGGACGAATCGGCAACGGCGGCCCAACGGCGACAGCGGCGGGTGCGCATCGTGCAGGTCGCGCTCGGCTGCCTGTGGATCCTGGACGCGGCGTTGCAGTTGCAGCCGCGGATGTTCGGCCCGGATCTCGTCAACCAGATGATGCTGCCGATGGCGCAGGGCCAGCCCGCTCCGGTGGCGTGGTCGATCACGAATCTGGCCCACTTCATTTCGCCCGACGCCGGCGTGTGGAACTTCTTCTTCGCCGCCATCCAGTTGGGCGTCGGGGTGGGCATGCTCTTCCGTCGCACGGTGAAGCCCGCGATCATCGCCATGGCGATCTGGGCCCTCAGCGTGTGGTGGTTCGGCGAGGGCTTCGGCATGTTGTTGGCCGGCACGGCGTCGCCGTTCACCGGCGCGCCGGGGGCGGTCCTGCTCTACCCGTTGGTCGGGCTGCTGGTGTGGCCGACCGATGCCCGGGCTGACGACCTGGAGCCCGGCGTCGCGTCGTCGGCCGCCGCGACCGGGCCACTCGGGTCGGGCGCCCCGCTCTTCGCGTGGTCCGGGTTCTGGGCGCTCTCGGCCGTGCTGTGGCTCTTCCCGGCCAACCGGGCCAGCGGGTCGATCGGTTCGGCCCTGGACACGGCGGCCGACGGGCAGCCTTCCTGGTACGCCCACTTCGAGCATTCGATCGCCAACGCGCTCCCGCACCAAGGTTCGGCCTTGCCGTGGCTGCTCGCCGTCGCGTCGCTGGTCATCGCGGCGGGGCCGTTGTTCAGCCGCCGCCTCAAGCCGTTCCTGGTCGCCGGGGTCGTGCTCCAGGCCGCGTTCTGGGTGACCGGCATGGGCGTGGGCGGCGATCCTGACCGGCATGGGGACCGATCCCAACGCGGCGCCGCTCGTGGCGCTTGCTGGCGTTCGCCATGGTGCCGACGTTGCATGCGCTGCCGGCCAGCGCGCCCGGGCGCGTCCTCGTGCAGCGGCATCCGGTAGCCGGCGCGACGACCACGGCGGCCGCCCTGGCCGTCCTCGTGCTCAGCTCGACCTACCCGATCGCCGCCGCGTCGGCGTCCGCGTCACCGGGCACCGGGTCGCAACAGAGCGCGGCGCCGGCGATGGCCGGCATGGCAATGGGCGGCGCGTCGGTTGCGAAGTCACATGCGAAGGCCACCCTGGCCATGCCGGGAATGGATGGACAGTCCGATCCGTCCTGGCACTACACCGGGCCTGCGTTGCCCGCCCAAGAGGTTTCGGTCCTGACCACCGTGTACGACGAGACCGAGAAGGGCCACGCGATGCAGACGGCGAACTGCGACAAGGCGCCGACGGGGGCTCAGACGGAGGCGGCCATGCAACTGGTGCAGACGACCAGCTCGGCCGTGTCCCAGTACAAGGACCTCAGCGCCGCCAAGGCCGCGGGGTATGTGCCGATCACCGACCCGCGCTATCCGGTCGTCCACTATCTGAACCTGTCCGACATGCGGAACAAGGACGTCCTCGATCCCAACCACGTGCAGTCGCTCGTCTACGCCTTCACTCCGTACGGCCCCGTCCTGGTGGCGGCCATGTACCTGATGCCGTCGGAGGGTGAACCCGGCCCGATGCCGGGAGGGTGCCTGACGCAGTGGCACGCGCACACCAACCTGTGCACCGGTGGACCCACGCTGTCGATCTCGGGCTTCCAGACCGACGGCGTGTGCCCGGCCGGCGAGAACCCGCTGCACACGCCCGAGATGATGCACGTGTGGCAGGTCCCGGTCCCGGGTGGGCCGCTCACCATGGACCCGACCGACCAACAGATCGTGGAGGCGGCGATCATGGCCCAGCAGGAGGGCCAGGCGCCGGTGACGCCGGGAGCCCAGGTCCCGTCGCTCAGCGGCAGCTTCGGTACTTAAGTCCCGAGCCGACGGTGACGAAAGTCATGCGTCGGTTCCGACGGGACTTTTGTCTCTAGCCCCGGCGTTGCACCAAACGGAGACTTCGAGCAAGGCATGTGGCAGGCCATGAGGGGGCGGCCACAGGAAGGGTCGAAATGGCAGAGCTCACGTTGATCATCGGTTCGGTCGTCATGTTCGTGGCCGGGTTCGCCGCCTGGTACACGCTGTGGCACCGCCGGGTCGAGGCGGCGTTCGAGCGCGTGCCCGTCGGACCAGGCCGCTCTGTCCACGTGCTCCGCCAGGGCGTCTCGCTGGGGCGCGACGGTACGTAGTCACGGCCCGCCGGGCGGGTGCGCCGCGCCGGCGGCAACCGTCTTGAACCTCGGTTCTTAGCTGGCGTTTAACTCGCACCCTTAGGGTCGACCCATGCCCGTGCGATGGCGCGTCGCTCTGGTGGCGATCATCGCCGCCGCGATCGTCGGCGGCTTCGTGCCGCACGGCGTACAGTCGGGCGCCCAGAGCGCGGCGAGCGAGATGGTCCAGGTCGCCGAGGCGCCGCTGGCCTCGCTCCCCAACTGTCTCGACGCCGCCTGCGGGAAGGGCAGCCCCGCGCCGCCGGCCCCGGCACCCATGGTGGCCCTCGCCGGCGTGCTGAGCGGGCTCGTGGCGGCAACCATCCTCGCGACTCGGCTGCGCCGGGCCCGGACCCAGGCCGTGCCCTTGCCCGCGGGCTCGCCGAACCCGCTGTTCCGGCCGCCCCAGTTCTCCTAGCTCCACACATCCTTCCCGGCGTCAGGAACGCACCCCGTTCGCGGGGCGTGTGACGCCGATCGATCACGGTGGAGGCCGACGCGTCAACGTGCGGTCTCCCTGGAGCTTCCGAGCCGGCACTCGCCGGGCTCGGCCCTACACAGGAGAACGAAATGTCGAAGTCAACCAACCGGCGCGCCCCGTCGACGTGCCGCCGCCACATCCCAGCGACCGCACCACGTCCATCACGTGCAGCGCGTGGCCCGGACCACGCGCCCACCGGGGTACCAGGTGCCCCCGGGCGGAACGGGTTTCGGGCACGGCACCCCTTCCTTTGGGCCATGGCGCCCGTCGTCCTCGTCCTGGCCGTCATCGGGACGATGGTCATCGTCAAGGCGACGTCCGGCTCGTCGGCACCCGCGTCGGCCTCGTCAGGGCCCTCCGCCGCGGGAGCGACGACGCCGGCCGCTGACCCGGGCACGACCCCGCTGGCGCCAGGCGTCGCCGCCGCCCTCGCGGTGCCGGAGGCGACGCTCGACCGCGTCGGCAGCCCGTCGTCGGTCGTCGCACCGAGTCGCACCGGTGACAGCGGTCCGATCCTGCGCGGGACGGACGGCAAGCCCGTTATCACCTACATCGGGGCCGAGTACTGCCCCTACTGCGCGGCCGAGCGGTGGGCCCTCGCGGTGGCGCTGTCGCGGTTCGGGACCTTCTCGAATCTCTCTGCCACGAGCTCCGCGACAAACGACGTCTACCCGGACACCCGGACGCTCTCGTTCTTCGGCTCGCAGTATTCGAGCCAGTATCTCGACTTCCAACCGGTCGAGGAGGCGACGAACCAGGCCGTGGACGGCACCTACCCGACGCTGCAGCGCCCGACGGCGGCGCAGTCGGCCCTACTCGCTCGTTTCGACCCGCAGGGGAGCATCCCCTTCCTCGACATCGGCAACAGGTACGTGGTCGTCGGCGCGAGTTACTCACCCCAGGTCCTGGCCGGACTGACCCAGACCCAAATCGCGGAGCAGCTCGGCGTTCCCACCAGCCCGGTGGCCCAGGCCATCGATGGCGCCGCCAACCAAATCACGGCGGCGATCTGCCTGGTGACGGGGCAGCAACCCAGCAGTGTGGCCAGCTCGCCGGTGATCGCGTCGATCGCCACTTCGTTGGGGTCGTGACGTGAGGCGACAGAGGAACCACGTGGGCGGGGCACCCCGCTGGGCGCAGGCCGCGTCGTTGGCGTTGTCGGTCGCCGCGGTGGGGGTCGCCTCGTACCTCACGGTCACGCACTACGGCGACCCGGCGGCTCTGGCCTGCCCGGACACGGGCGTGGTGAATTGCACGCTGGTCACGACCAGCTCCTGGTCCGTCATCCTCGGCGTCCCCGTGGCCGTGCTGGGCCTGCTGTGGTCGCTCGTCATGACCGGCCTCACTGTGCCCTGGGCTTGGCGGTCAGGGCCCGCCTGGCTGCATCGGGCTCGGTATCGCGGTGTCGGGGCTGGGTGCCGCGATGGTGCTCTACCTCGTCTACGTCGAGCTCTTCCGGATCGGGGCCATCTGCCTGTGGTGCAGCGCCATCCACGTACTGGCGGTCTGCCTGTTCGGCGTCGTGCTGGCGGCCGAGGCGGCCGGCCACCGGGACGCGACGGCGCTCGCCTGAGCCGGCCCGCTGCCCCGGGCCCCCCGGCGCCGATCGGTGGCGTTGCATCTGACGGATCTGGGTACATCTCTGCGCAGTGGAACCGTGAGCGGCCGCGCCGGGGGGCGTGTCGAGCTGGCGCGGCGGGGAGGACAGTTCAGTGATGAAGCGGCAGCCTGACCGGGCCGGGGGCATGTTGGCCACGGAATGCGAGGCGTACCTGCAGGGCACGTTGGCCGAATACTGGGAGGAGCAGGGGACCGAGGTGCCGGTCTGGACCTGGACGAACCTCCTCGCCCACGGCAGCGCGAGCCAGATCAGCAACAGCGTGCACCGGCCGGCCAAGCCTCGCCGCACGGGCCGCAGCTGGCGGATCGCCCGCGCCTATCTGGCCTTCGAGGTGCTCGACGTCACCGCCCAAGACCTCACCCTCGCAGAGCTCCAATGGAATGTGCTCATCCCGCTGGAGCTGGCGTTGGCGGCGCACCCCGAGGTGGGAAGCTGGACACCCGCGCCGCTGGGTCGACGCGGTCGCCGCCGCCATCCGGAACCAGCACTCGACGCTGGGCCTCTGAGCGGCACGCGGTCAGTGGCGCCTGCGGCGCCGCGAAGTCGTGGTTCGCTCGACCCAGCGCTCGACGGTGCCGGCCAGGGCGGGCAGGGGCAGGATCCCCACGCGCAGGATCAGGTCGTGGAACTGCTTGAGGTCGAACCCGGCACCGAGGCGGTCGGCGGCCAGGGCGCGGAGGCGGACGATCTCGCGCCGGCCGACCATGTAGGCGAGCGCCTGTCCGGGAAACGAGATGTAGCGGTCGACCTCGGACTCGACCTCGATGTGCGGCATGGGCGTGTGGGCGCTGAGCCAGTCGATCGCCTGCTGACGGCCCCACCCGAGCGCGTGCAGGCCGGTGTCGACGACGAGCCGGCTCGCTCGCCAAGAGTCGGCCGCAAAGAGGCCCATTCGGGCGACGTCGTCGCTGTACAGCCCCATCTCGTCGGCCAGGCGCTCGCTGTAGAGGCCCCAGCCTTCGGCGCACGCGGTGTCACGCAGCACGCGCCGGGCCGGCGAGAGATCGGTCGACTCCATGGCGATGGTGAGTTGGAAATGGTGGCCCGGCACGGCTTCATGGAAAGCGATGTCCTCGGCGGCGTAGCGATGCCGCTCCTCGGGCTTCGAGGTGTTGAGGTAGTAGGTCCCCTGCCGGGAACCGTCGATGGCACCAGGCATGTAGTAGGCCGCCGCCATCCCGGCCTCTTCCGCCTCGGGCACCGGCTCCACCGTGCAGGGCTCCTCGGGAACGGTGGCGAACCAGCGGGGTGCTTCCTCCTCGGCGGCGGCCACGACGCGCCGCGCGTGCTCGAGCATCTCGCCGCGGCTCGCGTAGCGCAGCTCGGGATCGTTGCACAGGTGGTCGAAGATCTCGGTCGGGTCGCTGGTGGGCCAGAGCCGTGATCCGGTCTCGATGAGCTCTTCGCGAACCTCTTCGACGATGGTGCGCCCCATCGCGTGGAGGTCGTCGGGCGAGTAGTCGGTCGAAGTGTGCAGCCGAGCCATCGCCCGGTACATGGCTTCGCCGTCGGGCAGGTGGCAGATGCCGGGATGATCATCGTCGCGCGCGGCGGGGAGGACGTCGGCCCGGAGCACGTCGCGATAGGCGGCCAGCGCGGGCCGCACGTCCTGCTCGATGATGTCGTCGACGTCGCGACGGAAAGCTTCCCCGTCGTGGTCGGGGCGCCCCGCGCCGCCCAGTTCGGGGTCGTCCAGCAGGCGATCGAGATGCGCCACCGCGGACTCGACCAGGCGAGCCACCGCGGTCCGGCCGGCGCTCGCGCCCTGGGTATGGCGCTCGGCGACGGTGGCGAACAACTCGGGCAGCCCGCGCAGCCGAGCGAGGTAGCCCGTTCGGCGTTCTTCGGTGTCGAGTTGGAGCTTCGGCAGCATCGACAGGACGCCCGGGACCGGGGCTACAAAGGTGTCGCAAATGGTGAACTCCGTGAGAGGGACGAGCGCGGCGTCCGCCATGCCGCGGCTCAGGACCCGCACGAAGTCGAGTGTCTGGTGCTCGCCTTCGCCCAGGCCTCCGTCCGGGTGCGCTGCGCCCCGCTCGGCGATGGACTGCAACCGGCGACCCACACTGGCTTCGCCGGCCGCGCTCAGGTCGGGGAGGCGCTCGTCGTAGCCGGCGAACCCGTACAGCGAACCGGCCAGGGGGTCAGCATCGAGCACCGTGTCGAGGAGTTCGGCGGCGAGGTCGTCGGCGGACATGCGGGGAGGGTAGCGGTCCGTGTCGATCAACCCCCCTCGCGCTTCTGCGCGCCATTCCTTGGATGGCACTGAGAAGTTGATTGGTGCGACCTGAGTGTGTTCGGTGCTTCTGCACTTGTCCTCCCTCATGCCGGCCAATACGGCCAGCGCGTCGCACCGGGCCGTACGCAGGTGACATAAGCATTGGCGCGCTATAGCGTTCGCGCGGCGGGGGAAGTTGAAGAACGGAGGCGCCATGAGCGTTGACGAGGCCCGAGTCGAGGAACTGGTCGGCCAGCTTGTCGGCCACATGACCGGCGGAGCGCTGTGTCTCTCCATGTGGTTGGGGGACGAGCTCGGTATGTATCGAGCAATGGCAGGGAACGGCCCGATGACGGCCGACGACATTGCCGGCACGACAAGCTGCAATCCGAGGTTGATCCGTGAATGGCTCGACAGTCAGGCCGCGGCGGGTCTCGTCGCGTACGACGGGGAGGCAGATACCTACACGCTCTCCGATGAAGTTGCGATGATCCTGGCCGACGAGAGCTCCCCGGCGTTCATGGTTCGAGGGATGAACACTCTCATGGCGATGTGGATTGACGGCGGAGGGCTCGTCGACGCGTTCAGAGGTGACGGCGGATTCAGTTGGGGCGATCATCATCCGTGCCTTTTCCGCGGCACCGAGTGGTTCTTCCGCCCGGGATATCGCACGTTCCTGACGGCGGACTGGATACCGGCACTCGACGGCGTCGAGGAGCGGCTGCAGCAGGGGGCGACCGTCGCCGACGTGGGATGTGGTCACGGTGCGTCAGCGGTCGTGATGTCGAAGGCCTATCCGAAATCAAAGGTGCACGGGTTCGACTTTCACGCCGGGTCGATCGACACCGCCCGACTTCGGGCGAGGGAGGCAGGGGTCGAAGCGCAGACCGAGTTCACGGTCGCCGGCGCGAAGGAGTACCCGGGACGCTACGACCTGATCTGTTTCTTCGATTGTCTCCACGACATGGGCGATCCGGTTGGGATCGCCCGCTATGCCCGTGAGCATCTCGAGCCAGAAGGAACCGTCCTCCTCGTCGAGCCCATGGCGCTCGACGGCCGAGCGACGAACATCGCCCAGAACCCGCTGGCCGCGCTTCTGTACACGGCATCGTCAACCATCTGCACGCCGAACTCCCTTTCACAGGAGGTTGGTCTCGGGCTCGGCGCCCAAGCCGGCGAGGCCCGGCTTCGAGAGGTCTTCGACGAGGCCGGCTTCAGTCAGTTCCGGCGCGCCACCGAGACGCCCCTCAACATGATCCTCGAGGCGAAGGCGTAGACAAGATCCGGGTCGGTCCGGCCGACGGCGATCGGTCGAGCGCAGCTTCCGTAGCGGCGTGGCGCGGTCCGTGCCTCCGACTCAGAGAGGTTGCGGGACCGGCGGCGTGGGTCCCACGTCGCGTAGTGATGTCGGCAGCGAAACGACCCATGTGACTGCGGTCACATATGGAGGCGCGACGTCGCGGGACGTTGCAAGGGCGAGCCATCCGGCGCAGATGGGACTGAGGACGTCGAGCCCACTCAGCGCCGCCTCAGGAACAGAGTGTGGCAACCGTGACAATCGGTTCATTCCGGGAGGGATGCACTACTTCCATTGGACCCTAGAGAACGGCTTGCAATGGGCGTAGGGTGTCGATGAAGGAGACCAAGCGGGCGAGCTTCGTTCCTCCTTCGCCGGGGTTCGGCCGAAGCACGGACGCTGAGTCCTGGCACGCTGCAAAGCCAGGGAGGAACAGATGTATCTCTTCAGCCGAACCATCCGCCTCGGAGCGGGAAACCCCGAGAAGCAGTTGGCGTGGGCCCTCAAGATGACCGAAAAGGTCAACCAGATTTCCGAAACACCGGTCGAACTGTGGAGCAGCGTGTTCTCCCCGAAGAGCCAGACCTTGGTGTGGACGGCGACCGTGGACGACCTCCTCACACTCGAGACGATCGACGGCAAGCTGCTCAGCGACTCCGGTTATGTGTCCCTGGTCGAAGACGGCGCGACCTACTCCTCCGGCGACCCGGTCGACGACGGTCTCTTGCAGTTCGTCTTCGCCGACCCGGCAAGCGCCGAGGTCAACGCGAGCTACGCAACGACCGTCCAGGCGACCTTGGCGCCAGGTGGCTCGGCGCGCGGGATGGAGCTAGGAGTGGAGACCGCGCAGCGTGCCGGAAAGATCAGCGGCTGCCCGACCTCCTTCTGTGCATCCATGACGGGCGCCTACGGCAGCGTGGAGTGGATCAGCGTCTACACCTCGGTGGAGCAACTCCAAAAGGGCCAGGAGGCGATCGCCGCGGATACCGGATTCGCCGAAATGGTGGACAAGCAGCTCAGCGCCGTCTACCTGCCCGGAGCGATCCAGCTGGCCTGGCGCAAGGTCGCCTGACCCGCCAAGCGAGAACAGCGGATTCTTCGTCCCGCGAGGCGAAGGTGATCAGCGTCTGCTGGTTGTTGGGGTGGTCCGTTGTGGAAGCGGCTGGGACCTGAGGGCACGCCAGGGGAAGCCGGCCACCGCCGACCACTCCTCGGGCGTGGCCTCTTGCCACACCCAGAACGACGAGCCGAGCGCTCCCATCCGCTTGCCGGTGGTCAAGAATTCTGCGATTTCTGCTCCGCTCGGGGAGATGGTCCGACCACCCGTACCGGCAAAGTTGAAGGCCTCTCCGATGAGGTGGACGGGACGGAGCGTCGAGAGACGAGCCATGTCTTGCGTGGCGTCGGTGCCGGGATCGGTGCACTCCCAGTACACCATCGGTGCGAAGGCATCGACGTACGGCGCCATGGCCCGGTACGGGTAGCCGCCGTTCCAGTTGGCGTCGGTCGGGGGGTAGACCGTCGCCACGACAAGCCGGCTGCCGGCGACTTGTCGAACGAGCTCGAGGTAGACCGAGGCGCGTTGGGCGCTCAGCATGACTCCCTCGGTCGCCTCCTCGATGTCGGCGCTGTAGCCGTCGACCCGCTGGCCGTCGGGGGCGCGCCATTGGAAAATCTGCGCGGTCCACTGGGCGTCACCGACGGGGTCCCACAGGTATGGGAAACCCCAGGCGATCACGGCGATGCCATGGGCGTGGGCGAGGGGCACAAGGGCGTCGAGCTCTTGGGCGCCGTAGAAGCCGTCCTCCGAGTCGCCCACCCGGATCCACAGCTGGTGCAGTCCCGCCGAAACAGCCTGTTGCACGATCGCGCCGGCTTCGCCGCCGTCCGTGCTGGCCCACTCCCAGATCCACATGCCCTTTCCGGTGATCGCGGTGACGTGCGATGTCCACGGTGCCGGTGCCTTCACCGGTGGAAGCGACGTCACGAGGACCGCTGGGTGCCACGGTGGCGGAGAGGGTGGGAGTGGGGCGTGCGGGGGCACGGGGCACCCGGCGAGCGCGACCGGGGTCTCGGGCGGCGTCTTGGGGGAGCGGGTCGAAGTGTGCGCTGATTGCCCCAGTGGTCCCCGCGAGGCGTGTGTCGGCCGCAGATGTGAGGACGTCAGCGACTTGGCCGAAAGGACGGAGGCACCCGACGCCGCGCTGCCGGGGGAGCCTGGTGGGGCCGTGATCGCCAGCAGGGTGACCACGGCGACGGCCCCGAGCCCGGCCGATGCGACGGCCCGTGATCGGTGCATCCGCCCAGAGAAGGCCACGGTCCATTGTCGCAATCGGCACGGGTATGCGCTGGGCGGCCTGCAACGGCGATGCGGCCTGGCCGCCGTGAGGAGACGTCATCATCCAGCCTTCGTTACGATCCGGATTTGTGCGCTCGTCCATGAGGTTGGGACTGGCGATGATCGTCGTAACGATCGTTCTCGGTTCCTGCGGGGGAGTTGCCTCTCACGTGTCGTCGTCATCATCGACGACGAAGCTCGCCAATCCGTCATCGATGCCGGTTCAGTCTGGCTACGACAGGAACGAAGACTTCTGTGCCCAGGGGCCATTCGGCGGAATCATTGACTACCGTGTCAACTCAGGCCGTGCGACCATCCGGGTCGCCCTTCGTCGGCTTCCCAAGGCTGCGCTCGTGGGGATCGAGTGGTCGAACAACACCGTTCGTGGCTATCTCATCGGGACGGTCCGCACGGATCGGCGAGGCAACTCGATACCCGGGTCTGAAAGGCTCTTCCGGACCGGTGAATCACGCGGTTATCGGATCGTTCTGACGTGGCCCGACGACAACGAGGCCCTTGGGAATCTGTGGCCGTGTGGCCCGCCTCGAATCGTGGCTCCGGCGATCGCGGTGAATCCAGACGTCACGGTCTCTCCCAGCAGCGGTCTGGCCGACGGGGCGACGGTGAAGGTCACCGTCAGTGGCTTTGGTATCGGAGAGAAAATCTTCCTCTCCGAGTGTGACAGTGCCGTCGATGCGAACGACTTGGGCTGCGGCCCGCAACTCGCGGCACAGCCATTTGTGGTGACGGGAAGCGAGCGGTCGGGCTCCGCGGATTTCGTAGCGAGCGAGCGGGCTGCCTCGACTCCCAACACCTCGACGCTGAGTACGAGCTGCGCTGCCTTCTGCGTGCTCGTGGCGACCCAGGGCGACGGATTGGCTTGGGCCGCGGCACCCTTGTCCTTCAGATCGGCTGGAGGAGGTGTCAGCGGGGGAGCACCGACCACGGTTACCACGGACGGTGCTCCTCGAGCATCCTCGCCCTGCACGAACGGCGAGCTGACTGTCTCGAATTCGGGGGGAGGAGCCGGATTGGGACACGAAGACCAAATCCTGGTCTTCACCAACAACAGTTCGGCCGCTTGCACGTTGACGGGTTATCCAGGTGTGGCAGGTCTCAATGCCAACGGACGACAATTGGTGCAAGCCATCCGGACGGTAGGCGGGTACATGGGCGGTGTATCGCCCGAAACAACCGCTCTGCCGCTGGTGACGCTGGCACCCGGTCGATCTGGGTCAGCCATCGTCGAAGCCACCGACAATCCCCTTGGCTCTCAGCCGTGCCCGTACTACCCGTTCCTGCTCGTGACGCCGCCAGACTTCACTGCACAGGTGCGAGTCGAGGTCGCAGGCCCGGGAACCCGACCACCGGGGATGCCCGGTTGTACGACCATGGAGGTTCATCCAGTTGTGCCCGGAGAGACCGGCACGGCTACCCCTTGAACCGTGATGGA
>CAVYKO010000007.1:0-354577 GCA_963769095.1 uncultured Acidimicrobiaceae bacterium
CTTCGGACTACGGGAGGACTGCCATCCCGGTGATCGGCGCGTTGAGCTGCGTCCCCCCGGTTGAACCGGAGAAGCCCGCGTCGCCGAAGTCGAAGATCCCTCCGTCGGAGGCCACCTCCCAGTAGCCGTTGCCATCGGGAGTCGGTGCCATGCCGACGATCGGCTTGTTCAGGGGCTGCCCCCCCATCGAACCGTGGAAGTTGGCGTCGCCGAAGGAGAAGAGACCCCCGTCGGATGCAACGAGCCAGTAGCCACGCCCGTCGGAGGTCGGCGCCATACCGACGATGGGCTTGTCGAGGGGCTTACCGCCCATCGATCCGTAGAAGGGGGCGCTCCCGAACGAGTAGACGCCACCTTCGGCGTCGACCAGCCAATAGCCGCCATTCGAGCGGTCGACCGCCATGCCCACGATCGGCTGGTTGTGCGGGAAGCTCGACCCGGCCGAGTACGTGGCGAACGTCCCACCTTGGAAGATGACCGACCCGGCTGCACCCGCTTCGAGGAAGCTGGAGTCGCCGAGGGCACTCACGGCGACGGTCCCGGTGAGGCCGCCACTGCTGGGCGAGGCGTCCCCAAAGTTGAACACGTCGCCGTTGGCCTCTACTTCCCAGTAGCCCCCGCCATCGGGTGTGGCGGCAATGCCGACGACCGGTGCGGCCAACGTCTGACCGCCAAGCGACCCGTAGAACGGCGCGTTGCCGAACGAGAAGATGCCACCGTCGGAGGCCACTTCCCAGTAGCTCCGTGCCCCTGCGGTCGAGGCTGCAGCCGGAGTCGACGTCGACGCGAGGTTCACGACCGCGATGCCCATCGAGAGGCACAACGAGGCCCCGAAGGTGAGCACTTGCATCATCTTCGAACGATGGTCGCGATATCGCGTCATCTAGAACCTCCGTGAGATCCGTCGTCAGCGAACCTTCGCCTCGACCTCGTATGCGCCCGGTCTTGTCTCCCCGATTGGATCCGACCGTCCTCTTGGGAGTTGCCAACCGTCATGAGATTTTGACAGCGCGGCCTAAGGCGAAATAGAGCCGACCGGCCCGATCGTGGACAACGCAACGACAACAACGGTGCACGGAGCTGCAGACCGGTAAGCGCGGGTCACCGGTGCGATCATCGCCGCCGCGGGGTTCTAGAAGAATCTCGCACGAGCTTGCCGGCGCACGGATGCCCAGGGAAGTGCTCCCGTGGAGCACTCCCCTGGGATTTGGTGGAGGCGATGGGACTTGAACCCACGAACCTCCTGACTGCCAGTCAGGCGCTCTACCAGCTGAGCTACGCCCCCAGTGGCGGAGGATCACGCTAGCAGTCGAGGACAGCCGCTCCGATCCGCGCGGGCCCGATCCGGGCAGGCTTTGCGCCCGGGCAGACGGTCGGAACAACCCGGTTGGCCTGGTCCGACGCGCCCGAGACCTCGCCTACCCTTGTGGCATGGCACGCGCGTACGACGTCGAGGCGATTGAGAGGAAGTGGCAACGCCTCTGGGAAGAGGAGGGGACCTACCAGGTCGACAACGACGACCCACGGGAGAAGTACTACGCGCTGTGCATGTACCCCTATCCATCCGGGCCGGCGCACCAGGGGCACGTGCGCAACTACCTCTTCGGCGACCTGGCCGTCCGCTACCAGACCATGCAGGGCAAGGCGGTGCTCTCTCCGCTGGGCTTCGACTCGTTCGGGTTGCCGGCTGAGAACGCCGCCATCAAGACGGGCACGCACCCGCGGCTCTTCACCGAGGAGCGCATCGCCCAGCTCAAGGCGTCCTTGATCCACCTCGGCGCGGTCTACGACTGGCGCCGGGAGATCCGCAGCCACGACCCCGAGTACATCGAGTGGAACCAGCTCATCTTCCTGAAGCTCTGGGAGGCCGGGCTGGCCTACCGGGCCCTGGCCCCGGTCAATTGGTGCCCCGGCTGCCAGACGGTGCTGGCCAACGAGCAGGTCCTCTCCGACGGCACCTGCGAGCGCTCGGGCGACCTGGTCGAGCGGCGCGAACTCGAGCAGTGGTTCTTCCGGATCACGGCGTACGCCGACGAGCTCCTCGAAGCGCTCGACGACCTCGACTGGCCCGAGAAGGTCAAGGTGATGCAGCGCAACTGGATCGGCCGTTCCGAGGGCGCCGAGTTCGACCTGGCCGTCCAGGGCCGGGAGGAACTCAAGCTCCGGGTCTTCACGACGCGGCCGGACACCAGCTTCGGCATGACCTACGCCGTGATCGCCCCGGAGCATCCGCTCCTCGACGAATTGACCACCGACACCGAGCGCCGGGCGGTCGAAGAATTGCGGCGCCGGGCCAGCGTCGAGACCGACATCGAGCGCATGAGCGAGGGTGACGCGGCCACCCTCGAAAAGCGCGGCGCCTTCACCGGCACCCATGTCCTCAACCCGTTCAACGGCGAGCCGGTGCCGCTCTACGTGGCCGATTACGTGCTCATGGGCTACGGCACCGGGGCGATCATGGCCGTGCCCGCCGAGGACGAGCGCGACTGGGCGTTCGCCACGCTGCACAAATTGCCGATCGTGCGGACGGTCCAACCGCCGGAAGGTTGGGACGCAGAAGGTGGCGGCGCCTACACGGGGGACGGCGTCAAGATCAACAGCGGCTTCCTCGACGGGCTCGACATCGTCACGGCCAAGGCCCGCGCCATCGACTGGCTCGAGGAGCAGGGGATCGGCGAGCGCAAGGTCAACTACCGCCTGCGCGACTGGCTGGTGTCGCGGCAGCGGTTCTGGGGGTGCCCCATCCCCGCGGTCTACTGCGACGAGCACGGCGTGGTGCCGGTTCCCGCGGACCAGCTCCCGGTGCTCGCGCCCGACGACGTCGAGTTCCTGCCGACGGGGCAGTCGCCGTTGGCGCTGCACGAAGGGTTCTTGCTCACGACGTGCCCGATCGACGGCGGTCCGGCCACGCGGGAGACCGACACGATGGACACCTTCGTCGACTCGTCGTGGTACTTCCTGCGCTTCTGCGACCCGTGGAACACCGAGCGGCCGTTCGACCCCGAGGCGGCGCAGCACTGGATGCCGGTCGACCAGTACATCGGCGGGATCGAGCACGCGATCCTGCACCTGCTCTACGCCCGCTTCTACACGCGGGCCCTGATCGACGTCGGGCTGGCGCCGGGGTTGCCGCGGGAGCCGTTCAAGCGGTATCTCGCCCAGGGCATGATCCGCATGGACGGGACGAAGATGTCCAAGTCCAAGGGCAACCTCATCGCGCCCGAGCACTACTACGAGACCGTCGGCGCGGACGGGCTCCGGCTGTTCCACCTCTTCGTCGGCCCGCCGTTCGACGACATGGACTGGACCGATCAGACCGACCAGGTCATCGACGGGTGCGGAAAGTTCTTGGACCGCTTGTGGCGCGCCGGCACGGAGGTCGTGCCGGCCCGGTCGGGTCCGGATGCCTTGAGCGACGACGACTCGGCGGTGCGTCGGGTGGTGCACCGCACCATCGCCGACGTGAGCCGGGACCTCGAGCGCTGGTCGTACAACACGGCCGTCGCGCACTGCATGGAGCTCTTGAACGCCTTGCAGCGCTACGCGCGGGAGGACGTCGGCGTGCACGCCGAGGTATGGGGGGAGGCGCTGAGCGCGCTGTTGCGGCTGCTCGCCCCCTTGACCCCGCATGTGACCGCCGAGCTGTGGGAGCACCTCTGGCCCGGCGAGCCATCGGTGCATCTGCAGCGCTGGCCGGTCTACGACCCCGAGCTCGTGCGCCAGGACACGGTGACGATGGTGATCCAGGTCAACGGGAAGGTCCGCGACCGGGTCGAAGTCGACGCTTCGATTTCCGAGGCCGATGCGGAGGCGATGGCGCTGGCTTCGGAGAAGGTGGCCGCCGCGTTGAACGGGGGTTCGCCGCGGCGGGTGGTGGTGCGGCCGCCGCGGCTGGTCAACGTCGTGGTCTGACTCGCTGCTCGTTCCGAGCGTCGGTCGCGAGTAGACCCGTGGGTGCGTGTCCGGGTGTATAGGGTCGCCCTACGGATCACCACTTGACGGTCGCGTACACCCTATAAGAGCGTGGCCGTCTCGCAGTCAAGAGCGCACGTAAGCTCGGACGGACGCGTGACCGGTCGGTCGGACACCTCCGAGACGCTGCGACCTCGAGCTCCGCGCCGAGCGAGTCGGGCGTCAGTCCTTGAACCCCGCCAGAACCGCCTTCCACGCCTCGGCGTCGACCTTGTACGGCGCGTAGAAGCTGAAGCGGTCGACGGCGTCGCCGAAGCGGGTTCGCACTTCGGAAGCCACCTTGTCGAGCGGCGCCACGACGGCGAAGGCGTTGAGCACCTCGTCGTCGATGATCTCGCCCATCTTCACCCACTCGCCGCGCTTGGACAGCGTGTTGAGCTCGGGCTGCAGGTCGCCCCAGCCGTGGAGCTCGAGCACCGGGCGGTAGGCCGGCGTCGAGCCGTAGAACGCGATCTGCTGGCGCACCGCCTGGTCCGCCGCTTCGGCCTCCTTGTCGGTTGCGCCGGTCACCACGAAGCCCGGGGTACGACACCGTCAGGTCGCTGCGGGTCTTGCCCGACTTGGCGGCGCCCCGCTCCAGCGCCGGCAGGCTCTTCTCCCGCAGGTAGCGCTCGGTCGTGAAACCGTGGACCAGGAAGCCGTCGCCGACCTCGCCGGCGACCTCGGTCATCTGCTCGCCGACGCCGGCCAAGAGGATCTTGGGGTTGCCGTGCGGGTTCGGCCCAGGGTCGAAGAAGGGCGTCATCAGCGTGTGCGTGTAGAACTCGCCGCGGAAGTCGAGCTTCTCGCCGGTCTCCCACGTCTTCCAGATGGCCCGGATGGCGAGGATCAGCTCGCGCATGCGGGGCGCCGGATGCGACCACGGCATGGAGAAGCGCTTCGTGATGTGCGGCTTGATCTGGCTGCCCATCCCCAGCATGAAGCGGCCCTTGGTGAGCAGCTGCAGGTCGTTGGCGAGCACGGCGAGCGTCATCGGGTTGCGGGCGAAGGCGACGGTGATGCCCGTGCCGAACTCGAGCTTTTCGGTGGCGCCCGCGCCGATGGCGATCGGCAGGAAGGGATCGTGGCTCGTCTCGGCCGACCACACGCCGTCGTACCCGCTGGCCTCCGCCTTGGCCGCCTGCTCGGCCACCCCGCTCGGGTCGAAGCCGATGCCGCCGTCGATCTTCATCGCACCTGTCCTTTCTCTCCCGTCGACCGAGTCGACCCAATCGACCCCGTCGACGTCACTGCTCCTCGCCCCGCAGGAAGCGCTCGAGCTCGGCCGCGATCTCGTCGCCCGACGGCACTTCCTCCACGCCCATCGGGTTGCCCTCCGAGGCGTCGATGCTCTCCTCGAGCTTGCGCACCATGGCCTGGTGCTCCTCGTTGTCCGAGATGAGCTGGTCCACCTGGCGGCGCGAGCTGTCCGCCGCCCGCCGCAGCGCGGACGAGTCGATCGACAGCCCGGCCACGCTCGACAGCCCGTCGAGGAGCGCCGCGCTCGCCTCGGGGAACGGCATGGCCGCCACGTAGTGCGGCACCCGCGCCCACAGGCTCACCGTCGGGGTGCCCGCGTGGCCGAAGGACAGCTCGAGCGCGGAGAGGACGCCGGCGGGCACCTCGAGCTCGCCCTGCACGATCCCCACCTGCTCAATCAGGTTCGTCGAGCCCGCCGGTGCGGTCGCGGCCAGCCGGACGGGTCGCGTGTGCGGCGCCGGGGCCGGGAAGGCGCCGAGGCCGACGACCATGCGCACCCGCCACGACCGGGCCAGCCCCACCACCGCATCGGTGAAGGCCCGCCAGTGGAAGTCCGGCTCGGGGCCGACGAGGAACAGCAGGTCGCGCCCCTCCTCGTCCGTGCCCTGGCGCACCACGGTGCGCGGCCAGGTCAGCTCGGTCGTCACGCCGTTCACGATGCGCGCCACCGGGCGCCGCGCCCGCTGGTCCAAGAAGTGCTCGCCGTTGAAGGTGACGATGGTCTCGGTCGGCCCGCGGCCGAGCAGCGCGGCGATGGCCGTCGTCGCGCCCAGGCCGGCGTCGACCCAGCCCTCCAGACAGACCACGAGCACCGGGTCCTTCAGGACCGGCTCGGAGTGGACCTCGAAGATCTGGGTCATCCCTCCCGGGCCCTCGGGGCTCACCGAACGGACTCCAGGGACTGCTCGGCCATCTCGAAGAGGCGACCGACCTGCGCGGGGAACGAGTCGACGCTGCCGGTGTCGCCGGCGCCGGCGCCGGCCACGTAGCGCGCGTAGACACCCTGGAGGATGCAGGCGAGCTTCCAGTAGCCGAAGGCGACGTAGTACCCCACCTCGGAGATGTCGAGGTCCGACACCGAGCCGTAGCGCTCCAGCACCTGCGCCCGCGTCGCGAACCCGGGCGCCGTGGTGGGCGACAGCCCGAGCACGGCCATCTCGTCGGTCGGGTCCGCCCAATAGACCATCAGCAGTCCCAGGTCGGCGAGGGGGTCGCCGAGCGTGCAGATCTCCCAGTCCAAGATGGCCCGGACCCGCCCGTCGTCGGCCAGCACGACGTTGTCCATGCGGTAGTCCCCGTGCACGACCGACGTCCGCTGCTGCTTGGGGATGCGCCGGGCCAGCTCGTCGCTCACCCGCTCGACGAGGCCGCCGTGGTCCACGCCCTCGACCTGCATCTGGTCGTACTGCCCACGCCAGCGCTTCAGCTGGCGCTCGATGTACCCCTCATGCCGTCCCAGGTCACCCAGCCCCACCGCGTCGGGGTCGACGTCGTGCAGCGCGGCCAGCGTGTCCGCCATGTGGTCGCCGACGGCCCGACGCGTCGCCTCGTCGAAGGCCTCCTCGGCCTGCGGCGCGCTGCGCAGGATGTGCCCGTCGACGAACTCCATGACGTAGAAGGGCCGCTCGTTGACCGCCTCGTCGGTGCAGAGCCCGAGCGCGACAGGGACGGGGATCCCGGCCGGGCCCAGCGAGTGGATCAGGCGGTACTCGCGGGTCATGTCGTGGGCCGTGGGCAGCACGTGGTGCAGCGGCGGCCGGCGCAGGGCCCAGGCCCGGCCGTCGGCGTCCTCGACCCGGAAGGTGAGGTTGGATCGGCCACCCGCGATGAGCGTGAACGTCAGCGGCGGGCGCAACTCGGGCAGCTGGGCCGCCATCCACTCGGTGACCTGCTCCGTCTTGATGCCATCGGGTGCCTGTGACACGGGTAACGACGCTAATCGGTGGGCTGCCGTGGCCACGGACGGCCTTCGGGGCGCCGGTCACCGTCGGACCGGCCGGGACACAACCATTACCCTCGGAGCACGATGGACGTCACCGACGAGACATTCCAAGAGGAGGTCCTGACCCGCAGCGCCACCGTGCCGGTCGTGGTCGACCTGTGGGCGCCCTGGTGCGGGCCGTGCAAGACGCTCACTCCGCTGCTCGAGAAGGCGGTCGCCGACACCGGCGGTGCCGTCGCGCTGGCCAAGGTCAACGTGGACGACAACCCGCGGATCGCCCAGTCCTTCGCCGTCCAGTCGATCCCGGCCGTCTTCGCCATCCACAACGGCCAGGTCGTGGACCAGTTCATCGGGGCCCTGCCCGAGGCCCAGGTGACGGCGTTCATCGAGAAGCTGGCGCCGGCGCCCAGCGAGGCCGACAACCTGGTCACCGCGGGCGACGAGGCGTCGCTGCGCCGCGCCCTCGAGCTCGAGCCCGATCACGCCGGCGCCATCGAGGCGCTGGCCCGCCTCCTCATCGACCGGGGCGACGCGCCCGAGGCGCTCGCGCTGGTCCAGCGCGTGCCCGAGACCGAGGCCACCCGGGCCCTCGCCGCCGAGGCCCGCCTCCTCGAGGCCGGGGTCGACGTCTCGGAGACCGACCGCCAGGAGATGGAGGCCAAGCTCGATGCGCTCCTCGAGCGCGTCCGCGACGACGACGCCGCCCGTCAGGAGTACGTGGACCTCCTCGAGGCGATGGGCGCCAACCCGCGCACCAACGAGTACCGGCGCGCGCTGGCGGCGCGGCTGTTCTGATGGCCCGCGGGGCCGCGGCGACCGAAGCCGGCGCGCACCCCGGCACTGCAATCCCCCGAACGCCGTACGTCCCGAGCGCGCGCACGCTGCACCTGGGCGGCCGCCGCTACGACCTCACCCACCGCGCCCTCGTGATGGGCATCCTCAACCGCACGCCCGACTCGTTCTACGACAAGGGCGCCACCTTCGAGCTCGACAAGCTCTACACGCGCGCCGAGCAGCTGGTCGCCGAGGGCGCCGACATCCTCGATATCGGTGGCGTCAAGGCGGGACCCGGCCCGGAGGTGACCGAGGCCGAGGAGCTCGAGCGCGTCGTGCCCGTCATCGCCGGCCTCGTCGCCCGCTTCGAGACGCCGGTGTCCGTCGACACCTGGCGCGCCTCGGTGGCCCGCGCCGCCTACGCCGAGGGCGCGGTGATGGGCAACGACATCAGCGGCCTGGCCGACCCCGACTACGCGCCGGCGGCGGCCGAGCACGAGGCGGCGGTCGTCATCACCCACATCCGCCTGGCGCCGCGCGTGGCCGATCCCGATCCCCGCTACGACGACGTCGTGGCCGACGTCGCCTCCTTCCTCACCGAGCGGGCCGGCCGCGCCCGCGCCGCCGGCATCGCAGCCGACCGCATCGTGCTCGATGCGGGCCTCGACCTCGGCAAGACGGCCGAGCAGTCGCTCACCTTGTTGCGCGCCTCGCAACGGCTGGCCGATCTCGGCTTCCCGCTGCTGCTCTCCGCGTCCAACAAGACGTTTCTCGGCAAGGTCTTGGATCTGGAGATCACCGAGCGGGGTGCCGCTTCCATCGGCGCGGCGGCCCTCGGCATCTCCTGGGGCTGCCGCATCGTCCGCGTGCACGACGTCCTGGGCACCTGCCGGGCCCGCGACGCCCTGGCCGCGGTGAGCGAGGCGCAGTGAGCCCGGCCGCCTCCGCCTATCTCGTCCGCGGCGACGACCCCTCGCTGGTGGCCCAGGAGGTGCGGACGCTCCTGGCCGACGTGGTCGGCGACCGCGACCACACGCTCGTCGTCGAGGAGATCGGCGGCGCGCCGGCCGACGAGCTCAACGTCGGCGCCGTCGTCGATGCCTGCCTCACCCCGCCGTTCCTCATCGACCTCCGGGTGGTCGTCGTGCGCGACGCCGGGCGGCTGCTCACGGCCGACGTGCCGCGGCTGGTCGAGATCGTCCAGGAGCCGCTCCCCACCACCGTGCTCGTCCTCGTGGCCGGGGGCGGCACCATCCCGGCGGCCCTGATCAAGGCGATCGGCGCGCACGGCGAGGTCGTCGACGTCTCGACCAGCAAGGCCGGCGACCGCAAGGCGTGGCTGAGCGAGCACCTGCGCGCGGCCCCGGTGCATCTCGACCGGGGCGCCTCGGACCTGCTGGCCGACCACGTCGGCGAGGACCTCGGCCGGGTCGAGGGGCTGCTCTCCGCGCTGAGCGCCGCCTACGGCGAGGGGGCGAGCGTGTCGGCCGACGACCTCGAGCCGTACCTCGGTGAGGCCGGGACCGTCCCGCGCTACGCGCTCACCGACGCCATCGACCAGGGCGAGCCGCGCCTGGCCCTGCGGGTGCTCCACCGCCTGTTCGACGCCGGCGGCCTGGCGCCCATGCAGATCCTGGCCACGCTGCACGGGCACTTCGCCAACATGCTCGCCCTCGACGGGGCGGACGTGACGAGCGAGCGCGACGCCGCGGCGGTCCTCGGCACGGCGCCGTTCGTGGCCAAGAAGGCGCTGGCGCAGTCGCGCCGACTGGGCAGCGAGAAGATCGCGGCGGCGATCAAGCTCGTGGCGACGGCGGATCTCGACTGCCGCGGGCGTCAGCGGTCTCGATCCCGAAGTCGTCATCGAGATCCTCGTGGCGCGCCTCGCCACCCAGACGCGGCCGGCGCGCCAGACGCGCCCCGCTCGGGCGCGCGCCGGTTCCGGCGCCGGCCGCTAGACCGCGATTACGGCCGGATCTGGCGGGCGACGCCGAGCGTCCAGGGGAAGTCCACCGACTGGACGACGCAATACGCGAAGAGCCACGCCAGCAGCCGCTCGGCGTCGAGGCCGAGCAGCCCAGCGAATCGGTTGACGAGGCCTTGCGGGTCGGCGACCAGGCGGTCCTCGCAATTGAGGAGGTGCTGGAGCGCGTCGTAGGTGGGGTCACCGACGAACGGCTTGGGGTCGATGACGAGCCAGGGCTCACGTTCGGCGGCCAGCACGTTGTGGGCGTGCAGATCCGTGCACAGCAACAGCTCCTGTGTCGCCGTGCCGGGCAGCGCCCGGAAGCGCTCGGCACCCTCCCGGGCGAGCTCGGGTTCGACCTCAGCCCTGGCCGGCGGCCACCTTGCGCTCGAACGCGTCGGCCCAGTGGTCGCACATCGTCTGCAGCGCCCGGAGCGAGCGCGCCCTCTCCGGGGCGACGCCACAGGCGGCGTAACAGCCCGGCGATGACGACGTCCTGCTCCTCTTCGGGCAGGGCGGCCAACGTCGTCCCGGGATCACACCGCTCCAGCAGGAGTGCGGTCGTCGTCGGCGTGAGGTGCTGGTCGGCGAACACCCGGATGGTGCCGTCGCCGCGCCACTCGCGGAGCCCGGCCCCCTCGTCCTCGGCCTCCATGTGCCGCCAGCCGACCTTGAGGACGACGTCGCCGAGGTCGGCGCTGTGGGCCGGCGCCACCCAGGCGGTCACGCCTCCCGGTTGGTAGGGCTCGCCGAGGGAGAGTCCCCATCGGGCCGCGAGGCCCTCGATCTCGGCCGGCAGCCGCGCCAGCCACTCCTGGCGGCCGTCCGCGCGGCACGCGGCCGCGAGGCTGCTCGGAATCGGGATGGGCGCCACCGACCGCCATTGTCCCTCGCCGCGTGCGGCAGTCGCCGCTCAGGCCATCGGCGTCGGCGCAGCGGCGCAGGACACGGTGAGAACCGGGTCCCGTGCAACCATCGGAGCCGTGGGCACCACGACAAGCGACCGGGTCCGACGACGGACCCACCTCGGGGTCGACGCCGACGGCCAGCTGACCCAGTGGCCGCGGTGGCTCCTCGCCGTCTGGGTCGTCCTGATCGCCTTGATCGCGCTCGAGGCCATCGACGAACTGGGTTGGATCGGACGGCCCTCGTCGTTCTCCGAGATATGGATCCACGACGTTGTGATCCTGGCGTCGGCTGGCCTCGTCTTCGTCCGCTCCGCACTTGAGCCCGTCGCCCGGCGCGCCTGGCTGTGCTTCGGGCTGGCCATGGCCGTGTGGTGTGTCGGCTCCATCGGATGGGACGTCATCTACGGGGGGCAGGCCAACCCGCCCTATCCGACCTTCGCCGACGTCCTGTGGCTGCTCTGGTACCCCTTCATGGTCGCCGGCATGGTGATCCTGGCGCGGCTCCGCTTCAAGAATTTCGAGTTGCTCCGCTGGATGGACGGCATCGTTGTCGTCTTGCTCGTCCTGGTCGCAGGATTCGGTCTGGTGGTCCAGCCTTTGGCAAACGAGACGACCCATTCGTGGGTAGCCACGGCGGTCAATTTCGCCTACCCCGTCCTCGACGTCGTGCTCGTCGGCGCGCTCCTCGGTATCTATGGTCTCCTCGGCTGGCGCCCGGACGCCATGTGGGTCTTCATCGGACTCGGCGTGCTGGCCTCCACCTGTGCCGATGCCGCCTTCGCAGTTCAGCAGGCGCGCGGCGTCGCCGGGAACAGTTACGACTTCGTCTGGACCCTCGGTGCGCTCTTGATCGCCTATGCCGCCTGGGTGCACAGTCCGACCGTCCACGACGACGATCGGCAGGTGACCGGCATGCGGGTCATCGCCCTGGCGCTCATCGCCCAGGCGGTGGCCATCGCGATCCAGATCACGGCCATCTTCGAAGACTTGGGGAAGAGCGAGCGGATCGTGACGGCGCTCGTGCTCGTGATCGCCTCCATCCAGCTCATCGTGAGCCGGCCGAAGGGCGAAGCTTCCACACGGGCCCCCGGGTCGAGGCCTTCGACCGATAGGTCTGGCGCCCCCGGCCGCGCCGACGAGGGCACGCGGCACGGCCTTCTTTGACCGGGCTTCCCCACTGTTTCCTCACCGGCAACGATGGAGTTCCCGAGAGTCGGCCCGAGGACGTGCCGAATCACTCCGCCACCACTTGAGCACCTCCCGCTGCGCGCACCCCGTGCTGGACTGGCCGCATGCTCGAGACACCCCAGGAACTGGACCGCCTGCAGAGCGTGCTCGACGCCTCCATGGCGTCGGCCGGACCGCACCTGCGCGACATCATCACCGAGGAGCGGCGGCTGGATGCCCGCCAGCTGACCGAGCGACTCCACGGGATGCGCCTCCTCGTGCTGGCGACGGCGACGGCCGACGGGCGCCCGCTGGCCGCGCCGGTCGACGGCTACTTCCTGCACGGCACCTTCTGGTTCAGTTCGGGACGCCAGGGAGTGCGGATGCGGCACCTGGCCGCACGTCCCGCCGTCAGTGCGACCTACCTGCCCGGGGATGAGCTCGCGGTCACGGTGCACGGGAGGGCGGCGTGCTTCGACTTGAAGGACCCGGCGTGCGTCGACCTCCGTCAGGCGATGCTCGACGAGTACCTGCCCAAGCAGGGGCCGTCGTTCGTGGAGTGGCTCGAGACCGCCGACGCGTTGGGCGCACGGGTCGAGCCGGAGAAGATCTTCACCTTCCACATGGCGACCTAAGAGGACTTCGGCGACATTCGCCGGGCGTGCTTGCAAGACTCGTCGCATGCCGGTCATCGCGGGACGCGTGGAGGTCAACCTGACCGTGCGTGATCCGGTCGCCAGTGCGACGTGGTACTCGAGCCTCTTGGGGATGGAGGAGCTCTACGACTTCACCTCGGGCGACGGCCGGATGCGCTACATCGCACTCGTGGAGCCCCTCAGCCAGTTGGTGCTCTGCCTCGTGGGTCACATGGACAATCGGGGGGAGCTCTTCAGCGAGTTCCGCACGGGCCTCGACCATCTGGAGTTCGTGGTGGACCGGCGAGCGGATCTCGACGAGTGGGCCGATCGATTGGGCCAACTCGGCATCGAGCATTCAGGGGTGAAGAACTTGGACTACACCTCGAATGCGATGATCACGTTCCGCGACCCGGACAACATCGCGCTCGAGTTCTTCTGGAGAGCGCCGCCGGACGGGGGCGCGACGAGCTGAGGCGGAAGACGGCGCGCCGCTATTCGGCGGCGGCGGCCTCGATGGCCGCCACGCGGCGCACCAGGCGCGACTTGTGGTTGGCCGCAGCGTTCTTGTGGATGACGCCCTGCGCCGCCGCCTTGTCGATGCGCTTCACGGCCAGGCGCAGCGTCTCGGCGCTGTCCTCGGCGCCCGTCTCGGCGGCCGTCACGGCCGACTTGGCGCGGGTGCGCAGCTCGGCCCGGACCGACTTGTTGCGCAGCCGGCGCTTCTCGTTCTGACGGTTCCGCTTGATCTGGCTCTTGATGTTGGCCACGTGAAGAAGTCCTCGGTGATTTTCGAAAAAGGGGGCGGCGGTAAGGCGGGAGCCCACCGGTGCGAAGGACAACTGTAGCAGGTGGCGGCCACGATCCGGCAGGCGGTGCTCGGACTGGCGGGAACAAGTTCCCTGGCCAGGCGACCGGGAACGGGGGACCAGGCCGGTACGATCGACGGACCGTGCCGCCGCCCGCCAACGACCGTGGACCCGCCATGGTCGAGCGCATCCGCAACTTCTCCATCATCAGCCACGTCGACCACGGCAAGTCGACGCTGTCGGACCGCATCTTGGAGATCACCGGGGCCGTCGACCCCCGGGACATGCGCGCGCAGTACCTCGACTCCATGGACATCGAGCGGGAGCGGGGCATCACCATCAAGGCGCAGAACGTCCGGGTCGAGCACGCCGGGCACGTCCTCCACCTGATCGACACGCCCGGGCCACGTCGACTTCGGCTACGAGGTCTCCCGCTCGCTGGCGGCGTGCGAGGGGGCGGTGCTGCTGGTGGACGCCAGCCAGGGGATCCAGGCGCAGACGTTGGCCAACTGCTACCAGGCCATCGAGAACGACCTCGAGATCGTCCCGGTGCTCAACAAGATCGACCTGCCGGCGGCCGACCCGGTCCGCTCGCGCGCTCGAGATCGAGCACGTGCTCGGCCTGCCGGCCGAGTCCATCCTGCACATCTCGGCCAAGACCGGGCAGGGGGTGCCCGAGCTGCTCGACGCCATCATCGCCCGGATCCCACCGCCGAAGGGCGACGAGACGGCGCCGTTGCGGGCGCTCATCTTCGACTCCAGCTACGACCAGTACCGCGGCGTCGTCAGCTCCATCCGCATCGTCGACGGGCACCTGAGCGCCGGGGCGCGGCTGCGCTTCATGCAGGCGAACGCGGTGCACGACATCGAGGAGATCGGGGTCCGGACGCCGGTCGCCCTGCCGGTGGCCCGCCTCGGGCCGGGCGAGGTGGGCTACCTCATCGCCGGCATCAAGGACGTGGGCGGGGCGCGGTCGGGTGAGACGGTGACGACCGCGACCCACGGCGCCACCGAGGCGCTGGACGGCTACCGCGACCCCAAGCCCATGGTCTTCTGCGGCCTCTACCCGGTCGACGGCGACGAGCTGCCCGACCTGCGCGACGCGCTCGACAAGCTGAAGCTCAACGACGCCAGCTTCACGTTCGAGCCCGAGACCTCGCACGCCCTGGGCATCGGGTTCCGCTGCGGGTTCTTGGGGCTGCTGCACATGGAGATCGTGCGCGAGCGCCTCGAACGCGAGTTCGACCTGTCGCTCATCGCCACCGCGCCGAGCGTGGCCTACCGTGCCTTCCTGACCGACGGGACCGAGCTCGACGTCGACAACCCGACCGAGCTGCCCGACGCCAGCCGGATCGACCACATCGACGAGCCGATGCTCTCGGCGACCATCATCACGCCCAGCGAGTACACCGGCACGGTGATGGAGCTCTGCCAGAGCCGCCGGGCCGAGATGACGCGGATGGAGTACCTCTCGCCCGAACGCATCGAGCTCGTCTACTCGTTGCCCCTGGCCGAGGTGGTGATCGACTTCTTCGACCAGCTCAAGTCGCGCACGAAGGGGTACGCCTCGCTCGACTACGAGCCCGAGGACTACATGACCGCCAACCTGGTGCGGGTCGACGTCCTGATCAACCACACCCCGGTCGACGCCTTCTCGACCATCGTGCACAAGGGGTCGGCCGACGTCTACGGGCGCAAGATGGCCGAGAAGCTGCGCGAGCTCATCCCGCGCCAGATGTTCGACGTGCCGATCCAGGCCGCCATCGGAGGGCGCATCGTCGCCCGCGAGACGGTCAAGGCCAGGCGCAAGGACGTCCTGGCCAAGTGCTACGGCGGCGACATCACCCGCAAGCGCAAGCTGCTCGAGAAGCAGAAAGAGGGCAAGAAGCGGATGAAGAACATCGGGCGGGTCGAGGTGCCCCAGGAGGCCTTCATCTCCGCCTTGCGGCTCGGGGACGACTGAGACGCCCGTTGTGCGGCCGTTGGGACCGGACCGACGGGGAACGCCGCCCGCCCTGGTCGGGGCGCGCGCACGGGGCCTGGCCTCTGGCACTCGGTAAACTTGAGTGCCAGGCCGATAAATGACACCCCACGCCGACCCAGTCCCACCTACCGACGACCCAGAAGACGCCGAGCTTCACGGCCGGCGCGCCGCCATCCTGGAGGCGGTCGTCAACCAGTACATCGGCACGGCCGAGCCCGTCGGCTCCTCCCACGTGGCCAACTCACCGGGGGTGCAGGTGTCGTCGGCCACGGTGCGTTCCGAGATGGTCGCGCTCGAGCGCGAGGGGTACCTCGTCCAGCCGCACACCAGCGCCGGGCGCATCCCGACCGACAAGGGCTACCGCTTCTTCGTCGACCACCTGACGGCGCCGGGCGCGCTGGGGCCGGTGCAGCGCCGGCAGGTGGCGGACTTCTTCGACCAGGTGCACGGGGAGATCGAGACGGTGCTCGAGCGGGCCACCGGCCTGCTGTCAGAGCTCACGTCGTACGCGGCGGTCGTCGTCGGACCGTCGCACGAAACCGCCTCCATCCGCTCCGTGCAACTGGTGGGGCTCGCCCCGCTCCACGTGTTGCTGGTCGTGGTGCTGTCCGACGGTGCCGTCGAGAAGCGGACGATCGACCTCGAATCCGAGGCCTCCGACGAGGTGCTGGCCGCGGCCGGGACCTTCCTCGCCGCCCACCTGGTGGGCCGGTCGATGGCCGGTCCGTGGACGGCGCCCTCGAGCGGGACGCGGGCGGTCGACCGCCTGGTCACCTTGGCCCTGCAGGCGCTCGACTCCCTGGAGGGTTCCATGGAGTCCGACCAGGTGTTCGTGGGCGGGCCGGCGCGCCTGGCCGAGTCGTTCGAGGCGGTCGAGACCGTGCGCTCGGTGCTCACCATCCTCGAACAGCAGCTCGTGGTGGTGACACTGCTGCGTGACGTCCTCAACCGGGGATTGTCCGTCGCCATCGGGACCGAACACGGCTACGAGCCGCTGTCGTCGTGCGCGGTCGTGGTCGCGCCGGTGACGGTGGACGGGCAGGAGCTCGGCGCCGTCGGCCTGCTCGGGCCGACCCGCATGGACTACCCGCGCACCATGGCGGCCGTGCACGTGGTCGGCGAGCGGCTTGAGTGAGCGTCTGACCGGAGGCAACGATGGCCGTCACTGACGGGCTCGGCGACCTCTACGAGTTGCTCGGCGTCCGGCCCGACGCGTCGGACGAGGAGATCAAGCGGGCCTACCGGGCGCGCGCCCGCGAGCTGCACCCCGACACCAACCACGGGAATCCCGAGGCCGAGGCGCGCTTCAAGCAGGTGACGGTCGCCTACGAGGTGCTGCGCGATCCGGAGCGCCGCGCCCGCTACGACCGCTTACGGGCCCGAGGGTGTGTTCGGCGGGCAGGCCGGCGGCATGGGCGACTTCAATTTCGAGGGGGGCCTGGGCGACATCTTCGAGGCCTTCTTCGGGCAGATGTCCGGGGCGCCGAACCGGCGGCGGGGCCCGCAGGCGGGCGCCGACGCGGAGGTCCGGCTGAGCCTGCAGTTCGACGAGGCGGTGTTCGGCTGCCAGCGGGAGCTCGCGGTCCGCCTGCCGGCCATGTGCGCGACGTGCGCCGGGCGGGGGACGGCGCCGGGCACCGAGCCCGAGACCTGCACCGACTGCCAGGGCGCCGGCGAGCTGCGACGGGTGCGCCAGTCCCTCTTGGGGCAGGTCGTCACGAGCATCGCCTGCTCGCGCTGCGCCGGCACGGGCGAGATGATCCCGCACCCCTGCCCGGACTGCCGCGGCGAGGGACGCCGGATGGAGGAGAGCACGTTCACCGTCGAGGTGCCCGCCGGGGTCGAGCACGGGTCGACGCTGCGCCTGGCCGAACGCGGGCGCCGCCGGCCAGCGGGGCGCGCCGAACGGTTCGCTCTTCGTCCACCTGGCGGTGACGCCCGACCCGCGCTTCGAGCGCGAGGGCGACAACCTGCACACCACGCTGAGCGTCGGGCTGGCGCAGGCCTCGCTCGGCGTCGAGACCGAGGTCGAGTCGCTCGACGGGCCGCAGCGGCTGGCGATCGCGCCCGGCACCCAGCACGGGCACGTCGAGCGGATCCGCGGCCTAGGCGTCCCGCACCTCCGCGGCCGCGGCCGCGGCGACCTCTTCGTCCACGTGCTGCTCGCGACGCCCACCGGCTTGACGCCCGAGCAGGACGAGCTGCTGCGGCAGTTCGCCGCCTCGCGCGGCGAGGCCGTGGCGGAGCCGGGCGCCGCCGGCGGCGGCGAGGGCGTGTTCTCGCGCCTGCGGTCCGCTTTTGGCTAACGCCAGTCCCGCCTACGCCGCCATCACGGTGCGCGCCGCGGCGGCGGCGCAGGTGTTTGTCGAGGACCTCGCCGCTCCGGTGCTGGCGGACGACGACGCGCACCATCTCGGCCGCGTGCTCCGCCTGCGCCCCGGCGAGGAGGTCATCGCCGCCGACGGCCGCGGGCGCTGGGCGCGGATGGTGTGGCGGGGGGGCGCAGAGTTGGCGGCTACCCACGACGCACCGGGAGTGGGGGGTGACGGCTCCGTGCAAACGGAGCCCGCCGCCGTGCCGGCCCTCACCGTCGCGTTCGCGCCGGTCAAGGGCGAGCGCCCCGAGTGGGTCGTCCAGAAATTGACCGAGCTGGGCATCGACCGCATCGTTCCGCTGCTCAGCGAGCGGAGCGTGGTGCGCTGGAGCGGGGCGCGCGGCAAGGCGACGGTCGAGCGGCTGCGGCGCGTGGCGCGTGAGGCGTCGGCCCAGTGCCGCCGCGTCTGGTTGCCCGAGATCGCCGACACCGTGCGCTTCGACGAACTCGGGTCCCTGGGCGCCCAGGGCGAGGTCGTCCTGGCGCAGTTGAGCGGCAACCGGCCCACCGTGCGCCAGCACGTGGTCGCGGTGGGCCCCGAGGGAGGGTGGAGCACCGACGAACTGGCGTCCGGGCTGCCCACGGTCGGTTTCGGCCTGAGCGTGTTGCGGGCCGAAACGGCCGCGGTGACCGCGGGAGCGCTCTTGGCCTCGCTGCGCACGGGCACGGTGGCCGCCGCCGCGGTGGAGGGCCCACCCTGATCGGGGCGCATGGTCACGGCGGCGACCCGGCGCCCGGTATGTTCGCGCGGGTGATCAGGCCACAGCAGAGGGAGCGCGTCGCCGGCGCATGACCGACTGCCTCTTCTGCAAGATCGTGGCGGGCGAGGTGCCCTCGGAGAAGGTGCACGAGACCGAGACCACGGTCGCCTTCAGGGACATCCACCCGGCCGCCCCCCTCCACGTCCTGGTCGTGCCGCGGCGCCACATCGACGACGCGTCGGTCGTCACCGCGGAGGACGGCCCGGTGCTGGCCGACATGCTGCTGGCGGCGCGCGCGGTGGCGGACGAGGCCGGCGTCGCCGGGCCCGATCGCGGCTACCGGCTCGTGTTCAACATCGGCCCCGACGCCATGAACTCGGTGCCGCACCTCCACCTCCACGTCCTCGGCGGCGAACCGCTCCAGGGGCATCTCAACTCGTGACGACCACGGCATGACCACCGCCCTGCGCGCCGAATGCTTCGTCCCGGGCAACCACCTGATGGCCGGCCTCCTCGGGACCCGCGACGAGCACCTGCGCCAGATCGAGGAGGCCTTCCCCGACGAGCAGCTCGTCGTCCAGGGCAACCGCATCAGCGTCGAGGGCCCGGCCGCCGAGGTGGTGGTCCGCCTCTTCGAAGAGCTGATCTTGATGGTGCAGGCCGGACGGGACCTCGACTCGTCCACCTTGGCCCGCACCATCGACATGGTGCGCGAGGACATCCGCCCGAGTGAGGTGCTGCGCTCCGAGGTGGTGCGCGCCGCCGGCGGCAAGACGGTGCGGGCCAACACGGCCGGGCAGAAGCGGTACGTCGACGCCATGGCCCAGAACGTCATCACGTTCGGCATCGGCCCCGCCGGCACCGGCAAGTCGTATCTGGCGGTCGCCCAAGCCGTGCACGCGTTGCAGTCGCGCCAGGTGTCGCGCATCATCCTCACCCGCCCGGCGGTCGAGGCGGGGGAGCGGCTCGGCTTCCTGCCCGGCGACCTGATGGCGAAGGTCGACCCCTACCTCCGTCCGCTCTACGACGCGCTCTACGACCTGCTCGAGCCCGAGGGCGCCCAGCGCCTGCTCGACCGCAGCACGATCGAGGTGGCGCCGCTCGCCTTCATGCGCGGCCGCACGCTCAACAGCTCCTTCATCATCCTCGACGAGGCCCAGAACACGACGCCCGAGCAGATGAAGATGTTCCTGACGCGCATCGGCTTCGGCTCCAAGTGCGTCGTGACCGGCGACGTGACGCAGATCGACGTGCCGGGGGGCCGTTCGGGGCTCGTCGGGCTCGAGCCGGTGCTCGGCGGCATCGACGACATCGCCTTCGTCCACCTGACCCGTCGCGACGTGATCCGCCACAAGATCGTGGCCGACATCATTGACGCCTACGACACGGCAGAAGGGCGGACCGGTCACACCAAGTGACCATCGACGTCTTCGCCGCCGACGAGCAACAGGCTCACCCGATGGACGTGGCCCGCTGGGCCGACCTGGCGCGGCGGGTGCTCAGCGCCCGCGGGGTCAAGGGGGAGACCGAGGTCTCCCTGCTCTTCGTGGACGAGGAGGCCATGGGCCGCCTCAACGAGCAGTTCCTCGGCAAGAGCGGGCCGACCGACGTCCTGTCCTTTCCCATCGAGGACGAGCCCGGTCCCGACCGGGCGCTCACCCGACTTCGGGGGCACCGGGCCCGGCACGTCGGCCGAGGAGGGCGCGCTCACGCTGCTGGGCGACGTCGTCATCTGCCCCGTCGTGGCCGCCCGCAACGCCGAGGAGCACGGGGTCCCGGTCGACGACGAGATCGCGCTGCTGGTCGTGCACGGGCTGCTGCACCTGCTCGGCATGGACCACGTGGAGGACGCCGAGGCCGAGCGGATGGAGGCGCTCGAGCGGCAGCTGCTCCAGCGGTTCTACCGCGTCAGCCCCGAGGCATGAGCGTGCTCCCGCTCCTGGCGACGTCGGGCTTCCAGCCCTCCGACGCCATCCTCATCGTCATCATCTTCGTGTTGCTGGCGGGGTCCGGCGTGCTCGCCATGGCCGAGACGAGCCTCGTGCGGATGAACAAGATCAAGGCCAAGTCGCTGGTCGACGAGAAGCGCCGCGGGGCGCGGCAGCTGGCCCGCTTGGTGGAGAGCCCGGCCAACTTCCTCAACCCGATTCTGTTGCTGGTCCTGATCTGCCAGCTGGTCTCGGCGACGCTCGTCGGCATCGTGGCCGAACACCTCTTCGGCGGCCTGGGCGTGTTGCTCGGCATCGTCTTCGAAATCGTCGTGATCTTCGTGTTCTTCGAGGCGGTGCCCAAGAACTGGGCGGTCCAGCACGCGGACCGGGCGGCCCTGCTGGCCGCACCGATCGTCAGCACGCTCATTCGCTTCCCGCCCATCCGCTGGCTCTCCGCCGTCCTCATCGGCCTGGCCAACCGGATCATCGGCGCGGCCGACGACGGCGACGGCGTCCACGGTTCCTACATCACCGACTCCGAGCTCAAGGCGATGGCCGACGTCGCCCACGAGGAGAAGGTGATCGAGAAGGACGAGCGCTCCTTCATCCACTCCATCATCGACTTCGGCGACACGGTGGCCCGCGAGGTGATGACGCCGCGGCCCGACATGGTGACGGTCGAGGCCGACGTGACGGTGCGCGACGCCCTCGAGTCTGCGTTGCGGGCCGGCTACAGCCGCATCCCGGTCGAGGCGGAGGGGATCGACGACATCATCGGGATCGCCTACATCAAGGACCTGGTGCGCGACGAGCGCGTCGGCAAGTCGGACCAGCTGGTTCGGGCCAGCATGCGCCCGGCCAAGTTCGTGCCCGAGTCCAAGGAGGTATCGGACCTCCTGCGCGAGATGCAGGAGGAGAAGTTCCACATGGCGGTCGTGGTCGACGAGTACGGCGGCACGGCCGGGCTCATCACGCTCGAGGACCTGCTCGAGGAGCTGGTCGGCGACATCGTGGACGAGTTCGACACGGAGGAGCCGACGGTCGAACGGCTCGACGACGGCTCGGTGATGGTGAACGCCGGGTATTCGGTCGACGACGCCGACGAGCTGCTGGGCGCCGACCTCCCGCACGGCCCGTGGGACACCGTGGGCGGTCTCATCCTCGACCTGGTCGGGCGGATCCCCGACGCCGGCGACTCCGTCGAGGTGGACGGTTTCCGGCTCACGGCGCTCGACGTGCGGGGCCGGCGCATCGGCCGGGTGCGGATCGAGCCAACCGGGACCCGGGACGGCGACGCCGGCGGCCGGGGCTGGGCCGGGTCCGGGTCAGGGTCCGAGGGCGAGAGTGCGGCGGGGGCGGAGCGCGCCGGCGACGCGTCGCACTCGGGCGGCTGAGGGCTGGGTACTGATGCGCTCGGGATTCGTCGCCGTCGTGGGGCGGCCCAACGTCGGCAAGTCGACGCTGGTGAACCAGATGGTCGGGACCAAGGTGGCGATCACCTCGTCGCGCCCCAACACGACCCGGCACCGCATCCTCGGCGTGTTGCACGACGAGTCGGCCGACACACAGGTCGTCTTCGTCGACACGCCGGGGATCCACCGGCCGCGCAGCGCGCTCGGGACCCGATTGAACGAGACGGCGACGGACGCGCTCTACGAGGTCGACGTGATCGTGGTGGTGGTCGACGCCACCGCGGCGATCGGCCCGGGGGACCGCACGGTGCTCGAGCGCTCGGCGCGTCACGTGCAGCGGGCGGCGGCCGAGGCCGCCGCGGCGGCCGCGGGCGGCGACGCGACGCCGACGACGAGACGCTCGTGCCCGGCCTGGTCGTCGTCGTGAACAAGGTCGACCGCGCCCCGTCGGACCACGTCCTGGAGCGCCTGGCCCAGGCGAAGCAGGCCGTCGACGCGCTCGGCGACCTGCCGGACGTGGAGTACTTCCCGGTCTCGGGGCGCACCGGCAAGGGCGTGGACGCGTTGACGGCCTATCTCGTCGACCGCTTGCCCGAGGGCCCGGAGTTCTTCCCGCCCGACGTCGTCACGGACACGCCAGAGGCGCTGTGGGTGGCCGAGTTGGTCCGCGAGCAGCTGCTGGCGAAGACCCGCGACGAGCTCCCCCATGCCATCACCTGCCGCGTGACGGAGTGGGAGGGGCCGCACATCCGCGTCGAAATCATCGTCGAACGCGACTCGCAGAAGGCGATCGTCATCGGCAAGGGGGGCGAGGTCCTCAAGGCTGTCGGCATCGCCGCCCGCGAGGAGCTCCCCGAGGGTACCTACCTCGACCTGCACGTGAAGGTCGAGCGACGCTGGCAGAACCGCGAGGAGATGCTGGACCGCCTGGGGTACTGAGGGCCCGCCCTCGCGTTATGCGTCGGCGTCCTCGTCGTCGCCCTCGTCGTCGAGGGCACGACGGAGGAACGACTCCACCTCGTCGCGGTCCACCGAACGCCGCATCGGCGGGAGCGTGGCGAGCAGCACGCCCCGATAGGACGCCGTGGCCAGACGCGGGTCGAGCACTGCGACGACGCCCTTGTCGTCCGCGGTACGGATGAGGCGCCCCGCGCCCTGCGCCAGCAGGGTGGCGGCACGGGGGAGGTCGACGAGCGAGAAGGCCCGGCCACCGGCCCGGTCGCGCCGGGCCTGGAGGAGCGGGTCGTCGGGCCGCGGGAAGGGCAGGCGGTCGATCGTCACCAGCGACAGGGCGCGGCCCGGGATGTCGACGCCCTGCCAGAAGCCCAGCGTGGCGAAGAGACACGAGGTCTCGTCGCCGGCGAACTCCTCGAGGAGCCGGCCCTTGGGCAGGTCGCCCTGCTGCAGCAATTGGTAGGGCAGCTCGGGTGCCAACGCCTCTGCCGCCGCCTCGGTGGCGCGCCGGCTCGTGAACAGCGCCAGGGTCCGTCCGCCGGCCGCCTCGATCAACAGGGCGAGCTCTTCGAAGACCGCGTCCTCCGCACCCTCGGCGCGGCGGTCGGGCAGATGGCGCGCCACGTAGAGCAGCGCATGGGCGCGGTAGTCGAACGGGCTGCCGACATTCAACTCCTCGGTCGGGAACTCCTCGAGCCCGACCCGTTCGACGACGCGCGGCGGGATGGTCGCGCTCGTCAGCACCGACGTGATGGTGCCCCAGAGCATCCCCGCCAGCGCGGGACCGACGTCGATGGGGGAGAGCCGCAGCCGTGCGTTGCGACGGGTGCCGTCGACCCACGCCACCTCGGCCTCGGTACGCCCCACCAGCCGGTGCAGGTCCTCGGCCAGGTGCGCCGCCGCCTGCAGCGTGCGGGTCTTGCGGCTGGCCCGGTCGGGCTCGTCGGCGTCGCCGGACAGGAAGCTGCGCTGCGCCCCGCCGCGCCGCAACGCGTCGACGACGCGGCGGCTCACCTCCGCCGCCCGGGCCAGCAGCTCGGACAGGTCGGCATCGTCGGCCCCGGCCCGGGGGCCCTCTTGCAGCACGCCGCGTGCCGGCGCGGTCGGACAGCAAGGTACCGAGCAGGTCGCCCGCCGCGGCCAAGGAGTCGAGCAGGTCGGTGTCCTTCGGTTCGACCAGGGAGCGGGCGGCCGTGACCAGGGTGCGGAAGCGCCCGGGGGTCAGCTCCACGCCGAGGCTGGCCGTCATGACCTCTTCGAGCTCGTGCGCCTCGTCGAACACCACCACGTCGTGCTCGGGCAGGACGGCGCCGCCGCTGGCGAGATGCGCGCCGTACAGATGCGTGTTCACCACGACGATGTCGGCCGCCGCGGCGCGGTCGCGGGCCGCCTCGGCGAAGCAGCTGCCGCCGGAGGGGCAGTTGAACGCGCCGGGGCACTCCCGCGGGCCCACCGACAGCATGTTCCAGGCGCGATCCGAGGGCTCGAAGGTCAGGTCGGCCCGGTCGCCCGTCCGCGACGTCTGCGACCACGTCACGAGCTGGCGCACCTCGTCGACCACGCCCTCGGGCGCCGACGCCGAGTGGAGCGCTCGGGCGGCTTGCCGGCGCCGACCTCGGGCGCTTCCCAGTCCGGCTCGTCGGCCCGGCCGACCGTCTGGTCCCCGAGCTCGGCTTGGATCCCTCCCGACCCCACCTCGGCCACCCGCTGGCGGCAGATGTAGTTGCTCCGGCCCTTCAGGACCGCGTAATCGAGGGGGACCGGCAGCCCGAGGCCGGATTCGACCAGGGGCAGGTCCTTGTCGGCGAGCTGGCCCTGCAGCGCCTTGGTCGCGGTGGCGATGACGACCTTCTTGCCGCTCAGCGCGGCCGGGACCAGGTAGGCCAGCGACTTGCCCGTCCCCGTCCCGGCCTGGACCACCAAATGGGTTCCCGTCGCCAGCGCCTCCGCCACGGCACGGCACATCTCCTGTTGCTCGGGCCGGTGTTCGCCGCCGGGCATCTGCGCGGTGATCTTGTCGAGGCCCTCGACGCCGTCGTCACCGGCCTGCCGGGAGTCGACTCGACATCCCGACGGCCGGTTCGAATACGTCGGCCTCGTCGAAGACGTCGGGCGCGGCACCGTCCCCGAAGCCCGTCGTCCTCTTCCACGTCCACCCTCCGATCATGCCCCCCGCAGTGGCGTGGCCGGTGCGCCAGCCGCTGCTGGGCGACGGACCGAACGGTCTTAGCGGCTGCCGACCTCCACCACGACCTCCGATGACAGCTCGTTGAAGGCGTTCTCGCCGAAGCCGTTCCACATGTCGAGCGCAGGCGGCGGCATGTGCGCCAACATGGCCGCCCGCTGGGGGTCGGTCATGCGCTGGCGGATGAGGCCGAGGATCAGCCATACCTTGTCGCCCTGATACCCGGCCAGCGCGTGACCGGGCAGCTGGCCCCACTCGTCCGCGAAGAGGTTCTCCGCGCACAACGGCAGTGCCAGCAGTTCCTCCTCGTCGAGATGCGCCACCAGCTGTGTCCCCAGTGCCCCGAGGTCGTCCACCACCGCCGCCCTTGCTGCCGCGTCGTCGTCCGCGCCGGGCCACGCCGCCAGCGAGCTCCGGGCCGTCGACAACAGCTTCAAGGCCTCCTCGTGCTCGCCCTCGAGGCGGTCGAGCAGCGCCCCCTGATCGGAGCAGCGCTCGCGCAGCCGAGGGAAGACGATCTGCTCTTCGCCGTCGTGATGTGCCTCGAGGAAGAACAAGATGTTGTCGTAGTAGTTCGCGACCTGGTCCACCCGTGCCGCGTCGCCCGGCGCAATGTCGCCGACCAGCCGTGGCACGGCGCCCAGGGTGTCGCGGAACACGCCGTGCACGGCGTACATGTCGGTCGTGTCAGGGCGCGGCCTTCCTGCCTGATCTGTCATCGGGGAGCCTCCTGTCCTCGTCGCCAATCTCAGATCTCCCCGAAGGGAATGCCCAGTCCATCACGCGCGGGTGGGAGCCTGCTGGGAACCCGGAGTTCGGGCCGCCGACGCCGCGGTAGGTTCACCAGGTGACCTCCACCGCCCGGGAGCAGGGGGGCGCCGAGGGGCACGGTCGTCCCGACCACGGAGCAACGCCGGACCCCATCCCGCCCGAGCTCGACCTCACCCGTGTCCCGGTCCACGTGGCCTGTGTCATGGACGGCAATGGTCGCTGGGCCAGCGCCCGGGGCCTGCCCCGCACGGAGGGCCACGGCGCCGGTGAGACAGCGCTCCTCGATGTGGTCAACGGTGCCCTCGAGATCGGCATCAAATGGATCACGCTTTACGCGTTCTCGACCGAGAACTGGCGGCGCCCGCCCGACGAGGTGCGCTACCTCATGAACTTCAACCAGTCGCTCCTCATGCGCCGGCGCGACGAGCTCAACGAGAAGGGCGTCCAGATCCGCTTCGCCGGCCGGCGCGACTGGCGCGTCCCGCGCCGCGTCCTCAAGCGCATGGACGAGTCGATCGAACTGACGAAGGACAACCGGCGCATGGTCATGACGATGGCCTTCAATTACGGCGGCCGCGCCGAGATCGTCGACGCCGTGCGAGCCCTGGTGGCCGAGGGAACCTCCGCCAACAAGATCGACGAGAAGGCGATCCGCCGCCATCTCTACTTCCCCGACATGCCCGACCCCGACCTGGTGATCCGCACCTCGGGCGAGACCCGGATCTCGAACTTCCTCCTATGGGAGATCGCCTACAGCGAACTGGTCTTCCCCGACGTCCTGTGGCCCGACGTCCGCCGCCGCCACCTCTACGAGGCGGTGCTGGAGTACCAGCGGCGGGTTCGCCGCTTCGGCGCCGTCAACCCGAGGGCGGAGGGCAGGCGTTCGAGGCGCCGGCTCCGCCAGACCGCCGGCGGCCGGGTCGCACCATCCTACCTGCCGACCAGCCGCCATGCAGTGCTCGATCCGCTGCGGAACGAGCAGGGGCAACCAGCGTCTTCGAACGGAGATCAGGGTTCGGCAGCGGAAGCGGGCGAGTCCGACGCTGCCGGCGATGACCACCAGAGCGTCCCAACGAGGCGATCTACAGGCCAGTCCCCAAACCTGAGTTACGCAAAGAGCTCGGTGCATTTGCCCGCTCGGGCCTGCGCTGTTGCCCTCGGAGCAAAACCTCTTCTGGTCAGGTCGTGGGGTCACTGCGCATGAGGACATGGTCAACTCTAGAGCGAGCCGAGGTCGAGGACCGGGCCGTGCCCGGCCACTGGGAAAGCGACTTGATACACGGGGAGAAGGGCCTCAGCGCCGTCGCGACGCTGGTGGAGCGCTCGACGCGTCTCGGCATGTTGATCAAGCTCGAGAACAAGACCGCTGAGCACGTGGCTAAGGCGGTGGCCGAGAACATCGTGCGCCTGCCCGCGACCTGGCCCGGTCGATCACCTGGGACCAGGGCAAAGAGATGGCGACCCACGCCTCCTTCAAGGTCGCCACCGGTGTCGAGGTCTTCTTCTGCGACCCCCACTCACCCTGGCAACGGGGGACCAACGAGAACTGGAACGGCCTGGTCCGCCAGTTCCTCCCCAAGGGCACCGACCTGTCGGGTTACACCCAGGCCGACCTCGACGACATTGCCGCCTCCTCAACGAGCGCCCGCGCAAGACCCTCGGATGGGATACTCCAGCGGAACGATTCAACGAGCTTGTCGCGGCCACCGGCTGAATCGCCCTCGGAGTGAGCAGGATTCGCCATATACGCCCGGAGGAACCCCGCCGGCCCCGCCTCACCCCGACCCGACCCGTCGCGCCGGGCTGCGACAATGGGGGACCATGATCGCCTCCCGGGTCGCCCTGGTGGCGGGGATCGTCTTCCTCGCCGCGTTCGCCGTGATCTGCGCCTTTGCGCTCCACCTCGGCCTCCTCGTCCTGGCCCTCCTCGCGCTGGCCGGCCTCATCGCGCTGGGCAACCTGCTCTACGGGCGGCGTTCCCACTACGCCGCGGTCCAGGAGCGCAGCCGGCCGCCCAGGAGGCCCACGACCGGGCCGCCGACCTGGCCGCGGACGCCCGCCGGGCCACGGCCGAGGCGGCCAAGCGAGGCGAGCGCTACTGCCCCCTCGACGTGGCCCAGGACCCGGTCCACACCAGGCCAACCCGGCCCACACCAACGGCCACGCCCCGGCAGCACGCCCCGCCGCGCCACCCACGTGACCACGTGAGCCTCTTCCGCGACAAGGGCGTCGTCCTGCGGAGCTACCGCCTCGGCGAGGCCGACCGCATCGTGGTGTTCCTGACCGAACGCCACGGCAAGGTGCGCGCCGTCGCCAAGGGCATCCGGCGCACCAACTCCAAGTTCGGCGCCCGCCTCGAGCCGCTCACCCACGTCGACCTGCTGCTGTGGCAGGGCCGCAGCGACCTCGACATCGTCAACCAGGTCGAGGTCGTCGACTCGTACCGCCTCATCCGAGAGGACCTCGACAAGATCCCCCAGGGCATGGCGCTCCTCGAGGTGACCGACCAGCTGGCCCAGGAGCGCCACCCGGACCCCGCCCTCTACTCGATGCTCACCGGCGCCCTCCGCGCCCTCGCCAACCCCGAGGCCGACCCGCGCCTCCTCGCGCCGAGCTTCTTCCTCAAGGCGCTCGTCCTCGAAGGCGCCGGCCCGATCCTCGATGAGTGTGCCTCCTGCGGCCAGAGCGAGCCCGCCACCGAGCTGGTCGCCTTCGACCTCGTGGCCGGCGGTGTCCTGTGCCGCATCCACCGCAGCGGCCGCTCCATGAGCCCGCCGGCCCTGGCGCTGCTGCGCCGCATCCTCGGCGGCGACCTGGCCGGGGTCCTCAACGGCCCGCCGCCCCCGGGCGCGGACGAGGTGGCGGAGCTGGCCACCGAGGCGATGGAGGCGCACCTCGACCGCCGCATCCGCTCGGTGCGCTCGACGGCCGGCCTTTGAGCGCGTTCGGCGTCTACGTCCACATCCCGTTCTGCCGGGAGCGCTGCGACTACTGCGCCTTCGCCACCTACACCGACCGCGACCACCTGATGGAGCGCTACGCGGACGCGTGCGTCCTCGAGATCGAACGCGTCTTCGGGTCCGCCGACCTCCCCGTCCCGACGTCCATCTTCTTCGGAGGGGGCACCCCGTCCCGCCTCCATCCCGAGACCCTGTGCCGCGTCCTCGACGCCATCCCGCGGGCGCCCGGCGCCGAGGTGACCGTCGAGTGCAATCCCGAGGACGCCGACGAGGCCCATCTCGGCGCCTACCGCCGCGCCGGCGTGACCCGCGTCTCCTTCGGGCTGCAGTCGACGCACGCCCACGTGCTCGCCGGGCTCGGCCGCCGCGACGTGCCCCGGGCCGCCGAGCGCATCGCCGCCGCCGTGGCCGATGCCGGCTTCGCCACCTGGAACCTCGACCTCATCTTCGGCGCGCCGGCTGAGCGTGACGACGACTGGGCCCGCACGCTCGACCACGTGCTCGGCCTCGAGCACCCGCCGCCGCACCTCTCGGCCTACGGCCTTACCGTCGAGCTCGGCACGCCCCTCGCCAAGGACCCGGGCCGCCACCCCGACGAGGACGCGCTGGCGCGGCGCTACGAGCGCGCCGACGCGACCTTGACGGCCGCCGGTTACCGCGTGGGAGGAGATCTCCAACTGGTGCAGGCCGGGCCACGAGTGCCGCCACAACCACCTCTACTGGGAGCAGGGCGACTACGTCGGCATCGGCTCCGCCGCGCACTCGCACCGCGCCGGCACCCGCTGGTGGAACGTGCGCACGCCCGATCGCTACGTCGCCGCCATCGAGGCGGGGACACCGGCCGAGGCCGCCCGCGAGGAGCTCACGCCGGCGGAGCGCGAGTTCGAGGCGCTGTCTCTGTCGTTGCGCACGCCCCGCGGCGTGCCGTGGGGGAGTCTCGAGCGGCCCGAGGAGCTCGACGATCTCGTCTTCCGCGAGGACGAGCGCGCCGTGCTGACGGTGCGGGGCCGCCTGCTGGCCAACGAGGTCAGCACCCGAATCCGCTCCGGTATCCTGCACCGATGACCGACACCGCCGAGACGGGCGAAACCGCCCCGCCGCCCGCCGACGATCTGATGGAGAAGGTGGTGCGCCTGTGCCGCACGCGCGGGTTCATCTTCCAATCGGCGGAGATCTACGGCGGCTTCCGCTCCACCTACGACTACGGGCCCCTCGGCGTCAACATGCTGCGCAACGTCAAGAACGCCTGGTGGCGCGCCATGGTCCAGCTGCGTGACGACGTCGTGGGACTCGACGCCGCCATCCTCGGACCGCCCGCCATCTGGGAGGCGTCGGGCCACCTGGCCACCTTCACCGACCCCCTGGTCGACTGCAAGAACTGCCACGAGCGCTGGCGGGCCGACAAGATCGAGGGCGTCTGTCCTAACTGCGGGTCGCACGACCTCACCGAGGCGCGCGCCTTCAACCTGATGTTCAAGACCCACGCCGGACCGGTCGAGGACGAGGGCCACGTCGCCTACCTGCGTCCCGAGACGGCCCAGGGCATGTTCACGAACTTCGCCAACGTCCTGTCCACGACGCGCAAGAAGCCGCCCTTCGGCATCGCGCAGGTGGGCAAGTCGTTCCGCAACGAGATCACGCCGCAGAACTTCGTGTTCCGCACCCGCGAGTTCGAGCAGATGGAGATGGAGTACTTCGTTCCGCCCGACCAGGCGCAGAAGTGGTTCGACTACTGGCTCAACGAACGCATGCAGTGGTACCTCGACCTCGGCATCGCCCCGGAACATCTCCGCCTCCGTCATCACGACCCCGAGGAGCTCTCGCACTACTCGCAGGGCACCGCCGACGTCGAGTTCCTCTTCCCGTGGGGCTTCGACGAGCTCGAGGGCATCGCCAACCGCGGCGACTACGATCTCTCGGCGCACGCGGCCAAGTCGGGGGAGAAGCTCGACTACTTCGACCCCCAGACCAACGAGCGCTACACGCCCTACGTGATCGAGCCGGCCGCCGGCGCCACGCGCGACGATGATGGCCTTTCTGCTCGACGCCTACGACGAGGACGAGGTCGGGGGAGAGGCGCGCACCGTGCTCCGCCTGCACTGGCGGCTCGCCCCCTACCAGGTCGCGTTGTTGCCTCTCTCGAAGAAGGACACGCTCGAGCCGCTGGCCCGCCAGGTCCTCTCACTGCTCCAGCCGCACTTCATGGTCGACTACGACGTGACGCAGAGCATCGGCCGGCGCTACCGGCGCCAGGACGAGATCGGCACGCCCTGGTGCGTCACCGTCGACTTCGACTCGCTCGAGGACGACGCGGTGACCGTGCGCGACCGCGACACCACCGAGCAGGTGCGGGTCCCTATCGCCGATCTCCTCGGCGAGTTGCGCCGGCGGACCGGCGAGGGCTAGCGGGTTTGGTTCAGCGTCCGGGTCAGGCGACCCGGCGGTACTTGCGCACCGCCAGCGGGACCAGGACGAGCAACAGCCCGAAGCACCAGGCCAACGACGCCCATACTGCGCCCGTGTCCTGCAGGGTGCCGCCGACCATGAGCGAGCGCGCCGCGTCGACGACCTGGGTCACCGGCTGGTGGCTGGCGAAGGCCTGCAGCCAGCCCGGCATGGCGGACACCGGCACGAAGGCGGACGAGGCGAAGATGAACGGGAACAGGATCGGGAACACCATCGTCTGCGCCGTCTCCGCATTCGGCGCCGACAGGCCGACCGTCGCGAAGCCCCAGCAGAGCGTGTAGCTGAAGAGCAGCACGATCAGCGCGCCCAGGAGGAAGAGGCCGAAGTTGGTCGAGATGCGAAAGCCCACGGCGAAGCCGACGGCTGTGATGAGGAGGACCACGAAGACGTTGCGGATGAGATCCGCCGTGGTGCGACCCCCAAGCACGGCCGAGCGGGCCATCGGCAGCGCCCGGAAGCGCTCGATCAACCCCTTGGAGAGATCCTCGGACAGGCCGACCGCGGTCGTCACCGCCCCGAAGGCCACGGTCTGCACGTAGATGCCCGGGATGAGATAGTCGACGTAGGGCACCGAGGTGTGGATGGCGCCGCCGAACACGTAGACGAAGAGCAGCGTGAACATGATCGGCTGGATCGCCGCGAAGAACACCTGTTCCTGCGTGCGCAGCAGCGCCTTGAGGTTGCGCCAGGTGACGGTCAGCGTGTCCTGCACGGCCCAACCGACTCGGTTCCCGCTCGGCGCGGCCTCGCGCTCGATGGCGCCGGGCAAAGCGATGGTCGTCATGCGGCGTCCTTCCCGTCTTTGTCGTCCGTCTCGGCGGCGCTGCGGCGCCCTCGTCCCCGAGTCGCGGCGCGCGGCGCGATCGGCCTCGGCTTCGGCCTCGGTCTTGTGACCAGTGAGGCTCAAGAACACGTCGTCGAGGCTCGGTTCGCGCAGCGCCAGGCCCAGGATGGGGATCTGCGCGGCATCGAGCGTCCGCAGCACCTCGGCCCCGACCTTCGGCCCGTTCTCCACGGTGAGCTCGATGATCGACCCGTCGACGACCGGCGCCTTGTCGGCCAGCGGCGTCAGCAGGGGGACGGCGCGGGCGACGCCGTCGCCGCTGCCGTCGAGTGTCACGGCGACGACCGAGGTGCCGAGGTCGGCCTTCAGCTCGGCGGGTGTGCCCTGGGCGATGACCCGACCGTGGTCGACGACCACGATGTCGCGGGCCAGGCGGTCGGCCTCCTCGAGATACTGGGTCGTGAGCAGGACGGTCGTCCCCTCGCCGGTCAGGTCCTCGATGACGCCCCAGAGGTCCTGGCGGCCCTGGGGGTCGAGGCCGGTCGTGGGCTCGTCGAGGAAGAGGATGGGGGGGCTGGCGACCAGCGCGGCGGCCAGGTCCAGCCGCCGGCGCATGCCACCCGAATAGGTCTTGAGCGTCCGCTCCGCCGCGTCGGCCAGGCCGAAGGCGTCGAGCAGTTCTCCGGCGCGCGCGCCCGGCGGTGCGCCAGCTGAGGTGCGACAGGCGCCCGACCATTTTCAGGTTCTCCCGCCCGGTCAGGTTCTCGTCCACCGTGGCGTACTGGCCGGCCAGCCCGATGATGCGGCGCACGGCGTCGGGCTCGCGCGCCACGTCGTGGCCGAGGATGGTGGCGGAGCCCGAGTCGGGCTCGAGGATGGTCGACAGGATGCGCACGGCGGTGGTCTTGCCCGCACCGTTCGGCCCGAGCAGGCCGAGCACGGTGCCCGACTCGATCTCGAGCGACACACCGTCGAGCGCCCGCACGTTGCCGCGGGGGAACACCTTGACGAGGTCGTGTGCCTCCACGGCTACCGAAGATTTGAAAGAATTAGCCATCGCCAAAGAAACTTAGTGCTAAAGTAACTTACATGTCAAGACAATTGTCACGACAGGAACTCGCACAGCAGCTGCGCACGGAGATCATGGGGTACTTCGGCGCGGCCAGTGACTTCGATGAGCGGGTGGCCAAGAAGCTGAAGCTGAGCAGGACCGACATGCGCTGCCTCGACCTTATTGGTCGCCTCGGGCCCATGACCGCGGGCCAGCTCGCCGAAGAGAGCGCACTGACGACCGGGGCGGTGACCTTCATCCTCGACCGGTTGGAGGAGGCGGGCATGGTCGCCCGACGGCGCGACACCGAGGACCGCCGGCGGGTGTGGGTCGAGATCGTGCCCGAGGCACGGGAGCGGCTCGAGGAACTGCAGGAGCCGGTCGCCCAGGAGATGCGCCAGGTGGCGCAGCACTTCAAGGCCGAGGAGCTCGCCGTCGTGCGTGACTTCATGCGGCAGGCCAAGGAAGTCTTCCAGCGCCAGGTCCGCGACGCCGTCCACGGTGCGGCGCGGCAGGCGCAAGAGACGGCGCGAGAGGCGCAGGAGACCGCACGGCAGGCGGCGCGGGAGGCGGTGCGCGAAGCGCAGGACACGGCGCGAGCGGCGCGGCACGCGGCACGGGAAGGACGGGGTGCGGCGCCCGGCGAGGATCCCAGCTGGAAGTAGGCTGACGTTCCCGTCCGAGATCGGGATGGATGCGAGTGCCGTGTCCTCCGTTCGTGACGCGGTCTGCCTGACCAGGGCAAGGAGGCCCAATGCCGTACGTCTTCGACTTCGACCATTCGCACCCCCGCCCGCCCATGGAGCTCAAGGACCTCCTCGGCGGGAAGGGCGCCAACCTGGCCGAGATGACGTCGGTACTCGAGCTCCCGGTGCCGCCGGGGTTCACCATCTCGACCGACGCCTGCCGCGCCTACATGGCCGGCGGCTGGCCCAAGGCGCTCGACGCCGAGGTGGCGGCCGCCCGGGCCCGCCTCGAGAAGGCGATGGGCAAGGAAGTCGGCGACGCCGCCGACCCGCTGCTGGTCTCGGTGCGCTCCGGCGCCAAGTTCTCCATGCCCGGCATGATGGACACCGTCCTCAACCTCGGGCTCAACGACGACTCCGTCGAGGGCCTGGCCAAGCAGACGGGCGACGAGCGCTTCGCGTTCGACTCGTACCGCCGCTTCATCGCCATGTACTCCCGCATCGTGCTCGAGCTGCCCGGTGAGGAGTTCGACTCCCTCTTCGACGCGGCCAAGGAGCTGGCCGGCACCGAGTCGGACCACAAGGTGCCGGTGGAGCTGCTGCGGTATCTCGTCGAGTCGTACCAGCAGATCGTCGAGCGCCACACCGGCAAGCCCTTCCCCCAGAAGCCGGCCGACCAGTTACGGGGCGCCATCGAGGCGGTGTTCCGCAGCTGGAGCGGACCGCGGGCCATCACCTACCGCGAGCGCGAGCACATCGCGCACGACCTCGGCACCGCGGTCAACGTGCAGGCCATGGTCTTCGGCAACCGCGACGACAACTCGGGCACCGGCGTCGGCTTCACCCGCGACCCGGCGACCGGCGCCAAGGGCGCCTACGGCGACTTCCTGGTCAACGCGCAGGGCGAGGACGTGGTGGCGGGCATCCGCAACACCGAGCCCATCGCCGAGCTGAAGAAGCAGTTCCCCAAGGTCCACGCCGAGCTGCTCAAGATCTTCGGCCGCCTCGAGGCGCACTACCGCGACATGTGCGACACCGAGTTCACGATCGAGCAGGGCAAGCTCTGGATGCTCCAGACCCGCGTCGGCAAGCGCACCGGCGCGGCCGCGCTGAAGATGGCGGTCGACATGGTGCGCCCGAGCGACCTCGGCATCACCAAGGCCGAGGCGGTGACGCGCATCACCGAGGACCATCTCGACTCGGTGCTGCACCCGCAGTTCGCCGGCTCGGGCTACACGGCCTGGGCGAAGGGCCTCGGGGCCAGCCCCGGGGCCGCCGTCGGCAAGATCTACTTCACCGCCGACGACGCGGCGGCCGCGGCGGCGCGCGGTGAGCAGGTCATCCTCGTCCGCAACGAGACGTCGCCCGAAGACGTGCACGGCATGCTGGCGGCCGAGGGCATCCTGACCGCCCGCGGCGGCCTGGTCAGCCACGCCGCCGTCGTGGCCCGCGGCTGGGGCAAGCCAGCGGTCGTCGGCGCCGAGGTCCTGCGCATCAGCGCCCATTCGGTGACCGCCGGCGACGTGGTGCTCTACGAAGAGGACTGGGTCTCGCTCGACGGGGGAGCCGGCATCGTGGTGGCCGGGCAGGTTCCGCTGACGGCTGCGGCACCGCCCGCTGCGTTCGGCACCGTGCTGTCGTGGGCCGACGACATCCGCAAGGGGCACCTCAAGGTCCGGGCCAACGCCGACACCGGCGAGGACGCGGCCAACGCGCGCACGTTGGGCGCGGAGGGCATCGGCCTGTGCCGCACGGAGCACATGTTCCTGGGCGAGGACCGCCTGCCCGTCGTGCGACGGATGATCCTGGCCCAGACGCCGGCCGAGGAGACCGACGCGCTCGAGGAGCTGCGGCTGGTCCAGCGCGAGGACTTCGTCGCGCTGTTGGCGGCAATGGACGGGCTGCCGGTGACGGTGCGGCTGCTCGACCCTCCCCTGCACGAGTTCCTGCCCTCGACCGAGGAGCTGGCGCTCAAGGACGGCACGGTCGGGTTGAATCCCGAGGAGCGGCGCCTCTACGAGGCGGCGCTGTCCTGGCAAGAGGCGAACCCGATGCTCGGGACCGCGCGGCGTGCGCCTCGGGGTGATCAAGCCCGGCCTCTACGCCATGCAGGTGCGGGCGCTCATGGAGGCGGCCCGTCAGCGGGTGGCCGACGGCGGGCACCCGATCGTCGAGATCATGATCCCGCTGACGGTGACCCGCGCAGAGCTGGCATTGGCGCGCGGCTGGGTGGAGGACGCCGTGGCCGAGGTCAACCGCGAGCGGGCGCCGCGCCCGTCCAAGGGGGCCAAGGCGGGGACGGCGGGCAAGGGCGGGACGCTCGAGGTGACGATCGGGACCATGATCGAGACGCCGCGCGCCGCGTTGCGGGCGGACGAGATCGCCGAGGTGGCCGACTTCTTCTCCTTCGGCACCAACGACCTGACCCAGATGACGTTCGGCTTCTCGCGAGACGACGTCGAGGGGCGGATGATGGACGCCTACCTGGAGCTCGGCTTGCTGCCGCGCAACCCCTTCGAGGTGGTCGACGCGGGCGGCGTCGGCGAGCTGGTCAACATCGGCACCGAGCGTGGCCGGGCCACCCGCCCGAACCTCAAGGTCGGGGTCTGCGGCGAGCACGGCGGCGACCCGGCCTCGATCGACCTCTTCTACCGGGCCGGCCTCGACTACGTCAGCTGCTCGCCGTTCCGGGTGCCGGTCGCCCGCCTGGCCGCGGCGCAGGCCGTTCTGGCGAACGGGCCGGTTCCCTCGGCGCCGGCCCACGGCAGCTCGAAGAAGGCGACGAAGAAGGCCAAGGCGAGCTGATCAGCCCGCGGCGTCGGCGGGCTGTGCGGGCGCCGCGCCGAGGTAGCGGCGCAGCGCAATGACCGTCCAGATCGCTTCGACGACCCCGAAGGGCCAGGCCCCTGAGAGGAAGCCGTAGGAGCTGGACAGGGCGCAGCCGAGGGCGAAGGCCAGGACGAACGCCCGACCCCGCCTCTCGAGTGCGTACATCAGCATCATGAAGGTCAGCGCGCAGACGCCGTAGATGGTGACGACCATCCACCGACGGTAGGTCAGGACCGCCACCGCCCCGTTCGGGGCGGCGCAGCACCGCGGTACCGTCGGGGCCGTGGGGATCCCCGACGAGGAAGTGGCCCAGGTCCGGTCGGCCACCGACATCGTCGCCCTGATCAGCGAGCACACGCTCTTGAAGAAGGTGGGGCGGCGCTGGAGCGGGCTGTGCCCCTTCCACGCCGAGAAGACGCCGTCGTTCAGCGTCAACGCCGAGGAGGGCTTCTACTACTGCTTCGGGTGCCACGCCTCGGGCGACGCCATCTCGTTCGTGCGGGCCATGGACCACCTCGACTTCGTCGACGCGGTGCGGAACCTGGCCGACCGGGCCGGGATCACGCTGCACGAGGACAAGGAGGCGGGGCGCGACCACCAACGGCGCTCCGAGCTGCTCGACGCGATGGAGCGGGCGGTCGAGTGGTACCACGATCGCCTGTTGCGCGCCCCCGACGCCGGCCCGGCGCGCGACTACCTGCGCTCGCGGGGCTACGACGGCGACGTCGTGCGCCAGTTCCGGCTCGGTTGGGCGCCCGACGACTGGGACGCGCTGGCCACGGCGCTCAAGCTCCCGACCAAGGTGCTGTCCGACTCCGGGTTGGGCTTCATCAACCGGCGTGGGCGCGCGCAGGACTTCTTCCGCGGCCGCATCCTGTTCCCGATCTGCGACCCGTCGGGCCGGCCGGTGGCGCTCGGCGGGCGCATCCTGCCTCCGGGCGCCGGCCAGGGGCCGCCGGAGCGGCCCGAACCGAAGTACAAGAACTCGCAGGAGTCGCCGATCTACACGAAGCGCCGCACGCTGTACGCGCTCAACTGGGCCAAACAGGGCGTCATCGCCCAGGGCGAGGTCGTCGTGTGCGAGGGCTACACCGACGTCATCGGGTGCTTCCAGGCGGGCGTGCCGTGGGCCGTCGCCACGTGCGGCACCGCGCTGGCCGAGGAGCACTTCACGCTGCTGCGCAACTTCGCCAAGCGCATCGTGCTCGCCTACGACGCGGACAGCGCGGGCCAGAGCGCGACGTCGCGCGTCTACGAGTGGGAGCGCAAGCACGAGGTGGACGTCGTGGTGGCGGAACTGCCGGGCGGGAGCGACCCGGGCGACCTGGCGCGCACCGATCCCGCGTCGCTGGCCCGCGCCATCAAGGAGGCCCGGCCGTTCCTCCAGTTCCGGGTCGACCGCATGCTTGGAGGGGGCGACCTGACGACGGCGGAGGGGCGGGCCCACGCCGCGGAGGCGGCGTTGACGGCGGTGGCGGAACACCCCGACGACCTGGTGCGCGACCAGTACATCATGCAACTGGCGGACCGCTGCCGCGTCGATGCGGGCCGGCTGCGCGATCGACTCGATCATCTGCGCGCCCATCCGCCGGCCGAGCCGGCCGGACGCCGCGGCCGGTCGCGGCGCGACGAGCCGCCGCCGATCGACTACCCCGAGGACGACGGCGATCGGTTCGGCCCCGACGAGGGGAGCGAGGCCGCCGTGCGGTCGGCGCTGCGGCCGGGCCCGGGGCTCGAGGCGCTCAAGCTGGCCGTGCACCGTCCCGAGGACGTCGCGGACCGCGTGCACGCGGTGCTGTTCTCGGACGCGCTGCAACGCGACGCGTTCCTGGCGCTCCTCGACCACGACAGCGTGCACGACGCGGTGGAGTCGGCGCCACCGGAAGTCGCCATCGTGTTGCGACGCGTCATCGTCGAGGAGCCGATGGCGGGCGACCCCGAACTGGGCGATCCCGTCGACTCGGTGTTGATCGTGATGCTGCGTGAAGCGACGCGCCAGGCGCTGGCCGCGATCGAGATCGAGTCGCGCATCGGCGACGACGCGTGGCAGTCACGGGCGGCCGAGACCGCACAAGTACGGCTCTGGCTGGACCAACTGGAGGAATCGGAGGCCGGGCGCGATGCCGCTGAGCGGTTGGTAGCGTGGTTGGTGGAGAGGGAGGCTTGACGAGCGTGGCAGGGGCAGGGTGAGCGAAGATTCGGCGATCGCGATCGACAACGACGGTGTCGACGCGTCCCCTGCTGCACCCCCGCAGTCACTGGCACCGATCGCGCACGTTGCGTTGCCACCCGGCGTGTCGCAGGTCGACTTCGACGCCGTGCTCGCCGTCGGTCGCGAGAAGGGACAGCTGACACAGGCCGACCTCATCGAGGCGTTGCACACGGTCGAGCTCACGCCCGAGGTCCTGATGGTGTTGATCCACCGCGTCACCGCCGAAGGTGTGGCTCTTATTGTCGAAGACGTGGTCGAGGTCGAGGTCGACGTCGCGGAGCTGACGGTCGAGGTGAAGCCCCGCAAGCCGCGGGCGACGAAGACCAACGGCAGCGCCAAGACCGAGACGCGACGCGAGACGAACGGCAAGCGAGCGAGCTCCTCGGGCGAGACGGGCGGCAGCGCGGAGGACCCGGTCCACACCTATCTCAAGGAGATCGGGCGCGTCCCGCTGCTCAACGCGGAGCTCGAGGTGGAGATCGCCCAGACCATTGAGGAGGGCAACGCGGCGGCGGCCAGGACGGCCGCCCACGAGCTCGCCCTCTCGGGTGAGGGGAACCCCGAGGACATCCTCGACGCGGCCGAGCTGTCGAAGAACCGCCGCCTGGTGCGCCGGGGGCTCAAGGCGAAGGACGAGCTGATCGAGGCGAACCTGCGCCTGGTGGTGTCGATCGCCAAGCGGTACCGCAACCGGGGTCTGGCGTTCCTCGACCTGATCCAGGAAGGCAACCTCGGGCTCATGCGCGCGGTCGACAAGTTCGACCACACGAAGGGGTTCAAGTTCTCGACGTACGCGACGTGGTGGATCCGCCAGGCGATCACGCGGGCGATCGCCGACCAGGCGCGAACGATCCGCATCCCGGTGCACATGGTCGAGACGATCAACAAGGTCGTGTGGGCCCAGCGCCAGCTCCTGCAGGAGCTCGGCCGCGAGCCGACGATCGAAGAGGTGGCGCACCGCGTCGAGCTCCCGATCGAGCGGGTGCGCGAGATCCTGCGCATCAACCAGGACACGGTGTCGCTGGAGCAACCGGTGGGCGACGAGGACGACTTCAACTTGTCCGACCTGATCGAGGACAGGGGAGCGGTGGTCCCGGACGACGCGGCGACGCGATCGCTGCTGGACGCAGCGGTGCGCGAGGCGCTGGGGCATCTGTCCGAGCGCGAACAGGACGTGGTGCGGCTGCGCTTCGGCCTCGACGACGGCAAGATCCGGACGCTCGAAGAGGTGGGCAAGGAGTTCGGGGTGACCCGCGAGCGGGTCCGCCAGATCGAGTCGAAGACGCTGGCCAAGCTCCGCCGGCCGGACGCCGCCCACCTGCTCCGGGACTACCTCGAAGAGTCCTGACTCAGGTTCTCACTCGCGGCTGGCGCGTTTCGGAGGTCTTCGAACGAGATGCTGGTCAGCGATGAGCAGTACCCCACCGCTGACCAGAGATCTCGGATGATGCAAACGGAGCGCGCCTGATCAACTCTGGTGGGCGCGCTGCTCAGCTTCGTGCGCCTCCGCTTCGGCGCGTGCCTTTTCGGCTTGGGCCTCCTTGGCGGCGACCTCTCGCTCGGCGGCGGCCTTGTCCTGCTGGGCCCGGCCCTCCTGCCGCAGGTCATCCTTGCCCGTCACGGCTCCTGCTGCCTCCTTGGCCTTGCCCTTCACGTCTTCGACGATGCCCTTCACTCCGGCCTCGGGACCGCTGCTCTTGTCCTCACTCATGTGTCATATCTCCTTGGGTCGGTCTTTGGGTACGTCTTCACTACCCACGCGGCGAGGCGAGAAACTGGAAGACCTGCGCTGTCAGGCTTCTTTCCTGCTCAGCCCCACCTTCGTCATGAAGGTGCTCCTCCCATCGGCTGCCTACTCCCAATTGCCGAAGGACCATCACCGAGAGTCCTGACCGCGGGCCGTCGAACTGCGTGTGTGTGCCCGATGACGGTGGCGTCGCTGATATCGTTTCCAGGCTGTTCCACCGACCTTTTGCATCACTTTCCGGGGTAGCTCAATGGCAGAGCAAGCGGCTGTTAACCGCTAGGTTGTGAGTTCGAATCTCACCCCCGGAGCACTCTCCTCGTTTTCACTGGTAAGCCGTGAAAGTCGGATGACGTAACCCTCCACCTCATTGTCGTCGTGCGTGCTGCGTGGGCGGTCGTGTTCTCGTTCTCGCCAATCGGCACGACCTTCGTGCCCTCGGGGCAGCGGTTGAACTCTTTGGTTCGGACCCGCGTCATGTTCGTTCGGAGCGTGCTCGCCACGCACCACCATGGCGACGGACCTCTGGCCGGGCCGGCTCATGAGCGCTTTGTCGCTGGCACCGAGGTCGAACACGGTCCAGCGAATGGACGACGTTCTCGGGTTCGGCTGAGCCTGGTCGCCCGGTGCACGGCATCCCAGATTGCTCTCCGATCAGTGCCGACCGTCGAGAGACAATCCGGGCACTGCATGATCTCTCACAGAACCCTAACAATCAGCCAAAGGTGTTTTGAATTAGCTTGTTCGCGTGCTTCTTGCCTCGTCGGGATCAGTGTTCCTTCGAGACAACGTGGTCAAGACGTGATCGCGGATGCTGGACATGTTGCGACCAGCTCCCTGATTCAGTTCGTCGGTGCCTGTTATGTCGACGTGGGGCCTCTTCACGAATGAATAAGCGTGTGCGCGGATCCGGGTCTTCACTTCAATTCGAGGTGGGCGCATGGCCGAACCGGATTCGTCTCGGCGGAGTTCTCGCCGGCTGCTTCTGCGTGTCCGTGACCCTGATCGCCGCCTTTGGCCTCGATGGTTCGGAACGCGCAGCAGCTGTTTCGCCCAGCTTCACCATTGCCACCAGTCCTGCGCTCGATCCACCGTTCAATCCGGCCATCGCCGACTACGCGGTCCGCTGCAATTCCCCGACTACTTCGGTGACGACCAGCGGATCGGATCCCGTCACCATCGCCGGAACCACGTTGCCAGGACCGGCCAGCGTGAATGTGCCATTGAGCGCAGGCCAAGGCATGACGATCAGTGATGGTGGTGCCTCCTACGAGATCCGCTGCCTGCCTACTGACTTTCCCGACTACACGTCCACGGTGACGGGCACCCCCCAGTCCAATGGCTACTTCCTGACAATCGGCCAATATGCCGTCGTGTTCGACAGAGATGGCGTTCCGGTCTGGTGGTACAAGGATCCTGCCCCGTTCTCACCAAACGACGCCAAGTTCCTTACTCCGACGACGATCGCATTTTGGGATAGTCCTACGGAGAGCTATGAGCTGCGGGGTCTCGATGGATCGTCCCAAGGCGCGGTCGGTGGGGGAGACGTTCCACTAGATGTCCACGACATGCAGCTCCTGCCCAATGGGGACTACCTGGGAATCATGTATCGGACCACCAATTGCCCCGCCGACCCCACCCAGTGCATCGATCTGTCCTCTTGGGGTCTCTCGGCTCAGTCGTCGGTCCTTGATCCCTTAATCGTGGAATTGAATCCGTCTAACCAGATCGTATGGGAGTGGGACACGGCCGAACACGTCAACGTGGCCGCGGAGAACGTGAACTGGCGTGATCAGTATCCCGATGTCATCCATATGAACTCGATCGAGTACGACGGCAACGGGGGCATCATCTTCAGCGCGCGCCACCTCGATGCCGTGTACCGAATCGACATGGCCACGGGTGACATCACTTGGAAATTGGGAGGCACGCCGACTCCTGAGAGCCTCTCGGTTGTCGGTGATCAATATCTCGATACCGGGGGACAACTCTTCTCCGGCCAGCACTATGCCCGGCTCCAACCGGACGGGTCACTCACCCTCCATGACAACGGAAGCAGAGCCAACCGACCACCCCGCGCCCTGCGGTTCACGATCGACACTTCGACCAACACGGCCACCGAGGTCGAGCAGGTAACCGACCCACACGCGCCCGAGCTCGGGTTTTACAGGAAGCGCCGAAAAGCTACCCGGCGGCGATTGGGTAATTGATTGGGGGGCAAACGACTTCACGACGGAACTGAACGCTCAGGCTGTCCCACAACTCACCATTACCTACCCCGGCAACTCCTCTTATCGTTGTGCCGATGTGCTCGCTTCGGTGGCGGCTCTGCGTCAAGGCATGGACGCCATGGTCCCGCCAGCGACGTACTCTCCGTCGACGAATCAGTTGGGCTACTGGATGGCAGCATCCGACGGCGGCGTCTTCGCCTACCACCGCTTCTTCGGATCGATGGGGGGTAAGCCTCTGAACGCGCCGATCGTGGCTATCGCCGCTGACCCGGAGAGCGGCGGCTACTGGGAGGTGGCTTCCGACGGCGGGATCTTCGCCTTCGATGCGCCCTTCTTCGGATCGATGGGAGGCGAAGCCCTGAACAAGCCGATCGTGGGAATGGTGGCGACACCTGACGGTGGGGGGTACTGGGAGGTGGCGGCCGACGGCGGGATCTTCAGCTTCGGCGACGCCGCTTTCTACGGCTCCATGGGCGGTAAGCCGCTCAATGCCGCGGTCGTCGGCATTGCATCCTCCCGAGACGGACTCGGCTACCTGGAGGTGGCGTCCGACGGAGGGATCTTCGCCTTCGGCGACGCCCAATTCTTCGGTTCGATGGGTAGCCAACGCATCAATAGTCCGGTCGTCGGCATCACAGCGGACAACGCGACGGCCGGGTACTGGGAGGTGGCCTCCGACGGGGGACTGTTCGCCTTCAATGCGCCCTTCTTTGGGTCGCCCGCTGCCACGACCCTCAGCAAGCCGGTGGTCGGGATGGCCTCAACGTCTGACGCCCAGGGGTATTGGGAGGCAGCGTCCGACGGAGGGATCTTTAACTACGGCGACGCATTCCTTTGGGGTTCTCTGGGTTCGACGTCGCTCAATGCCCCTGTGGTGAGCATCGCCGCCAGCGCCACCTGAACGAGGCGAGAACCCGATCCTTCTATGTGCCCGGTAGAGAGTTCGAAAGGCTGGAGTCATCGCTAGTGCGAGCGGCTGGGAGAGCAATTCTCAATCGAGCGGCAGCCGTGGGCGCTGCGTCGCTAGGCATGCCCTTCTGCGATCGCGTCGCAACTGCCGCTTCGAACAGCGACACGGGGGATGGATTCGCGCAACTTTGGTCAGGCTATTCGGCCCATCTATCCTTCCGCTTACCTTTGGCGCACTTGGATGATGGGGTTGTACGGGAAGGCGCCGATGCGGGAGGGATCAGAAGATGAGCGATGTCACACCACCACCACCAGCACCGGGCAACATGCCGCCGCCTCAGCCGTCCGGCGCAAAGAAACCGCTGATCAAGCGCTGGTGGTTCTGGACTGCTCTCGCCGTCGTTCTGTTGATCATCATCGGAGCGGTCGCTGGCGGTAACAACAAGAAGACCGGTTCGGCCTCGTCAGCGACTTCGACATCGCACGCAGCGGCTCGAATCGTCACAACTACAACCACGTTGTCACCCACGACGACGACAACTGTGCCGCCGACCACAACTGTGCCGCCGACTACGACTACCCTGCCACCGCCGCCGACCACCGTGACGACAAGTCCGCCACCCCCACCCCCGACAACGGCGGCTCCTGTCGGTTGTCATCCAACGACGAGCAGCGGGAATTGTTATCAGGCAGGAGAACTCTGCTCGAGTGCTGACCACGGGCTATCGGGAGTGGCCGGAAACGGCGAAGCGATCACCTGCACCGACAACAACGGCTGGCGATGGGAACCGTCGTAAGGGGGACGGGGAGTCGGAGGGCGGCCCTTCGGACCCTCCATGCGTTGATCAGAACTCAAAGAGTTTGAGCGCCCACGATAACTCGGTGTTGGTGTTGCGATACTAGAAGGTGACCTTTCGCCGCAGATAGAAGCAGTTCGAACTCCGGGTGGGCACGTGGACACGAATTTCGGCCGCACGAAATCGACCGGAAACCCCAGACTCCTTGACTGGCCTTTAACAGTGGTCGTGACCGGCGTCGATCTTGTGACCTCACGCTTTCCCGTCGGATTTCCAGAGCCCTCTATATGCAGATCACCGCAATCGGTGGCCCGTCTTGGTGGCGCCGTGACTACACCGCCGGACAACCCCCTTGGGACACGACTCGGGAGTATCGCCGGAGGGGCGTGATCCAGGCGCGTCGACCTGCGGTTGCGGATGGGCGACTTGCGAGATCAGGGGCCTACGCCCAACACCGCTTCCGCAGTGGTCCAATCCGTCGCGATTGCCTGTTGTGCGGCTGCCAGTGTCACTTGTCTCCGGAACACACGACATTGTTGAGTCGGCTTCCGACGCCGTCTTTCGTGTAGGAACTGGCGTGCGTTTCGGGAAAAAGGTTACGCACGTCGCTTGATCCACCAAGTTCGAGCGGACCAAGGTGGTCGTACTCGTAATCAGAAGGAGAACCGGGCGAGCTGTAGGCAGCCATCGATTGAAGTTTGGCGGGGTCTGTTAAAGAAGTTGGTGGACGGACGGTGGTCGTGTAACCGGTGACGCAAATGGTGGATTGAATGTTGGCCTGTGTTACCGCTGTGTCGATCGCTCCTGGCGTACAGGCGCGGTCTTGTAACTGATCGCCATTCGCTGCGGTTCCATAGTGGCAAGTTCCGGGCGCAGGCATGGGACCTTGCAGCCCCGCCGAGGTCCAGCCTTCTCCGGTGGCTATGAGCGTGGAGGTCGGCGCAACAGGCGCAACTGCTGAGCCGTAGAAGGCGGAGGACCCGTAACTCCAAATCCCGCCATCGGTCGCTACGAATCGGTAGCCCGTTTCAGCCACATTGCCCTCCATTCCGACAATCGGTCGATTCAGGACGATGCTGCAGTCGACCCGAAGAACGGCGCGTTGTAGGCGAAGATGCCACCGTCGGACGCAATCAGCCAGTAGCCACCGGTTGCGGAATCGACGGCCATGCCCACGACTGGCTTGTTCAAGGTAATGGAACCAGTTGACCCGAAGAATGGCGCGTTGTAGGCAAAGATGCCGCCGTCGGACGCAACGAGCCAGTACCCACTGGTCGCGGAATCGGCCGCCATGCCGACCACAGGCTTGTTGAGCGTCATCGAGCCCGTCGACCCGAAGAACGGCGCGTTGTAGGCGAGATGCCACCGTCGGACGCAACGAGCCAGTACCACCCGTGGCGGCGTCCACGGCCATGCCGACAACGGGCCGGTTGAGTACGAGACCGCCGGTCGATCCCTGAAAGACGGCATCGCCGAACGCAAAGATGTCGCCGTCTGATGCTACAAGGTAATAACCGCCACCGTCGGGCGTGGTAGCGATGCCGACAACCGGCTTGTTGGGAACAACCCAAGGCCCCCGAGGGAGTTGCATCACCACATGCGACGACCAACCCCTGATTGTTGGCGATCCAATACCCGCCGTCATCTTTGGACGCGGCCATACCCACAACCGAGCCCGTGGCGAGAGTTCCATTGCACGTTGACGAGCTGGCGTGAGCCGTGTTTCGTGACTGGGCCCTGGTCGCAGATAGGACCGGAGACGTCAGAACTAACCCGCTCAGGATTATTGCGCCTATAACTGTCGTCGCGAACGTCCGTACCCGCACAGGAGACTTTTTCATGATGAACTCCGTTCCCCGCCGCCAAGTCCATCGAAAGCGGATGGCCGACAACTATGGCACCCCTGCGGGATTCGGGCTCGAGGTCAATCACATCGTCGCTTGGTGACGTCAATACGGCCGCAGTTGCGGGGTCCGCACTGCTCGACCGGGGTCGATCTCCCATACCAGGGGCAGCGCCTCGAGGTCGCCGGAGGGGAGCCTTGTCGCTCGCCCCGGGGACGGCCAAGATACCGGCTGCCGTGACAACCCCACGCCCAGCGGGCCAGCACCTTTCTGATCGCCGGGCCAGGACGCTCCGCCGCCGCCGGCGCACCTTCGCGGTCGGGGGCGTGGTGCTCGTGGTCCTGCTGGTCGTCGTCGTGGCAGCTGTCGTCGGCTCCTCGGGGGCGGCGGCAAGGCCAGCGGCGCCCCCAACCACCGCATCGGGCCACCGCGGAGGAACCACCACATCGCAGGCAGGTCACCAGGCCGCGGGCCATCACGCCGCCGCTGGAGCAGGGGCGATCCCGGCGATCGAATCGGGGCTGCTCCCATGGCAACTGGCTGCGCCACTGAGCCGGGAGGTCGCGGTGCCGGGCACTGCCGCCGGCAGCATCAGCGTGCTGGGCGGCCTGACCACCGGCAGCGCGACGCACGACGCACGTCGTGAACCTCGCCGTCCCGGCGGGGACCGCGACATCCGGCGGCGCACTGGCGGATCCGACGCACGACGCGGCCGCAGCCCTCGTCGGAGGAAGGGCGCTTGTCTTTGGCGGGGGCGTCCTCACCACCATCTCGACGGTGCAGGCCTATCCGCTTCCGACGGCCGGAAGTTCGGCCACCGCTGTGGTGGTGGGACAGTTGCCACAGCCACGATCGGACGCGGATGCCGTCACGATCGGACGGACGGCGTACATCGTCGGCGGCTACGACGGCACACGCGCCGATCCGCAGGTCCTGGCAACGACGAACGGGAGCTCGTTTCGTGTCGTCGGTTCGCTGCCCCTACCCGTGCGGTATCCGGCCGTCGCTGCTCTCGGCTCGACGATCTATGTCTTCGGGGGCCAACAGATCGGTGGGGCCGCCGGCCCGGTCGACGCGATCCAGCGGATCGACACGGGCTCGGGGAAGGTCACAGTCGTCGGCCACTTGCCCCAGGCCCTCCTCGGCGCCTCTGCCGTCACGCTCAAAGGCGTGATCTACGTCGCCGGGGGATCGACGGGCCCGTCGGACTCGGGGGTGATCTATGCGTTCAACCCCGCCTCCGAGCGTGTGCTGGTCGCGGGGCACCTCATCGCCCCGTTGTCCAACGCCGCGGTCACCACCGTCGCCGGCACCGCATGGCTCATCGGCGGGGAGAGCGGAAGCACGCCCACTGCATCGGTCCAGATGCTCCGGCCGAACGCAAAGTTCGGCACGGCGGGCGTAGCGGGCGCCGGCTCCCCCTACTACGGCGAGAAGCTGCTCATCGCCGACCGCGGGAACAACCGCATGCTCGTCCTCGACGACACGGGCAAGATCATCTGGAACTACCCGAGTGCCACCATGCCGCCGCCGCCCGGGCCGCGGCGGGTTCTACTTCCCCGACGACGCTTTTTTCATCAATCACGGCACGGCGATCATCTCGAACCAGGAGGAGAACGAGACGATCGTGCAGATCGGTTACCCGAGCGGCAAGATCGTCTGGACCTACGGCCATCCGGCCCAGCCGGGATCAGCGCCGGGGTACTCCACGAACCCGACGACGCCTACCTCCTCAAGAACGGTGAAGTGACGGTCGCGGACGCCGACAACTGCCGGATCCTCGTCATCAGCGCCGCCGGCACGGTCGTCAACCAGATCGGCACGACGGGGTCGTGCGTGCACAACCCCCCGACGGGAATCGGTGGTCCTAACGGCGACACCCCGCTGGCCGACGGGAACTTCCTCGTCTCCGAGACGAGGGGCTCGTTCATCTCCGAGTACACGCCGAGCGGACAGCTGGTGTGGACGACGCACCTGCCCATCGGCTACCCGTCGGACCCCCAGCAGATCGGGCCGAACCTGTACATGTGCGCCGACTACGAGAACCCCGGCGGCATTGTGGAGTTCAACCGGGCCGGACAGATCCTCTACACGTATCGGGCCCCCTCGGGCATCAACCGCCTCAATCAACCGTCCTTGGCCGAGCTGCTGCCCAACGGCGTCGTTCATGGTCAACGACGACTACCGCAACCGCATGGCCGCGATCGACCCGACGACCCAGGCGCTCGTCTGGGACTACGGGGTGCCCGATGTGGCCGGTACGGCGCCGGGTCAGCTCAACACCCCTGACGGCTTCGACCTGTTGAACCCCGACGGCTCGACTCCCACGCACCCGACGACCGGCTGATGGTCAGGGTCAGGCGCTCAAGCTGGGCAGTCCACGAGGAGCGGTTGCGTCGGCCGTGTGTCGGCGGCGCGGTGTCCGAGTCGGTGCGGGCCACCCAGACCCGGTCACCCGGCTCGAGCCCGAGGTCGGCCGCCGTGCCCCGGCTCAGCTGCACCCAGCAGTCACCGCCACCGGACAAGGCCACGTCAACCTTGACCTCGAAGCCGAGGTGCGTCACCCGGCTCACGGTGCCCTCGACCGCGCCCGAGGGCCGGTGCGCGTCCGAGGCGCGGTGGATGGCCAGGTCGTGCGGTCGCACCCACTCGCCGCGCAGGCGCGTTGCGGGGCCGAGGAAGGTCAGCACGAACTCGTTGTCCGGGTGGTCGTACATGTCGGCCGGCGTGCCCACCTGCTCAAGGCGCCCGTGGTTGATGATGGCCAGCCGGTCGGCCACCTCCATCGCCTCCTCCTGGTCGTGGGTGACGAGCACGGTCGTCACGTGCAGCGTGTCGTGCAGGTCGCGCAGCCACTGGCGCAGCTGGGAGCGGACCTGCGCGTCCAGCGCGCCGAAGGGCTCGTCGAGGAGCAGCACCTTGGGCTCGATGGCGAGGGCGCGGGCGAGGGCCATGCGCTGGCGCTGGCCGCCGGAGAGCTGCGCGGGATAGCGCTCGCCCAAATGGGCCAGCCCGACCAGCTCGAGCAGCTCGTCCACCCGGGCCTTGATCTCGGGCTTGGGGCGGCGGCGGATCTCGAGGCCGAAGGCGACGTTGCGCCGGACCGTCAGGTGGCGGAAGGGCGCGTAGTGCTGGAAGCAGAAGCCCACGCCCCGGCTGCGCGCCGGCGTGTTGGTCAGGTCCTCGCCCTCGATGCGCACGGTGCCCGAGTCGGCCGTGTCGAGGCCGGCGATGATGCGCAGCAGGGTGGACTTGCCGCCCCCGCTCGGCCCGAGCAGTGCGGTCAGCGAGCCTGACGGCACCTCGAGCGAGACGTCGTCGAGCGCGACGGCGTCGCCGAAGTGCTTGGAGATGGACTCGACGTGAATGCTCATGCGGCCGCCTTTCCGTGCCACGCCTCGCGGTTGCGGTCCGTCAGGGTCAGGAACAGCAAGACGATGAGGGCGGCCAGGCACAGCGCCACCGCCCCCACGTACGCGCTCTGCGGGTCGAGGTTGTCGATGCTGGTGGAGATGAAGAGGGTCAGGGTCTGCGTCTTGCCGGCGATGGCGCCCGAGACGATGGCCACGGCGCCGAACTCGCCGAGCACGCGGGCCGTCGTCAGCGTGACGCCGTAGGCGAGGCCGCGGCGGATGTTGGGCAGCGTGATGCGGCGGAAGACGGTGAGGGGCCGCGCGCCGAGGGTGCGCGCCGCCTGCTCCTGCTCGGTGCCGATCTCCTGGAGGACCGGCAGCACCTCGCGCACGACGTAGGGGAGGGACACGGCGGCCGAGGCCATCACGATGCCGGGGATCGAGAAGATGACGGTGATGCCGCGGGCGGCGAGCCAGTTGCCGAGCCAGCCCGTGTGGCCGTACACGAGGATGAGCGCCAGGCCGATGACGACGGGGGAGAGGGCGAGGGGGATGTCGACCAGCGCATCGAGCAGCCAGGCGCCGGGGAAGCGGTGGCGGGCCAGGATGAGCGAGACGCCCACGCCGAAGATCGTGTTGAGCGGGACGGCGATGGCCGCCACGAGCAGCGTGAGCCACAGCGCGTGCAGGGCGTCCGGCGTGGTCAGGGCATGCCACGCCGCGCCGAGTCCGTGCTGAAAGGCCCGGTAGAAGACCGTGCCGACAGGCAGGACCACGAGCAGGGCGAGGTAGCCGAGGACGCCGAAGCGCAGCGGCAGGCGCCAGCGGCTGTCCTTCACACCGTCTCCGGGAGGTCGAAGCGGCGGCGGGCCCAGCCAATGCCGAGGAGCACGAGCAGGGAGATGATCACGAGGACGATCGAGACCGCGCTGGCCGCGGGGAGGTCGTCGCTCTGCGAGAGGCTGAAGATCCAGGACGACGCGACCTCGGTCTTGAACGGGAGATTGCCCGAGATGAGGACGACCGAGCCGAACTCACCCACGGCGCGGGCGAAGGCCAGGCCGGCGCCGGCCAGCACCGACGGCAGGACGCTCGGCAGGAGGATGCGGCGCAGGACCTGGCGCCGGGTGGCGCCGAGGGAGGACGCGGCGTCTTCGATCTCCGCATCGAGCTCGGCGAGGACCGGTTGGACGCTGCGCACGCAGAAGGGCAGCGTCACGAACAGCAGCGCGGCGCCGATGCCGAGGCGGGTGCCGGCCAGGTCGACGTGAAAGGGGCTGCTGGCGCCGTAGAGCGCGAGCAGCGTGAGGCCGGCGACGATCGTCGGGAGCGCGAAGGGCAGGTCGATGAGCGCGCTGACGACGGACTTCCCCTTGAAGTCGTCGCGCACGAGGACGAAGGCGATGGCGAGGCCGGCGACGGAGTTGACGATGGCGACGATCAGCGCGATGACCAGCGTCAGCTCGAGCGCGGCGACGGCCTCGGGTTGGGTGATGGCGGCCCAGAAGGTGCTCCAGCCGCCGCTGAACGCGTTGGTGATGAGCGCCGCCACGGGGAGGAGCACCAGCAGCGACAGGTAGGTGACGGCCAGCGCCGGGCCGGCCGCCTTGGCCCCGAACGCGCCGGCGTGGGCCAGGGCGGAAGAGGGCGCCACCAGGGAGTAGCGGACGCGATCTCCTCCGCCCTGGCCCACGCTCGGCGGGCGCCGGACCGCGGGAAGGGGGGCCGAGCCCGAGGTCGGCGACGGTTGCATCCAGGTTGGTCATCCTCTGCTGCCTCCCTTGCAGCTTTGGGCGGGTTAGCCGCTCGCGGTGGAGACGCCGAGCGACTGCTCGACGTGGGCCACGATGCCGGTCTGCGGGTCGAAGAACTTCGTGTTGACGCTCGTCCAGCCGCCCAGGTGGTCGATCGTGAAGAGCGTCTTGGGCTTGGGGAAGTTGAACGTCTTGCGCCACCGAGGGCAGCACCGGGCGGTAGCCCTGCTGGCCCCACACCTTCTGGCCGGCCGGCGAGAGCAGGTAGGAGACGAACGCCTTGGCGGACGGGCTGGCCGTCTTGGTCACCGCGATCGGGTTCTCGATCAGGATCGTCTGCGGCGGGGTGATGATGTCGACCGGCTCAGCCTTGCTCTTGGCGTAGAGCGCGTCGCTCTTCGTAGTCGAGCAGGACGTCGCCCTGGCCCGAGAGGAACGTCTGCAGCGCGGCGCTGCCGCTCGAGGGCTGGGCCACCGCGTTGTGCAGCAGCTGGGACAGGTACGTCTGCGCCTGGGCGGAGGTCTTGCCCAGCGCGAGCTCGGCGCCGTAGGCCGCCATGATGTTCCACTTCGCGCTGCCCGAGCTGAACACGTTCGGCGTGACGACGCCGACGCCGCTCTTCACGAGGTCCGCCCACGTCTTGATGTGCTTGGGGTTCCCCGGGCGCACGATGAAGCTGACGATCGAGTCGGTCACCATGCCCTTGGTGGCGTTCTTGTTCCACGAGCTCGAGACGAGGCCGGCCTTGACCAGCTTCGCCATGTCGGGCTCGAGCGAGAAGTTGACGACGTCGGCCGGCAGCCCGTCGACGACCGAGGTGGCCTGGGTGCCCGAGGGGCCGAACGAACCGGACACGGTGACGCCGGCGCCGGCCTTGGTCTTGGCGAAGCCGGCATCGAGGACGGTGTACGCCGGCTTGGGGGTGGAGTAGGCGACCAGGTTGACCGTGCCGCCGCTCGCGGCGCCGGCCGTCGTAGGGGAGAGCGACGAGGGCGAGCGGGGTGGCGGCCAGGGCGACGAGACCCAGGAGACGGCCCGGCTGCGAATGCTCCGGGCCTGGTCAGGGGCGCGGCGGGAGGCTCCCGACCGGGCTTCCGGGCGTGGACGTCTGGGCTCGTCTCGTGTGCATTGAATAATATTAATACACGCGAGTTCCTAAATACAAGTTGATTAGTCGGGTTTAGGCCATCCGACCGCTCAGGGTGGGCCGGTCGCGGCCCTTCTTCCTGCTTCGTCAGGCGGTGACGGATTCCCGGTCCCGGCTGCCGTAGACGGCCAGGGCGTAGATGACGAAGATGCCGATGCCGATGTAGGCCAGCGACCACACCGGGTAGTACGGCATCCACCAGATGGCGCTGACGGCGCAGACGGCGCCGGCGAAGATGCCGATCCAGCGGCTGACCTGCGAGCGGGCCAGCACGCCGAAGGCGCAGAGGATCAGCACGACGCCCACGGCCAGCCAGAGCCAGCCGTAGTTCTTCAGGGTCGTGCCGAAGAGCGCGTTCTGCAGGTTGTCCGGGACCGCGCCGTTGTAGCGGAACGCCCAGATGGCGTCGAAGATCCGCATGATCCCGCCGACGCCGAGCGCCACCGCGGCGAAGATCAGCCAGCCTTCTCCCTTGTTCTCCATTGCCCCGACCTCCTCTTGTCGAGCGGGGCCCGGGTGAGCCCCGTTACCTCGGCCGGGCCGTCCGGGGGAGGACGGCTCGGCCACTGGAGGTCAGATTACGGCTGTGTGAACTCCAATTCGGGGATGGAGGCGGGGTGTGGAGGGGCGGGGGTCGACGGGTCAGTCGGGGTCTCGGAACTCGTCTTCGTCGGGGTCCTCGGCGTCTGTTCGGCCTCGGCCTCGGCCTCGGCCTCGGCGTCGCCGGGGGAGGAGGTCTGCCAGCGCTCGAGCCAGGTGCCGAGGCGGCGCCCGAGGTCCTGGACGCCGCCGGCGGCGCGCTCGAGGATCCGGGAGAAGCGCTCCTTGTAGTGGGCCACGGCGTCCTCGAACTCCTCGGTGGGCGGCGGTTCCTGGCCCCGGCGCGGGTAGTCGCCGTCGCGGATGCGGTCGTAGGCGCCGCTCTGCACCCACTCCATGAGCTCCTTCACCCGCTTACCGCCACCGGGTGGGTCAGGTTGAGCTCCGACCAGAAGCGCGTGTGGCGCGAGAACAGGTCGTCCTCGCTGTCGTAGTCGGCGCACTGCTGGAGGAAGAGGTCGAAGTTCATGCCGGGCACGGAGCCGCCGGCCAGCGCCATGAGGACGCGGCAGGGCTGGAGCGGGTCGGCCATGACGAGCGCCGAGGCCCGGTCGGCGGAGAGCTCGGCGGCGCGGTGCCACTCCAGGAGCGCCAGGTACATGGCACGCACCGGCAGCCCGAGCAGGAGCGAGCGCGGCAGCGCGCCCTGCAGGAACTGGCTCAGGAGGAGGAGCGCGGTCGTGTAGTAGGAGTGCTCGGAGAGCACGTGCGAGAGCTCGTGACCGAGGACGGTCTCGACCTCCTTGGCGTCGAACGAACGCAGCATGGAGGAGTTGACGACGACGAGGGGCGTCTTGGCGCCGATCGTCATGGCGTTGATGTCCGCGTTGTTGACGACGTAGAGGTCGGGCGTGTGCTCGAGGTCGAGGACGTGGGCGCAGCGCACGTAGGTGCCCCAGACCTCGGGCACCTGGCCGGGACCGAGGCGGATGGCGTTGCCCATCACGATCTGGCGGAGCCGGCGCTCGTGGCCGAGGTCGGTGAGCCGCTTGATCACCGTATCGAGCAGCGGGACCGAGTGGAGGGCGGAGGTGGCCGCCTTGTCGGCCGGGTGCTCGTAGGCCTTCGGGCTGATCTGCTCGTAGCCACGGACCACTTCGATCGCCACGGCGGCCTCCCGTCCTCGCGTCGCGGAGTCGAGATTAGGCCCTGCCCGCGCGGCACGGACCGGCGGGCCGGTGGACCCGCATCCCCGGCCGGCCGGGGTTCTTCGGCTTATCGGTTGCCCCAGGCGGTCCCCGGGGGTTTCGTTCGGCATGCGCAACTACGTCAGCCGATTACACGTGGTCGGCATCGTGACCCTGGCGGTGCTGACCGTGGCGCTGGCCCTGTTCGGGTGGTCGTTGCGGCCCGCCTCGGGCGGCTACCCCGTGCTCGAGACGGGCATGACCGTGACGCTGCTCCCGGGGGTCCCCAGTGTCACCATGGAGCAGTCGCTGACGCACTCGGCGAACGGCGGCGGCTCGTTGACCCTCCTGGGGAGCGATGCTCCCGCCTCGCAGAAGTGGTCCGTCTACCTCTACAAGCCCGACAGCGGCTGGCGGCTGTGCACGCCGAGGAATCTGACCTTCGACATTGGCGGTGCCCTCACCGAGGAACCCTTGCAGCGCCAGCACATTCGGCTTGCGCACATTGCGGTCGACAACGACCTGGGCGAGCCGTACGAGCTCGACGGCAGCGGCGACTTCTACGTGAAGCTGTGCTGGTCGGAGGGTGGGCCCGTCCAGGTGAACGGCGCCTACCTCAGTGCGCAGTTCATGGCGGTGCAGAGGTACCCCGCACCACTCGACACCATGGGCAGATACCTGATCATCGGCGAGGGCACGACGGCGGACTACTCCATCCAGTCTCCGGTGCAACCGAGCGGCGCCGACCGCGGCAGCTTTCACTGGTCGCAGCCGCAGCCGATCACCAGCCTCGCGGTCTCGGCCGTCAACGCCTCCGACACCCAGCACGACAGCTACCAGGCGTTCCTCTCGGGCATCCTCTTCGGCGTGGCCGGCGGCGCGGGCGTCGCGCTGATCCAGGAGTTCGTGGCGCCGTTCCGGACCCGACGCGAGCTGCGCCCGCCCGAGCCGGGCGGCTGAGCGGTGAGCGGCTGAGACCTACGAGGTCCCGAGCCGGCTGTTGTAGCTCGAGATCGTCTGGTTGACGTTCGACTGCGCGTTCGACACGGCCTTCGACGGCGAGACCCCCTGGGTGTACATGGAGATCTCGGCGTTGAGCACGTCCGTGCGCACGTCGCCGTAGGGGCCGATGACCGAGCCCGAGGTGGCCGGCGTGTTCAGCCCGCTGTTGATCTCGTCGTAGGCCACCTTGTAGCCGGGGCTGGTCGTCCAGAGGTGCTGGACCGTCGCCGTCTTGGTCGACGACACGCGGACGGGGATGTAGCCGGTGCCCGCGGCCCACGTCGCCTGGCTCTGCGTGTTGACGAGGTAGGAGAGGTACATCCACGCCGCCGCCTGGTTGACGGCCGGCGCCTTGTTCGAGATGTAGACGCCCGAGCCGCCCGGCTCGATCCCGCCCTTGACCGACGAGCTGTAGACCGGGAAGGGCCCGATGCCGAGCTTCACGTTGGCGTACTTGCCGGTCCCGAGGAGCTGGGTCACCGTCCCGAGCGCCGCCGACGTCTCGATCGTCATGCCGTACTTGCCGCTGCCGATGCCGAGCAGGTTGTCGAACTCGTCGGGGCCGGTCGACGGGTTGGTCGTGGCGTCGCCCGAGCGCACCAGCTGGCTCAGCTGGCTGAAGATGGAGACCGAGGTCTTGTTGTTGAACGCGCCGGCGGTGGCGCGGGCGCTGCGGCCGTTCTTGTTGTTCACGAAGAGCTGGTTGGCCGACGCCAGCCACGTCTCGAGGTGCCAGGGGTCGAGCACCAGGCCCATGCCGCTGCCCGAGGACTTGAGCGCCTTGGCGTCGGTGACCATCTGCGGCAGCGTCAGCGGCGGGCTGGTCGCGCTGAGGCCGGCCTTCGTGAACGCGTTCTGGTTGTAGTAGAGGATCGGCGCCGAGACGGCGAAGGGCAGCGCCCACTGCACGCCGTTCACCTTCCAATAGGCCAGGGGCCGGGGCAGGAAGTCCTTGGTCGAGTACTTGGCCGCGTTCATGCACGACTGCACGGGCAGGAACGAGCCGGTGTCGATGGCCGCCTGGGTGCGCTGGTCCTCCAGCTGCACGGCGTCGGGCAGCTGGCCGTTGGTGAGGCCGGCCAGATACTTCTGCCAGGTGTCGTCGTACCCGGCCTGGGTGACGAGCGTCACGTGGACCTTGGACTGCGACGAGTTGAACGCGCTGGTGAGCGACTGCAGCGTGGTCAGGTTGGCCGAGTTCGCCGACTCCCAGAAGTTGATGTTGACGACGCCCTTGTGCTTGGCCAGGGCCGACAGGTTGCAGCTCGGGAGCTTGGTGGCGGCGCCGGCCGGCGCTGCGGCGACGGCGATCGTCGCGACGGAGGTGGCGGCGGCCGGCCGAGGTCACGAACAGCGCGGCGGCGGTGAGGCGGAAGAAGCGGGCGGAGCGCATGCCTATTGCCTAGCACCGGGTCCGCCGGCCCGGCGGGCGACAACCGGATCCGGCCCCACGCGGCTCCTACTTGACCGCGCCGGCGGTGAGGCTGCGCACGAGCTGTTTTTGGAAGACGATGAGCAGGATCACCAGCGGCACGAACGCGATGACCGCGCCGGCGAGCGACACGGGGATCTGCGAGACCTGGCTGCCGAGGAGCTGCTTCAGCCCGATCTGCACGGTGTAGAGCGGCGTCGACCCGCCGGTCGCCACGAGCGGCCACAGGTATTGGTTCCACGCGCCGAGGAAGGAGAACACGGCCAGCGCGGCCAGCGACGGCCGGGCCAGCGGCACCGCCACCCGGGTCATGAAGCGCAGGTGGCCGTAGCCGTCGAGCTGGGCCGCCTCCTGGAGGTCGCGCGGGATCTGCAGGAAGGCCTGGCGCAGCAGGAAGATCCCGAACCCCGTCGCCAGGAAGGGGATGGAGAGGCCCGCGTAGGTGTTGAACCAGTGGAGGGACGTGACCGTGTCGAGGTTCGTGATGAACGTCACCTCGAGCGGGATCATCAGCGTGGTGAGGCAGACCACGAACAGCGTTCGCTTGAACGGGAAGCGCAGGAACGCGAACGCGTAGGCGGCGAGGATCGAGGTGACCAGCTGCCCGATCACGATGATCGCCGTCATGATGGCCGAGGTCGCCATGTACTTGGACATCTGCCCCGAGGTCCAGGCCGTGACGTAGTGGTGCCACTGCGGGTTGGTGGGGAAGAGCGGCGGCGGCTGCTTGCACCAGCTGGTCGGGCGGGAGCAGCGAGTTCACGATCGTGACGTAAATCGGGAACAGCACGATGATGGCGAAGACGGTGAGGATCGCGTAGCTGCCCAGCGTGCGCAGGCGCCGGCGCGGCCGGCGCGGCGGCGGGTCCGCCGCCAGCTCCGGCGCGGCCGCCGGCGGCTCGGGCGGTGCCGTCTCGTCCGGCGGGAGCACGTCCTTCACCACGAACGTCCTGGTCCCGGTCCCCTCAGCGGGCATAGCTCACCCTCCGTTCGAGGAAGCGCAACTGCAGGAGCGTGAGCCCGAGCGTGATGAGGAACAGCACGGTGGCCATGATGGCGGCGGTCCCCGGGTTGTTCTCGATCTGCAGCGTGTTGACGATGTTGTAGATGAGGACGTTCGTGTGCAGCCGCACGGCGTTCTGCGGCCCAATGAGGATGTCGACCGCACCGAAGGCCTGCATGGCGTAGATCGTGCTCACGATCACCGCGAAGAAGATGGTGGGGGAGAGCAGCGGCACCGTCATGCGCCAGAAGCGCGACCACGCGTTGGCGCCGTCGATGCGCGCCGCCTCGAGCAGCTCGTCGGGCACCGACGACAGGCCGGCCAACATGATGATGAAGGACAGGCCGAGGAACTGCCAGATCGTGATGATCGCGACCGACGGCAGCGCCCACGTCGCGTTCTCGAGCGCCGGCGGGGTGGGGTTGATGCCGAGCCACGGCAACAGGCCGACCACGGGATTGAGCAGCGTGCCGAAGACGACCGCGGCCACGGCGACCGACGACACCACCGTGGAGGAGAAGATCACCCGGTAGACCGCCATGCCCTTCAACTTGCGGTGCGCCGCCACCGCCAGGACCAGCCCGAGGATGAGGCCGATCGGGACCACGAGCACCACGAAGACCAACGTGGTGACCAGGCTCTGGGTGAACTGGGTCGACGTGATCGTCGGGATGATCTGGTGCAGCCCGACGTAGTGCGCCGGCAGCCCCGGCACCGGGGGGGTCTGGTACAGCATCAGCTTGAAGTTGCGGAAGAAGGGATAGAAGGCGAAGACCCCGAACAGCAGCGAGCGCCGGCAGGAGGAGGAGGTAGGCCAGCGCCGCCTCCTTGCGCAGCCGGGTGCGCAGCAGGTGCCGGCGTTCCGGGACGCCGGCCGCCGTCCCGGCGCTCACTCCCGGCTCCAGCCGCACCGGCCCGGCTCCGGCGCGCAGCCAGCGTGGTCACGAGCGCCCCAGGCCCAGACGCACCCCGCTGGTCGCGTCGAAGAGGTGGTACGCCTGCGGGTCGTCCGCCACGGCGATGCGCACGGCCTCACCGAGGGCCGGCTTCGCGCCGCGGCGCTCTGGCGCACGATCAGGCGGGTCCCCGTCTCGGTGGCGCAGATCACGTGCGTCTCCGCGCCGAGCAGCTCGACGATGACGACCGACGCCGCGATCGGCCCGTCCGGGCTCAGGTGCACCGCCTCGGGCCGCAGGCCGAGCACGACGTCGGGGCCGGCGCCGCGCACCGTGTCCGCCACCTCGGGCGGCAACGGCACCGACGCGCCGGGGAAGGCGACGCACAGCGTGCCCCGCCCGGTCCCGACCTGGGACCCCGACATCCCGCTCTCGACGAGCATCCCCTCCACCAGGTTCATGCCGGGGCTGCCGAGGAAGTGGGCCACGAACACGTTGGCCGGCCGCGCGTAGAGCTCCTCGGGCGGCGCGACCTGTTGGAGCTTGCCCTCGCTCATCACCGCGATGCGGTGGCCCATCGTCATCGCCTCGACCTGGTCGTGCGTCACGTAGAGCGTCGTCGTCGACAGGCGCGCCTGCAGCTCGACGATGTCGGCGCGGGTCTGCACCCGCAGCGCGGCGTCGAGGTTCGACAGGGGCTCGTCCATCAAGAAGACGAGGGGCTCGCGCACGATGGCCCGGGCCAGCGCGACCCGCTGGCGCTGGCCGCCCGAGAGCTGCGCCGGCTTGCGCCCGAGCAGCTGGCCGAGGCCGAGCGTCTCGGCGGCGCGTTTCACCTTGGTCGCCCGCTCGTCCTTGTCCACGCCGCGCTGGCGGAGCGGGAACTCGATGTTCTTCGCCACCGTCAAGTGCGGATACAGCGCGTAGCTCTGGAAGACCATGGCGACGTCCCGGTCCTTGGGGTCGATGTCGTTCACCACCCGGTCGCCGATGTTGACGGTGCCGTCGGTCACCTCCTCGAGCCCGGCCACCAGCCGGAGCGCCGTCGTCTTGCCGCACCCCGAAGACCCGAGGAGCACCAGGAGCTCGCCGTCGGTCACCGTCAGCGTCAGGTCGTCGACCGCGACGGTCTCGTCGAACCGTTTGGTGACCCCCTCGAAGCTGACCTGTGCCAACGTCCTCCTCCCGCCGGGTCGCCCTGCACTGCGCACATCGGTCGATCGCCAGATCAGTCGATCTCGGAACCGATGTGCCGCACGGTAGTTGGGCCGAAGGGAGTCGGCACGGCCGATGCAGGTGTATGCGCGGCGCCCTTATGGATTCTCGAGAATCCAACACTCAGGCCTACTCACTGACGGAAATCATGAGCCCAAGGTTCTGCCTTCTCCCAGATCCAAAAGAGGAGGACCGATACACCCCGACCCAACCCCCCGGCCGGCTCGTCCAGCGCTCACCCGGCCTCTCGCCCGCCGGCCCTCCAGCTCAGCCGCGGCTCAGATCGCCGGGATCTTCCACCCCATCGACTCGGCGATCTCCTTGCAGGTCGGGCACAGGCCGTAGCGCTTGGGGTCGCGCCCGGGCACCCACTCCTTGCCGCAGAGGGCCCGCACCGGCGTGGCGTTCACGATGCCCTCGACCACGCTCGGCCCCGCCGAGACGAACTCGCCTGCCTGCTCGCCCTCCTTGGGGGTGTAGCCCTCCAGCACGATGTGGGCCATCCGGTCGTGGTCACCGTCGTCCAGCTCCGGCCTCGGCCGGGCCGGCGCCAGCGTCGTCCCACCCTCCTGCTCAGGGGTCATCGGACGCGCTGAAGTTGCGGTCCACGTCCCTAGGCTAGATCCCCACCCTCTTCGGAGTTCCTGTCCAGGCAGTCGGGCCACCGAGCCTTCCAGGCAGCCCGGCCACCCCGCCGGACCCGGGAACGGGCGCCTGACCAGCACCGCAGCCCCGGGAACAACCCCCCGCCCGAAATGGTTTACCAATCAGAGGAATTCGTACTTACGGAATTACGTACGAACCGACCAGAAGGAAATCGCGATGACGAACGAGACCGTGACACTCCCATTGCTCCCACTCACCTCCGGGGTGGTGCTGCCCGGGATGGTGTTCACCATGGCGCTCGAGTCCGACGAGGCTCGTGCCGCCGTGGAGTCCGCCCGCTCGGCCGGCGGACGTCTGCTGCTCGTGCCCCACATCGAGGGCCGCTTCGCCAGCGTCGGCGTCGTCTCCGAGGTGATGGAGGAGGGCGACCTTCCCGGCGGCCTGCCGGCCGTCGCCATCCGGGGCGACCACCGCGCCACCATCGGGACCGGCGTGCCCGGGACCGGCAACGCCCTGTGGGTGGAGGCCGAGCCCATCGACGAGCCCGAGCCCACCCCGGCCGCCCACGAGCTGGCCCGTGAGTACCGGGCCGTGCTCGAGAACATCCTGCACACCCGCGGGGCGGGCCGCATCGCGGCCCAGCTGCGTGAGATCACCGAGCCGAGCCGACTCGCCGACGTGGCGGGCTACTCGCCGGACCTCTCGCTGACCCAGAAGGTCGAGGTGCTCGAGACGCTCGACGTCGAGGCGCGGTTGCGCCTCGTCCTCGGCTGGGCGCGCGACACCCTGGCCGACGTCGCCCTGCGCGAGAAGATCAAGACCGACGTCGAAGAAGGCATGGAGAAGACGCAGCGCGAGTTCTTGCTGCGACGTCAGCTCGATGCCATCCGCAAGGAGCTCAACGGCCTCAGCGACGACGAGGACGGCGAGGACCCCGACGACTACCGGGCCAAGCTCGAAGCACGCGACCTGCCCGAAGACGTCCGCAAGGCCGTCGAGCGCGAGGTCGACAAGCTCGAGCGCACGAGCGACCAGAGCCCCGAGACGGGCTGGATCCGCACGTGGCTCGACACGGTGCTCGAGCTCCCCTGGGGCGTCGAGTCCGAGGACCGGCTCGACATCGCCGAGGCGTCGCGCATCCTCGAAGAGGACCACGACGGGCTCGAAGACGTGAAGGAGCGCATCCTCGAGCACCTGGCCGTGCGCAAGCTGCAAGCAGAGCGTGGCCTGGCGCCCGTCGACGGGCGCGGCTCGGGGGCGATCCTCGCCCTCGTCGGCCCTCCCGGTGTCGGCAAGACGTCGCTCGGCGAGTCCGTGGCCAACGCACTCGGGCGCAAGTTCGTCCGGGTGTCGCTCGGCGGCATCCGCGACGAGGCCGAGATCCGCGGCCACCGCCGTACCTACGTCGGCGCCCAGCCGGGCCGCCTGGTCCGCGCGCTGCGCGAGGCCGGGACCATGAACCCCGTCATCATGCTCGACGAGGTCGACAAGATCGGCACCGACTACCGGGGCGATCCCTCCTCGGCATTGCTCGAGGTGCTCGACCCGGCGCAGAACCACACGTTCCGTGACCACTACCTCGAGGTGGACCTCGACCTGTCGCGGGTGTTGTTCATCGCGACGGCGAACGTCAGCGAGACGATCCCCGGACCGCTGCTCGACCGCATGGAGGTCATCCGGATCGACGGGTACACCGAGTCCGAGAAGGTCTCCATCGCCAAGCACCACCTCATCCGGCGCCAGATCGAACCGGGCGGCCTTGCGTGAGGACGAGGTGCAGATCGACGACGAGGCGCTCCGCGCCATCGTGGCCGACTACACCCGGGAGGCCGGCGTGCGGAACCTCGAGCGCGAGCTCGGCAAGCTGTTGCGCAAGGTGGCGACGAAGCTCGCCTCCGGTGAGCGCACCGCGCCGGTCGTCGTCGAGAAGGACGACGTCCGCGAATGGCTGGGCCGGCCGCACTTCTTCTTCGAAGCGGCCGACCGGACCAGCGTCCCGGGCGTGGTGACCGGCCTCGCCGTGACGGGTGCGGGCGGCGACGTCCTCTTCGTCGAGGCGAGCGTGTCCGACGGGCCCGAGGGTCTGACCCTGACCGGCCAGCTGGGCGACGTCATGAAGGAGTCGGCGGAGATCGCCCTCTCCTACGTGCGCTCGCACGCCACCGAGCTCGGCATCGACCCGACGGTCTTCGCCGGCAAGCGCTTCCACGTGCACGTCCCCGCCGGGGCCGTGCCCAAGGACGGGCCCTCGGCGGGCGTCACGATGACGACCGCACTGGTCAGCCTGTTGCGCGACGTCCCGGTGCGCTCGGTCGTGGGCATGACCGGTGAAGTCACGTTGCAGGGACGGGTGTTGCCGATCGGCGGCGTCAAGCAGAAGGTGCTGGCCGCCCACCGGGCGGGATTGACCGAGGTCGTCCTGCCCGAGCGCAACGGCCCGGACCTCGAGGACGTCCCCGAGGAGGTCCGCGACGTCATGACGTTCCACCTGGCCGCCACCATCGCCGACGTGCTCACCCCGGCTCTGTCCGGGGCGGGCGCGGCGGCGCCGGCCGGCGAGCAGGCGTTGGTCGACGCGGCCTGAGTCGGGCAGACTGACCCCGGACCCCGGACCCCACTGATCGGAGCGCGCATGGACGACAAGGAGATCGTGAGGCGCATCAGCGAGCTCGCCGCCGAGGAGCAGCAGCTCGAGGAGGCGCACGTCGGCGAGGGGCTCTCCGACGACGAGGTCAAGCGCAAGCGCCAGCTGGAGATCTCGCTCGACGAGATGTGGGACCTCCTGCGCCAGCGCCGGGCCAAGCGCAGCGCCGGCCAGGATCCCGAGGCCGCCCAACAGCGCTCCGCCGACACCGTCGAGGGCTACCTCCAGTAGGGGGTTGGCCCTCCCGGTGCGCCGGGCGCGCTGGGCGCGCTCAGTTCCCGGGCATGCGCCGGTTGAGCGCCGGCGTGATCAGTCCGAGCAGCCCGCGCAGGTTGCCGATCGTCACGTCCAGCCAGTCGAACGAGTCGCGCCACACGGCGATCTTGCCGTCGCGCACGACGAAGCGCCCATAGACCCAGAACCGCGTGGCGAAGCGGCGGAAGCTGAGTTCGTCCACCCGGTCCGTCAGCACGACGTCGCCGTTGGTCGCCACGTGGTGGAAGTGCACGTTGAATCCGAGTCGGTCCGGCCGCATCAACGCACGTGCCATGAGCTCGAACCGCTCCCGGCCGTGCACCGTAGGGAGGGACACGTTGATGTATTCGAGGTCCTCGTCCACGAGGTCGACCGCGGCGTCGATGTCGTAACGGGCCAACGCCTCGAGGAACTCGACGACGACGTCCGCCGGTGCGGTCGTGGCGGCGGGAACCGCTGCGGGAGTCATCGAGGGAGTGGACGGCTGCGGAGTGGACACGGCACCCTCACTTCCTGGTCGGGCTCTCAGACCGTAGTGCTGCCCCGGAAGCGACGCCACAGGAAGGGCCCCACCGCCAGGGCCACGAAGACCGCGAGGGCCAGGACGAACCACAGCGCTGTAGCTCCCGTAGCCGCCGTAGGAGAACGTGACCGTGTGCGTGCCGGGACCGACGTCGACGCCGACCACCGCCGGCGCCACCATGACCGTCGGTTCCGGGTGCCCGTCGACGGTGACGGACCACCCCGGGTCGAAGGACGCGCTGAGGACGACAGTGGCGCGTCGCTTGGTCTGCACGACCGCACTGGCCCTGCCCTGTGCGAGGTTCGCGTGCTCCACGACGACGTGGCCCGGTGGTCCCGTGAGCGCCGTGGCATCGGTGGCCGTCGGTGGCGACGCCGCGGCTCCCGTTGAACGCCACGGTCCAGTCTTGGTGGTCCGAGAGCAGGGGGGAGTCCAGCAAGGTCTCGCTCTGGGTCCCGACGTCGGCGCGGGTCGCGGTGAGCACGCCGGTCGTGTCGTAGACGTGGAAGTACCCAGGGTCGGGCAGCGCCCACAGGCAGTAGTCGCCGGCGCAGCCGGACCTTGTTGCGCCGGCACTTGTGGCTGCATCGACGCCGGCATGAGCAGGTACCCGATCCCGAACAGCGGATAGTCGCCCGGGTTGGTGTCGTCGAAGAAGTACTCGGGATCGGTCATCAGCGACGCCGTGCGCAGCGTGTACCCCACCTCGTCGACGTCCTTGCTCTCCAGGTACTTGTAGACGGGGACCGCACCGACCGTGAAGTCGTTGCCCCAGTTCGTCGGCTGGCCCGCGTAGACCCGTCCCCTCGGGTGCGCCTGCACGTAGGCGAGTAGCGAGTCGATCTCGGGGCTCTGTGCCGTGTCGTCGGCAGCCTGGAGGGACACGTTCGTGGCGTTGCCCGCGTTGTACGTGTCCATGGATGTCCACGCCGGAATGAGGAGGACGACGGCGGCCACGATACAGATGGCCGCGACGAGGCCGCGACCCGTGGGCTGCGCGAGGCGCCTCCGCTGCTCCTCGGGAAGGAGTTTCGTCACCCCTTCGACGATGCGAGCGCCCGACGAAGATGATGCCGACGCCGGCAATCAGGATGCCCGAGAGATGCATCCCCATCTCGAAGCGGCGGATGAAGATGTCGGAGCTCCCAGGTAGCACCTTGTACAGGACGCCCCACGTGGTGCGGCCGAACGACATCAGGAGGGTGACGACGAAAATCGTCACCAGCGCCCGGCCGGCGACGAAGGTCCGCCAGCGGAACCCGCAGACCACCAGCCCGACGCCCAGGAAGATGGTGATGACCGGGAACCAGTGCAGCGAGTCGAAGAGGCGGCCCGTGAAGAGCCAGTCGAGGAGCTGCCTCGCGCCATAGCCGTTCTCGAGCCCGGTGCCCTCGAGGATCTGGTTACGCGCCGCCCAGTGGGACTGGGCGAGCAGCGGCACGATCACCCACGCCGACGCCAACACCGCGGCGCCGCCGACGAGCACCGTCCGCCCCAGCCGGCGCCACAGGTCGGAGGGGACGAGGAAGGGCCACACGACGAGCGGCACGAAGGCGAGGTAGCCCGTCTCGAAGTGGAGGGCGACCGTCACCATGATGAAGAAGACGGCCGGCAGCACCGATCGGCGGATCGAGTGCCGCGCGTCGAGCGCCCGATAGCTGAAGGCCCACGCCAGGGGCAGCGTCCACGACGCCCACAGCTGGGTCCACACGCCGTAGCCCCGCCAGATGTAGGCGATGTCCTCGTACCCGATCCCCGGCGTCGAGGCGAGCAGCGGCGAGACAGCCGCCGCCGCGGCCGCCGTCCAGCGGCCGAGCCCGAACAGCCGCGCCGACCAGTAGACGACGAGCGGCCACAGTGCGAGCAACAGGTACATCGACCAGCGGAACACCGTGTCGGGGTCGATGAACGTGCCGAAGACGCCCGAGATCATCGAGGGCAGGCTCTGGTAGTGCAGGAACTGCGGCGAGCCCAAGCCCGAGGTAGGGCCACCAGCTGGTGAGCGGGAGGTGGCCCTGGTTGATCCGGCTGGCCGCGCTGCGCACCATCTGTTCGTGCAGCGAGCTGTCGTCCAGATACGGCACCGCCGTGAGCTCGGGGCGCAGCTCCCACAGTCCCCACAGGACGGCGATCACGACGAGAGCCCAGGGAGCGAAGCGGAGCCACGAACCGTCCGCCGGCGGCACGGCCGCGTCGTCCGGGGCGACCGGTGGGCGCCGCGGGTTCGGCGGCCGTGACGGTCGGGGTCGTCGTCACGACGTGGCCGGGAGACATGTTGACGGCCCTGAGGGCGGCGCGTGGCCAGGACAGGAGGGATCCGTCTCGTCGCCGCCAGAGTGGCCTGGATCGAGGCCGACGACGATGTGGGCGGGAGGGAGCACCGGGTCATAGTGCCAAATGGTCCCGGCCTCGTGGTTCCATGCCGATACCGGGAGTTCGTCCCCGGCGTCGATAACATCGCCGCCACCCGGGGGCTGTAGCTCAGTGGTCAGAGCAGAGGACTCATAATCCTTGGGTCGTGGGTTCGATCCCCACCAGCCCTACGAGCCCTACTTTCGCCCTTACTCCTCGTCGCCGGCCGCCCACGCCACCGCACCGCCGGTGAGGTTCTCCGCCGTCCACCCGGCGTCGCTCAGTGCCTTGGCCGCCGCCGCCGACCGGCCGCCGACGTGGCACGCCACCACGATGGTCGGTGTCGCGCGGCAGCTCGTCGAGCCGATCACCGAGCTGGCCGAGCGGGATGTTGACGCCGATCGGGTAGGCCCACGCCTCCACCTCGTCGGGTTCGCGCACGTCGAGGAGGAAGACGTCCTCGCCGCGGGCGATGCGGGCCTTGACCTCTGCGGGCTCGACCTCGGCGTAGGGCATGCGCCCACCCTACGAGCCGTGCCGCCTCCGAGCCGCCCGCCCGCCGGCCAAGTCGCACCGACCGTCCGTCACCACCGTCCGTCACCGCCGCCGCAGGTCCCGCCGGTACTCTGGCGCGATGGCCCTGCCTCGGAAATTCCTCAACGAGGACGAGGAATTGCTGGCCGAGTTGCGTCCGCACTGGATCTTCCTCTTCGGCCCCCTCTTCACCTCCATCGGGGTGTGGGCCGCCATCATCGTGATCCTGATCGTGTGGCGGAACCCCCCGAGCTGGACCAACTACCCGGTCGTGATCCTCGCCCTCATCCCCGGCCTGTGGCTGCTGGGCCGCTACGTCCGCTGGCGGTCCTACGACGTTGCGCTGACGTCGACGCGGATCCTCGTGCGCCAGGGCATCTTCGGCCGTGACACGGTGCAGTTGCGGCTCCAGCGCGTCACCGAGGTGAACATCCGCCAGGAGCTCTTCGAGCGGATCCTCTAGACGGGCAGCCTCGTCATCGACGTGCAGGGTGAGGACGACTCCATGACGCTCGAGTACATGCGCAAGCCGGCGGTGGTGCAGCGCGTCATCAACTCGCAGATCAACGAGATCGTGGGCGGCGGCCGCCGCGAGGCCGTCCCCGACGACATGCTGCCCTACGAGCAACGGGGCCGTCGCCGCGACCACGACGACGATCACGGGGCCGACGACCGCGACGAACACGACCAGCAGCACGACACGCCCGCCCTTCGGCGTCGGCGGGGCGCCGACCTCCGACACGGAGCGCACCGAACCGGGATCGCCCGGCAACCCGCGGGTGCCGCCTCCCGGCGCCGTCCCCTTCGAGATCCGCGATCGCCTCATCGAGCTCGACGACCTGCGCCGCCGGGGCATCCTCTCCGAGGAGGAGTTCGCGGCCAAGAAGAGTCAGCTGCTCGATCGCATCTGAGAGCCTCCCCGGAGGCCGCCGCCCCCGCCTGCGACGGGGTTGCAACCCCAGTGCGCTCCGAGGGCCGGCATGGGAGACTGCAGCGCAGTCAGACCGAAGGAGTTGGTCGCATGCATGCACACGTCGTCACCGTCGACATCACCGATCCGGACGCCGCCACCAAGGGCCTCGAGGAGCTGGTCCCCACGGTGAAGGCATCGCCGGGCTTCGTCGCCGGCTACTGGATCCGCCTCGACGACTCCCATGGCACCTCCATCGCCGTGTTCGAGAGCGAGGAGCAGGCCCGCGCCGTGGCGCCTCCGGTCGGCGGCGGCATGGACGGTGTCACGATCACCAGCGTGCAGATCGGCGAGGTGCTCGGCAGCGCCTGAGGCCGCAAGGGCCCGCCCGGGCCGCGGACTACCGTTGAGCAGGTGAGCGCCCCTCGATACCGCTGCGACGCCTGCGGCAACCTCACCCGCTTCGACGTCACGGTCTCGCAGACCACGAAGTCGTTCCACCACTTCACCGTCGGCGGCGACCTGGTGATCGAGGACGAAGAGATCGTGGCCCGCAACGTCGACGAGGTCGTCTGCCGCTGGTGCGGGCACGGGCGCAGCGTCGTCGAGATCACCGACGAAGAGAGCGAGCCGGACGCGCCGTCGAAGGCATCGTGAGCGAGCCGCCGGCCGACATCCTGCGCCGGCTGCGTCCCATCCCGACCACCGCCGGGCCCCCGACGACCCGGCCGCGTGACGTCGTCGGCGTCGCGCCCGACGGCCGTGCCGTGCGCATCGATGTGGTGGAGGCCACCGCCCCGGTGCTGCTCCTCTTCCTCTCGGCGGACTGCATCGGCTGCCAGGACCTGTGGGCGGGCCTCGCCGAGGTCCAGGCGGGTCTCGGCCGCGACGCCCGCCTCGCCGTCGTCACCAAGGACCCGCCGCACGAGGACCCCGGCGCCATCGCCGCCCTGGCCGCCGACGGACCTCGGCCGGCTCCGGGCCCCGGTGGTCATGAGCGCCGCCGCCTTCGCCGACTACCGCGCCGCCGCGCCGTTCCTGGCCCTCGCCACGTCCGCCGCCGTGCTCGTCGAGGGGGTGGCCTGGGGCGTCGAGGACACGCTGCGCACCGCACGCGCCGCCCTCGCCCCGTCGGCCTCCGAGGAGTAGGCGATGCGACGCCGTGTCACACCCCCTGGCCATGCTGGGCCCGAACAGAGAGGGTCAACGCGATGCCGTATTCCAGGGAGACCGAACCGACACCGACACCGAGCCCGAAGGCGAGCTCACCATCGACTGTGACCGCTGCGCGCTGCAGACGACCGACGCCTGCGACGACTGCGTGGTCAGCTTCCTTCTCGGGCGCGAGCCCGACGACGCCGTCGTCATCGACGCCGACGAGGCGCGCGCCATGCGCATGCTCGGCCGGGCCGGCCTCGTGCCGACGCTGCGCTTCAGCAACCGGGCGGGCTAGCGCGGCGGCCGGTGGCGCGTGAAGCGTCACCTGCTCGTCACCAACGACTTCCCGCCCAAGGTCGGCGGCATCCAGAACTACCTGTGGGACCTCTGGAGCCGCCTCGATCCGGCCTCCTTCGTCGTGCTGACGGCCTCCTCGGACGCCGCGGCCGCCTCGTTCGACGCCGCCCAGGCGGCCCGTGGCGTGCGGATCGAGCGGGTGCCCGGCTCCATCCTCTTCTTCCCGACGCCGCAGGCGCAGCGCGCCATCGAGGAGTGCGTCCGTGCGCACGGCATCGACCTCGTGCTCCTCGACCCTGCGCTGCCGCTCGGCCTGCTCGGCCCGCGCCTCGCGCTGCCCTACGGCGTCATCCTCCACGGCGCCGAGGTCACCGTGCCCGGCCGCCTGCCCGCCGCACGCGCCGCGCTCGGCCGCGTCCTGCGCGGCGCGTCGGTCGTCCTCTCGGCCGGCGGCTACCCGGCCGCCGAGGCTCGCCGCGCTGCCCCGGGCCTCGCCGCGCCGGTGATCGAGATCCCACCCGGCGTCGACACCGGTGCCGTTACCCCTCTCAAGGCGCCCGAGCGCCGCGCCGCCCGGACCCGTCTCGGTCTGCCCGCCGCCGGGCCGTTGCTCGTCAGCGTGAGCCGGCTCGTCCCGCGCAAGGGCATGGACGTGCTGATCGAGGCGGCCGACCGGCTGGCGCCGTCGTACCCCGACCTCGTCGTCGCCATCGGCGGCGACGGGCGGGAGCGCCCGCGGCTCGAGCGCCTCGTCACCGAGAGCCCGGTCGACGTGCGGGTGCTCGGGCGGGTCAGCGACGAGGACCGTGCCGCGCTCCTCGGTGCCGGCGACGTGTTCGTGATGGCGTGTCGCAACCGCTGGCTGGGTCTCGAGCAGGAGGGGTTCGGCATCGTGTTCCTCGAAGCGGCCGCCGCGGGCGTGCCCCAGGTCGCCGGGCACAGCGGCGGCGCCTCCGAGGCGGTCCTCCACGGCGTCACGGGCCTGGTCGTCGACGATCCGGCCGATCCGGGGGCGGTTGCCGAGGCCATACGGACGTTGCTGGCCGACCCGGCCCGCCGGCGCCGGATGGGGCGGGCCGCCCGGAGCCGGGTGCAGGAATCCTTCGACACGGACGTTCTCGCTTCTAGGCTGGCCGAGGCGTTGGCCGGAGTGGCAGTCTGACGCCCGCCGGGCGGAACGGCAGGAAAGGGAGGAATCAGGCACCGTGGCCGATCAAGCCACAGAGCACATCTCGGTTGCAGCGCCGCCCGAGCGCTGCTTCGCTGTCGCGGCCGATCTCGCGCAGTACCCCGAGTGGGCCGCCGACATCAAGGAAGTCGAGATCAAAGAGCGCGACGCGGAGGGGCGCCCGCTGCTCGTGACCTTCCGGGCCGCCGCCTTCGGCCGCAGCACCAGCTACACGCTGGCCTACGACTACTCGGACGCGCCCCACACCCTCGCCTGGAAGCTGACCCAGGGCGACATCACCACCAAGCTCGACGGCAGCTATGTCTTCGATCCCGGCGAGGCCGGCACCACCGACGTGACGTACCACCTCGAGGCGGAGCTGCGCGTCCCGATCCCGGGGTTCATCAAGATGCGGGCCACCAGCCGCATCATGGCGACCGCCATGCGAGAGCTGAAGGCGCGGGTCGAGTCCACCTCGTGAGTTCTGGCGCGCGCCAGACCGACGACGCCGGCGTGACCTACGGGATCGACATCGGTGGCACGAAGGTGCTCGGCGTGGCGCTCGACCCGGCGAACGAGACGGTCGGCGAGGCACGCGTCCCCACGCCGACCGGGACCCGGGAGATCGTCGGCAGCCACGTCGCCGAGGCGGTCGCGCTGGTCACCGCGGAGCTCGACCGCAGCTTGGGCGCCGAAACGGCCGGCACGCCCATCGGGGTGGGCGCGCCGGGCATGGTCGACCGCCAAGGGCGGCTGTGCTTCGCACCGAACCTGCCGCAGGCCCACGGGGTGGACTGGACGTCCCTGATCGGCGAGCGCCTGCCCGGCCGGGCCGTCGTCATCGAGAACGATGCCAACCTCGCCGTGCTGGCCGAGCACCGGCTCGGGGCCGCACGCGGCTTTCACCACGTCGTGATGGTCACGCTCGGCACCGGCATCGGCGGCGGTCTCGTCGCCGACGACCGCGTGCAGGTGGGGGCGGCCGGCTTCGCCGGCGAGATCGGTCACATGGTCGTGGACCCCAATGGCCCACCGTGCCCCTGCGGCCGGAGCGGGCTGTTGGGAGCGCTTCGCGTCCGGTGCGGGCCTGGGCGTCCGGGCCCGCGAGGCCGCGCTGGCCGGCCGGCTCGGCGAGGTCGTCCGCCTGGCGGGTGGCGACCCCGAGAGCGTGCGCGGTGAGGATGTCTCGGCCGCCGCCGCCGCGGGCGATCCCGCCGCCCGGCGGGTCATCGAAGAGGTCGGCTGGTGGATCGGCTTCGGCCTCGCCAACCTGGCCTGCGTGGTGGACCCCGAGTGCTTCGTCCTCGGCGGAGGGGTCGTCGGGGCGGGCAGCCTGCTGATCGACGCGGCGCGCCAGACGTTCGAGGAACTCGTCGAGGGTGGAGATCGTCGGCCCCGCGCCACCGTCGTGCCGGCGGCCTTCGGCGAGCGGGCGGGTGCGATCGGTGCGGCGTTGGCCGCACGGCAAGGTGGGCTGTGGTGATGCGGACCGGCGTCGTGTTGCCGACCTTCCGCGACACGCCCGACGCGGCGTTCGCGGCCGCTGCCACCGCCGTCGAGGCCGGCGTCGACGGGGTGTTCTGTTACGACCACATCTGGCCCCTGGGCCAGCCCGAGCGCCCGGCGCTCGCGCCCTTCCCGGTCCTGGGCGCCCTCGCCACCCGCCTGGCCCCGAGGAGAGACGAGGCCGGCGGCCCGTTCCTCGGCACGCTGGTCGCCCGGGTCGGTCTCTCTCCCCACGACGTGTTGGCGGAGCAGTTCGTCGCGCTCGAGCACCTCGCGCCCGGCCGCGTGATCGCGGGGCTGGGGACCGGTGACCGCATGAGCGAGGAGGAGAACAAGGCGTACGGCATCGCGTACCCGTCCGCGGCCGAGCGCCGCGCCGAAATGGTCACGATCGGGCGCCAGCTCGTCGGGGCCGGCCTCACGGTGTGGATCGCCGGCGGGACGGCGGGGCGCACGGAGGAGGCGCGCGCCGTGGGCGCCGCGCTCAACCTCTGGGACGCGGACCCTTCCATCGTCGCCGAGCGTTCGTCCGGCACCGGCGGCATCGAGGTCACCTGGGCCGGCCCGCCGCCCGCCGCGACACCCCCCTTGGCCGAACGGGTGCGGGCGCTGCACGACGCGGGCGCCACGTGGGTGATCTTCGGGTGGCCGGTCGACGTCGACGAGCTCGTCGCAGCCGGGCGGAGCGTGGCCGGCGGGCGGCGGTCGGGGGCGACCGGGACCGGGCCGTAGACTCGCACGATGGAGTTCCGCCGGATTAACGGGCTGCCGCCCTATGTGTTCGCGACCATCAACGACCTCAAGGCGTTGTCGCGGCGAGCCGGCCGGGACGTCATCGACCTCGGCTTCGGCAACCCCGATCTCCCCTCGCCCGACGTCGCCGTCGACAAGCTGGCCGAGGCCGTCCACAACCCGCGCAACCACCGCTACTCGGCGTCACGCGGCATCCCGAAGCTGCGCAGCGCGATCACGGACCTCTATCAGCGCAAGTTCGACGTCGAGCTCGACCCCGAGTCCGAGGTGGTGACGACGATCGGCGCCAAGGAGGGCTTCTCGCACCTCATGTGGGTGCTGGTCGGCCCCGGCGACACCGCGCTCGTGCCCTCGCCCTCGTACCCGATCCATATCTGGGGACCGCTCTTCGCCGGTGCCGACGTGCGCCAGGTGCCGCTGCGGGGCCCCGAGGTGACCGACGACGACGGCGCCCGACCCGGGCGAGGACTTCTTCGAGGGCCTGATGCACGCGTTCGAGGAGTCGTGGCCCAAGCCACGGGTGATCGTGCTGTCGTTCCCGCACAACCCGACGACGGCCTGTGTCGATCTCTCGTTCATGGAGCGCCTCGTCGCCTTCGCCCGGGAGCACGACGTCGTCCTGGTCCACGACTTCGCCTACGCCGACCTCGGCTACGACGGCTACGAGCCGCCGTCGATCCTCCAGGTTCCCGGGGCCAAGGACGTGGCGGTGGAGATCTACACGATGACCAAGTCGTTCTCCATGGCGGGCTGGCGCGTCGGCTTCGTCGTCGGCAACCGGGAGATCGTCCAGGCGCTGACCAAGCTCAAGACCTACCTCGACTACGGGACGTTCCAGCCCATCCAGATCGCGGCCATCGTGGCCATGAACGAGGCGCCGGACTACCCCAAGGAGATCAACGAGATCTACCGGTCGCGCCGCGATGCGCTGTGCGACGGCCTCAACCGCATCGGGTGGCACCTCGTCCCGCCGAAGGGGACCATGTTCGTGTGGGCGCCCATTCCCGAGCCCTACCGCGAGATGGGGTCGCTCGAGTTCTCCAAGTATCTGGTCAACGAGGCCGATGTGGCCACCTCGCCCGGCGTCGGGTTCGGGCCCGGTGGTGACGGGCACGTGCGCTTCGCCCTCATCGAGAACGAGCAGCGCATCGGCCAGGCCGTGCGCAACCTGCGCACCGCGTTGACCAAGCTGGGCTAACTCCGCCCGGGCCTCTGTCACGGCGGTGACGGAAACCCGGTCCCAACGGCCACACTCCGCCTGAGGCGGCGCGGCGCATTCGTCTTCACAGCTGCACTCAAGATCAGTGCGTCATGATGCGCCTATGGCGCTGTCGACGCACCCACGGTTGGCGCGCCGGCGCCCGCCCCGCGTCCCGCTGATCGCCGCTCCGCCCGCGCCGATGCCGCCGCTCGGCACCAGCCCGGGAGGCGGGTACCTCGGGCAGTTCGACTCGTACCGCGTCATCGCCTGCTGCGCCGTCGTGCTGCAGCACTCACTCTTGTGGAATGTTGCCGCGGGGAACACACCGGCGTGGGCCTTCGTGATGCTGTTGCATTTCAGCCGGACCGCATTCTTCTTCCTCACCGCCTTCCTGCTCACCTACGCCGAGATCACGCGTCCGCGGCCGGTGACCCAGTTCTGGCGCCGGCGCTTCGTCGAGCTCGGTATGCCGTTCCTGGCGTGGACGGCGATCTATTGGATCTACACCATGATCACGGCGGGGACGTGGGGCCAAGCCGGTTCCCTCCTGTGGCACGACCTCGTATTCGGCTACTACCAGCTCTACTTTGTGGTCGTTCTCTTCGAGCTGTATCTGTTCTTCCCGCTGTTGTTACGGCTTCTGCGCCGCACGAGGCATCACCTCGCGGTCATGGTCGCCAGTCTGCTGTTCGCGTTGGTCCTGGCGGCCGATCTGCACTACACGCAGTACTTCGGCGTCGTGGGGAGCGTGACCCACTCGATCTCCTTGGTCTGGCCCTGGTCGCGACAGCCCCTTACGTATCAGGAGCAGTTCGTTGCCGGGGTTCTGGTCGCCCTGCACTTCGACGAGGTCCGGCAGTTCGTGGAGCGCTACTGGCGCCATGTCGTTGCCGCTGGGCGTGGCCATCGGCACGGTGGCCAGCGCTGTGGTACCTGGTCGCGGTGTGGACCGGCTCTGACACCGGGCACTCCTCCGATCTCTACCAGCCGGTGGCCTTCTTGTGGTTCACCGCCGCAGTCGCCGCGCTCGAGTGTGGGACTTGGGTCTGGTACCGCCGACAGGTGCGCCACGCCGACAGGCCACGTCGCTGGCCCCGTCACTTCTCGGCGGAATATCTGGCCGGCCTCACCGGTGGCATCTTCTTCTGTCACGTGCTCTTCTTGAACCTGATCCGAAGCGCGCTCGGCGATATCGGGATCGCCCCGCACCTCGGGTGGGCCGGGTTGGTCGCGGTGACGTTTTTCCTGACGATGGCGTGCGCCGGGCTGTGCACCGCGCTGTTGTTGCGCACGCCACTGCGTCGGGTCCTCACGGGACCGGTGCGCGCCGAGCAACGAGCGAGACTGACGGTGTTCCCAGCTGAAACTCATGCACCAGCATCGCCCGAAGGCGACGCGACACTGCAGCCCGCTTTGGTCTGATTTCTCAGGGCGCTCGAAACCCCCGTGGGGGAGCGATTCACAAAGTCCTTACAAGTTCCTAACCCCGCTCTGTCCTGCCTCCCAGCACGGACTCAGAGTATTTCGGCAAGGTGACTGTTGTGAGGCACGGCCAATCAGGACACACGATTTGGCTCGTCCGCCACGGAGAGAGCACTTGGAACGAGTCCGGCTTGGTGCAGGGCCAAGCCGACGGACCGAGGTTGACCGCGAGAGGACGCGCACAAGCTACAGCGCTCGCCAATTCCGTTCGCCGCTTCCCGATCCGCCGGCTCGTGACGAGCGACCTCGAACGCGCCGAGGAGACGGCATCGATCATCGGACAGAAACTCAATCTCACGTGGCATCGAGATACCGCGTTGCGTGAGCGCGACTTCGGAGCCGCGCAGGGTCTGCCACTCGACGCACTTGGTGCCGAGTGGTCCGGCATCGACGGCGACCGCGTGGTCGATACGGATGTCCGGCCACCCGGAGGAGAGTCGCTGCGCGACCTGAGCGAGCGCGTCGACGACTTCTTTCGCCGGCTGGCCGATGAAGATCACGACGGCGACGTGTTGGTCGTCACCCATGGCGGAGTGATCAGGGTCGCCTTGGCGCACTGCGACAGGATCCCCGTCGCGCACATGACCTGGGGTCGCGTTCCCAATGCCGGGCTCTGGTCGTTGCACCAGCACGAGATCTGTCCACCGGTGCTGCTCTCGAACACCGAACAATAGGAAGGAGACACATGAGGCCCACAGAACTTGCACTTCCTGCTCGAGCCGTAAAGCCGCGGGCCAAGGGCCTGACGATGATGGTCGACGGGGGTCTGCCAACCCGCAGCTTCCAAGACATCGTGGAGAGCGGCGCCGAGTACCTCGATTTCGTGAAGTTCGGCTGGGGGACGGCGATCGTATCGAACAACCTGCAGCGCAAGATCGACGTCCTCGACGAGATCGGCGTCGACTATTACTTCGGCGGCACCCTGTTCGAGAAGTTCGTGCTGCAAGACCGCTTCGACGACTACCGAGACTTGTGCCACAGCCACGGCTGCCGCTACGTCGAGGTCTCCAACGGCACCATCAGCCTGTCCGGCATGGAGAAGGTCGGATATATCACGAAGCTCGCCGACGATTTCAAGGTCATTTCCGAGGTGGGCTTCAAAGACGCCGAGAGGTCGGAACGTCTGGCGCCCAACCGGTGGATCGAGGACATCCACGACGACATCGACGCCGGGGCGTACTTGGTCACCCTGGAGTCCCGTGAGAGCGGACGATCGGGGATCTGTCGCCCGAACGGCGAGCTCAGGTTCGGGCTGATCGAAGAGATCCTCGCCAGCGACGTTCCGACGGCGCGGCTGCTCTTCGAGGCACCCTCAACCGAACTGCAGGTGTACTTCGTGCGGCGGGTGGGAGCCGACGTCAACTTGGGCAACATCCCGTCGACTGCCGTCATCAATCTCGAGACCATCCGGCTCGGGCTGCGGTCCGACACGCTGGAGTGCTTCGAGGCCTCGGCGTGAGGGAGAGCCGCGATGTCTTCCATCTGGCCATACCGGTCTACGACCTCGACGACGCGCTGGAGTTCTACGTCGGCGCGTTGGGGTGCAAGCTGGCGCGGCGCTACCCGGATCGCATCACGATCGACTTCTTCGGCGACCAACTTGGTGTGCCACCTCGTGGAGCCGCCGCCCACCACGACGACGGAGCTGAGCCTGTACCCCCGTCATTTCGGCGTCACCTTCCGGGAGGCCGGTGACTTCGACGCGGTGTACGACCTGTGCATCCAACGAAAGATCGACCTGTTCTCCGACGTCGGCGTGCGTTTCGACGGTCTGGTGGAGGCGCATCGCACCTTCGTGCTCCGAGATCCGTCTGACAACCTGATCGAGTTCAAGCACTACACAGACTCTCGGATGATGTACTGAGGTGTCGGGAGCGGCGACCGTCACGACGACACCGAACCCCGCGCGCGTGCGCACCTCGACCGGCGGGGAGACGCTGGGTCAGCTGGTGCGACGCCGGTCTGCGCTGCGGGGTGAGCAGGTGTACGTCGAAGCCGCGCGCAGCGCCGAAGTCCTCACCTTCGGGGCCGTCGAACGCTGGTGCATGGCTTTTGGGGAGGCTGCGCTCACGCCCGGCTCCACCGTGGCGCTCTCGATCTCCGATCCCCTGCAGTGCGCGGCGGCCCTGATCGGTGCGGTGGCCTCCGGGCTGTGGGTAGCGCCGCTCGACCCGGCCACCCCGGCTACAGGGCCGAGCGGCCTGGCGTCGCTCTTGGCGCGCGTCGGGGCCGACGTCGTGCTGTCCGACCGGCCCGCTCCGCGCGCCCTTCCGGGCCGATGGGTCGACCTGGCTTCGCTCGCTCCGGGTGCTGGGCCGCGCTCCGCCACCGGCGGACCCGGTGCGCCCCTCGCCGCTTCGGGGGGCATCGTGCTCTCCTCTTCAGGGACGACCGGCCCGCCGAAGGTGATCCGGCTGCGGCAGGACAAGCTCCTGCACACCGCGCGCTGCGTGGTGGCCCATCACCAGTTGACCGAGCGTGACCGGGGCTTCAACCCACTGCCCCTCTTCCACATCAATGCCGAAGTCGTGGGACTGCTGTCCACCCTGGTGGCCGGCTCACGTCTGGTGCTCGATGACCGTTTCCACCGCACCGGGTTTTGGGATCTCATGGGCCGCCGCGGGATCACGTGGATCAACGCGGTGCCCGCCATCATCTCGCGCCTTGCCAGCCTGCGCCCCGGCGAAGCCGTGCCGGCGGGCATCCGATTCGTTCGCTCGGCCTCCGCCCCCCTTCCGGTCGCCACGGCCGACGAGTTCGAGGCGACGACCGGCGTGCCGGTGGTCGAGACCTATGGCATGACCGAGGCGGCCAGCCAGATCACCGCGCATCCCCTGTCGGTCCCGCGCCGGGCTGGCTCGGTGGGACTGCCGGTGGGACTCGAGCTGCGCGTGGTTCGCCACGACAAGCCGGCAGCCGACGTCGAGGAGTGCCCGTCCGGCGAGGTCGGCCACGTCGAGATCCGTGGTCTCTCGGTGATCGACGAGTACGCGGGGGGCCAGCACGCCGATCGCTTCCGTCCCGACGGCTGGCTCTGCACGGGCGACCTCGGTCGTCTCGACGGTGACGGCTACCTGTACCTGGTGGCACGGGATGACGACGTGATCAATCGGGGCGGCGAGAAGGTGTTCCCCCGCGAGATCGAAGAGGTCATCGTCGGAGCGGACCGGTCGGTGTCGGCGGTCGCCGTTGTGGGTCGCGATCACGCCGAACTGGGCCAGGTACCGGTGGCCTTCGTCGTCGTCCACGGTGTCGCCGGCCCCGCCGACGAGGCGCAGGCTGTATGTGTGGCGACGCGGCTCACCGACGCGATCTCACGCGGGCTCGTACGGAACCGGCGCCCGGTGCTGTTGCAGATGGTGGCGTCCCTCCCCACGGGTGCGACGGGCAAGGTGCGTCGGCACGCCCTGTGCGAGCCGGACACCAAGATCCTCTTCACCTTCGAGTGCTCCTGATGGCCGACGAGTCCCCGCTGACGCCGACGCAGCCGGTGCGTGGCACGCGGCGACGTCTCGAGCACATCGATGCCATGCGACCGGTCAAGCAAGTCGGAGTGGTGTCGACCCACACGCTGCTGTTCTTCGCCCCCGTGGCCGCCGCCGTGTCGGTGGGCGCCTCACTCCAGCTGTTGCATGTGACCCGTGAGGCGTTCCTGTTCGTCTCCGCCTGCATGCTCACCTACAGCCTCCGCGGTCTGCCCGGGATCGACCACCGGACCTTCTGGCGTCGCCGGTTCGCCCTGGTGGCGGTTCCCTATCTGTGCTGGTCGATCATCTACTTCTTCCTGACCATCGGCTCGGCCCCCGGAACCGTGGGTGGGGACTCGCTGCACCTTCTGTATCTGGTCGGGACGGGCTACTACCAGCTCTATTACCTGCTGGTCTTGCTCGAGTTCTACGCCTTGTTCCCGCTCTGCCTGATCCTGGTGCGCCGGATGACGGGGCACCACGGACTCCTGCTGTTGGCCAGCGGCATGGTGCAGGTGCTTCTGGTCTCCGCCATGCACTGGGGCCTCGCCCCCTCGTGGATGACGGGCTATTGGGCGACGCGCGAGGTGACCTCGTATCAGTTCTATCTGATCGCCGGGATGGTGATGGCGCTGCACCTCGACGAATACCACCACTGGTTGTGCACCCATGTCTGGACCATCGTCGGTGCCACCGTGGCCGCTGCCGCGGTGGCGGAAGCCTGGTACTACCTCTCCGTCGACCACGTCATCTCGTGGCTGGGTTCGAGCGCGGACCCCTTCCAGCCGGTGGTGATTCCCTTCAACGTGGGCGCCATTGCGTGCATCTACCTCGTCGGAGTGGCCCTGGTGGGTCGGCGTCGCTCGTCGCGCACCCGCAGGGCCGTGCACTCCGGCTCGGACAATTCCTACGGCGTCTACTTGGCGCAGCTGCTGTTCATCACGATCCTCGGCTGGGTCGGCTGGCGCAACCTCAACGACGTCGTGCCCTGGCCGTTGGTCTGCGCGCTCACCATCATCATCGTCTTCGCCGCCTGCGTCGCCCTCACCGAGCTCCTGGCCCGCACGCCATTCGCCAAGGTGCTGACCGGACGCTCGCGCGTCGCCTGGCGTGTACAGCCTGCGGCGGTGCCGGACCCGGTGAGCCCGGTGGTAGCGGCCCCGGCCGATGACGCCATCCCCGACCGGGTGGAGGCGCTCACCGCGACGTGACCTACGGCAGCGCGGCCGCAACGGCGTTGCTCTCGACCCGATAGCCGTCATCGTTGGGATGGGTGTTGGGACCGAGAGGCGGTCTCGAGCACATCCAGGTCAGGGCGCACACGCGGGCGACGTTGGCGGGCACGGTTCCCAACCCCGGCACATCGACCGGATTCGTGTTCCGTAGTTCGAACGCCGCGCCGATGTCCGCCATTGGCACTCCGGCCCGGGCGTACGCCGCGTGCAGGACCTCGTTGAGCCGGACGATGACACCGAGGCTGGCGCTGGAGAAAGCCTGTCCGGCCGGTCCGCGGAGTTCGTCGCCGAGGAAGGGGTCGTAGTGGCCCAGGCCGAGCACGTGGGTGCCGGCGGGGGCCGCTTGGTGCAACGCCGCGAGGATCTGGGGCAGTTGGGCCTCGACGGTGGCCAACGCGGTCGAGACGCAGGCGGCGTTGACCTCCATGTGGCGCAGGCACGGGACAAGGTCGTTGAATCCCAGGTCCACGGTGACCAAGACGGTGGACGGATGATGGTGGAGGAAGGACAGGGCCGTCTCGAGTTGGGAGCCGGTCTCGTAGGGGCAGCGCCCACCCCCACCGATCATCGTCTGGGTCGTCGCGCCGGGGCAGCCGATCCGGACCAACGTGAGGCCGGGCCAACGGGACGCCTCGCGTGTCGCCAAGTCTTCGGCATACCCCGTGCTGGTCTCCTGCCCATGGGGATGCGCCCACGTGGGTTGGACTCCGACGGAGCCCGAACCGCCGACGGCCAGGTCGTAGGGCGGCGGGGCTGTCGTGCTCGCCCCGGCCCGGCCGCCCGGAAGGGCAGCAAAGGTCAGCAGCGCAAAGACGACGAGGGGGAGCAGCACCCATCGGAGCGCGCGTCGGTGCTCGGCACGAGCGCGCGTGGCAGGCGCCGTCGCGGCGGCCGAATTCACGGCAGGCCGGTACCTGGTACATCGGTGCGCACACGCTCGATAGCGCCGTGGCGCTCGATCCGGGCCTTGGCGTCGTGGCTGTCGGGTGCCGTGACCATGTAGAGCGTTCGGCGGTCCTCGTCGCCGAGCATGCAGGCGAAGCAGTTCATCGACGTCGTCACCCGCTCGAGCACCTCGCCCCCCTCGGCGACGCGCACGCACTCGGCGCCGAACGCGTTGGCGACCCAGACGGTGTTGTCCGCGCACAGGCAGATGCCGTCGGGCGCCACGCCGGAGAGCGCGGCCCACTCGCGGCGGTTCGTCAAGGTGCCATCAACCTGGCGGTCGAACGCGGTGAGCCGCCCACCCATGCTCTCCGCCACGATCAGCGTGGACCCGTCCTCGCTGATGACCGTCCCGTTGGGAAAGGCCAAGCCGTCGGCCGCCTCGCAGCTGGTGCCGTCGGGATCCACCCGCACGAGCGAGGCGGGTCCGATCTGGTTCGGCTCCAACCTCCCCTCATAGAGGCCGTCGAGGTCGAAGCCGAAGTTGCCGGAATAGGCCTGGCCGTTGGCGGCCACGACCATGTCGTTGGCGTGCCAGGTGGCCCAGGGTCGAAGATCCCCGTGTTGCACGAGCGTCCCGTCGTCCTCGCGGCGCATGACGACGCGATCGAGCCGCGAGTTGATGAGGAGGCGGCCGTCGGGCAGCCAACCCAGGCCGGCGGGTTCGCCGTCGAAGGGCACCTCGAGGCGTCGTTCGCCATCAGGTGCCACTGAGAAGACCGCATGGTCGAAGAAGTCCGAGTACCACAGCCGTCCTTCGTGCCAGCGCGGGCACTCTCCGAAGAAAAGGCCCGAGAGGAAGGGCTCGGCGGTCAGGGTCGTCGTGGTCACGTGCTCGTGCTCCTCCCGTCTAGGGGCGATCGGCCTCGCAGTTCAGCACACCGCCCTACCCGGTGCGCGGGCGGCCCGAGGGCGGTACGTTTGCACCGTGACCTACTGGCTGCTCAAGGCGGTGTTGACCCCGATCTTCTTCGTCCTGTTCCGGGTCAAAGTGGAGGGGCGAGAGAACATCCCCAAGGATGGTCCGGCCGTCCTGGCGGCGAATCACCAGTCTTTCTGCGACTCGTTCTTCATCCCGCTCGTCGTGACGCGCAAGGTGACGTTCTTGGCCAAGGCGGAGTACTTCGAGACGTGGAAAACGGCCTGGTTCTTCCGGGCCGCCGGCCAGATCCCGATCCGGCGGGGTGGGGGCAAGGCGTCGGACCGGGCGCTCGAGACCGCCCGCTCGGACGTCCTGGGCCAGGGCCGGCTGCTCGGCCTGTACCCCGAGGGCACCCGCACCTTGGACCAGTACGTGCACAAGGGGCGGACCGGCGTGACCAGGCTCTCGCGTGAGTGCGGCGTACCGGTGATCCCGGTGGGCGTGATCGGCACCGTCGAGGTCCAGCCGGTCAACTCGAACTTCATGCGGCCCTTCAAGACCGTGCGCATCCGCTTCGGTAAGCCCATGCGGATGGATCCGCCGGAGAATCCCGAGGACCCGCTCGACCACGACCACACGAAGTGCCGGTCCTTCACCGACGAGCTGATGAAGGAGATCGCTCGCCTCTCCGAGCGTGAGTACGTCGACGAGTACGTCCCCTCACGCTCGAGCGCCGCGGCGTCGTGAGTGTCTTCGCAGCCCAGGGGATTCGTAAACGATTCGAAACAGCCAGTTCATATTGACCGCGTAACGTTTGCGGCATGGCTGGCTACGTCGTCCGGATCGCTCTTCCTGATCGGCCCGGAGCCTTGGGCCTCGTCGCCAGCCGCATCGGAGCGGTCGGGGGCGACATCGTCGCCATCAACATCTTGGAGCGCGACGACGGCCACGCCGTGGACGAATTCGTCGTCGAGATCGGCGGGCAGCACCTGATCGAACTGCTGCGGAGCGAGATCCACGAGGTGGACGGCGTCTCGGTCCTTGAGATCCGCGCCGCGGACACTACGACGCCGGCGGGCTGACGACGTAGGCGCACACATGTGCGCCGTCCATGATGTGCGCCACGCGCCGGACCGTCGCGCCGGGCAGCGCGTCGCGGATGAAGGCGAGCTCGCTCGTGCACGCCTGCGAGAAGCCATGGGCGACCGTCAAGATGGCGCAGTTGTGCTCGGTGATGCGCCAACTGCCGTCGTCGAGCCGTTCGGCCTCCGCCAGGTAGCCGTCCTCGTCGAGGATGGTGGTCAGGGCCGCGACCTGCTCGTCGAAGGGCAGGTTGGCGGTGCGGGGGAGGGCGCCGGCGAGACGCCGCCGCCGCCTCTGCTCGAACAGCTCGTCGACCTGGCTCGCTTCGGGTCCGCCGAGGTACCCGAGCAGCTCCGTGGTGAGGTCGCCGTAGCGCTTGGGGTAGAGCGCCTCGGCCGCCGCCGTGAGCTCGTAGACATGGCGCGGCCGCCCCCGGCGCGCCCCCTCGGGCACCTCGTCGTGGTGCAGGAGCAGGCCGTCCTCTTCGAGTCGTGCCAGCTGCAGCCGGATGGCGGCCGGCGTCAGCGCGAGCTCGTGGGCCACGGCCACCGCGTCGAGCGGTCCCTGGCGCTTGAGCAGGTTGAGGATGGCCCGCCTCGTCGTCGGCAACTGTTCGATCGGCGATTCCTCGCGCGGCGTCTCGGTCGGCACCGCCAACCGGTCGGCGCTCACGGCAGGATCAGGTGTACGTCGCCGAACTCGTGCCACAGGTAGCCCTCGGACAGCGCGGCCCGATAGGAGGCCTCGAGCAGCGGCCGACCGGCGATCGCCTCGAGCATGGCCAGGTGCGACGCCTCCGGCTCGTGCCACCCGGTCAGAAATCCGTCGATGGAGCGCACGGGCCGCTCGGGTGACACGACGGTCTCGGTCCAGCCCTCGCTCGGGTGCACGTGTCCGTGCTCGTCCACGACCGACTCGAGCGCGCGGACGACGGTGGTGCCGATGCCGATGACGCGCCCACCCGACCGGCGCGCGTCGTTGACGCGGTGGGCCGTCGAGAGCGAGACCTTGAAGTACTCCGCGTAGGGCGGCTCGCTCGCTTCGAGCGACGCCACGCCGGTGTGCAGGAGGACCGGCGCGATCCCGACGCCCTTGGCCACCAGGCGGGTGAGCACCTCGGGGGTGAAGGGTCGGCCGGCGCTGGGCATCTCGGCGGATCCCGGCTCGGTGGCGTACACGTTCTGGTAGGCGGAGATCGGGTAACTGCCCCGGACGTAGCCGTAGCGGATCGGACGGCCATGGCGGGCCAGGTAGCTGTAGAGCCGCTCGGGCGTCTCGATCTGCGAGACCCACAGGCGCACGCCGAGACCACCGGGGCCGGGGGAGTAGGCGGCCAGCAGGGCGACATGGCCCCCACCGGGCAGCTCCACCACGTCGCCCGGTGCCGCACCGAGATACGCCTCGCCGTCCCGTCGGACCTCGACCGTCCAGAGCCCGGCCGGCAGTTGTGTCGAGAGGTGCACCTGGACGGGTGAGCCGTCGGGTGACGTCCCGTCGAGCTCGGCGGCCAGCGTGCCCGAGGTGTTGATCACCACGAGATCGCCTTCGTCGAGGAAGCGTGGCAACTCCGAGAAGTGCGAGTGCACTAGCGCGCCATCGGACCTGGTGGCCACGAGCATGCGCACGGCGTCGCGGGTCATGCCGCGGGACTCGGGGGGAGACGGCGCCTCGAGCTCGGGTGGCAAGGAGAAGGAGAGCGGGTGCAGCTCGGGTAGGCGTGGGCCCGCTGTCCCATCGGTGCCTGTCAATGAGGCTGGTGTGGGCAGCGGGAGCGGCACCGTCACGGCGGTCACGCCACCGCTCCACTCGAGATCAGCTCGGCCGCCCGGTAGCGGCCGCTCGGACGATCGCTGGCGATGAGGTCGAGGAGGGCGGGGACAACGGCCGCCGGTTCGGGGCGATCCGAGATGTCCTCGCCTGGGAAGGCCGCCTGGTGCATGACCGTGCGCATGTCGCCGGGGTCGACGGTCCAGACCGTCACGGCCGGGAACTCGACCGCGAGCACGGCACCGAGGTGCTCGAGCGCGGCCTTGCCGGCGCCGTAACCTCCCCAGCCTTCGTAGGCCTCCACGCCGGCGTCGGAGGTGATGTCGATCAAGCGGGGGTGGGGTGCGTCGAGCAACAACGGCAACGCGTCCTGCACCAGGCCGAGCGGCGCGACGACGTTGACCTCGAAGGCCACGCGGAATTCGTCGAGCGGGTAGTCGGCGAGCGACGGCAGCGGCGATGCGCCGAGCGTGCCGGCGTTGTTCACGACCAGGTCGAGACCGCCCAGTTCGATGGCGGCCTCCGTCAGCGCGTGACGATGATCGGCGTCGGTGATGTCGCCGGCGATGGCCATCACGCCGGCGCCGTCGGGGGCGTGGGCCCGGATGCGGCCGGCGGCCGCATCGAGCGTGCTTCGCTCCCGTCCGTCGATCACCACGGACCAGCCGGCCCTGACCAGTCCGGTCGCCAGTGCCTGCCCGAGCCCTCGGGATGCCCCTGTCACGATGGCCACGCTCATGGCTGCCCACCCTTCCGAGCGGAGGTCCGCTCCTCTGGGTGAATATAGCAAGATTTATCTTGTTTTATTCCGCTGCTCTTGGTCGCCCTTCGGGGCGCCTCTTGAGCTGCTGGGGGGATCAGCTGGTCGAGACGGTGACGCTCCAGCTCAGCGGGTAGGAATTGCTCAGGCCCGGGCCCGGGAACACGATCCCGTCGCCCCGTGCCTTGCCGGAGGACGCCGACCCGAGGGTGACCGTGATCGGGGTGGTGAAGTTCACCCCCGACGCTGGGTCGCTGACCGAGAAGGTGCCCGCACAGACGCCGAAGATGCAGCTCGTCTTGATGGTCACCATGACCGGTTGGCCGCTGGCGCCCGAGAGCGTGACGGTACCGCCGACCTGCGTCACGATCGGACCCGGGGTGATCGTGACCGCGCCGGAGACGACGGAGCCGCTGATCGAATAGGGCGAGGAGCCGCCCCGGCTGACCGACACCGTCTCGGCGGGCAACACCGCTCCGAAGATCGTCCCGTTCAGCGCGCTGAGGGGCGGGCTGCTCGTGGAGCTGAAGGTGGCGGTCACGCAGTGGGTCGAGGCGTTGTAGGTCTCCGGCGAGACGGCAACCCACGCGCCCACCCCCGCGTTCGCCGCGGGATTCAGCCACATGAGCGACGTCCCGCCTCCGAGCGCGCAGTCGACGACGGTCACGCTCGTAAAGGTGTTCGACGACGACAGCGCCAGATCGAAGTAGTCGCCCGCCCGGAAGCTCACGCCACCAGAGGGCGGGGTGACGTACTCACCGACCGTCAGGCTTCCGGTGCCGTGCGCGGTCACCGAGACCCTGCCCTCGGTGCCCGAGCTCGTCGCGGTCGCCGTGCCGCCCGGTGTGGTGTTCGTCCCACTGGCGCAATTGAGCGGCGGTGGTGGCGGCGGGAGCCAGCCCGAGGACGCGGCCCCACCACAAGGCGGTGGCGCCGTGCTCGCCGCTTGCACCGTGAGGGTGAACGGGAACGTGGCGGCGTCCGGCGGGTAGTTCGAATCGTTCACCTGGATCGTGAAGGTGCTCGTCACCGCCGTCGAAGAGGCGGTCCCCGAGATCACGCCGTTGGGCTGCAGCGTCAGGCCCGAGGGCAGCGACCCACCCGCCAGCGACACCGTGTAGGGGCTGACGCCGCCCGAGATCGAGAGCGCCTTGAAGTACCACACGTTCTGGATCGCTTGCGGCAGGCTCGTGCTGACGGTGATCGGCTGCGGAGTCGGCGGGGGAGCGGGGTGCCCGTAGGGAACGATCGTGTCGGGACCGTTCGGTGCGACCACGGTGCCCATCACCGCATTGGTTGACGCGTTCTGCTCCACGATCTCAGAGACCAGCGGCGTAGGCCAGGTTGCATCGTCGGCGACATAGACGGGCGTCCCGACGGGACTGACCGCCACGTGGTTCGGAAGGCCGGGCTGCGCGACCATCGTCGTGGACCCGCTGCTGACGTTCACGACCGCGACGGCAGGCGTCGCCGCCGTGGAATCGGTGACGAAGAGCTTGGTCCCGTCCGGCGTGAGAGCCATCGCCGTCGGAGCGGTGAAGCCGCCGTAGGTGCGGGTGATGGCGTTCGTCGCGGTGTTGATCAAGCTCACGGTGTTGCTGCCGGCCGCCACGGCGCGGTGGCCGTTGGTGGCAAAGAGCAGCGATCCGCTCGGCGAGAACGTCACGCCCCACGCTCCGGGCAGCGTGACCTTTGCTTTGAGCGTGAGCGCCGGCGCGTTGACCAGGTCGACCGTCCCCGGGTCCGTGGGCCCCTCGTCGCTCACCGCCAGCTCCGTACCAGCCGGGTTGAGCGCCATGGCCGGAGGGAAGGCGGCGTCTTCCGCGTCGAGGACGAGTGTTGCCGACACGTTGCCCCCGCTGTTCAGCCCGATCACCTGGAGGTGCGGCGACACGATCAGCAAGTACACGGTGCTCCCGTCGGGCGACACTGCGATGTCGGAAGCCATGCCCGATACGGGATAGATCGCGAGCGGCAGACGCGGTGGCGGTGTTCCACACGGTGACTGTCGAATTCCCGCCGAACGTGGTGCTCAGTTGGTATGCCCGAGTGCCGTCGGTGCTGACGGCCAGTGAATTGGATGTGGTGCACACACACGTGGATCCCGGATTGAATTTCTTCGTCACGACCGCGCCCGTCGTGCTGTTGGCGATGTCGAAGTAACTGCCGTAACCCTCGTCGAAGAAGACCGGGGAGGCCACGACCTGGCTGAACGGTGACGACGTGCTCCCCGTCCAGTTGGTGTCGCCTGAATAGCTCGCAGTGAAGGTGTGCGTGCCGATGGCATACGACGAGGCCAACTGGGGCAACGTGATGGTGGAGGTGCCCGCCGATGCAATCGGGCTCGTGCCGAGCACGGTCGCTCCCTCATGGAAGGTCACGGTCCCCGTGAAGGTCGGTGAGCCACCGCTGCCGGTGGGCGCCACCGTCGCGGTCAGCGTGACGCTCTGGCTGACCGTCGACGGGTTGGCCGAACTGGAGAGCGACGTGGACGTGGCGCCTACGCCCGATTGCACGACCTGGTTGACCGTGTTCGAGGTCGGACTGGCGGCAAAGCTGGCGTCCCCGCCGTAGGACGCCGTGATCGCGTGGCTGGTCACCGACAGGGTGGAGGTGGCCAGGGTGGCCTGGCCGGCCGACACGGTGCCCGTGCCGATAGGGGCCCCGCTGTCGAAGAACGTGACGGTGCCGGTCTCGCCGGATCCGGTCGTCGGCGTGATCGTGGCGGTGAAGGTGACCGCTTGCCCCGAGGTCGACGGATTGAGCGAGCTCACGAGCCCCACGTTCGTCGGCGCCTTGTTGACCACCTGCGCGAGCGTGCCCGTCGTGGAGCTGCCGATGAAGTTGCCGTCGCCGCCATAGGTCGCGCTAATCGGATGCGTGCCGACCGCCAGCGTCGAAATCGCAAGCGTCGCCTGCCCGTTCGAGACCGAACCCGTGCCGATCGGGCCCCCGTTGTCGAAGAAGGTGACCGTGCCGGTCTCCCCTGACCCCGAGCCAGGGATGACGGTCGCGGTGAAGGTGACCGACTGCCCGAACGTGGAGGGGTTGACGTTGCTGCCCACTCCGAGGGTCGTACTGGCCTGCCCCACCGTGACCGACTGCGGCGTCGTTGTCGCGCTGGGGAGGAAGCCGGGGCCGCCACCGTAGGAGGCGGTGATGACGTCGGTCCCGACCGGCAGGGTCGTGAGTGGCAGGCTGGCTGTGGTGACGCCGGCCGTCGTTGACAACGTCGTCGTTCCGAGCGTCGTCGTCCCGTTGTCGGTGAACGTGACGCTCCCGGTGGGATCGGCCATACCGGAGGTCGGTGCGACCGTAGCGGTCAGCATGACGCTTTGCCCGAACGTGGTGCTCGTCGGGGAGCCCTGGACCGAAGTCGTGGTGGAGACCTGCGACAGCGTCTCGGTCAGGGGTCCGCCGTTCGACCCGAGGAACTCGGAGTCGCCGCTGTAGCTGGCGGTGATGGTGTGGCTCACGTTCGTGGCGTACACCTGGGGACAGGTCACCCGGAGCGGGGCGGTGACGGGCAGGACCAGGTTCTGGCAGCCGGAGATCGCCGTTCCGCCGTCGCTCAAGGTCACGGTGCCGGTGGGGACGCCGGCGCCCGGACCATTGACGGTGACCGTCGCGGTATAGGTGATCGTCTGTCCCACCGTGCCGGGGTTGTGGTCGCTGGAGATGGTGGTCGAGGTTGCCGCCTGGTTCACCTGTTGGCTCACCGTGTTCGTCGACGAGCTGCCAACGAAGTTGGTGTCACCGGCGTACGAGGCGGTGATCGGGTGGGTTCCGAGCCCGAGGGTGGAGGTCTGCAGGGTGGCCTGGCCCCCCGACACCGGCCCGCTGCCGATGGGGACGCCGTTGTCGGCGAACTGCACCGTGCCCGTCTCACCGGACGCGGACGAACTGAGGGTGGCGGTGAACGTCACCTGCTGGCCGACCACGGACGGGTTGGCCGAGCTCCCAACGGTCATCGACGTCGTGGCCTGGGCCACGCTCAGGCTCGCCGGCTTCGACGATGTACTGCTGGTGAAGGTCGTGTCACCGTTGTACCGCGCCGAAACGGAGTGCGGTCCGGCGGAGAGGCTTGCAATGTTCAGGGTCGCGGTCGTCACACCGGCGGTAGTGGACACGCTCGTCGTGCCAATCGTCGTGGACCCGTTGTCGACGAAGGTGACCGTCCCGCTCGGACTGACCGACGCGCTCTGGTTGGGCGTCACGGTCGCCGTGAAGGTAACGCCCTGGCCGTAGGTCGAGGTGCCGGAGGACACCCCGATCGTCGTCTGGGTCGAGATCTGTTCGAGCGTCTCGCCCACCGAGTCGTGGCTGGAGGCGTCATTGGCGTCGCCGCTGTAGGTGGCGACGATGGTGTGGTTCGCGTTCGATCCGTAGGTCTCGCTGCACGTGACCTGGAGCGGGGCACTCGCGGGCAAGGGCAGGCTCTGACAGAGGGGAACGGGACTGCCGTCGTCGGTGAAAGACACGGTGCCCGAGGGCGTACCGGTGCCCGGAGCCACCACGCTGACCGTGGCGGTGTAGGTCACCGGTGCTCCGATCGGTCCGGGGTTGGCCGAGCTGACGAGCGCGGTGGACGTGGTAGCCGGTTGCACCGTGACCGACTGCGAGCCGGTCCTGCTGGTGAAGTCCGTGTCGCCGGCGTAGCTGGCACCGATGGTGTGGGAGCCCGTGGCCTGGTAGATGACGCCGCAGGTCACAGAGGAGGGCCCGAGGGGGCCCATGACCAGGTTCTGGCACCCGCTGATGGGAGCGCCGTTGTCCGTGAGGGACACGTCGCCTGTCGGCGTGCCGGCGCCGGGGTCCGTCGCCGAGACCTCCACCGTGTACGTCTCCTGCTGTCCCGGAACCGGGCTCGAGGGCGACGGAGCGATCGCCACGTTGGAGGGGTCCAAATCGACCACCTGGGTCAGCACAGGTGAGGTGCTGGCATCGAAGACCACGCTGCCGTTGTAGGTGGCGGTGATGGACTCGGACCCCACGCGAAGGTTCGAGACCGTCAACGAGGCGGCCGAGACGCCGGCGCTGGTGATGACTGCCGCGCTGCCGAGGTAGATGCCGTCCGCATAGAAGCTCACCGACCCGGTCGGATTGGAGCCTGAGGACGGGGTGACCGTGGCGGTGAACTGCACGCCCTGTCCGTAGACCGACCACGTGGGGACCGAACTGGTGACCGCAGTGGTGGTCGGCGTTGCGGGGGCACCCCCGGTCAGACCAATCTCGGTGGTGTGGCTGTAGTCGGCAGTGGCGTTGTGGAGCACCGTGGCGAATGTGCCGCTGTAAGAACCGCTCGAGCCGGTGTAGACGAAGTACTCCGTTCCCGTGGTCGGAATAAACCCGTTGTCGAAGACGGGGTCGGCGGTGCCGCCCAGCACCAAGGTGCCGTTCGTGATCCGGCCGTAGTTGCTCGTGGAGGTCGGAGGCCCGCCGATCCCAAAGGCGAGCAACCCGTCGGATTTGTTCGTGATCGAAGAGGAGCCTCCGACGTTGATGAGGCCGCCCGGGGCGACGCCGATGGTGCCGTCATTGAGAATGGTCGTGGCGGTCCCGTTGCCGATGGTCAGGGTGCCCTCGTCACTGACGGCACCGGTGGCCGCGTTGTTGAAGGTGCTGACGTTGATGGACGACCCGGTCACGTTGGCGGGGATGTCGAAGGTGCCCGAGTTGGTAAAGGCTGTGTTGCCGGTGTTGTCGACGAAGTTGCCCGAGTTCAGGACGATGGCCCCGTTGTTGGTGAGCGAGACGTTGGGTTGGAGCGTGGTCGTGGCGAGCGCGGTGACGGTGTAGCCGGCGGGGACGTTGCCCGACATGGTGTTGGTGTTCGAACTGGCGTCGATCTGGTCCTCTGCCACACCACCGGCGCAGTCCGGACCGGGGATCGGCGCGGCGCCGAAGATCAAGGTGTCGGCGCCGCCGGGGGAGCCGCCGTGGAGGTTGGGACCGGTGCCGCAGATGGTGCCGCCGTCGACGACCAGGTTGCCGCCGTCGCTGAACGAATTGACGGAGACGTTGTTGTTGGTCAGCACCCCGTCCTGGACGAACGACGAGCTGCCACCGATCGACACGGTGGCTGCGGTCCCCAAGGTCCAGGTGCCCTGGTTGGTGATGGTCGTGGCGGTCCCGTTGCCGACGGTCAGCGCGCCCTCGTCACTGACGGCACCGGTGGCCGCGTTGTTGAAGGTACTGACGTTGATGGACGACCCGGTCGCGTTGGCGGGGATGTCGAAGGTGCCGGCGTTGGTGAAGGTGGTGCTGGCGGTGTTGTCGACGAAGTTTCCCGAGTTCAGGACGATCGCCCCGTTGTTGGTGAGCGAGACGTTGGGTTGGAGCGTGGTCGTGGCGAGAGCGGTGACGGTGTAGCCGGCGGGGACGTTGCCCGACATGGTGTTGGTGTTCGAGCTGGCCGAGATCTGACCGGTGGTCAAGCCGACGCTGCAGGCCGGACCGGCCGGAGGGCTCGAGCCGAAGATCAAGGTGTCGGCGCCGCCGGGGGAGCCGCCGTGGAGGTTGGGACCGGTGCCGCAGATGGTGCCGCCGTCGACGACCAGGTTGCCGCCGTCGCTGAACGAATTGTTGTTCACCGTGGCGCTGTCGCCGGTCACGTTGTTGTCGGTGAGCTGGGCGGCCGAGCCGCTCTGGACGAACGACGAGCTGCCACCGATCGACACGGTGGCTGCGGTCCCCAAGGTCCAGGTGCCCTGGTTGGTGATGGTCGTGGCGGTCCCGTTGCCGACGGTCAGCGCGCCCTCGTCACTGACGGCACCGGTGGCCGCGTTGTTGAAGGTACTGACGTTGATGGACGACCCGGTCGCGTTGGCGGGGATGTCGAAGGTGCCGGCGTTGGTGAAGGTGGTGCTGGCGGTGTTGTCGACGAAGTTTCCCGAGTTCAGGACGATCGCCCCGTTGTTGGTGAGCGAGACGTTGGGTTGGAGCGTGGTCGTGGCGAGAGCGGTGACGGTGTAGCCGGCGGGGACGTTGCCCGACATGGTGTTGGTGTTCGAGCTGGCCGAGATCTGACCGGTGGTCAAGCCGACGCTGCAGGCCGGACCGGCCGGAGGGCTCGAGCCGAAGATCAAGGTGTCGGCGCCGCCGGGGGAGCCGCCGTGGAGGTTGGGACCGGTGCCGCAGATGGTGCCGCCGTCGACGACCAGGTTGCCGCCGTCGCTGAACGAATTGTTGTTCACCGTGGCGCTGTCGCCGGTCACGTTGTTGTCGGTGAGCTGGGCGGCCGAGCCGCTCTGCACGAACGACGAGCTGCCACCGATCGACACGGTGGCTGCGGTCCCCAAGGTCCAGGTGCCCTGGTTGGTGATGGTCGTGGCGGTCCCGTTGCCGACGGTCAGCGCGCCCTCGTCACTGACGGCACCGGTGGCCGCGTTGTTGAAGGTACTGACGTTGATGGACGACCCGGTCGTGTTGGCGGGGATGTCGAAGGTGCCGGCGTTGGTGAAGGTGGTGCTGGCGGTGTTGTCGACGAAGTTTCCCGAGTTCAGGACGATCGCCCCGTTGTTGGTGAGCGAGACGTTGGGTTGGAGCGTGGTCGTGGCGAGAGCGGTGACGGTGTAGCCGGCGGGGACGTTGCCCGACATGGTGTTGGTGTTCGAGCTGGCCGAGATCTGACCGGTGGTCAAGCCGACGCTGCAGGCCGGACCGGCCGGAGGGCTCGAGCCGAAGATCAAGGTGTCGGCGCCGCCGGGGGAGCCGCCGTGGAGGTTGGGACCGGTGCCGCAGATGGTGCCGCCGTCGACGACCAGGTTGCCGCCGTCGCTGAACGAATTGTTGTTCACCGTGGCGCTGTCGCCGGTCACGTTGTTGTCGGTGAGCTGGGCGGCCGAGCCGCTCTGCACGAACGACGAGCTGCCACCGATCGACACGGTGGCTGCGGTCCCCAGGGTCCAGGTGCCCTGGTTGGTGATGGTCGTGGCGGTCCCGTTGCCGATGGTGGTCGATCCGTCCAGTGTGAGTGCCCCGGTGTTGGTGGTCGGGCCGTTGAGGATGAAGGTCGTGTTGCCGGTTGTCCCGGAGGGACCCGCGATGAACGTCCCGTCGTTCTCGAAACCCGCCGACACGGACAAGCTGGCAACGGTTGTCCCGCTGCCGCCAATGCCGACGGTGAGCGTGCTGCCTGACGAGACGGTCAACTCGTTGACGGAGAACGAGGCGTTGGGGATGACGACCGTCGCGCTGCCGCCGATGCACACGTCGGTACCGGAGTTGGGCAGACCGGAACTCCAATTCGTGGCGGTGTTCCAATCGGTCGTTCCCGCATTGCCGGTCCAATTGTCGGTACACGACAGGGCGGCCGCGGCGGGCGCGCTGTCGACGACGGCGATTCCGACGCCGAGTGCGGTGATGGTCGTCGCCACCACCACGACGCTCGCGAGAGAGGCCGCAACAGTTTTTGCGACGCGCCGAACGGACAGTCGATCTACACCCTGCAGACGTGCTTTCCCAAGTACCACCGTGCACTCCCTGCGTCCGTGCTGGTGGGCACCTCAGGTCGCCAAAACCCACTCAGCCGTGATGTCAGGAACCGGCGCATGGTTGCGTTGCGTGCCAGGGGGCGGGAGGCAAGAACCGCACGCACGAATCCTGTGGCAGTGCCAGTTTCCAGGCTCTGCGCGCCGGTGTCAGGCGTACTAGCACCCCGGGCCACACGGGGGCTGCCCACCCCGTTGCTCAGCCAGGCGTGGGATCGACCTGTTGGGACCACCCGGCCGGGGTGGTGCTGCCGGCGAAGTTGGCATCGCCGTCGTAGGTGGCGGTGACGGAGCCGGTGCCGACCGGCAGCGAGGCGGTGGTCAGCGTGGCCTGGCCATTCGACACGCTGCTGCTGCCGATGACGCTGCCGTCATAGAAGAAGGTGACCGTGCCGGTCTCCCCCGAGCCGGTGGCTGGGAACACGGTGGCCGTGAAGGTGACCGGCTGGCCCGGGGCCGCCGGGTTGATCGAGCTGCCGAGTCCCAGGATGGTCGACGCCTGCTGCACCGTGACCGGCGCGGCGACCGACGTGCTGGCCCCGAAGTCGGCGTTGCCGCCGTAGGAGGCCGTGATCGAGTTGGCGCCCAGCGGCAGCGTGGTCAGGAGCATGCTGGTGGTGGTGACTCCTGCGGTCGTCGTCAGCGTCGACGTGCCGATGGGCGTGCCGTCGTCGAGGAAGACGACGCTCCCCGTCGGGGTGGCCGTCCCGGCGGCGGGGGTCACCGTGGCGGTGAACGAGACCGCCTGGCCCGACGTCGTCACGCGCGACGATGCCGTGACCGACGAGGTGGTCGGCTGCGGTGCGACGGTCTCGGTGAGGGCCGCCGTCGCGGGCAGGAAGTCAGGGCTCCCGCTGTAGCTGGCGACGATGGAGTGGGTGGCATCGGCGCCGTAGGTCTCGCTGCACGTGACCAGTGGCGGGTCCGTCGACGAGAGTGTGAGCGCCTCGCAGCCCGCGACGGGGTTCCCGTCGTCGCGCAGCGACACGGTGCCGCCCGCCCGGCCGGCGCCGGGTGCGGCGGCCGACACCAGCACGGTGTAGGTGACCTGCTGGCCCGGGACGGCGCTGACGGGTGCGGCCGCGAGCGAGACGTTCGCGTTGTCCGGGTGCACGGTCTGCCGTTCGTCCGGGGAGGTGCTCGGGCCGAAGAGGACGTCCCCGCCGTAGCTCGCGGTGACCGGCTGGGACCCGACGGGAAGGTCGGCGGTGTCGAGGGTGGCGGTCGTCACCCCGGCCACGGTCGCCACCGGTGTGCGGCCGAGGAGGACGCCGCCGACGGCGAACGACACCGAGCCCGTCGGCGCGGACCCCGACGCCGGCGTCACCGTGGCCGTGAACCGCACGTCCTGCCCGAACACCGATGTCGGGACGGTGCTCGTGACGCTGACGGCCGTGGCCGAGGCGGGCGCGCCGCCGACGAGGCCGAGCGCGTCCGGGTGCGAGTAGTCGGCTCTCGCACCGTCGCGCACGGTGGCGAACGTCCCGCTGAAGGAGCCGTTGGCCACGACGTACTCGACACCGGACGACGGAGTGAACCCGTCCTCGAACACCGGAGCCACGCTCCCGTCGAGCCGCAGCGTCCCGTTCTCGATCCTGCCGTAGTCCGACGGGACGGACGGCGGGCCGCCGATCCCGAAGGCGAGGAGCCCGTTCGGCGCGTTCGTGAGCGTCGATGCCCTCTGGAGGTCGAGCACGCCACCGGGCGCGACCCCGACGGTGCCCGCGTTGGTCAGGCTCGTCGCCGCGGCGTTGCCGATGACGACCGTGCCGAGCACCTCGAGCGCCCCCGTGTTGGTGACGGGCCCGTCGAGGGTGAGCGTGGCCGTGCCGGGGTCCGAGGGCCCGGCGGTGAGCGTCCCGTCGATGTCGAGTCCCGAGGTGACCGACAGGGTCGCGCCAGCGGGGACGGCGGTCCCTCCAGCTCCGACGGTCACGGAGCTTCCCTTCGCGATGGTGAGCTCGCCGACGACGATGGTGGCGTTCTGCTCCACGACGGTGGCGCCACCCGGGACGCACGCGTCGACCGCGGCGGTGTCGGGGACGCCGGCGCTCCAGTTGCCCGCGGTGCTCCAGTCGGTTGTCCCCGCGGCACCGGTCCAATTGTCCGTGCAGCTGAGCACCGTGTCGGCGGCCGGCGCGACACCGATGTCGGCGGCGCCGTAGATCGCCAGGCCTCCCGCAAGGACGACGAGCCCGGCCGCGGCGGCGCCGAGACTCCGGACCGGGTGACGGCGGGCGCCGAGGCGTGCGCCCCGCGGAGTCGGGTGGCGAGGTCCCACAATGCCCTCCCAGCGTCGGTACTGCATGGTGCGCCGGCCGAACGCCTGCGCCCCGGAGTGTTCCCCTTTTCTGTTCCCCCGCCCTCAGTCTGCTCCCTCGGTCTCCGGACCGGTAGGGGCAAAGCGGTGACCGGGAGCTCTAGGCCGGTTCGGGGGCGGCCCACCCCCTCGACTTCTCGACGGTGCGGCCCCACACGGCGTAGGTGGCGTCGGCCAATTCGGCCGGGAGCTGGGGCTCGAAGACGGTCTCGGCCTCCCACCGTGCCGCGAGGTCACCGAGCGAGGACCACACCCCCTCGGCCAGCCCGGCCAGGGTGGCCGCGCCGAGCGCGGTCGACTCGAGCGAGCGGGGCCGCGCCACGGGCATGCGGCTCTGTTCGGCCTGCAGCTCGAGGAGGAGGTCCATGGCGGCGGCGCCCCCGTCCGCCCGCAGCGCGGAGAGTGGGTGGGACGACGCGGCGGCCATGGCATCGGTCATGTCGCGCACCTGGAACGCCATCGCCTCGACGCAGGCGCGCGCGAGTTGGGCGCGGCCGGCGCCACGCGTGAGGCCGGTGATGATGCCGCGGGCCTCGGGGTCCCACTGCGGGCTGCCGAGCCCGGTGAGCGCGGGCACGAACGTGACGCCGCCGCTGTCGGGGACCGACGCGGCGAGCGGGCCGACCTCGGACGCCTGCGAGATGATGCCGAGGCCGTCGCGCAGCCACTGGATGGCCGCGCCCGAGACGAAGGCGGAGCCCTCGAGCGCGTAGGCGACAGGGCCGCGGGCGTCGGCGTGCGCGCCGAGATCCCACGCCACGCTGACGACGAGGCCGTCGGGCGCCGGCGGGCGCTCGGGGCCGGCGTTGGCCAGCACGAAGCTGCCGGTGCCGTAGGTGACCTTGACCATCCCCGGCTCGACGCAGGCCTGCCCGAACAGCGCCGCCTGCTGGTCGCCGAGGATGGCCGAGACCGGGACGCCGTCGAGGGCCGCGGCGGCGGGGCCGAGGTCGCCGAGCGCGGCGAGGCCGAAGCGCCCGGCCGAGGCCCGCACCTCGGGGAGCGTGGCGGGCGGGACGCCGAAGAGGTCGCACAGCTCGGGGGACCAGGAGAGGGTGGCGGTATCGAGGAGGAGGGTGCGGCTCGCGTTGGACGGGTCGGTGGCGTAGGCGCCGCCGCGCGGGCCACCGGTGAGGTTCCACAGCACCCAGGTGTCGACGGTGCAGAAGGAGAGGTCGGGTCGTCGGGCCCGAGGGCGAGGTCGCCGTGTTCGAGGAGCCAGGCCGCCTTGGTGGCGCTGAAGTACGGGTCGAGCACGAGGCCGGTGGTGGCGCGGACGAGGGGCAGATGGCCGTCGGCCGTGAGTTGCGCGCAGAGCGGCGCGGTGCGGCGGTCCTGCCACACGATGGCGCGGTGCAGCGGCCGGCCGCTGCTGCGGTCGAACGCGACCACGGTCTCGCGCTGGTTGGTGATGCCGATGGCGGCGACGGGCTCGGGGGTGGTCCCGGCTCCGGGTCGGCTCTCGGCCAGGCGGTCGCCGACCTCGGCCAGGGTGGCGCGGACGGCCTCCCAGATCTCGTCGGGGTCGTGCTCGACCCACCCGGGTCGGGGGAAGTGCTGGGTCAGCTCGCGGTAGGCGACGTCGACGACGCGGGCCTGCTCGTCGACGACCAGGGCGCGGACGCCGGTCGTGCCCGCATCGATGGCGACCACCTTGGCCATGAGGGGCTGACGCTAACGCCGCCCGTCGGGGCCTTCCCGCGGCAAACCATCGCGAACGGTCCGTGACCTGCGAGGACGTGGCACGACATTGGTTGACAAGGGCGTAACTACAGTGCTGTAATGACACAGCATCTCGTGTCTCGGGGGAGGGCCGACCACTATATATTGTGGTTAGGCGAGTTTGGGCCCCCTCCGGGCGCTGGATCGGCAAAACCGGCAGTACTGCGTCCTGAGACACCGCTCCGCTGGAATGGGCGGCGCCGACGGGCGCCGAAGTCCGCAGTCAGCAGGCACCAGCAGGCATCAGGCAAGCCCCCCAGCACCGAGCTCCCAGGAGGACCCCAGCGCCATGGCCATCGCCCCCCAGCGATCCGAGATCGGCATCCGTCGCCACTTCACCACCGAGGGTGTCCACCCCTACGACCAGGTCACGTGGGAACGGCGCGACGCGCGCATCACGAACTTCCGGGACGGCTCGGTGGCCTTCGAGCAGCTGGGCGTCGAGGTGCCCGAGTCCTGGAGCGTGAACGCCACCAACATCTTGTCGCAGAAGTACTTCCGCGGGACGCTCGGCACCCCCGAGCGCGAGACCTCGCTCAAGCAGGTGGCCGACCGGGTGGCCGACACCCTGACCGCATGGGGCCTCAAGGACGGCTACTTCGTCGACGACGAGGAGGCCCAGGTCTTCAACCACGAGCTCAAGTACCTCATCATCCACCAGAAGGCCGCCTTCAACTCGCCGGTCTGGTTCAACATCGGGGTGCAGGGCGTGCCGCAACAGGGGAGCGCGTGCTTCATCCTCGCCGTCGAGGACAGGATGGACTCGATCCTCAACTGGTACACGGAGGAGGGCGTCATCTTCAAGGGCGGGTCGGGCGCCGGCGTCAACCTGTCGCGCATCCGCTCGTCGCACGAACTGCTGAAGGGCGGCGGCACCGCGTCGGGCCCGGTGAGCTTCATGCGGGGCGCCGACGCGTCGGCCGGGACGATCAAGTCCGGCGGCAAGACGCGCCGGGCCGCCAAGATGGTCATCCTCGACGCCGACCACCCCGACGTGGAGGACTTCATCTGGTGCAAGGCGATCGAGGAGCGCAAGGCGCGGGTGTTGCGCGACGCCGGCTTCGACATGGACCTCGACGGCGCCGACAGCCACTCGACGCAGTACCAGAACGCCAACAACTCGGTGCGGGTGACCGACGAGTTCATGGAGGCCGTGCTCGACGGGCGCGACTGGAACCTGACGGCACGCACCGACGGCTCGGTCGTCCGGACCGTGCCGGCGCGTGACCTGTTCCGCCAGATCGCCCACTCGGCCTGGGAGTGCGCCGACCCGGGGATGCAGTACGACACGACGATCAACCGCTGGCACACGGCGCCGGTGACGGGGCGGATCAACGGGTCCAACCCGTGCAGCGAGTACATGCATCTCGACAACTCCGCCTGCAACCTGGCGTCGCTGAACCTGCTCACGTTCCTCGACGGCAACGACGAGTTCGACGTCGAGGGCTTCAAGGCGGCGGTGTCGGTGGTCTTCACGGGCATGGAGATCATCGTGGGCAACGGCGACTACCCGACGGAGAAGATCGCCGAGACGACGCGGGCCTTCCGCCAGCTCGGCATCGGCTACGCCAACCTGGGCGCGCTGCTGATGGCCGAGGGCCTGCCCTACGACTCCGACGCCGGCCGGGCCTGGGCGGCCGCCCTCACGGCGTTGCTCACCGGGCACGCCTACGCCACGTCGGCCCGCATCGCGGCGCGCATGGGCCCCTTCGCCGGCTACCACGAGAACGCGGAGCCGATGCTCAACGTGCTGCGCATGCACCAGGCCGAGGCGGCCCGCATCGACGAGGACGTCGTGCCGCCCGAGGTGCTCTCGGCGGCGCAGGAGTCGTGGGACCGGGCGGTCGACCTGGCCGAGGTCTACGGCGTGCGCAACTCGCAGGCGTCGGTGCTGGCGCCGACCGGCACGATCGGCCTGTTGATGGACTGCGACACGACCGGCGTCGAGCCCGACCTCGGGCTGGTCAAGACGAAGAAGCTGGTGGGCGGCGGCACCATGTCGATCGTCAACCAGACGGTGCCCCGGGCGCTGACCAAGCTGGGCTACAGCGACGAGCAGGTCGACGACATCGCGACCTACATCAACGAGCACATGTCCATCGTCGGCGCGCCGCACCTGTCGCCCGAGCACCTGGCCGTGTTCGCCTGCTCCATGGGTGACAACACCATCCACTACTCGGGCCACATCCGCATGATGGGGGCGGTCCAGCCCTTCATCAGCGGCGCCATCTCCAAGACGGTGAACCTGCCCGAGGACGTGAGCGTCGAGGACGTCGAGCAGCTGCACATCGACGCCTGGCGCCTGGGCATCAAGGCGGTGGCGATCTACCGCGACAACTGCAAGGTGGCCCAGCCGCTGTCGACGACGAAGAAGGAGGCCGCGGCGATCGGCGGCGACGCCGCACCGGCCGGGTCCGACGCGGAGGCGCGGGATCGTGCCATCGCGGCCCGGATCGCCGAGCTCGAGGCCGCGCTGGCCAACGAGCGGGAGCGCTCCGCCTCGCCGTTGCTGGTGGGTGCGGTGCGCGAGCGCCTGCCGCGCAAGCGCAACTCGAAGACGTTCTCGTTCCGGGTGGCCGACTGCGAGGGCTACGTGACGGTGGGCGAGTACGAGGACGGCCGGCCGGGCGAGGTCTTCATCAAGGTCTCCAAGCAGGGCTCGACCCTGGCCGGGATCATGGACGCCTTCTCCATCTCATTGAGCCTGGGCCTGCAGCACGGCGTCCCGCTGGCGACCTTCGTGCGCAAGTACGCCAACATGAAGTTCGAGCCGGCGGGCATCACCGACGACCCCGAACTGCGCATCGCGACGAGCCTGATGGACTACATCGCACGCCGCCTGGCCCTCGACTACCTCTCGGTCACGGAGCGGACCGAGCTCGGCATCCTCTCGACCCAGGAGCGCACGCAGCCGACGCTGCCGGGCGTCGAGGAGATGGCCACGCCGTCGGTCGGCCTGGTCGACGACGGGCTGAGCGGCGCGACCGGTGCGGCCGGCTGCGGCCCCGGCGTCGGGCCCGGCGGGGGCGGCCGACGCCCACCAGCCGATCGCCCGGGCCGAACAGCGCGACGCGCCGTTCTGTTACAACTGCGGCAACCACATGCAGCGGGCCGGGTCCTGCTACGTGTGCGGGAGCTGCGGGACGACCAGCGGCTGCTCGTAGGAGTTCGCTGTTTGACGCCATCGGCGTTTCGCGAGCTGCACCGTCGCCATTTGCTGGTCACACGGGTAACTGAGCTACGGGGAGTTGCCCTTGCTCCGGGTGGTAGACCCGGGGCCGGGAGCTAGGCGTCAGGCGCCAGAGGATTCGGAGAATCCGTCATCGGCGACGTCGTGCGGGCTAGGGTGCCGCAGGTCACTACGAGTGAAGGGAGTCCCCTATGGCGGGCACCTATCCGTTGACGTTCCAGGTCCCAGAGGGCCAGCGAAGATTCCGCCGGTCAAGGTCTTGACCAACTGGATCATCTTCATCCCACAGTTCATCTGGCTGTACATCCTCAGCATCGTGGCCTTCTTCGCCGCCGTCGTGTGCTGGTTCTCCATCGTGTTCACCGGCAGCGCCTCGGAGAGCCTGAGCGACTTCATCGCCGGCGTCATTCGCTATCAGTGGCGGGTGCTCACCGGCCTGTTCGTGTGGGCCGAGCCGTATCCGCCCTTCGCGCCGATCCCGCAAGGATTCGCCGATCCGGGTGGCTACCCGTCTGGCTTGAACTTCACGCCCGTCAGCGGGGAGCGGAATCGGGTCACCGTGCTGGTGCGGATCATCATGGTTATCCCCCAGTACATCGTGCTGTACTTCGTCAACATCGCCAACGGAGTCTGCCTCCTCATCTCGTGGTTCATCGCCCTGTTCACCGGGGAATGGAACCCGTCACTGAAGGCCTTCTGCATGGGCGTGTTCCGCTGGCAGCTTCGGGTGCGTCGTATTTCCTGTTGCTGAACGACGAGTACCCGCCGTTCAGCCTCGAGCCCTAGGAGGCGGCTCTCCTCAGCCGGAGGACGGCCGGTGGCCCCGTGCCTGCACCGGCTGGGTCTGGAGCGCGCCGGGGAAGGCCGGGAGGGGCAGCGTCGACTGCTGCTTCTGGTAGGCCAGCTCGGCCGCCGTCGCCGACGCCGTCGCCGCGGGGATCGACGGTGCCGGCTCCGGCGCCCGCTGGAAGGCGGACGTGAAGTCGCCGAACGTGGCGCGCCGCCAGTCGCTGATGTTGGGCTCGTTGATGCCGGTCACACGTTCGATGAAGCGGAGCGCCGAGGTGTGGTCGAGCGGATCGGGGCAGACGAACCCGCCGACGGACCAGGGTGACACGACGATCGCCGGCACCCGGAAGCCCGACCCGAGGTTGAGCCCGCCACCGGGCGTGCCGCCCGGTGAGTTCAGGGAGGCGAACTCGTCCGCCGTGCCCTTCGGGGGCGTGATCGGCGGGACGTGGTCGAAGAACCCGTCGTTCTCGTCGTAGTTCAAGATGAACACGGTCGAGTTCCACAGGTCCTCGTTCGCGGCCAGCGCCTCGATCTTGGAGGCGACGAACTGCGCCCCGGCCGCCGGGAGGAACGACGGGTGCTCCGAGGCGACGCTGGTCGGGAAGATCCAGCTCACCGTCGGGCAGCGTGCCGTTGGCGCAGTCCTCCTCGAAGGCCATGGTGGGATCGCTGGCCGGCGAGCCGTCGAAGTGCGTGCTGACCCCGAAGGCGCTCTGGTACAGGCTCGACGTCGTCGGCGCGTTGATGAACTGGCTGAAGAACTCGAGCACGTTGGTGCCGTAGTTGTCCGCCTGCTGGTAGCACTTCCACGAGATGCCGGCGGCCTGGAGGCGCTCGGCCGTCGTGGTCCAGTTGTAGGTGCCGTTGGGCGCGTTGTTGTCCAGGGCGGGGCCACCGTGCTCACCGTTGGGGTCGACCGTTCCGGTCATCCACATGTAGCGGTTGGGATGCGTGGGCCCCAAAATCGAACAGAAGTAGTTGTCGCAGATGGTGAACGCGTTGGCCAGCGCGAACTGGAAGGGGATGTCGTCGCTCGTGTAGTAGCCCATGGTGAAGGGGCCGTTGGCGTCGCTGTCCGCCGCGATGTGCGAGCGCAACCAGCCGTCCATCGCTCCGTTGGCCCAGGAGGCGTGCTGCACCTGCCAGGCGTGGCTGAGCGAGGGGATGGCCTGGGCGGCCGAGTTCGACGAGTCGAGGTGGTACGGCAGCAGGTAGCTGTCCGGGTTGTCCGGGTCGGGCTGGGCGAAGACCGAGCGCCCATTGGGCAGGCGCATGGCATGCGGATCGCCGAAGCCCCGGACGCCCGACAGGGTGCCGAAGTAGTGGTCGAAGCTGCGGTTCTCCTGCATCAGCAGCACGACGTGCTTCACCTGGGAGAGGTCGAACTTCGCCGGGCTGGCGCCGGAGATGGCGCGGCGGACGCTCGACGGCAGGTACGCCGCCAGCGCGGCACCGGCGGCGACGCCGGCGCCACCTTGGAGCAGCTGGCGCCGGGAGAACGGGGTGGACAGAAACGTGGATTCATCCGTCATTGGGGTGTGCCCTTCTCGTGAGGTTGGGGATGGGGGACGGGGACAGTGGTGCGAGCGGTGGCCGTCGGGTCGCTCAGTGGTGATGCAGGCGGCTGTGGTGGACGTGGTGCGGGGGCCCGGTCGGCGCCGGTGCCACCGGACCACCGGCGGTCGCCGTCGGCACCGTGAACCCGGTCACCACGCGGATCCGGTTGTTCGAGGTGTCCGCGATGTAGAGGTCGGCCGTGCTGGCGTCCACCGACACCGCGTACGGCGAGTTGAGCTTGGCGGTGCCGGCCGGTCCGCCGTTGCCGCTGCTGCCCTTGGACCCTGCGGTGTTCACGATGGTCGAGATCGTCCCGTCGGGCGTCACCTCGCGGATGGCGTTGTTGAAGGTGTCGGCGATGAAGAGGTCGCCCGCCTGGTCGAGGACGAGGCCCTCTGGGCTGTGCAACCGGGCGGCGGTGGCCGGCCCTCCGTCGCCGCTGAAGCCGCCGAGCCCGCCCGAGGACTGGTCGGCCGCCACGTTGCCGGCCACGGTGGTGATCACCCCGGCGGTGGACACGCGTCGGATGACGCTGTTCCCCGAGTCGGCGATGTAGAGGTTGCCCAGCGCATCGAGCGCGAGGCCGGTGGGCGAGGACAGCTCGGCCCGGCCGGCCGGCCCGTTGTCGCCCCGATATCCGGGCGCGCCGTTGCCGGCGAACGTCGAGATGGAGCCCTGCGGCGTGACTTCGCGGACCACGTTGTTGTTGGTGTCGGCGATGAAGACGTCGCCCTTGGCGTTGACGGCGACGCCCTGGGGGCCGGACAGTTCGGCCTGTTCCGCCGGACCACCGTTGCCCCGGTCACCGTCGGTGCCGTCTCCGGCCACCAGGTGGATCACGCCGTCGGGGGTGATCTCCCGCACGACGTTGTCCTCCGTGTCGGCGATGTAGAGATCACCGGACTTGTCGATCGCCAGCGCGCTCGGATTGTCGAGCGTGGCCGAAGTGGCCGGGCCGCCGTCCCCGCTCTCCCCGGTGGCCTCGTAGGACCCGGCGATCGTCGTGGTGGTGGTACCGACGATGCTCGCCACCACGTTGTCCTCCGTGTTCGACACGTCGATGGTGCCGTTGGCGGCGGCCACACCCTCGGGGTTGTCGAGGGAGGCGCCGGGCGGGGCGGTGAAGGTCACCGCGTTGATGGTCAGCGGACCGGCGGCAGAGACGGGCGCGACGATGCCGGCGGCAGTCGTCACGACGGTCCCCGACACCGCAACGGCCGCGACGGCAAGTCGGGTTCGTCGGGTGGGCATGGCTGGGCACCTTTCGGTTGGTCAGCGTGTGGGGTGGGGAGCTACGCCGCGTTCGTACCCAGCATCGGTGACGCCTCTTCGGACGAAAGGTGAAGCAGAGATGAAATCAATTCGAACGTTTCGGCGCCGCAGGTCCGATGGGTGTTGCCGACGTGGCCGGTCGGTGCCGCGCGACGGCGACGAGCGGGTCGTCGCGTCGTCACACGAGGATTGCGGGGCGTGCAACGTCGGTCGGGGCCGGCCCGCGGTGCGGAGTGACCCCCGTTTTCGACGGCGCGGTAACGGGGCACTGTTTAAGCATGGAGGAATGCGAACGGGGCATCCGGATCGGGCTCAAACAGGCGGACGATCCCCTTGCGGGGCGCTGACGCCATATGGGGTTCGATGACATGGACAGGGAAGTGATGGACAGGGAGGTGCCCGAGCGTTCCGAGGCGGAACGCAACAACCGCAACCTGGCGGACTTGTTGCAGGAGCTACGAGTCGCTGGCCTTGGCGTCCAGATGCTCTTCGGCTTCTTGCTCTCGCTGCCGTTCACCGTGCGCTTCGCACAGCTCGACGTCGTCCAGCGCGACCTCTACCTCGTGAGCGTGCTCAGCGCAGCGGCGGCAACCGCACTCCTGATCAGTCCGGTCGCGTACCATCGATGGGTCTTCCGCCGGCACGAAAAGGACAAGCTGTTGCGCCTGGCCAACGTCGAGGCGTTACTCGGGCTCGGAGCGGTCGCGGTCTCTCTGTGCTGCGCCATCAGTCTCATCATGAGTTTCGTCGGCACCAGCTGGGTCTTCTCGGGCCTGGTCGCTGTGGTGATCGCGAGCTTCGCGTTCTTGTGGTTCGCCCTCCCGATCGTCGATCGCATCAACGCGCGCCGCTGATCGGAGGACGGCCACCTAGCCTGAACCCGGTGCGAGAGCCGCTCGAGACGATCCGCGCCTTCGTGGACGCCTTCGTCGCCGCCTGGCCGGGCGGGAACGCGAGCGCAGTGGCCGAGTTCTTCACCGCGACGCCGTGTACCGCAACGGTCCGCTCGAGCCGGTGGCCGGCCGCGCCGCGATCGCGGCGTCGCTCGAGGTGATGATGTCGATGGGCGGGCACGTCTCGGTCGACCTGCGCCATGTCGTGGTGAACGGTGACGTCGTCATGACCGAACGCCGGGACTCCATCACCGCCGACGGGCGATCCGCCGAGTTGCCGGTGTTGGGAGTCTTCGAGTTGCGCGGCGAGCGGATCGCGGCCTGGCGTGACTACTTCGACGTCGGCCAGTTCGACGCGCAGTGGTCGTCCGGTCGCTGAGGCGACTACGAGCCTGGCGTGATCTGGTAGCTGAACGGGGCCGACGGCGGGAGCAGGGTTTGGCTTCGGCGGCCCGACGTCACGATCACCTTGGTGCCGCCCGCGCCCACGCTGATCTGGCCGGGGCCGAGCAGGATCTCGCTCTGGCTGGAGTTCGCCGCCAGGATTCCCTCGTAGATCGGGGTCTGGCCCAGCACGCCGATGCTGACCCAGGATTGGCCCGGCCCGGTCGTCACCGTCACCTTGAAGGCCCGCGCCGGGATCGTGAAGTTCGTCGAGCCGGACCCGGCGAACGTCTGCGCGGGGGTCAGCAGGTCCTTGGTGGGCGTGACGGTGGTGGGCGGCGTGGTCGTGTGCGTCTGCGCGCTGGTCGACGGGCTGGTCGTCCCGCCGATGACGCCGGCCTCGACCAGGGCGAGGGCGACGCCGGCCGCGAGGATGACCACGAGGACCGCCACCACCGCGACGCGCAACCCGCGGGGCGCGCCGTAACGGGCGCTCCGTCCGGCGTTGACCGCCGGGAGCTGGTCGGTGTCGGCGAAGGAGTAGCCGCCCGGGTCGTTGAAGAGGCGGCCCTGGTCGCGGGCGACGGGCGAGGAGACGACCGCCGTGCCGGAGGGATCCGACCGGTACGCCCTACCACCGGTGTCCACTTCCATGGCCGTTTCTCGACCTCCCACCTTCAAGCTCGAATTGCGTCAGTTGTCGGTCCGCGCCTCGCCCGTGGCCCGGATCTCGCCCGCACGGCCGTGCGTGCAGGCCCTTCTAGGATCTCACGCGACGGGGTCGGATGGGTAGCAGGCGGGCCGGGCGCCCCGATCCGTTCAGCGGCCCGTGCGCCCGTCGAGCAGCTCCCGCGTGATGTCCATGTGACCGACGTGTCGCGCCGTCTCCTCGATCAGGTGGAACACCGCCCAGCGCAGCGTCGTCGGACGTGGGCCGTCGGCGGAGGGGAGGTCGAAGGACCCGGCCCGGTCGAGCACGGCGTCCACCTGGGCGGTCTCGTGCCGGTAGAAGTCGAGGACGTCGGCCTGCGCCCATCCGTCGGGGAGCTCGAACATGTGGGACCGCCACGCCATGTCCATTGGCTCGCCCGCGAAGATGGCGCGGATCCAGAGCCGCTCCGCGTACCCGAGGTGGACCACGAGCACCCCGAGCGAGTTCGCCGTGGGCGCCGGTCGCCACCGCAGCTGCTCGGCGTTCAACCCCTCGAGCTTGAAGATCGCACTGTCGCGGAGGTGCTGCAGCCAGGCGCGGGCCATCGGCATCTCGTCGAGGGGCGCGGCCTCGTCCGGCCTGGGCACGGTGAGCCTCGGTGGCGTCTCGGCCATGGCGCTCCCTTCGGCGTCGCTAACGGGTGCGTCGACGTGGTCGACGTCGTCGTGGGCGTGGCCGGACCGCCGCAGACCGAGGCGGTCCAGTGCGCGATGGCGGCGCCGTCACTCACCAGCTTGGGGTCCTTGGCCAGGCGCTCGAACGACGACACCAACCCCTGGGCGTTCGACGAGCGCCGCACGCCTTGCCTGACCTTCTTGACGAAGGAGAGCAGGTTCTTGAAGGCGGCGCGCACGGGTGGCGGAGCCGACCTTGGCCGCCGCGAGGGCCCGTTCGACGTTGCGCTCGTCGGTGCCGTAGGCGCCCAGCATGGCCTGCTTCGACGCCGCGAAGTTGCCCGACGCGACGGCGCGCTCGACGGAGAGGCCGACCGCGTCCGAGGTGCGCTCCTCGGCTCGGACCGCCCGGCAGGCGGCGGCCTTCGAGCTTTGCCCCGCCCCCGCCGCCCCCAGCCGGGAGCAGGGCCACGAGGGCGACGCCGCCTGATGCACATCCCTGGCCACCACCGGCGGTGCGCCATCGTCTCTCCTCCGGCCTCGCGAGCTGTCCGGCGGAAGCTACCCGACACCCGTCCCGGCTCGGGCCCCTCCAACGGGGTGCTCGGCCGGGGGCGTTAACGTGGGCCGCTGACACGGGACGTCGGTGACTGGGGGCAGCGCGTTGGACGACCTGAACGGCCGGGTGGCCGTGGTGACCGGGGGAGCGGGCGGCATCGGCCGCGGCATCGTGGAGGCCCTGCTGGAGGAGAAGGCACGGGTCGTGATCGCCGACGTCGAAGAGCCCGTCCTCGAGGCCGCGGTCAAGGAGCTGGGGGAGGTGGGCGAGGTGCGCGGCGTCGTGACCGATGTCTCGTCGCCGGCTTCGGTCGAGGCCCTCGCCGACAGCGTGTTCTCGACCGAGGGGGCGTGCCACCTCCTCTTCAACAACGCGGGCGTGACGTCGGGCGGCGGCGGGCGGCCGTGGGAGCAGGAGGCCAACGACTGGGTCTGGTGCTTCTCGGTCAATGTGTTCGGCGTGGCCAACGGGATGTTGTCCTTCGTCCCCCGCATGATCGAGTCCGGCGAGCCGGGCGTCGTCGTGAACACCTCGAGCATGGACGGCGGCATCGCGCCGGTGCCGTACGCGTCGGTGTACGCCTCGAGCAAGGCCGCCATCTCGTGCCTGACCGAGGCGCTGGCCCATCAGCTCATCGCCGCCGGCACCGGCGTCCGGGCGTCGGTGTTCTACCCGTCGGGTGGCCTGCTCGACACCGGGCTCTGGACGGCGCAGCGCAACCGGCCCTCGGAGCTGGCGCGTCAGAAGCCGAGGCCGCCGGCGCCGGGCACCACGTTCGAGGAGTTCAAGGCGCAGCTCGAGGCGTCGGGCCATCCGGCCCAGCTGATGGACCTCCACGAGCTCGGCCGCTTCTGCGTCGAGGGGGTCAAGCGGGGGGACTTCGTGATCGGTCACGGCCTCGAGGACAGTGCCGCCATGCTGCACCGGCGGGCCGACGCGATCGGGGCGGGGCAACTCCCGCCGGCGGCGCTGAGCTGATGGCGACGACCACGGCGCCGGAGCGCTACACGGTCGTCTCGGCCGACGGCCATGCGGGCGGCGACATCGGGGACTACCGGCCGTACCTGGCCAGCCGCTTCCACGACGAGTTCGACGCCTGGGCGGCCGCCTACGTCAACCCCTTCGCCGATCTTCTCCTCCCGTGGGCCTACCGCAACTGGGACAACGACCGCCGCCTGGCCGAGACCGAGTCCAACGGCATCGTCGCCGAGGTGCTCTTCCCCAACACCGTCCCGCCGTTCTTCGAAGAGGGGAACCTGGTCGCCCTGCCGCCGGCGCCCGAGGACTACGAGCGGCGCTGGGCCGGCGTGCAGGCGCACAACCGCTGGCTGGCCGACTTCTGCGCCGCGGCGCCGGGCCGGCGGGCCGGCATCGTGCAGGTGTTCGCGAACGACATCGACGACGCCGTGGCCGAGGTGCGCTGGGCCAAGGAGACCTTCGACGCGCCGTTCGGGGGCATCTTGTTGCCGTCCATCCCGCCGAACTCCCATCTGCCGCCGCTGTGGGAGGAGCACTACGAGCCCTTGTGGCAGGTCTGCGCCGACCTCGACGTGCCCATCAACATCCACGGCGGCAGCGCCCTGCCCGACTACGGCGAGCACGAGGCGGCGCGGGCCATGATGCTCATCGAGATCCCGTGGTTCAGCCACCGCTCGGTGTGGCACCTCATCTTCTCGGGCGTCCTCGAGCGCCACCCGACACTGCGCTTCGCCGTCACCGAACAGGGCGTGGCCTGGCTGCCCCGTGGCCTGGAGACGCTGGACTGGTTCTACGGCCGCATGACGCTGGCCAACGCGGCGGAGTCCAACTTCTTCGGCGCCGCCGCCGCGAAGCTGACCATGACGCCGTCGGAGTACTTCGCCCGCAACTTCTGGATCGGCGCCTCCTTCCTGCGCCCGAGCGAGGCGCCGCTGTGCCGGGACCTCGGGATCGGTCACGTCATGTGGGGCGCCGACTATCCGCACACGGAGGGGAGCTATCCCTACACGACCGAGGCCCTGCGGGTGGCCTTCGCCGACTACGCCGAACCGGACGTGCGCGCCATGGTCGAATCGACCGCCGCCGCGTTCTACGGGTTCGACCTCGACCGGTTGCGGCCGATCGGCGATCGCATCGGCCCCCTGGTCTCCGACGTGGCCCGGCCGCTCGCACCCGCCGAGTGGCCCACGAAGACGACCTGCAACGCGTTCGACCCGACCCAGATCCTGCGGGCCTGGTGACGTGAACGAGATGGGAGGCAACATGCACACGGTCCGCTACGGCGCCCGCCGCGAGCAGGTGAACCGCGAGATCGAGGCGAAGAGGGCCGACATCTGGTCCGAGGCGGTCACCGCGGTCTACGAGACCGAGCCCGAGATCGTCGCCGCGGTCCTGCCACCGCCGCTCGAGCCGGGACCCGAGCCCCTGGTCCGCATCACCATCACCAGGGTCGAGATGCCGGGCCTGCCCGTCTTCGGGGCGGGCTGGATCGGGCTCCAGGCCCGCCACGGCGACCGGGTGGGCGAGTACCCGATCCTCATGCCGATGACCACGGAGCAGTCGCTCATCGGAGGGCGTGAGATCAACGGCGAGCCCAAGAAGCTGGCCGAGGTCGAGGTCCACCGCGAGGGCGACGCCGTCTCGGCGCGCATCGCCCGGATGGGCTCGGTGATCTGCGAGGTGACCGGCCGGATCAGCGGCGTGCGGGACAACTACGAACTGGCCAAGACGGACTTCTGGTTCAAGCTCTCACCGTCGTGCGAGGCGGCGGGCGTGCTCGACCAGGATCCGTTGCTCGTCTACGGCGAAAAGACGGAGAAGACGCGGGTGCACGAGTCGATCGACGGGGAGCTCATCCTCAAGGAGGCGCCGCTCGATCCGGTGGCCGACCTCGTCGTCCGCCGCATGGTCGACCTCAACTGGACGGAGCGGACGTCGACCCAGGTCGGGCGCATCATCGGGCCGGTGCCCCGGGCGGGGCTCGAGCCGTTCATCCACCAGCGCTACGACGACCTCTCGGTGCTGGGGGCGAAGCAATGAGCGACCGCTACACGATCATCTCCGCCGACGCCCACGCGGGGCTGCACTGCGAGGAGTACCGGCCCTACCTCGACGCCGCGTACCACGCGCCGTTCGACGACTACCTGGCCGAGCGCCAGGCCAACCGCGACCAGGCGCTGGCGATGAATTACGACTACATCATGGGGTGGGAGACGGACAACGAGGAGGGGCTGCGCGGCGCGTGGGACATCGAGCAGCGCGACAAGGAGCTCGATGCCGACGGCGTCACCGCCGAGGTCATGTTCGCCGACGCCGACGCCATCACGGGCATGGCCTCGCCGCCCTTCGGGGCCGGCCTGTCGGCGGGCGCCATCGCGGACCCCGAGCTGGCCTTCGCCGGCGCGCGGGCCCACAACCGCTTCCTGGCCGAGATGTGCGCCCGGAGCCCTCAGCGCCACGGCGGCATCGCGCTGGTGCCGATCACCCACGGCGTCGAGCGCTCGGTCGCCGAGATCGAATGGCTCGCCGCCCAACCCGGCATCCGCGGGATCATGGTGCCCACCATGTGGCACGACCTCGTGCCCTACAACCACCCGGACTACGACCCGGTCTGGGCGGCCTGCCAGGAAGCGGGCTTCCCGGTGCACACCCACTCGGGCGAGGCGCCGCAGGACGAGTACAACGGCAACATCGGCATCTACCTGGCCGAGGTGGTGTGGTGGGCCGCCCGTCCCATGTGGCACCTCCTCTTCTCGGGCGTGTTCGAGCGCTTCCCGCGGCTCAAGTACGTCGTGACCGAGGCCGCCGCGTACTGGGCCGCCGACATGATGTGGAAGTGGGACCAGTACATGGGCGGCGGCCACACGACCAAGAAGATGGCCGCGTTGCTCAAGGGCAAGATCTCGAAGCTGCCGTCCGACTACTTCGGCGAGAACCTCTTCATCGGCGCGTCGACCATGTCGAAGGAGGAGATCCGCCGCCGCCACGTGCTCGGCTGCGACGTCGTGATGTGGGGGACCGACTATCCCCACCCCGAGGGCACCTGGCCGCACACCCAGGAGCGCTTGCGCGGCGACTTCGGCGCGCATCCCGGTGGAGGACGCCCGCAAGCTGCTGGGCGAGACGGCGGCGCGCTGCTACGGCTTCGACCTCGACGCCCTGCGCCCGATCGCCGAGCGGATCGGGCCGACCCCGGCGGACCTGGGACAGGACCCGGCCCGGCGCACGGACCCCGAGGAGGTGGCGGCCGCCCGCTGGTGGAAGGCCGAGTACCAGGTGCAGGCGCCGGGGTGAGGCGGCCGGCCTCGTGAACGCCGCGCACATGGAGTTCTGCGCCAGCGAGGACTGGCGGCGCCTGGTGCACGAGACGATCCTCCCCGAGGCGCTGCGCGGCGTCGACCTCGGCGACGAGGCGATCGAGATCGGCCCCGGTCCCGGGTTCACCACCGACATCCTGCGCAGCCGGACGGGACGGCTCACGGCCGTCGAGATCGACGAGGGGCTGGCCGGTTCCCTGGCCGAGCGGATGGCGGGCGGCAACGTCGACGTCGTCGTCGGCGACGCAGCGGCGCTGCAGTTCCCCGACGACCAGTTCTCGGGCGGCGCCTCCTTCCACATGCTGCACCACATCGCGCCAGCCGCCGTGCAGGACCGCGTGTTCGCGGAGCTGGCCCGGGTGCTCGTGTCGGGGGCCGTCCTCGTGGCGGCCGACGGCACGTACAACGAGGCCACGGCCGCCTTCCACGAGGGCGACACGTACAACCCGATCGATCCCGACGAGCTCGGGGCGCGGCTCGGCGGGGCCGGCTTCGACGACGTAGACGTCCGCACCTATGACCTCGGCTGGGTGTGCACGGCGCGGGCCGGCTGAGCCAGGGGGAGGACGGCTGATCGGCCGTCGACACGACGTGCGCACACGGCCACCCTGCGGCAGGATCGCCAGTACGTGACCATCCTCGCCGCGCTGGCGGCCGCCTTCTGCAACGCCCTCAACCTCGTCACCCAGCACATCGCGAGCACGAGCGACCCCGAGCACTCCAAGGGGTGGCGGTTCGTGCGCTACCTCTTGTCGAACCCACTGTGGCTCTTCGGCTGGGTCGCCCTGGCCGGCGCCTTCGTGTTCCAGGCGCTGGCGCTGCACCTGGGTCAGATGTCGGTGGTGCAGCCGCTCCTCGTCACCGAGCTCGTGTTCGCGCTGGTGATGCGCCGGGTGTGGATCCACCAACAGATACGGGCCGTCACATGGACGGCGGCCGCCCTCACCTGCGGGGCGCTCGCGCTCTTCGTGGCGGTGTCCGAGCCGACCGGCGGCACGACCGTCGCCAGCAGCTCGGCGTGGGCGGGGGCGATCGCCGCGACCGCCGGCGGCGCCGACCTTCCTCGCGCTCGCTGTCACTGCGGGGCACGCCCGTGCGGCGGGCGGCCCTCCTCGGCGCCGCCACCTCGATCCTGTGGGCGCTGGTGGCGGCGTTCATCAAGGCGACGACCGACACGCTGACGCAGTACGGGCTCGGCGGCATGTTCGCGCACTGGCCGGTGTACGCGCTGGCGGCCGCGGGGCTCGCCGCCGAGTACCTCAACCAGGCCGCGCTGCACGTCGGCCCGCTGAGCGTGTCGCAACCGTTCATCGTCATCGTCGACCCGATCGTGAGCATCGGGCTGAGCGTGTGGATCTTCAACGAGACCTTCACCGACGACGCCTGGCGGATCGGCCTGGCGGCCGCGGCGTTCGCCGGCATGTGCGTCGCGGTGACCGTCCTCGTCCGGACTGCGCCCGCCACCATGGAGCGCAGTCCCGATCTCACAAGTCGCCGAGCCCCGGGAGGAGCGACGTGACCCAGTTTCCCTGCATCGAGGCGCCGTCGGCGATGAGGGTGGCGCCGCAGACATAGCGGGCGGCGGGGGAGCACAGGAACAGCACGGTGGCGGCCATCTCGTCGACGGTCCCGAGGCGGGCCGACATGCCCTGCGCCAACAGCTCCTCGGTGAAGCTCTCCTCGGTGTGCCCGAGCGGTTCGAGCTCGGACGCAACGAGGGCCGGCGTGGAGAAGATCCCAGGGGCCAGCACGTTGATGGTCACGCCCTTGCGCATGAGGTACGGGGCCAGCGTCTTGACCATGTTCACGACGCCCGCCCGCGCCGCGCCCGAATGCACGAACATCGGAGCGCCCCGGTCGAAGGAGAACAGGTGGACGACGTTGATGATGGCGCCGAAGCCGGCTTCCGCCATGGGCACCATGAAGCGGTTGGTGACGTTCCAGGTCCCGTTGAGGTTGAGGTCGACGACGGAGCGCCATCCGTTGTCGCTGATCGAGCTCGGCAGCCCCGGGAACTGCCCGCCCGCGTTGTTCACCAGGAAGTCGGCCCGCCCGAAGCGCTCGTAGACCTCGTCGCGCAACGCGTCCACCTGGTCGGTGTCCCGGATGTTGGTGGGAATGGCGGTGCACTCACCACCGTCCTCCTTGATCGACCGCACCACGTCGTCGAGCTTGTCGGCCGTGCGGCCGGCGATGACCGGGTGGCCACCCAGGCGCGCGAAGGCCTGGGCGATCTCGCGGCCGAGCCCGCTGCCCCCGCCGGTGATGACCGCCACCTTGTCGTCGAAGATGCCGGGAGCGAACATCGAGACGCCCGGTCCTGCCTGCCAGCTCATGTCGAGATCAGCCACCGAAATCCCAGCTTTCGTTTTTCTCGTAGGCGGAACCTCAGGCAGATTCGCTGTGGCGCTCGACGTGGGCGACCCAGCGGCCTGTGAGTGCACGTTCATAACGGCCGTGACCCACAAAGCTCACGGCCCACCGCGTCAGGGCGCCGAAGCGGTTCTTGAATCCGGTCAGGAAGGTCACGTGCACGACCAGCCACAACAGCCACCCGATGAACCCACCGACCTGCACCGGGCCGATCCGGGCCACCGCGGTGAAGCGGGAGATCACGGCCAGCGTGCCGAGGTCGCGGTAGTGGAACGCCTTGGGCTCCTTGCCCTCGAGCCGCCGAACGATCGTATGGGCGGCATGGGCGCCCGACTGCATGGCCACCTCGGCCACGCCCGGCAGGTCGTCGAGGGCCATCAGGTCGCCGACGACGAACACCTCGGGGTGGCCCGGCAGCGAGCAGTCGGGCTCGACCCGCACGCGGCCCGCCTTGTCCGTCTCGGCGCCGGCCGTCTCCGCCAGGGCCGCGCCGAGTCCCGAGGCGCGGGTGCCGGCGGCCCAGATCCTGGTGGCGGCCGGAATCCGCTGCGTGGCCCCGTCCGCCTTGGTGATGGTCACGCCGTCGTCGTCCATGCCGCTCACCATCGTGTCGAGGTGGAGCTCGACGCCCATGCGGGTCAGCTTGCGCGCCGTGAGGCGGGCGACGCGTGACCCCATGGAGCCGAGGAGATGGTCGGTCCCTTCGACGAGCACGACGCGGGCATCCTGCGGGTTGATGCGCCGGTAGTTGCGCCGCAGCGCCCGCCGCGAGAGCTCCTTGAGCTGGCCGGCCATCTCCACCCCCGTCGGGCCGCCGCCGACGACGACGAAGGTCATCAGCCGCCGGCGCGCCTGCTCGTCCGCCTCGGCCTCGGCCAGCTCAAAGGCCCCGAAGATCTCGCCGCGCAAGGCCAGGGCGTCGTCGAGCGATTTCATGCCCGAGGCCGCGTCCCGGAACTCGTCGTGGCCGAAGTAGGAGGTGGTGGCGCCGCCCGCGACGATCACGCTGTCGTAGTCGATGGTGAGCGACTTGCCGAACTCGTCGACCTGCACCTGCTTCGCCGCGACGTCGATGTGCTCGACCTCGCCCAGCACGACGCGCACGGACTCGTGGCGGCGCAGCACGTCGCGGATGGCCGGCGCGATCTGACCCTCGGAGAGGATGCCGGTCGCCACCTGGTAGAGCAGCGGCTGGAAGAGGTGGTGATTGGTGCGGTTGACGATGGTGACGCGCACCGGGGCCGCGTTTGAGCGCGCGGGCGGCGAACAGGCCTCCGAAGCCGCAGCCAACGATGACGACGTGGTGGCGGGTGTCCGCAGGAGCTGGTGCGGCGCTCACACGATCCGGTCCACGACCGTTTCGACGTAGCGCGCCAACGGGAGGTCGCGCACCTCGTCCAGGCTGAACCACGCCACCGCGTCGGTCGTCCCGTCGACCTCGGGCCGCAGGGAGCCGTGCCAGGACGCGACCTCGTAGATCAGCCGCACCGTGTGCAGGCTCGTGCCGTCGGGAATGGTGCGCACATCGGACAGGACGTCGAGAAGCGGTCCGGGGACGATCGTCAGGCCCGATTCCTCCGCGATCTCCCGGCGCAGCGAGTCCGGAGGGTTCTCCCCGTGTTGCACGCCGCCGCCGGGCAGGAACCAGCGACCGCGCAAGGTGAGCATGGGCGAGGCCCGGGCCAGCAGGAGGCGGTCCGCGTCATCGCGCACGACGCCGTACGCGGCGATCCGTTGGCGTTCCATTTCGGCCGGCACCCAGGGAATGCTGGTCCCCACCGGGCCCGGTCGCCAACTCGGGCGCCAACTACCCTGGCCGCGGCCACCGCTGGCCGATCGGAGAGGAGCGCGTACCCATGGACACCGCGGCCGAGCTCGAGGCCATCCGACGGCTGAAATACGCGTACTTCCGGACCCTCGACCTCAAGCAGTTCGGCGAGCTCGGCCTGCTGCTGACCGAGGACGCCACGGCCTCCTACGAGGACGGCACGACCGTGCTCGAGGGTCGGGACGCCATCGTCTCGTGGTTGCAGGACGCCCTGGCGGATCCGGGAATCGTCACGGAGCATCACGGGCATCATCCCGAGATCACCTTCGACTCGGGCACCGAGGCGCGCGGCACCTGGTACCTGCAGGACCGGGTCATCGTGCCAGCCGCCGACGTCGAAATCGGCGGCACGGCGTTCTACGAGGACCGGTACCGGCTGACCGGCGAGGGGTGGCGGATCGCACACACCGGCTATACCCGCGTCTTCGAGGAGCAACGCATCCATTCGACGCTGGCGGTGCGCTCCTTTACATCTCGCTTCGCCGCGCCGGGCTGAAGGTGAAGCCGGGGTCGAAGAGGGTGGCGGGGGCGAGCGCCGTCTCGATGGCCTCGACGAAGTCGGGCGCGAGCTCCACATCGAGCGCCTTCACGTTCTCGCCGATCTGCTCGGGCCGGCTGGCGCCCACGATCGCACTGCTGACGTTCTGGTTGCGCAGCACCCACGCCAGCGCGACCGTCGCCGGCGTGTAACCCGCCTCCCGGCACAGGGTGGCGTACGCCTGCACCGGGTCGAGCACCTCGTCGCGCAGGAGCCAGCTCATCTCGCCGCCCTCGGGCCCGCTGGCGCGCGAGCCGGTCGGCGGCGCCGCGCCCGCTCCCGGTGCGTACTTGCCGGTGAGGACGCCCTGGGCCAGCGGCGACCACACGATCTGGCCGATGCCCTCTTTCTCGCACAGGGGCACCACCTCAGCCTCGATCACCCGCCACATGAGCGAGTACTGGGGCTGGTTCGAGATGATGCGGTCGAAGCCCATGTCGTCGGCCAGGCGGAGAGCTTCGGCGATCTGATCCGCGTTCCACTCCGACACGCCGACGTAGTGCACCTTGCCCTGGCGCACGAGATCGTCGAACGCCCGCATCGTCTCTTCCAGCGGTGCCTCGTAGTCGAAGCGGTGGGCCTGCAGGAGGTCGACGTGATCGGTCTGCAGCCGCTCGAGCGACGAGTGCAGCGACTCCATGATGTGCTTGCGCGACAACCCGCGGTTGTTCGGGTTGGGGCCGGTCGGCCAGTAGGTCTTGGTGAAGATCTCGATCGAGTCGCGCCGGACGCCCGCCAGCGCGCGGCCGAGCACGGACTCGGCGGCGCCTTGTGCGTAGACGTCCGCCGTGTCGAAGGTCGTGATCCCGGCGTCGAGCGCAGCCGCCACGCACGCCTTGGCGGCATCCTCCGCAATCTGGCTGCCGTGCGTGATCCAGTTGCCGTAGGACAGCGCCGAGACTTCCAGGCCCGAACGTCCGAGATGCCGATGCTCCATGGCCCCGGAGCGTAACCGGGTGGCCGTACGCTCGTCGGGTGGTCGGCGACGAGACACTGCACGTCCGGCGGGGCCTCGACCTGCCGCTCTCGGAGATCACCTGGCGGGCCACCACCTCGGGCGGCCCGGGCGGCCAGCACGCCAATCGCACGCTCAGCCGGGTCGAGGTGCAGTTCGACGTCGCCGGGTCCGCGGTGCTCGGTCCGCGGCAACGGGCCCGGCTGCTCGACCGGGTGGGCCCCGTCGTCCGGGCGAGCGCCGCCGATTCGCGCTCGCAGGCGCGCAACCGGGAGCTGGCGCTGCAACGGCTGGCCGTCGCGCATCGACGCCGCCCTGCGCGTCGAGCCTCCCCGGCGCGCCACGCGGCCGACCAAGAGCTCCCAGCGGCGGCGCGTGGAGTCGAAGCGCCACCGGGGCGAGATCAAGCGGCGGCGCCGGCGTCCGGGCGAGGACGACTGAACGCGTCCCTCCCGAAGCGGGCTCAGCCGGTGAAGCCGAAGGGGGCGAGCACCGCGTCGAGGCCGCGGTCGATCTGGGCCAGCAGCTCGGGATCCTCCTCCGCCCGCGGGCCGCGCAGGGCGGTCAGCGCGGCGTAGCCGCGGGCGACCAGGGCGGCGTCCTCGGTGGCCCCGTCGCCGTCTTCGAGGTCCCCCGCCGGGGGGAAGGGCGACCCGACCGTCAGCACGATCTCCCCGCGCTCGGCGGGTGGGCCGTCCATCACGGCGTGCGCCGCCTCCGCGGCGGCCGGACCTTCCATCTCCTCGGGGTTCGGCGCCTCCCAGGCCGCCGGGCCGCCGCCGCGGGCGGCCTTGATCAGCCCGGCGCCGCCCACACGGGCCCAACGCAGCCCGCGGATCTCGTGGCGCGGCAGGTGGGGCACGTTCAGGTTGAGCACCGTGCGCACCGGTGCGGCGACGAGCAGCGGCACGAGCGCGACGGCGAGATCGGCCGCCGACTCCCACGGGTCCGGATCGGCGCCCGCCCGCAGCGAGACCGCCAGCGCGCTGATGCCGAGCTGGCTGGCCGTGAGCGCCGCGCCCACGGTGCCCGAGTGCAACACCGAGCGGCCGACGTTCACGCCGTGGTTGATGCCCGACAGCACCAGGTCGGGCTTGGGCCCGACGGCGCCCAGCGCCCCCGCGATGACCGACAGCGCCGGGGAGGCGTCGAGCCCGTACGCCTCCACCGTCTCCGCGCCCTCGACCACGGCACGCTGGTAGGGGATGGCCGTGCCGTCGGTGACGGAGCCGACCGCGGCGCCGGCGCCGCTGTAGTTGGAGCTGGGAGCGACCACGACGATCTCGTGCGGTGCGCCCGGCGCGTCGCTCCCCGCCTCCTTGGTCCAGCGGACCAGGGCCCGGGTCAGGGCGGCCAGGCCGGGAGCGCCGACCCCGTCGTCGTTGGTGACCAGGATCCTCATCGGGTCGACCCTACCGGGGCGCCCCGACCCTGCCGATGCCCGGTCGCGCCGGGTTCAGAGCCCGGTCACCACCGCTTCACCTGGGCCCTCACCCCTGCCGAGGCCCTGGTCTGCTTCAAATTCACCTGCAATGACGGCCGCCACGCCCAGGATCTCCGTCGCCTCGCCGACGGGCCAGCAGTGGCGGATCGGGCACGGCCGCCAGGAGGTGGTGGTCTGCGAGGTCGGCGCCACGCTGCGGTCCTACGCGGCGGGGGAGCATCCCGTCCTCGACGGCTTCGGGCCGGACGAGTGGTCGCACTCGGGCCGGGGGCAGGTGCTCGCCCCGTGGCCGAACCGACTGGCCGACGGGCGCTTCGAGTTCAACGGCGTACAGGCCCAGGCCGCCCTCGACGAGCCGGAGCGGCACAACGCCATCCACGGCCTGGTGCGCTGGCTGCCCTGGACGCTCCAGACGCGACACCAGAACCAGCTCTCCCTCCGCCTCCAGCTCCATCCCTCGCCCGGCTACCCGTTCTCGCTGCTCCTCGAGATCGAGTACCACGTCGGGCGCGACGGCCTCACCGTGACGACCAGGGGGCGCTCGCTCCAGGAGGGCGCGATCCCCTTCGGGCTGGGCTTCCACCCCTATCTCACCGCCGGGCCGGAGACGGTGGACGGCGCCATCCTCCGCGTGCCCGCCCGCCACACCCTCGACCTCGACCACCGAGGGCTGCCGACCGGCGCGCTGACCCCGGTCGAGGGCACCGAGCGTGACTTCTCCGTGGCGCGCTTCGTGGGACCAGACGTGCTCGATACGGCCTACACCACGCTCGTGCGCGACGACGACGGCCGCGCCTGGGCCAGCCTCGACGCACCCGGTGGCGCGACCGGCGCCGCGCTCTGGGTCGACTCGGGCTTCCCCTACCTGATGGTGTACACGGGCGACACCCTGCCGGAGGTCCAGCGCCGGCGCCGGGCCGTCGCCATCGAGCCCATGACCTGCCCGCCCAACGCCTTGCGCACCGGCAAGGACGTCATCGACCTCCAACCCGACCGGGAGTGGTCCGCCCAATGGGGCATCGTCCCCCGGTGAGCGACGCCCCGCTGCAGGGCCAGGTCGTGGCCGTCACCGGCTCCTCGAGCGGGATCGGCGCCGCCACCGCACGGGCGTTCGCGGAGGCGGGCGCGTCCGTGCTCGTCAATTCCGCCGCGCTCGGTCGCCGAGGGAGAGGCGGTCGCCGCGTCGCTGCCCGACTCGATCTACGTGCAGGGGGACATCACCGACGCGGACGTGCCCGAGCGCCTCGTGGCCGCCGCGCTCGACCGCTGGGGCCGTCTGGACACGCTCGTGAACAATGCGGGGACGACCGCCCTGATTCCGCACCACGACCTCCAGGCGGCGTCCGTCGACGTGTGGCGGCGCATCTTCGAGGTCAACGTCTTCGGCACGTGGGCCATGTCCGTCGCCGCCGTTCCGGCATTGCGTGCGGCGCAGGGGTCCATCGTCAACATCGCGTCGGTGGCCGGCGTCCGGCCCACCGGGTCGTCCATCCCCTATGCCGCGAGCAAGGCCGCGCTGAACCACATGACCGTGTTGCTGGCCAAGGTGGTGGGCCCCGAGGTGCGGGTCAACGCCGTCGCTCCCGGACTGGTCGACACCCCCTGGACCGAGGACTGGGACGTCGTGCGTGAAGTGGTGCGCCAGGTCGCGCCGCTCAAACGCTCCGGGCAGCCCGAGGACGTGGCCACCGTCGTCCTGGCGCTGGCCGGTGCCGCCTACGTGACCGGCCAGGTGGTGGTGGTCGACGGGGGACTCTCCCTCGCCACCTGACGCCGCCAAGGCCGGCGCGCCGCTCGGCCGGTGCGTGGCAGAGTGCATCCCATGCGCTTCGTCGTCCTGGGTGCCGGCGCCATCGGCGGTGTCGTCGGTGGCCGCCTGTTCCAGCAGGGCTTCGACGTGACCCTGGTCGCTCGAGGGGACCACGGTCGCGCGCTGCGGTCGGACGGCCTGGTGCTCGAAGACCCGAACGAGAGCGTCACCCTGCCCATCCCGGTGGTCGAAGATGTGGCCGCGGTGTCGTGGGAACGTGACGCGGACGGCGAGCCCGTCGTGTTGCTCGGCGTCAAGGGCCAGCACACCGATCACGCGCTGGCCCAGCTCACCGTCGCCCCCGCCACGACCCCCGTCGTCTGCATGCAGAACGGGGTCGAGAACGAGCGGCGCGCGTTGCGCCACTTCCCGCGGACGTACGGCATGTGCGTCATGTGCCCCGCCAGCCAGCTCCGACCCGGTGTCGTCCAGGTGCACTCGACCCCCGTCTCCGGCCTGCTCGATCTGGGGTGCTTCCCGCGACGGGCTCGATGACCAGGGGCGGGCGATCGCGGCGGCGATCGACACCACCACCTTCGAGTCGGTCGCCCGTCCCGACATCATGCGCTGGAAGTACCGCAAGCTGCTGATGAATTTGGCCAACGCGGTCGAGGCGCTGTGCGGGCCGAGCGGACGGTTCAGCCCGCTGGCCAAGGAAGCCCAGCGCGAAGGCAAGGGGGCGCTCACCGCCGCAGGGATCGAAGCCGTGAGCCCGGAAGAGGATCGAGCACGGCGCAACGACCACCTGCAGTTGGCCCCCACGGCGTCGGGCGAGTGGCAGGGCGGATCGAGCTGGCAGAGCCTGGCGCGCGGTGCAGGTTCGATCGAGGCCGAGTACCTCAACGGCGAGATCGTGCTGCTGGGCGGCCTGCATGGCGTGCCGACCCCGGTCAACGCGCTGCTCCAGCGCCTCGCGCTCAAAGCGGCCGCCGAGGGAGCGCCCCCTGGCAGCTGGCGGATCGAGGATCTGAGTGAGATGGCCGGGGTGCGCCATGGCGAGTGACCGGGCGCAGGCGTTGGCCGACGACTTTGCCCGGGCCAACGACGAGGTGCTCGCCTTCGCTCGCTCGTGTACCGACGAACAGTGGGCGATTACCGTGCCGGGTGAGGGATGGACCGTCGGCGTCGTCGTGCATCACGTCGCCGAAGGCCATGCGCACGGACTGCGCTGGCTCGGCGACATGGCGAGCGGCCGCGGCGTGCTCGACACCGCCGAGGAGATCGACCGGATCAATGCGGCCCATGCGGTGCGTGCCGAGTCCACGCGGCCAAGCCGAGACGGCCGCGCTGCTCCAGGCGAACGGCTCCCGTCTCGAGGAGGCGCTGCGGCGCCTGAGCGACGAGGAGCTCGACCGCAGCTCCGCCTTCGGCCCTGCCGGTGGGCGCCCTCTTCCGACCGAGCAGCTGGCGGCGGTGGCCGCACGGCACACCCGCGAGCATCTGGCGCACGCCCGGAGCGCCGTGGCCGGGGACTACTGAGGACTCGGGCCCGATCCCTCAGTCCGCGTGCAGCGCGGCGCGCACTTCGTCCGCCGGTGCGGGGCGGCGGCCTCCGGGCGTCTCGATGCCCAGCTGGCGCACCGTGCCATTGAACGGCGCAGGCGGTGCATACCGCGACGAGACGGGGAACCCGCTGTCCCGCCCGAGCCGCAGGCCGGCGCCGCCGTGCTGGAGCGCCATGGGGAGCATCCCCTCGACGATCGCCTCGTCGACCTCGATGCCGTCGAGCAGCAGCGCCATGCGGCCGGCGGCCGTGCCGACCTCGTAGACCACGGCGATGTCGTGCTCGCCTGCCTCGAGCACCGCCGGGAGGGCGAGCTCGATCGCGTCGGCCGAGCGGGCGAAGGTGAAGTGCACGGTGCCGTCCACCGCGTAGAGGGCATACCCGCCGAACCAGTCGCCCAGCGCGCAGATGACACCCTCGACGTCACGAGGCACTTCGACATGCGGCGGTGAGGCGGAATCCGCCCCACAGGAGAGGCACCGACTCGTCCGTGACCGGGCCACCTCCGGGCAGGAAGGTGCGCTGCGAACCCGGTGGCCAGGCCGGCGGGATGAAGCCCCCGAAGCGATCGACGAGGCCGTCGGAGATCGGCAGCACGTCGTTACGCCCCGCCTCGGCCGTCCACTGGTCGATCAGGTGGCGCAGCCGTTCGGGCTCGGCCTCGGCGCGATCGGTTGCCTCGGAGAAGTCGGCGTCGAGGTCGAACAGCTCCCAGCGGTCCTCGTCGAAGCTGCGGCTGCCGACCGCGAGCTCCTCCTCGTCGAGGATGCCCGTGCTGATGTGGTTGGTCGTGGCCTTCCAACCTTCGTGATAGATCGAGCGTGAGCCCAGCATCTCGAAGTACTGCGTGTGGTGGACCTCGGCCGCGCCCGGGTCCTCGAGGGCCGAGAGCAGGCTCACGCCATCGACTCGCTGCTGCGCGACGCCGTCGACCTGATCGGGGACCTCGAGCCCGACGGCCTCCATGACCGTCGGCATGAGATCGATGGCGTGTGCGAACTGGCTGCGCACGGTGCCGGGCGCTTTGATGCGGGCACCCCAGTGGACGAGGAGCGGCGTGCGCGTCCCGCCGAGCCACGTGTAGCGCTTCCACAGCTTGTGCGGGGTGTTGCCGGCCCAGGCCCAGCCCCACGAGTAGTGGTTGTACGTGGTGAACCCACCCCAATCGTCGTACCGCTCGAGGTTGTCGGCCAACGATTCGCGGACCTGGGCCGTGAACCGCATTTCGTTCACGCTGCCCTCCTTGCCCCCTTCCGCGCTGGCGCCGTTGTCCGAGAACACCATCACCAAGGTGTTGTCCATCACGCCCAGCCTCTCGAGCGACGTGAGCACCCGGCCGATCTGCGCGTCCGTGTGCGTGAGGAAGCCGGCGAAGACCTCCTGCTGGCGCGCCAGCATGCGGCGCTGGTCGGTCGACAGGTCGGCCCAGGCGTCGACCCACGGGGGCCGGGCGGTGAGCTCGGTGCCGGGGGGCACCATCCCCGAGGCCAGTTGCCGGGCGAAGAGCTCCTCGCGCCACGCATCCCAGCCCTTGTCGAAGAGGCCCCGATACGGGTCGACCCATTCCGGCGCGACGTGGTGCGGCGCATGCATGGCGCCCAGGGCGAAGTAGAGGAAGAAGGGCTTGCCCGGCGCCCCCTGTTGTTGGTCCTGGACCATGCGCACGGCCTGGTCGGCCAGGTCCTCGCTCAGGTGGTAGCCCTCGCCGGGTGGGCGTGGTGCCTCGATGTAGTGGTTGTCGCAGACGAGGTTCGGCGCCCAGTGGTTCGTGTCACCTTGGAGGAAGCCGTAGTAGCGCTCGAACCCCAGCACCGAGCGGCCACGTGTCGAACGGGCCGGCGGCAGAGCGTTGCCAGCGCGGCGTGAGATGCCACTTGCCGACGGCCAAGGTCGAGTACCCGGCGTCGCGCAGGAGGCGGGGGAGCGCCGCCGCCGACTTGGGGAGGCGGGAGTGGTAGCCGGGGAAGCCGAGCGGAATGTCGGCCAGGAAGCCCATGCCGACCGCGTGATGGTTGCGCCCGGTGAAGAAGCAGGCTCGGGTGGGGGAGCACAGGGCGGTGACGTGAAAGCGGTTGAAGGCGGCGCCGCCCGCCGCCAGGGCGTCGAGGTGCGGGGTCCCGATGTCGGAGCCGAACGATCCGAGGTGGCCGAACCCCGTGTCGTCGAGCACGATGGCGACCACGTTGGGAGCGCCGGCCGACGGCTTGGGCTCGTGGGGGAATCGCGGCGTCGACTCGGCCGGGGTGAAGCCGATCTGCTGGGGCTCGTCCATGCAACCGAGGGTAGACGGTGAGCCGCTCGCAGCGCTGTGCGCAGGGGTAACGTGGCGACGATGCAGGGCCACGTCCCAGGACCTCCTCCCCAGCCGCACTTTCCGGTGGGCCTCGGGGCGTTCATCGGCTACGTGGCGACCCGCGAGCCCCGCCCGCTCGACGATCGTCCGCCGCAGGAACCCGGCTGGGCGGACGAGGACGGCTATGCGCTCGACGTGTTCGACGACGTGGGGGACTGGGAGCCGATGCACCGACCCCTGGTCAAAGTCCTTGCCATCATCGTGTCGGTCTCGCTGCTGGTGGGGGGCGTGGGTACCGTCTTGGAGATTCTGTTGTCCTCTCGCTGACCGTCGAGCGCGGGCGTTGCCCGCGGCTGCGTCAGCCTTCGGCGGACACGTGGACGTGGCGTCGGCGTCGCCACCACCACACGCCCAGCCCGGCGAGGGCGAGCGCACCGAGCACGATCACGGCAATGGCCCAGGCGGGAAGGCCACTCGAACCGGAAGGCTCTGCCGCGCTGGTCACGGGCGGGTTCGTCGTCCCCGTGCCCGGGGGAATCGTGGTGGTGGGCGCCGCGCCGCTGGCGGCTGCGTCAAACGCGACGACCCGGGTCGAGTTGGCTGCCAGGAGCAGGCCGTTGCCGACCGACGGGGTCGGGAAATGATTGGCGGGTGCGCCGACGGTGGCCCGCTCGACGACCGCGCCGGTTGCCGCGTTGAGCCCAGAGAGCGTGCCGTTCTGACCGATGGTCCAGACGAGACCGGCCGCGACAATCGGCGGGCCGCCCCCGGACGTCGCTCGCCACAGCACGCGGAGGCTGGCGGGGTCTGACGATGTCGTGACGGCCACCGGTCCGCTGAGGCATGGAAGGTAGACGGTGGTGCCCACCACGGCCGCCCCGCCGTCGATCGCGGTTCCGCAGGCCCCGGGCAGCGAGGATTGCTCGCCACCGATGCCGCCGAGGTGGCTCCCGTTGAGCAGGTAGGCGATCCGGTCCTTTCCACCCGCTACCACTTGGCCGCTCGAGAGCAGCGCCGGAGCGGTCGACAGATCGAGATCGGTTGCGTTCTCCCTGGCCCAGGACGACGGGGCGAAGTACTGCAAGAGCTTGAGCGTGGGCGAGAGCTCCAGCACCGAGTCGCTGTTGTCGTAGGGAGCGCCCGGCGAGGTGACCGAACCATTGCCGGCCTCCACCCAGATGTTGTTGCTCGCATCCACCACCGGGGCGGCCCCGCCCATCCAGACCGCGCCTTGGCTGTCGCCCGCTCGCGCGTCGACTGCGAACTCGTCAGCCGTGCCGCCGGTTTCGGGGACCGAGACCACCCACCCGTGGTAGGTGGAGCAGTCCCCGTAGTTCCCGCCGTAGCCGAAGACGACGCGGTTGGCGTCAAGGGTCAGGCCGGTGCGTTGGAGCAGTGCGGCGGGGGTCGAGCCCGCCGGGTCCACGGCCTGGGTGAGCTCGACCTTGCCCGTCACCGCGTCGAGCCCGACCAGATCGTGGGCCGGACGTTGGTTGACGAACTCGTCCGCGACGACGAACACCTCGGATCGACCGGGATCGAGTACTGGGGTTCCGGTGATGCCGACCGTCGGGGAGATGTCACCGCACGGCAACGCACTCGAGGGCACCGGGGTGCCCAGGTGGGCGGACCAGACGACCTCCCCCGTCGAGGTGGAGAGGGCGTACACCGTGTCGTTCTCCGTCGCGACGTACACGCGTCCGTTCGAGACGAGCGGCTCGCCGTAGATCTGGCCGTCCAGTGCGGGCGACGTCCAGGCGCGGGAGGAGACGTTGACCGAGGTGACGCCGGCCGCGACACCATCCCCTCCGGGGTCCCCGTGGTAGACGGTCCATGACGCCGCCGTGGTCGACGTCCCCGGGGCGTTGAGGGCCGATCCGCCCCCGGCGAACATCAGCAGCACGAACGCGCAGGTGGCGACGCCGAGCTGGGTTGCCCAGATCGGTCTCATGCCGGTGTCGATCTCGGCTGCCGCCGGTGGTGCGTCAGCCGCCCGCGCCCGGGCGGCCACGGCGCCGGAGGGTGGCGTCGACCGCCACCGCGACGAGGAGGACGACGGCGGTGGCGACGTCTGTCCCGGCGGTGGTGATGTTCAGCAGGTCGAGCCCGTTGTTCAGGGTCGCGATGACGAGTCCACCGAGGAGCGGGTGGATGGGTTTGCCGTAGCCCCCGAAGAGGCTGGCGCCGCCGATGACCGCGGCAGCGACGGCGTAGAGCACGTACGTGCCGCCGTCGAAGCCGATCGTGATGGACCCAAGGCGGGATGCGTAGACCACGGCCGCCAGGCCGGCGGTGAGGCTGCACAGCGCGAACGCGACGGTCCGGATCCGAGCGACGTGGATGCCAGCCCGGCGCGCCGCCTCGGGGCTGGCGCCGATGGCGTACATGTAGCGCCCGAGTCGCGTGCGGGCGAGCAGGAACGACTGAGCGACCAGCACGACCAGCACGAACGGTATGACCCAGGGGACCCCGCTGACCGGGGCGGACGCGATGCCCCGGTTGCGGTTGCAGATGTAGACCAGAACGACGCCGGCGACCGCGACCGCGCCGAGCGTGAGGAGCGTGATGCTGAGCGGCGGCGTGGTGAGGCCCTTGGCGCGGCGACGCGAGCTGCGGACGACCGTGATGGTCGCGTACAGGACGACGAGCGCGACGAGGAGGATCCACCCCGCCGCCGGGGTCATGCTGCCACTGACGAGGTCGCGGATGACGTTGTTGGAGATCGTGATCACGCCGCCGACGGCGCCCTTGTCGGTGTCGAAGACGTAGATCAGAACCCCTTGCCAACCGAGCAAGCCGGCGAGGGTCACCACGAACGACGGGATTCTTAGCCGGGTGATGATGGTGCCCTGAAAAGCTCCGATCAGGGCGCACGCGGCCAGGCCGACGATGAGCCCGGCCCACCAGACCCAGTTTTGCGGCGCGCTGATCAGAGCCATGGCAATGGCCGCCCCGACCGCCCCGACGAATCCAACCGAGAGATCGATCTCACTCAGGATCAGGGCGTACAGCTCGGCCATTCCCAGCAAGATGATGAACGTCGACTGCACGAAGAGGTTGACGATGTTGGTCGATGTCAGGAAGGCGCTCGACTTGGCCGAGAAAAAGATGCTGATGACGAGGAGTCCGATGATGATGGGCAGCGCGCCGCTCTCGCCGCCGCGGATCCGCTTCCACCACGCCCGCAGGTAGTCGCCGAGGGAGTCTGCGAGAACGTCCGGTGCCAGGACGACGAGTGCGTCGGGTGCGATGGCGCTTTCCGGGGTGCTGGTCGTCTCGGTCATCGGTGCGTCACCCCGCGTCTTCTGTTTGAGACGATTGGCCTGTCGTCATGTACTCGACCACGACTTGCGTGTCGAAGTCGGACGCCGGACCCTGCGCGACCAGCCGGCCGAGGTAGAGGATGGAGATCTGGTCGGCGACGGCGAAGACATCATTCAAGTTGTGTGACACCACCATGACCGCCGTTCCCTGGCTCGAGAGCCGCTTGATGAGGTCGAGCACCTGGGCGGTCTGGGCCACTCCGAGTGCGGCGGTGGGCTCGTCCATGATCACCAGCTTGGCGGCCGACATGACCGCCTTGGCCACCGCAACGGATTGCCGTTGTCCGCCCGATAGGGATGCCACCGGCTGGCGGATGGAGCGGACCGTCGTGACGTGGAGGTCGGCCAGCGTTTTGCGCGCCTCGATCTCCATGGCGGACTCGTCGAGGAGTCCGAACCGCGATTTCTCGTGACCGAGGAACATGTTCTGCACGATGTCGAGGTTGTCGCACAGCGCGAGGTCCTGATAGATCGTCGTGATCCCGAGCGCTTCAGCGTCGTTCGGGCTGTGGATGTGGGCAGGTGAACCTTCCCAAAGGATCTCTCCTTCGGAGGGCTGCCAGAGCCCGGAGATCGTCTTGATCGTGACCGATTTGCCGGCACCGTTGTCGCCGACGAGAGCCGTCACCTTCCCTGGCGGCACCGAGAGGTCGACCTTGTTGAGGGCTTGAACCGCCCCGAAGACCTTGCTCACGCCCCGCAGTTCGAGCAGTGGTGTTTCCTCTGCCACCTTCGCTACCCCCAGTCACGGCACCAGTCGAGCATTGACCTCCTACGACCGACCCCCCGTCCTGGGAACGGGGGGTCGGTCCGGAAGTACTTCTATGGGATCGACACTACCCAGCCGGGCACCGCGATCCCAACGATGGCTACGGCGTGATGCCTGCCGCTTTGCAGTCAGCAGTAAACGAGCCGGCGCAGAGCTGCGAGGCCGGGACGTAGTTGTCCTTGATCACCGTGGAGTTCATGTTCTGCACGGTCACCCACTTCGGTGTCAGCGCCACGGTCGGGACGGCGGTACCGCCAGTCGTGTCCTCCGTGGTGGCGTTCACCAGCTTCTTCGGCGGCTTCACGCCCGCTCGCAGGTACAGAGCCAGGGCGACGGAAGTCTGTGCCTCGATAGCGTTCGGCTTGTATACCGTGCCGCACTGGTAGCCCGCGAGCACGTTCTGCAGGCCCACCAAGGAGGCGTCCTGTCCCGTGGTGGGGAAGGTCTTGGGCTTCACGTGCAGTGACTGCAGATAGGTAACGATCGGGGCGTTGGTTGTGTCGTTGGGGACAAGCGCCGCGTTGGTGTTCGAGTGTGCCGTGTACACCGCCTGGAACTCGTTTTCCTGGGTGGGTGCGTCCCAGGTGCCCGCGGTGTGTGCGACCGCCTTGTATTTGCCGTCCTTGAAGAGCGGGTTCAGCACACCGTCATACCCTTGAGCGAACAGCGTGGCGTTGTTGTCCGTCGCCGCGCCGTGCATGACCACGACTTGTGGCTTGGACACGTGCCAGGCCGAGATGCAGCTCACAAGGCCTTCCCCCATCGTCTTACCGACGAGAACGTTGTTGAAGCTCACGTAGTAGGCGCGGCTGCCACCCAGGGTAAGGCGGTCATAGTCGATGACCTTGACGCCGCGAGACTTCGCGTAGCTCTCGATCTGCGCGCCGACGCCCGAGTCGAGCGGGTCGACCAGGAGGACGGTGGCGCCGTTGGAGATGTCCGTCTGCGCGTCGGTCAGCTGCGTTGCGTCACTGCCGAGGGCGTTCTGCACGACGTAGTTCGACGAGCTCATACCTGCCGTCTTGAGGGCCTTGGTGATGTCCGGCGCGTCGTACGCGACGTACCGCGTCGAGCTCACTGTGTCGGGCAAGATCGTCGCCACCTTGCCGTGGCCGGCCGCGGCAAGCGACTTGAACTGCTTCATGACGCTGAAGTCGGTGGTGAAAGAGGTGGCCGTGATGTTGCGCGGCCCGCTGGTGCGGAGCGAAGCCGAGGCTCCCCCGCCCCCCGCACTGACCAGCGTCGCCGACAAAACAAGAGAGATTCCCCCGAGCATGCCTGTCCTTGTGAAACGCACATTGCCTCCTTTGTCCGGATACGCCCGGTTGCGAAGCCACCTGTTATTCTGGTTCTACTCCGCATGTGACGGTTTGTGTTGCAGTTTTGTTGCAACTCCGAGAACCATACCCAGATCACCACCTCGATGCTGGGATTTTGCTTGGGATGTGCGAGTCAGTTCGGCTGGGTGGCATCGGCCCAGGCAGCAGCTCCGGCCAGTCCGGCGTCGTCACCCAACGCCGAGATGACGACGGCGAGGTCAGTAGGGCGATGCTCGTTGCGCCGCAGGACCATCTCGCGGAGTGGGTCGAAGAACTCCGGACGACGGCCCAGACCACCCCCGACGATCACCGTTGAGGGGGCGAAGGCCATCACCAGGTTGCAGACGCCTGCCGCACAGGCCGCCACGGCGTCTTCCCAGATACGGCGTGCCTCGGCGTCACCCCTGATCGCCGCCTCAAGTACAGCCTGCGCGTCCAACTTCCCCAATCCCGCCTCTTCGGCCTGGCGGGCCACGCCGCTCCCAGAGGCCAGTTCTTCCAGCGTGCCCGGCCCTCCCGCGCGCCAGGCGCGCCAATCGATGACGGAGTGCCCGAATTCACCGAGAAATTCCGGCCCTTCATCAATCGCCCCCTGTTGACCACGCCGGCACCGATGCCAGTCGACACGGTCAGGTAGGCGACGATGTCGGCGATGCCAACGCCCGCGCCGAAGGACGCCTCGCCCACAGCTGCGAGGTCGGCGTCGTTCGCCACGTAGACCGGCAGTCCGAGGCGATCCGACAATTGATCCACCGAGAGTGAACCGGACCAGCTCTCCGGAAGATTCGGGGCCCAGAGCAAACGACCCGCCTCGTAGTCCACCGCACCTGGGAGTCCGACGACGGCATGGGTCACCTCGCCGTGGCCCGTGCCCGGCCCACTTCTGCGATGAGCTCGATCAGTGCGGCGGGAATCTTCCCAGTCGAGGGGGTTGGCTCCGTCTGGCGGAGCGCAATACCTCCGTTGGCGCGCACCAGCGCCGCCCGCATCTGGGTGCCGCCGACGTCGGCTGCCAGCACCACTCGCTCGGTCATCTTGGTCCTTCATCGATGCCAGTGTGGCGCAGCGTCTCCTGACCGACGAAACGCGACGGTGGAGGAGCCCCTATGCGGTGAGGTCCTCGGGTGCATAGCCGCTGCTGCGCAGGAGGCGGCGCAGGATCGCCAGTTGGTCGGTGGCGATCTCCTTGTGACGATCCGGCTCCAGCACCTCGGTGACATCGCCAATGGTGACCTCGAGGTGGCCCTTGTGGGTCTCTCGAACGTTGGCGATGGCGTGGAGCAAGGAGAGGATGTCGTGCCATTCGAGGTTGTGGCTCGTCGGGTGCCGGAAGATCTGCGCCAGGGTGTCGCGCTGATGGCCGTTCAGCCGGGGAGATCCCATCCCACTCCTCTCGTCGCAGGCTGCGACTCTCTTCTCCATCGTCGCGCCCTGGGCGTCGTCGCGCCGGGGCGGGACCAATCGAACGGCCCTTCGACCCTGGTACACCGGCTCTCCGCTGTCTCTCAGGGCGTCTCGGGGTAAGAGTGAGAGTGCAGGTGACGCCGGGGAGGTGATCATGAGGTTCCGCGATCGACTCGACGCCGGCCGTCACCTGGCTGGGACCCTGCGACGGGCCGGTCTCCATGAGCCGCCCCCGGTCGTCCTCGGCCTTCCCAGGGGCGGCGTGCCAGTTGCCTTCGAGGTCGCCGAGGGCCTCGGTGCTCCGCTCGACGTCCTGGTGGTGAGGAAGCTGGGCGTGCCGTTTCAGCATGAGCTGGCGATGGGTGCGATCGGCGAAGGGGGAGTACGAGTCGAGAACGACGACGTCCTACGGTCGACCGGCCTCGGCGGGGGCGACCTCGACGAGGCCGAACAGCGTGAGCGGCCCGAACTCGAGCGGCGCGCCCTCTCCTACCGAGACGGCCGGCCGCGGCTCGCGCTGACGGGACGTTGCGCCATCATCGTCGACGATGGCGTCGCCACCGGCTCCACCGCCCGTGCCGCATGCCAGGTGGCCCGGGCACTCGGTGCGGCGCGGATCGTCGTCGCTATACCCGTCGCGTCGCGCCTGGCCGTATCGGAGCTGGAGCGCGACTGTGACAGATTGGTCTGCCTCGAGGCCCCCGAACCGTTCTTTGCCGTCGGGGAGTGGTACCGAGACTTCTCCCAGACATCCGACGACCAGGTGATCGAGTTGCTCCGGCGAGTGCGCGGTCGACCAGGAACGTGGCAACGCCGACACGGTGCCGCCGTGACGGACTCGATCGCTCTGCCCGACGAGTCGAGCGGTCTCACCGGGGATCTGCAGCTGCGACGGTGGACCGATCCGGCCATCATCGTCATCGCCTGCATCGCACTGGCGTCCGGGTTCGGGCAGTACGGCGCGGTCGCCGCCTTGGGCGACGTCTCGAAGCAACTCGGCCACATCGCCCCCGGGGGCACGATCGCCAACAAGGTCGGGCTTTCCGGCACGAGTCTCGGGATCGGCCTCGCGATCATCCGCCTCGCGTCGCTTGGGAGTCTTCCCCTCATCGGCATCGCGGACCGGCTGGGCCGACGGCGGGTGATCCTGTTCGTCACCATCGTTGGACTGGCCCTGACCGTGGTCGCGGCGGCCAGCCCCGGCTACTGGTGGTTCGTGGCCATCTTCGCCTTCGGGCGGCCACTGTTGAGCGCCACGAACGCGCTGGCCGAGGTCATGGGGGCCGAGGACACGGGGTCGTCCGATCGATCCGCGGCGGTCGCACTGATCGCTGCCGGCTATGGGGTCGGGGCGGGCCTCTCCGCCATCGTGCACAGCCTTGCGGCAGGGGTTCTCGGGTTCCGCGGGATCTTTGCGCTCGCGGTGGTGCCCCTGGTGGGTGTCTATGCGCTGCGGGGCCGGGTGGAGGAGCCCCGCCGGTTCACCGTGGCCGCGGCTGGAGCGGAGCACCCGATACCGGTGCTGGGTGCGGTCGGACCGCGCTATCGCCGACGCGTCGTCGTCCTTGCCGCCATCGGCTTTGCCATCTCGGTCGTCACGGGTCCGGCCAGCAGCTTCGCCTTCCTGTACGCGCAGGACGTCCTGCACCTGGCGGGATGGGTCACCGCGGCGCACGGTCGCTGTGTCAGGTGTCGCCGGCCTGTTGGGATTGGTGGTCGGGCGCTGGCTGGCCGACCGGGTCGGCCGGCGGCCCACCGCCACGGTCGCACTGGTGGCGGCCGCGTGCACGGGCGCCTTCGCTTACACGGGCTCGGCGAGTGCGTACGTTGCCGGATACATCTTGGGGGTGCTCAGCGGCGGCCTGCTGGCTCCAGCCGTGGGCGCAATGTTGGCCGAGTTGTTCCCGACGTCGGTCAGGGCATCCGTCACGGGATGGTGGGTGACCTTCGGCGTGCTGGGCGCCGTAGGCGGGCTCGTCGTGTTTGGCGCCGTCGCGGACGTCGGCAACCGATTCGCCGCGGCCGGCGAGGTCACCTTCCTGCCCATGGCGGCAGCTGCGGCGCTGTTCTGGCTGCTTCCTGAGACGAACGGGAGAGAACCCGAGTCACTCTGGCCAGAGGATCATTCGTCGGGATAGGTCACGAGTAGGTGAAGGTGACGGCGTTGGACGTGCCGCTGGCGGTCCTGATCGTCAACTGCGCCGATGGCGATCCTGTCATCGGCGGGACCGTGATGGTGCAGGTGTTCTGGGCGGGGCAGGTCGTCGGGGCCACCTCACCGTTGAAGGTCGCCACGATCTGCCCGTCGGAGCTCAGGAAGTTGGATCCGACGACCTGAATGCCCTGACCGGCCGCACCGCTCGCTGGTGAGATCGATGAGATGACCGGCGGCCCTCCCGGCGTCGCGGGTGGCGCCGGGACCGAAGTGGTCGAGCGCGAGGACGAGGTCGGGGCGTGGCCGCTGGTGCCGTGATGTCGCGTGGGCGGTGGTGAACCGGCGTGGGGCGTCGTCACGAGCGATGAAGATGACCGAGCGGCGGGTTGCGGCCGCCGCTGCCCGCCGAGACCGCCAACGCGATACCCGCGACCACGACCAGAGCAGCGACGACCGCGACCGCCAACTTGAGCCAGTGCTCCCTCTGCGCCAATGCGTGGGGTCGCCGAGGAGCGGTGACTGGTTCGGGCGTTGGCCGGACAAGCGGAGTCGGTGAGGTGGGTGGAGGGGCCACTCCGTACTTGATGGCATCTCGGAACTTGGCGGGGTCAGCGTCGTCGCGCCGGCCCGCTCGCGGGCGCGCAGCACCGCGCTCTCCATCGCGCCCAGTGCACGCCGGCTCGGCGTTCCCTGAGGTGGTTCGACCGCCGTCCCGTCCGGCATTCTCTTTCCTCCGCTCCAAATTCTTGCCCCGTTCGGCCTCAGATATTCACGCGGGCGGACGCCGCAGGAATTGCAGGTCGAAGCCCCGTTCGCGTGAACCGGTCGTTGGCGGCGACCCTCGTTTCGTGCGACCCTTGGCCCATGTCGACCGGGCGGCAGCTCGTCGTGTGCGATGGCGATGAGACGGGCCAGGAGCTGCTCGAGGAGGCCTTGCGCGTGCTGGCCCCGGATGTGCTGGGGTTCGACCTCGAGCTGCTGCACTTCGATCTCTCCTTGGAGAGCCGTCGGGCCTCGCGCAACGAAGTGGTCCGCGAGGCGGCGATCGCGATGAGGGAGACGGGACTGGGGTTGAAGGCAGCCACCGTCACCCCTGAGGTCACCGGCGACGTGGGGAGCCCAAACCGGATCCTGCGCGAGGAGATCGGCGGTTCGGTGATCGTGCGCACTGGCCGCCGCATTCCGGGCGTGACGCCCCCCGCCCATGTGGTGCACCCCATCGTGGTGGTCAGGATGGCCGTCGGGGATGCCTACGGGGCGGACGAAGGCCGCACGGGAGATCCGGGCACGTTGGAAGAGCACGCCTGGCGAACCGAGCGCATCGACCGCTCCGTGTGTCGCTCCGTCGCCGAGTATTCGTTCCGCAGCGCGGCCGGGTCAGGCGCGTGCGTGTACGGCGGGCCGAAGTGGACCGTCTCGACCGTCTATGAAGGAATGTTGAAGGAAGAGATGGATGCTGCCGCGCTCAGGCACCCCGACGTTGTCTATAGACCCACGCTGATCGACGCCGCCTACGCCGGCCTCATCACCGAGTCGAGTGCCAGCCCGTTGGTGGTGCCGTCACTCAACCGCGACGGTGATTGCCTCTCTGATCTCGTGCTCGCGCTCTTCGGCTCGATCGCCGGGGCCGAGTCGGTTCTCCTGGCGCTCGACGAAGAGATGCACCCGCAGGTCGCCATGGCCGAAGCGCCGCACGGCACGGCGCCGTCGCTGATGGGCAAGAACGTCGCGAATCCCATGGCAATGCTGCTCGCGTGCGCAGCGGTGCTCGATCACGCCGCTCATGGCGATCTGACGGTGGCAGACAGAGCCGCGGACATCCGGCGGGCCACCTTGGGGGCAGCAGCCGACGGGGTCCGCACGTTCGATCTGGGCGGAGAGGCGTCGACGTCGGAGGTGGTGGACGAGGTGCTCGATCGGCTCCGGTCACCCTCCGCCTGATCCTCAGCCGCTGAGCGCCCGCTCCAGCTCCGACTTGCTCATCTTGGACCGGCCCTCAATTCCCTTCTTGCGCGCCTCCTCGTAGAGCTGGTCCCGCGTGCGGCCACCTCGACCTCGGTGCGAGCGCAATCCGCCACGCCGGCCGGAGGAGATGTCATGTGTCGAAGTCCCGCTCGCCGTGCGGGACTCGCCCGATCGGGCGCGCTCCTTGTTGACGGTCCGCGCAGCGATCTCTTCGGCCAGCGACTCGGAGTCGCCGCGCTCGAGCAGACCCTCCTTGATGTGCTCATACTGACGTTCTCGTTTGTTGCTCCACTGTTGCTGTGGCATCACGGTCTCCTTGCGCACGTCGCGTTCGTTCCTTCGCGCATACCCCTGATGGCATCACCGCAACCAGGTTCCGCCCCCGGTGGTGATCGACGGAGAACGGCTACGACGTTCCGAGCGGCGCGAACAGGTCGCCGAGCTGGTCGACCCTTCGCAGCACATCGGAGGTTTCAAAGACCAGAAGATGCGCCTTCTTCTGCTTGGCACATCGCCGCACTTCTTCGGCCGTCACGGGTGTCGAGACGGTCGGCAGTGCCATGGCGCGCACCGAGTACACGGCCACAGTTGTCTTCGCCGGGTGGTTCTGACTCCAGTCGATGAGGACCCGCCCGGGCCGCAGGGACTTCCGCATGTTGGAGACAACGAGATCACGATGGTCGGACTCCAGCTTGCGGGCGATGTCGTGCGCACGGCTCCGGACGCCGTCCCAGGTGCTTTTGGCACCGGCCGGCGCGTAGAGCTGCAATCCCTTCGAGCCACTGGTCTTGGCGAAACACTCCGTGCCGTTCTTCTCGAGCTCCTCCATGATGTAACCGGCCACGACGCAACACTCGACGATAGAGGTGCCATCGCCCGGGTCGAGGTCGAAAACCATGAAGTCAGGGCTCGCGGGCAGTTTGCGGCGGCGCCCGACGTGCCACAACGGCACGTGGAACTCGATATTGCCGAGGTTGGCGGCCCAGGCCAGCGTGGGAAGGTCGTTGACGACGGCGTACGCGATGGCTTCATGTCCGTCCCTGGACGGCACGGTCACCGTCGGCACCCACTCCGGGGCGTGCGAGGGGATGTGCTTCTCGAAGAATGACTTCCCCTCCACCCCGTTGGGAAAGCGCCGCATGGTCAGTGCTCGCTCCGCGAGATGGGGGAGCATGACCCCGGCGATCCGCACGTAGTAGTCGATGAGTTGACCCTTGGTAAAGCCAGACTGAGGAAAGAACACTTTCTCCAGATTCGACACGGAGAGCTCGCGTCCACCGATGGTGGCGCGGGTCGAGGAGCCCGCGGGGCTCACGAGTCCATCTGCTCCCACAAGGGCGAGCGTGCGCCCTTCACTCCACGATCACCTGGTCCGGTTCCTTGTCGGGCCGCAGGCCGCGCCACGTCGGGTGTCGCAGACGCCCGGCCGGCGTCCACTCGCCGTAGGCCACTTCACCGACCATGGCCGACCGTACGAAGTGGGCGTTCGAGGTTTCGCGGGCGGGTAGGGGAGAGCTGAACGGACTGTCCTTCGATCTCAGCGGCCGGAGCTCTTCCAGGAGATCCCGCCGGGCCCGATCGCTGAATCCGGTTCCCACCTTCCCGACGTAGCGCAGTCCGTCCTCCCCGGGGATACCGAGCAGGAGGGCTCCCAGGCTGCCCTGCCGCTCTCCTCGGCCATCCGTCCAACCACCGATGACCACTTCCTGAGTCCGGAAGGACTTGACCTTGACCCAGTCGGGGGATCGCCGGCCGGGACGATACGTCGAGCCCAGCCTCTTTGCCACGACCCCTTCGAGGCCGTTCGCCGTGGCCGCGTCGAGGATGTCCTTTCCCGACACGCCGCGAAACGCCTCGGTGGTCGTGAAGGTGTCGCCGCCAAGGTGCAGCGATTCAAGCCGAGACCGCCGCTCGTCGTAGCCGTTTTCGATCAGCAGATGGCCGTCGATGTAGAGCAGATCGAAGGCTACGAAGGTGATCGGATCGATCGCCGCCCGGCGCTTCGCCTCTCGCTGGTTGGTGACGTGCATGCGGTGCTGCAGTCTTGCGAAGCTCGGACGTCCTTCTTCGCCGAGCGCGACCACCTCGCCGTCGAGAACGCACGTCGTCATGCCGAGGAACTTCCCCACCTCGGCGAGTTCGGGGAACGCGGTGGTCACGTCGAGGTCGTTTCGGCTCTGCGCCCGTACCCTGCCGCCCTCGACGAAGAGGATGGTACGCACGCCGTCCCACTTGATCTCATAGGCCCAGTGTTCGTCATCCGGCGGGAGACCGCCCGGCACGGCCAACATTGGTTTGACCGAGGTCGGCAGCGGATCGGTCCGGATCGAAGGTCCATGCCGATGGATCATCCAGTTGCGATCCTTCGTCTGGAAGAGCACGAAGTCGCCGGATGCCCGGGTCCCGTGCAGGACGAACTTGACTTCAGTGTCCGTCCATTTCTCGGCCTCGTACCGACCCCGGTCCCAGATCGTCATCTGTCCACCGCCGTATTCGCCCTTCGGGATCTCCCCTTCGAACGTGGCGTATTCGAGCGGATGGTCCTCGGTATGCACGGCCAGATGGTTCTGGTCGGGCGACTCTGGCAGCCCTTTCGGCAGTGCCCACGACGCGAGGACGCCATCGCGCTCGAGCCGAAGGTCCCAGTGCAAACTGCGTGCGTGATGCTCCTGGATGACGAACCTCGGGGCGTCGCGGCGGGATGCGGGACGGCGCCCCATCGGCTCGGGCGTCTTGCGCGGGTCCCGCTTGGCCCTATAGGTGTCGAGCTGCTTCGAATCACGGGCTGGGCTGGGGTGCTTGGACTTTGGAGTCACCAGGACCCACCGTAGCCAGGAAGCTTTCGAGTCGGTCCCTGCGCAACGGGGTATGAGCAACGTGGATGCGACGCACCACCCATGATCAGCTTGGGCCGAGGACAGGTCGGCCATGAACCAGGTCGAACGGATGCTGCGTCGGCTCGACAGGGGCCAGCAGCATTTCGGCCCGCTTTCCTTCGCGGTCGCCGTCGCCAAGAAGTTCGGTGACGACCGGGGGGGCCTGCTGTGCGCCATGTTGGCCTTCTACGGGTTTCTCTCGATCTTCCCTCTGCTGTTGCTTCTCGTCACTGTGCTGGGCTTCCTCGGGGGCGGACCACATTCGCTCGCGTACCGCGTCGAGACTTCGGCCTTCTCGGAGTTTCCCCTCGTGGGCACCAAGCTGAGCGCCAATATTCATGCGCTGCACGATCGAAACGTGTTCGGGCTCGTGGTAGGGATCCTCGTTGTCCTTTGGGGATCCCAGGGCGCGTTGCAGACGGCCCAGCACGCACAGGCGGAAATCTGGAATGTCCCGGCGACCGATCGACCGAACTTCTGGGCACGGCTCGGCCGCACGGCCTGCATGACCGCCGTCCTCGGCGTGTTCCTCCTTGCAACCACCCTCCTTGCGGGCCTCGTCACGATCGGTAGCCACGGCCTCTGGGCCGCGATCGGCGCGGCGGTTCTTTCGCTTCTCTTGAACATTGCGCTGTTTGGCGTGGCGTTCAGGGTGCTGACGCCGCGCCAGATCGGCTGGCCTGAACTTTGGCCGGGAGCGATTGCGGGTGGAGCGGGGTGGACGGTGCTCCAGTATGCGGGTGGCCTCTTGGTGGCTCACTCCTTGCGCAACACGAGCAAGGTGTACGGAAGCTTCGCCTTGGTGCTTGGCCTTATCGGGTTCCTCTATCTGTCCGCCCAGATCACCGTCTATGCGGCAGAGATCAACGTGGTCAAGGCGCGTCGGCTGTGGCCCCGAAGCATCGTGCAGCCGCCACTCACGCATGCTGACCGCGAGGTCCTTTCGTCGCTCGCGCTGGAGGGCAAGCGTCGTCCCGAGCAATATGTCGGCGTCGGCTTCACCGACGACGAGCAGGATCCCGGCGGAGCCCGTCCGTCGCCTCCGCGTGACGCGTCGCCCGATACAGGTGCATCGGGTATTTCCCACATTGCGTGACGGCCGTTTTCTGGTTCTCGGTGTGGGTATCTATCTGTGTACGCGCCGAACGATAAAGGAGGGCGGCAGCGATGACTACGGGCACCCTGACTGGAAATGAACGTTTTGAGCGTTCTGAAGTGCAGAGGTCTCAAGGAGAGCGTGCTGAAGCGGGGGCGCGGTCACGACTTGGCCGGATCGGACTCGGTACCGCTGGGGTCGTCGCCGTGCTCGTGTCCGCGTGGGGCGGCATCGTCCCCTTCGTCGGACCGATCTTCGGGTTCAGCGGGGATGGATCGGCTTCCTGGCACTGGAACCTGGCACATGCGGTTCTCGCGCTCGTTCCCGGCGCGGTGGGCGTCCTGCTCGGCTTGTTTGTGATCGCGGAATCGCGCGGCGTCACCGTAGGGAAGGGCCGGCTGAGCTTGGCCACGGCCGGGACGCTGCTCATGATCTGCGGTGCCTGGTTTGCCATCGGTCCGTTGGCCTGGCCGGTGATCGCGAGCAACGGCACCTATTTTGCTGCCTCGACGCACCTGCGCCTTCTTGAGTACGAGTTGGGCTACAGCATCGGCGTTGGTTTGGTCCTGGTTATGTGCGGGGCATTTGTCGACGGCTGGGCCTCGCGGCACAAGCCGAATGCGGTCGTCCCCAATTCGACCGGCGCTGACGCAGTGACGGGGCCCGTCGAGTCCGGTATCTGAGCGCGATGCAAACCCGTGAGCGCGAGGACACGGACGCGCTCGAGCTCCTCGAGAGCGAGGACCTCGAGTTGCGAGACCTTTTCGCTGAACTTCGTCACCGTCGGGGCACCACCGTGCGAAGACCGTGCGAAGTACGGCGAGACCGCTAAGAAGATCATCCGGCACGTGGCGACGCGGGAGGCCGCCCTGGTGGACGTCGCGACGGTGGCGTCCGCGGAACCGCAGATGGGCGAGGTTGTGTCGAGGATCGAGCTGGGGACCCTGACGAACCGCCCGCAGATCGACCGCGTGGAGAAGATGTCTCGTGGCGTCCAGGGCATCAACCTCAGGACGGGTCAAGACTTCGACTCCGAGATGGAGGAGCTCATCCAGCTGGTCGGGACGGAGATCGAGTGGGAGCTGAGCGAGGCCATCCCCGCGCTCAAGGGCTACTTGAGGGGGACGCATCGCGACGAGGAGCTGAAGAGCGCGACCCACCTTCGGAAGCACGCTCCGACGAACCTCGACCCGAGCGGCCCTCGTTGGCGTGAACGTGCTCCGGTGATCTCACGGCTCATCACGGTCTACGACCATCTGCGGGACTTCCCGAGGGCAGCCGGGCGTAGCCGCTGAGGATCCGTTTCCCGAACGGGGAGGAGCGGAGCGGGGTTCCCGCGATCGGGCTACCGCATGCACGCCTTAGCCGGTGACTACCTGCCCGGTTGATCTTCCAGTTTTGGGTCCGCGGCCAGCGGCGTCGCTACCGCGTCGAACGAACGCCTCGAGATCAGGCCGTGACGGCACCTAAGCCGGCTTCGGCGACCTGCATGTCCTCGCTGTAGTGGCCGCCGCTCACGCCGATCGCTCCCACAAGTGCATCGTCCACCACGATCGGATATCCACCGCCGAAGACAACCAGCCGGTCGATGCCAGTCGGTGCGCCCAGCGCCAAAGGGGCGTCGTCCTTGATGAAGTCGTACCACCCGTGCGAGGGGATGCCGAAGCCGACCGCGGTATAGGCCTTGTCTTGAGCAATCTGGATAGAGATCAACGGGGCCCCGTCCATTCGATGGAACGCCTTGAGAAGTCCGCTGTCATCAACGATGGCGATCGCAAAACCCTTGCCCAGCGACTGTGCGTGGACCACCGCCGCTTCGATGACCTGCGTGGCCAATGTCGCTGAGATCGTGGATTTGGAAATGATGCCCTTCTCGGTCATGTCTCTGTCCTTCCTTGGCGGAGCCACGTGCAACGCGGCCGGACTGGCTCTCGTTGTGCCCATCGACATCGTCGGGCGGGAACTCGCACTATAGGGTCAAGTCAACCGCCGGGTTCGGGTGAAATCCTCGGCTCTGAGGCTGGACATGGTCCGACTTCACCCGACCCAAAATGAGGTGGCAGCGCACCACGGGCAAGGCTCCCCGGAGACGGAACCAAGGAGAAATCAGGTGACCACCAGTCTCAACGAATCACCCCGGGCTGCGCTTCGGCGCATGTTGGCGGAACCCGGGCTCACGGTCCTGCCCGGCGTCTACGACGCGTTGTCCGCAACGCTGGTGGAGCGCGCCGGATTGCCGGGCGCCTACATGTCGGGTGCGGCGGTGTCCGTCGCCATGGGCGGCGTTCCGGACCTGGGACTTCTCACGATGACCGAGATGGCCACCCAGGCCGCCCGCCTGGCCGGCGTGATCACGGGCCCGCTCGTGGCCGATGCGGACACCGGTTTCGGCAATGCGCTCAACGTGCACCGGACGGTGGTCGAATATGAACGAGCGGGTGTCGCTGGACTGCACATTGAGGACCAGACGTTCCCAAAACGCTGTGGCCATCTCACCGGCAAGTCGGTCATTCCGGTCGAGGAGTTCGTCGAAAAGGTCAAGGCCGCGGTCGAGGCGCGGACAGACGAAGAACTTGTGGTGATCGCCCGAACCGATGCTCGCGGTCCACTGGGTTTCGCCGAGGCACTCCGCCGTGCCAATGCCTACCTCGAAGCAGGAGCTGACCTCATCTTTGTCGAGGCTCCTCAGACGATCGACGAGATCTCCTCCATACCGGCCGAAGTCGGTGGACCCGTCATGTTCAACATTGTCGAGAACGGGTCCTCGCCCCCGGTTGAGCTCGAGCAGCTGGCCGCATGGGGTTATCGGCTGGCCATCCGTCCACTCGCCATCATCACCCCGGTCGTGAGGGCGGCTCTGCGCGCGCTGGCCGAGATGGACCCGCCGACGCCCCTCAATACCCAGATCTCGACGCCGGGGGATCTGTTCGAGTCCGTCAACCTGAGCGGGTGGCTCGAAGTCGGCAATCGTTTCGGATCCGGGACAGACGAGCCGTAAACCGGCACGACCCAACTCTTAGGGCGCTGGCTCGCCATTAGGGGTCAATGGCATTCAGTGCGCCCCGGGGGATTTGAACCCCCAACCTGCGGATTAAGAGTCCGTTGCTCTGCCGTTGAGCTAGAGGCGCACCGGAGAGTGTAGGCGAGCTACCGAGCGCAACCCTCCCGGGCGCAAGAGGAGGAAGGCCCCGATGCCGACCGTCTGGACTCCCGAGGCTGACAGGGACGTCAGGTACAATCGCAGCCGCCCCCGCGGCCCGCGGCGGGCCCGAACCACGATCGGCGTGCTGACACGGCGCGGGAAAGGGAGCGCGGTGGACCTCGAGTTCACGAGCGATCAAGAGGAGCTGCGTTCGTCGGTCCGGTCGTTTCTCGACAAGGAATGCACCCTCGGGGTCGTGCGCCGCGTCGTCGAGTCCGGCGAGGCGCCCACCGAGCTCTGGGAATCCATGGTGGCGCTCGATTGGCCTGCGCTCGCCGTTCCCGAGGAATACGGCGGCGTCGGTCTCACCTTCGTCGAGACTGCGGTGGTCGTCGAGGAGCTGGGTCGGAGCGCCGCCCCCGGGCCCTTGCTGTCCACGCTGAGCCAGTTCGTTCCGATGGTTCGGGAGGCCGGAACGCCGGAGCAGTGCCGGATCTTTCTCTCCGACGTGGCCTCCGGCGCGTCGCAGCGGCACGGTTGCGTTGGCCGACCACCCGCGCGGTTGGGCGCTCGACGATGTGACCATGCGGGCCGAGCGCGCCGAGGGAGGGTGGGTCCTCGAGGGCACGAAGCTCGGCGTCATGGCCGGCCACGGCGTCGATGAGGTCGCCGTCGTGGCACGGGCGGGCGACGGAGTCGGCGCCTTCGTCGTCCCGGCCGCTGATCTGGCGCTCCGCGTCGTCCACTCGCTCGATGCCAGCCGGCCCGTCTCGACCGTCACCCTCGAGGGCGTGCTCGTCCCCGACGACCGCGCCCTCGGCGATCCGGGAAGCGCGGCGACGACCGAGGCCGTGACCCGGGCCGTCGAGGAAGCGACGGCGGCGCTCGCGCTCGAGACCGTCGGTGCCTGCGACGCCCTCTTCCAGATGGTCCTCGCCTACGTGAAGGATCGCAAGCAGTTCGGCGTGCCCGTCGGTTCCTTCCAGGCCATCAAGCACAAGATGACGAATATGTTCCTGGCCGTCGAGCGCGCCCGCGCCCTGTGCTACTTCGCCGTGGCGGCGATCGCCGAGGACACCCCGTCCCGTGCGGCTGCGGTCGCGATGGCCAAGGCGGCGAGCGACGACTGCCAGCACCTCGTCTGTCGCGAGTCGCTCCAGTCGTTCGGCGGCATCGGCTTCACCTGGGAGCACGACGGACACTTCCTCATGAAGCGCGCCACCGCCGACGGGGCGCTCTTCGGCGGCGCCGCCGAGCACTCGCTGACGGTCGCCGCTTCCTTGGGCTGACCGCCACCGGAGCGCAGATCGACATCGCATGCGCCCAGGGGAATCGCTGATCGCCGCGTTGGACCTCGCACCGCATCCCGAGGGTGGGTGGTATCGCCGCACCTGGCAGGCGCCGGCACCGGCAGGGGAGCGGCCCGCCGCCAGCGCGATCTACTACCTCCTCCTCGAGGGTGAGGTCTCGGCGCCGCACCGCATCGACGCCACCGAGCTCTGGCACTTCTATGCCGGTGATCCGCTCGAACTCCGTTGCGACAAGGCCGACGGTTCACAGGACGTGACCATCCTCGGGTCCGACGTGGCCCTGGGTCAGCGACCCCAGGCCACCGTCGAGCCCGGCACGTGGCAATCGGCGCGCCCGCTCGGCCGTTACGCCCTCGTCGGAGCGACAGTGACACCGGCGTTCACCTTCGAGGGCTTCGAACTGCGTGGCACCTCCGCTCCGGGCTGAACGGCCCCCCAACTGATCAGGCAGGATGGAGCCGCGACCGATGACGAGGAGGGCGACCACATGAGCGAGAGTGCGGAGCAGGGCCTGTCGGCCCTGCTGCACGAGACCAGGACCTTCCCTCCGCCCGAGGACCTGGCCCTGTCGGCGAACGCGCAAGCCGGCATCTACGCCGAAGCCGACGCCGACCGCCTCGGGTTCTGGGAAGCCCAGGCCCGACGGCTCGCCTGGGCCGAACCGTGGTCGCAGGTGCTCCACTGGCGCGTGCCCTTCGCCAAGTGGTTCGTCGGCGGGAAGCTCAACGTCTCGTTCAACTGCGTGGACCGCCACGTCGAGGCCGGGCTCGGCGACCGGGTGGCGTTCCACTGGGAGGGCGAGCCGGGCGACACGCGCACGATCACGTATGCCGATCTGCGCAAGGACGTGTCCCAGGCGGCCAACGCCCTGACCGAGCTCGGCGTGGGCAGCGGCGACAAGGTCGCCATCTACATGCCCATGATCCCCGAGACCGTGGTGGCGATGCTGGCCTGCGCCCGGCTCGGCGCGCCGCACACGGTCGTCTTCGGCGGCTTCTCCTCGGACGCGCTCCGCGGCCGCATCCTCGACTGCGACGCCCGCTTCGTCATCACCGCCGACGGCGGGTACCGCCGGGGCACGCCCAGCGCGCTCAAGCCGGCCGTCGACGACGCGCTGGCGGGCTGCCCCGACGTGCGCAAGGTGCTGGTCGTGCGGCGGACGGGTCAGGACGTGGCGTGGGACGAGGGGCGCGACGTCTGGTGGCACGACGTGGTGCCCCGCCAGTCCGAGCTCCACGAGCCCGAAGCGTTCGACGCCGAGCATCCGCTCTACATCATGTACACCAGCGGCACCACGGCGAAGCCCAAGGGCATCCTCCACACGAGCGGCGGGTACCTGACGCATGTCTCGGCCACCCACCGCCTGATCTTCGACCTCAAGCCCGAGACCGACGTGTTCTGGACCGCCGCCGACATCGGCTGGGTGACCGGCCACAGCTACATCGTGTACGGCCCGTTGGCCAACGGGACCACGTCGGTCATGTACGAGGGCACGCCCGACACGCCGGCACGCGACCGTTGGTGGCAGCTGGTCGAGAAGTACAAGGTCAACATCCTCTACACGGCGCCCACGACGATCCGCACGTTCATGAAGTGGGGCGAGGACCTCCCCGCCCAGCACGACCTCTCCAGCCTCCGCCTCCTCGGCTCGGTGGGCGAGCCCATCAACCCCGAGGCCTGGATCTGGTACCGCACGCACATCGGCGGCGGTCGCTGCCCGATCGTCGACACCTGGTGGCAGACCGAGACGGGCGGCATCATGATCACCCCGCTGCCCGGCATCACCGCCACCAAGCCCGGCGCCGCCATGACGCCGTTCCCCGGGATCGGCGTCGACGTCATCGACAACGAGGGCCGGTCGGTCGACAACGACGAGGGTGGGTACCTGGTCCTCACCGAGCCGTGGCCCGGCATGCTGCGTGGCATCTACGGCGACGACGAACGCTACAAGGAGACGTACTGGTCGAAGTTCCCCGGCCGTTATTTCGCCGGCGACGGAGCCAAGCGGGACCAGGACGGCGACCTGTGGCTGCTCGGCCGGGTCGACGACGTGATGAACATCTCGGGCCACCGGATCTCCACGACCGAGGTCGAGCACGCGCTGGTCAGCCATCCTGCCGTCGCGGAGGCGGCCGTGGTCGGTGCGAACGACGCCACGACGGGCCAGGCGATCGTGGCCTTCGTCACGGTCAAGGGGGCGAACGAGGCCGAGGGCGAGGCCGGCGAAGCGCTGGTGAAGGAATTCCGCGAGCACGTCGCCCGCGAGATCGGTCCCATCGCCAAACCGCGCCAGATCATGCTCACGCCCGAGCTGCCGAAGACGCGCAGCGGCAAGATCATGCGGCGCCTCCTCCGCGACGTCGCCGACGACCGACCGCTCGGTGACGTCACGACCCTCCTCGACCCGACCGTCGTCAACGCCATCAAGGAGCACATGGACGAGGGCGGCGGAGAGGACAAGGAGTAGGAGCGCCGCCCATGGCCAGCCTCGACCATCTCATCGTCCCGGTGACCGACGCCGAGGCGAGCGCCCGCTTCTACGCCGAGGTGTGCGGGTTCGAGCCCGACGGCGAGGACGGCCCGTTCACCGTCGTCCGCGTCGACCCCGGCACGGTGCTGCTGCTCGCCCCGTGGGGCACCGAGGGCGGGCACCACCTGGCGTTCGCCCTGTCACCTGAGGAGTTCGACGCCGCCTTCGACCGCATCAAGGCCGCCGGCATCCCCTACGGCGACTCGTTCCACGAGGTCGGCAACATGCGCGGCCCGGGCGACGAGTTCGGCGCCCGCGGCATGGGTGCCGCGCTCTACCTGTTCGACCCCGATCAGCACCTCATCGAGCTGCGCCACTACTGAGCGCTGCGGCGATGGGCCGCCCGTGTCGCGGCGAGCTCAGGCGGCCGGATGCACCTCCACGACGGTGGCCGAGCCCATGCCGCCCCCGGCGCACAGCGTGCCGACGCCGATTCCCCCGCCGCGCCGGCGCAGCTCGTGGATCAGGGTCACCAAGATCCGCGCGCCCGACGCCGCGATCGGGTGCCCCATCCCCACGGCGCCGCCGTTCACGTTGACGATGTCGTGGGAGAAGCCGAGCTTGCGCGAGCAGGCGACCGCCATGGTGGCGAACGCCTCGTTGATCTCGACCAGGTCGACGTCGGACTCGGCGAGGCCGGCCTTGGCGAGCGCGCGCGGCACGCAGATGGTCGGCGCCAACCCGGTGCGGCCCGGCTCGATCCCGCACGAGTTCCACGACCGCACCGTCGCCATCGGCTCCATCCCGTGCGCCTCGGCGTAGCGGCGCGAGGTGACGATCAGCGCGGCGCCCCCGTCGGCGATGCCCGACGAGTTGCCCGCCGTGACCTGGCCGTCGGGACCGGACAGCACGGGGAGCGCCGCCAGCTTCTCGAGCGTCGTATCGGCCCGGGGGTGCTCGTCCACACTCACCGTCACCGTCTCACCGCGCCCCGCCGGCACCGTCACCGGCACGATCTCCTCGGCGAAGCGGCCGTCCTCGGTCGCGGCCACGGCTCGCAGGTTCGAGTGGTACGACCAGAAGTCGGACTCCTCACGGGTGATGCCGCACTCGCGCGCCGTGTTCTCGCCGACCGTGATCAGCATGTTCGTGTTCGGGGCGTCCGGCGTGCTCGGGTGGCTGGGCGGCATCCAACGCTCCACGCCGCCGAACGGGCCGGGCCGACTTCTCGAAGAGCATCGGCCCGCGGGTCATGGTCTCGATCCCGCCGGCGAGCACGACGTCGTACATGCCCGAGCGGATGTGGGCCGCCGCCTCCTGCACGGCCATCATCCCGGTGGCGCACTGGCGCTGCACGGCGCCGCCGGGCGTGTCGGGCGGTAGGCCCAGCGCGTTGGCGAGGTAGCGGGCCGTGTCGCCGCCGCCCTGGAGGACTTCACCCAGGATCATGTCGTCGATGTCCGCCGGGTCGAGCCCGGCCGCCGCGATGACGCCCGAGAGCGTCTGCAGGCCGATGCCGTGGAGGCTGAGGCCGGCCAGGCTGCGGCCGGAGCGCCCGATCGGCGTGCGGGTGGCGGCGACGATGACGGCGTCGGTGGCCTCGGTCATGGCAGGCGATTCCTCTCTTGGGTCTCGGGCAAAGCTGCGACCTCCCGTGGGGCACGAAGACGAGATCGACGAATCGTCCGCCCCGGAACTGCACGTTCGGTGGCCGCTCCCGGGATTGACCCCTGGGAGCGCATCGGCCATGCTGCAACGAACCTGACACCGGCGTCAACTTTTTGCGCCGCAGCCTGACTCAGCCTCCCGGGGGACCGCATCGTGTTGATGGACGAGCATCTGGGCCGCATGGCCACCGAGTTCGGTGACCGGACCGCGTTCAGCGTCGTCGATGTCGGTGCCATGACGTTCGCCGAGTGGGACGGTGCGGCCAATGCGCTGGCCCGGCGCCTCCTCGATGCGGGTCTCGAACCCGGCGGTCGCGTCGCCATCCACCTCCAGCCCGACCACGCGCTGCGCTGGCTCGTCTCGTACTCGGCCGCCCACCGCGCCGGCGGCGTGGCCGTGCCGATGAACCCGCGCCTCGCCCCGGCCGAGGTCGCCCACGTCCTGACCCACTCCGGTGCCGCGGCCGTCGTGGCCGCCGGTGACCTCGTCGCGGCCGACCTCGAATCGGGGGGTGGCCGCCTCGCCTTCCTGATCGACGCCGGCACGGAGGGCACCACCTCTCCGCCCCCGCCTGGCGTCACCACGCCCGTCCTCTCGTGGGACGACGCCGTCACGGGCGACCGCGCACCCTTCCAGGCGCCCCGGGCCTCCGACGACCTGGCCGACATCCTCTACACCTCGGGGACCACCGGCCGGCCCAAGGGTGTCGCGGTCCGCCACTCCAACGGCTCGATGATCGGCGCGGTCGAGCCCAACTGGACGGGCGGCGGCTGGGTGCACGCCAGTCCGCTCTTCACCTTCGCGGGCATCGCGCTGGTGTACACGCCGATGAAGCTCGGGCTGCAGGTCGTGTACCAGCCGCGCTTTGACGCCGACCGCTGGCTGCGTGTCGTGGAGGAGGAGCGCCCGGTCGCCGTCTTCCTCGTCCCGGCCATGGCGCACCTCCTCATCGACCATCCCCGCTTCGCCGAGGCGGACCTCTCGTCGGTGACGATGTGCTCGGTCGGGAGCGCGCCGTTGGCGCCCTACGTCGTGGAGCGCCTGCAGGAAAAGATGCCCGACGCCCTGGTCTCCAACAACTACGGCATGACCGAGGCGGGCTCTGCGTACTGCATCATGCCGCAGGGCGAGGCGGTGAAGCGGCCCGGTTCGGTCGGCCAGATCGCGCCCCCCGCGATCGTGCAGATCGTCGACGACCAGGGTGCGCCGCTCCCCGCTGACGAGGTGGGTGAGGTGCGTCTGCAGATGCCGGGCCGCCTGCGCGAGTACTACAACGACCCCGAGGCGACGGCGGAGACGTGGCGGGACGGCTGGCTCATCACCGGCGACCTCGGCAAGCTCGATGCCGACGGGTACCTCTACATCGTCGGACGCTCCAAGGACGTGATCATCCGGGGCGGCAACAACGTCCACGCCACCGACGTCGAGCACGCCCTGGTCCAACACGATGCGGTCAAGGAGGTGGCCGTGGTCGGCGCGCCGCACCCGGTGCTCGGAGAAGACGTCGTCGCGTTCGTCGTTCTCCAGCCCGACGCCACCGCCACATCCGATGAGTTGCGGAGCTTCGGGCTCGAACTTCTGGCCGACTACAAGGTGCCGCGTCAGTTCGTCTTCGTCGACTCCCTGCCGCGCAACCCGACCGGCAAGGTGATCAAGCCCGAGCTGCGCGCCCGTCTCACCACCGCACCCGCCTGAGCCGCCGGACCGGAGTCCTCTGCGCCGCCCAGTTCAGGTAACGCGGAGATGAACTCTTCGGGATTCCCCCGACAATTGCGCATCGCGCGTTCAAGAGTGGTGCGCGCGCTCTCTATACTGACTCCATCATGAGTTCGCACACGCTGACCGAGCCGGGTATTCCGGTGTGCCGAGGGTGGAGACGCCCTCGGGTCAGCCGCGCGCTGCCATGTCCGAGGTACAGATCTGCGGAATCCCCAAGCTGAGCTCCGGGGAGGTGGCCTCAACGCCGTAGGAAGGACGCACAGAGTCCTGACGTTGAGGAGCCGCTTCCCATGCAGGGGAGCGGCTCTTTTGCGTCCGGGAGCGCAAAGACCCAGTCGGGGCGCAGCTGCCCTCCAGCTGGCGCCTGGACCGACGTGTGAGCGTGACCAGGCCAAACGGATCGAGATGACGATGAACACCAACACCACGAACCAGAAAGTGAGGAAGACCATGGAGACGCTGTGCCGCCGTTGCCGGTTCCACCCGGCGTCTCCTCGCATCGCGGGCTACTGCTCATGGGATTGCTACGAAGAGGACGATGACGAGGAGGGTGGGGAGGACGGAAAGGGCGAGAAAGCGGCCTGATCGACGAGCTCGTTGTCCGGAGCGGCGGAACCGTGTCTCGCTAGTCGCGCGTGGGGACCCGGATACCGCCCCAGTCCGGATCGGGCCGACCCGGTGGCATACGCCCGGCGAAGGTTGGACAACCAGCTGACGCTGTCGTCGAGTCCGCCGGGACGGTTGTTCGCGAGCCACAGGTCGCGGTATCGCTCCGTCAGCGCGTCCAGTTCCGCCCCGAGGCCGTCACGCGTGCCTTGCGGCACCGAGCTCAGGAAGCCGTCGTGGTCCAGTCTGGCTCGGGCGTCCCTCAGCAAGAGCGCGACCAGGTCGACGCCGAAGACGGCTTCGTCCCGCAGGAGCCCGGCATCGGCCCTGTCGGGGCGTCGACGCGCCGACTGCCGTTCGGGCCGCGTCGAGGCACCGTTCGACCTCGCCGAGTTCGTCCGCGACGAGTCCTTTCGTGAGGCCCCGGCCCACCGGCAGCTGCGGGTAGTAGAGGTTCATCACGAGCGTCGACATGTTCGGGAACTGCGGGGTCACCAGCCGGTGGGCGTCGCCGAGCGACAAGACGGCGTCGGCCAGGTGGCCGCTGGCATCGTGGAAGACGTGGGCTGACAGCGCCGCCGCGAGGTCGAGGTCTGCATTGGATTCGAGGCACCACGACGCCGCGGCGCCGACGGCGAAGCCGGGCTCGCTGATCACGGGCTGTTGGAGGTGGCCGAGGTCACCCCAGTCCGTGTTCAGGTAACCCGTCGCCCCGTGCGCCGAGTGCGGCGGCCGCAGCCCGTTGGCACGTGTTCCTGGCGTTGGTCACGCGGCCGAGCATGCTCATCCAGCTCGAGGTTCCGGGCGCCACCCAGAACGGCACCCCGGCCTCGGCCAACGCGGCGCATCGCTCGTCGAACGGGTACCAGTCGTCGTAGCCCCACTCGCAGACCGTCACGCCGGCCGGCAGGCGGGCGATCAGGTCGCGGCTGGCCGGAGAACATGTCGCCCCACATCAGCATCTCCCGGCCGTCGAGCTCGGGGAGCCCACGGAGCGTGGCGGCCCAGGACAAGAAGTCGTCGATGCGCTCGGGCGGGAGCTCCCAGGCCTCGTCGAGCCCGACGTGGACACGTCGGCTGCTGAACAGCGGCAACAGCTCGGCCAGCAGTTCGCGGATGAGCTCGAGCGAACGCGGATCGGTCGGCTCGATCGTCATCGGGGGACGGGTGATGCCGTACGGGTCGGTAAACCCGTCGGGCGCGATGGCGAGCGGCCGATACCGTGCGTGCGCCAGCCAGCGGTTCATATGGCCGAGGCAGTTCTGGTTCGGGACCAGCTCGATATGGCGTTCCCGGCAGTACGCATCGAGCTCGAGGATCTCCGCCGCGTCGAGCGGGCTTGCCGCCGCATGCACCTCTTGGTGGTTGCGGTACGCAAAGGTGTGCTCCGAGTACAGCTGCAACTGGTTGATCTTGAGGGAGGCGAGGCGGTCAATGAGGCCGTGCAGCCTCGCCGTGGTCGGAACCTTGTCGCGGGAGATGTCCAGCATGACCCCGCGCACGGGGAGATCGGGCCAGTCCCGCACGACACCCGCCGGGAGTGCGCCGTCGTGCAGGGTGGCGAGTTGGGCAAGCGTCGCCTCGCCGTAGAAGAAACCGGCCTCGTCGGCCGCGGCAAGTCCCACCTCGTCGGGCCCGATCTCCAGCTCGTAGCCCTGGGGCGGCAACGAGGGTCTTCGACCGTCGGGTCGCGGGCCGGCCCGGCACGGTGCCGCCGCGCAGTTCGAGCGTCCGGGGAACAGGGAGCAGGTTCACGGCAGCTGCTTTCGGTAGACGAAGAACACGTCGCTGACCTTGCCGCCGACGGCGGCGTAGGGGACGACCGGCCCGACCCAGACCACCGACACCTTCTCGGCGCCTCGCCGGCGCAGCTCGTGCAGCGCGCCGAGGAGCACCGCCTTGCCCATGCCGCGGCCCATCAGGTCGGGGCGAACGGCCACCGGGCCCAAAAGGCCCCGCCGGTTCACCTCGAAGGCGCAGAACGCGGTCACGCCCCGGTCCGCACCCTCTCCTCGTGCGATCACGAGGTTCCCCTTGCGCAGCGCACGAAGAACCTCGGGCCGCCAGTTGGACCAGTGGGTCGCCGTCCACTGGTCGAGCTCGTCGAAGTCGTCGGCCCCGGCGAGGTCGTGGCCACCGGGATCGTCGGGGATCGCCGTCAGATCGATGTCCATGTTGAAGTTGGTCTCGGCCCGGTGCCAGTGGTGTCGCTCGAGGAGGCACAACAGCGCGGTCTCCTCGCTCGGCACCCCCGGCCACAGGAAATAGGGAGGATCGGCGCCGGCGATGAGCGCGGGGTGGCCCGCCTCACGCGCCCAGCGCTCCGCCGCCTCGAGGAGGGCGTGGCCCATCACCCTGGCCGCGGGCCGGCTTGTCCACCACCAAGAGCCGGACGTGCGGGCCGTCCTCGCACTCGACGACGGCCACGACGCCGCGTGCGGGGTCGCCCAGGATGATCGCGGGCTGGTCCTCGGTGAACAGCGCGCCCTCGAGCTCAGTCGGGCGAGGGTGGCGAAGCCAGCGCACGTCCACACAACCGGGCGATGGCGTCGAGATCGCTCGGTCCGAGCTGCGCCAACTTCCCGGCTTCTCGGTCATGGCGGATGCTCACCGGCGCAGCACGAAGGCCATCGCGGTCAGGTTAGGCAGCGCCGACTACCGGCGCCGGGGCGCAGGCGGTCGAGGTGGTCACGCCGTCTCGTCGGCGAACCGCAGGCGCGCCAGCTGCGACGCCTGGGCGACGACCTGTCCGGACGAGTCCCACATCGTGCAGGTTTCGTCGACCATGCCGTCGGCGACGAGGTTCGCCGTCATGCGGATGCCGAGCCAACCCGGGGCGGGCCGTGCGCGCACGTAGGCCGACATCTGCAGCGTGGGCACCCAGCCGGTCGAGCCGATCATGAACGTGGCGGGCGGAATGGCGTCGTTGAAGTAGAGCAACGAGAGGGGGTCCGGCTCGCGCCCGTCGGCGAAGCGGCTCCAGCCGCGCAGCTCGGCCCGGGCGCCGCCTGGCGGGGGCGAATCCGCGAAGGGCAGCGTCGCCGGGTCGAGACGCAAATCGGTGGTCTCCAAGATGCCGACATCGACGCCGCCCGGCATGTGCGGCGGCACCCGCAGGCAGTGCTCGGGATCCGGTGCTTCGAGCGGCGGCGTTGCGTCATAGCGCGTGGACGCACGTTCGGGCAGCTCACCGAGGACGCTGGTGGACTCGACGACGTCCGCGCCGTGTTGGCGCAACACGGCCCGGACCTGCGCCGCCGTCCGGCCGCGTCGCAGCAGCGTCGTGCTGATGGTGGCGGGCCCGAGGTCGGGTGGCCGCAGGTACGTGATGGCCGACGACAGCACCTCCCACGGCGCGCCGCCGTCCCCGCGCCCGGTGTCGCGAGCGGCACGACCGAGCAGGGCGAGGAGGTACCCGCCGTTGGGCTTGTCGCCCACGGTCCACAGCGGGTGCGATGTCGACCTCGAAGAGGCCCGGTTCGCTCCCACTCCGGGTGGCCGTCGCCGCGTCGAAGGAGAATTCTTCGGGCTCCCGCATGCAGACGACCATATCGGCGGCGAAGATGGCGCATGGCATTTGACCTGGAGGCCACGTTCGGAGACGACTACCTCTACTTCTACGAGGAATCGATCGACGACGCCCACTCCGACTCGGATACGGCCGAGATCCTGCGGATCCTCGGCCTGCCCAAGGGGTCCCGGATCCTCGACGCGCCCTGCGGCCACGGCCGGATCGCCCGGCGGCTGGGCGCCGCCGGCATGGTGGTGACCGGCGTCGACCTGACCCCGGACTATCTCGACCAGGCGCGTGCCGACCCCGACCTGATCCCCGGAAGCGTGGACTACGTCTTGGGGGACGTGCGGGAGCTGCCGATGGACGGGCCGTTCGACGCGGTCGTCTGTTGGTTGAACTCGTTCGGGTACTACGACGACGCCGAGTGCCATCGGGTGTTGGCCGAGTTCCACAGGGTGTTGCGCCCCGGCGGCCTCGTCGCCATCGACACCCTCCATCACGACGGCGGCGTTCGGCACTACACCCCGGCGCCCGACGCCGTCTCCGTCCAACGGGGCGACGACACCATGATCGAGCTGTGGACGTTCGATCCGGTGAGCGGGCGCATGTATATCGAGCGCACGGCGCACCGCGACGGAGCCGTGCGCCACGCCTCCTACTACGTCCGCCTGCCCACGCCACCGGAATGGATCGTCTGGCTCGAGAACGCCGGCTTTCACGACGTGCGCTTCGAGGCGGGTGGGGGCGGCCCCCTCGAGGTCGACAGCTGGGAGCTGGTGGTCGTCGCCACGGCCTGACGCCGGCCGCCGGGAGAGAGGCCAGTTGGAGCCGGGGCGGCGGCCCCCGGAGGAAGGGAATCCCAGGCTGCGGCCGTTGGACTTGGGCTCGCACGGGCCCGGCCCGGTGGGGCCGGGCCGGGCCGGCTGCCCGATGAGCTGTCCGCCCGACCGGTCGGTCGGGTAGAACGGCAGCCATGACGGCAGGCATCGCGGCGTGGGGCACCTATCTGCCCTACTGGCGTCTCCAGCGCTCCGCCATCGGCGACGGTCCTCGGGAGCGGCGGCGGCCGAGGCACGCGGGCGGTGGCGTCGTACGACGAGGACACGACGACGCTGGGCGTCGAGGCGGGCCGCTGGGCGCTGGCCGTGGGGCCCGGGGCGGGCGCCGTGCAGGACCTTTTCCTGTCCACGCCGGACCCGGGGTATCTCGACAAGACGAGCGCCACGACCGTCCACGCCGCGTCTGGGGTTGGGGCGTGCCTGCGGGGCCTACGACTTCGCCGGCTCGTCGCGCTCGGCCGTGGCGACGCTCTTGCAGGCCTTGGTGGGAGCGGGCGGCGCCGGGCGCACGACGATGGCCGTGGTCTCGGACGTGCGCACCGGCCTGGCCGGATCGGCCGAGGAGCGCGACAGCGGCGACGCCGCCGCCGCCTTCCTCTGCGCGCCGGACGGCGCGGTGGCCGAGCTCATCGGGCGCGGCGCGGCGAGCGACGAATTCCTCGACCGCTGGCGGGTGCCGGGCGAGAGCGATTCGCACGTGTGGGAGGAGCGCTTCGGCGAGGAGCTCTACGTGCCGCTGGCCCGGGAGGCGTTCGCGGCGGCGCTGAAGGACGCGGGAGTCGCCGAGGGGGACATCGAGCACGCCGTCGTGACGGGACTGCACGCGCGGGCGACGAAGGCGGCCGCACGGGGTCTCGGGGTGCGCGAGGGCGTGCTGGCGCCCGACCTGCTGGGCACGGTGGGGAACCTCGGGGCGGCGCAGGCGGGCGTCGCCTTGTGCGACGTGCTCGAGCGGGCCCAGCCGGGACAGGTGATCGCCGTGCTGTCGCTCGCCGACGGGGCGGACGCGTTCGTGCTGCGGACGACGCCCAAGTTGGCGGAGGCGCAGCGGGCGCGGGCCGAGGCCGGCGTGCCCTCGGTGGCCGAGCAGGTCGCGGCGGGGAGCGACGACCTGTCCTACGCCTCGTTCCTGACCTGGCGCTCGCAGCTCCATCGGGAGCCGCCGCGGCGGCCGGATCCGGAGCGGCCGGGCGCGCCGACGGTGCACCGCTCGGAGGAGTGGAAGTACGCCTTCTCGGCGAGCCGGTGCACGGCCTGCGGGTTCCGCCACATGCCCCCGACGCGGGCCTGCCTCAACTGCCACGCCATCGACCAGATGCAGCCCGAGCGCTTGGCCGACGTGCCCGGCACGGTGGCCACCTTCACCATCGACCATCTCGCCTTCTCGCTGTCGCCGCCGGTGATCGGCGTGATCATCGACTTCGACGGCGGGGGGCGGTTCCGCTGCGAGCTGACCGACGCCCGGCCCGACGATGTCTCGATCGGGGATCGGGTGTCGATGACGTTCCGGCGCGTGTGGACGGCCCAGGGCGTGCACAATTACTTCTGGAAGGCCCGTCCGCTGGCTGGCGGTGGCGGTGCGGCCGGCGCGGGGCGAGCGAGGAGACGTAGGGACCATGGGCAGCAGGGGCATCCGTGACCAGGTGGCCATCATCGGGATGGGCTGCACGCGTTTTGGCGAGCTGTGGGACAAAGGCGTCGACGACCTCCTGACCGAGTCGACGACCGAGGCGGCGGCCTCGGCGGGCCTGTCGATCCACGACATCGACGCCTTCTGGCTCGGCACGATGACGTCGGGCGTGTGCGGCGTGACGCTCTCGCGACCGCTCAAGCTCGACTACAAGCCGGTGACCCGGGTCGAGAACTACTGCGCCACCGGCTCGGAGGCGTTCCGCAACGCCTGCTACGCCGTGGCCTCGGGCGCCTACGACGTGGCCATGGCCGTCGGGGTCGAGAAGCTGAAGGACACCGGGTACTCGGGGCTGACCGGCATCCGGGCGGTGGGCGACGGCACCGATCCCGGACTGTCCTCGCCGGCGGCCTTCTCGTTCCTGGCGCCCTCCTACGCGCACAAGTACGGGGTCGATCGTGACCAGCTGAAGGAGGTCATGGGTCGGATCGCCTACAAGAACCACCAGAACGGGGCGCGCAACCCGCGGGCGCAGTTCCAAAAGGAGGTCTCCATGGAGACCATCGCCAAGGCGCCGCTCGTCGCGGGCGACCTCGGCGTCTTCGACTGCAGCGGGGTCTCGGACGGCTCGGCCGCCGCGGTGATCTGCCGGGCCGAGGACGCGGCGAAGTACTGCGCCAACCCGTTGTACGTGAAGGCGCTGTCCTTCGTGGCCGGCCCGGCGGCGGGACCGATCGACCCGGGGTACGACTACACGACCTTCGAGGAGGTCGTCCGCTCGGCCGAGGACGCGTACGCCCAGGCGGGCGTGACCGAGCCGCGGGTGCAGCTCGCCATGGCCGAGGTGCACGACTGCTTCACCCCGACCGAGCTCGTGCTGATGGAGGACCTCGGCTTCGCCGAGCGGGGGACGGCGTGGAAGGAGGTGCTCGAGGGCACCTTCGACCGCGACGGCGATCTGCCCGTCAACCCCGACGGCGGGCTCAAGAGCTTCGGACATCCCATCGGGGCGTCGGGCCTGCGCATGCTCTTCGAGTGCTGGCTGCAGCTGCGGGGCGAGGCACCGCCGGAGCGCCAGATCAACACGGTCGGGCCGGGCCGGACCCTGGGCCTGACGCACAACCTCGGCGGCGCGCCGGGCGAAGGCGTGAGCTTCGTCGGCATCGTCGGCACCGAGCTCGGCTGATGAGCGAGGCTGCGGGCGAGGATCTGCTGGCCGAGAGCGACGACCAGGCGGCGCTGCGCCAGCTGGCGCGCGACGTCGCCACCCGGGAGGTGGCGCCGCGGGCGCACCAGGCCGACGAGGACGGCGCGGTGCCGGCCGAGGTGCGCAAGGCGCTCGCGGCGGCCGACCTGCTGCGCATCACGGTGGGGGAGCAGTGGGGCGGCATGGGCCTGGGCGACGTGGAGGCGTCGATCGTGCTCGAGGAGATCGCCCGCGCGGACGTGTCGTCGGCCATCTGTTGCCAGCTGACGTTCAACGGGCCGCCGCGGGGGATCGAACATCTGGGTCCCGAGGCCATGAAGGAGCGCTGGCTCCCGGCGGCGGCCGACGGTGACGCGCTGATCAGCATCGGCATCACGGAACCGGACGCCGGTTCCGCGGTGCAGAACATGCGGGCGGCGCTGGTCGAGGACGGGCCCGGGCGGTGGCGGCTCAACGCCTACAAGAACTACTCGACGCTGGGCGACGTGGCCCAGGGCGTGCTGGTGTGGTGCCGCTGGCCGGGCGGCGAGGGCGCCAAGGGCATCGGCGCGGTGATCGTGCCGATGGATCGCGAGGGGGTCGCGGTCACCGGGCGGCACAAGGGCATGGGCATCCATGCGGCGACCGAGGCCGAGCTGGCGTTCGACGGCGTGGAGATCACGCCCGACGACGTCCTGATCGCGGGGAACCCGGCGGACACCTCCGCCTTCAAGGTGCTGCTCTCGCACCTGAACCACGAACGCTGCGGCAACGCATCCATGTGCATCGGCGCCGCCCAGGGCGCGCTCGAGCACGCGGTGCGCTACATGAACGACCGCGTCATCGGAGGCCGGCCCCTGGCCGAGCTGCAGGGCCTCCAGTGGAAACTGGCCGACATGGCGGTGCAGCTGGAGGGGGCCCGGTTGCTCCTGGCGCGGGCGGTGCGGCTGGCCGGGCCCGGTGGGACACCGCCGGCGCTCGAGACGGCGCTGGCCAAGACGGCGGCCAACCTGGCGGCCAAGTTCGTCTGCGACGAGGCGATGCAGATCCACGGCGGCTACGGCTACTCGCGCGAATACCCGGTCGAGCGCGCCTATCGGGACATCAGGGGCCTGTGCTTCGGGGCCGGGACGGTCGAGGCCCAGAAGAACTACATCGGCCTGCGCGTGGCGGCCGGCGCACGGACGGGCTCGCCCGGATGGAGCGACCCGCTGGCCTAGGCGGTGCTTCCGAGGGGCCGCCATCGGGCACGCTGTCACCCATGGATGTCCGGGCGAGCCGCAGGCGGCGCAGGGGGTCGGCCGTGTTCGCCGCCCTCGTCGGCGTCGCCTCGTTCGCCGTTCTCCCCGGCCAGGCGGGTTCGAGCGCGAGGCCGGCGGCGCCGGGCCACGGCGGTATCGAGCCGTGGGGTGGTCAAGACGGCAGTGCCGGCCTCGCCGGCCATGTCGGGCCTCGGGCCGCCCTACGACGTCCGGACCGAGTCGGTCCGCCTCTTCGACCCGAGCCGCTCGACGCCGGCCCGCGGCACGGTCCCGGCCTCGGCGGGGCGGTTGCTCGTCACCGACCTCTACGTGCCGGTCGGCGCGTCCGGTCCGCGCCCGCTGGTCGTGTTCGCGCACGGGTGGGACAGCGACCCCGGCGTCTACGCCGCGCTCCTCGAAGGGTGGGCGGCCGCCGGCTTCGTCGTGGCCGCACCGGTCTTTCCGGACTCGACGGACCTCTATGCCGGGACCCCCGTGAGCGACTACGCCGACCAGGCGCGTGACCTCTCCTTCGTCATCACGTCGCTGCTGCGCGACCACGTCGCGCCGGTGGACCCGACCCGCATCGCGGTGGCGGGGCACTCCGACGGCGGGACCGATGTGGCGCTGTTGGCGCTCGACCCGGCCTACGCCGACCCACGGGTCCGCGCCTATGTGTGCATGTCGGGGGAGATGCCCTCGGGCGTCGCGCCCTACACCGTGGGCTCCACGCAGGCGGCCCTGCTGGTGGCGGTGGGGTCGGACGACGAGTACGGCCTCTACCCGCTCACCACGATGGTGTTCGACTCCGCGCGGGCGAAGGCGAAGGCCATGCTGGTCGAGCCCGGGGGCGACCATCTGGGCTCGTTCGTCGCCCCGACGCCGGCCGCCGCGGCGATGCGGGACGCGGAGACGCAGTTCTTGGAGCTCGCCCTGGAGCCGCGGCCCCCGACCTCGGCGGCGGTCGTTGGCGCGCTGGGGCTGCCGGCGGCATCCCTGCTGCAGGTCGTGCCGCCGTCGTGAGCGGGAGGGCCGGGCCGGACGGGCCGCGCCGCGGTCAGCAGGTCGACGACGGCAGCGGAGTAGCCGGGCCCGTCGGCGGGTTGGTCGACCTCGCCACCGCCCGAATTGCGCAGGATCGCACCGAGGTGGACGACGTACCAGACGCCCCGCCACGAGATCAGCGAGGCGATGCCGAACGAGCGCTGTTGCCCGTCGACCTCGTAGATGACCCGTGCGTTGGCGACCTCGTAGTACCCGATGCCGTTGGCGCACACGCCCGGCGGGATCCAGTGCGCGTACTGCTCGGGTACCGAGACGCTGACCAGCGTCGCCTGGGCCGCGTCGGTGCCGAGCAGCCCGTGGGCGGCCTGAAGGTCGAGCCCGTAGTCGGCCACCAGCCGCTCCTGCCAGTCGGCGGAGGGGCTGGGCAGGCCGGTCTTGAGCTGCAGGTAGGCGGTACGCGGGAAGAAGGCGCTGAGGGCGGGCGTCGCCGAGCCTTGGACGACCCCTTGCCACAGCGCGTTCATCGAGGCGGTGAACTCGGGCGAGCTCGCGGCGGGCAGGTCCATGGTCTGGGGCAGGGTCCCCGGATCGGTCGTAGTGGTGGTCGGCGGCAGCGTCGTCGTCGTTGTCGGCGCGGCGGTGGTCGTGGTCGTCGGGTGCCGGTTGGCCGTCTCCGAGGCGCGTGGCGTCCCCGTCGAGCGTGTCGCGACCAGGCCGATGGCGACCCCGGTCACGACGACCGCGAGCGCGACGACGATGGTCCGCCGCAATCGGACTTGGCGCGGGGTCATGGGCGATCTCGGGCGCGATTGGTGCGCAAGTCATGCAGCTCTGCGCCCCGAGCTCAGCGAGCCCGGGGCGGACGTCCTCCTAGCGCTGCATCGCCTTCGTCTCGATGAACTCCTCGAGGCCGTACTTGCCCCGCTCGCGGCCATTGCCCGACTGCTTGTAGCCGCCGAAGGGCGCGCCCGGGTTGAAGGCGCCGCCGTTGATGTCGACCTGACCGGTCCGCATCTGGCGCGCCACCTTCTCGGCGCGGGCCGGGTCGCTGCTCCACACCCCGCCGGACAGGCCGTAGGGGGTGTCGTTGGCGATCTCGATCGCCTCCTCCTCGGTGTCGTAGGGGATGATGGAGAGGACGGGACCGAAGATCTCCTCGCGGGCGATGGTCATGTCCGGCGTGACGTCGGAGAAGACGGTGGGCTGCACGTAGAAGCCCTTCTCCAAGCCCTCGGGCGCGTCGGCCCCACCGGCCACCAGCTTGGCGCCCTCCTCGATCCCCTTGTTGATGTAGCCGCGCACCCGGTCGCGCTGGACGGCCGAGACGAGAGGCCCGAGCAGCTTGCCCGCCTCGAAGGGGTCGCCGGGGGCGAAGCCGGCCGCGGCGCCGGCCGCCAGCTGCTCCACCTCGGCCAGCTTGTCGCGCGGGACGAGCATGCGGGTGAGGGCCGAGCACGTCTGGCCCGAGTTCATGTAGCAGGCGAACACCCCGGCCGGCACGGCCGCGGCGAGGTCGGCGTCATCGAGAAGGATGTTGGCCGACTTGCCGCCCAGCTCCAGCGAGACCCGCTTGATGCCCTCGGCGGCCAGTTCCATGACCCGCCGTCCGGCCCGGGTGGAGCCGGTGAAGGACACCATGTCGACCTTCGGGTGGGCGGCAATGGCCTCGCCGACCACCGGACCGACACCGCTCACCAGGTTGAAGACGCCGGCGGGCAGGCCGACCTCGTCGATGATGTCGGCCAGGATGAAGGCGTTGATGGGCGCCACCTCGCTGGGCTTGAGGACGACGGTGCACCCGGCGGCCAACGCCGGGGCGACCTTCAGCACGACCTGGTACAGCGGGAAGTTCCACGGCGTGATCGCCCCGACGACCCCGATGGGTTCGTGCACGACGAGCGAGTTGCCGAGCTCCTCTTCCCACTGGAACGCCTCGGCTGCGTTGGCGGCGTCGGCGAAGGCGCCGGCGGGCAGGCCGACCTGGACGGAGCCCGACAGCGTCATCGGCATGCCGACCTCGTGGCTGATGACGGTGGCGATCTCGTCGGTGCGGGCGGCCAGCGCCTCACCGATGCGCTTGAGGAGCTTGCCCCGCTCCTCGCGGGAGGTGGCGGCCCAGGCGGGGAAGGCGGCGGCGGCGGCCGCGACGGCCTTGTCGACGTCCTCGGCCGTCCCCTCGGGGATGGTGGCGAACACCTCTTCGGTGCCCGAGTCGATGACCTCGAGGGTGCCCTTGCCGGTCGATGGGACCCAGGCCCCGTTGATGTAGATCTTGTCGCGCACGTCCATGAGGTGCCCTCCCTCGTTCTTGCGTCCGGGTGATCGCTTTGGTGATCCCTACCCTACCGAGGCGCCGGGGTCGGTGGTTGGGCCGGGTCCGGCCGCCGGACTCGTCCCGGCGGGGAGGATCGGTTGGCCGATCAGCCCTTCTTGCCCAGCAGCGGGTGCTCGCCCATCCCCACGGGCTGGAGGTGCTGGCCGAGCACCTCGTGGAAGTGGTCGGCCACCTCCTGGGGCGTCCAGCCGCCGTCACTCCACATGGTGGCGATCTGCCGGGGGGTCTGGAACAGCGTGTAGGCGAAGCCGGTGCGCCCGAGCACCTGCCCGTTGACGTACGAGGCGCCCTCGGAGGCCAGGAAGGCGATGAGCGGCGCGTTGAGCGCCGGGTCCTGATCGGGCGGCGGCTCCGCCCCTGCGTAGAGGCCCTCGGTCATGCGGGTGAAGCCGGCGGGCGCCACCGCGTTCACCGTGATGCCGTACTTGCCGAGCTCGAGGGCCCACACGAACGTCATGCCCATGATGGCGGCCTTGGCGGCGCCGTAGTTGGTCTGGCCGAAGTTGCCGCGGAGGCCGGCCGACGAGGTGATGTTCACCACGCGGCCGTAGCCCGCCTCCTTCATCAGGGGCGCCGCGTGGCGCACCGTGTTGAAGGTGCCCTTCTGGTGCACGGCGATGACGGCGTCGTAGTCGGACTCGTCCATCTTGACCAGCGTGCGGTCGCGCACGATGCCGGCGTTGTTGACCACGATGTCGATGCTGCCGAAGGTGTCGACCGCGGTGGCGATGATGTTGCCGGCGGCGGCGAAGTCGCTCACCGAGTCGTGGTTCGGCACGGCGGTGCCGCCCCCCGCCTCGATCTCCTTGCACACCTGGGCCGCGGGGTCCTCCTCGGTGCCCTCGCCGCCGAGCGTCACGCCGACGTCGTTGACGACGACCTTCGCCCCCTCCGCGGCCAGGCAGAGGGCGATGTCCCTGCCGATGCCCCGTCCCGCACCCGTCACCACCGCCGACCGACCGTCGAGAAGTCCCATGCCGCGCACTGTACTCGGGCCCTCATTTGCTGACAGCAGTGTCAGGTCCGTCACGCGGAGCGGTACCATCGGGCCACCACGGGCGGCGAGGGTCGCCCACATCGAGCGGTGAGGAGCACCGGGCCATGGGCTTCATTGAGAACGCACCCGAGCAGATCGTCGCCGCGGCCCAGGAGCTCCTGGCGAAGGGGTTGGTCGAGGGGACGTCGGGGAACATCTCGGCGCGGATGGAGGACGGCAACATCGCCTGCACCCCGTCGTCGCTCGACTACCGGATCATGGGCGTCGATGACATCTGCATCGTCGATCCGGCGGGGGAGCTCGTGGCGGGGGAGCGAGGCCCGACGTCGGAGAAGTATCTGCATCTGGCCGTGATGAACGCGTACGAGGACATCGCCGTGTGCATCCACTCGCACGCGGTGCACGCCACGATGTTCGCGGTGGCGCACGAGGACATCCCGAGCTGCATCGACGAATTCACCGTGTACCTGGGGGGCGACATCCGCTGCAGCGAGTACGCCCCGAGCGGTTCGCCGGACCTGGCCGAGTCGGTGGTCAAGGCGTTGGAGAACCGGGGCGCGGCGCTCATCGCCAACCACGGCATGGTCGCGGTCGGCACCACGATGGAGAAGACGATGCACAACACAGCCCTAGTCGAGCGCTCGGCCAAGATCATCTGGGGGGCCAAGCAGCTCGGTGGCATCTTCCCGTTGCCGGAGAAGGTCAACGCCAACTTCGCCAACGTCTACCCCTACATGCGGTAGGCCGCATTCGTGAGCGACGGTGTGATCCGGGCTCGGCTGGCCGAGCTCGGCCTTGTGGTGCACGGTCCGCACCCGCCCCATGACCCGCTCGACGCGGTGGTGGTGCACGACGGCGTGGCCCGGACATCGGGGCAGCTGCCGCGCATCGACGGCCGCTTGACGTGTCTGGGGCGGCTCGGCGACACCGTGACCGTGGAGGAGGGCAGGGCGGCGGCGGCGGTGTGCGCGCTCAACGCGCTGGCCGTGTTGGAGGTCGCCCTGGGGTCTTTGGACCGGGTGGAGCGGGTGCTGACCGTGACCGGCTACGTCGCCTCGGCGCCCGACTTCCACGAGCAGCCAGCGGTGGTGGACGGCGCGAGCCGGGTGCTGGCCGACGTGTTCGGCGAGGCCGGGCGCCACACGCGCTCGGCGGTGGGGGTGGCGGCGCTGCCACGCGGCGGCGCCGTGGAGATCGAGGTGACGGTCGCCGTCAGGGCTTGAGCGTCAGGGCTTGGCGAAGGCGGCCATCAGGTCGGCGCGGGCGGCGGCGGCCTGGGCCCAGTAGTTGGGCGTGCCCTCTTCTTGGAGCTGTTTCACGGCTTCGATGGCGTAGCCGTAGGCGGCCACGGCGATGGCGCCGCCGACGGAAAGCCGGCTGACACCCAACTCGGCCAACTCGTTGACGGGCGGCGCGTCGGGGGTGATGAGGACGCTCACCGGGACGTCGACGGCGGCGAGGAGCTGGCGCAGCTCGGCGGGGTCCACCACCCGGGGTGCGAAGAGGACGTCGGCGCCGGCCTCCTGGTAGGCCTGCAATCGCGCGATGGTGTCGGCCAGATCGACGCGGCCGTGGAGGTAGTTCTCGGCGCGGGCGGTCAGGACGAAGCCTCCGGGGCCACGGCGCGCGGCCTCGGCCGCGGCGCGGACCCGGTCGGTCGCGTGGCCGAGCTCGTAGATCGGGTCGTCGCGCTGCCCGGTGAAGTCCTCCACCGAGCCGCCGGCGAGCCCCAGGGCGGCGGCGTCGGCGATCGTCGCGGCCACACCGTCGGGGTCGTCGGCGAAGCAGTTCTCGAGGTCGGCGGACACCGGCACGTCGACCGCGGCGACGAGCTGGCCGCTGTGCTCGAGGACCTCCGTCCGGGTCATGGCCCCGTCGAGGCGGCCCCGGGTGGCGGCGAAGCCACCGCTCGTGGTGGCGATGGCGGCGCAACCGATGGAGGCGAACAGCCGGGCCGATCCTTCGTCCCAGGCGTTGGGCATGAGGAGCGGCGTGCCGGGCACGTGCAGGGCCCGGAACAGCTCGGCCTTGTCGGCTTGGTTTGTCGGAGGGGTCATGTCACGGCACCGTACCGGTGCGGTGCGGTGCGTTCACGCGCCCGGCCCCTCGGTGGTTCAGCCGGCGTTCGCTGTCGCCGGCACGTAGGGCTTGGGGTGTTCGGGGAACTCCCAGTACTGGATCTCGCAGGTCATGGGGAGGATGTGGCGCACGTAGAGCGAGTGGATCTTGACCATGCCCTGGTCGTCCACGTGCAGGTCGATGAGCTCCATGCGGTCGTCCTTCTTGCGGAAGGCTTCGGCCCGGTCCTGGATGCCCTTCAGGTCGTCGAGCGAGTTGACCGCGAACCCGTAGTGGTCCATGCGTGGGCAACGCATCGGGTCGTCCTCGGAGATGAGGAAGATGAACTGGTCCCAGTGCACGCAACTGAGGATCAGCCGCCGGCGATCCTCGGTCATCACGGCCATCTCGTCGAATCCGAGCACCTCGTTGAAGAAGGCGCAGATGTCGGCGCGGCTCTCCTCGCCCAGCAGGTCGGCCGGCAGCGACATGGCCACGTGGTTGAAGCGCGGGTTCCCCGCCGGATAGAAGGGATGGGGCATCAGGCGCGTACCTCCGGTGCGACCATCACCTTGCCGGCGATCTTCCCCACGGCGAGACCTTCGAGCGCATCGACGATGCCGCCGAGACCGATGGTGCCCGGTTCGATCAGCTGCTCGGCCGGGAAGCCGTCGGCGGCCAGCATCTCGAGCGCGCGTCGAAGCCCCCGAGGTCGTAGATGAACGAGCCGGTGACGGTGAGCTCGTTCAGGATCATGCGGTTGATGTCAAAGGTGGGGTGGTCGATGCCCGCGCCGACCATGACGAGGATGCCGCCGCGGCGTACCTGGCAGAACGCCGCCTCGATGGCCGAGCGATGGCCCGAGCACTCGAGCACGACGTGCGCCGCGCGCGGCGACTGGCGCTCGGGCTCCCAGGACGGGAACACCTCGAGGTCGTCCGGCTCCACGACCTCCTTGGCGCCGACCGCGGCGGCCAGCCGGCGACGGGCCTCGTTGGGCTCCACGGCCGTGATGTCGGTGATGCCCATGGCGCGGAGCGCCGCGATGCTGAGGGCCCCGATCGGGCCGGCACCGAAGACCATCACCGTGTCGCCCGGCGTGGCGCCCGAGCGGGTGATGCCGTGGAGCGCGACCGACAGCGGTTCGGCCAGGGCGGCGTGCCGCGGCGAGAGCCCGTCGGGCAGGCGCACCACGCCGGCGGCGCGCGTCACGATGAACTCGGCGAACGCCCCGTCGGTGTGCTCGCTGGTCATGGAATGACGGTTCTCGCACTGCGAGGGCTGGCCCTCGAGGCAGCGCCGGCAGGTGCCGCACTTAGGCGACGGGCCACCGACGACGACCTCGTCGACCGACCAGCTCGTGACGTCGTCGCCGACCGCGACGATCGTCCCGCTCCATTCGTGCCCGGCCACCACGCCCGGTGGCAGCCCCCAGCCGTCGCGCAGCTGGTGGATGTCGGAGCCGCAGATGCCGCACGAGTGCACGCGCACGACGACCTGGTCGGGCCCGGGGCGCGGCACGGGGCGCTCCTCGACCGTGACCACTCCGGGCGCCTGGTACACCGCGGCGGTCATGACGTCGGGGAGCGGGCCCCCGATCGGTCCCCCCGATGACCCTGACATGGGCGTCAGGCTACGCGCTCTCGGTGAGCCAGGCGAGGCCGCCCGCCAGGTGGCGGAGGTAGACCGGCAGCTCCCAGGCCAGCGGGAAGTGGCCCAGCGCGGTGTAGAAGGTGCGCGCCGCGCCGTCTTCGATGCTCCAGGCGAGCGGGAAGCCACAGTCGGGCACCCGGCCACCGGGCGCGGACAGATCGACCTGGTCCTCGCCCAGGCGGAGCAGCACCCGGGCGTCGGGCCGCAGGTCGCGGAACAGGTAGACCTCGTCCCGCCAGTCCCACTGCTCGCCGAGGTGGGCGGTCGCCGGGTGGGTCGGGTCGACGACGTCGATGGCGAAGTCCTGGGTCCACGGGTGGCCGTCGAAACGGGCGCCGAGGATGGAGCCGTACTCGGGCCAGGTGTGGCTGGCGTCGGTGGCCGAGTGCACCCCGAGCACGCGCAGCCGGCCCTGGCGCCACGCGGCGTGCGCCGCCTCCTTCTGCTCGGGGGACCACGGGGTCTCCCCGATGGTGAAGAGCGCCAGCACGCGGGCCGAGGCCAGCTGATGGGGCGAGAGGTCGTGCACGTCGGCGGCCACCGTGGGCTCGAGCCCGGCGAGGCCGGCGAGCTCTGAGAGAGCGGTCGTGGCCTGCTGCAAGGTGCCGTGCACGCCCGCCGGCCCGTCGACATAGGGAGCGACCTGGGTCACGATCAGCATCGAGCCGGCCATCGGGCGGAGTGTACGGCTGGTGCGCCGGACCTGCCGGGTGGTCCAATGCACGCGGCAAAGGAGGGTCGTCGTGGCCGATTCGAAGATGGATGCCGCCGAGATCACCGCCGTCGCTGGCGGGTCTGGGCGTCGGCGACGCTGGGGGAGTCGGGCGGGCTCGCCGCCCACCGGCGCCTCCGCCCGGCGTGGCCCGGCGCCTCGGTCGCCGCCCCGGCCTATCCCGTCGGGTGCACGCCCGGCGACAACCTGGGCGTCCACGTGGCGGTGACCAAGGCGCCGCGTGGCAGCGTGCTCGTGGTCGACGTCGGCCAGGTGGCCGACCGGGGCTACTGGGGCGAGGTCCTCGACCACGGCGGCCGAGGCGGCCGGGTTGGCCGGCCTCGTGCTCGATGGCGGCGTGCGGGACGTCGGCGCGCTCGAGGCCCACGGCTTCCCGGTCTTCTCGGCCGGCGTCGCCCTGACCGGCGCGACCAAGGACAAGCCGGGGACGGTGGGAGAACCGGTGCGCGTCGGTGGGGTCGAGGTCTCGGCGGGCGACTGGGTGGTGGCCGACGTGGACGGGGTGACGTTCGTGCCGCGTGGTGCGCTCGAAGACGTGGTCGCGGCCGGCCGGGCGCGCGAGGCGAAGGAGGCCGGGTTCTTTGCGGCGCTACGCGAGGGAGCGACCACTGTCGACCTGCTCGGCCTTGACGCGTCGCTCGTGCGCGGCCCCGTGGGAGAGGGCCGCCGCGCTCAGTAGGACCAGACCCGGGTCCAGTCGACCTTGGTCGTGGCGGGCAGCGGCGTCGTCGAGGCCTTGAACGTGTTCCCGCTGCCGTTGCCGAGGGCGGCGGTCAGGTTCAAGAAGAACGGCTGGGTGTACGGCTCGGGCGCCTTGTCGGGATAGGCCACATATTTCGCGTAGGTGTCGGTGATGCAGGGCACCCCGTTGAAGTAGGCGGTGATGGTGGTGGGCGTCCACATCACGGCGTAGGTGTTGAACTGCCCGGCCGTGGTCACGCCGGTCTGCGTGCAGTAGTCGTTGGTGGCGTTGGGGTCCCGGTTGGAGCCCGGATAGTGCACGACGGGGATGTCGTTGTTCGGGTACTCCGAGTAGAACTCGCCGAAGTCGATCTCGCCACTGTCGGGCCACGGGCCGTAGAGGGTCTCGTTCTCGGGGTAGAGCCACAGCGTCTCTTGGAGCCCGGGCGTCGATTGTGCGGGCATGGCGGCCCGCACCTGGAAGTAGCCGTACTGCTGGCTGAAGAGGCCCATGGAGTCGACCATGCCACCGACGTACTTCGTGGAGAAGGCGCTCCTGATCTCCTTGCACGAGAAGGCCTTCGCCTGCGAGATGATGGACAGGTTCAGGTACCCGCCGGACTCCGAAACCGTCCTGGGGTCGTTCTCGTAGCAGACGTGCGAGCCCGTGGGGCCCGTGTAGTAGCTGCTCATGCTCGTCAGCATCGCCGTCCACTTGGTCGTGTCGAGCGTGGTCCCGTTGAACTCGTCGTCGAAGGAGCACGACCACTGTCCCGACGGGGATGCGATCGGCGGCGTGGTTCCCGAGCAGGCACTACTGGTCGCGTGCAACGCGTGGGTCGCAGCACCGGCAGGCGGCGGTCCCGAGACCGGCCCGGCGAGAGTCGTGAGCCCGGCCATGGTCGTCAACCCGAGCACGGTGCCGGCGACGGCGAGCGCGGCCGTGCGCCGACGTGTCGTGGATTGCGGCACCGTTCTCCCTCCGGTTCTTCCCAGATCGGGGCGGGTCTACCCCTGTTCTCTGCTCCCGGGAACCCGGGGGGTGGGAGAAACTTTTGTTGAAGAATTTGAACGCAACCGGTTTGCAACTAAAGCCCTGCCTGCGGTCGCCCCGTGACTTCGGCCGGCACAGCCGACTCTCAGCGGCGTCGGGCCGGATCCGGGTGACGTCGGTGGGCCTCGCATCGGTGCGGTTGTCGGCCGGCGGGGCCCGGAGGGGGCCCGGCCGCCGGAACGGGTCCGGTGGCAAAATGCGGCCATGACCAAAGAGACGAAGGCCGAGAAGAGCGAACGCATCGACGTCCAGCGCATGATTCCCGAGGACGCGGCGCGCATCTTCTCCGTGGTGCGCGACCCGGAGGGCCACGTCGAGATCGACAGCTCGGGCATGCTCCAGAGCTCGACGGGCGAGCCGGCGTCGAAGGTGGGCGACGAGTTCGTCATCCACATGGACCGCGAGTCGCTCAACGACTACCCGTTGGGCAAGTACGACGTCACCGTCCACATCAGCCGTTACGAGCAGGACCGTGCCATCGCGTGGACCATCATCGGGCAGATCAAGCCCCAGATCGGCCACGTGTACGGCTACGAGCTCGAGCCGGTCGAGGGCGGCACGATGGTGACCTCCTACTACGACTGGTCCGACATCGACCCGCAGTGGAAGGAAGCTGACATCTTTCCCATCATCTCGGAGACGGCGCTGCGGGCGACGCTCGGGATCCTGGAGCGGACGCTGGCGCGGTCGACGCGCTGGTAGCCGGCGTCGACTGCTGGGGTCGTCGGCGGCCATGAGTAACTCCGAGCCCGTAGTACCCATGAGATGGGCGAGCGGTCGAGCGCGGCTCAGCAGATGCGGGGGAGCGGGTCGCCGACGAGCATGTCGACGATCCGGGTGCCGCCCATGGCCGTGCGCAGCACGACGATGCCCGGGGGCTCGGCGTGGATGTCGCCGATGCGGACCGCATCGTGCCCGTGGGGGTGCGCGTGCAGGGCGTCGAGCGCGGCATCGGCCTCTTCGGGCGGGACGATGGCGATGAGCTTTCCCTCGTTGGCCACGTAGAGCGGGTCGATCCCGAGCAGTTCACAGGCCGCTGCCGACCTCCGGGCGCACCGGGAGGAGCGGTTCGTCGAGGACGACGGCCACGTTGGCGTCGCGGGCCAGCTCGTTGCAGACGGTGCCGACACCGCCCCGGGTGGAGTCGCGCAGCCACCGGGTGCCCGGTGCCGCCGCGAGCAGGTCCTCCACCAGGCCGTGCAGCGGCGCCGTGTCCGAGGAGATGTCCGCTTCGAGCGCGAGGTCGCCCCGGGCCAGCATGACGGCGGTGCCGTGGTCGCCCATGGTGCCCGAGGCCAGCACGACGTCGCCCGGAGCCACGCGGGCCGCGGCGAGGTCACGCCCGGCGGGGATGACGCCCGACACCGGCCGTGGTGATGTACATGCCGTCGGCGGCGCCGCGGTCGACCACCTTCGTGTCGCCGGTGATCACGGGCACGCCGGCCGCCGCCGCGGCCTCGGCCATGTCCGCGACCTGTGTGCGCAGTATCTCGATCGACAGGCCCTCCTCCAGCACGAAGGCGGCCGAGATGCCGAGGGGCTGCGCGCCCATCATGGCGAGGTCGTTGATCGTGCCGTGCACCGCGAGCATGCCGGCCGAGCCGCCCGGGAAGCGCAGCGGCTTGACGACGTAGGAGTCGGTGCTGAAGGCGATGCGCTCACCCGACGGCAGGGCCACGACGGCGGCGTCGGTGAGGGGGGCGCGGGCGGTCTCGGTCGCGGTCTCGTTCGCAGGCTCGGGCGAGGGCGCCGGTGCGAAGGCGGGCAGGAAGACCGCGTCGAGGAGCGCGGCCGAGGCCTTGCCGCCGGCGCCGTGGGCCAGGGTCACGACCTCGTCGCGCAGGCGGGGCCGGCGGCGCCGGAAGGCCTCGATGCGGGCGAAGACCGCGGCCTCGCGGTCGCCGGTGCCGGCGTTGGCGTCGGCGGCCGGGGCGTCGCTTTCGGCGCGGCGTCGGTCATTGCGGGCTCGCGCCGTCCTCGCCGGACTGGTGGTCCAGATTGCGCTGCACGGCCTCCCACAGGGCCAGCGTGAGCGCATCCTGCGTCTCCTGGATGCGGTGCACGCTCTCGGAGCGCACGACCAGGCAGTGGCGCACGGCGTCGCTCACCGCCATGCCCGAGCCCTCGTAGCCGCACAGCCCGACCGTCAGGAGGTCTCGCCGCGCCGCCTCCTCGAAGGCGCGCAGGATGTTGGGCGAGTCGCCGCTGGTCGAGAACCCGACGGCGATGTCGCCGGCCTTGGCGTGGGCGATGAGCTGGCGAGAGAAGACGAGATCGAAGCCGACGTCGTTGGACAGCGCGGTGAGGACGGCCTGGTCCTCGACGAGCGAGAGCGCCGGGAGGGCGCGGCCGAACGGCGGCAGCCGGAACAGCTCGGCCGCGCCCTGCGCGTCGGTCGCGCTGCCGCCGTTGCCGAAGGTGAAGAGGCGGCCACCCCGCCCGAAGCGCTCGGCCATGGCCGATCCGGCCGCCTCCACCAGCTCGCCGCAGCGCGCCAGGGTGACGACGCGCAGGGAGGTGCTCTCGGCGATCTTGGCGCGGGCGGACGCGGCCAGGTCGGTCATCAGCGCGCCGCTGTCGCGCTCTTCCGCCTCGATGAACGGATAGAGGAAGCCCGTGGGCTCGGCGTCGTCGGGCTCAGTCATCGGATCCCGTCAGGGTCGTCACGGCGACGCCCGCATGGACCAGCACGAGGTCGCCCGGCCGCAGGTCGTCCACCAGCCGGCCGTCGATCTGCTCGGGGTGGCCGCCGGCCAGCACCTCGACGCGTCCTTCACTGAGCAGCGCGCGCACCTCGGCGACGCGGCCCTCGTCCGAGCAGGTGATGCAGACCTCGTCGGTGCAGGCGGCCCCGGCGTTCTTCTCGACGGTCAGCAGGCCGGGGTGCTCGAAGACGACGTGGGTGAGCTCCCACAACAAGTGGTACAGCAGCACCAGGTCGCCCGAGCGCGCCGCCAGCGCGGCGTCGGCGTCCTCCAGCCAGACCACGTGGTCGGCCCGGGGTGCGGGGGCACCGGGCGCCGTGCGCGGGCCCGCGCCCAGCCACACACTGGTCAGCCCCCAGGCGTCGGCCCGGGTGAGCAGATCGGCGACGACGGGGTCGCCGGCCGTGCTCACGGCGAGCAGGACGTCGCCGGGCCGGGCCAGCTGGCGCACGGTCTGGGCCGCGGCCGCCGCCTCGACGAACACGCCGGGCAGCGCGCGCTTGCCCACGATGACGGGGTGGACGAACTCGACGGCGACATGGCGGGCGTGGCTCGGCCAGCGCGGCGCGACGCACCACATGGTCGCCCCGGCCGCGAAGCGGCGGGCCAGGGCGAGCGCGGCGATCGCCAGGTCCTCGGCCGGCGCGTCGCTCAGTGCGGCACCGGTGGCTCGGTTCGGCTGGCATCGTCCACGAAGGCCACTATGCCCCCGATCCCGGTCGGGTCTGCGCCGCCGGCGTGGGCGCCGCGGTAGGCGGCGACCGCGGCCTGCCCGAGGGCGAGCCCCCCGTCGTTCGGCGGGACCTGGCGGTGGCTGAGCACCCGCAGGTGCCGCGCCGCGAGCTCCCGGCGGGCCAACGAGAGCAGGAGCGCGTTCTGGAAGACGCCACCGCTCAACGCGACGACGTCGATGCCCGTGCGTCGGCGTGCCACCTCGGCTGCCTCGCCGATGAGCCGCGCCACGGCAGCATGGAACCCGGCGGCCAGCGCGCCCGTGTGGACGCCGGCGCGCCGATCGTCGACGAGCGCACGCAGGACCGGCGCAGGGTCCAACAGGGCGCCCGAGACCCCGAAGCGGTAGGCGGGGGCCGCGCCCGGGTCACGGGCCAGCGCGGCCTCGGCCGCCCACTGCAGCTCCATGGCGGCCTGGGCCTCGTAGGCGGCGTCGTGGCGAAGATCGAGCAGGGAGCTCACCGCGTCGAACAGGCGGCCCATGCTGCTGGTCGGGACGCACCCCACGCCGCGGGCGAGCTGGCGCTCCAGGACGGCGCGCTCGTCGGCCGAGACGGCGGCCACCGGCGCCAGGTCGTCCGACCACTCGATGCCCGCCGCCCACAGGTGGGCCAGCGCGACCCGGCACGGCCGGCGGATCGCGGCGTCCCCGCCGGGCAACGGCACCGGGCGGAGGAAGGCGAGGCGCTCGAAGTCGCCGTACCCGGCCACGAGGACCTCGCCGCCCCAGATCGTGCCGTCGGTGCCGTAGCCGGTGCCGTCGAAGGCCATCCCGATCACGCGGGCGTCGGACGCCACGCCGTGTTCGGCCATGACCGACACGACGTGGGCATGGTGGTGCTGGACCTCGGCCAGGTGCGCGCCCGTGGCCGTCGGCGGCGTCCTCGGCCCAGCGCCGGGTCTGGTAGCCCGGGTGCGGGTCCGCCGCGACCTGCGTGGCGCGAATGTCGTAGAGCCCGGCGAGCTGGCCGGTGGCGCGTTCGAAGGCGGCCCACGTCTCGAGGCTGCCCATGTCGCCGATGTGCTGGCTCATGAACGCATCGCGTCCCGCCGCCAGGCAGAACGTGTTCTTCAGCTCGCCGCCGACGGCGAGGGTCGGCGGGCCGGCGAACGGGAGCCGGACCGGCAGCGGCGCGTACCCCGCGAGCGGCGCAGCGGGAGCTCGTCGCCGGTGTCGGGGTCGACCTGGAGCACGGAGTCGTCGCAGGGGACGTGGATGGGCCGGTCGTGCACGAGCCAGGCGTCGGCGATGGCCCCGAGCCGGGCCCGTGCGTCGTCGTCCTCGAAGCAGATCGGCTCGTCGGTCAGATTGCCGCTGGTCATGACCAGCGCGTCGGGCACCACGACGTCGGGGCCCGCGCCGGGCACCGGGGCGAAGAGCAGATGGTGCAGCGGCGTGTACGGCAACAGCAGGCCGAGGCGCGGGTTGCCGGGCGCCACGAGGGCGGAGACGGGGGCGTCGCGGCGACGGCGCACGAGCACGATCGGGCGCTGCGCCGAGACGAGGAGCCGGCACTCCGCCTCGTCGAGGTCGCCCAGCGCGGCGGCGGCCGGCAGGTCGCGCACCATCACGGCGAAGGGCTTCTCCATGCGCTGCTTGCGCCGGCGCAGCCGCTCGACCGCCGCATCGGCACGGGCGTCGCAGGCCAGGTGATAGCCGCCCAGCCCTTTCACGGCGACGATCTCGCCGCGGGCGAGTGCCGCCTGCGTGGCGGCGAGCGGCGGCGTCGGAGCCGGTGATGCGGCGGGTGCGGTCGTCGGGACCGGGCTCGAACCACAGCTGCGGCCCGCAGCGTGCGCAGGCGACGGGCTGGGCGTGGAACCGGCGGTCGGCCGGGTCGTGGTACTCGGACGCGCAGTCCTCGCACATGGCGAAGCCGCGCATGGTGGTGTGCGGGCGGTCGTAGGGCAGGCGGAGCGTGATGGTGAAGCGCGGCCCGCAATGGGTGCAGTTGATGAACGGGTAGCGGGCCCGCCGGTCCGCCGGGTCGAACAGCTCGGCCAGGCAGTCGTCGCACGTCGCGATGTCGGGCGACACGAAGGTCCGGGCGCCCGCGGTGCCGCGGCTCGCCACGATGGCGAACCCGCTGGCGCCGGTGACCGGGATCCGCTCGCTCCCGAGCTCGTCGATGCGGGCGGGCCCGGGCGCCTCGGCCACGAGGCGGGCCAGGAATTCGTCGAGCGCGGCCAGGGGCCCTTCGACCTCGGCGAAGACGCCCTCGGTGTCGTTGCCGACGTGCCCGGCCAGGCCGAGGCTGCTGGCGATGCGGTGCACATGGGGCCGGAAGCCGACGCCCTGGACCAGTCCGGTCACGCGGAGACGGAGGCGGACCGTCGCCGGCGTGGCCAGGCGGGTCACGCGCCCGGACCGCCCCGCCGCCCCAGGGTCACCGCCGCCTCGCGGTGCATCCGCCCGAAGTTGTAGTACGCCGCGCACGCGCCCTCGGAGGACACCATGCAGGTGCCGATCGGGGTCTCGGGGGTGCAGGCGGTCCCGAACACCTTGCACTCCCAGGGCTTGATGACGCCCTTCAGCACCTCGCCGCACTGGCAGGCCTTGGGGTCCGCCACCCTGACGTTGGGGATCGGGAAGTGCAGTTCCGCGTCGAAGGCGGCGAACTCGGGCCGCAGCTTGAGGCCGCTCTGCGCAATGAACCCGAGGCCGCGCCATTCGAAGTGCGGGCGCAGCTCGAACACCTCGGCCAGAACGGCGAGGGCCCGCGGGTTCCCGCCGTCGCGCACGACGCGGGAGTACTGGTTCTCGATCTCGCAGCGCCCCTCCCGGATCTGCGTGAGCAGCATCGCGATGGCGTGGAGGATGTCGAGCGGCTCGAAGCCGGCGGTGACGAGCGGCAGCCCGTACTCGGCCGGCACGAAACGGTAGGGCCGTTGCCCCACGACGGTCGAGACGTGGCCCGGGCCGAGGAAGCCGTCGAGCCGGAGGTCGGGCGACTCGAGGATGGCCCGCAGCGGGGGGACGATGGTGACGTGGTTGGAGAAGACGAAGAAATTCGTCACGCCGCGCGCCCGGGCTTCGAGCAGGGTGAGCGCGGTCGACGGCGCGGTCGTCTCGAACCCGACGGCGAAGAACACCACGTTGCGGTCGGGGTGCTCCGAGGCGATGCGCAGCGCGTCGAGCGGGGAGTACACGAAGCGGACGTCGGCCCCGTCGGCCTTCGCCTGGAGCAGGTTGCCCCGGCTGCCCGGGACGCGCATCATGTCGCCGAAGGAGGTGAAGATCACCCCGGGCTCGGCCGCCACCGCCATGGCGTCGTCGACGCGGCCCATCGGGATGACGCAGACGGGACAGCCCGGGCCGTGCACCAACTCGACGTTGGACGGCAGGACGTGCTCGATCCCGTGGCGGTAGATGGTGTGCGTGTGCCCGCCGCACACCTCCATGAATTTGAACGAGTCGTCACCGGCCAGGGTCGTGATCTGGGCCACCAGCGCCCGGGCCGCCGTCGGGTCCCGATACTCGTCGACGAAGCGCACCGGCCGCGCCTAGGCCACCGGGCGCAGTCGGGGCCGGTCGCGGTCGGGTGCGCCCATGATGCCGGCGACGATCTCGGCCCGCCGCTCGACGACCTGGCGGACGATGTCAGCGCCGCCCGCCACCAGGTCCCGCACCTCCTCGGACGTGTAGATGGTGTGCCACGCGTCCTCGAGCTCGGCCCAGGCGTCGGGCCCGGCCTTGCTTCCCATGGCGTACCCGATGAGCACGCCGATGATCACTCCCATCACCTGCCTCCTGTCTCACTCGTGATGCGCGAATCCCAGAACGAGTCCAGCTCTTCCTCGTAGGCCCGCCCCATCAGCTGCAACGAGGCGAGGGCCAACGCCGCCTCGTCCTCGTCGATCTTCGACATGGCGAAGCCCACGTGGATGAGGACCCAGTCCCCGGGTGCCAGGGCCTCGTCCTCGAGCAACCCGACGTTCACGATCCGCGTGACGCCCGACACCTCCACGCGGGCCAAGTGGGGGTTCTCTCCGGAGATCTGTTGCAGCTGGCCGGGGATGCCCAGGCACATGGCGCTCTCCTCCTAGTCGTCCTTGACCGCGAAGATCTCGACGCGGATGTCCACCTCGGGCTCGACCTTCAACAGCAGCACCTTGGGCGGTTCCATCCCGAACTCGCGGATGTCGAAGCGCGAGCTGCCGGCCAACCGGATCGTGCGCTCGTCGACCTTGGTCACCTCCATCAGGTCCTCGTGACGTCGCGACACGCCGCGGAAGGTGACGTCCCCGCTGACCCGATAGCTCCCCTCCGAGCCGTTGCCCATCATCGCGTCCAGCACGCCCTCGATGCGGGGGTACCGCTTGGCGTCGATGCGCTTTTGCATCTCGCGGTCCTCCAGCCGGTTGCCCGACTTCAGCCGCTCGACGTCGAGCGACAACCGGCCGACCGGCGCGTTGGCCAGGTCCACGGTGCCCGACGGCTCGAGCTCGAGCTCGACGAACCCCTCGAGGCCGCTCGTGGCCGAGTGGATGGGGTGCACGTTGGACCGGGCCTCGATCCACACCTGGGACCGGTCCGGCACGATGGAGTAGCGGGTCACCCGAGGTCCCTACATCCGCCTGATGCGCAGGTAACGGGCGATGTCGGGCGCCGACGCGGCGAGGAAGACCACGGCCACGACGATGGCCAACGCGAGCAGCCCGAGGAACACATAGCCGACGATGTCCATCTCACATCTCCCGCATCTTGATGTAGCGGGCGATGTCGGGCAGCGACTTGATGACGAGCCCGGCCACCGCGGCCAGGACCAGTGAAGCAACGAATCGACGCATCATCTCTGGATACCCCCTTCGGCAGGTTGCGGTTGGTGGTGACGTGGTGCGGGTGGCGGCGGTGCGCCGCGGTGCCCGTGAGACCCTCGAGCACCTCGACACAGAGGTCGGCGGCGGCGTCGACCGCCGCCGCCACGGCCGGCGACAGTCCCATGCCCTCGTCGAGCTCGGCGGGCTGGCAGCCGACGATGACGATGCGGCCGACCGTGCCGCCGAGTCGAGCCAGCGTGGCCAGGACGACGTCGGGGCTCATCGTGTGGGCGTCGACCGACGGGGCCGGCGTCCGCGGCGCCGTCTCCGGTCGCGACCGTCGTCTCGGGTTCGATCACGGCGAGCGTCCCCGGCGGCTCGCCCATCGGCACGGCGTCGACCAGGACGCAGTGTCTCGTAGCCCTCGAGCAGCTCGTACGCCAGGTGGATGCCCCGGATCCCGTAGTCCTCGACCCGGACGCCCTCGGGCAGGGTGCGGTCGGCCAGCCGGTGGGCGACCTCGACGCCGAACGCGTCGTCGGAGAGGAAGACGTTGCCGATGCCGGCCACCAGGGTGCGCCCGATCGCCGTCCGCTCCTCCTCGCCGCCGACCGGTGTGGGGAGGGGCTCGACTTCCTCGGGGTGGAAGTACAGGTAGCGGCCCTGCCAGACCAGCTCGTCCGCCGCCGGGTCGTCGTCGAGCGTGACGGCGAGATGGAACCCGCCGTCGACGTCGGCGAAGACGCCGGCCACCGTGCCGCAGCGGCCGTCGAGGAACATGTCCTGCGCATCGGATCGCCCCGAGGGATGCAGGCGCACGGGAGAGCCCTGGCCGAGCTCGACGCCATCCACGACCACGGTGTCGCGCCATGGGTCGACCGAGGCGTCCGCGGCCGGGTCCCACCACGGTGCGCCGCCGGACTCCGTTCGCGGGGTTCCCGCCTCGCCCGTCGCCCTCGCCGTCGCCCAGTCCCGGCGTGGTGAGCGTCGGCCAGTCCGGTTCCACCGCGCGCATCTGCCCGTGCAGGCGCCCCATGGCCTCGGGGGACGAGCGCGTCGCAGCGGTCGATGATGGCGGCCGAGCGCGGGTCGGTCCCGCGTGCCTCCGCCTTCTCCTCGTCGGTCAGCGTCATCACGCGCAGCGCCAGGATCTCGTCGATCTCGGTGGCGTCGTACAGGTCGCCGGGGCTCTGCTCGGCCACCTCGGGGTGGTCGTAGAGGATGATCGGCGAGGACAGCACGACCGTCTCGTCACCGACGAGGACGGGGTAGGTGCCGTCACTCCGGCAGTCCTTGGCTGCCTCGGCCGCGTCGTCCGGCGGGTCGAGGAGCGAGACGAACGTCGCGCCGTCGGCGACGAGCATCGTGTGCACGGCGACGAGGCTCGAGGCCACCACGTCGGCCCGAGCGGTCTCGGCGTCGGTCTGCCACGGCGTGACGTTCTCGACCGTCACCGTCACCTTGGCGAGGCCTCCGCCGGCCGGCACCGGGTCCACGGCCACGCGCACCCGGCCGTCCACCGCGAAGCCGCTCCCGCACGAACCGTCCCGGGGCGGAACCGTCGGCCGCCCGCAGGACCTCCGTCTCCGACCCGCCCTCGAGCGCGAAGGCGTGCTCCGCCGTGGTGGACAGTGCTCCCGCGGCCAGGTCGAGCGGTGGGAGGTCGACGACACGGTCGATGGCCTCGTCCCACTCGACGTGGCGGGTGCCGTCGACCTCGAGGGCGTCGACCGCCTCGTACGTGTCGGCCGCGACCAGGGCCTCGACCCGGCGCCGCTGCGTCTGCAGGCAGCGCACCCGCACGTGCAGCGTCGGGTCGCTGCTCTCGTCCCGCCCGCGGGTGTCGACGAGGCACTCGGTGCGGGCCAGACCAACGCTCCGACGGGTCGGCCTCGCAGTAGGAGCGTGGCATGAGCACGCCCCACTGGAAGCGCACCTGGTTCTTGCGCGACGACGCTCGATACGGGTACAGCACGTACCCCTCGTAGAGCACCGCGTCCGCGACGGCGCGTGCCGTGGCGAAGCGGTCGGTCGTGGGCTCGGTGCGGGGCAGGGTCGTCACGGCCGCCCCTCCTCGGCCTCCTTGAGCAGTTGCGCGAACGCCTGGTCCCAGGTCGGAAGGCCGCGCCGGGACTTGAAGCGCTGCAGCTCGTCGAGCGTGTCGCGCTCGAAGGCGGATGAACGCGCTGCCGGGGTAGTAGGCGTCCATCGTGCTGCGCCAGACGGCAACGGGCAGCCGGTAGGACGCCTCGGACGACCACGACAGCGGCGCCGCCGCGAAGCCCGACGTGCCCTTCGTGAAGACGGTCCCCGAGAACAGGAGGATGAGCGGGATCTCGCCGTCGCCGAGTGCGTGCAGGTACTTCGCGGCGGCGACCTCGAAGTCGTACGTGCACTCCACCGGCAGGTCGAACTCGGTCGTGCCGTCGAACCCGCCGAGCGTCGTCGCGACGTGCGTCCACGGGAACGGCCGCAGCGAGTTGCCCCACTGCGGCGTCTCACCGAAGAGCTCGTAGAGCTTCTCCTCCTCCGCCTCGCTGTAGCGCCGCCGCTGCGGCTCGATGCGGACCTGGCAGCGCAGTGCCACGGCGTGCACCCGTTGGTGGTCCGCCTCCTCGATCCGCACGCGGAACGCGATCGTCGGTACGGCCGCATGCCGCTCGGTCCGGGCGTCGAGCACCTCGAAGCGCAGGTCCGTCACCGCGGCCTCGCCCGCTCCCGGACGCCGGCGAAGAAGTCGTCCAGCTTGCGGTTCGCCTCGCTGCCGCCGTCGAAGCCGCGCCAGAGCAGTCGCAGGTGGCCGACCAGCTCGTAGCACGCGTCGATCGGGACGATGTAGCACTCGGACCCGGCGCCGGCGCCCCCTCGCCGCCGGCGCCGCCGGCGCCACCGCGGCTCCGCCCGCCCAGGCTCGACCCGGCACGTACGAGGAAGGCCTCGACGTCGGGCCGCATGGAGCCGAGCAGCGGGTTGGCTCCGACGACGTCGGCCCAGGTGTCGAGCGGGAGCTCCGACTCGGTGGCGCCGGCCGGTCCCGGGTAGAAGGCGGCGATGCGCCCGAGCGACGAATTCATGAAGAAGAACGCGACGCTCACGGGGATCTGCAGGCTGTCCCACTGGGCCGGCGACAGCTCGAAGTCCTCGAACGCCACGTAGCGCTCGGGCACGCTGCGGAAGTGGTCGCCCCCGGCGCCCTCCGACTCGAACAGGAGGAAGCACCCTCGGCAGGCGCACAACAGCGTCCGCGAGCGCAGGTCCACCAGGTGCTGGTGCTCGGGCGGGATCGGCTCCGCACAGAGCTCGCACGCCTCCTCGGCCTGCTCGATCGGCCGCGGCGTGGTCTCCCGGATGCGCTGCAGCACCGAGAGCGGGTCGCTCATCGGGCGGGCACCGTCGACACTCTCGACACCTTCGACCCGTTCGACACCTGTGCCACGTCCGACACCTCGGCGGGACACTCGTCGTACATCGGCTTGGTCCCGAGGGTGATGGGCACCGACCCGTCGCCGCCGACCCCGACCCCGACCCCGTTTCCGTTCCCGTTCGCCGGCGCAGCCGGGGCGCTCTCCTCGACCACGATGCGCGTCACCTCGGGCGCCTTCTCCACGATGGCGACCTCGACGGCGCCTTGCAGCGTGGCGGCGGAGGACGGACAGCCGTCGCAACTCCCGAGGAGCCGGATCTTCACCGCGCCGAGCTCGTCGTCGATGGCCAGCAGCTCGACGTCGCCGCCGTGCTGGCCGAGGAACGGGCGCACCGCAGCCAGCGCCTCCTGGACCCGCGCCTCGAGCGGAGTCGGGGTGCAGGCCCTGCACCAGCAGAAGGCTGGCGACCAGCTCGTCGGACGCCAGCTCGTCGAGCAGCTCGGGTGCCCGCTCCCGGACGATGTCGAGGACACGCGCCAACCCCGCCCCGTAGAGCTCGGAGACCAGGCGCAGCACCTCCTCGGCCAGGTTGAGCGTGCGCGGGTCCGCGCTCTGCTGCAGCTCGGTCAGAGCCTGCTCTATCCGTTCACCACTTTGTCGGAGGTTCTGGGGTTCGGGCATCGCTCCCTGCGTTCGGCGGTGTGCTCAGTGCTCCGGGTCGGCTCAGGCGAGGTCAGGTGATCAGGTCGTCGGCGCCGGCGACCTGCGTGGGCGTATGCAGCTTCCGCAACACCTTGCCCTGTCCGAGATACATGTGCACGCCGCAGGGCAGGCACGGGTCGAAGCTGCGCACGGCCCGCATGATGTCGATGCCCTTGAAATTCTCCCTGGTGTTCTCCTCGAAGATGGGCGTGTCGATCACGGCATCCTCGTAGGGCCCGGGCGTCCCGTAGCTGTCCCGCGGGTTGGCGTTCCACGGTGTCGGCGGGTACGGGTGGTAGTTGGCGATCTTCCCGCCCTTGATGACCATGTGGTGCGACAGCACGCCGCGGACGGCCTCGGTGAAGCCGCACCCGATGCCCTCGTCGGGCACGTCGAAGGGCTCCCACGTCTTGGTCTTCCCGGCGCGCACCTCGGAGAGCGCCCGCTCGATGAAGTCCAACGCCGCCGCCGCCGCGTAGGCCTGGAAGTAGGTCCGGGCCCGGTCCCGCTCGAGGGTGTTGGACCACTTGGGGATCTTCCACTCGAAGTCCACGGGTCCGACCAGGGCGGACTTGGGCAGGTGGATCTTCACGCTGCTGCCCGTCGCGTCGAGGTGGTCCGTGTGCACCAGGCCCGACAGGGCCGTCGACCACAGCCGGGCGAGCGGGCCGCCCCCGGTGTCGAGCGCCAGGTGGTCCTTGCCGTCGAACCAGCGCGGCGCCATGACCCAGCTGTAGTTGCCGTCGAAGTCGCGCTTCTGGGGCTGCGGGTTGGTGTGCTGGTTCCAGGGGTGCCGGCGGTCGACCGGGTTCCCCAGCGGGTCCCGGGTCACGAACATCTCCTGGCCCTCCCAGTCGTCGTAGAAGGAGTGCCCGAGAAGGATGCGGATGCCGAGGTTGATGTCGACCAGGTCGTTGGTGACCAGCTTCCCGTCGACCACGACGCCCGGGGTCACGCCCATGGCCCGTCCCCACGCCGTCATGTCCTTGTAGTCGAAGTTGCAGACGTCGGGGTCCTGGAACGCGCCCCAGCACCCGAGGAGGATGCGCCGCCGCCCCACTTCCTCGTAGCCCGGCATCGCCTCGTAGAAGAAGTCGAACAGGTCGTCGTGCATCGGCACGACCCGCTTCATGAACTCCACGTAGCGCATCAGCCGGGTGTAGTAGTCGGTGAACAGCTGGATCGTCGCCGTCGTCCCCACGCCTCCGGGGTACAGGGTCGACGGGTGGACGTGGCGCCCCTCCATCAGGCAGAACATCTCGCGCGTGTAGCGGCTGACCTGCAGCGCCTCGCGGTAGAACTCGCCCGAGAACGGGTTGAGCGACCGCATGATGTCGCCGATCGTCTTGTACCCGTGCATCGACGCGTGCGGGGCCTCTGTCCGGTTGGCCTGCTCGAGCACGCCGGGGTTCGTCTCGGCCACCATCTTCTCGCAGAAGTCGACCCCGACCAGGTTCTCCTGGAAGATGTTGTGGTCGAACATGTACTCGGCAGCCTCACCCAGGTTGACGATCGTCTCGCCCAGCGCCGGCGGGCGCACGCCGTACGCCATGTTCTGCGTGTAGCAGGAACAGGTCGCGTGGTTGTCGCCGCAGATGCCGCAGATGCGGCTGGTGATGAAGTGCGCGTCCCGCGGGTCCTTGCCCTTCATGAAGATGCTGTAGCCGCGGAAGATGGACGACGTGCTGTGGCACTCCGCCACCTTGCCCTTGCCGAAGTCGATCTTCGTGTAGATGCCGAGGCTGCCCACGATCCGCGTGATCGGGTCCCAGGACATCTCGACCAGGCCGTTGGCGTCCTCGGTGAACTTCTTCGATTTCGAAACGGAAGTCGTTGCCATGCCGCTACCTCCAGGCTTTCTTGTAGCCGGTCGTCAGTTCACCGTTCGGCGTGCGCCACTTGGGCTCGTCGTCCAGTGTGTGCAGCGTGATCTTCCGCAGTCCGCGGATGGCGTTGCCGTAGAGGCCGCTCGCCATGGTCGAGACCCGCGCTCCGGGGGGCTCGTCCATGAACGGCATGAACTTGTCGGGGAAGCCCGGCATCGTGCAGCCGATGCAGATGCCGCCGACATTGGGGCAGCCACCGACCCCGTTCACCCAGCCGCGTTTGGGCACGTTGCACTTGACCACCGGTCCCCAGCAGCCGAGTTTGACGATGCACTTGGGTGACCCGTACTCGGTGGCGAAGTCGCCCTGCTCGTAGTAGCCCGCCCGGTCGCAGCCTTCGTGCACCGTGGCGCCGAACAGCCACTGCGGCCGCAACGAGTCGTCGAGCGGGATCATCGGCGCCTGGCCGGTCGCCTGATACAGCAGGTAGAGGATCGTCTCCGACAGGTTGTCGGGGTGGGTGGGGCAGCCGGGCACGCACACGATGGGGATGCCGGCCTTCGACGTCCAGCCCCACCCGAGATAGTCGGGCACGCCCATCGCACCGGTCGGGTTGCCCGCCATGGCGTGGATGCCGCCGTAGCAGGCACAGGTGCCGGCGGCGAGCACCACCAACGCCTTCGGCGCCAGCCGGTCGAGCCACTCGCTCGTGGTCATGGGCTGGTCGGTGTCGGGGTTGTTCCCGAAGCCGCACCAGTAACCCTCTTTCTTGATGGCCTCGTTGGGGATCGAACCCTCGACGACCAGGACGAAGGGGTCGAGCTCGCCCCGGTCCGCCTTGAAGAACCACTCGATGAAGTCGTCGGCCCCGCCGACCGGCCCGCACTCGAAGTCGATCAGCGGCCAGTGCACCGCGATCTTGGGCAGGCCCGGCAGGGCGCCCAGGGCGATCTCCTCGATGCTCGGTTGCGTCGCTGCGGTCAGGGCGACGGAGTCACCGTCGCAGCTCAGACCGGCGTTGATCCAGAGGACATGGACGAGTGCCTCGTCGGTTTCTGTCGCCGTCAAGGTTGCCTCCCCGGTCGTGGGCCGCGTGGGGTTGCGCGGCTGCCTGCAGTTTCAGCCCAAGACGGTCCGGTGTAAATGAGTGTCTTTTGCACCCTTTGTCCTCCGATCGGACTCTTTTTACGGAGCTGGACCGTGCGGAACCCCTCATTCGGGTACCCAGATCGAGTCGGTTGACGCCCCAGACACTGGGTATGAGGATGCTCAGCAGCCATGACCACCGAACCGCAGGCTGAGGGGGCGCCGGCAACCGAAGGCGTCGCGCGGTTCGGGCTGGCACCGCCGCGCCGCTTCATGCTGCCGGCGATACTGCTGTTGCTCTCGGAGCACCCGGGCTACGGCTACGGGCTCGTGGCCCGCCTGCGCGAGCTGCAGTTCGGGCACGTCGACCGGCCCGCCGTCTACCGGGCACTGGCCGCGCTCGAAGAGGACGGCCTCGTCGAGGTGGCCGCCGAGCCTGACCAGGCCGCCTCGGCGCGGCGGGTCTACGCCGTCACGCCCATCGGCGAACGGATTCTCCGCGTCTGGATGGGCGTCATCCGCGAAGAGCATGCCCACCTGGGCGAGGTGATCCGCCGGTATCAGGCCACGGGTCGGATGGATGCCCTGCTCTCAGAGGTCGAAAGTGGCTGGGCCCCCGACCTCGAGCTGGGGTGGTCGTCGGTGTCGACCACCTCGAAGGTCCGCCGGCGACTGATCTCTCTCGACGGCGGCGCCGACGAAGGGGCCGATGACGCCGACGCTGCGGTCCTGTCGAGGAGCGATCCGGCCGCTTCCGACGACGAGGTGGCCGCTGGCGGGGCGGCGATGAGCCGCTTCGTCATCGACCCTGCGCGCTCGGCCGTCCTCATCGACGCCCGTTCGACCGTGGGTCCGATCTCGTTCGGCACCATCGGGGTCGAAGGATCGGTCTCGGCCGTCCTCGTCGACGGCGTGGTGCGCACCGACGTCGCGCCGACCGGCTCGCTCACCGTCGACGTGACGGCCTTCAGCTCGGGGAACAAGCTCTACGACGCCGAGCTGCAGCGGCGCATCGACTCGCGGCGGTTCCCGACGGCAAGGGTCGAGCTCCGGGAATGCGAACCCACCCAGGGTGCGCGATACCGGCTGCGCGGAGAGCTCACGTTCCACGGCATCTCTCGCATCGCCGAGGGCACGGTGTGTGTGGAGTCGATTTCGGAGGACCGGATCGTCATCAGCGGCGAGCAGGTCTTCGACATCAGGGACTTCGCGGTGCCGTCGCCCACGATGCTGATGCTGCGGATCTTCCCGGACGTACGCGTCCGGCTGCAGGCCGAGGCCCAACGGGTCGACGACTGAACTGCGGGGTCAGGCCTGGCCCTCGGCCGGGCGCTGGCCCGCTTGATCGGTGACGTCGTGGCCGATTCCCCGCAGTCCGACCGCGTTGCCGTCGGAGCCCACCGTCGGATTCGCGATGACCCTGATCATGCGGGGCTTGTCATCGGCGTCGAGAATGCGGTACTCCAGATCGAGCGGCCTCGACCCGCGTACCGATCGCGCCATCGCCTGTTGCACCATGTCCCGATCGGCCGAGACGATGAGATCCATGTAGGCCTCGAACGTCCCGGCGAAGTCGAGGGGATCGACGTCGTGGATCCGGTGGAACTCCAGGCTCCATTGCACCGCACCCGTGCGCAGGTCCCAGAGCCAGCTGCCCACGTGCGACAGCGCTTCGCCTTCTTCGAGCCGGGCGTCGATCTCGGCCATCGTGGCCTGGGCGAGATGCTGCTCCGTGACGTCGCGCGCCACCATCACCCACCCGCCCCCGCCCCTGCTTGCCGTCGCCTCCGTCGCGCCGACCTCGCCGGGAAACGCGGCCAGCGAGAGGGAGACGGGCGTCGGCAAGCCGTCGGGTCGGACGATCTCGGACTCGAAGTGCCGGATGCGCTCTCCGGCCGCCACGGTCGCGAACAGCCGGTCCATTTCGTCGGCCAGATGCACAGGGAAGAGGCTGCGCACCGATCGTCCGAGGATCTCCGCCGACGGGCGGCCGAACAGCCTTTCGGCGCTGTCGCTGAAGAACGTGACCGTCGAGATGGCGTCGCAGCAGATCACGGCGTCATCGGTCAGGTCGACGACCACGGAGAGGAGGGCTTCCGGCCTGGCCTGTGGCGGCAGCGCGCCCACTCTGTCATCGGCTTGACGCATGAAGCCCCCGACCGGTCTTGCCCCGTGTCGCCATCCTAGGACTCGTTCGGCCCGGCGGCTCGGCGGCTCGGCTCGCGGCATCATCCCGGTCCGGGAGGTCCGGGCTACGGCCTGGCGCAGTCGGCGCACCTTCCCAGCATGGCGAAGTGATGCGGGTCGATGGTGAAGCCGAATCGAGCAACGGCCTGCTTGGCGAGTCCGGAGAACATGGAGTCGGGGACCTCGATCAGCGTGCCGCACTCCTCGCAGACGAAGTGGCCGTGCACCGAGGTGGCGAGGTGGTAGGTGGCCGGACCATGTCCGAAATGGGAGTGCACCACCACACCCAGGCGCTCGAGCTCGTCGAGGTTGCGGTAGATGGTCGAGATGTGGATGTCGGGTGCCTCGTCCTGCACCTCGGCGGCCAGCTCTTCGGCGGTGCGATGTCCTGACGAGCTGAAGAGCACCCGAAGGAGGATCCGCCTCGACGACGTCACGCGGCCGCCGTGCTGGCGCACCACGTCGAGCGCGTCTTCGAGCGTGCCCGCATGGGCTGGCACCTCGGGTTGGGTCGGAGTTCGCCGACTCACGTTGCGATCGTACCGGCGCCGCATCCGGTCGATCCCCACCGGGCTGGCCGCCCTCGAAACCTATTGCGAGCTTGTCGCATTAACCCTTACAGTGCCAGGAACGGGCGCCGGCAGCCGCATCCGACGCCCGCACCAGCTGAGCGACCATGCGCCGACAAGGCCGAAAAGGGAGGTCCGATGGCGTTGAGCGCGACCACGCCCGGCCTCCCCAGGGGCGGCCGCTGGCGGCTCACCCGGCAAGAAGGGATCCGTCTGGGCGGGATGGCGGCCGTCGTCGTGGCGTTGAACGTGATCGGCTGGTCGTTGCTGGCGGCAGCGCTCGGCAGCGGTCATCTCCACGCCTCGCAGACGAAGGTCTTCGGGTTCGGGACCGGGGTGCTTGCGTACACGCTCGGCATGCGCCACGCGTTCGACGCCGACCACATCGCGGCGATCGACAACACGACCCGGAAGCTGGTCGCCGAGGGCAAGCGCCCCCTTGGTGTCGGCTTCTCGTTCTCGCTTGGCCACTCGAGCGTGGTGCTCGTCCTCGCCCTCGTCCTGAATTTCGGGATCCGCGCCCTGAATCTCCAGGTCAGCCAGCAGTCCTCTGGCCTTCACGCCGCCACGAACATCATCGGCACGTCCGTCTCGGGGACGTTCCTCTACCTGATCGCGCTGGTCAACCTGTTCGTCCTGGTCTCGATCTTCCGTCTCTACCGGCAAATGGGATCGGGCCGCTACGACGCGGCCGAGCTGGAGCGCCAGCTCAACAACCGCGGCCTCATGAACCGGATTCTGGGCGGCTACTCCAGGCGGATCGACACCTCTTGGAAGATGTACCCGGTCGGCGTGCTCTTCGGCCTCGGCTTCGACACGGCCACCGAAGTGGGACTGCTCGTCCTGGCCGGTTCGGCCGTCGTGGGGGGCCTGCCCATTTACGCCATCCTCGCCTTGCCGGTCCTCTTCGCCGCCGGCATGTGCCTGTTCGACACCCTCGACGGCTGTTTCATGAACTTTGCCTACGACTGGGCCTTCGCCAACCCCGTGCGCAAGGTCTTCTACAACCTCACGATCACGGCGCTCTCCGTCGCAGTGGCGTTCTTCGTCGGCACGATCGAGATCCTCGGCCTGATCGCCCAGGAGGCCAACCTCAGCTCACCCTTCTGGAACTTCGTCCGCGGGTTCAACATCAACACCGCCGGGTTCGTCATCGTCGGTGTGTTCGTCGTGACCTGGGTGGTGGCCCTGGCGTACTGGCGCCTGGCGCGGGTCGAGGAGCGGATCGTTCTCCAGCCCGTCCCGGATCGAGTTCCTTCCTCTGATGGACCGACACCACTTCTCGGTCACGTCGAGGAGTTCGTTCCGACCTGACCAGCGTCGGCGTCGGCCGCGCTCGATATGCTCCGACTCGAGGTGTAAGCGATGCACGAACTGTCGATCTGCAGTGCGATCGCCAATGCGGCGGCCCGCCACGCGGACGGCCGCTCGGTGTCGCAGGTGACCGTGGAGATCGGTCACCTGCGCCAGGTCGTGCCCGATGCGCTCCAATTCAGTTGGGAGGTCGTGGCGACCACGACGGCCGATGAGCTGACTGACGCCGACTTGGTGGTTGAGGAGGTGCCCGCCGTGGTCGAGTGTTCCGACTGCGCCGCTCGCACCACCCTCGACCTGCCGATCCTGGCGTGCGGCTCGTGTGGCAGCTTCGAAGTCAGGTTGCTCAGCGGTGAGGAGCTCCGGGTCGTGTCGATCGATTTGGTGGACGCGTAGCCGTGGGCCGCTTCCACATCCACGCTGACGGCACGACACACGATCATCTGCACGTCGCGGCCACCACCACGAGCACGATCACGATCACGATCAAGACCCGAGTCGAGCCAGTCATGACGTCGGCGATCATTCCGGCTACACGGAGACAGGACATACGAGGATCACCATCCTCGAGGATCTGCTGTCCGAGAACGACCGGGTGGCGGACGACAACGGGAAACGCTTCGCGACGGCCGGCGTCCGCGCCGTCAACCTCATGTCGTCACCCGGCGCCGGCAAGACGACACTGCTGCGCAGAACGCTGCAGCGTCTGACTGGCTCGTTGCGTATCGGCGTCCTCGAAGGCGACATCGCGACCACGCTTGACGCCGATCAGCTCGAGGGGTGCGGCGCTGCTGCGATCTCCGTGGTGAACACGAGCGCAGGGTTCGGTGGCGAATGTCATCTCGACGCGGTCATGGTTCGCTCCGGCATCGATCGCCTACCTCTGATGGAGCTCGACCTCCTCATCATCGAAAACGTGGGCAACTTGGTGTGCCCGGCGGAATTCCGGGTTGGCGAGCACGCCAGAGCCATGGTGTTCTCGGTTACCGAAGGTGAGGAGAAGCCACTGAAGTATCCGGTGATGTTCAGGGCGGTGGACGTCGTCGCAGTGAACAAGGTTGATCTCCTGCCACATCTTGACTTCGACCTCGACGCGTTCTTGACGAACCTGACCTCGGTGAACCCGTCCGTGCGGGTGATCATGACCAGCGCGCGTACGGGCGAAGGCGTCGACGAGTGGTGCGACTGGTTGTCGGCCCAGAGCCCCAGCGCTTCGTCGCCGGGCGCCGCGACTCAGAGCGACTGAATCGCGGCGATGCCGACGATGGGTTGATTCAGAGGGAGCCCGCCGGCCGACCCGAAGAAGCCCGCGTCCCCGAAACTGAAGATCCCGCCGTCACGGGCGACCATCCAATAACCCAGTCCGTCGGCGGTGCGGTCCATCCCGATGATCGGCGCGCTGAGCGGCAGACCGCCCATCGAGCCGAAGTAGCCGACGTCCCCGAAGCTGAAGATGCCGCCATCGGAGGCCACCAGCCAGTAGCCACCCCCATCGGGTGCCGCGGTCATCGCAACGATGGGCTTCTGCAGGGGCAGGCCACCGGTGGATCCCTGGAAGGTCGCATCGCCGTAGGCGAAAATTCCACCGTCCGAGGCGACGAGCCAGTAGCCACGCCCGTCGATCGTCGTGGCCATGCCCACGATCGGCTTGTCCAGGGCCATGCCGCCGGTGGATCCGTAGAACCCCGCATCGCCGTAGGAGAAGATGCCGCCGTCTGACGCGACGAGCCAATAGCCGGCGCCGTCGGGAGTAGGCGTCATACCAACGATGGGAGCGTTGAGGGGCGTGCCGCCGGTCGATCCGTAGAAGACGGCGTCTCCGAAGCTGAAGATGCCACCGTCCGATGCCAACAGCCAATACCCGCCCGCGTCGGGCGTCGCTGCCATGCCGATGATGGGTGCGTTGAGGTGTATGCCACCAGTGGAGCCGTAGAACTGAGCCCCTCCGTAGCTGAAGATCCCTCCGTCGCTGGCGACCTCCCAGTACCCGGGTGCACTGAGCGGCCGAATGGCGACGGTCAATTGCGCTTCGCCAACCAGTTGATTCGAATCGGTCACTCTGAACGTCACGGGGTACTCGCCCGAAATGGTCGGGATGCCGCTGATGCTGCCGCCAGGGTCGAGATGGAGCCCGGGCGGCAGTGCCCCAGCGCTCACGTCCCACGAGTAGGGGGACAAGCCGCCGGTCGCTTCGAGAGAACTCGAGTACGGAACACCGATCGTGCCGATCGCAAGATTTGTTGTTGTCACACTTGGTGGGGCCGAAAGGGTTTCGATCGTCCCCCCGAAGTTGGAGCCAACGCCGACGGCGACACAATTGACGGGGCTTGCACACGACATGCCGTTCAAGCGCGCGTACTCCGGCTGGTGCGCTCGACACACTCCAGCTCGTCCCGCCATTGGTCGTGGTGACGATGCTCGCTACCGCCCGACTGCAGTACAGGACGTCGAACTGATGCAGCTGATGCCGGCGAGCGTCGTACCACTGGCCGGCGCACCAAGATCCAACCAGTTCGCTCCGCCGTTTGTCGTGCCTATGGCGTGCGATCCGACGGCGAAGCAGACGGTGTCGCTGGGGCAGTCGATACCATCGAGAGGGCCCGTGTATCCACTGGGAACGGATTGTGGCGGTCCACGACCCACCCGCCATTCAGCCGTCGCGAGAATCGCGGCTCCTGGACCCGGAGACGATGAGCCGATCGCTGTGCAATGCGACGAGTCGGCGCATGCGATGCCGGTGAAGTTCGCACCGTGGAGGGTGAGGCCTCCCGCGTCCATGACGCGCCACCGTTGGTGGTCCCGATGATGCTCGGAGCTCAAGCCGACGAGTCGAAGTTGCTGACGGCCTGACAGTCGGAGCTACTCGAACAGGAGACATCCAGTGAGAAGGCCTACTTCTGGTCGGGACAGCTTGCTTCGTCCAACTCCGAGCCTCCGTCCGTGGTTCCGATCACTACGGGAGTTCCGAAGATCCCGAAATCCAACCGCAATGCAGTCGGACGTGGATTCGCAGGAGATTCCGTTGAGGCCGCTGACCTGAGTCGGAAGGACTTGACGATGCCATGCAAATCCGGCGTTCTGGGAGAATACGACAACGTCAATCCCCACCGAAGAAGCAGTCAGAGGTGGTTGGACAAGAGATAGAATTCAGGGCTCCGTACCTGACGGGGAGCGAGTCCTCCAGTCCAAGACAAGCCACCCGTGGTCGACGTGGAAATGAGCGTGGAGCCCGTCCCCGTGTTCCCGCTGTCTCCTACGGCCACGCAATTCGAGAAACGTCGAACAAGAGATTCCCGTGAGGTCCAGTGCGTCGTCGGGAGCGGACTGCAGACTCCAATGAGCGCCATCGTCGGACGTGCCGATGGCGTAAGAAGAAGAGTCGAGGTTGGTACCAACTCCGATGCATGTCGTCTCGACGGGACATGAAAGCAGAGTTCACTACTCCGCCGCTTGGAATGGAACTGGGTGCCGTCCAATGCGGTGGATGATCCACGGATTGTTGCTTGTAAGTGACGTTGGATCTCCGCCAGCGGCAATGCCAGACGCCACACAGTTCATCGTTGTGGCGCAGGAGATCGCAGGTAAGAGACAGAACGGCCGGTTGGATCAGGGTCGCTCCAAGCACTCCGCTTCGCGTAGCCCACAATCGCCTGGTCGGAGTCGACGCGACACCCACGGCGACGCACGTACCCGAGCTCGGGCAAGAGACACTCGACAGGGAGTCCAACCCGACGGGTGTCACTTGCGGCAGTCCAAGTCGATCCCATCGGTGGTTCCGATGATCGTGAGCACCGCCTACGGCCGTGCACTGATCAGTAACTGAAAGCAGGAGATCGACTGACGGCATGAAAGGTCGCGTCTTCGACAAGCCACGTGGACCCGCCGTTGGATGACTTCAAGATGCCGGAGCCTCCTCCGGCGTAACAGATTGACGACGAAGGACACGACACCGTCGAAAGCGTTGTTACCCCGGCGGGGACGGTTGCGTCCGTCCAGGTGGACCCACCGTTGTTCGACACGATGATGGACGCATAGTTTCCGCCGTCGTCACCGACCGCGACGCAGGTGGTCGACGAGACCGCACAGGAGACAGCGCGGACATTGGGAAGCGGGGTGTAGGTCGCAGTGGTCTCCCACTGTGGAGTGGCGGCAGGCTCCGCCGGGGGTCGTCGCAACGGGGAGAAGCGCGAAGAGTCCCAGTGCCATCACCGTCGAGAGCGCGGTAACAACGAATCCCCTGACCGCCTGCACGGCCACCTCCTCAACTCCGGGGACGACTCCGATCGAGGAGTCGATCGTATCCCCCGACTTTTTCGGTTGACCGGCGGGGTCGGGGAACCGAGGAGAACGGTCGGCCTCTTCTGAAGAGTCGGGTGCTACTTGGAGGGGTGGACGGTGTGTGCCGGGCGTCCGGCCAGCGAGCACGTCGGCGACGCCCTGGCAGGCAAGCCGTGACATGCGGGTCCGCGTGCCGATGGTGGCGCTCCCGATATGCGGCAACAACGTCGCCCGGGGTGCCGCGAGCAACCGGGGGTTCACGTTCGGCTCGCCGTCGAAGACATCAAGGCCCGCGGCGTAGAGCTTGCCGGCCTCGAGGGCATCGGCCAGGGCATTTTCGTCGACCACCGGCCCCCGGGCGGTATTGATGAGCACCGCGGTCGGCTTCATGACGGCCAGTTCCGCCGCGCCGATGAGATGTCGGGTCGACTCGGTCAGTGGAACATGCAGGCTCGACGATGTCCGAGCGCTCGAGCAATTCCGTCAGCGTCGGGACGAAGCCGCCCAGTCCGGTGTCGTGTCGGGCCGTGTGGATGATCTCCATGTCGAAGCCCTGCCGCCCGCTGGGCGACCGCTCGACCGATGCGACCGAATCCGACCAGTCCGAGCGTCATGCCATGCACGTCGCGGGCGAGATGGTCTCCGAATCCCCAGCCCTGCCAGCGTCCCTCCCGCAGGTCCCGCTCGGCATCGGTGGCCAGCCTGGTGGCGGCGAGAATCAGGAGGAATGCCAGGTCGGCGGTGGTGTCATCGAGCACCCCCGGCGTGTTGCACACGGTGATGCCGAGCTCGTCGGCTCGGGTGACGTCGATGTTGTCGTAGCCCACGGCGGCATTGGCCACCACCCGCAGCCTGCCCTCCGCTCCCGGACTCGAGCACGGCGGCGTCGATGCGGTCGGTGAGATGGCTCACGATGCCGTCGAAGTCCGCCGCCAGCGAGACCAGTTCGGACGGTGTCGGAGGGGCTCGGCGGCATGACGATCTCGTGGCCGGCCTCCGTCAGCGGGTCGGTCCCGCCCTCGATCAGGGGGCGGGTGACGAGGACACGACCCACCTAGTGCGTCGTGTAGTTGATCGGACCGGCGCCCTTCATTCCTATGGCGAAGCAGAAGCAGTGGATCGGGGCGTTGTCGCTGATCGGGCGCAGGGAGTGCACCTTGTTGGGCGGGATGTAGACGAGATCGCCCTGCGAGATCTCACGGTCCTCACCGTCGATGGTCATGGTGCCCTTGCCGTTCATCACGTAATAGAACTCGTGAGTCGGGTGGGAGTGGGGGTCGACCAATCCGCCGCCCGGGACCTCGAACTCATTGACCAGTTCGAGGAAGCCACCGTCTGTGATGTCCTTGAACTCTCGGGACTCGATCATCCACCAAACCGGAACGGTGCCGTTGTGCTCTACGACCGGCGCCTTGGCCTCAATGCTGCGCACGTCCATCCTGAGGGCCTCCCAAGTTTTCCTAGACTGACTCCGGTGTCAGGTTAGGCGGTGGGGCCCCGGGGGCGCATCGCCGTGGGCCGTGGCGGCGAAACCATCGAGAGCGAGAGATGTCGACAGACGAGTCCGGAAGACGAGCCGTGGTTGCCGAGCCACTGAGCGATGACGCGTGGGCGCCGTTCGGCTGGCTGCCCGTCGCCGACACCGACCCGCAGGACGGCGAACATCGCATGACCTTCGAATGGGACGACGCACACGTCAATCTCATCGGCCACGCCCGCAGCGAGGTTCCCGAGACCGGCAACGGATTGCGCTGCGAGATGCTCTACCGGCACGACACCCACACGCAGTCGGTCATGCCGCTCAACGTCCCCGCCGTGATCGCGGTGGCGCCGGCCAGCACCGAGTTCGCCGAGGCGGACGACGCTGCGTTGATCCGCGCCTTTCGGATCGAGCCGCTCGAACCGCTGGTGCTGCACCGGGGCACCTGGCACTGGGGCCCGTTCCCGATCCAGGGGGACGAGGTGCGCTTGTTCAATGTGCAGGGACTGCGCTACGCCGAGGACAATCGGTGCGTGGATCTGGCCGCCAGAGGTCGTGTCCGTCGACGTGGTCCTCTCGTGAGGGCGAGCACGCGGTTCTTCCGGGGCGGGTGAGCGCCGTGGAGCTTGACGACGCCGAAGAGGCTGAGGTCTTCTCGGCCAGCGTCGCCGACCTGGTCGAGGCGATCACCGCCCGAGAGGCAGGCACGGACGACGCGGGGCGCCCGAATGTTCACGACGACCAGCCCCGACTGGTGGATGGGGGAACGGACCTTCGGCGGGATGGTCGTCGCGCAGGCGTTGCACGCCGCCATGCAGACGGCACCGCGTGGGACCGAGCTGCACTCGCTGCACGGCTACTTCCTTCGTCCCACCCCGAACGGCGCCACGGCGACCCACGCGGTCGAGCGGGTCCGCGACGGGCGGTCGTTCAGCACCCGCGAGGTGACCAGCCGGGTGGAGGGCAAGGACACCTTCCGGCTGGCGTGTTCGTTCCATGTCCCCGAAGCACGGCGACGAGTATCAGCTCCCGATGGCATCGGACGTGCCGACGCCCAAGGACACCGAGGGCTTCGAGGCGCCGTTCCCCTTCGACATCCGCGAGCTCGGTGCCACGGAGCGGCGCGGGGACGGGACATTCGAGTCGACCCGTCGTTGCTGGTTCCGCACGAGGGAGCCGTTGGCGGACGATCCGGCCATCCACGCCTGCCTGCTGACGTACTTCTCGGACATGACCGGCGCGTCGTTTCGCCCACTGAGCCTGGGCACGTGGGGCACGCACACCGACGCCAGCCTCGACCACGCCGTCTGGTTCCACCGCCCGGCGCGAGCGGATGCATGGAACCTCTTCGACATCCATGCGCTGGTCAACGCCGGTGGGCGGGCCGCCATCCGGGCGACGATGCACGGCGAGGACGGCACGCTGCACCTGAGCATGGCCCAGGAGTTGCTCATCAGGAAGCTCGAGACGCCCCTCGTGTTCGAGACGCCGCCCTGGCTCGAGCAGGCGGCAGGGGGTGACGACGATGGGACTGCTTGAAGGTCGGGCGGCCGTCGTGACCGGCGGCGGTTCCGGCATCGGTCGGGCGACGTGTCGCCGCATGGCCGAAGAGGGCGCCCGCGTGGCGGTCGTCGACCTGAACGCCGACGCGGCCGAGTCGGTGGCGAACGAGATCGACGGGCTCGCGTTCGGGGTCGACGTGGGGGACCCCGAGGCCGTCCGCGTCGCCGTGGACGAGGCGGCGGCGCAACTCGGTGGGCTGTCGATCATCTACAACAACGCCGGGACCTCCGCCTTCAATCGGCTGCACGAGATCGACCCGGCCGAGTGGGAGCGCGTGCTCCGGGTCAACCTCACCGGCGTCTGGGCGGGCATCCGGGCCGCGGCGCCCCACATGCTGGCGGGCGGCGGCGGGTCGATCGTGAGCACCGCATCGATCAGCGGGACGCGCCCGGCAGCGGGGGAGGGTCCCTACGCCGCCAGCAAGGCGGCCGTGGCGGCGCTGACGGCGTCGGCCGCCTTGGAATACGGGCCCTCCATCCGGGTGAACTCGGTCTCGCCCGGCATGATCCGCACGGCCATGACGGCGCCGTGGTTCCAGTACATGCCGGACCAGGAGGAACGGTTCGTCAAGGGGACGCCCGTCGGGCGGGTCGGCGAGCCCGAGGACGTGGCCGACGTCGTGGTCTTCTTGTGCTCGGACCTGGCGCGCTTCGTCACCGGCCAGAACATCGTGGTGGACGGCGGGCTGACCCTTCACGGTTCGGGCGTCGACACGATCTTCGAGCGCGTCTTCCCGGCTGCTCCGTAGCGGGCGGCTCCGTCAGTGGGCCGCCGGCAGGGCCGGTGTCGGTCAGGCGTTCGGGTCGACGAACGCCCGGTACACCATGGTGGTCATCGTCCCGAGGGCGACCTCGTCGATCGGCTTGCCGCTGAACTCGAGGAAGTAGTGGAACCGATCGAGCATGGCGAGTGTGGCCATGCCGGCCACCTCGGGGTCGATGACATGGCCCGAGGAGTCGGGGCTGATCTGCTTGGACAGGGCGCTGGACATCGAGGTGAAGGTCTCGCGAATGATGTCGACCAGTTCGGGATCGATCGACCCGAGATCCGTCCAGGCGCGGAAGAGCGGCGCGTAACGGTGCCAGAGCTCCGAGAAGGCCTTGACCCAGCGGTACACGTCGTCCCACTGCGGCGCGCCGCCCTCGGCGGGCAGCGTGTTCAGCGCGTCGTAGAGGCTCTGCGCCTCTCCGGCCGCTTCGGTGACGAGCGCGCGGAGCAGGTCCTCCTTGTTGGAGAAGTACAGGTAGAAGGTGCCGTGCGACGTCTTCGCGATCTCGCAGACGTCGTTGACCCGGGTGGCGTGATAGCCCCGCTGGTCGAAGGCGACCATGGCCGCATCGAGCAACTTGCGCATGGTGCGGCGTCCCTGGCTCCGCAGCACCCGTTTGCTCGCCGGTGCGCCCACCGCGTCGAGGTCGCCACCGGGCGGCGTGCGAGGCCCGTTGGACGAGGCGAGTCGGGCGAGGCCGTGACTTCGAGGGTGCAAAGCGCGCCGAACCTCGGGAGGCGCTGGCTTTCTTCGCCGCCACCGAGCGGCTCGGCCGCTTCGGCGCGGTCGCCGGGTCACGCTGGACTCGCGGCGCTCCCATGCCTGGTGCATGGTAGTGCCGGGCCTGATCGAAATGGCTAACCTGACACGGTGGTCAGGTTTGGGAGCGTCCAGAATTGACGGATGACCAGGACTTTCTCGGACCACGAGCTGACGCGAAGACGGTTTTGTGACCCCGGAGACCTCGGCGCGGAACGCAGCCGTCCTGGCGTCCCTGGACGAGGCGATCGCACGCAACGTCCGGCCCGGCGACACCGTCCTGGTGATGATGGGCCACAGCCGTTGGACGGCGGGCGCCCGGGAGCTGGCGCGCCAGTTCTGGGGCACCGATCCGGGGTTCACGTTGGTCATGACCAGCCTGGGTGCGCTCGGGGGAGCGTTCTTCCGGGGTGGGCTGGTCCGCAAGGTCGTGACCGCATACTCGGGCAACAGCTTCCCGACCTACACGCCGAATCCGATCTTCCGCCAGGCCTACGAATCGGGCGAGGTCGAAGTCGAGCACTGGTCGATCCTCAGCCTGAGTCAGCGCCTCGAGGCGGCGGCCCGGGGGCTGCCGGCGATGGTCACCGGCTCTCTCGCCGGGTCCTCGATGGCCGACAACGAGGCGTTCACCGTCGTCGACTCGCCGTTCGGGCCGCTCGGGTTGCTCGAGCCCCTCATCCCCGATGTCGCATTGGTGCACGCCGCCGCGGCCGATCCGGCCGGCAACCTCGTGTTCTCGGAACCGTTGCTCGACGGTCTGTGGGGAGCGTGGGCCGCCCGGAGGGGAGTGGTGGCGACGGTCGAGCGTGTCCTCGACGACGTCGAGGGCCTCGGGCACCGGGTCCGCATCCCGGCCCACCGTGTCCTGGCGGTCGTGGAGGCGCCCTACGGCGCCCACCCAGGCGGCTGCTACGCACCCGGCCTCCCGGTGCGCAGCTACGGCGAGGACATCGCGCACTGGAGCGCGGCGGCCGAGGCCGCGCGGCGCGACGAGTTCGACCGCTACGTCGAGGAGTGGGTGCTGGGCCCGGCGACGCACGAGGAGTATCTCGACCGCGTCGGCGAGGAGCAGTTGTCGTGGCTCGAGGGCCGCTCCGACCCCATGTCCTGGAAGGCCGACGCCGATGCGACGCCGATCGTCGAGGATCCCGAGGTCACGCAGTGGGAGACCGCGGCCACCTTCGGCGCCCGCGAGGTGGAACGGGTCGTCGGCCGCTGGTCGGTGCCGACGCCGTGCTCGCCGGGGCCGGCGTCGCCAACCTGGCCGCCTGGGTCGCCGTGGCCCGGGCGCGGGCCGCCGGCCGCCGTGTCGTGCTGACGGCCGAGCTCGGGCTCTGGGGGTACGAGCCGACGCCGGCCGATCCGTACATCTTCAATCAGCGGGTCTTCCCTTCCACGCCGTACCTCTCGGACGCCTCGTCGGTCCTCGGCATGGTGATCGGCGGGCCCGGGACGACGCACGGTGGGCTGCCTCGGGGCGGCCGAGGTCGACCGCAACGGATGCTTGAACTCGACCGAGCTCGCCGGGGGGCGCTTCCTCGTCGGCTCGGGCGGCGCGAACGACGTCGCCAGCCGGGCCACGGCGTGCGTCGTGGTCACGCTGGCCCGCCCGGAGCGGCTGCCCGAGACGGTGGCCTACGTCACCTCGCCCGGCGAGCGCGTGGCCAGCGTCGTGACCGACAAGGGCATCTTGCGTCGGGCGGATGGCGTGTTGCGCATCACCGCGGTGCCGGCCGGCGAGGGCAGTCTCGAAGAGCGGGTCCGGGCCTTCACGGCGTGCTGCGGGTATGAGCCCGATGTTGCTCGCGAGATCGAGGAGCTGGCGGCCGTCGTGAGCGACGAGGTGCGTGCACTGAGAGACTTCGATCGCCGGAGGTTGTTTCTGGGCTGACGCGGAGGAGGCGGTGGCGCACGGGCCGATCGGGCCAATCGTGGCCGGAAAAGCGACGGCGTCGGGCCGGCGACGGTTCTTCTGAAGGATTTTCTCTGAGTGCAAGGGGTGAGCAATGGGCGTGAAGCCCTCCAAGTACAGTGACCGGCATCCCGGGGGGGATGCACAACGGACGATAGGGGACGGCATGCGAGTGAGACATGGGTTCAAGGCGGCGATGGCGACAGTGCTCGCGGGGGCGCCTTGGCCATCGGGCATCGTCATCTCGACGGCGAGCGGAGCGGGCGCCGCGTCGGCCAGTACCGCGCCGGGGGTGACGTCGAACTCCATCACGGTCGGGACCATCTCGACGCAGACCGGGTGTGCTGGCGTCGAACTTCGGCTCGCTGATCTACGGCGAGAAGGCGTACTTCAACTACATCAACGCCCAGGGTGGCGTGAACGGCCGCAAGATCGACTACAAGTACGCCCTCGACGACGGCGGGAGCCCGACGACGTTCAACCAGCTGGCCAACACCCTGATCAACCAGGACCACGTGTTCGCCGTCACCGGCGTCGGCACGGCGTTCTTCTCGCCCAACCTCTTCGTCCAGTCGGGCATCCCGACCTACGGCTACAACGTGACCGGGAACTGGGCGGGCCCGCCCAACCTGTTCGCCGCCGGTGGGTCGGTGCAGTACTACCCGGCCGGTGCGCCGGCGGTGGGCTACGTCTCGCAGAAGACCAAGTCGCCTTCCATCGCGTTCGTCGCCTACGGCATCGCGGCGTCGGCCGCCGCATGCCAGTCCGAAGCGGCCACGATGAAGGCCGCCGGCTACAACATCAGCTACACCGGATTTCAAGGTGGCTTACCCGGGCACGACCGTGGCGACCGACGTGCAGCGGATGAAGCAGGCCGGTTCGAACATGGTGGTCAGCTGCATGGACGTCCAGGGCAACGTCACCATGGCCCGGGCGATCAAGCAGTACGGGCTGAAGATCACGCAGCTGTGGTTCAACGGCAATGACGCCCAGACGCTCAACCAGAACCAGAGCCTCATGCAGGGCATCTACTTCAACATTGCCCACGTGCCCTTCACGGCCCCGCAGTCCCAGTACCCGGGCCTGAAGCTCTACGTGACCCAGATGAAGAAGTACGAGCCGAACTACGTCTATGACGAAGTGGCGATCCAGGGGTGGGAGTCGGCCGCCCTCTTCGTGCAGGGCGTCAAGATGGCCGGCAACAACCTCACCCAGGCCAACGTGATCAAGGCGGACAACTCCTTGACCTCCTTCACCGCGGGCCAGTTGCAGGCTCCGGTCAACTGGAAGAACGCCGGGCACAGCGGCCACGCGCCGCCCTACTGCAGCGCGTACATCAAGGTGCAGGGGAACAAGTACGTGCCGACCCTGAACAAGGGGAAGAACGTCTTCGTCTGCTTCCAGTCGATCAACCCGAAGAAGGGACCGGTGTACCCGCTTCCGGCCGGCACGCCGAGTCCCGCCTGAGCGTCACGAACGGCTAGGTAGGAGCGGGGGGTCGCGGCGCCCACATGGAGCAGTTCTTCGGATTCGCGCTTCCCGGGCGTCCCGTTCGGCTGCACCTATGCGCTCGTCGCCATCTGCCTCTGCCTGACCTATCAGGCCACCGGGGTCTTCAACTTCGCGTTCGGCGCGCAGGCGTTCGCCTCGGCGTTCATCTTCACGTACCTGACCGAGTACCAGGGTTGGTCGGGTTTCGAGGCGTTCCTGGTCACGGTCGTCGTGATGGGACCGATCGTGGGGTGGGCCTTCGACCGGTTGTTGTTCCGGCACATCGCCAACTCCAACACGGTCGGCAAGATGGTCTGCAGCCTCGCGCTCCTCGTCGGGATCCCGAGCCTGCTGCCGGTGATCTTCGGGCCCCAGAACCTGGATGCGACGGCGACCATCCTGCCGTTCTTCGATCCCAACACCGTCTACTTCACGCTGTGGGGGACGCCGATCAACGGCATCTACCTCTCGACGATTTCGGTCACTGCCGTCGTCCTGGTCCTGCTCACCATCCTGCTGCGCTACACGAGCCTCGGCCTCCAGATGCGGGCCGCAGTCGAAAGCCGCCGGCTGGTGCAACTCGACGGGGTCAACGGCGACGGCGTGGTCGCGGTGGCCTGGATCGTCTCGAGCTTCATGGCCAGCCTGGCCGGCGTGCTCCTGGCGCCGATCTTCGGGGCGTTCACCTCGGACAACTACGTGACGCTCACGGTGACGGCGATCGCGGCCGCGGCGTGGGCGCTGTTGCGATCGCTGCCGATCGCCGCGGCCGTCGGGATCGGCATCGGCGTGGCCACGACGGTGCTGCAGGGCTACATCCCGCCCAACAGCTTCTGGAACGCGGCGGTCGTGCCGTCGATCCCGTTCTTGGTCATCGTGGCGGCATTGCTGATCCTGCCCGGGATGCGCAGCCTGGACTCGAGCCGTGACCCGCTGGCCACCATCGATCCGCCGCCACCACCGATTGCCGCGGCCAGCCGGGCCCCGACCATGGACAAGATCATCCGCCCGCTGTGGTGGGTGGTCTTTGCCGGTTTCTGCGTGTCGATGCTCACGTGGATCCCCGATGCGTGGGCCACGGTCTTCAACAACGGGCTGACGCTCTCCATCGTCCTCCTCTCCATCACGCTCATCACCGGGATGGCGGGCCAGCTCTCCCTGTGCCAGGGCATGCTGGCCGGAGTCGGGGCCTTCACGGCGGCCCAGCTGGCGAACCATCTGGGTCTGAACCTGCTCATCGGCGGTCTGGTGGGCGCGGCCCTCGCCGCGACGGTGGCCGTCATCCTGGCGCTGCTGTCGCTGCGGCTGCGTGGACTCGGCCTGGCGTTGATGACGCTCGCGGCGGCCCTGCTCTTCGACGCGACCTTCTTCAACGCGACCTCCATCACGGGTGGGCAGGAGGGGCTGAGCATCCAGGCCAAGTGGCTCGGGACGAGTGCCTTCTTCAACTTCGACGGTCATGCCATGTTCCTGCTCTCGCTGGGCGTCCTCGTCGTGGCTGTCGTCGTCGTCATGTTGGTGCGCAAGGGGACGGTCGGCCGCAACCTGGCGGCCATGCGGGGAAGTGAGACCGCGACCGCCGGCCTCGGGGTGAACCCGACGTGGCAACGCATCATGGTGTTCGCGTTGTCGGGCGCCATCGCCGGTGTCGGGGGATTGCTGCACAGCATGGAGCAGCAGGTGGTGAGCCCGACCGACTGGAATGCGCAATTTCTCGCTGGTGCTCGTCGTGCTGGTGGTGACGACGAGCGTGACGACCGTGGAGGGTGCCATCCAGGCGGGCGTCGGGTTCTTCGTGACCGAGCAGATCCTGACCACTGTCCTGCCCGCTCGCATCGGCGCGTCCAGCCTGACGGTCGTGCTCTTCGCCTTCGGTGCGCTGACCTACGCGTCGCACCCCGAGGGCGTGCTCGAATACCAGAAGCGCCGCTGGAACCAGCGCTTCGAACGACTGTTCTTCAACCGAGGGCACGCCGGAGGTGTCGGGCGGCACCCTCTCGACCTCACACGCCAATGGCTGACGCCGACCCGCTCCTCACGCTGCGCGGCGTGTGCAAGTCCTTCGGCGGGATCCAGGCCGTCCACAGCATCACCTTCGAGATGGCCGCGGGCGAGTGCGTCGGGCTTGGTGGGACCGAACGGTGCGGGGAAGACCACGCTGTTCAATTGCGTCTGCGGGCAGCTCCGGCCCGAGATGGGCGAGATCCTCTTCGACGGGAACGCCACTCAACGGGCTGCCGACCTACAAGCGGGCTCGGCTCGGCATCGGGCGTACCTATCAGAAGGTCGAAGTCTTCACCGACATGTCCGTACGCGACCACCTCTTGGTGGCCGAGCGGGCACGCCGGGGTGAGGGTCGACTGTGGCGCGACCTGCTCAACATGAGCAAGCCGACCCAGGACGAGACAGACCGGGTGGCCGCGACGCTCGAGCTCGTCGGCATCACGCACCTGGCCGACACGTCGGTGAACGCGCTGGGACTCGGCAATTGCCGCCTGGTCGAATTGGCGCGGGCGCTGGCGGCGGAGCCGAAGATCCTGCTGGCCGACGAGCCCTCCTCGGGCCTGGACCTCCGCGAGACGGCCGAGGTCGCGGCGGTCCTGCGCACCGTCCAGCGCGAACGCGGCACGGCCGTCCTCCTGGTGGAGCACGACCTCAGCATGGTGGGCGAGGTGGTCGACCGGACGATCGTGATGGACCTGGGTGCGATGCTGGCCGAGGGCAGCTTCGACGAGGTCATGGCGGACCCGAACGTCCGGCACGCCTACCTCGGCCAGATGGGGATGGCATGACCACCACCGCCGACACCGGAGTCGAGGAGCGGCACGGCGACGACGGCGATGCCGTGCTCTCGCTGCAGAACGTCAGCGCCTCCTACGGGCCGTACCGCGCGCTCTTCAACGTGTCGTTCCGGGTGCCGACCGGCGGGGTGCTGGCCCTCGTCGGTTCCAACGGCGCCGGCAAGTCGACGGTGGCACGCACGGTGACCGGTCTCGTCACGGCGTCGGCGGGGCGGGTGATGTTCTGCGGACATGACGTGACCGGCCTGCCCGCCTACAAGATCGCCCGGCTCGGCATGGCGCACGTCGTCGAGGGGCGGGGCGTGTTCTCGAGCCTGACCGTCGAGGAGAACCTGACGCTGGCCTTCCGTCAACGCGACGGACGCGGCAGGTTGTCGGCCAACCTGGAGCGGGCCTACACCGCGTTCCCGATCCTCGGCGAGCGGCGCAAGCAGTTGGCCGGGACCCTGTCGGGCGGCCAACAGCGGCTCCTGTCGCTGGCCAAGGTGCTCGTCGTGCCGTCCAAGGTGCTTGTGGCCGACGAGCTGTCGCTGGGCCTGGCCCCGGTCATCGTCGACCAGGTCTACGAAGGGCTCCAGGAGATCAACCGCAACGGCACCGCGCTCGTCGTGGTCGAACAGCAGGTGCACCGGGCGCTCAAGCTGGCCAATTGGGCGGTCGTCCTCGACCATGGCAGCGTGGCGTACGAGGGCGAGCCGTCGGGTGCCAGCGCGGCGGTCGAGACGCTGATGGCCCGGCGCGAGCAGGCGGCCGCCACGGGCGCCGCTGAGGCCAGCGGAGCCGTCGGGGCCTCGGACCCCGGTTCTCCCGAAGGCCGCGGGCCGACGGGCTCGGAAGGATAGGACAGCATGGATATGAGAGAACCAGTCATCGTCGACGTCGTGCGGACGACGTTCGGCAAGCGGGGTGGGTCGTTGGCCAATTGGCATCCGGCGGACCTCCTTGGGTTCGCCTTGACCACGTTGGTCGAACGCACCGGGGTCGACCCCGAGCGCATCGACGACGTCATCGCCGGCTGCGTGACCCAGGTGGGCGAACAGAGCACCAACCTCGCCCGTAACGGCTGGGTGTCGGCCGGGCTGCCCCAGACCGTGCCGGCCACCACGGTCGACCGCCAGTGCGGCTCGTCCCAGCAGGCCGTCCATTTCGCGCGCGGCGGGCGTGGCGGCGGGGCACTACGACCTGGTCGTCGCGTGCGGCGCCGAGGTGATGAGCCGGGTCCCCCTCGCCTCGAACGCCCGGGGCGGCACGGGGCCCTTCCCGCCGTCGTTCCTCGAGCATGTCGAGGGCCGGCTCTGGACCCAGTTCCGCGTGAGCCAGGTGCTCGCCGACCGCTACGGCATCACGCGGGAGGAGATGGACGCCTATGCGCTCGAGTCCCACCGGCGCGCCGCCGAGAGCTGGGACAACGGCCACTTCGAGCGAGAGGCCGTCCCGGTGCCGATCAAAGCCGAGGACGGCAGCCTGACCGGCGAATTCCTCCGGGCGGACGAGGGCATCCGGCGCACCTCCACGCTCGAGGGACTGGCCGCCCTCCCGCCCGCGCAGAGCTGGGAGCCCGAGACGGCGCCCGGCATCACGGCCGGCAATTCGTCACAGGTCACCGATGGTGCGGCGGCGATGCTCATTGCCGAGCGGGCGACCGCCGAGGAGCTGGGCCTGCCCATCCGCGCCCGCTTCGTCCATTTCGCGGTCGCGGCGGAGGATGCCGCCATCGTGCTGTCCGCGCCGGTGCCGGTGACGCACAAGCTCCTCAAGCGCTCGGGCATGACCGTCGAGCAGTTCGACGCCGTGGAGTGCAACGAGGCCTTCGCGGCGATCGCCCTGATGTGGCAGAAGGAGTTCGCCTACGACATGGCGCGGTTCAACCCGCGGGGCGGCGCCATCGCCATCGGCCATCCGCTCGGGGCCAGCGGCGTGCGACTGATGGGGACGTTGCTCAACCAGTTGGAGGCGACCGGCGGGCGCTACGGCTACCAGACGATGTGCGAGGGCGGCGGGCAGGCCAACGGCACGGTCATCGAGCGGCTGGGCTGACCCCCGATTGCGTCTCGGCCGTCCGCGCGGCCAGGAGGGGCTGGATCTTCTTCGTCACGACGAGCCACTCGACGAGGAAGGTGACGCCCGGGATGAGACCGGCGCCGAACATCAAGAGCATCCACAAGATGTTGAGGCGCGCCTTGAGGGCCAGGAAGCCGGCGGTGATCAGGTACACGATGTAGAGGTAGCCATGGCCGACGCCGAAGATGGCGAGCTCGATTTTGAAGCTCCCGGCGCCACCGAGGTGCAGGAGGAAGAAGAGGAACAACGGGATGACGAGCACGCCGACGATGTTTGCCATCAGCTGGTAGCGGAACAGCGCACCTTCCAGGCCGCGTTGGGTGATCCTCACTGCGGGCGGCGGACGACGACCGTCTCGCGGCGGCGCCAGGTCTTGGGTCCCTTCGCCGCGAGCTCGGCCAGGCGCGCGTTGTAGGCGGCGAGCTCGACGTCGCCGTCGGCGGCATGGGGTGCCACCTCGGGGACGACGGGTGAGGGAGCCGGCGAGGTGGCCACCGCAGTGGTCGTCGGCCTCGTGGCGTCGCTCGTTGCCTGTTGCCGGCGCATGCCCTTGAGCCCGACGGTGTCGTAGTCGGTGTGGATGAGCATCCACCAGAAGATGAGCGCCAGGAGACCGAAGACCGGCCACATCACGGAGTACAGGTAGCTCAGCTGGTTGCCGTCCTGGGCCCGGTTGATCTGCCACCACGCGGCGACGGCGCAACCGGGGACGAGCACGAGCAGGCCGGCGTGCAGCGCAACGGCCCGCCCGGAAAGCCAGCGTTCACGCACGTTGGCCATGCTATCTGCGCCGGATCGGCCCGAGATTGCGCCGGTATCCTGGTCCGGTGCTCCCCACGGTGACCCGTCCCGAGCCGCCGTTGGTGGGCGACGACCGCACGATGTTGCCGCCGTGGCTGGACTATCGAGCGCGCCACGTTGCTGTGGAAGTGCGAGCTGCTCGACGGCGACGCGCTGGTGCGCCAAAGCGTGCCTCCGTCGCCGGTCAGCCTGCTCGGCATCGTGCGCCACATGACCTTCGTCGAATGGCACTGGTTCGAGAGCGTCTTCGCCGACACCAGGACGCCGCAGCCGATCTCGACGGCTGACGACGACGACGCCGACTGGAACGACCTCGTCCCGGCGAAGGCGATGGAGGACGTCGATCGGTTCCAGCGCCAGTGCGAGGTCTCGCGCCAGATCGTCGCCGGGGCCGAGAGCATGGACCAGCTGGCGGCGAAGACCGGCGGCGACGCCATCTCGCTGCGTTGGATCATGGTCCACATGATCGAGGAGTACGCCCGCCACAACGGCCATGCCGACCTCTTCCGCGAACTGATCGACGGCGCGGTGGGGGAGTGAGCGCGGACGGCGGGGCGGGTGCGGACGGCGCGGACGGCGCGGACGGTGCGAGGTGCGGATGGCCGCAAGGTGCGGGGTGCCATCACGACGGTCCACCGCTACGAGTTGCCGCTCGCGCCGGAGAAGGTCTGGTCGCTGATCTGCGGGGTCGATCGCTACCGGTCGTGGTGGCCCTGGCTGCGCGAGTTCGAGGCGCAGCGGCATGACCGTGGGTGACGAATGGCGCTGCATGGTGCAGCCGCCGGTGCCGTATCTGGTGCGGTTCCGGGTGGTGATCGACCAGGTCGAGGAGCAGAAGATCGTCCGGGCACGTGTCCTCGGCGACGTGGTGGGGGACGCGACCTTGACGTTGGAGGCAGCGGAGGGACGCAACGGCAACTCCGGAGCACGCGGGTGCGTCGCCACCCTGCACAGCTCGCTCGCCCCGGGGAACACGGCGTTGGCGATCGTGTCGCGCTTTGCGGCGCCGGTCGCCCGCTTCGGGCACGACTGGGTGCTCGATTCTGCGGCCCGGCAATTCATCGCCAAGGCGGTGGAACCCGCCCTCGGTGATCCCACGTCGCCGGCGTGAAGTTCTCGTTCCGCCAGATCCTGGCCTCCGTCGTGGGTGCGGTGCTGGCGGCGCTGATCGCATCGTTCTTCGGCGTGACCGGGACGGTCATCGGAGTCGCCATCGGCTCCGCCGCCGCAACCATCGGGACCGCGCTGGTGGCGCAGTCGATCGAGCGCGGCCAGGAAGCGGTCAAGCAGGTGGTCGTGCGCGCACCCGAGGGCTCGACCTCCACGTTGCTGCGGCGGATCGGCGGGACGGGGGCCGCGGGTGGGTCGTCGTCGGTCGAGTCGTCGGCGCCCACGGAGGTGGTGGGCAGCGCCGCCGCAGGTGACGAGACGACGGAAATGGAGTCGTCCGCGGCGCCGGTGGATGCGACCCAGCGCCTGGAGATCACCGCCGCCGCCGATGCGCCGCCCACCGAGCACCTGGAGGCGACGGCGATCGCGGTGCCGCCGGTGCCGCCCGGGCGCTTCGACGGCGGGGGTATGGCGGGCCGGCGCGGGCCGAGGAGGTTCAGCTGGCAGACCATCGCCGGCACCGCAGCCATCGTGTTCGTGCTCGCCCTGGGGTTCGTGACCGCGGTGGAGCTGATCGCGAACAAGCCGAACATCATCAACGCCCCGCCGGCGACGCCGTCGACCACGACGACCTCGACCTCGACCCCGACCTCCACCTCGACGACGACGCCGTCGACGACGAGCACGACCGGCACGACGTCGACGACCACGTCCACCACGTCGCCCGGCACGTCGGGGCAGTCCGGCGACGACGACCACGAACCTCGGGGCGACATCGACGACGGCGCCGGGATCGAGCTCGACGACCTCGACGACGGCGGCACCGTGAGGGGTCGGGTTACCAGCCCTTGAACTCGGCGGGCCGCCGCTCGACGAAGCTGGCGATGCCCTCCTGCGAGTCGGCCGTGTAGGTGACCAGCTCCTGGCCGATCGCCTCGTCGGAGAGCGAGGTGGCACGGTCGACGTCGAGGGCACGGTTGGTGAGCCACTTGGCGATCCAGATCGCCTTCGTGGGCCCCTGGGCCAGCCGGCCCGCCATCTCCTCGAGGGTCGTCTGCAGCTCGGCCCGTGGTACCAGCCGGTTGACGAGGCCGATGCGGTGCGCCTCGGCGGCGGGGACGTCATCGCCGAAGAAGAACAACTCCTTGGCCTTCTGGATCCCGACCAGCCGGGTGAGGATCCACGCCCCGCCCGCGTCCGGCGCGATGCCGCGGCGGACGAACACCTCCACGAACTTCGCCTCCTCGGCCATCACGACCAGGTCACAGGCCAGCGCCAGGTGCATCCCGCCGCCCGCCGCGGTGCCGTTCACGCCGGCGACGACCGGCTTCTCGCAGTCGAGGATCGACGTGACGAGGGCCTGCCAGCCCTCCATGATCAAGCGGGCGCCGTCGCCCACGACCTTGTCGGGTGCGTCCTCGGGCGTGGGGCGGGGCGCCCGACGCCCGCCGCGCAGGTCCGCGCCGGTGCAGAAGGCCTTGTCGCCGGCCGCCGTGATGACCACGGCCCGCACGAAGAGGTCGGATGACGCGTCGCGCACCCATTCGGCGATCCGGTCGCGCATGAACTGGGTCAAGGCGTTGCCGGCGTCGGGGCGGTTGATGGTGATCCAGCAGATGCCGTCCTCGATCCGTCGGATCAGGTCGGTGCCGACCGGATCGGCGGTCGTGTCGGTGTCGCTCATCGATCTCCCTGGTGCGTGCTGGGGTGACCGTATCTGACGTCCCTGTCAGTGTCGATCCGGTCCAAGGCCCGATTCTCCAACCGGCGACGACCGTTTGGCATCGACGACCGACGTCGTTTTCGGATCCGGCCGGCCCTGCTCGACGATCGGCGTCGCGCCGTGGGAGCAGGGCGTGCCGAGGGAGCAGTGCTGAGGACTTAGCCTGAGGATTCGTGCCCGGGCCCTACGACGTCACACCCGAAGACCTGGCTGCGCTCCTGCCCGACGAGCCGCCCTACCGCGCCCGCCAGGTCTGGGAGAGCCTCCACGTCCGCGTGCAGCGACCCGAGGAGATGACCGAGCTCCCGGCGCCGCTGCGGCTGCGGCTCGAGACGGCGCTGCCGTCCGCGCTCCGAGAAGTGGCGCAGCGCAGCGCAGACGGCGGCGAGACGACCAAGTGGCTCTGGTCGCTGGCCGACGATGCCCGCGTCGAGAGCGTCCTGATGCGCTATCCCGACCGCGTCACGGTGTGCGTCTCGACGCAGGCGGGGTGCGCCATGGCCTGCCAGTTCTGTGCCACCGGCCAGGCCGGGTTCCAGCGCCATCTCACCCCGGGCGAGATCGTCGAGCAGGTCGCCGTGGCCATGCGCGCCGCCCGGCCGCGCCGGCTGTCGAACGTGGTGTTCATGGGGATGGGGGAGCCGCTCGCCAACTACGACCGCGTCTGGGCGGCGGTGCGCCGGCTGCACGGCGAGATGGGTATGTCGGCCCGGCACCTCACGCTCTCGACCGTCGGCCTGGTGCCGGGCATCCGGCGGCTGGCCGGCGAGTCCCTGCCGGTGAACCTGGCCGTGTCGCTGCACGCGGCCAACGACGAGTTGCGCAACCAGCTCGTCCCGATCAACCGGCGCTACCCGCTCGCCGAGCTGGCGTCCGCGTGCGCCGAGTACGTCGAAGCGAGCGGTCGGCGCCTCTCGATCGAATGGGCCCTGATCGACGGCGTCAACGATCGCCCACAGGACGCAGCAGAGTTGGCCGCCTTCGCACGGCCGCTGGGCGCCCACGTCAACCTGATCCCGCTCAACCCGACCCCGGGCTATGCCGTGGTGGGCTCGTCGCCGGGCCGCGTCCGGGCGTTCCGCGACGAGCTGCGCGCCGCGGGCGTCAACGCGACGATCCGCGTCACCCGGGGCGCCGACATCGATGCCGCCTGCGGGCAGCTGGCCGCGGCGGCCGGCCCGCAGCGGGTGCGATTGGCCGGCCGGGGCGAAGATCACTAGAACGTGCGCATGGCAAGGTCGAAGAGGTCGGGCGTCGTGCGCCCATCGCTGCTGTGGTTCCTGCTCCTCGACGGGGGGATCGTGCTCCTGGCGCGGTTGGCGCTCAGCCGCTCCGCCTACGAGCGGGCCGGCGAGATGAGCGGCGACAAACTGCCGCCCCAAGAAGCGCTCCAGGGCATGCTCGCCGCAACCGCGGTGATCCACGTCGCCGAGGCGTTCGTGGCCGGCCGAATGGCCCGCCGACGCGGGCTGTCGCCCCGGGGCTGGCGCCTGCAGACCCTGATCGTCGGCTTTCCCTCGCTGCGGGCCCTGCGGCGGACCACCGCCGCCTGAGAGGAGTCGCGGCGGCTGCGCCGGGGCGACGCAGTGCCGCGCCGCAGTGCACCGGAAGGCCACCGCGCACGGCAAGCTGGCGCCATGACTGATACCGAGGCCCGCACCACCCTGGCGGGCCGACCCGTCCGCCGCATGGGCTTCGGTGCCATGCAGCTCCCCGGGCCCGGCGTGTTCGGGCCCCCCAAGGACCGGGCCACCGCGCTGGCCATCCTGCGCCGCGTGGTCGACGCCGGGGTCAACCACATCGACACGGCGCAGTTCTACGGGCCCGAATGTCGCCAACGACCTCATCCGCGAAGCCCTGTATCCGTATCCCGATGACCTCGTCATCGTCTCCAAGGTCGGCGCACGGCGCGACGAGACGGGCCAGTGGTTGGCGGCACAGCGACCGGAAGAACTGCGTGCCGGCGTGGAGGCCAACCTGGCGTCGCTCGGGCTCGACCAGGTGCCGATCGTCAACCTGCGCCGTCATCCGGGGGACGAGGTGCCCTTCGACGAGCAGCTGGCGGCCATGGTCGCGTTGCGCGACGAGGGCCTGATCGGCGCGGTCGGGCTGAGCACGGTCTCCCTCGACGACTACCGCCGGGGGATGGCGGCCACGCCGGTCGCCTGCGTCCAGAACGCCTACAGCGTCGCCGACCGCTCCGACCAGGAGGTGTTCGACGCCTGCGCTGCCGACGGCGTGCCGTACGTGCCGTACTTCCCCTTGGGCTCGGCGTTCTTTCCCGACAAGCCGGTGCTCCGCCATCCTGCGGTCATGGACGTGGCGGAGCGCCTGGACGCCACGCCGGCGCAGGTGGCGCTGGCATGGCTCCTCCACGCTGCGCCCAACGTCCTGCTGATCCCGGGCACCTCCTCGCTCGAGCACCTGGAGCAGAATCTGGCCGCCGTCGACGTCGCGCTCGACCCGGAGGCGCTGGCCGCACTGGGCTGACCCGACGGCCGTCGGCGGCGGTCCGCCGGCGTTCGCCCGCCGCCGTCCGCCCGCCGGCACCACCGCGAACCAAACTGGCCCGCCGGGCGTCCTTCTTGGTGACGCGTGCCGCAGGTGCACGCCCACACGGGAGGTCGCACGATGTCCAACGGCAACGACTCGCCACAGTCCGACGACCACCGCCACTCGGAGGTCCGGCAGGCGAAACGGCCGGACCATCGTCACGGCGGTGGCCCTCGGAGCGCTCGTCGTCGGCGGCACCGGGCTCGGGCTCGCACTCAGCGCCGGCGCCGGTGCGAGCGTCGCCGGCCCGGCGGGCTGCGGCTCGTCCGGGCCCCGGCTCACCGTGCAGGGCACCGGCCAAGCCTCGGGCACACCCGACCTCCTCACCGCGGTGTTCGGGTTCAACTCGACGGCCGGCACCTCCGCCGCCGCCCTCAGCCAGAACAACGCAGAGGTGAACCAGGCGCTCCTTGCCCTCGGCGGCAAGGGCGTGGCCCACGCCGACGTGCAGACGACCGGCCTCACGCTGGCGCCGCAGTACGTCTACCCCAAGGGCGTCCCGACCCTGACCGGTTACTCGGTCACCAATACCGTGACGGCGAAACTGCGCGACACCAAGACGGCGGGCGACGCGCTCGACGCCGTGGTCAACGCGACCGGCAACGCCGCCACGATCAACTCGCTCAGCTTCTCCTTCTCCGATCCCACACAGGTCGAGGACCAGGCGCGCACCAAGGCGGTGCACCAGGCGGTGGCGCACGCCGGGGCCATGGCTTCGGCGGCGGGGCGGAAGCTGGGCCCGGTCTGCTCGCTGACCGACAACACGCAGCCGGCCCTGCTGACGCCGGGCGCTGCCGGCCTCGCCTACGGCGCGCAGAGTGATGCCGCCTCGTCGGTCCCCGTCGAGCCCGGGAGCCAGACCCAGTCCGATCAGGTGACGATGGTCTACGCGCTCGTGCGGGGCTGAGCGCCCCGGCTCGGTTGCGCCGCCGATGACGGGGCGATTCTCCGCCCGGTCTCGGCACTCCGACCTCGGGAGCGCGGTCCCCCTGGGCTCCTGCACCAAATCGTTTCGATGATCTGCGATGCTGTCGCCCGCCCAATGACCGAGAGCCACGAACAGCGCCGGTCGATCGCGCCCTCGCCAACCGCTGGTGAAGTCACCTTCCCTGCCGGACGACCTGCCAGCACCCTTGGAGGGCGAGGCCAGGCTCTGCCTGAATTGACCTTGTGTTGCAGTCGCGTTCGGGGCACGCGTCCTCGATGAGCCTCATCTCGCTGCGGGCCAGGGCGGAGCTCCGTAGTCGCTGGCGAAGCCTGACCGTCCTGGCGATCGTCGTCGGCATCGGCGGGGGCGCGCATCGCCGCGCTCGCCGGGGCCCAGCGGACGGATACCGCCGTTCCCCAGTTCCTGTCGTACGCTCTGCCCGACGACGGAGGATTCCTCTTCGGGAACGTCTCGTCTCCGCCGCTGACCCCAGGTCCGGCGGACTCACTGGCCCTCGCGCCGGCAGAGAAAAAGATCGTCGACCTGCCCCAGGTCGCGGCGTACTTTCGTGCGCCGTACCTCTTCTTGACGCCGGACGAGAACGGCGCCAATCCCAATCGCAATTCGGACCAGCTCAACGTCATCGGCGACGCCGACCCCGACCTCTACCGGACAGTGGACCGTCCGATGGTCGTCGCCGGCCGCCTTCCTGATCCGCGCCAACCCTCCGAGGTGGCCGTGAACGAATTGGCGGCTTCGAGCGACCACTTGCATGTGGGCACGACGCTCCGACTGCACGCCTATTCGTACGAACAGGTCAGCAGCGGGGCGTTGAACTCGAGCTCGTCGGCCACCCCGATCAGTCCGGCCGGCCCCTCGTACCCGGTCCACGTGACCGGGATCGTGCGCTTTCCCCAGGACGTCAACGCGGTGCTCCCGCTCGTAGACAGGCAGGGGGTGAGCTACGAGATCCAGCGCAACCTCTACACCACCCCCGCCTTCCTCCAGCAGCTGGCGCGGGGCCTCGGCGTTCCCGTATCGCAGGTGCCCGACGTCAACCTCGTCGGCGTGCGGCTCCACCATGGCGCAGCCGACTGGAAGGCGTTCCAGCAGGGCGTCGCAAGGGCATCGGTGTCGGCGGTCACCCCTGGGTCCCCCGGCAACGTGTACGGGATGCGCCAGGCGGCGGCGAGCGCCGAGCGCGGCATCCATCTCGACGTCGCGGCGCTCCTCGCGTTCGGACTGCTCGTTGCCCTGGTCACGATCTTGTTCGTCGGCCAGGCGCTCGGACGCCAGACTCAGAACCAGGCGGGCGACTACCTCGTGCTGCGCACCCTCGGTGCGGCCCGGGGCCAGGTGGTCGCCGTCGTGCTCCTGCTCGCCGCGCTCGTCGGGGTCGCCGGAGCCGTTCTCGCCGTGGCCGTGGCGTTTGCTGCCTCGCCGGTCATGCCGGTCGGGTTGGCGCGGCAGGCCGAGATCCACCCCGGGTTCGACGCCAACCTCTCCTACTTCGCCCTTGGTTTCGTGATCCTGGTGACGCTCGTCACGCTCGAGCGCGCTGGTCCCGGCCCTCCGGGTCAGCCGCCACGCCACGGCCTCCGAGGTCGACGATCGGAGAACCCGCGCCGGGTGGACCTCGGGCCTGCTCGGCCGCGCCACGTCACCCGTCGTGTCCATTGGCATGCGCTTCGGCCTCGAGTCCCGGAACGGGACCGCCGCCTCGACCGCCAGCGGTCTGGTCGACCGCGGTCGTCGCCGTTTCGCGACTCTGGCGGCCGCCCTCACCTTCGCCGCCAGCTTGAACCATCTGGTCTCGAGCCCGCGCGCCCAGGGCTGGAACTGGGACGTCCTGGTGGGCAACCCGAACGACCAGTCCGATCACGAGGCCCAGGAGGCCGTTCTGCTCTCCCGGAACCCGGACGTCGCCGGGTACTCCTCGATCGACATCGTCGCCGGCGCCAGTCAGGGGACGGCGGTGATCGACAACCACGTCATCGACTTCCTGATCGGGCTCGATTCCTTCAAAGGAGATGTGCATCCCACGCTGATCGCCGGGCACGAGCCTCGCCGGCCGGATCAGATCGTGCTGGCGAGCGACACGATGCAGACGCTGCACCGGCACATCGGGCAGGACGTCCAGGTGCCGACTCCGAGGGGCCTGTTGACCCTGCACGTCGTCGGGCAGATGGTTGCGCCATCAGTTGGCGACCTCTTCACCAACGCGATGGGGGACGGCGCCTGGGTGTACGGCCCGGCTATCCACGCCCAACCGCAGCCACAGAACGGGCTCCCGCAGTCGTCCTTCAACTTGTTCTTCGTCCGCTACGCCAACGGCGTCAGCCCTGCCGCGGGTCTGGCGAGCCTGCAGCGTCAATTCGGTCACGACGTCCTGCGTCACGTGCCGCCGGAGGACGTCATCAACCTGCAGGACGTCGATCGCCTTCCCTTCGTCCTCGCCGCGCTCGGTGGTCGTGCTGGGCGTGGCCACGGTCGGCAACGCGCTCATCGTGTCGATCCGTCGCCGCCGGCGTGACCTCGCCATCCTCAAGACGGTGGGCTTCGTCCGCCGTCAGGTCGCCGGCGTCGTGGCGTGGCAAGCGACCTCCATCGGGCTGGCCGCGCTCGTCATCGGGCTCCCCGCCGGCGTGGCGGCCGGGCGATGGGCCTGGAGCACCGTCGCCACGGAGATCGGCTCGGCGAGCCCACCGGTGGTCCCCTTGCTGGCGTTGGCCGTCCTCGTGCCGGCCGTGCTGGTCGTGGTCAACCTGATCGCGGGCGTTCCTGGGTGGTCGGCGGCCCGAGTCGCTCCCGCCGAGGCGATGCGCTCGGAGTGAGTGCGGAGGTCAGGCCCGTCCAGGCCGGGAGCGTAACCTCAGCGACGCACGATCAGCGGTTCTTCCAGTTCGGCGTCCGCTTCTCGGCGAAGGCGCGCGGCCCCTCCTTGGCGTCCTCACTGCTGAAGACCTCGCCGGAGATCTCCGACTCGATCCGGTAGGCCTCCTTCATGTCGGTGGCCAGGCCGCGCAGCACCGACTCCTTGGTCTTGCGGATGGCGAAGGGGCCGTTGGCCGTGATGCGGTGCGCGTAGTCGTAGGCCCGGTCCATCAGGTCCGCGGGCCGGCAGACCTCGTTGAGCAGGCCCATCTCGTACGCCCGCGGCGCCGGGATCTGGTCGGCGCACAGCAGGAACTCCATGGCGGCGGGGTAGGGGATCTGGCGGGGCAGGCGCACGGTCGTGCCGCCGCCGGCGAACAGCCCGCGCTTTGGCTCCATCACCGCGAAGGTCGCCGTGTCGCTGGCCACCCGCAGGTCGGTCCCGCCGAGCATCTCCATGCCACCGGCGACGCAGGTGCCGTTGACCGCGGCGATGATCGGCTTGTAGAGCTTCGTGCCGCGCAGCACCGCCTTGACCCCGTCGTCGAGGCGGTAGCCGTCGATCTCGGGGATCTGCCCGCCTTCATCTTCTTCTGCAGCTCGGTGATCTGCGGGATGTAGGTCTTGAGGTCGGCGCCGACGCAGAAGTCCTTGCCCACACCGGTGACGATGGCGACGTAGGCGTCGTCGTCGTCGCCGAAGCGGTCCCAGGCACTGCGCAATTGGAAGAAGTGCTCCATGTCCATGGAGTTGCGCGCCTCGGGGCGGTTGATGGTGATGGTGACGACGTGGTCGTCACCGAGGGCGTAGTCGATCGACATGTGGTGCTCCCGCTCTGGGAAGGGTCGACGGACTTCTCGGGTGGACGCGTCGGGTGTCGGACGCGGCGTCCGGTCAGTCCCTCAGTGCCCAGTCCGTCAGTCCTTGTCCTGTCCGAGTCGGGTCGCGAAGCTGGCGACGCTCACGATGCCCTCCTCGTTGGTCTTCGTCTGCCCGCGGGCCCGCGAGACGAGCGAGGTGTCGACGTCGGCCGCTTCGGCCCGCAGGGCGCCGACGGTGCACTTCTCGCGCGGCCGCACGCTGAACGGGTCGAACTTGAAGTGCTTCATGGCGTTGACGTGCGTCATCTTGTCGATGTCCTCGTCGGACACGCCCTCGAGATACTTCATGAGGGCCTCGGGGGCCTGGGGCCACGTCGAGTCCGAGTGCGGGTAGTCGCACTCCCAGGTGATGTTGTCCACGTTCATGTACTGGCGGTTCTGCACGCCGAAGGCGTCGTCGATGAAGCAGGTGATGACGCGGTCCTTGAAGACCTGGCTCGGCAGCTGGTCGCCGAAGTCCTGGCCCGTCCACTTGTGGTGGTGCTGGTAGACGTAGTCGATGCGCTCGAGGGCGTAGGGGATCCAGCCGATCCCGCCTTCGGACAACGCGAAGTGCAGGTTCTTGTACTTGCGCAGGATGGGCGACCAGATCAGGTCGGCCGCCGCCTGCACCATGTTGATCGGCTGCAGGCTGATCATGACGTCGATCGGCGCCTCGATCGAGGTCATCAGGATCTGCGAGGACGAGCCGAGGTGCATGCAGACGACGGTGCCCTCGTCTTCGCAGGCGGTCCAGAAGGGGTCCCAGTGCGCGTTGTGCAGCGAGGGCCAGCCGAGCTTCTCGGGGTTCTCCGAGAAGGTCACGGCGTGGCAGCCCTTCTTGGCCACCCGGCGCACTTCCTCGGCCCCGAGCTCGGGGTCCCAGATGACCGGGATCGACAGCGGGATGAAGCGCCCGGGTTCGGCCCCGCACCACTTGTCGATGTGCCAGTCGTTGTAGGCCCGGACCATGGCGAGCGCCTCGTCCTTGTCCTCGCGCCGGGCGAAGAGCTGACCGCAGAACTGGGGGAAGGAGGGGAAGCACATGGAGCCGAGCACGCCGTTGACGGACATGTCCCGCACCCGCTCGTGCACGTCGTAGCAACCGACGCGCATGTCGTCGAGCGACATCGGCTCGATCCCGTACTCCTCGGGCGGTCGGCCGACCACGGCGTTGAGCCCGACGTTGGGGATCTCGTTGCCGTCGTAGAACCAGTAGTCGGTGCCGTCGTCGCGCCGGATGAGCTTCGGGGCCGCGTCCTGGTACTTCTTCGGCAGGAGCCCGTCGAACATCCCCCTCGGCTCGATGACGTGGTCGTCGACGCTGACCAGGATCATGTCCTCAGTGCGCATTGCGTCCTCCCCTTCTGCCCTGCGGGCCCGTCGGGTGCCGTCCGGGGTTCTGGCGATTCCCTGACGCCCGTGTCACGTACCTTATGCGCCGCTCAACCGGCCGTGCGAAGCAGCCGCAGGGTCAGGAGCAGGCTCAGGCGCAGCGTCAGGCGGGCACCGTGGCCGACGGCGCCGGCGGCACGGGCTGACCCTTGTAGCCCTGGAGCAGCCCGGGGAGCGGGTTCGCCGGCTTGGCCAGCGTGGGCGGCTCGCGGAAGCTCATGGCCGACGGGTCGAGGAAGTCGGCCAGCGTGGCGGCGTTGGCGTCGCGATAGGTGAGCGCCGGCAGGTTCCACTGCTGCTCGATCGTCGCCAGCACCGACGTGTGGTCGTGCACGACGTTGGTCACCGCCGCCGGCCTCGCGTACGGGCTGACCACGACGACCGGCACCCGGGGGCCGTAGAGGTCGTACCCGCCGGGCTGGTCGCTCGAGGCGATGTCCGGCGCAATGGCGTCGGGCGCGATGGCCGCCGGCGGGCCACGTGGTCGTAGTAGCCGCCGTGCTCGTCGTAGAGCCACACGAGCAGCGTCTTGTGCCAGGCGGGGCCCGACATCACGGCGTTGACGACGGCGGCCACGAACTGCTCGCCCAGCTGGATGTCCTCGGGGTTCTCCTCGGACTGGCACGTCGTCTCGATAACGAGGTCGGGCTTCGCGGCGAACGTCGGGATCGGTGCCGGGAGCATGCCGATGACGCTCGGGATCTCGCCCTGGATGGCGCCCATGTTGGAGTCGACGAGGCTGACCGAGGGCAGCGTGCCCGCCGCCGCATCGAGGAAGAACTCGGCGATGGGGGCGAGGTTGCAGCGGATGCTCCAGGATCGTGTCGACGATGATGGCCGTCGTCGGCGCGTCGCTGAAGTAGTTCTTCCAGCTGACGCCGTGCTTGCTCAACTGGTCCCAGATCGTCCCGTTCGCGGGCTTGACCGTGACATTCGAGATGTCGGTCGAGACGATGCCCGACGCCGTGCCCGCCATGTAGAAGCGGCGGTTCGGGTAGGTCTGCGCCGGCGCCGAGCAGAACCAGCGGTTGGCGAGGGTGAACGTCTTGGCCAGCGAGTAATAGAAGGGAAGGTCGTCCTCGGTGGAGTAGCCCATCGACCCCGGTCCCGTGTTGGCGAAGCCGTCCATGGCGCCGCCGTCGATCTGGAGGTGCGAGTCGTTCCACGACTGGCTGCCCGTGTCCTGCGCGCCGATGGCACCGGACTGGTGGTACACGTACATCCGCTCGTCGCCGATCGGGTTCCAGTTGACGGGCTCCTCCTTGGCGTTGAAGGTGAACCCGTCGGCGAGCGGCTGGCCGCTCACCGGCAACATGCCGAGGTAGTTGTCGAACGAGTGGTTCTCCTGCATCACGAGCACGATGTGCTCGAAGGGGAACGCGCCGGTCGACCGGCCGAGCGGCAGCGACGGGAAGGGCACTGCCCCTGGTCGGCGCAGCGCCGGCGTCGTGGCGCCGGCCGCCCCGTACTGCCCCAGGGCCCCCGCGGCGGCCGCGGCCGAGGCGGCACCGAGTCCGGCCCGCAGCACCGACCGGCGGCTGTAGGTGCGGCGGCCCGTCATCGGATTGCCGTCGCTGTTTGAGGTGCTTGAGGTGCTGTCCGCCGTTGCCCCATGTCCGCCGTCGCCTTTCCGCGCTGTCCCGCCGACTCCGCCGAGTCCTACGGGAGATCTTCCCTCGTCGATTGGCCCGTCCGCACGTTGCGTGAACGTCGCGTGGCGGCTGCGGGTCGTTAGTGCGGCGGGGCCGAGCGAACGGGCGCCGTCAGCTGCGTCGGCATGGCGTTCGTGGTCGGTGGCGGGTACGGGATGCCGTCGTCGTCGAACGTCCCGAGCAGCGCGTTCGCGATGACCTCGGCGTCGACCTGGGGTTCGGTCAGCGGCGCACCCGGCAGCAACGGCTTCGCCTTGATGGGCGGCCGACCCAGGGCCAGCGCGGTCGTCAGGTCGCCCGTGACGCCGCGGCGCCAGGCCGACAGGTTCGGCACCGGCACGCCGAAACGGGTCTCGATGAGGCGCAGCGTCGACGTGTGATCGAACGTGTCGCTGGCGAGGAACCCACCGCGGGTGAAGGGCGACATGAGGATGCACGGCACCCGGAAGCCGAGGCCGACCGGGCCCGCGACGCCGCTTGCGGTGGCGGGCAGCGGGTTCACCGTCAGGAACTCGCCCGGCGTGCCGGCGGGCGCGGTCGGCGGCGGCACGTGGTCGAAGAAGCCGCCGTTCTCGTCGTAGTTGAGGATGAACAGCGTCGACGCCCACACCGCCGGGTTCGACGGTGAGGATGTCGAGCACGGTCTTGACGAGGTTCTCGCCCCACTGCGGCGCGGTGGCGGGGTGCTCGCACTGGACGATGGGCCCGTGGATCCAGCTCACCGACGGCAGCGTGCCGGCCGCGACATCGGCCGCGAATCCCGCGGGGAAGTTCTGTGCCAGTGCGCCGGCGGCCAGCGCGGCGCCGCGCGTCGTGGTGGGGTTGGTGTACGCCTTGAAGTAGGGGAGCGGGTTGAAGAAGGCCAGGCCCGTGGGGTCGTTGTAGACCTTCCAGGACACACCGTGATCGAGGAGCGCCTCGGGCATGGTGGGCCAGGTGAACTTGCCCGCCTGGGCCGACTCGGCCCGTCGTCTGCGTGACGAGCACCGGCCCGCCGCCCGTGCCGCCCGGGTCGATGGTGCCCGAGAGCGCCATGACGCGGTTCGGGTCGGTCGGCCCGAGCACCGAGCAGAAGTAGCCGTCGCAGATGGTGAAGTTGTTGGCCAGCGCGTTGTAGAAGGGCAGATCCGACTGCTGGAAGTACCCCATGGTGGTGCAGAAGTTCTTCAGCCCGTCGCCGGCCAGGTGCGCGTTGACGAACTGGTCCATGGCCCCGTTGTTCCAACTCTGGTGCTGTGCCCCCCACTCGTGGGTGATGTCGTTCGTGGCAGTCACCGTTCTTCTTCGGGAACTGCATCTGGAGGTGGAACGGCTCCATGAAGCCGGTCGCGCTCACCCCGACGCCGGGCTGATACCCGCGCTGTTGGAACACGCCGGGGAGGGCGTTCGGGTCGGAGAAGCCCCGGACGCTCGACAGCCGGCCGAAGTAGTGGTCGAAGGATCGGTTCTCCTGCATGAGGATCACGATGTGCTTGATGTCGCTCAGCGTCGGGTTCGACGTGACGTCGAGCGACAGCGCTTTCTCGATGGACGCGCCCGCCGCCGAGGAAAGGCCCGCTCCGGCGGCGGCGCCCGCGCCGAGCGCCAAGCCGCCCTTCAGGAGATTGCGCCGGCTGACCCGGCTCCTTCCGCTCGTCCTGGCCTGACCGTCCGCCCGCGCCCGCCTGAACGTCCCGCTCGTCCCCACCCATTGCACCCGCTCCTCGCCGCCTTGAGCGCGGGTCCCGGCACCCCGGCCCGCCTTTTGTGCGTGGAAGGTTAACGGGCGCCGAGCCGGGATGCTTGCGGCGTGCCCGATGGCCGGCGGGCTCGGGCTCGGGCTCGGGCTCGGGCTCGGGCCCTGGTCGCGGGGTGCTCAGGCGCTGGCGACCTGTAGTTCTCGCGCTCCGGGAGCGGCGACCCCACGCCGGGGCAGGATGATGTCGTCGATGATCCCGTAGTCCCGGGCCTCCTCGGCGGTCATGTAGTGGTCGCGGTCGATGTCCTGCGCCACCTGCTCGACCGGCCGGCCGGTGTGGTGGGCGATGATCTCGGACATCCGGTGCGTGAGCGCCAGCACCTCGCGCAGCTGGATCTCCATGTCCGACGGTGCCCCGCGGGTGCCCGCCGAGCCCTGGTGGATCATGATGCGCGCGTTGGGCAGCGCGAAGCGCTTCCCGGCCGCTCCGCCGGCGAGGATCATGGCGGCCGCCGACATGCCCATGCCGCAGCAGATGGTGGACACGTCGGGCTCGACGTGCTGCATGACGTCGTAGATCGCCATGCCGGCGTAGGCCACGCCGCCGGGGGAGTTGATGTAGAGGTAGATGTCGCGCTCGTTGTTCTGCGCCTCGAGGAACAGCATCTGGGAGATGATCAGGTTGGCCACCTGGTCGTCCACCTCCTGGCCCAGGAACACGATCCGCTCGCGCAGCAGCGACGAGTAGATGTCGAAGGCGCGGTCGCCCCGGTTCCCCTCCTCGATCACCGTGGGTACGAGGACCTGTCGCAGCTGGCGGTCGAGGTTGGTCATGGCGGCGCTCCTTCTTCTGCTCCTGTGTGGGCTCCGGATTCGGTGCTTTCGACGTTATATCAAATATGAGATAATCGTGCACCGTGAGCGAGCGCCGGCACCCGACCGTGTTCCCCGGCTTCAAGGAGATGGCCGAGCGACGCCGCTCGGTGTCCGGCCAGCTGCTCTCGCTGCGCCGGGAGCTGGGGCTGTCCCAGACGGAGGTGGCCGCCCGCATGGGGACGTCGCAGTCGGCGGTCGCCCGGTTCGAGGCCGGGGACCTGGACGTACGCCTCTCGACGGTCGAGCGCTACACGATGGCCCTCGGGGCCCGGCTGGAATGGAGGATCGAGCATGGTGAACAGGGGTGATCACAGGTGAGGCAGTGCGGGCACGGCATCGGCCCGGAGTGGCCGTGGCTGCCGCAGAGTCACCAGTGCCCCGGGTACCCCCGGGGATACCTGGGATTCCCGGCCCATGAGCCCGGGGACCGACCGGGCGCCGGAGCCGATGTCCGAGGTGCTGGCCCGGCGCCTCATGGAACAGCGGGTCGTGCTGCTCCACGGCCCGCTCGACGACCTGACCGTCACCCGCGTCTCGGCGGAGCTCATGACGCTCGATGCCGAGGGCGACGACCCCGTGACGCTGCGCATCGACTGCGGCGAGGCGAGCCTGGCACCCGCGCTCACCCTCATGGACGTGGTGGAGCTGATGGGGGTGCCGGTGCGCGCCCTGTGCCTCGGACAGGTCGGCGGAGGCGCCGTGGGGGTGCTCGCCGTGTGCGCGCACCGTTCGGCCATGCCGAGCACCCGCTTCTCGCTCTCCGAGCCGACGACGCAGATGGAGGCGCACGTGCGCAACGTCGCCCAGTGGGCCGAGCTGCGCGCCGCCGAGCGCCGGCGTTTCTGCGAACGGGTCGGCGCCGCCGTCGGGCGGTCGCCCGAGGCGCTCGGCGCGGATCTCGAGCGGGGGCGCTTCTTCGGCGCCTCCGAGGCGGTCGAGTACGGGCTGCTCGACGAGGTGTGCCGGCCCGACGCCGAGATCCGGACGCTGCCGGGCTCGGGCTCGGGCTCGAGTCTCGACTCGGCCATCCTCGAGGTCGTCACCGCCGGCACCGTCGTCCCCGTCGAAGTCGTCGAAGCCGTCGAAGCCGCCACCCACACCGATGGGATTCCGCCCGAACCGCTGAACGCACGAGACCGCGGCCGGCCGGCGTGCCTACGATTCGGCCATGACCGCACCGGGACCCCGTATCGCCCCTCTGCCCCGCGAGGAGTGGGACGACCGCCTGGCCAGGGTGCTCGAGGCGTCGCCCGGGCGGGGTCGACGAGCCGATGCACATCTTCGCCACGCTGGCCCGCGCCAACCCGCCCAACCCGGACCTGTTCCGCCGCTGGATGGGCTTCGGCGCCTCCCTCCTGGGCGGGGGCCTGTCGGGCCGCCTGCGCGAGCTCGTCATCCTGCGGACGGCCTACCGCTTCGACGGCCGCTACGAGTGGGCCCAGCACCTCGAGATGGGCGAGGCCCAGGGCGTCACCCGGCCCGAGATGGCCGCGCTCGGCGACGGGGCCGAGGGCGGTCTCGACGCGGTGGCCTGGTCGCCCCTCGAGCGGGCGGCCTTGCAGGCGGTCGACGACACGGCCGACGAGGGCGCGGTGTCGGATGCGACGTGGGCGGCCCTGGCCGCGCACATGGGCGAGGGAGAGCTGATCGAGCTCTTGATGCTCATCGGGCACTACCTCATGCTCACCACGGTGCTGCGCTCGCTCCGCATCGAGCTCGAACCGACGGGCCGAGGCGGTGGCGCGCCGCGTGCCGGGCGGGCCGGCGGCCTGAGGGACGACGGGACGACGGGCGACGATGACGACATGAAGGCGCGGCGCAGATGAGCCCGATGCTCGAGGGGCGCTGCATCGCCGTCGTCGGCGCCGGTACCCAGCCGTCGCGCGACCCCGATGCGCCGGTCGGCAACGGCCGGGCCATCGCGGTCCGCGCCGCGCGCGAGGGCGCGTCCGTCCTGTGCGTCGATCGCGACGAGGGGGCGGTCGAGGAGACCTGGCGCCTGATCACCGAGGAAGGTGGCAAGGCGGCCATCGTCGTCGCCGACGTCACGACCGAGGAGGGCTGCCGTCTGGCCGTGGCCGACGAGTCGGGCCTCACGCCCGACGGCATCGTGCTCAACGTCGGCACCGGGTTCGGCATGGGCGTCGCGGGCACCTCGCCCGACGAGTGGGACCGCACCTTTGCCGTCAACCTGCGCGCCCACTTCATGGTGGTCAAGCGGGCGCTCGTCACGCTGCCGGACAACTCGTCGATCGTGTTCATCGGTTCGGTGGCCGGTCTGCAGCCTGGCAGCCGCATCCCTGCCTACGACGCCTCCAAGGCGGGCCTCATCGGATTGAACCGCCACGTCGCCATGGAGGGCGCGCGGCGCGGCATCCGGGCCAACGTGCTCGCGCCGGGTCTCATCGACACGCCGCTCGGCCGCGCCGCGTCGGCCGGCCGGCCCTCGCGCACGCGTACGCCGGTACCGCTCGGCCGGCAGGGCACGGGGTGGGAGGTGGCGGCGGCGGCGGTGTTCCTGCTGTCGGAGGAGGCCAGCTACATCACGGGGCAGGTGCTGGCGGTGGACGGAGGGTTGACTTTGGTATGACGCGGTGTGACCAGGGGAGGAGCGGCGTGTGAGCGCCGCCCATTCGGCCCAGCCGAGGTCGGGCCAATCGGTCGGGTCGAAGCCGCCGCGCCTGGGCCGCCGCATGGCCCGGTTCAACCGCCGGGTGTCCAACCCGCTCATCGTGCACGTGGCCGGCCTGCTCCCGGGGATGGGCATCGTGATCCACGTCGGCCGGCGCACGCACCGGGTGTACCGCACCCCGGTGCTCGTCTTCCGCACCAAGGACGGCTACCGCATCGCGCTGACCTACGGCCGTGATTCCGAGTGGGTCAAGAACGCGCTGAACCACGGCGCGGTGCGCCTCGTCGCCATGCGCCGCGAGCACGAGCTGTCCGAGCCCGAGATCGTCACGGACCCGCACCGCCAGCACGTGCCCGGTCCCGAGCGGTGGGTCCTGGCGATGATGCGGGTGTCCGACTTCATCGACTTTCGCGCCGCCCGCTGACTCAACCTCTCCTGGCGTCCGCCGGTGAGCAGAGGAATTCGGTGAAGGTGGCGCCGCGCGTAGGGGTCCTGGTAGTCCCCGGCCTTCTGGCAGTGGCGTGCGCGCCCAGCAGCAGGTCGGGGTTCCGGGTGCGTGGCCGCGTGGCCACGACGGTCAGCTTCACGCGACCCTGCGCCACGTCGCGGATGAAGCTGCGGCAGCGTCGGGACGGGCACCTCACCCGTGTAGCCACCGAGCGAGAGGAACTCATGGCCCGTCGCCAGGATGTACTCGCTGGCGCCGAGGGAGGTCTCGACCGTCTCTGCGGCGACGTCGGCGGGGAGCTTCATCGTGAATTGCCCGAGCACCTGCTCGAGCCGGGGGAGGTCCTTGGCGTAGAGCCGGTTGCTGTGATCGTGGGCCGCCGTGGCATAGGGCGAATCGAAGGGTCCCAGCTCCTCCATCACGACGACGCCCGACGCCCATGCGCTGCCGAGGAAGATCGCCAGCACGGCGACGACGGGCCCGACGCTGAGCGCCCACACCGAGGCATGCCGGGCGACGAGCGACGCGCCCAGGATCCCGACCGCCAAGGTGCCGACGGCCAACGGTAGAGGCGATGATCCAGGCGCGGAGGCCGACGTAGCCGGGAATCAGCGCGACCGTCACGGCCACGGAGGCGGCGACGGTCGCGGCGAGGATGACGCGCGCCGCAGTGTCGTGCCGCCGCTGCCAGGCGAGCCGTGCGCCCATGGCGCACAGCGCGGCGATGGCCGGCACCAGCGCGGCGACGTAGTACGAGTTGATCAGCCGTCCGGCGCTGAAGAAACCGAACAAGACCACCAGCCAGGTCGACCAGAGGACGACCGCCGCCCGCAGCCGGTCCGTCCTGGGTTCGTGACGGCGCACGACCAGGAGAGCGACCGCCGAGACGAGGGCGGGCAGGAGCAGCCAGGCCCCGTCGTGGCCGAAGGGACCGTGCAACAAGCGGTCCCAGGCCGGGTTGATGCTCGCCGTGCTGATCTGCTGGGCCGCGGAGTAGTGGGCCAGCGTGACCACCCAGGTCGACGGCCGGTGGCAGCCGGCGTGTGAGCCCAGCGCGGAGCCGCCGAGCCGGGCCAGGCCGTTGTAGCTGAACACCTGCGAGAAGACGGAGTTGTTGCAGCTGCCGTCGGCGTAGGGCCGATCGGCCGACGGCACCAGCGTGACCGCGGTCATCCAACTCAGCGAGACGACGATGGTCACGACGGCGGACAGCGAGACGTGCACGATGCGGCGGAAGAGCGACCGCACGGGCGCCGCGATGAGGTAGGCCAGGGAGAACGCCGGCAGGACGAGCCAGGCCTGCAGCATCTTGGCCTGGAAGGCGAGCCCCACCAGCACCCCCGCCCAGAGCAACGGCCCCATCCGCTCCGTCGAGAGCGCGCCGCGTCACGGCGTCCGCCGCGAGGACCAGGAGCAAGATCAGCAGCGAGTCCGAGATGTTGCCGCGGTCGAGCAGGATGACGATCGGGCTCCCCGCCATGATCGCGGCGGCCAGCAGCCCCGCCCCGGGCCCGGCGACCCGTCGCACGACGCGGTAGAGCACCAGGACGGTCAGCACGCCCTCGATCGCCTGCGGCAACGCGATCGCCCACACGTGGAACCCGAAGATGCGCAGCGACAGCGACTGCAGCCAGAGTGCGCCCGGCAGCTTGTCCACGGTCACCGTGCCCCAGGGGTCGGCCGCGCCGAAGAAGAAGTTGTGCCAGCTCATGGCCATGCTGCGCGCGGCCGCTCCGTAGAACGGCTCGAGGTACGCGCTGTTGATGCCCCACACGTAGGCGAATCCGGCCAGGGCGGCGATGCACAAGAGCGCGGGGCGCGCCCACGACGGCTGGTCGTCGGGGGAACGCCAGAACCGGAGCCGGCGGCCCCACGACGGCCGGGTCGCCCGCGCCGGGTGCGTCATGGAGCCCGCGTCGTCGTCGGCCTCGACCGAGTGCGTTTCCGCCTGCTCTCCCTCCGGCACTTCGCCCCCCGAAGGCGAAATCTACCGCGACCACGTCCGGCCAGAGCGAGGTGAGACGCTTTTTCCCGCATGCAGGCAACCTTTTGAGCACCCGGGAGGGTTGAGGGTGGTAATGGACCATCGCCGGCGTCAGGGCCACCCGCGCGAGGACTTCGAACAGTTCGTCGCCGACACGGCCGAGACGCTGCTGCGCTCTGCCTACCTGATCGCCTGGGACCTCGCAGAAGCAGAAGACCTCGTCCAGGAGTGCCTGCTCCGGATCGCCCGGCGGTGGCCGCGGGTCCGCAAGATGGAGCATCCAGCCGCCTACGCGCGCACGGTGCTCGTCCACCTGGCGCTGGACGAGGGGAAGCGCCGCAGCCGGCGGCGTACCGAGCTCGCCCCCGCGTCAGCGGTCCTCATCGAGACGAACGAGGACGACGCCGCCGTGCACATCATCGGGCGGGTCGAGGCGAGTGCCGATCTCCTGCGTGCGCTCGGCGACCTGGCGCCCCGGCAACGGGTCGCGCTCGTGCTGCGGTACTTCGAGGATCTGAGCGAGGCCGAGGTCGCCACCGTCATGGGCTGTTCGCTCGGCACCGTCAAGAGCACGACGTCTCGAGCCTTGGACCGTCTGCGTGGGGCCATGCAGCGACCGGGCGTCTCGGCCACCGAAGACGGCGTGCCGGCCAACACGACGAACGCAAGACCGAGAGCACAAGCAACGGAAGGGAGCATCACGACATGAAGATGGCACTGGAAGAAGAGTTGGGCGCAACCCTTGCTGCCCGTGCGGCAACCATGCCGGCGGATGCGGCGGCGCGCGTGCGTTCGATCGACTACCGGCCACGTCGGCACCGGCGTGTCGTCCCGGTGGGTTTGGGTGCAGCCGCTGTCGCAGGAGCGGCGACGACCGGCACCGTGTTCGCCGTCGTCCTTGGCGCCGCACCTGCCTACGCCGGCTGGAGCCCTGCGCCGACCGCATCGACGACCGCCTCACCGTCCCCCCAGGCCAGCCAGAGCTGCCTGACCTCTCTCTCTTCGAACGAACCTCCGGGCCGCGAGATCGGCTCGGGGAACTGGCAAACCGTGCTCACCGACGTGCGGGGGCCGTTCACCGTCGCGTTGTTCCAGAACGAGGGTGCCTATGCCGCCTGCTTCACCAGCTCGTCGTTCACCTCGATCACCCAGGTCTCTGCGGACAACAGCGCTACCTCGAACGCGGAGAGCGCCAACGGGACGGTCCGCAGTATGGGATCCGCTGGACCGGCGAATGGTGTATCGACGATGACCGTCGGCGGAACGAGCTCGGGCGATCTCCAGAACGTCGTGCAGACACATCTGTCCACGACGGCGGACGGCCCGTACACGCTTGTCGACGGCCGCGTCGCGTCGGGTGTGACCGGCGTCGCGTTGGTGTTGTCCAACGGGCAACACGTGGTGGCCACGGTGTCCGATGGTTGGCTGATGGCCTGGTGGCCGGGTGACACGGCGGCGACCTCGGCGCTGGTGACCAACGCGTCGGGCACAACGAGCGAATCGCTGCTGCAGTCGTCCGACAAGGGGGTCCCGGGACCGTCCACGCCGCCGCTGCCGGGAGCGTGCGCCGCCGCGGCAGGGGCTGCCAATGCGTCCAAGCCGTCGGACGGCCAACCGACCAACGTCCCCGTACACTGCGCGGGCTCGGGTTCTGCGGACAGCAGCAGCACCGGCCAGAGCGGTGCCGGCGGCCCGAGTGTCTCGACCAACACAGGGAGCAGCGGCGCCAGCCTGAAGGGCGGCGGCTGACCGCAGCAGGCCGAGGGCCGAGGTCGACTGTCCTCAGGCAACGACCTCCATGCGCAACCCGGTGGCGTCGAGTTCGCCCCCGAACCGCAGGCAGGAGCCACCCAGGGAGCGCCGGGCCGTCCAGGCCAAGGCGAGGGCGTCGAGCACGTCGTCCGGCTGTGCTCCTGGGGCTCGGGCCCCGAGGAGCGCAGGGACGTCGACACCAAGATGCTCGTGCAGCACGGCAACGCGTTCGGCCCGCCCCTCGGCCGTCCGCTTGTTGTGCTGCATCGGCGTGTCGCCTCCCATCACGGCAAAGCTCAGTTCGGGGCAGGCCTCGAAGAGCGAGTGCTGACGCCCGGGCGACTGCACGGCGTCGACCTCTTCGATCTTCGCCACGATGTTGAAGAGCTGTTTCGACAGACCCTTGCCGCTCACCTGACGGGAAACGGTGCACGCTTCCTCGTAGGTGCGGGCCCCGAGCACTGCGCGCGCCGGCGCTGGAAAGACCGAACTGCGGCGGGGGCCGAGCCGACGGCGCGCCTCGATGTCGCAGGCGCGGGGATCGCGGGCGGCAAGGCCGATGGGGATGTCGACGGCCACCGCAGCCAGGTCGCCTGCGTCGAGTGCGGCAACGACCTCGCCGATGGAAGAGACGACCGCAATCTCCACGACGCCAGGCCGAGGAACCCGCCCTCGTGCCGGCACTGTCGCGAGCACCCAGCCGGCCCGACAGCCGTCGAGGCCTCCGACACGATGCCCCATGACGCCGCGCCGTCCGCTCAGTCCAGCGCCGCCCAGTTCACCTGGTCCTGCGGCATGAGCGTCACCCGCCGGCCGACCAGCTCGTCCTCCTCGGCCGCCACCAAGGCCGCCGGGCCGCCGTCCAAAAAGGCGTAGCAGCGCCCGGCCCCCGCCCCCGCCACCAGGTCGCAGATCAGCAGCGCCCGCTCGGGCACGCCGTCACGCCCGTGCAGCACCGAGTACGTGGCGACGGTCGCCTCGCCCGCCGGCGAGCCCACGATCGGCACCTCCGACGCCTCGGCCACGTAGGGCGCGGGGTCGGCCACCGCGCCCGCACCCGCCGCGCGTCGACCACACCCCGTAGGCGTGCTTCTGCATGTGCATGCCGACGCCGCTGACCACCCCGTAGGACCCCGGGTCGCCGCGCAGCCGCTCGGTCATCGCCGCCAGCGAGTGGGTCATGTAGTTCGATCCGGGGCCGCCGTGGTACGGCAGGCCGCCCGTCTCGGTCACCGCCCCGGCACGGACATCGGACTCGCCGATGCCGAGCGCGTCGAGCCCGAAGCAGACCGACGAGGCGAAGCACGAGTACAGGTCGAGATGCGCGACGTCGTCGACGCCGATCCCGGCGCCGGACAGCGCGCCGCCCGCCGCCGCGGCCATGGCGGGGGAGCGCCACAGCTCGGGGTGCCCGGCCACGTGCGCCGGTTCGGTGGCGTAACCCCAGCCGCGCAGGTAGACCCGCTGGTCCTCGGGCACGCCGAGTGCGTCCGCCCGCTCGGCCGACGCCAGCAGCACGGCGGCGGCCATGTCGACGTCCATGATCGAGGTCATGAGCTTCGTGTAGGGGTAGGCGACCATGCGGTTGTCCGGCGTCGCCGTCGCCACCTCCTCGGCGCTCCGCTGCACCGGGAACCAGGCGTGCTCGGGCTGCGCCGCCGCCACCGACGTCATCGACGCCATGACCCGCCCGTCGGCCGCCCGGTGCTCGGCCAGGCCGCGCCCGAGATGCGCGCGCCGCGCGTTGTCGAACAACGCGAAGGTGAGGTAAGCCTCGAAGACGGAGTGGCTGATCTCCGAGGGGTCGAAGGTCATGTCCATCGGGAAGGGGCGCTTCTCGTCGGGGCGGTACGACCACGCCGGGCGCTCCCCGGCCTTTTTCAGGCGGCGGACGGTGGCGAGGGCCTCCGCGCCGACGAGGAGCGCGAAGTCGAGGTTGCCTGCCCGCATCTCACGCGCCGCCTCGACGGCCAGCACGTGGGGCACCGATCCGCCGATCCCCGAGTAGCGGCGCCGCGCCGGCGCTGCGCCCAGGCGGTCGGAGAGCCGCTGCACCGCGTCGTCGTACTGCCACGACTGCGAGTAGACGATGTCGACGCTCTCGAGCTCGCCGAGTGCACCCGCCACCCGCCCGCCCGCGTCGGCCGCCGCGGCGCGCACGACGCGCTCCCACATGTCGAGCGGCTCGGGCGCCACACCGTCGTTGGCGACCACCACGAAGTCGTCGGGGTGCCAGGTGCGGCGCGCCACGCCGATGATGCAGGCGGCGCGGGGGTCGGCGGCCGGGCTCATGGGGAGGGCAGGGGCGAGCTCGGCGGGCGCAGTGAACGCAGCGCCGTCAGGAGCGCGACTTGCCGGGCATGGCGATCGCCCGGTCGGCGATGATGTTCTTCTGGATCTCGGTCGAGCCCCCGCCGATGGTCGAGTAGCGCTGGAAGGCGTACAGCCGCGTCCACTTGCCGCGGTCCACCGCATCGGGACCGCCCCGGGCCGCCAATCCCGCCGGGCCCAGGAGGTCGACGGCGAGCTCGGCCAGCGTCTGCGCCATCGACGACCACGAGAGCTTGGCGAACGGCACCTCCGGCCAGTTCTTCTCGCCCTTCATGATCTTGGAGAGCGCGCGCAGCGAGAGCAGCCGCGCCAGCTCCACCTCCATCCAGACGTGCGCGATGCGGTCACGCAGCGACGGGTCCTCCAGCGCGCCGGGGTTCACCGAGCGCGCCGCCTCCACCATCGCCCGGAGGTCGGCGGCGAGGATCGCGATCTGCGACGCGATGCCGACGCGCTCGTAGCCGAGCGTGCCCATGGCCACCATCCAGCCGGCGCCCTCGTCGCCGAGGCGCCACGACGCCGGGATGCGCACGTCGGTGAAGAAGATCTCGTTGAACAGCTCTTCGCCCGCCATGTCGCGGATCGGCCGCACGTCGATCCCCGGCGTCTTCAGATTCAGGACGAAGGCGGTGATCCCCTCGTGCTTCTTCCCCCGCTCGATCGCCGTCGGGTCCGTCCGCAGCAAGAACAGCCCCCACGTGGCCAGGTGGGCGGAGCTGATCCAGATCTTCGAGCCGTTGACGACGTACTCGTCGGCCTCGGCGTCGTAGATCGCCGTCGTGCGCAGGTTGGCCAGGTCGTTGCCGGCCATCGGCTCGCTGAAGCCCTGGCACCAGTGCTCCTCGGCCTCGAGGATCGACGGGAGCCACTGCGCCTTCTGCTCCTCGGTCCCCCAGGCGATGATCATCGGCCCGATCTGCCAGATCCCGTTCGTGTTGAACATCCCCGGCGTGCGGTACTCGGCCATCACCTCCGAATAGAGCAGCCGCTGCATGGCGTTGATCGTCCGGCCGTGGGCGTACTCGGGGCCCCAGTGGATGGCGGCCCACCCGCCCTCGTGCAATTTGCGCTGCCACTTCTGCCGTCGTTGTTGGCTGGCCTCGCCGCTCAGCTGCGCATCGTCGCCGAGGGCCTCAGCTTCGAGGAACGGCGGCAGGTTCTCGTCCAACCAGGCCCGCAGCTCGTCGCGAAACTTCTCGTCCTCGGGTGCCAGGGCGAAATCCACGGACCGAAAGGGTAGCCGACCGACCGTGTACTCTGACGCCCGTGTCAGGGAATGGCGCACCCGGATCGGCGCGTCGCACACGTGTCCGACGCGTTGGGGCACGCGACTCGGTCCCCTGACCCGAGTCCCTTAGTTCCAGTTCCAGTTCCAGTTCTTCGGGGAGGGCCGTGGACTTCACGTACGACGACGAGCAGCTGGCGCTCCAAGAGGTGGCCCGTGGCGCGCTCGAGCGCGAGTGCGACCCGCAGCGGCTGCGCGAGCTGGCCGACGACGACACCGGCATGACGCCGGCGCTGTGGTCGACCCTCGTCGACCTCGGCTGGACCGGCCTCCTCGTCCCCGACGAGCACGGCGGCACCGGGGCGGGCCTGCTCGAGACGTGCATCGTGCTCGAACAGATGGGCCGCATCCCGCTGCCGGGACCCTTCTTCTCCTCGGCCGTCGCCGCCACGCTCGCCGCCCGCGCCCTCGGCGCGACCGAGCTGCTCTCCGACCTGGCCGCCGGCACCCGCCGCGGCACCGATCGCGCTCGGCGAGCAGGGCCACGGCGAGCCCCTCGCCACCGTGCGCACCCGGGCCCGCCGCAAGGCGGCGCAGTGGGTGCTGAGCGGCGAGAAGCCCTTCGTCATGGACGGCCAGAGCGCCGACTGGGTGATCGTCGTGGCGCGCAGCGAGGAGGGCGTGCGCTCCTATCTGCTCGACGCTCCGGCGTCCGCCGCCGCCGCCGGCGCCAGCGTCGAGCTCGTGCCGTCGCTCGACCCGACCCGCAAGCTGGCCCGCCTCGTGCTCGACGAGACCCCCGCCGTCCCGATCGGGCCGCCGGGCAACCAGACCCACCTGTGGCAGCGGGTGCAGGACGACATCGCCGTGGCGCTCGCCGCCGAGACGGTGGGCGCGGCGGACCGCGCGCTGGCCGAGGCCATCGCCTATACCTCCGAGCGCATCGTCTTCGACAAGCCGGTGGCGACCTACCAGACCGTGCGGCACCGCCTGGTCGAGATGTTCCAGCAGGTGGAGATGGCCCGGGCCGGCTTCCAGTTCGCGGCCTGGGCCTCGGACACCGAGTCGCCCGAGCGGGCGCAGTCGGCGGCCATGGCCTGCAGCTACGCGGCCGAGGCCGGCGTCCGGGTCACCGGCGACGACATCCAGTTGCACGGCGGCGTCGGCTTCACCTGGGCCAACGACGCCCATTTCCTCTTCAAGCGCGTGAAGCAGAACGAGGTGCTCTCGGGCGGCGCCGGCCCCCAGCTGCACCGGCTGGCCTCGATCTTCATAGAGTCTGCGTGAGTGACTGACACCTCGAAGACTGCGAGCACGTCACGCCCCGTCGTCGCGTTTCGAGCTGCGCCCCGTGCCGGCCGAGCTGGCCGAGCGCTACCTGGCCGAGGGCCACTGGGACGACCGGACGCTCGGGCAGCTCCTGAACGACGCGCTCTACGAGGACCCCCAGCGCACCTTCCGGATCTGGTCACCCACCAATCCCTACCAAGGCACGGTGGGGGAGGTGTACGAGCAGGCGTTGCGCGTCGCCGGCGGACTGCGCGCCCACGGCCTCGGTCCGGGCGACATCGTCGCCTTCCAGCTGCCGAACTGGGTCGAGGCGGCGATCACGTTCTACGCCTGCACCATCGTCGGCGTGACGATCGTGCCGATCGTGCACTTCTACGGGCCCAAGGAGGTCGGGTTCATCCTCCGCCAGAGCGGGGCCCGGGCCCTCGTCATCGTGTCCTCCTACGGCAAGCGTGACTACCTGGCCGAGCTGGCCACCATCCGCGACGGCCTCGACGACCTCGAGATGGTCTTCGTCGTGGGCGACACCGGCGGCGCGCCGGACCTGTTGGCCTTCGAGCCGCTGCGCGACGCCGAGCCGATGGACGGCCCGGTCGCCGTCGACCCCGAGAGCCCCGCCGTCATCGGGTACACGTCCGGCACGACGGCCGACCCCAAGGGCGTCGTGCACACGCACCGCACGCTCGGCTGCGAGGTGCGCCAGCTGAGCGGTGCCCAGTCGGGTCGCGACCGGGCGTCACTCGTGGGGGCGCCCGTCGGCCACGCCATCGGCATGCTGGGTGGCCTGCTCTGTCCGCTGGTGGGCGGCAAGTCGATCTACATGATCGACGGGTGGGACCCGCCGACGGTGCTCGACGCCATGGTCGAGGCCGACATCTCCGCCGGCAGCGGCTCCACCTACTTCTTCACCAGCCTGCTCGACTCGCCGGGCTTCGGGCCCGAGCACGTGGAGCTGATGCACTTCATCGGGCTGGGCGGCTCACCCATTCCCGACGCCGTGGCCGAGCGGGCCGACGACCTCGGGATCTCGCTGGTGCGCGCCTACGGCAGCACGGAGCATCCGTCGATCACGGGCTCCGATCACGAGGCACCCCGTGAGAAGCGGATCCACACCGACGGCAAGCCGCACGAGGGCGTCGAGATCCGCACGGTCGACGAGGAGGGTCACGACGTCGGCCTCGGCCAGCCGGGCGAGATCATCTCCCGCGGCCCCGACCGCTTCGCCGGCTACACCGATCCCGCGCTCAACGGCGAGGCGATCGAGGCTGACGGTTGGTTCCACACCGGCGACATCGGCATCATCGACGCCGACGGCTACCTGACCATCACCGACCGGTTGAAGGACATCATCATCCGCGGCGGCGAGAACGTGAGCGCCGCCGAGGTCGAGCAGCTGCTGGCCCACATGCCGGGCGTGGCCGAGGTCGCCGTGGTGGCCGCACCCGACGAGCGCCTGGGCGAGCACGGGTGCGCGTTCTTCCGCATGCAGCCCGGCGAGACCGCCCCCGACCTCGAGGCCGTGCGGTCCCACCTGTCCGACGCCGGCCTGGCCCGCCAGAAGTGGCCGGAGGAGCTGCGCGTCGTGGACGAGCTGCCGCGCACCCCTTCGGGCAAGATCCAGAAGTTCATGCTGCGCGAGCGGCTGCGGGCCGGCGACTGAGCGCCCAGCCTGAGCCCGCGGCCCCAACGCTGAGCAGCACATTCCCCGACTTGCAGCCCAGGTTGAAGGTACGCTCGGCCCGGATTCCTGGAGGGGCGTTCAGCGAAAGGCGGCATCACCATGAGCCGTATCCCGGCCAAGCAGATCGAGTTCCTGGGCAAGGTGCCCTTGTTCTCTGCGTGCTCGCGCAACGAGCTGCGCGACATCGCCCGGCTCGGCACGCCGGTCGGAGCGGAGGAGGGCGCCTACCTGACCCGCCAGGGCAAGCCGGGACGCGAGTTCTTCCTCGTCCTCGAGGGCACCGCGTCGTGCCGCGTGCGCAACAAGGAAGTGAAGCGCTTCCGGCCGGGCGGGTACTTCGGTGAGTTGGCGCTGCTGCACGGGGGCCTCCGCACCGCCGATGTGGTGGCGGTGACACCGATGGAGCTCCTCGTCTTCGACTCCCGTGAGTTCCGTACCATGCTCATGACGACACCGAGCATCGGCGTGAAGATGTTGGCGAACCTTGCTGAGCGCTTGGGCGAAGCGGACGCGCAGTACACCCACTAGCAGTACCCACTGACAGCACAAGAGCCTGCCGCCGCCGAGCCACACACAAAGAGCAGCCACACAAAAACGCAGGCGCGCCAAAGCGGCACGCCTGCTCTCTTATCTCCGATGCAAACCTCGCCGGCAAGCCCCAAGCACGAGCCCAGCAGTCCCGAGCTGCCGGCGTCCTACTGATTGGCCGTTGCCCGCCGGTTCATTCGCGCTGCGGTGGCGGCAGCTGGTTCCGCAGCCGGTTGTGAAACCCGCACAGCAGCCGGCCATTGGCCTGTGTGGTCCGACCGGTCCGGGCCCACGGCAAGATGTGGTCGCACTGGCACCGCGACGGCCGGCGTGTCGCAGAAGGCGTGCACGCACTGGCGGTCCCGTAGTTCGATCGCCCGCCGGGTCCCACCGGTGAAGAGCCGCTGGGTGGGGGAGACCTCGACCCGGCCCGACGGCTCCATGACCGCGCGCTCCAGATCGGCCATCGACAACCACGGGACCAGTTCGCCGGGCGACAGGACGATGCCCTCCGCCAGCTCGCACACCCGGCCCGCGAGGGTGGGCCAGTCCACGAGGACGCTGAACAGCGGGGCCGGGGGGCGCCGGACGCCGTCGGGCTGCACGAGCGAGGAGCGCCCGGCCATCTCGACGAGGGCGTCGGCCCGGCGCTGGGCCGGCGTGCGCCACAGGTCGTCGACCGACGGGTTCCCGTCGCGCTCGGCCCGGGCACGGGCCCAGTCGGCCTTGAAGAACTCCTCCTCGATCCGCCCGAGCTCACCGGCGACGATCGAACCGGAGATCGGGTCGAGGGTCATCGAGCCCAGGTACATCCCGTTGATGCTCGGCTCGAGATACACGTCACGCCGGGCCCGACGCTCCTCGGCCGCCTCCTCGGTCCCGTCCGGGTCGGCGAATTGTTCCCAGTAGGCCACGGCCTTGACGAATTGCTCGAAGCGCAACCGCTTGGCCTGCTTGACGAGCACCGCCTCGTCACGGGCCAGGAGGTCCTCCGATCCGGGCCGGCGAACGGCCACCACGGCGTCGAGATGGGCCGCGTTGATGTCGCCTTCCTGCAAAGGCCTCGGCGACCACGGGCAGATGACGGAGGTTCCGGCCCCGCCGCACCACGCGCCGCGCCGCAGCCTTCGGGAGCCGACAAGTCCGGGCCAGCCACGCCGTCGCGGTCTTGGCGCCGTCGACGGCCCAGTCCCCGGACGCGTCGTAGGCGGCGGCTGTGGTCGAGACGACCGACTCGAGCCGCGAGTGCTGGCGGACGAGCTCCTTGACCGACTCGGCGTCGCAATGTGCATCGGCACCTTCGGCCAGCAGAGCGTCGACGGCTGCGGCCAATTCCTCGATACCCCTCGAGTGCATCACCCACATCGAACCATGCGGTTGTGACATCCGCGCCGCCCTCGAATCGACGAATTCCTCGCCAAAAACGACGCGCCACGCGGCCATCCACCCGACCGTTCCTTCACAAAAGGACACGCGCGCACGCACGTCCACGGACACGCACACAGACGGAAAGGCGAGACGTGATGGCCATCTGCACGTTCTGCGGCAACGACATGATCCACGGCACCAGCTGCTCGGAGGAGCGGCTGCGGATCGGCGGCGTCGACTACGAGCCGATCCGCTGGGGCGACGAGAAGGGGTACCGCTTCGGGTACATGACCGAGCGCTGCGGTGACTGCAGCGTGCCGAAGGGGGCGGTCCACCACCACGGGTGCGACCTGGAGCAGTGTCCCGCCTGTCACAGCCAGGCGATCTCATGCGGCTGCATGGACGACTGCGAACCCGCACGCACCAACGACACGACGGCGAGCAGGTCCTGAACCCCGCGGCGAGGCCCCATCCCACGGGAAGGCGGACGGGCGCCGGCCGCCGGACCGAGGTGCGGCGTGCGGACCTCGGCGGGCACCACCAGGGCGGCGGTCAGGCCGTCACGATGGCGCGCGCCGCTCGAGGGCCTCCTTCATCAGGCGCATTTCCTTCTCGATCTGTTCGAGCGCCCCCGCCGCCGCGGCCGCCTGCACGCGCTCGTCCAGGCCGTCGGGCAGCGTGACCCACAGCGTCAGGGTGCCCGTACAGCCATCGTCGAGGGGGCGGACGACGAACTCCTCGTAGGCCTCGTTGCCGCCGGCCATTCCCGCGGTGACGAGCGTCGGTTCTTCGGCGTCGACGATCCACAGCTCCACCGGTTGGCTCGTGCCGGGCTGGCGCGCGTCGGCGAGGCGGAAGGCATAGCGGGCGCCGGGGCCCAGCGCGCCGCCGACGCGGTCGGCTTCGCCTTCGCGGATCCGCTCGACGCCGGTGACGTCGGGGTTGTACTCGGGCAGGTTGGTGAAGTCGAGCCGGTAGCGCCACACGTGCTCGGCGGGTACGGAGAACGTGGCCGCGGCGACGGCGGTCGGCGCAGCGTCGGGTCGGGCGGCAGGCACGGCGTCAGTGTGTGCCGCCTCGCGACGATGCGCAAATGGTCGTGCTGGGAGACGACTGGGTGGGCCCGACGCCCGCTCGCCGTCCCGCAGCGCGGAGAAGGCCCTGTCCTACACTCCACGCGGTGAAGGTCGTCGGCCTCTTCGTGGTGCGCAACGAGGTCGACATCATCGAGACCAACCTGCGGCACCACTTCGCCAATGTGATCGACGAGGCGATCGTCTTGGACAACGGCTCCACGGACGGGACCCTCCAGTTGGTCGCCCGGCTGGCCGACGAGATGCCGATCCAGGTGACCAGCGAGGTCGGTCCCTTCTACCAATCGGACCGGACGACCCGGTTGGCCCGTCTCGCCTGCGTGCAGGGTGCCGACTGGGTCTTGCCGATCGACGCCGACGAGCTCTGGGTCGCGACGACGGGTTCCTTCCGCGACGTCCTGGCGGAGGCGCCGCCCGAGGTCCGGGCGCTCTTCGTCGACATCGTCAACTTCGTCCAGCGCCGCGACGTCCTCGTCGCCGCGGCCCGGCGTGCCTCGAGACGATGACGATGCGGCCGGCGCAAGCCGGTCGGACTCCACCGAGGACGTCGAGCGACTGGTCAGCGAGCGAGGAGATCAGCTGGGTCGAGGTCGCGTACACGCCCAAGTGCGTCCACCGGGCGGCGCCCGACCTCGTCATCCCGCGGGGGCAACCACTGACCGGGGTGGCCGGTGGCCGGTGCACCCACAGATCGCTCGTCTGCCTGCACGCCGGACTGCGGGCACGTTCGGGGCTCGTGGCGAAGGTCGACCACGGCCGACGCATGCTCCGAGGAGCAGGGCCCGCCCGGCGCCGCATGGCACTCAAGCGGTGGTGGCAGATGGCGCGGCGCATGGGCTCGATCGCGCGAGTGGGAGGCGCTCAGTTTCGAGGACGGTGCGATCACCGTCGGCGGACGCCGGCGTGCGTTGGTCGCCGACGAACGGCTCGCGTGGGCCGCCGGGCGCCGTCGCCCCGCTGGTGCGGACCACGGCGCCGAGCCGTTCGACGCCGTCGAGCGAGATGGAGCTCGCAGTCGGGTGCCTACTGCCGGCCCTGGAGAGGTGCCGGGGTGGCTCGACCCGCTCGACTTCCGCGTCCTCGTCGAGCTCGACCGTGTGCAGAAGGCCCACGACGTGGCCGGCGATCTCTTCGAGATCGGCGCCTCCTTCGGCCGCAGCGCGGTTCTCCTCGGGCACCTCGCCCGCACGCCGGCCGAGCGCCTCACGGTGTGCGACGTGTTCGAGCACCGTGACCTCGTCGACGCCGAGAGCTGGCCGGTCGTCAACCATTGGTACGCCGATGTCTCAGAGCAGCGCTTCGCCGAGCAGTACCGGCGCTTCCACGAGGGGCTGCCCGAAATCATGGTCGGGCTCTCCGAGTCGATCGACGCCAGGCCACGGGCGGGCACGTGCCGCCTCGTGCACGTCGACGGGGGACACCGCTACGAGGTCGTGCGCGGCGACGCGGCCACGGCAAGCGAGTTGCTGCGTCCCGGTGGTGTGGTGGCGTTCGGCGGCGTCGCGACCGCGCACACGCCGGGCGCGGCGCTGGCCGTCTGGGAGCTCGTGCTCGATCGAGCCGGGTTCGTCCCTCTCTTCCTCACCGCGCACAAGCTCTACGGGACGTGGGCTGCGGGGGGCATCGACTGGTCCGGCGCCATCGATGCCTGGGTGAGCCGGGAGCCCGACCTCGGGAGCGAGGTCCACACCCTGGCCGGCTGGCCGGTGCGGCGGCTGTTCGGCGAGCCGCGCCACCTCGGGGGAGTGGCCGACCTGATCACGGTGCCCGACCTGGACGAGATCGACGCCGTCTCGGACGTCGTGGACCGGGGCGACCCCGGCCTTACCCCCTAAACGGGGGGTCGGCCCAGCGGGCGCAGGATATCGGCGGTCTCGCTGGCCCGTTGCATGGAGAGCGCAACGAGGTCCTGGCCGTCGTCGCCGATCGCGCCGGCCGCGTGCTGGACGAAGATCCCCACGACCATCGCACTCAGCATGCGCGAGACCGGCCCGGCGCCGGGGTGCTCGGCGAGATCGGGACGGTGCTTGGTGATCCACTCCTCGATGGAGTTCTGGAACGTCGTGAACAGGTCGAGGCCGACGGTCCGGGCCGTGGTCTCGGCGCGGATGGCCTCGCCGACCATCAGCCGCACGAAGTCCTCGACCTCGAACATCGAGACGAGGATGTCAGCCAAAAGCTGCGCCAGCGGCGAGTCGATGTTCTCGTACTCCCGCGGATCGGGCCGAGGCGCGTGGACGGGCAAAAATCCGTGTTCCACGAGGACCGCCTCGAGCAGATCACGCTTCGAGGGGAAGTAGTGATAAAGCGAAGCCACGTTGAGCCCGGCGGCCGCAGCGAGGTCGCGCATGCTCGTCCCGTCCACCCCCCGCTGAGCCATCAGTGTGAGCGCGATCTGCAGGATCCTCCTTCTCGTGGCGGAACCTTCGCCCGATCCGTTGCCGCTCGCGCCCTGGTAGGCGGACCCCGTTGCCGCGCTGACATCGATGCCCTTGGTGTCGACCGTGATGTTCATGTTCTCCGCTCACTCACCCCTGACCCTGTCAGGACTTGTGCCCGCTGCGGGCATGAAGCCCGCCGCCGCCGGAGTCGTTGGCCCCACCCCCGTGTGCTCGACTCCCCAACGGTAGTTTTGCTATGCATATGACACGGGTGTCAGAGAACACCCGAGGCGACAACACCCAAACGTAGGGGGTCTGGGGGCAAGATGCCAGGAATTGAGACGGCGGCCGATTCTGCTGCGGCGCCCTTCGACCCGTACGAGCTCAAGGACGTGGTCGGCGGGACCATCCGCGACCCATATCCCCAGCTCCACGAGCTGCGCCGGCAGTCGCCGGTCCATACCGGGCCCATCGACCTCGGCGACGGCGTGGACCACTTCCACGACCCCGCCAAGCCGCCCCCGGTCACGGTGTTGGGCTTCGACGAGGTGGTCCAGGTCCTGCGCGACCACGAGACCTACTCCTCGCGGGTCTACGCCGACGTGACGGAAGTCGTCATGGGCCGCACCATCCTGCAGATGGACGAGCCCGAGCACCGCAAGGTCCGCGACCTCGTCGCCTCGAGCTTCCGCTCGAAGATGCTGCAGCGGTGGGAGGAGGATCTCGTCGCCGTCGTCGTGAACGAGCTCATCGATTCCTTCGTCGAGCGGGGCCGCTCCGATCTCGTACGCGACGTGACGTTCAACTTCCCGGTGCAGGTCATCGCGCGCATCCTCGGATTGCCACGCTCGGACTACCCGCGCTTTCAACGTTGGGCGCTCGAGCTGACGAGTGTGGCCGCCAACTGGGAACGCGGCGTCGCGGCGTCGGAGGCCCTCCGCGCCTACTTCGCCGACGTGATGGAGGAGCGCCGCCGCCACCCGGGCGACGATCTCATCAGCGACCTCGTGCGGGCCGAGGTCGACGGGGCGCGGCTGAACGACGAAGAGATCTTCTCGTTCCTCCGACTGCTGCTGCCGGCGGGCGTCGAAACCACGTACCGGGCCTCGGGCAGCCTGCTGTTCGCGCTCCTCAACGACCGACCGCAGCTCGACGCGCTCTACGAGGACCGCGCCCTGTTCCCCCAGGCGTTCGAAGAGGTGGTGCGCTGGGAGCCCCCGGTCACGGTGATCCTGCGCCGGGCGATGCGCGACACCGAGCTGGCGGGCGTCGCCATCGAGGAGGGCGCCGACGTCGCCCTGATGATCGGGGCCGCCAACCGTGACGAGCGCAAGTACGCCGACCCGGACCGCTACGACATGTTCCGCAGCCAGCGCCAGCACGTCGGCTTCGGTTTCGGCGTCCACGTCTGCCTCGGCATGCACCTGGCCCGGATGGAGTCACGCATCGCCATCACCACGCTGTTCGACCGCCTCGGGCCGTTGACCCTCGACCCCGAGGCCGACCCGCCGCACATCGAGGGTCTTGCCTTCCGGTCGCCGCTGTCGCTCCCGGTCGTCTTCGAAGCCCGTTGACGCTGTCGCGGGCCAGGCGGATCGTGACCACGGCACCCAGAAGGTAGGTTCGGGCGCATGGCCGGCACGAGCGACGGCGAGCCGTTGGACATCAAGATCGACTGGGACCTGTGCATGGGCTCGGGCAACTGCACGTTCTGGGCCCCGGACACCTTCGATCTGGGTGACGAGGGCTACGCCGTGGTCACCGACGCGGCGGCGACCGACGAAGAGCGGATCCGCATTGCCGCGCAGGGCTGCCCGGTGGGCGCGATCTCGCTCTGGCGCAACGGCGCGGCGCTCCCACTCGACGAAGGCGCCTGATGCCGATCGCCGTCACCGAGGAGCACGAGTCCCTCCGCCGCACCGCCCAGCGGTGGCTCGAGACGCACTGCCCACCCACCGAGCCGCGCGCGCTCGCCGAGGCCGTGCCGACGCCCGCGTCGGTCCCGCTCTCGGTGGAGTTGCCGCCGGTCTGGGAGAAGATGGCGGCCCAGGGGTGGCTGGGCCTGCACATCGCCGAGGACGAGGGCGGGCAGGGGTTCACGCTGGCCGAGGTCGCGGTCGTGCTCGAGGAGCTCGGCGCCGCGCTGTTCCCCGGACCGCTGCTGCCCACGCTGCTGGTGTCGGCGGCGCTCGCCCGCCACCCCGATGCCGCCGTCCGTCGGCGCCTACTGCCGGGTCTGGCCGACGGCTCGGTCACCGCGGCCGTGGCGCTCGGCGCCGTGGTCACGGCCGAAGACGCCGGCGAGGGTGCGATCATCCTCGCGCGGCGAGGTCCGCCCGGTCCTCGGCCTGCCGGCCGCCCGACTGGTGCTCGTGCCGCTCGGCTCCGGGCCGCTTGCTACAGCGCCACGAGGTCAGGGCGAGGCGGCCGCCGCGCGCGTCGCTGGTGTCTGCTCGACCGGACGACGCTCGCCGATGCGCTGACCTCGGCGCCCCTTCCCGCGCTCGATCCGACTCGCTCGCTCGGCGCACTGCGGTTCGAGGGCGACGGGTTGCGCCTCGCCGCCACCGAGCAGATCCTGATCCCCGACGAGACGGTGCGCAGCCTCGCGCTCGTGCTCGACGGCGGCCGAGAGCGCCGGCCTGGCGCGGTGGTGTCTCGACACGGCGTCGGACTACGCCAAGGTCCGCGTCCAGTTCGGTCGGCCCATCGGCCAGTTCCAGGCGGTGAAGCACGCCCTGGCCGACATGCTCGTGGCGGTCGAGCAGTGCGCCGCGGTCGCCTGGGACGCCGCTGCGGCGTGGAGCGAGCGGCGAGGAGGCGGGGCGGGCCGAGGTCGAGGCGGAGGCCGAACGCAACCGTCACCTCAGCGCACGCATCGCCGGGGCGGTCGCGCTCCCGGGCGCCGCCCACTGTGCCAAGCAGTGCATCCAGGTGCTCGGCGGCATCGGCTTCACCTGGGAGCACGACGCGCACCTCTACCTCAAGCGCGCCATGTCGAACCTGCAGCTTGGTGGCCGACGGCGACGCCGGCGCCATGGAGACCGATGTGGCGGAGCACGCCATCGCCGGCGCCCGGCGCAACCTGGCGGCCGATCTGCCGCAGGAGGCCGAGTCCGTGCGCGCCGATGTCCGCGCGGCGGTGGCACAGGTCGCCGCGACCGGCACGGACGACCCGTCCGGCCTGACGCAACGCGCCGCCATGGCCGAGGCGGGCTTGATCATGCCGCACTGGCCGCCACCCTGGGGCCGAGGCGCATCGCCGCTCGAGCAGCTCGTCATCGACGAGGAGATGGCGGCGGCGGGGTTGCTGCGCCCGCACCTGGCCGTCGGGGCGTGGGCGCTGCCGACGCTCATCGCGCACGGCACCGAGGCGCAGCAGGAGCGCTGGGTCCGGCCCACGCTGCTCGGCCGCCTCAACTGGTGCCAGCTCTTCAGCGAGCCGGGCGCCGGCTCGGACCTGGCGTCGTTGAGCACGAAGGCCGAACGCGTCGAGGGCGGTTACGTGCTGAACGGGCAGAAGGTGTGGACATCGCTGGCCCAGACGGCCGACTTCGGCATCTGTCTCGCGCGCAGCGACCCCGACGCAGCCAAGCACGCGGGCATTACCTACTTCATCGTCGACATGCACACCGAGGGGCTCGACATCAGGCCCCTCCGCGAGCTCACGGGCGCCGCCATGTTCAACGAGGTCTTCTTCAACGACGTCTTCGTGCCCGACGACTGCGTCATCGGGGCGCCGGGGGACGGTTGGCGGATCGGCCGCACGACCCTGGCCAACGAACGGGTCTCCATGTCCTCGGGCGCGTCGTTCGGCAACGGCGTCGAGTCGCTCATCCGCACCATGGCCCGTCGGTCCGAGCGCGGTGACGCGTTGCCCGCCAGCCTGGAGGAGCGCCTCGGCCATCTGATCGCCGAGGCGCAATCGGTCGCGCTGCTCGGCCATCGGGCCACGCTGCGCACGCTGTCGGGGGTCGACCCCGGGAGCGGTTCCAGCGTGCGCAAGCTGCTGGGCGTCGAGCACGAGCAGCGCGTGCAGGAGATGGGCATGGCGCTCTACGGCGCGGACAGCGCCGTGATGGACGGCAAGGCGCAGCGCTGGGAGGAGGGGTTCCTCTCGACACGCTGCCTCACGATCGCCGGCGGCACCAGCGAGGTGCAGCGCAACGTGATCGCGGAGCGCATCCTCGGCCAACCGCGGGACCCCGAGCCGGGACACTGACCCGAGTCGACGGCCGGACGCCGGTCAACGCCGGCACGCGCCGGCACAGTCGGCGCGAGGGCGACGCCGTTTCGAGAGCCGCGTGACACGCGTGTCATAGTTGGCCATGCGCCTCGCCCCGGAGGAATCACTCATTGAGTTCCGGCGCGAGTTCGAGGACTGGTTGGACGCGCATCTCCCCGGACCCGAGGTGGTCGAGCAGGAACACCGCAACTCCTCCGCCCACCTCCCCGGCTGGGCCCGCACGTTCCAGCGCGCCATGTTCGACGCGGGGTACCTGGTGCCGGGCTGGCCCCCCGAGCTCGGCGGTCGCAACGCCACACCCCAGGAACAGATGGTCTATTTCGAGGTCGTCTCCGAGCGGCAGGTGCCGCGGTCCCTCAATCCGCAGGGCCTCTCCATCTGCGCCGCGTCCATCGTCGAGTTCGGCACCGACGAGCAGAAGGAGCGCTTCGTCGTCCCCACGCTCAAGGGCGAGATCACCTGGTGCCTCGGCATGAGCGAGCCCAACGCGGGAAGCGACCTGGCGTCGCTGACGACGAAGGCCGAGCGGCGCGAGGGCCACTTCGTGGTCAACGGACAAAAGGTCTGGACGTCGGGTGCGCACGACGCCGACTTCTGCCTGTGTTACGTGCGCACCGACCCCGAGGCACCCAAGCACCGTGGCATCAGCGTGCTCATCATCGACATCCGGTCGCCCGGCATCAGTTGCCGACCACTGCCCGAACTGACCGACCCCCACCACGCGGACTTCAACGAGGTGTTCTTCACCGACGTCGAGGTGCCGGAGGACAACCTGCTGGGCGAGATCAACCAGGGGTGGGCGGTCAGCCAGGGCTCGTTGCGTCACGAGCGCGGGATGCTCTGGATCCTCAACGCCGCAAGAATGGAGCGCACCATGCGCGGCCTCAAGCGGATCGCGCGCCGCCCCGACGGTCATGGGGGCACCCTCGGGGACGACCCGCGGCTCGCGGAGGCGATCGGACGGTTGGCCACCGACACGGCAGCCATACGCTGCCTCGGCTACCGGGGCTTTGCGAAATCGGTCCGGGGCGAGATGCCACCCGAGCACATGGTGCTGAAGTTGTTCTCGAGCGAGGCCGAACAACGCGCCTGCGAGCTGGCCCGGGACGCCCTGGGCACCGATGGGCTCGACCTCGACGGGGCCGGGCCGAGGCGCTTCACCGAATGGGACGTGGCCAATTTCGACGTCGAACCGGCCGAAGTCATGGGCGCGTTCTACGACGGTGCCTGGGCCGACCAGTACTGGCGCTCGTTCTCCGGGACGATCGCCGGCGGGACTTCCGAGATCCAGCGAAACATCGTGGCCGAGCGCGTCCTCGGGCTGCCGCGGGGGTAGTCGAAACCCCTCCGTGGTGACCGCGCCGAGCGGCGCGGCGGATCCAAATCGACCACGCGAACGACAACGCGCGGTGGTCTGAACCTCAACCGCAACCAGCGCGCCACGGTGCGTTGCGCTGCGCACGTCGTTGCGGGACGGGTGCGTGCCGGGGGCATTGCACATCTGATGCAACGACACACCGGTGTCGCACGATCGAATGCACAACAAATCAAACAAATAGCCTCTGTGCACAACGGCGCATCAACTGATTTGCAACTTCATTACCCCTTGTAGATCGATATTTTTCATCACACCTTTTAGTCAAAAGGACCCATTCACATAAGCCAATTCTTTCCCGATACTGATCCTCGGAAGAGGTCATTACGAGGGGGAGAGTGCAGTGTTCAGTCGTGCCCGTCGTTGCATTGCGACGCTGTTGCTGCCGATCGGAGTTGTGATCGCCGGCTCGCTGGCGGCGGGAGTCCCGAGCGCGCCGGCCGGTGCCGCGGGCATCCTCCCTCCGTCGAACCCACCGAGCAACATCGCACCCGGCAGCGGGAATTGGCTGTCCTCCATCAATTCGGCGCGCGCGCAGGAGGGCGTCGGACCGATGAACGTCGCGGAGTCGGCACTGGCCGCTCTTCCGTTCGACGAGCAAGCGCTGACCGTCATCAACGACGAGCGCCTCGACCGGGGCCTCCCGCCGATCGACTACATCACGTCACAGCTCGATTCCTACGCGCAATCGGCCGCCAATGCCGCGGTCGATCCGTCCTTCCCCTCCGCCGTGAGCGGGGGTTCGCCCATCTCGTACGGCGGCTCCGTCTGGGCGGGCGGCATGGCCTCGATCCTCGAGGCCGACTACTACTGGATGTACGACGACGGGTGGAGCGGCTCGACGACCACCAACGCGGCCTGTGGCCTGCTCTCGCTGCAGGATTGCTGGGGTCACCGGGACATCATCTTGCACGGGTTCAGCAACTGCCCGACCGGTCCGCCGGTGCTGTCGATGGGCGCCGCCTACTCGCCGGTGGACAACGGTTCGATGACCGCCATCATGGTGAGCTCGTGTGCACCGCCGAGTGACATCACCTTGACCTGGGGCCAGGTGGCGACGGCCGTGCAGTCGACGTCCAACGTGATCGGCATCGCGCCGTTGCCCAACGGCGCCGGCTACTGGGAGGCCGAGGCGAACGGGACCGTGGCCGCCTTCGGGTCGGCCCGGAACTTCGGTTCGATCACCGGCGGGCTCAACTCGGCCATCGTGAACATCGCGGCCACGCCTGACGGGGGCGGCTACTGGCTGGTGGGCTCCGACGGCGGCATCTTCAGCTTCGGCGACGCCGCGTTCTACGGCTCGACGGGCTCGATGCGCCTCAACAAGCCCATCGTCGGCATGGCCTCGACGCCGAGCGGGCGGGGCTACTGGCTCGTCGCCTCCGACGGCGGCATCTTCAGCTACGGCGACGCCCCGTTCTTCGGCTCCATGGGCGGCCACCCGCTCAACCAGCCCATCGTCGGCATCGCCACCGACCCGGGCACCGACGGCTACTGGGAGGTGGCCACCGACGGCGGCATCTTCAGCTTCAACGCACCGTTCTTCGGCAGCACGGGCAGCATCCACCTGAACAAGCCCATCGTGGGCATGGAAGCCTCGCCCGACGGCCAGGGCTATCGGTTCGTCGCCTCTGACGGCGGCATCTTCACCTACGGCCAGGCTCCCTTCGACGGGTCCACGGGCAGCCTCGCCCTGGTCGCCCCCGTGGTCGGGATGGCGGCCGACAACGTCACCAACGGCTACTGGCTGGCCGCCGCCGACGGAGGCATCTTCACCTTCGGCGGGGCCTCGTTCCTCGGCCGGCTGATCAGCTCGCTCTAGGCGGCGGGCCGGGACGGCCGGGACGGGTCAGACGGACCACGTTCGACATCGAGACAATCAACCGGACAATCAGACAACCAGACCTTTCCGACACGGACCTGACAGCGAGTCGGTGGCGCGGCCATCGCCAACGAGTGGCAGATCCGTTGCACGGCCGCGCGTTCGCCAACTTTTAGTCAAAAGGTCTCATGTAACGCGGTTACCCCTTCCGTAGGTTGAACCTCGAGGGATCGAGGGGAACGAGGGGGGAAAGCATCGTGCACCGCCGTGTCCAAAGTCGTGTCGCGTCGTTGTTCCTGGCGATCGGGGCCACCGTCATCACTTCGTTGGCGGCGGGAGTCACGAGTGCCCCGGCGGGTGCCGCGGGCATCATTCCGCCGTCGAACCCACCGAGCAACATCGCACCGAGTAGCGGCGACTGGCTGTCCTCCATCGATTCGGCGCGGGCGCAGGAGAGGCGTCGGACCGATGAACGTCGCGGAGTCGCAGCTCGACGGACTGCCGATCGAGGAGCAGATGTTCGTGGTCATCAACGACGAGCGGGTCGATCGCGGGCTGCCGCCGGTGAACTACATGACGTCACAGCTCAACGCCTATGCGCAGTCGGGCGCGAACGCGGGCAGCGACCCCTCGTTCCCGTCGGCGGTGACGGGTGGCGCACCGGTGGTGTGGGGGGGCTCGGTGTGGGCGGGCGGCACCTCCTCGGTGCCCGAGGCCGACTACTACTGGATGTACGAGGACGGGTGGGGTGGGGCGCTCACGTCGAACATCTTCTGCAACTTGTTGAACCTGTCGAACTGCTGGGCTCACCGCGACGTCATCCTCGCCTCGTATGCGAACTGCCCGACCGGTCCGCCGGTGCTGTCGATGGGCGCCGCCTACTCGCCGGTGGACAACGGTTCGATGACCGCCATCATGGTGAGCTCGTGTGCACCGCCGAGTGACATCACCTTGACCTGGGGCCAGGTGGCGACGGCCGTGCAGTCGACGTCCAACGTGATCGGCATCGCGCCGTTGCCCAACGGCGCCGGCTACTGGGAGGCCGAGGCGAACGGGACCGTGGCCGCCTTCGGGTCGGCCCGGAACTTCGGTTCGATCACCGGCGGGCTCAACTCGGCCATCGTGAACATCGCGGCCACGCCTGACGGGGGCGGCTACTGGCTGGTGGGCTCCGACGGCGGCATCTTCAGCTTCGGCGACGCAGCGTTCTACGGCTCGACGGGCTCGATGCGCCTCAACAAGCCCATCGTCGGCATGGCCTCGACGCCGAGCGGGCGGGGCTACTGGCTCGTCGCCTCCGACGGCGGCATCTTCAGCTACGGCGACGCCCCGTTCTTCGGCTCCATGGGCGGCCACCCGCTCAACCAGCCCATCGTCGGCATCGCCACCGACCCGGGCACCGACGGCTACTGGGAGGTGGCCACCGACGGCGGCATCTTCAGCTTCAACGCACCGTTCTTCGGCAGCACGGGCAGCATCCACCTGAACAAGCCCATCGTGGGCATGGAAGCCTCGCCCGACGGCCAGGGCTATCGGTTCGTCGCCTCTGACGGCGGCATCTTCACCTACGGCCAGGCTCCCTTCGACGGGTCCACGGGCAGCCTCGCCCTGGTCGCCCCCGTGGTCGGGATGGCGGCCGACAACGTCACCAACGGCTACTGGCTGGCCGCCGCCGACGGAGGCATCTTCACCTTCGGCGGGGCCTCGTTCCTCGGCCGGCTCATCAGCTCGCTCTAGGCGGCGGGCCGGGACGGCCGGGACGGGTCAGACCACGCCGCGTGCGGTGAGGTCCTCGAGCTCGTTCTCGCTCAGCCCCACCAGCCCGCACCAGACCTCCTTGTTGTGCTCACCCAGCCGCGGCGCGCCGGCGGGCACGGTTCCCGGGTTGCGGGTCAGCCGCGGGAACGGCGCCTGCTGGCGCACGGCACCGATGACGGGATCATCGACGGGCACCAGGTCGCCCCGCGCCGTCATGTGGGGGTCGGCGAAGATATCGGCGGCGCTGTAGGCGGTCCCGACGGGGACGTCGTGCTCCACGCAGCGCGCGGTGATCTCGTCGGCGGTCAGGCCCGAGGTCCAGTCCGCGACGATCCCGTTGATCTCGTCGCCGTGAGCAGCGCGCTCGGCCAGCGTGCCAAACCGCGGGTCCTGGGTCAGCTCGGGCCGTCCCATCGCGGCGCACAAACGGGAGAAGTTGGCGTCGGAGCCGGCGACGATGCAGACGAAGAAACCGTCCCCGCTCAGGTAATTGTCGAGGGGCGCCGAGTGCGACAGCCGGTTGCCCTCGCGTTGGCGCACGATGCCGAGGCGGTCGTAGCCGGCCAGGGTCCACTCCAAGATGCGCAGGATGGCGCCGTACAGGGGCGCGTCGATGACCTCGCCGGAGCCGGGTGTCCCGGCCTCGCCGTTGCGGCCGCCCGAGGCGTCGCGTCCGTACAGGGCGGCCACGGCGGCGAAGGCGGCGAAGGCTCCCGTCAGGTAGTCCGAGACGGTGACGCCGGGGCGCACGGGAGGCCGGTCGGGCTCGCCGGTGAGATGCAAGAGACCCCCGAACGCGATCCCGAGCCGGTCGAGTCCGGGCCGCGGCGCATACGGCCCGGTCTGCCCGAACACGCTGATGCGCACGAAGACAAGGTCGTCGCGCAGGTCCTCGGGGCCGAGCCCCCAGCGTTCCATCGTGCCGGGCCGGAAGTTCTCGCACAGCACGTCGGCCGTGGCGACGAGGCGTTTGAACAGCTCCTTGCCCTCGGGGTGACGAAGATCGCACGTGACCCCCCGTCTCCCTCGGCCCTCGACCGACCACGGCAAGGAGTAGTCAGGTCCGTCCTCCACCGGGACGAAGGGCCCCATCGTGCGCATGAAGTCGCCTTCGCCCGGCAACTCGACCTTGATCACGTCCGCGCCGAGCTCGCCGAGCAGCCCGGCACAGAACGGGGCGGAGATCCGGGTGCCGACGTCGATCACCCGTATGCCGCGCAGGGGACCTCCGGCTGCGGTGCTCATGACCTGGATCGGGGTTGGCCCTCGTCCCGTTCGGCGATGACGTCCTTCATGGAGCCCTTGGCCTTGCGCGCGGCCAGCGCATCGAGCGCCGTCGCCGAGTTGTGCACCCAATGGTGGGCCATGAAGTGGTACTTGAGTGCGTCGCGTTTGCCCATGAGGGTGCCGGTCTGGTTGAGGGTGTCCTTGACCGTCTGCGCGGTGACCGGCGGGACGAGCGCCACGCGGTCCGCCAGCTCGCCGCGTCTTGGCCTCGAGCTCGGCCCGCGGGACGACCCGGTTCACGAGCCCCAGGCGCCAGGCTTCCTGCGCGTCGATGGTGTCCCCGGTGAAGAGGAATTCCTTCGCCTTGCGGATCCCGAGTTCCCAGGGCTCCACCAGGAGCTCGACCCCGGCGCCGGTGAGGCGGAGCACCGGGTTCGAGAACTCGGCGTCGTCGGCCGCCACGATGAGGTCGCACATGGCGGCCAGCATCAAACCCGCCGCGACGCAGCTGCCCTGCACCGCCGCGATCGTCGGTTTGCGGAAGTCATGGATGCGCAGACAGCGGTCGTAGTACATCGTCTTCTCGTGATGGAACTTCCCCTCTGGCGTCTCGCGGAGCGCGACCCAGGGATCCGATCCGTCGCCGGCGACGATGGCCTTGAGGTCGTGGCCGGAGGAGAAGTGCTTGCCCGCACCGGCCAGGATCACCACCCGCACGTCGTCGTCCGCGTCAGCGAGGTCGAAGGCGGCGTCGAGCTCGTCGATCATGGTCGAGTCCTGGGCGTTGGCCTGGTCGGGACGGTTCATGGTGATGGTCGCCACGGCGCCATCGGTCTCGTAGCGAATTGTCGTGAAGCTCTGTGCCATCTCGGTCATCCTCCTGCTGCCATCCTGCCCCGTCGTGTCGCTCGACCCGTGGGACCGCTCAGCCCCGGGGCAACCCGAGGACCCGCTCGCCGACCAGGGTCCGCTGGATTTCGTTCGTGCCGGCGAAGATGGACGACGCCTGGTAATAGAGCCACGATCGCTGCCACGCGCCGTTGGCCGGGTTGCCCGGCGCCCCTTCCCACAGGGGGGCGGCTTCGCCGAGAACGTCGAGGGCCGTGCGGTGCAGCCGCTTCGACATCTCGCTCCAGTACAGCTTGAGGGCGCTGCCCTCGGGTCCGGGCGCTTCGCCCTTCGACAAACGGGTCAGCGAGCGCCAGTTGTGCAACTGGAAGAGCCGCACCTCGGTGGCGGCCTGGGCCAGCTGTTGCCGCAGGCGCCAGTCGCCGAAGCTCCCGTTCTCGTGGGCCAGCCGGAGAAGCTCCTCGATGAGCTGGGTGTGGATCACGAGCTGGCGCGGGTTGATGCCCCGCTCGTGCGCCAGCGTCGACCCCGCCACGGTCCAGCCCTCGCCCTCGTTGCCAACCCGGCGATCGGCAGGGATGAACACGTCGTCGAGTTCGACCTCGTTGAACTCGGCCTCGCCCGTCGACTGCACCAGAGGGTGGACCCCGACGCCCTCGGCGTGCATGTCCACGATCAACGCCGTGATGCCCTGCTGGCGCTTCGGTGCGTCCGGATCGCTCCTCGTGAGGCACAGGCCCCAGTCGGCGAACTGGGCGTAGGAAGTCCAGACCTTCCGTCCGGTGACGCGATACCCGCCATCGACCGGGACGGCGCGGGTCGAAAGGGACGCCAGGTCGCTCCCAGCATCGGGTTCGCTGAAGAGCTGGCACCAGAGCTCCTCGGCCGACAGGATCTGCGGTAGGAACCGCGCCTTTTGCTCCTCCGTGCCGTGGGCGAGCAGCGTCGGGCCCACAAGGTTGATGCCGATGCGGCCGACCAACTCGGGTGCCCGAGCCCGCGCCAGCTCCTCGATGACCACGTAGTTCTCCAGAGCACCCAGCCCGCGTCCGCCGTACGCCTCGGGCCACGTCACGCCCACCCAGCCCGCTGCGGCCAGGTCGCCCTGCCAACGCCGACCGAACGCGACCGTCTCGGAGAGGTCGTCGAAGCGGGGCGGGAGGCCGACGCCGTAGGGCCACGGGAGATGTTCCTTCAGCCAGCCCCTGAACGCGTCGCGCAGCACCTCCTGTTCGGCGGTGGAGCGGAGATCCATCCGCCGCAGCATGGCACAGCCGACTTGCAGGGTGACACCCGTGTCAGCGATGACCGTAGACTGCGCCGCCGTGGACTTCGACCTGTCGGCCGATCAAGAGGCTCTCCGCGAGGCGGCGGCGACGCTGCTCGACGGAAGGGCGGGACACGACGCGCTGCGCGCCCGGGTGGGGACGGGCGCCGTCGTCGGAACATTGCCGGGAGCGGGTGCAAGTGCGGGTGAGGCGTCGGCGACAGCCGCCGATGTGCCGCACGGCTACGACGCCACGGTCTGGGATGCCATGTCCGAGCAGGGCTGGCTCGCCATCGAGTTGCCGCGAGGACGACGGCGGATTGGGCCTCGGATTGGTGGAGGTCGCCGTGCTCTGCGAAGAGCTGGGCCGTCGACTGGTGGCGGCGCCGTTCCTCCCGTCGGTCGTGGCGCTCGGCGCGCTGAGTGCTCCCGGGGCTCGCGACGACGCCGGGACCAAGCAATGGCGCGAGGCGTTGTCGCAGGGGTCGGCCATCGGCTGCACGGTCTTCGACCTGACGGGTCGCCTCGCGGTCTCAGAAGCCAAGGCCGGGAACGAGGGTGAGGTGCGGCTGGACGGCGAAGCCCCGCCGGCGTTGTACGCCCCGTCGGCCGACGTCGCCGTCGTCATTTCCGGCGACGCGGTCTACGCCGTGGACCTGCAAGCCACGGGGCGCCCGGCGCCCCTCTCCGCGATGGACCGCACGCGTGAGCTCGGAGTGCTGGCGTTCGACGGCACACCGGCCCTGCGCATCGGCGGCGCCGAGTCAGCCGGGCAGGCCCTCGACCGCGCCGCGACCCTGACGTCCGCAGAGATGCTCGGGGCCGCGGACCGGGTGCTCTCCATGTCCGTCGGGTACGCCAAGGACCGGGTGCAGTTCGGCAAGCCGATCGGCTCGTTCCAGGCGGTCAAGCACATGCTGGCGGACGCTCTGGTCGACGTGGAAGGGATGCGCTCGACCGTGTACTACGCGGCGTGGTGCGCCGCCGCCGACGACCCCGATCGCGCTCTGGCGGCCAGCATGGCGAAGGCATGGTGCTCCGATGCCTCGAGGCGGGTCATGGCGACCGGATTGCAGGTGCACGGTGGCATCGGCTTCACCTGGGAGCACGACATGCACCTGTACGTGAAACGGGCGCAGCTCGATCAGGTGAGCTACGGCGATGCGTCCTTGCACCGCGATCGCATCGCGGCCATCCTGCGCGGACGGCTGGAGTCAGGCGACACGCTGTCCTGACGTCGGACGGACTTGGTGCTACGGCTTGATCGAGCGCACGGGGACGCCGCCGATCTCGACGAAGATGATGGTCTGACCCTCGACACCGTGTGCCGCCGTTTGGCCGGTGCGCAAGGTCTGCGAGGGCACCACGACCTTCACCCGCGCCGCGACGAGGTACCCGGAGCGGACGACCGCTGTCTCGTGCACCTGTCCCTGCGCAGTGATTTCCTGCGGCGTGCAGGTCGTGCCCCCGGTACGCGGCACGCGCGCCGAGTAGTCGGCCAAGGTCTCCGTCCGTGTGTAGTTGTCGCCCTTGGCGTTCCACGCCGCCGGGCCTTCCAGCATGGCGGTGTACACGCTCAGGGTGCAGGAGATCTCGGATTGAGGGATGAGCGACGGGGTCTTCTTCGACGTGCCGACCTCGTAGACCACCATGCGATCGGGAGCCTGGTAGTCGACCAGGCGCTCCTGGGACAAGGTGCCGCTCTTCGCTCCGGAGGACACGGTGGTGACCAGGTCCATCAGGAAGGAGATCGATCCGGTGGGGGAGCCGAAGGTCTTCGCGGAGGCGTTCTCCACCGTCACCGTCGTCGCACTCGGCGCGGCGGCGGCGCCGAGGACCGCAAAGACGGCGGTCGCCACGATCAGCACGGCAAGGAGCGCCAACGGGATCAGGTTGCGGCGAGGCATCCGCCAGACGCTAGTTCTGGGCCCGAGCAGGCCGCGACCCGCTGCCCGTCACGGTGCGGCCGCCTGGCGGCGGAGCTCGGCGCGGTCGGCCTTCCCGGAACCGAGGAGCGGCAGGCGCTCGAGCCGCACCACTTTCTCCGGCGTCTTGAAGGTCGCGGTGCCCCGGCTGGAGAACCACCGGCGGCACTCCTCGAGGTCGAACGGCGCGGTCGACTCCACGAAGGCCGCCACCCGTTCGCCCATGAGCGGATCGGGATACCCGACGGCGACGGCGTGACGGACGTCGGGGTGCGCCTCGAGTGCCGCCTCCACCTCGGAGGCCGAGATGTTCTCCCCGCCCCGGATGATGACGTCCTTGAGCCGGCCGACGATACGGAGCCAGCCGTCGGCGTCCACGGTGGCGAGGTCGCCCGTCTTGAACCACCCGCCTCGCGCGATGACCGCGGCGGTCTGTGCCGCGTCGGCGTACCCGGCGAACATCTCGGGCCCTCGTACCCAGAGCTCGCCGGCGGCACCGCGCCGCAGCGGTGCGCCGGTCTCGGGATCCGAGATCCGGAGTTCCACGTCTCCGACTGCCCGTCCGTCGGTGTCGCGCGCGATCTCGAAGGGGTCGTCATTCGTGCTCGTCGTGACCGTCGGCGCCTCGGTCGAGCCGTAGGTGCGTTTCACGCGGCAGTCGAAGGTACGCGCCGTGTCCTCGATGAATGCCGGCGTCACCGAGGCTCCGCCGCTCGAGATCAGCCGGACCGACGACACGTCGGCGCCGGCGGACGGGCCGCCGAGCGCCGTGGCCATGGCGATGAAGAAGGTGGGCGGGCCGGCCAGGAACGAGACGCGCTCGCGGCCGACGATCGTGAGGGCCTGTTCGGGGTCGAAACGCCGCATCAGGACGGCGCGCATGCCGGCCGCGCCCGGGACGAGCACGCCGTTGAGCAGGCCCGAGATGTGCGCCATCGGGGCCGGCATGAGGACGGCGTCGTCGCGGCCCAGGCCGTGGACCCCCGCCATCAACGAGGCCTTCCAGCTCAGCCCGCGGTGGGTGTGCAGCACGGCCTTGGGGACGCCCGTGGAGCCGGAGGTGAAGAGGACAAGGGCGACGTCGGACGGCACGGCCGGACCGGATCCGGCGGCGAGCGGCGGCCCGCCCACCGCGTCGGCCAGGGCGGCGGGATCCGAGATCACCTCCGGCCCGAGCTCCAGCACGAGCGCCGGGTCGATCTGGGCCAGGGCACCCTCGACCTCCGCGGCTCCGAAGGAATGGAGGATCGGCGCCGCCACCGCGCCGAGGCGCCAGCAGGCGCGGGCCAGGACGGCGGCGGCGACGCTGTTCGGCACCTGCCACGCCACGGCCGCGCCCTTCGTGGCGCCGCGCGCCCTGAGGCCGCCGGCGACGGTGGCGACGAGCGCGTCGACCTCGGCGGCGGAGAGCCGCGTGTCCCCGTCGACGATCTCGCCGCCGCGGGCCGAGATGAGACGGTCAAGCGTCGGGACGTCCCACGGGCCCGCCCGGCCGGCGGTAGGCGCGGGCCTGGCTCGGCACCCAGGTGGGTCGGAGGCGGGCCGTCACGGCAGGGCACCATACCCGGGTCCCACTAGCGTGACGCCGATGTCAGGGTCGAGGAACGGGGACGCGCGTGGACCTCGCGCTGAAGAAAGAGGACGAGGAGTTCGCCGGCTCCTTCCGACAGTGGCTCTCCGGTCACGACCACCGCCCGCCCGCCTTCGTCGACCTGGGCGAAGAGGTCGCATGGGGCCGCGAGTGGCAGGCCACCCTGGCCGCCGACCGCTGGGTCGGGGTGCACTGGCCGGAGGCCTACGGCGGAAGGAGCGCGACGCCGGTGCAGGTCGCGCTGTACCAGAGCGAGTACGCGCGCTCGCAGGCGCCGCAGCCGGTGAATCGGGTCGGCATCAACCTGGTCGGCCCGACGCTCCTGGCCCATGGCTCCGAGGAGCAGCGCCTCCGCTACCTGCCGCCGATCCTTTCGGCCGAGGAGATCTGGTGCCAGCTGTTCAGCGAGCCCGACGCCGGGAGCGACCTGGCGTCGCTCTCCACCCGTGCCACCCCGGTCGAGGGCGGCTACGTGCGTCTCCGGCCGCAAGGTCTGGACGTCGTACGCGCAGTTCGCCACCTGGGGGCTCTGCCTGGCCCGCACCGAGCCCGACGCGGCGCGGCCACAGCAGGGCATCACCGCGCTGATCGTCGACATGTCCGATCCCGGGGTCGACGTGCGCCCGTTGGTGCAGATGACCGGGGACGCCGAGTTCAACGAGGTGTTCCTGACCGACGTGTTCGTCCCGGCGGAACACCTGATCGGGTCCGAGGGGCACGGCTGGGCCGTCGCCGGCTCGACGCTGGCCCACGAACGGGGCACCAACTTCCCGTTCAAGGAGCAGGTGGTGCACGAGACGTATCTGGCCCGGCTGTACGACGAGGCCCGCCGGAACGGCTCGCTCGACGACCCGATGGTGGCGGATGCGCTCGCGCGCGCCTACGTGGAGCTCGGGGTACTGCGCCTCCACAACCTCCGGACGCTCACCCGGCTCGGTCGCGGCGAGGAGCCGGGGCCCGAGTCGAGCTGGATCAAACTGACCTGGACTTCCATGACCCAGGGCATGGCCGAGGCCGCCCTCCTCGTCACGGGCCGGGATCCCGCGTCGGCGACGTCGGGACCGTGGGCCCGGCAATGGTTGTGGAGCAAGGCGGCGGGGATTGCCGGCGGGACCTCGCAGGTGCAGCGCGACATCATTGCCGGCCGCATCCTCGGCCTGCCCCGCTGAGTCGGCGCAGCGTCAGACCTGATCCCGCGTCGCCGCGGTGCGCCGGCGGTGGCGGACGAACCAGACCGTCACGAGCGTGCCCATGGCGAGCCCGACGAGCAGCGTGACGATGTCATGGAGCGAGTGGTTGCCCGTGAGGAGGCGGCCGAGTCCGAACGAGCTCGCCGCGACCGAGATGGAGAAGGCCAGCGCGGCGATCAGGTTCCACAGCACGAATTGGCCGTGCCGCATCTTCGCCGTGCCCGAGACGATGGCGGGGGTGAAGAACACGGCCAGGCGGCCCCAGGTCGCGTAGGCGCGTTCGCCCCTTTCGACGATGCGCCGTCGCCCTTCTTGGTGCTTGCCCGGACGCTCGAGCAGCTCCCGGCCCCAACGGTCGCCGACGGCGTAGCCGACGAGGCCGCCGACCTCGCCCGCCAGGGTGGCCACCAGCACGACGACCGCCAGGTTGAGTCGTCCTTGGCTGGCGGCGACACCCGCCGCGCCGAGCGCGGTGGCGCCGATGAAGGGGACGCCGGCCCACGACGCCGCCACCGCCAAGAAGAGAAGGAGGTACTGCCACCAGGTGTCGACGCCGACGCCGGCGGTGGCGAGGACCACGTCGGAGGGGATCAGGCCGGCCAGGGACCCGGCGCCCCCGGCGACTCCGGTGACCCCGCCGACCCCGCCGCACCGCGCCGACCGCGCCGACCGCGCCGACCCCGCCGCACCCGCCGACCCCGGCGTGCTCGCCTCAGGCGCGTTGGACCCGGCGAGCAACGCGATGCCGAAGATGGCGACGATCAGCCCGACGAACGCAGAGCCCGAGTGGGCGGCGCCGGTCTTCGAGATCATCTCGCCGTAGACACCGATGCCGAGCACGACGCTCGTGAACAGGGTGACCGAGTTGGCGGAGGCCATGGCCGGGGCGAGCACGCCCGTCTTGAGGCTGGACTGCTGCAGCACGAACCCGGTCAGGGCCGACAGGATCAGGACCCACACGGACCAGCTGGCGAGCAGCGCCAGGATGCCGCTGCCGATCTCGGTGACGAACGTCTTGGTCACGGCGGCCTGGAGGCCGAAGCCGAGCCCCGCCGCCGCACCGTAGGTCAACGCCTTGGCCGCGCCGGTGAAACGCGCACCGACGGCGACGAGGACGATCACCAGCACCCCGATGGTCACGCAGGCGATCCACCACGAGGTGGCGCTCGGATGGTCCGTGCCGCCCTGGGGCTGACCGGCCGTGATGAAGAAGATGATCCCGAGCATCGTGAGCAGGGCGCCGGCCAGCTCGCGCCGCCCGATGTGCTGCTGGGTGAACAGGACGCCGAGGGGCAGAGCGATCACGAGGCTGAGGGCAGTGAGGGATTGCACGACCACCAGCGAGGCGCGGTCGAGGGCCATCGCCTGGAGGACCCAGCCCGAGGCCATGAGGAGCGCGCCGATGACCCAGACCGGCCGCCGGAGGATCTGCACCAGGAAGCGGGGGTCGCCCTCGGCGGCCTCGGTGCTCAGCGTGCCCCGCTGTTGGAGCACAGTCCCGAGCGCGAAGAACACGGCCGCCACGATCGCGAGGGTGGGACCCACGGGGCCAAGATTAGGCGCCGGCACCCGGGTCGCGGCGTAACCTGGCGCATGCGCGCAACGGACCTGTGGGCGCGCCGTGCAGCCGAAAACCTCGTTGCGGCGCGAGCGCGATCTCGCCGCCGTGCAGGCCGAACGCGAGGCCGATCGGGCCAGGTTGCTGGAGACCCTGCTCGAATGCCAGGGGGACATCTTCCTCTACCGGCCCGCGGAACAGCACTACGCCGTGGGCTTCGGTGAGTTCGTCGGCTCACGCCACGTGGCCGTGGTGGTGCCGGGCGTGGGCGACGGCACCAACATGTCCGCGGACTGGATCCCGGGGGCGCGCCATCTCTTCGAGGCGGCCGACGCCACCGCCGTGGTGCTCTGGAAGGGGTACGACAACCCGGCCGACCTGCTCGCCGCGGCGGCCGGCTCGGTCGAGTGCACGGACGTCCTGGTGCGGGCGGCCCAGGACCTGACCGAATTCGTGGATTCGCTCCCGATCGGGCCGGAACACTCCGTCACGATCGTCGCCCACAGCTTCGGTTCGGTCGTGACGGGCGCCGCGCTGGCCGACTGCGGCCTGCGGTGCACCGACGTCGTGGTGGCCGGGAGCCCCGGCATGACGGTCGACGACCTCCGGCAGCTGCACATGGAGCAGTCGCACTTCTTCGCGGAGCAGGCGCCGGGCGACGCCATCGCCGAGCTGGGCATCTTCGGGGCGGCGCCTTCGGCGCCGACGTTCGGGGGCCGGCGGCTCCGTACGAACTCGCCCGACCGCCCGGTGGTGCACGCGCACTCCAGCTACTTCGAGCCGGGGTCCCAGGCGCTCGACAACATCGTCAAGGTCGTCACGGGCCGCTACGCGGACGTCGTGACCCACCGCTCGACGGCGGCCGAGATGGCGGGTGCGCTCGTGGCCTGGTGCCTCCGGCTCCCTGTCGTGCCCGTGCGGGCGGCGGGCCGGCACTACCGCGGCCCGGGCTTCCGGGTGCTCGTCAACGCCACCCGGGTCGTCGAGTTCGGCGCCTCCCAGACCGGCAACCTCGTCTGCGACGCGTTGGACGAGGGCGGACGGGCGATGGCGTGGATGGCGCACCGTGCCGTGCACGCGCCAGAGGGCGATCGCGCACCCCCGGACTGACCGCGGCTGCGAAGGCACCCTGCAACCACACAACAGGGTCAGCCAGAGAGGTGAGGGCCACGCTACGTTTGCCCGGTGCCCGTCTGGCTCGCGCGAACAGGAGTACACGACCCTGCGCGCCGCGTGCCGGCAGATGATGCCCTCCGGCAACGGTGGGCCCGGCGCCGACGAGGCCGGCGTCGCCGACTACATCGACACCCTTCTCGGGGCCTTCACCTTCGACCCGCCCCGCATCTGGGCGGGCGGACCGAGCTCGGGGCGCAAGGGCGGGGAGGCCGGGTTCGCACGTTTCGTGCCGCTGTCGCGACTGGACGAGTTGGCGTGGCGCATGCGCATCGAGGGCTCGTTGGGCCTGCCGGAGCGTGAGTTCAACGGCCCCGTCGTCGGGCTGCAACAGCGCTACCGCGACGGTCTGGCCGCGCTCGGTGCGGACTTCGCCGACGTCGACGGCAAGGAGCAACGGCGCCGCCTGCGCGCCGACGACGAGTTCCGCGAGCTGTTGTGGGAGCACTGTTGCGAGGGCATGTACGGCGCGCCCGAGTACGGCGGCAACCGCGACGGCATCGGGTGGGCGTATATCGGCGTCGAGGGCGACGTGCAGCCGCGCGGGTACAGCGACGCCGAGGTGTCCGAGCCGTGAGCGGCGTGGCCAACGCCGGCGCCGACGCCGCCTCCAACGCCGGCGCTGACGCCGATGCCGGCCCCGACGCCATCATCATCGGCTCGGGACCGGGCGGCGCCACCGTCGCCGAGGTGCTGACCCGTGCCGGCTGGTCGGTCGTGATCATGGAGAAGGGCCGCAATCACCTGCTCGACCCCGAGGACCCGACGCAGCCGGCGGGGGACTACTCCAACGACGAGATCAAGTTCATCTCGCGCTACTTCCTCGGGCCGGACCCGCTCATTGAGCCGAGAGCGTTCCGCCGCAACGCCGACGAGGGCGAGCACACCCACGTGGGCGAGGTGAACTCGATCCCGACGACCGTCGGCGGCGGGGGCACGCACGCCGACGGCAAGGTCCCGCGCTTTCGGGAAGAGGACTTCCGGTTGCGTTCGACGCTCGGGCCGCAGCCGGACGCGCACGTCGACGACTGGCCGCTCGACTACGAGGAGCTCGAGCCGTACTACGCGGAGGTCGAGCGCGCCATCGGGGTGGCCGGCCGCGCCGGGGCCAACCCGTTCGCCGCGTGGCGGTCGGGCCCCTATCCCATGCCGCCGGGGGCACCGATGTACGGCGCGGTGCTCTCGTCGGCGGCCGCGGAGAACATCGGCCTGCACCCCTACGAGGCGCCGACGGCGGCGAACAGCATCGCCTACGACGGCCGGCCCGCCTGCAACAACTGCGGGTTCTCCGCGTTCTTCGGGTGCCCGATCCACGCCAAGGGCGACCCGGTGGCGCTGCTGACGAAGGCGATGGCGACCGGGCGGGCACAGCTCATGGCCGAGACGTTCGTGACCCGGATCCTCACCAGCGGGCGGCGGGCGACCGGCGTCGAGTACGTCGACGCTGACGGGGCGACGCGCACCATGGACGCCGGGTTGGTCGTGGTGGCGGGCGGGGCGATCGAGACGCCGCGCCTGCTGCTCCTCTCCGGCCTGGAGCACCCCGCACTCGGGCGGCACCTGATGGTGCACTTCCAGACGATCGTCGTGGGGCACTTTCCCGGGCTCCACCTGCATCCGCAGAAGGGCCGCTCCGTCACCCACGTGCACGACGACGCCATGGTGCAGGACGACGCGGCGCGTGCCGCCGCGGCCGACGCCGGCCTGCCCTGGATCCGCGGCGGCCTCGTCGAGCACAGCGGGGGCGGGCTCCCGATCATGTCCGCCCGCCACGCACCGTGGGGCCGGGCGCACGCGCAGGCCATGATCGACGGCGACCTGCGCGACCACATGTGGGCGTTCATCATGCAGGGCGAGGACCTGCCGTACTCCACCAACACCGTCGACCTCAGCCCCTCGATCCGCGACGCCCGCGGGCTACCCGGTGGCGCGGGTCACCTACGAGCCGGGTGCCCACGAGCTGGCGGCGTCCAAGCACCACGGCAAGATCCTCCAGCGCGTCCTCGAGGAGATGGGCGCCGAGTACGTCATCCACACCTCGTCGCCGGGCGTGTCGTATCACGGCATCGGCGCCACGCCGGTCCCGGAGAGCCGCCACGTCATCGGCACGGCGCGCATGGGCGACAACCCGGACACCTCGGTGTGCGACCGGTGGGGTCGGGTCCACGAGTGGGACAACGTCGTGGTGGCGGACTCGTCGGTCTTCGTCACGGCCAGCGGGTACGGCCCGACGCTCACCCTGGTCGCGCTGGCGGCGCGGGCGGCGCACCACCTGGCGGACACCAAGCCGATCGGGCCCGTCGGGACCGATGCCAGCCGGCGGCGAGTCCGCCTCCGTCACCGCCTGACGACCGCCCCCCGATTGCAACCGCCCAGCGACCCCGTGGGCAACCGCGGCGGAGAAGGCTGACCCCGAAATCAACAGTCACACCACGGAAACGGGACGCCCAGAGCGGGCGCTCCGCACGAAAGGGGGACCACAATGCTCACGGCGGAACGCGTCGACATCATCGGCTTGCTCGAGGGTCTCCCTCCGTTCGCGACCTGCACCACCGAGGTGCTCGAGTCCTTCGTGGCCCACGACGCCATGCGGGCGCACTGCGCGCCCGGCGAGGTGCTGTGCGGACTGCAGCAGGACCACAACCTCTACGTCCTGATCGCGGGCGAGGCGGTGCTCCGGGTCGGCCCCGACGTCACCATCAACCTCGAGCCGGGGGACTACTTCGGCCAGCAGGCGCACCGCCACCACCGCATCGCCGGCACCGTTGTCGCAGTGAGCGACGTCGAGGTGCTCGTGGTGGGGCCCGCAGGACCTGGCTCGCCTGGAGCTGGCGTCCTCGGAGTCACGGCACCCGTCGCGCCTCGAGCTCCCGGAGCGGGGCAGTCGCGGCGCACGCCACCTGCGCGTCTTCCGCCGCGGCAACTGATCCGAGTTCCTTCCGGCGACCTCGCCGAACCGCCGGGATCGTTCCGGCGGAGCCCATCGAACCGCCGGGCGGTGCCGACGGTCGTCTGACTCTGCGCTTCAGCGCACCCCGCGGGTCAACAACATCGATCCCGCGATCGGCCCGCCGCCGTTCGCCACGGCGGCCACCTCGACCGGGCGGCCGCCCGGTCGCACCACCTGGCGCTCGCCGCCCTCGCCGCGCAGCTGCACGCAGGCTTCGTGGATCAGGCCGAAGCCGTGCAGCCGTCCGCCCGAGAGCTGGCCGCCCGCCGTGTTCAGCGGCAGGACGCCGTCGCGGGCGATGGCTGCGCCGCCCTCGACGAAGGGGCCGCTCTCGCCCCGCCCGCAGAAACCGAGGGCCTCGATCCAGGTGATGGCGAGAATGGAGAACCCGTCGTAGAGCTGCGCGGTGTCGACGTCGGACGGGGTCAGCTCCGTGCGCTCCCACATGGACGCTCCGGCGTCGCGCGCCGCCATGGTGGTCATGTCGTCGAACTGGTCCCAGCTGGGGCGTCCCCGCAGCGCCGTGCCGACCGCGTTGATGTGGACGGCCGGGTGGTCGAGGTCGCCGGCGACATCGCGGTGCGACACGATGACCGCGGTGGCGCCGTCGCACGGCGCGTCGCAGTCGAACAGGCAGAGCGGCGTGGTGATCATGCGGGCGGCGAGATAGTCGTCCATCGTCATCGGATCGCGGTAGATCGCCTTGGGGTTGAGCCCGGCGTTGGCGCGGTTGTTGATGGCGATCGCCCCGAGCTGCTCGCGGGTCAGGCCGAACTCGTGCATGCGGCGCTGCGCCACCATGGCCAGCCAGTTGGCGGCCGACACGGCGCCGAAGGGCAGCGACCACTGCATGAAGCTGCCGAAGCGGGGCACGCCGCCTCCGCCTCCGCCGCCACCCCCGCCGATGCCCTGGCGGCCACCCGTCCCCTGGGCCGTCCCCTCGGTCACGGTCCGGTAGACGAGGACGTGGCGCGCCAATCCGGCCGCCACCGCGAGCGAGGCGGCGATGACGGCGCGCATCTGGCCGGCACCCTCCCCGCCGCCGTCGTGCCAGTTCAGCGACAATCCCATGGCGTCCTGGACCTCGGGGGACATCGGACCGGCGAACCCGCCCGTTCCCGCGCCCATGCCCGGGTAGGTGGAGAGCCCGTCGATGTCGTCGCGCGTCAACCCGGCGTCGGCGATGGCGGCGACCGCGGCCTCCACCGTCAGGTCGAGGTCGGAGCGGCCGAGGCGGCGCCCGATGTCGGACTGGCCGATGCCCGAGATGACGGCCCGGCGTTCGAGCGGCTCCTCGGCCGGTGCGGGGCTCACGATCCTCCCTCCGGAGCGACTGGAGCCACCGGGGTGAAGAGCGGGAGCCACACGTCGTCGCTCTGCTCGAAGACGACGCGCACCGGCATGCCGCAGCGCACGTCCTCGGGCTCGACGCCGACGAGGTTCGTCGTCAGCCGCACGTCGGGCTGTTCGTCGATGGAGACCCAGGCGATGATGTACGGGTCGCTGCCCGGGATCCACTGCTGGAAGTTGACGGTGAACGTCTCGACGTGACCCCGCCCGCTGACCTCCTCGGGGCCCAGGTCGCGCGACAGGCAGCGCGGGCACACCGGGCCCGGCGGGTGGATGAAGAACCCGCACGCGTGGCACCGCAGCAGGCGGAGCACCCCGTCTGCGCCTGACGTCCAGTAGAAGGCGACGTCGTCACTGAGGCGCGGCAGGAGACGCAACATCGGACCGTTGGCGACCATGCCGGCATGTTGGCACACCCCCCACGCTGGGCGCCCGTTGGGCGCCCGGTGCCTCAGCCGGCGAGGACCCCCGCACCGACGAGGGAGCGACGCGCCTCGTCGACGCCGCGCACGTGGCGGGCGGCGAAGCCGAACTCCGTCGCCGAGTCGACGTTGACGGCGTTGTCGTCGAGGAACAGCACCCGGTGCGGTTCGGTGGGCAGGCTGGGCGGCGACGGCCTCGAAGATGGCGCGGTCGGGCTTGACCACGCCCAGCTCGAACGAGAGGAAGCGGTACTCGAAGGCGTCGATAAGCGGCAGGCCTTCGTAGTGCACGCCCCACTGGTAGGCGTTGGTGTTGCTGAGGCAGCCGAGCCCCGCCGCCGCGCCCACCTCGGCCACCAGCTCCTCGGCACCGGTGTAGGGCACGCCCTGCCAGCCCCCGAACGCCGCGAGGAACTCCGCCGTCGAGACCTGGAGCTCCCAGTCGGCCACCACGCCCGCCGCGAATTCCTCGGCGCTGCACTGGCCCGCCTCGAGCAGCCGCACCCAGCGGCAGGCCAGCCAGCGCGACCACAACTCCTCGTCCGTGTCGATCCCGCTCAGCTCCCGCATGGGGCCGACGCCGCCGACTTGGATCAGCACGCCGCCCAGGTCGAACAGGACGATCTCGAATGGGTATTCCGGCGCCACCTACGCGAAGCTACGGGCCATGAAGATCTCCATGACGCTGAACTACGCCGGGGGGCACGAGGAGTCCGCCAAGCAGGCCGCCGCGCTCGAGAAGGTCGGCCTCGACATCGTGTGGGTCGCCGAGGCCTACAGCTTCGACGCCCCGACCTTCATGGGGTATCTCGCCGCCAAGACCGAGCGGCTCGAGATCGGCAGCGCCATCCTCCCCATCTACAGCCGTACGCCGACGCTGATCGCCATGACGGCCGCCGGTCTCGACGCGCTGTCCGACGGGCGTGCCGTCCTCGGCCTGGGTGCGTCGGGCCCGCAGGTGATCGAGGGCTTCCACGGCGTCCCCTACGACCGGCCGCTCACCCGCACCCGCGAGATCATCGACGTCTGCCGCAAGGTCTGGGCGCGCGAGGCGCCGCTCACCCACGACGGCGCGGCGTACCACATCCCGTTGCCGGAGGGTCAGGGCACGGGCCTCGGCAAGGCGCTCAAGATCATCAACCACCCCGTGCGGCCGCGCATCCCGATCTGGGTCGCCGCACTCGGAGAGAAGAACGTCGCCATGACCGCGGAGGTGGCCGACGGCTGGTTGCCGATCTTCTTCGTGCCCGACAAGGCGAACGAGGTCTTCGGCCCCTCACTCGCGGCCGGCGCAGCCAAGCGCGACCCGTCGCTCGACACGCTGCAGATCGCGGCCGGCGGCATCTTTGCCATCGGGGAGGAGTCCGAGGTGGCAGGCATCCGAGACCTCGGGCGGGCCGCGGCGGCGCTCTACATCGGCGGCATGGGGGCCAAAGGCAAGAACTTCTACAACGCATTGGCCTGCCGCTACGGCTACGAGAAAGAGGCGGCCGAGATCCAGGACCTCTACCTGTCCGGCAAGAAGGCGGAGGCGGCCGCGCTCGTGCCGAACGATCTTTTGGAGGCAACTTCGCTGTGCGGCCCGGAGTCGTACCTGAAGGACCGGGTCGCCGCGCTCGCCGAGGTCGGCGTCACCCATCTCAACGTGACGCCGGTCGGAGCCGACCCGGTGGCCATGATCGAGAAGCTGCGCAGCTGGGTCTGACTCGAGGGGAACGGGGCGGATGAGCGAAGGCGGGGGGACCGGCGCACCGGTCGTCGTGGCCGGGGGCAGCGTGGCCGGCCTGGCCACCGCGCTGGCGCTCGGTCGCCGGGGCCACCGGGTGACGGTGGTGGAGCGCGACCCGCTGGCCGAGTTCGCCGACGCCGAGGCCGCGTTCGCGGCGGAGCGGCGGGGCGCACCGCAGGCCCACCAGACCCACGGCTTCTTGGCCCGGCTGACGGTGACGTTGCGCCGGGAGTTCCCCGACATCTGGCAGGCGCTGCTCGACGCGGGCGCCGAGTCGATGACGCTGACCCGAGGGCTCGGCCCTCCCGAGGAAGGTGACGAGGACCTCAACGTCCTCATCGTGCGCCGCACCACCTTCGAGTGGGCGCTGCGCGAGGCGGTCCGCCGCGAGCCCAGCGTGGAGTATCAGCCTGGCGTCGAGGTGGCGGGCCTCATCGGCGCCGGCGCCGGCGCCGGCGCCGGCGCCGTGCCGCACGTCCAGCGGCGTCCGGTTGGACGACGGCACCGAGCTCCGGGGCGACGTCGTCGTGTGCACCGGGCGGCGCGGCCCGCTCGTGTCGTGGCTCTCCGAGCTCGGCGCCGAGGTCACCGAGGAGGTGACCGATACGCACATCGTGTACCTGACCCGCTGGTACCGGCGCCCGCTGGGCGCACCGACCGACGTCGACGCGCGCCTCGGCGGCGACTTCGGCTACCTCAAGTACCTCGCCGTGCCGTGCGACGGCTCGACGTTCTCGGTGACGCTGGCGGTGCGTTCGGGCGACAGCGAGTTGCGCAGCCTTTTGCTGGAGCCCGACGCCTTCGACCGGGCCTGCCACCTGCTCCCCGGGCCGGACCGCTTCGTGGGCGCGGGGCCGGTCGTGCCGCTCGGCCCGGTCCGGCCGATGGGCGGGCTGATCAACCGGCTGCGCCACTTCACCGCGCCGGACGGCGCAGCGTTGGTGACGGGGCTCCATGCGGTCGGGGATGCGCACACGTGCACGAACCCGATGTACGGGCGGGGCTGCGCGTTGGCCTTCGTCCAGGCGACGTTGCTGGCGCAGGCCTACGCCGCCCACGGCGACGACGCCGCGGCGCGCGCCGCCGCCTACGAGGCGCTCTCGGCGCGTGAGATCGAGCCGTGGTTCCGCACGGCGGTGATGATGGACACCATGGGCGACAGCGACGGCGTACGCAAGGAGCGCGACCCGACGACCAGGCGCTTCGGGGCGCTGGTCGCCGACGTCATGCTCGGACGGGGGGCCGATCCGGTTGTCGCCCGGGGCCTGCTGCGCATGATCAACACCCTGGTACGCCCGGACGAGCTCATGGCCGATGCGGACTTCGTGAGCCGGGTAGCCTCCTATTTCGCCGGGCCGGAGGCGGACACATCCGAGCTCGACTCGCTGCGGGTGGGGCGGCGCGACTTGCTGCGCGCGCTCGCAGCCTGAGGGAAGGGGCAGCACCGATGCACGACCTGGTCATCCGAGGCGGCACGATCGCCGACGGCTCGGGCAAGCCGACCCGCACCGGCGACGTCGCCATCGACGGCAGCGTCATCACAGAGGTGGGCGAGGTCGACGGAGCGGCGCGCCGCGTCATCGACGCCGACGGGCTGCTCGTGACGCCCGGCTGGGTCGACATTCACACGCACTACGACGGCCAGGCCACGTGGGACCCAGAGGTGTCGCCGTCGGGCTGGCACGGCGTGACGACCGTGGTCATGGGCAACTGCGGCGTGGGCTTCGCTCCGGCCCGCGACTCGGATCGGGAGTGGCTCATCCAACTGATGGAGGGGGTCGAGGACATCCCCGGCACGGCGCTGGCCGAGGGGATGAGCTGGAACTGGGAGACCTTCGGCGAGTACCTCGACGAGGTCGAGCGCACGGCGCGGGTCCTCGATGTCGCCAGCCTCGTGCCGCACGGCGCGCTGCGGGCCTACGTGCTCGGCGAGGGTCGGGCGAACGACGCGGCCACGGCGCAGGAGATCGCGGAGATGGCGGCGATCGTGCGCGAGGCCGTGCAGGCGGGTGCGATCGGCGCGTCCACCACGCGCACCGTGCTGCACCGGGCCAAGGACGGCGAGCTGGCGGCCGGCACCAACGCGGCGGCCGAGGAACTGATCGGCATCGGCGAGGCGCTCGGCAAGGCGGGACACCGGGTCTTTTCGGTGGCGACCGACTTTTGGGACCTGGATCACGAGTTCGCGTGGATGTCGGAGATCTCGATGCGGGCCGGCGTGCCCGTCACGTACCAGGTGCTCCAGGCCGACTTCAACCCCGAGCTGTGGCGCGAGTGGATCGACCGGGGCGTGGCGGCCAACCGGCGCGGCGCCTGGCTCGTGCCGCAGGTGGCCGGCAAGCCGACCTCGCTCATGGTCGGGTTCCAGTCGGTCACCCACCCCTTCGCACACCACCGGGCTTATCAGGAGATCGCCCACCTGCCGCTCGACGAGCGGGTGGCCCGGCTGCGCACGCCCGAAGTGCGCGCCGCCATGCTCGGCGAAGAGCCCGCCCCCGGCGGCTTCGTCCAGCTCCTGCGGGGCAACCTGCACAAGTTGTTCCCGCTCGGCGACCCCCCTGACTACGAGCCGCCGCCGGAGCGCAGCGTCACCGCCATGGCCGCCGCGCAGGGGCGCACGACGGACGAGGTCCTCTACGACCTCATGCTGCAACGAGACGGCCGCGAGCTGCTGTACCTGCCGCTCCTCGACTACTCGGCCTGCAACCTCGACGCGGTGCGCGAGATGCTCGTGCACCCAGCGACCGTGCTCGGGCTGGGCGACGGCGGCGCCCATTGTGGCGTGCTCTGCGACGCCAGCCTGCCGACGTTCATGCTCTCCCACTGGGCGCGGGACCGCAGCCGGGGCGAGAAGCTGCCGGTCGAGACGGTGGTGCACCTCCAGACCCGCCGCACCGCCGAGCTCTACGGCTTCCGCGACCGCGGCGTGCTCGCGCCGGGCTACCTGGCCGACCTGAACCTGATCGACCACGACGAGTTGGCGCTCGAGCCGCCCGAGATGGTCTACGACCTTCCCGCGTCGGGCAAGCGCCTCGTGCAGCGGGCGCGGGGCTATGCGGCGACGGTCAAGTCGGGGGTCGTGGTGCGCGAGCACGACGAGGCGACGGGGGAGCGGCCCGGCCGCCTCCTGCGGGGTCCCCAGCCGTTGCCGGTCGCGGCCGGCTGAGTTCGGGCGTGAGCCCGGCCCGCCGGACCTGCCCCACTATCGGGGTTCAGGCGGGGCCGTCTCCGACGGTGGCCATGAGACTCACCATCGGCGGTGCGTCAAGGTACGCGTCCCAATAGCCGGGGCTGAACGAGGAGCGTCCCTCCGGAGAGACCGTCGGCATCACCCAATCGAACGAGGCGAACCCGGCGTCCCTGAACTCCTCTCGGTAGGCCTCGGTCGGCAGGTAGTAGTTGTCGATGTCGAACACGGTGCCGTCCGGATTGTAAAACCGGTAGGTGATCGTGCTGCCTTCCTGTGGTTCCGCGGCACCGAACTTCACGAACCCGTACGGCCGATAGCGGTCGAAGTGGGCAGGCGGATTGTCCGGGTAGTCGTTGCAGCCGATGAGACGTCCCCCCGGGCGGAGCAGCCCGGCCACGCCCTTCACCAGTGAACGAAGCTCGACGCGACTGCGGGCGTAGTTGAACAGGAACGAGCAAAGGGCGACGTCGAACTGCTCGCCGACATCCACGGTCGACACATCGGCGACGACGTACTCCGCGCCGATCGGCTCCGCCTCCTCCGCTCGTCGAGCGAGGGAGATCATCTCGGGCGAGATGTCCACGCCGACCACGCGCGCGGCGCCTCGGCGAAGCAGCTTGCGCGAGTAAATGCCCTCGCCGCACGCGAGGTCCACGACCGAGCACCCCGCGAGATCAGGAAGGAGCCCGAACATCGTGTGCTCCTCGATGTGGAGGCGGAAGGGCAGCCGCTTGGACTCCTGGTACTCCCGGCCGATGCTGTCGTACTCGGCGGCCACGTGGTCGAAGTCGGACACTACCGATGGATCGTACGTGATACCGACGTAACCTTCATCCGTGACGGACGGTCCTGTTCGCTACACCTCACACGATGAGGACAGCGGCCGTTGGATCGGCTTTCCCTTTCGAACCGGCGATATCGTCATCAGCGCAAGGTCGAAGACGGGCACGACATGGGTGCAGATGATCTGCGCGCTCCTGGTGTTCCAGACAGCGGATCTTCCCGGTTCCCTCTCGGATCTCTCGCCGTGGCTCGATTGGTTGATCGCGCCCCGTGCCGATGTGTACGCACGCCTCGCCGCCCAGGATCACCGCAGATTCATCAAGACACACACTCCACTCGATGGACTGCCCGCCGACCCCGGGGTGACCTTCATCGTGACCGGCCGTCATCCCTTGGACATGGCTGTATCCCTTTACCATCACGGTGCAAACCTGAATCGGGAGCGCATCCGTGCGCTGACCGGTGAGCCCACGCTCGGACCGATCGCCGCCAATCGTCCACCTCTGCATCAGTGGCTGCTCGGGTGGATCGACCAGGACGTCGATCCCAGAACATCGCTCGACTCACTGCCCGGCGTCTTCTGGCATCTCAGCGATGCCTGGAATCGTCGAACCACCCAAGACGTGGTGCTGCTCCACTACGACGACCTGGTCGCCGACCTCGGCGCGCAGATGCGCCGCCTGGCCGATCGGCTCGAAATCTCCGTGGCTGCGGAGAGGTGGCCGGCCCTGATCGAGGCGGCAACGTTCAGCCGGATGCAGGCGAAGGCGGACTCGATTGCTCCGGGCCCTTCGGGCATCCTCAAGAACCCGACCGATTTCTTCCGGCGAGGGTCGTCGGGCGCGGGAGCCGAAACGCTCACCGAGGGCGAGCTTGCGCACTACTACCAGCGAGCGTCCCTGCTGGCGCCGGGCGACCTTCTGGAATGGCTCCATCGTGACCCGTACTTCGATGCTGTTCGCTGACACAGACGCTCTGTAGTCCATGCGGGCCTCCGCCGGCGCGTAGGTTCTCGCGCCATGGAGTTGGTGGTTGCCGATCTGGTCGGTCCGGATCTGCGCGTGCTGTTCTGCGGGATCAATCCCGGGACGCTCTCGGGTGAGCTCGGCCTGCATTTTGCCCGGCCCGGGAACCGGTTCTGGAAGTTGCTCCATGCCGGTGGATTCACCGAGTCCGTTCTCTCACCCGCCGAGCAGCACGCGCTGCCGGGGCTCGGCATAGGCATCACGAACCTGGTGGAGCGGGCGACAGCCGCTGCCAGCGACCTCAGGGTCACCGAACTGCGTGAAGGTGCGACGCAGCTCGAGGCCAAGGTGGAAGTGCTGCGGCCCCGGTGCGTGGCGGTGCTCGGGCTCCAGGCGTACCGGACCGCCTTTCGTCGACCGAAGGCCGAGATCGGTCGCCAGCCCGAACTCCTGGGCGATGCCCTTCTTTGGCTCCTCCCCAACCCCAGCGGCCTTCAGGCCCGTTATCAGATGCCCGAAATGACCGAGATGTTCACATCGCTCTTCGCCGCCACTGCGGCTCCTTGACGGGATGACCTCGTTCCCCTGGCCCGAAGAGGATGTGCGGGGCGCACGACAGCGTTGCGACGTGAGGGATATCTAGGCTGGCGAAATGGCGGTCGTCGTCGAAGAGATCGTTGCCAGGTGCCAGGCGGCGCTGACCGAGCACACGCCGACCTTGGCGGTCCGGGACGTGCTCGCCGAGCTGGTTGCCGACAGCAGCGACCTCGAAGCGGCGCTCGGCCCGGTGCGTCGCGGCGGCATCACCCCGCTGCATCACGCCGCCGATCTCACGGTGCTGCATGTGGCGTGGACTCCCGGCATGACGCTCTACCCCCACGATCATCGGATGTGGGCCGTGATCGGCATGTACGGGGGTCGGGAGGACAATGCCTTCTTCCGACGGGCCCGAGGTGGACTGGAACGCGCCGGAGGCCGGCAACTGGACGCTGGTGAAGTGCTTGTCCTCGGTGACGAGGCGATCCATTCCGTCGCCAACTCGAGGAAGGAATTCGCGGTCGCCCTCCACGTGTACGGGGGGGATTTCTTCGCCGTCGAGCGTTCCGAGTGGGACCCCGAGACCTACGAGGAGCGCCCTCGGGATCTCACCCGAACCCAGCGGCTCTTTGACGACGCCAATGCCCGCTGGCTCGAACAGCTTGATCCACCGACTTCCTCCTTGACCTGAACGAAGAGAGCCCCCTCCCACCTGCCGACCCTGGCTCCGCAACTTCGAGTCAGACCGAGCCGGCGATGTCCACCAACAGATCGGCCACCAGGTCGGGACGGCACAAGAACGGCGAGTGATCCGTCGGCCACTCGATCACGGAACCACAGCGTCGAGCCATGATGCGTTGAAGGTCAGGGTGGACGGCCAGGTCATCGGTGCAGACCACGTACGTGGAGGGCTTGGTGCGCCAGGCCGCATGGTTGGGCGTCTGGCTCAGGGTGATGAGGGGTTGCGGGCCGAGACGGGCCAGAGCCCAGGCGACGGTCTCGGCGTCGCAGTGGTTGTAGAGGCACGCCGCTGCGCTCGACGGATCGAGGGTGACGAGGTCGGCTGGGTCAATGATGAAGCCAGCGCCCAGGTTCGGTCGGCCGTCGTGAGAGATCTGTGCGGTTTCGGCCTCCGCGGCGTTGGCACACGACTCGCCGACCGCCAGGGCGAAGGCGGCGAGGTACACCAGGTGCTCGACCGCGGGATGCAGCCCTGCTCCGGTGACGACCGCCCCGCCATAGGAATGTCCGACGAGCACCACGCCACGGTCGAAGGCGTCAAGTGTCTTCTGGACGTGTGCGATGTCGGCGGAGAGGTCACCGAGCGGGCCACCGTCCTCGCCGTGTCCGGGGAGATCGAGCGCGACGCACTCGACATTCGCCGACGTGAGCAGCGGGAGCACTCGTTCCCACGCCCACGCACCGTGCCACGCCCCGTGGACCAAGACGACCGTTCGCTCCATATGCCCAAACTTAGAGTGCAGCAATTCGGCTGGCGGGAAATGCCGGGTCGCCCGGACGGTCGCTACCCGGTGCTCACCGGTGGCGGTGCTCGCCGGCGTCGCCGCTCGCACCCAGGCCGCAGCCACCCCCGTCGTCAGGAAGCAGGCCCCTCTCCACCCTCGATGACCCTCGCAATTCGCCTGTCGGGCACGAGCCACACCACAGCCACCCCCACGTAGATCGCAATCGCGATCCAGGGGACGAAGAAGGCAAGAACGATCCCCACCACATAGGCGATGGCCGAAAACCGACCCTTGCGGTCGCTGCCGATCGCCACGGCCAACAGTGAACCTGCCGGGTGCAGCGCCAACAGCGCCCGGGTGAGCACGAAGTAGGCGATGGCCGAAAGCAGGAGCACGAAGCCGTAGACGACCACCGGAGCGGTGGCGCCCGGGTGTTCGCCCCACCACGCCGTGGCCGCGGGCGTCAGCGAGAGCGAGAACAGGAGTCCCATGTTGGCCCAGAGGACGCGACCGTCGATCCGCTGAACGACGTGCATCAGATGGTGGTGGTTGTTCCAGTAGATGGCCAAGAACGTGAAGCTCAATGCGTAGACGAGCAGCTTTGGCACGAGTCTGTGCAGATCGCCGAAACCCGCACCGGCGGGAGGCCGGAGATCGAGCACCATGATCGTCATGACGATGGCGATCACCGCGTCGGTGAACGCCTCGAGCCTGCCCTTTGGTCACGGCGAGAGCATCGCATACCGGCTGCGAGCTGAGCCCGCCTCTCAGCCGGAGCCGGCTCCAGTGGCTCGGAGCGCGTCGGCGAAGCCGCGGACGCACAGGGACTTGATGCGCCCGTCCTCGAGCTCGAACACGTCGCGTACCCGGTTGTCGGCGCCACCGATGTGCACGTCGATGTCGACCGTCACTCTTGAGCCCTCGACGTGGAGCGGCTGGGGCTCGGGGCGGAAGTCCTCGAACGTAAAGGTCCGCTCGGTGTAGTAGGCGAGGATCTCGTCGTGCCCGTGGCGGAGCTCGCCGTCGACATCGAACTCGGCGTCGGCCGCGAACAGCGTGCGCAGCAACCCGGCGTCCTGTGCCGTGACGGCGGCGAAGTAGTCGCCGATGATCCCCGCCGCGCCGTCGTGACGCGACGGGAGGCGGTAGATGCCCCGGGCATTGAGGCCCAGCACCTTGGCCTGTGTCGCCGTCGCGCACGGCGCCAGGGTGCGGCGGAGCGCGTCGACCGCACCGGGAAAGGTGGCGTCGTGGTGCGGGTAGTCGCTGCCCCAGACGATCCGCTCGGCCCCGACGAAGGGTGTCAGCGCGGGCAGCGTCCGCTCGTCCACCTCGAAGCTGATGGCGCACTGGCGGGCGAAATACTCCGACGGGCGCAGCGCGAGGTCGGGGGAGAAGCCGCCGAACGCCGACGCCTGCTCGTCCAGCCGTTCGAGCCAGAAGGGGGCCCAGCCGCCGGAGGACTCGAGGAACAGGACGCGCAGCGCAGGGTGACGCTCGAGGACGCCGAACGCAATGAGCTGGGCGCAGGCCAGCATCTCCTCGAACGGGTGCGACACCGCGTGCAGGATCATCGGGTTGAAGGGGCGGTCCGATCCGAGCGTGGGGACGATGACCGAGCTGCCCTCGTGAATGCCGATCGGCACGTCGAGCTCCTCGGCCGCTTCCCAGACGACGTCGTAGGCGCGGTCGGACAGCGAGCGGCCGAGGCAGGGATTGGGACGCACGAACCCGGCGACGAAGCCGAGGTCGCCGACGGCGCGGCGCAACTCCCGGGCGGCCGCGTCGGGGTCCTGCAACGGGAGCATGGCCGCGCCGAAGAGCCGCCGCGGGTCGGCCCCGCAGTACCCCGCCAGCCAGTCGTTGTAGGTGGCGGCCAGCGTGACCGCCGTGGCCGGGTGCGGGACGACGGTGAAGTACAGCCCGATCGTCGGGTACAAGACGGCCTGGTCGATGCCCTCGGCGTCCATGTCGGCCAGGCGCACGGTCGCGTCCCAGCCGCCGGGCAGCGCGTGCGCGAGGGGACGGAAGGTCGCGGGGTCGTCGAAGGTCGAACCCGGGCGCGCCAGGTTGCCGAGGGGCACGGCCAGGATCTCGGTGTCGCCGACGACGACGTGCTCGTACCCGTTCGCATCGGCCGTGATGCGGGGGCGCACCGCGTCAGGGAGCGCGGCCCAGGCCGACTCGGGCTCCACGACGTGGCCGTCCGCGTCCACGACCGGACCGGCGCGCGGCGGCAGCGGCAGGGGAGCCGGCGCTGCGCCCGGTCACGCGACCGCGGTGCGCCAGTCGTCGACCGGCGGGAGGTCGTGGCGGAACAGCGTGGCCGCGTTCCCCCCGGCCACCGCGCGCAACTCGTCTTCGGGCAGGGCGCCCCAGGTCTCGGCGAGCACGCGCTGGGTGTCGGGCCACGACGAGTCGGCGTGCGGGTAGTCGCTCTCCACCATGATGTGGTCGACGCCGATGATGTGGCGCTGCGCCACGGCGGACGGGTCGTCGATGGAGCAGAACCAGAAGTTCCGCCGCAGCACCTCGCTCGGCAGCATCTCGGTGGGCCAGGCGTTGCTCTCCGTGCCCGACGCCGAGTGCTTGATCACGTAGTCGGACCGGTCCATCAGCATGGTGACCCAGCCGATCCCGCCCTCCGACAGCGCAACGTTGAGCTTCGGGAAGCGCAGGGGCACGCCGGACCACAGCCATTCGCCCGCCGCCAGCAGCGCGTTGACCGGGAAGAACGTGGGCAGGAGCTCGAAGGGCGGGTCGGGTGAGGGCAGCGGCGCCCACGCCGACGCCCCGGTGTGCAGGCAGACGACGGTGTCCGTCTCCTCGCAGGCGGCGAGGAAGGGGTCCCACGCGCCGCTGAAGATCGAAGGCAACTTCAGCTGCGCCGGGAACTCGGGGAAGCTCACGGCCTTGAACCCGCGGGCCGCGTTGGCCCGTACCTCGGCCGCTGCGGTCTCGACGTCGGCCAGCCAGGGCAGCTGGAGCGGGATGATCCGCTCGGGCCGGTAGGCCGCCCACACGTCGAGGTGCCAGTCGTTGAACGCCCGCAGGCAGGCCAGCCCGAGCTCGGCGTCCTTGGCGCGCGAGTAGACGGCACCGCAGAATCCCGACACGAGCGAAGGGAAGCAGAGCGCCGCCCAGATGCCGGCGCGGTCCATGTCCTCGATGCGGGCGGCGATGTCGAAACAGCCGGGCCGCATCTCGTCGAAGCGGGCCGGATCCATGCTCCACTCGTCCTTGGGTCGGCCGACGACGGCATTCAGGCCGATGTTCGGATAGAGGTTGCCCTCGAAGACCCAGGCCTCCGCGCCGTGCTCCAGCTCGACCACCTTGGGCGCGCCGTCCTGCAGCGCGGCCGGCAGGCGGCCGACGAAGAGGTCGGGCGGCTCAATCAGATGATCGTCGACCGAGATCACCGGCACCAGGATCGGTCGCGGCTCGGGGTCGGGCAGCAGGGTGGCCTTCGTCGGCGTTGCGTCCTGCGACGTGCGCTGCGTCTCGACGGCTCCCACGGAAAGGTGACACTATCGTCAGGGAACTCGTCTGGCCCGGGGGGCGCACATGACCGCACATGTCGAGGACGTCGCCCTCAGCGTCGGACTGCTCATCGACGGCAAGGTCGAGGCCGGCGGTGACGGCACCTACCCGGTCACCAATCCGGCGCGGCCGGGCGAAGTGGTGCTCGAGGCCCCGACGACCTCGCTCGCGCAACTCGATCGAGCCGTGGCGGCGGCCCGGCGGGCCCAGCCGGCATGGGCCGCACTGGCGATGGACGAGCGCGCCGCCTTGGTCCAGGCGGCCGCCGGTGCGGCGGCGGAGGCCGTCGAGGCGGACGACCTGGCCCGGCTGCTGACCCGCGAGCACGGAAAGATCTACTGGGAAGCGGTCTTCGACGCGGGAACGATGGGAGGCATGGCGGCGGCGTTCGCCCCGGTCGCCGCCGACGCGCTCCGGGCGCGGGACCTCAGCGGCGGCACGACGACCGTCGAGTGGCAGCCGCACGGCGTCGTCGCAGCGATCCTCCCCTTCAACTGGCCGGTCTCGGTCATGGCCAACAAGGTCCTGCCCGCGCTCTTGGCCGGGAACGCGGTCGTGGTGAAGGCGCCGCCGACCTGCCCCGGCACCGTGCTCCTGGTCGCAGCGGCGATGGCCGGCGCGCTCCCTCCGGGCGTGCTCAATGTCGTGAACGGCCCCGGGAGCGGCCCTCGGTGCGGCGCTGGTCGGCCACCCGGGCGTGGACATGGTGTCGTTCACCGGCGGCACCGCCACCGGCCAGGCCGTGATGGGCGCCGCGGCCGCCACCACGCGTCCGATCGTGCTCGAGCTCGGTGGCAACGACCCGGCCATCCTGGCCCCGGACCTCACCATCGACGCCGAGCTGGCGGACCGCTTGGTCGGCGCGGCATTCGACAGCAGCGGGCAGATCTGTATGGCGATCAAGCGGCTGTACGTGCCGCGCGACATGGTGGGGGAGACGGTCGCGGCGATGGCCGAGCGCCTGTCGCGGCACGTTGTCGGGAACGGGCTGGCCGAAGAGGTGACGATGGGGCCGGTCCACACCGAGCGCGCCCGCGACCGCGTGGAGGCGTTCGTCGCCGAGGCGGAGACGGCCGGGGCAGCGGTGCACCGTCCGGCCCGCGTGCGGTCCGAGGACGCCGCCGCGGGTGGCTACTTCGTCTCGCCCGCGCTCGTGGTGGCACCGCCGGAGGATGCCCGCATCGTGCGCGAGGAGCAATTCGCGCCGGCGCTGCCGGTCATCCCCTACGACGACATCGAGGAGGCGGTGGCGGCGGCGAACGACACGGACTTCGGGCTCTGCGCGTCGGTGTGGAGCAACGACGGCGCACTGGCCGACAGCGTGGCGGCTCGGCTCGAAGCGGGCACGGTGTTCGTGAACGCGCACGGGATCTCGGCGATCGACATGTACGCGCCGATGGGCGGGTGGAAGCAGTCCGGCTTCGGCGCCGAGCTCGGCGCCGAAGGGATGCAGGCCTATGCCCGCCAACGGGTCCGGGTCAGCCGTCCCGGCCAGGGCTCGGGAGGGTCCCAGCCATGACGGTCGCGATCCGGGGCGGCACGGTCGTCGACGGCACGGGTGCGGCGTCGGCCCGGGCCGACGTCGTGATCGAGGGCGAGCGCATCGTGGCGATCGGTCCCGACGCGGGCGCGGCGCGGCCGGGGGACGCCGAGGTCATCGACGCCGACGGCATGCTCGTGACGCCGGGCTTCGTCGACCTCCACACCCACTACGACGCGCAACTGACCTGGGACCCCTACGCCAGCCCCTCCCCTCTGCACGGGGTGACGACGGTGCTCGGGGGCAACTGCGGCTTCTCGCTGGCGCCACTCGGCCCGGAACACTCGGACTACATCAGCCGCATGATGGCGCGGGTCGAGGGCATGCCCCTGGCCGCCCTCCGGACGGGTCTGCCCTGGGACTGGTCATCCTTCGGGGAGTGGCTCGGCCGCTTCGACGGGCGCATCGCGGTGAACGCCGGGTTCTTGGTCGGCCACTCGACGCTGCGGCGCCTGGTCATGGGGGAGCGCGCCGTCGGTGGCGCCGCGGCACCCGAGGACGTGGCCGCCATGGTGGCCGCGTTGCATGCTGCGCTGGACGAGGGCGCACTCGGCTTCTCCACCTCGCAGGTGCACACGCACAACGACGGCGACGGCCAACCGGTGCCCTCACGTGCGGCCGCCCGCCACGAAATGGAACGACTGGCCGCAGCCGTGCGTGATCACGACGGGACGACGCTGGAGCTCATCGTGCCCGGATGCCTCAACGGGTTCACCGACGAGGAGGTCGACTTCCTGGCGTCGATGTCGCTGCTGGCCGACCGCCCGGTGAACTGGAACGTCCTCGGCGTCTCGGCCATGAACCCCGACGGGGCCTGGAGCCAGCTGGCCGCGGGCTCGGCGGCGGCGGCGCGCGGCGCCACCGTGGTGGCGCTGACGCTGCCCCACACCATGCAGCTGCGCCTGAGCTTCGAGCACGGTGCCATCCTCGACGGGCTCCCGGGCTGGCGAGAGGTGTTCGCACTGCCGGTGGCAGAGCGCATGGCTGCGTTCTCCGACCCCGAGACGCGCCGGCGGATGGACGCCGGTGCGCAGTCCGACGAGGCGGGGATCTTGCGGCACCTCGCCGTGTGGGACCGGCTCATCTTCGAGGAGACCTTCGCGCCCCAGAACGAGGGCCTCGAGGGCCGCACGGTGGGGGAGCTGGCGAAGGAACGCGGGATCGACCCGTTCGACGCGCTGCTCGACGTGGTGGTGGCCGACGAGTTGCGCACGGGACTGCGGCCGCCGATCCCTGAGTCGGAGGAGGATTGGGCCTTCCGGGCGCAGGTGTGGCAGGACCCACGTGCCATCGTGGGCGGGTCCGATGCCGGCGCGCACCTCGACACCATGTGCGGGGCCATCTACTCGACCTCCATGTTGGGCGACGGCGTGCGCGCCCGCGGGCTGCTCAGTTGGGAGCAGGCGGTGCGGCTGCTGACCGACGTGCCGGCCCGGCTCTACGGGCTGCGTGACCGGGGCCGGCTCGTGCCGGGTGCCTTCGCCGACCTCGTGGTGCTCGACCCCACCGCCATCGGGCACGGCGCCGTCCGGACCCGCGCCGACCTGCCCGGCGGCGCCAGCCGCCTCTACGCCGAGGCGGTCGGCATCGGCCGCGTCCTGGTCAACGGCACCGAGATCGTGCGCGACGGTGCGTTCAGCGGGTCGACGCCCGGACGAGTGCTGCGCTCGGGCCGCGACACCGACACGGTGCACGCCGGGTCGGACTGGTCGGGTGCCGCAGCCTGACCTTTCGGGCGGGCGACGATCGAGCAGCGAGCGGGCGAGCGCCTCAGAGCAGCCGGGTCGGGAGCGGCTCCTCGCGCGTGTGGTCGCCTTCGCGGGTCAGCGAATAGGCGAGCCGGCCGTCCACCTCGGTGAACGCCTCGCGCAGCTCGGTGCCGAAGAAGACGAGGCCCGTGCCGTTCTCGGTGGCGTAGCCGTCGGGCAGCGTGCCCTCCGCGATGAGCCGGTGGATGAGGGGCCGCCGCTGCTCCTCGGCGTCGTGATGCGGGCTGTTCGAATAGGGGAGGAAGCCGAGCCCGTTCGTGACCGGCTGGAGCGTGGGCCCGAATGAGTCGGTCGTCCCGCCGATGTGCCAGCAGAGCGACCCGGCCGACACGCCCTTGAGCACGACGCCGGCTTCCCAGCACTCGCGCAGGATGACGTCGAGCCCGTGGAGGCGCCACAGTGCGAGCAGGTTGGCCGTGCTGCCGCCGCCGACCCAGATGACGTCTTGGGCGAGGAGATGCGCCCGCACGTCGGGGTAGTTCGGCATCGGGAACAACGTCAGGTGCGAGCTGACGAAGCCGATCTTGGCGAACGCGTTGTGCGTTGCGGCCAGGCGCGGCAGGTCGTCGCCCAGCGCGGTGGCGAGAATGCACACCTTGGGGTGGTCGCCCGCCTGCGCCAGGTCGGCGGCCATCCGATAGGACGGCCCCGGGCGCAGGTTCATGGGGTCGGGCCCCTCGAGCTGAAAGCCGATGGAGGTGGCGACGATGGTGGGTTGACGGGCGGCCATGGCAGTCGGGTGCGGTCGGTCGGCTTTCGAGCCGGCCCTCTAGCTCGGAAGGACCTCGGGGTTCACGATATGGAGCGGCCGCGCGCCGGCCATCAGGCGGCACAGGTCTTCGGCGATCGTGCGGGTGTGGTTCGACTCGGTGTCGTAGGTCGCCCCGCCGATATGCGGGGTGAGCACCACTTGGGGGAACGTCGTGAGTGGATGGTCGACCGCCAGGTGCTCCCCTTCGAAGTGATCGAGCCCGGCCGCCGCCACCTTGCCCGACGCCAGGGCGGCGACGAGCGCGTCGGTGTCGTGGATCTTCGCGCGCGCCGTGTTCAGGTAGACGACGCCGTCGCGCATCTGCGCGAACGCAGTTGCGTCGATCATCCCCGTCGTCTCCTCCGTGACCGGTGCGTGGACGGAGATGACATCGGATCGGGCGAAGAGGTCGTCGAGCGAACTCGTGGCGTCCGGCGCGTAGGGGTCGTAGGCCAGCACCTCCATCCCGAGGCCCCGCAGGCGCCAGCGCAGGGCCCGTCCGACGGCGCCGAGGCCGACGAGGCCCACGGTCTTGCCGGCCAGCTCCCAGGCGCGGTAGCGCTGGTAGGGGATCTTGCCGTCGCGGTAGATCTCGCCCTCCCGGACGTCGCGGTCGGCGGGGACGACCCCGCGGGTGGCCGCGAAGAGCAGGGCCACGGCGAGCTCCGCGACGGCGTCGGCGTTCCGGCCCGGCGCCCGGAGCACCGGGACGCCGGCGGCGGTGGCAGCGGCAACGTCGACGTTGGTCGGATCGCCGCGACAGCTGCACACCGCGGTGATCGGCTGCTCGTAGAGGTCGGCGCCGCAGACGTCGCTCTCGACGATGACGACAGATGCTCTCTCCGCCGCCACCCTCTCGGCCAGCTGCCGCGGAGTTGTAGATGCGCAGGGTCGGCTGGTCCAGCCAGGAGTCGAGGACGAGGTCAGCCAGCTGATGCAGCAGGTCGAGCCCGGGCCCGCTGACCGCCGCGGTCACCAGGGCCTTCTGCCGTGAGGGTGTCATGCGCGTCCTTTTCTCCTTTGCCGGCGGGCGTCGTCCATAATGACGGATCATGACACCCGTGTCAGATTCGTGAGCCCTTCGTCGCGGCCGGTCACCGTCGGTGTCGACGTGGGAACCACGTCGGTGAAGGCGCTGGCTGTGGACGAGGAGGGCACGGTCGTGGCGCGGAGCCGAGTGGCGCACAGCGTCGTGGCGCCCGAGCCCGACATCCTCCGCCACGATGCCAAGCGAGCGTGGCGCTCGGGCCCGCGGCGCGCCTTCGAGCAAGTGACCGCACAGCTGGGCGACGGGCCACACGCTCTGGCCGGAGTGGCCGTGGCGTCCATGGTGCCGTCGCTCACGGCGGTGAACCGCCAGGGAGTGCCCCAGTTGCCGGGACTGCTCTACGGGGACCGGGAGGGGCGGCCCACAGGCGCGCCCGCCGCGGACACGGTGCTGTTGCCGGGCACGATGCCCGACGCCGAAGGGTTTCTCAGGTGGGCGGCGGCGTCGCTTCCCGACGCCAAGGGCTACTGGCCCTGCCAGGCCGTGGCCACCTACGCACTCTCGGGTCTCCCGGCCATCGATACGGGCGTCACCGCGTCGCTGGGCGCGTTGCACGGCCGCGGTTCGTGGAACGCCGACTTGCTGGCGTCGGTCGGGGTGCGCGAGGACCAGATGCCTGCGGTGGTGCAGATGGCACAGGCGGCCGGCACACTGCCCGGGAGCGACGCAGTGATCACCGGCGGCACCATCGACGCGTTGTGCGACCAGATCGTTGCCGGGGCAACGCAGCCGGGCGACGTGCTGGTCATCTTCGGCGCCACCCTCATCGTGTGGGCGGTCTGTGACGAGTGGCTGGTCGCGCCCGGCTTGATCAGCTATCCGCACACGACACCCGAGCGGTTCCTTATCGGTGGGCCCTCGAACGCGGGCGCGCTCTTCGTCGACTGGGCCCGCCGCCTCCTGCGGGGCACCCCGCCGCCCGGGCCGCAACGCGAGCGTCTCGAAGCACGGCTCGGCGAGCCCGGCCGGGTCCCCGTGTGGTTGCCGTACGTGCGAGGCGAGCGCACACCCTTTGAGGACCACACGCTGCGCTCCAACCTCTACGGCCTCGACATTGGCTCGAGCCCCGAGGCGCTCGAGCGGGCCGCGTACGAGGCCAGCGGCTTCGTGGTGCGGCGGATGCTCGACAGCGCCGGCGTGAAGGCCGACGCGCATCGTCGCCAGCGGCGGCGGGTCACGTGTCACGGCCTGGATGGCGGCCGTGGCGGACGCGACCAGTCTTCCCGTCGACGCGGTCGCTGTGCCGGAGGGTGCGGCCCTCGGCGCCGCCTACTTCGCCCGCATGGCCGCGGGGCTCGAGACGTCGCTCGACGACTCCAGGCGCTGGTCGGCGGTGGGCCGCCGGATCGAGCCCGATCCGACCTGGGTGCGTGCCGCCGAGGCGCGGTACGAGAAGTTCAGCGAGCTCGGCACGGGCGCCTAGGCCCGAGCCGCGCGTGCATCTCGGCACCGGGCCTCGGCACCGAATCGACTACCCGTTGGGCGTGAAGGCCACCTTGAGCGCGCCGCTGCGATCCTGACGGGCCAGCGACTTGAGGGCGGGCCACCACTCCTCGAGCTCGAAGCGGTGCGTGAGCATCGGGGTGATGTCCAGCCGGCCGTCGGCCACGAGCTGGAGGTAGTGCGCAATGGCGTGCCGGCGTGTGCCCTCGAAGTCCTCGATGCCGAAGGCGTTCGACCCCGCGATCGTGAGCTCCTTGAAGTAGATCGGCGTGGACTCCCAGCGCTCTGGCGTGGCGACACCGGTGTAGACGAGCCGGCCGCGCTCAGCCAACACGCGCACCCCGACCTCGAGGGTCTCCGCCTTGGCGATGGAGTCGTAGACGACGTCGATGTGGCCGGGATGGGCCACGGGCAAGCCGTCGAGCGGTGCGTGCAGCACCGCACCGGACCATTCGGCCAGCTCTTCGACGAGGGCGAGCCGGGGCTCGTGGCCGAAGACGGCAGAGGCGCCGAAACGCCGCGCCATCTCGCGCTGGGCTTCGAAGCGCGCGACCACTCCCACCTCGACGCCGGGGTACAGCGACTTCAGGATCGCCACGCTGGTCAGCCCGAGGGCGCCGGCCCCGTAGACGAGCACCCGACCGTGTGGGGGCGGGGGATGCCGGACGATGGCGTGAAAGGAGACCGAGAAAGGGTCGGCCAGCACGGCCGCCTCGTCCGAGACGCCGTCGGGTACCGGGATGAGCATGGAATCATGCGCGGCCAAACGCTCCGCCCAGGCCCCGGGGGCCGCGGTGATGACCCCCACGTGCACGCCAGGTCCGAGGTCGCCTTTGGTGAAGCTCCAGCACAGGCTCAGGTCGCCGGACTGGCAGGGCGGGCAGATCGGGTCGATGCCGCGCGGCGCACACGTGAGCCACGGGTTGAGGACGACGCGTTGGCCGACGTCGAGCCCACGCGCCGCCGCACCCAGCTCGACGACCTCGGCGACGACTTCATGGCCGGGGACGTGGGGGAGCGAGGAGAACGCCGCCATCGGGTTGTCGATGTCTCCGGTGTTGAAGTCGCCCAGGACGAGCTTGGCATCGGAGCCGCAGATACCCGAAAGGATGGGCTTGGTCACCACCCAGTCCGGGCGGACCGGACGGGCGTCGTCGATTTCGTGCAGGCCGAAGGGGATCCCGACCAGCGCCTGCTCCGCCTCGTCCTCAGGAGTGGGCCGCGTCTCTGCCTCGTCGGGTGGCGCACCGAAGACGAGGGCCTTCATTGGCCGCCCGGGTCGCTCAGCGCCCGCATGCCGATCATGAAGGCGTCGATGTCCGCCGTCTTCGCCTCGATCACCGCCTTCATGTCGGGCAGGTAGTGCTCGAAGCGATCGCTGTCGATCGCCTCGACGAGGGCGCCGGCGATCGATTCCGGCGCTTCCTTGGGCCCGTCGTAGAGCGGGTCGTCGTTGTCCGGCTGGTCCCAGATCTCGGTGTCGATGGCGCCGGGGAGGATCAACTTGATCGAGACACCGGTGCGGCCGAGATCGATCGCCATGGATTCGCTCCAGCCGGCGAGGGCGAACTTCGAGCCGGAATAGGCCGCTTCCGCCGTGATGCCGAGGCGACCGCCGAGGCTCGACACGTTCACGACGGTGCCGGACTTGCGCTCGAGCATGCGGGGGAGCACCGCCAGCGAGATCGCGACGGGTGAGAGGTAGTTGGTGCGCATCGTGCGCTCCACCTCGTCCATGCGTGAGGCGGGTCACGTGGCGTCGCATGGGGACGGCCGCATTGTTGATGACCACGTCGAGGCCCGCGTAATGGTCCCAGATCTGCAGCACCAGCTCGGCCGCGCCGGTGGGGTCGGAGAGGTCGGCCACCCAGCGCTCGGATGCGGGCGAGGTGGCGCGGCAATCGGCGAGTACCTCGTCCAAGCGCTCGACTCGGCGCGCGACGAGCGCGACCGTGTCGCCACGTGCCGCCAGTTCTCGGGCAACCGCCGCGCCGATCCCCGACGACGCGCCGGTCACCAGGACCGTTCGGCCCTCCGTCCCAGCATTCACGTCGAACCTCCCCCTGCCGCGTGACGCGATCGGTACCGGACAACATCTCCGGCGATTCGGGGTGAGCGAGGGGTCTCGAACCCCCGACCTCCAGGACCACAACCTGGCGCTCTAACCAACTGAGCTACGCCCACCGAGGGCCACAAGTGTGGCACACCACCCGGAGGCCACAGGCACAGTCGGCCGCCGTTCTCCGCGCCCGCCGGGTCGGTCGACGGAATGCGCACTTCGGTTGCGCAAAGCTATGTCAGGCTGTGCGTTGCCGGCGATGCGCCTGCCAGCCCCGGTGGCCGAGCGGACTTAGGCAATGGACTTCTAATCCATTTCACGCAGGTTCGAATCCTGCCCGGGGCGGGGCGCCTCGGGACCTGGGACACCGGGTACCGTTGGCCGCACATGGGCAGAGGTGACCAAGACGGCCGCGACGACGGCTGGCGGCACGCGGCGAAGGGCACACTCAAGCCGTGGCGGGACCGTCTGGTGCACCGGCTCGGCGGGACGTTGCCGCAACGCGGGCTCACCTACGAACAGCTGGTGCACCTGCTCTACCCCCATCTCCCCGACGACCTGCGCGCCGAGGTGGATGCCGCCGCATCCGGGCGATCTCACCCGGGCCTCGACGATCCGACGCATGCTCGGGTCCATTGAGCATCAGGTTGCGCCGACCGCCTTCTCCGTGCAGCTGAGCGGCGACGACGCCGTGCGGTGCACCGTCGGGGACGTGGAGCTGTTGTGCGACGCGGCCGATGCGGCGGTCACCCCGGGCCTGCGTTCCGGCGCCTACGAGCCGCACCTCACCGCGGTCTTCGAGCGCCACTGCCGCCCCGGCATGACGGTGGTCGACGTCGGGGCCAATCTCGGCTATTTCTCCTTGCTGGCGGCGCGGCTCGTGGGGCCGACAGGGCGTGTCGTCGCACTCGAACCGAACTCGGAGAACTGCAGGCTCCTGCTGTCGTCGCTCCGGCTGAGTGGGACGACCAACGTCGAGCTCCTCCCGGTTGCGGCGGACGAGGCACCCGGCTGGGCCTATTACTCGACCCATGTCGGTTCGAACGGGGGCCTGATCGATGACGGCGATCTGTTGACTCGTCCCGGGCGTGGTGGTCCCGACGTTCCGGCTCGACGACCTCGTCGACGGGCCGGTCGGGTTCTTGAAGATGGACGTGGAGGGGGCCGAAGGACGCGTCGTGCGCGGCGCCACCCGGATCATCGAACAGAACCGGCCGATCGTCACGACCGAGTTGAAGGAGGAGATGCTCCAGCGCGTGTCGGGCCGCTCGGTGGCCGACTACCTGGGCTACTTCTCCGACCTCGGCTACGTGCCCTCGCTGTTGGATACGAGGAGCGGGGGTGAGACGCCGTACCCGTCCGTTGCGGCCCTGCTCGACGACTGGGACGAAACCGACCAACTGCGCGACGTGCTGTTGCTCCCCTCGCCCCGCTGAGTTCGCCGCGGCAAGCTACCGGGCGGCCCCGACGCCGCCCACGGGACCGACCAGGGCATTGAGGAATTCGTCGGCTTCGTGGGCGACGATCAGGCGCTCCACGTGCCGGGACTTGATGAATCCCTCGTCCACGGCGTGGTGAACGAAACGGAGCAGGTCGTCGAAGAATCCGTCGACGTTGAGCAGGCCGCACCGTTTGTCGTGGAGTCCCAGCTGGGCCCAGGTGACGGACTCCATGAACTCCTCGTAGGTGCCGAAGCCCCCGGGCAGCATCGCAAAAGCGTCGGAGAGCGAAGCCATCAGCGCCTTGCGTTCGTGCATGGTCGTGACGACGTGTAAGTCGCTGAGCGAGGCGTGGGCGATCTCATGGCCGGCCAGTGACTCGGTGATGACGCCGGTCGCTCGGCCGCCCGCGGCGATCGTGGCGTCCGCCAGGACACCCATGAGGCCGATCGATGCGCCCCCGTAGACGAGCCCGATCCCGCGTGCAGCGAGCCCGCGCCCGACCGCCACGGCGGCTTCGGTGAACGCCGGGTTGGAACCCGGGCTCGAACCGCAGAACACGCAGACGGCACGCGGTGGGTTCATGCCCCACTTGGCCCGGGATCTCTGCGCGTCGCCAACACGAACACGGCACGATACGCGCTCGGCCGACGCCTGTTGCCACGAGCATCGGCCCGCGACGGGGAGCGTTCCCTGGGTGCCCAGTGTCGCCGAAGGTCAGCCCCTAACCTGGCCCGACTGGCCGAAGGGGCGTCGGGCGATTCGGGAGGAAGGGAGAGGATGACCACGTCCATCGGGATCGCACGGGGACGACGATCCCGGACGATCGGCGCTCTCATGGTGGTCCTCGTTGCGTGCTCCGTGACGGTGGCACTCCTCCCGGCACCCGGCACCCTCGCCGGCGCGGCGGTGCGCCCGCTCCGGGCGACCTCGCACACGGTGTGGCTGTGCCGGCCGGGTCACGCTCCCGACCCGTGTGCCCAGCCCCGCACCGCGACCAGCGTCTCGGCGAACGGTGCCCAGAGCACCTTCTCGACGTCGCGCACCGCGGCGGCCAAGAAGTTCGACTGCTTCTACGTGTACCCGACGGTGTCCCAGGAGTCGAGCCTCAATGCCGACCTCTCGATCCAGTCCGAGGGAGTCCGACATCGCAGTGGGACAGGCGTCGCAGTTCTCCACGGTGTGCAACGTCTGGGCGCCCATGTACCGGCAGGCCACCCAGGCCGCTCTGGGTGACGGGGAGGCCTTCACCCCGGAGGTGATCGCGACCGCCTACAACAGCCTGCTCGCCGCGTGGAACGACTATCTGGCGCACGACAACCACGGCCGCCCCGTGATCTTCGTCGGGCACTCGCAGGGCGCCGCGATGCTCATCAGACTCCTGCGCAGCCAGATCGATCCCTCCCCGAAGATGCGGAAACGGATGGTGTCCGCCATCATCCTCGGCGGCAACGTCCAGGTGGCCACTGGCCGCAAGGTGGGTGGCAGCTTCGAGCACATCCCGACGTGTTCGTCTCCCACGCAGACCGGCTGCGTCATCGCCTATTCCACCTTCGCTTCCGAGCCGGGTTCCGATGCCGTGGTTGGTCGTCCCGGCCAGGGCGTCAGCATCCAATCGGGACAGGGTGCGAGCGGTCAGCAGGTCGCGTGCGTCAATCCCGTCACCTTCTCCGCTGATGTCGGAGACCTGGTCCCGATGTACCCGACGGTGGTGCACCCGTTCCGCGGGGTCACCACGCCATGGACCACGTTCCCCTTCCTCTATTCGGCCCAGTGCATGCAGAACGGGCGTGCCTCCTGGTTGCAGGTCGACCGCCTCGTCGCTCCGCCCCGGGATCTGCGGCCGGCCGTCACCGACGAAGGCCCCATGTGGGGGTATCACCTCGACGACCTGAACCTCGCTCTCGGCAACCTGGTGTTGGACGTGGCCCTCGAGGAGGCCACCTATCACTGAGCGCGAGGGCCGGACAGAGGCGTGAACGATCCCCAGCCACGAGGCGGGGTGGCGCGTCACGACCGTCCTAGACTCTGGCGGTGGTCAAGGTCGTCGCCATCGCCAACCAAAAAGGCGGCGTGGCCAAGACGACGACCGTCCAGTGCCTCGGCGTCGCACTGGCCGAGCAGGGAAGGCGCACCCTGGTCATCGATCTCGACCCCCAGGCGTGCTTGACCTACTCCCTCGGCTTCGACCCCGACGAACTCGACACGTCGCTGCACGATGTCCTGGTGCGCCGGGAGCGGTTGGCGGACGTCGTGCAAACGGTTCCCGGCATCGACGGAAGGCTCGACCTGGTTCCGGCAACCATTGACCTTGCGGGCGCCGAGGTGCACCTGCTGAGCCGTACGGGCCGCGAGCATGTGCTCGCCCGGGCGCTCGTCCCCGTGGTGCACGACTACGACGTCGTCCTGATCGATTGCCCTCCCTCTCTCGGCGTGCTCACGATCAACGGGCTGACGGCGGCGGAGGCAGTGATCGTGCCGTTGCAGTGCGAGGCCCTCAGCCACCGGGGTGTCGGCCAGTTGCTCGAGACGGTGGAGGACGTGCGCCAGTTCGCCAACGAGAAGCTGCGCGTCCTGGGGGTCATCCCCACCATGTTCGACGGCCGAACCACCCACTCGCGCCAGGTCCTGGCCGAAGTGGGCGACCGCTACGGTTTGCCGCTCTTCGAGCCCCCCGTGCCGAAGTCGATCCGTTTCGCCGAGGCCCCGGGCCTTGGCCGGTCGGTCCTGCAACATGCGCCGTCGTCGGCCGGGGCCATCGCGTACCGCTCGCTTTCGACGACCGTCTACGACGCCATGCAAAGCGCCTGACGTGGCCGGTCGATCGCGTGACAAGGCTCCGGATCCGATGGGCAAGCGGGCGCTGTTCTGGGCCCCGTCGGCTGGTGAGGCAGGTGCCCGACGACCCGAGCCGGGCTCGACGGTCGCGCTGCCTGTCGGCAAACGAGCCCTCTTCTCGGGCGCCCGGCCCGAGAGGGACAGTCTGGCCGTCACCTCGGAGAACCCCCTGGCCCAGCGCGGCTCGTTCACCGTCGAGTGTGAGCGCTGCGGCCAGACCGCACATGTGGGCGCATTGGACCTGTTGATCTTCCAAATCCCGGTCGGCGTCTGGCTGCCCCGCGGGCGGTACGACCACCGCATGACCTGTCCCACGTGCCGCAAGCGGGCCTGGTGCAGCGTCACCCTGCGACGAGCCTGACTCCTGGCCTCGAAGGTCGGCGAATGGCTCAGCCGAGCCCGGCGGGATCGGTGAAGCCGTGCTGCATGGCGAACAAGGCGGCCTCGGTCCGCGTCGAGATCCCGAGCTTGGTGTAGATGTGCTCCAGGTGGGAGGAGACGGTCTTGCGGGAGATCGACAACTCCTCGGCGATCTGGGGATTGGAGCGGCCGCGGGCCAGCGAGACGAGGACCGCCCCCTCCCTCTTGGTCAGCCCACCCGGTAGCTCGACCCGTCGGCGGACGCGTCCTTCGCCCTCGCGCAGCACGGCGTGCACCGCGTCGCTGTCGAGACGACCGGCCCGCGCCTCGGCGCGGAGCACTTCGGCGGCGTCCGCCTGCTCGAGCGCGGGTCGGTGCGGACGCGGTTGGCCCAGAGCCTGGTACACGTCCGCCACCGCCAGGATGCGACCCGGCATGCCGATCGCGTCGCGACGCAGCCCCCGGGGATAGCCGGAACCGTCGAGCCGCTCGTGGTGCACCGACGCGCACTCGACGATCTGCGTCAGCAGCGGCGTGTGGGCCAGCATGCGCTCGAGCAGGTAGGGGTGTGTCCGCGCCCTTTCCCGTTGGCTGAGCGACCAGCCCTTGGCCTCCTCCCATACCGCGCTCGGCACGCCGATCATGCCGACGTCGTGCACGAGCGCCGCCCGGCGCAGGGACTGCGACTCTCCCGGATCCAAGCCGAGCGCCGTCGCGGCGCTGGAGGCAATGTCCGCCACTCCGCGCGCATGACCGGTCTGGCACGGCGACTTCAGGTCGGCGTAGTCGCCGATGGCTTCGAGCGCCCGATCGAGACCCTCGTCGCTGAGCTCTGCGCCCAGTCGGGGGTCGAGCTCGATGACCTCGTCCCACGCGGCGACGTCGTCGATCCCGCTCAGGATCTCCTTGTACTGCCGGCAGAAGACGTCCACCAGGTCCGGATCGAAGTGGGTGCCTCGCTTCTGCCGTGCCATCTCGAGCGCCGCGTCGGTGCCGGCGGCGAAGTGGAACGCCTCGACGTAATCGGCGAGCTGCACGACGCGTGTCGCGACCGAGAGCTCCTCGGCCCGCACCGCGCCCGGAACGCCGCGACCGTCCCAGCGCTCGAACGCCTGGACCAGCGGCTGACTCACGTCGTCGCCGAGGCCGAGTCGATCCGCCAACAAACCGGTCGACTGGCAGTGCGAGAGCATCACGCTGCGCACCGACCGTCCCGCCGTGGCCACGAACTGGCTGGCCATGCTCAAGCGGCGAACCCGTGAGCTCCCGCGACCGAGGTGGCGGACCATGAAGACGGCCAACGACATTCCCGCCAGGTCGCCCTCGTGCGTGTCGGCGAAAAGCCCGGTCTCGTCACCGAACAGCTCGGCCAAGTCGCTGGTGTCGGCGGCGCAGCCCACCCAGGTCAGCAGGGACGTGTAGTACGTCGCCGATCGGACCTGCCCGTCACACCCCGCGGCATCCGCCAGGCGCATCGCGATGACCGTCTGCCGGAGTACCCGTTCGACCGGTCGGCCCATGCCGAGGTCCGAGACCAGGGACAGCGTGGCGACCAGTTCCGAGAGCTTGACCGGAGGGCCGGGCGAGCCGGCCGGGCGGCCTTTTCCTTCCACGGACCCAGCCACCGTTTCGGTCACGATCGGCCCGAGGTCACCCGTGGACGACTGCCCCATCGGTCCCCCCTCCCATTCCTCCGAATTTCGTGATTTTTAGGGTAGTTGCCCGATGTGGGGAGCAGCGGTCTCGTCGTACAACGTGTCCATGACCACTTTTGCGTCGCAGTCGGCTCCCAACTTCGCCACGGCGGGGCTGGTCGTCGAGGCACTGGCTGCCCGTGACTTCGCCCGGGTGGGCGCAGCCGTCGCGCCGGAGGGCACGATGGAGGCGCTCCTGCCCAGAGGTCTCCGGACATGTCGCGGGCCGCTCGAGGTCCGCGCCGCCTTCGAGGACTGGTTCGGCGATGCCGAGGAGTTCGAGTTGGCTGACGCGTCGGTGGGCAGCGTCGGTCCGTTGCTCCAATTGCGCTGGCGGGTGTTCGTCCGCGCGTCGAAGCGGGGGAGCGGCCGCATGGTCGTGGAGCAGCACGCCTACGCCAGGACCGACGCGTCCGGTCGGGTCGAGCGGCTCGCGCTGGTGTGCTCGGGATTCCAGGAATCCGATGTTGCCTGATGCCGCGCTCACCTGGGGCGGCTGGGATGCGGCCACGGCGGCCGACCCGTACCCCCTCTTCGAGTCCACACGGTCGAAGTGCCCGGTGCACCAGGTTCGCCTGGCCGACGGCCACGACGTGTGGCTCGTGCTCGGGCACGACGTTGCTCGCAGCGCGCTCATGGACGGCCGGTTGTCGAAGGACATGGTGGCGGCCTTGGCGGAGAACCCCGAGGTGGCTGACGAGGGCCTGCCCGGGCCGGCGTTCGCCCGCCATATGTTGGCGGTCGACCCACCCGACCACACGAGGCTCCGGCGCCTGGTGTCCAAGGCGTTCGTCCCCTCTCGCATCGCCGCGCTCGGCCCATCGATCGAACGCCTGACGGATGCGCTGCTCGACGACCTGGAGGCCGCCGGGCGGACGTGCCGGTCGACCTCGTCGAGCAATTCGCCCATCCCCTGCCGTTCCAGGTGATCTGTGAGCTGCTCGGGGTACCGAACGAGGTCCGGGTCACGCTGCACCGCGCCTTCCGTACTCTGTTCCAACCCTGGCGCGGTTCGCCTCCGCCCGAGGCCGTGGAGGCCTCCGGCACGGTGGTGTCGATCCTCGAACAGCTGGTCGCGGACCACCGCGCCGCGCCGCACGACGACCTTGTTGGCGTCCTCGTCGCGGCGAGTGACGATGACGACGCCCTCACGCAGGGCGAGCTCCTGTCGAGCCTGTTCCAGTTGATGGTGGCCGGGAGCGACACGACCACGACGCTGATCGGCAATGGCGTCGTCGACCTGCTCGACCATCCCGAGCAGCTCCGCTGGCTCCTCGAGGACCCGGCGCGGGTCCCTGCCGCCGTGGAAGAACTGATCCGGTACTCGGCACCCGTGCCGCACGCGACCTTTCGCGTGTCCGCCGAGCCGGTCGAGATCGGAGAGCTGCACATCCCCGCCGGCCAGCAGGTGCTGATCTGCCTCGCCGCGGCCAACCGCGACCCCCTCGCGTACGTCGATCCGGACCGCCTCGATCTCGCTCGTGACGGGCGCCGGCACCTGGGGTTCGGGCACGGCATCCACTTCTGCCTCGGGGCCCCACTGGCCCGGCTCGAGGCCCGCATCGCCTTCACGGGGCTCCTCAACCGCTTCCCCGAAATGCGTCTGGCCGAGGATCGCCACGAGCTCCGATGGTCCCACGGCGACGGGCTGGTCCTTCGGGGCCTCGACCGGCTGCCCGTGGTGCTCGGCCCGCCCAGCCGGACCCCGTCGAGCGACGACGTCACACCCCACCACAGTCAACCGCGCACCAATTGAGAGGAGTAGCACCGATGAGTACATCCACCGGCCCCGACAGCAAGGTCCTTATCTGTCTCACCCATGGCGCGGAGGAGCCCGAGAACGTACTGATCAGCTATCTGATCGGCGTCGAGGCGCTCCGTGCGGACAAGCAGGCCGTGATGTTCTTGACCAAGGACGCGGTCCACGTCGCCACCGCCGGCTTCGCCAAGACGGTCGACGTGCCTGGTGCGCCGTCGATCGCCGACCTGCACGACGAATACGTGGCCAAGGGCGGCCGGTTCTTCGCCTGCCCCGTCTGCGTGAAGGTGCGCAACATGCAGGACGCCGACTGGGGCGAGAACACCGAGGTCGCGGGCGTGCCTTCGGTCTTCGAATTTACGACCGGCGGCGCCCTCGTCTTCAACTACTGATCGCGACGACGCCGGGCCTCGGCTGCTCAGCGCTCGATCCGTTTCTGCGGCGTGGTGGCGACGAACGCCGCGAGGTCACCCAGGGAGGCCGCCACCTCCTTGCGAAGTTGACGACGGCGAATCGGCCCGGCCAGGAGCCGCCGGTCCATCGTTTCGAGGTAGACGTCCCAGCGGACCGAGACCCGTGCTCCCGACGGCGTCGGCGTCAGCTCCCAACACCACAGCGTGTAGGAGGGATTTCCATCGGCGTTCACGGTCCGGTAGGAGAAGCGCAAATCTTCTGCGTCGAGTTCCTGCACCGTCGACACGCTCTTCCAGCGGAGCGGGCGCGACGGGTGCATCTCGACCGTCCACGACGCACCGGGGCGCAGCCGGGCCGGCCGGTCGAGCACCTGCTCGATCGCGCCGTTCCATTCCGGCAACCGCGCGATGTCGGTGATCGTCTCGAAGAGCGCCCGGGGATCACCCTCGATCACCGCATCGGCCTGGTCGTGAATCTCACGCATTCCCGGCCATCGCCTTCTTGATGGCGTCGGTGGTCGCCGCCAACTTCTCGGCGGGGCTGAACTGGACGAACTCGGTTCCCGCTTCGGCGGCCGGGGCGTGGCCCGGCGGCATGTAGAAGGCGTCGCCGGCCTCGACCGTCTCTTCGTGGTCGCCGTAGCGGATGGTCAGGCGTCCCTTGAGCACGTAGCCCCAGTGCGGGCAGGGGCAGTTCCCACCCGGGAGCGCCGCCAGCATGGGCGCGAGATCGTGCGTCTCGCGGATGGTGACGAAGTCGACGGTGTAGCCGTCCAGATCCTCGTGGCGGTCTTCGGCAACACCGAAGTCGTCGACGAGCGAGGCACTCTGCTTGGAGGTTTTGGGCATGACGGAGAACCTTTCGATTAGTGGGGGGTGGTGACGGACTCATCGGGTGTGGCGGTGCGCCCGGCCGCCGCGGGCGAGGTCGCAGCGCCGACGACGGCCGGACGCACGAAGCTGGGGGCTTTCGGGAATTCGGTGTGTTCCAGGGCGGTCACGCGGAACCCGCATCCCTCGATGGTGTCGAGCGTCGGCCGGTTGCAGTCACAGCCCACGACGGCGCGGTTGATCCGGTTCATCCGGTCCTGCTTCTTCGCGGTGGGCGGGTCGTCGGACCGCAGGTGCTCGAGAAAGAGGAAGCGGCCTCCGGGGCGCAGGACGCGCCGGATCTCTCGGACGGCACGGGGTTGGTCGTCGACACCACACAACACAAGTGTCGAGACCACCGTGTCGAACGTGCCGTCCTCGAAGGGGAGGTCCTCGGCGGGTGCGCGCAGCACAATGGTCGCCGGCGACTCGGTCTTGGCGTGGCGCTCGAGCCGCTTGAGCATGAAGACGTCCGGCTCGGTGACGGTCAACGAGGTCACGTCCGGGCGGTAGTGGCCCAGATTGGCTCCGGTCCCTGCGCCGATCTCCAACACGGCGCCGGCGGCCTGGGCGACCAGCGCCTGGCGCATGTCGGTGAGACCGGCCTTCTCGGATCGGCGCATCTGGCCGTCGTACATTGCGGCGAAAATCCTGCTGCGAAGACTCATGGGGTCCTCCTCTGGTTGCCTCGCTCTTCGCAAGGTACGGAAGAGGACCCGAGCATTCATGGGGCGATTGCCCCATCTTTGCGGGCTATCCGAGCGCGAGCTCCTCGTCGGGAAGGAGGCCGTGCTGGAGGGCAAACAAGCTGGCACCCGCCCGGCTCGACACGCCGATCTTCGTGTAGATGTGCTCGATGTGGTTGCGCGCGGTCTTGGGCGAGATCACCAGCCGTGCCGCAATCTCCTTACTGGGCAGGCCGCGGGAGACGAGACGCAGCACGTCGATCTCGCGGGCCGTGAGCCCAGCCGGCCCTTCGCGGCGCCGAGCGACGCGGTGGCCAGCGGCGCCGAGCACAGCCTCGACGGCATCGCCGTCCATCCTGCCGGCCTTGACTTCTCCTCGCAGTTCGGCTGCGGCGTGCTCCCGGTCGAGGGCCTCACGATGGGGGCGGGGTTCGCACATGGCCTGGTACGCGTCTGCGGCCCCGAGCAGCCGCGCTGACATCGGGATGGCGGCGCCTGAAAGACGGCGGGGATAGCCCGAACCATCGAGCCGCTCGCGCAACGCCACCGCGACGGTCCCGAGCGGGGCCAGGGCGTCGGACTGACTCAGCATGCGCTCGGTGAGATAGGGGTGCAGGCGCACCCGCTCCCACTCGCCCGCCCCCAGGGTTCCCTGCTTGTCCCAGATCGCGTTGGACACTCCGAGGCGACCCAACCCGTGCACGACTCCCGCTCGGCGGAGCAGCGCGATGTCCGGGTCGCGGAGCCCCACGGTGACTCCCGCTGCTCCGGCCAGCTCGGACACGCCACGGGCATGCCCGAGCATGTAGGGCGATTTCAGGTCGACGAAGTCGGCGATGGCCAGCAGGGCCGCGTCGAATTGCGCCGGCGTGAGGTAGACGCCGAGCGATGGCTCGGATGCGATGACGGCGTCCCAGGTCTCGTCGGCATCGAGTCCGCCCAAGATGACGTCCGCGTGCTGGCAGAAGATGGCGGCCAGGTCGGGATCGAATTGGGAACCGGCCCGTCTCTCCGCCAGGGCGACGGCTGCGTCGGTTCCACCGATCCGGTGCGCGACCTCGGTGAACTCGCCGACCGCCGCGAGTCGCGACGCGATGGGGATGTCGTCGCCACGAAGGATCCCCGGCCAGCCCTTGCCGTCCCACTGTTCGTAGGCCGTACCGACCGCCTCTTGCACCTCCTCGGGGAGGCCGAGCTGCTCGGCGAGTCGGCGGGCCAACGCCGCGTGCGAGGCGATCATGTGGTCAAGGTCGCGGTGGCCGGACACCGCGAACTCCACACCGACGCGGAAACGGTGCAGCGGCGGGTTCCCGCTCCCGATCTTGCGCATCATGGCGAGGGCACCCCTCAGACTGCCGAGCTCGTACTCGTACTTGTTGGCCTTGAGCGCAATGTCATCACCGAACCACTTGGCCTGCTCATGCGCGTCGGAATGACAGCCGACGTTCACCAACAAGGCCGTGAAATAGACGACGGAGCGCTCGTCCTCGCCAAGACCGACCGTCTCGGCGAGCCGCATCGAGATCATGGACTGGCGGAGCACGTGTTCCATCGGCTGGCCGAACCCGAGGTCGATCCCCAGTGACAGTGCTGCGACGAGCTCGGCGAGCCGGACGCGCTCGGGAACAACGCCGCCCGTGGCGTTCACGACGCGGACGTTAGCCGGGCGCGGTTGCGGTGCGGATTCTCATGTGGAACTCAGAAACGGGTGCCAGTGGACCGAGGTCACAGTGTGACGGGGCATGTCACGCCAAGAGGGTGACGGCAATCGACGACTCTGGAGGTACCAAATGACCGAGGACACGCTCGCAGCGGCGGCACGAGACCTCGCCGACAAGCTGATCGAATTTCTCGAAACGGGCACGGCACCGCCGGGACTGTTCGCCTCCGACGCCTTCTGTGACTTCACGATGCCGCAGTGGCGGCTTCAGGCCCAGGGCGCAGAGGACCTCGCTGCCCTGAGGCGGGCCGGCCACCCGAGCCCGGGCCGGGTGCCGCGATCGCGCTGCGATGCCACCGGCAGCGGCTTCGTGCTCGAGGTCGAGGAGGAATGGGAGCAGGACGGCGACTCGTGGTACTGCCGGGAGCTCTTCAGGGCTGACGTCAGCGACGGCGCCATTTCGCAGCTTTCGGTGTACTGCACCGGCGACTGGCCCAGCGAACTGCGCGCCCGGCACACGAGGGAGGTGTCGTTGCTGCGCCCGTGATGCCGGCGCCCGCCGCCCGCTGACGCCGCCCGCCGCCCGCCGCCCGCCGGCGACGCCGCGACCAGCAACCCGCGACCCGCGACCCGCTAGCGCTTGGCCTTGGACTGGTTGAGCTTCACGGCGGCGCGCACCAGTGCCTTGAGCGCCTTCTCGTTGATCTTCTCGCCCTCGTGGACGTCGATGGCGCGCCGCACGTTTCCTTCGAGACTGGAGTTGAACAGGCCCGACGGGTCTTCGAGCGCCGCACCCTTGGCGAACGTCATCTTGACGACGGTCTTGTAGGTCTCGCCCGTGCAGATGATGCCGTCGTGGTACCACGTCGGGACCCCGCGCCACTTCCACTCCTCGACGACGTCGGGATCGGCGCTCTTGATCACGGCCCGGAGCCGGCTGAGCGTCTCGCCCCGCCAGTCGCCGAGTTCCTTGATCCTCCCGTCGATCATCTGCGCGGGGGTCTTCTCCTGCTGCGGCACGGCGCGCATCCTACCGAGGCCGCCGGCAATGACGTGGACGAGATGGGTCGGCGACCTGGGGCGGGGGTCTGCTCCCGCCACCGACCCCTGTTCAGCCGACGTAGCCCGGCGCCTGGCTGACCACCTTGTACGCCCGTTCCCGGACGCGGGCGATCTCGCCCACGTTCCGGTTCGCCGCCTCGCCGTCGCCCCGCGCCGGCAACGTGAAGTCCGTGTACATGACCCGACGTTCGCGGTCGACCGGCGGATGACTCTTGTGCAGCGTGCACGAGCAGTGGACCGTGATGTCGCCGACCTCGGTCGGGAGCGGGACCTCGGGCAGGCCCCAGCACGCCCGGAAGAAGGCTGGCTGCACGAGGGCGCGATGCGAGCCGGCGACGACGGCGAGCTGCCCCGAGCGGTCGTCGGCTCCGGTGACCGAGATCCCGACCGTCAGGCTGCAGCAGCGATACGAGTGGCGCCCCAGGCTGCAGTCCTTGTGCCAGGGGAGGTCCGAGATCCCCTGGACCACGCCGATGGGCTTGACCAGCGCCTCGATCTTGTTCTCCGCCGAGCGGTGCTGGTGTCCGTCGGAGGTCAGCCGGGCGACGCGCAGGAGCCGGTCGTCTTCGAGCAACGCCGCCGTCAGAGGGCTCCGTTCGTGGAACCACTGCAGGCGGACCGCCCGCTCCTCACCCGTGGCCGTGGTGGCCCACCACGACCGCCCGTCGTCGGGCCGGTACTGCGGCAGCGCGGCGTCCATGTCCGCTGACACCTCTGCCATCTCGGCCGCCGTGAAGACGTTCGTCAGGTGCAGGAAGCCCGCCTCGGCGAGGAAGTGCGCCATGTCGGCCGGATCGGCATCGGCGCGCGAACGACCGCTGCAGGTCCAGTGCCGCCCCGTCTCGATCCGTGAAGTCGACGGCACCCGCGGTGTGGGCGGGACGGGCATCGAGCAGCGACCGCAGGACGACCCACCAGTCGAGGAAGTCCCCGAGGTTGCCGCGCGGCATGTCGAGCGTGCCCGCCGTGAGCAGCGTCATCGGCGTGCGTTGGTCGTGGACGATGTCGGTCAGCTCGGCCTGATCGAGGCGGACCAGCGCCTGGCCGCGGTCGCCGGCGGCGACCTGCACCGCGTCGGCGGTTACGGACAAGGTCCAGGTGCCTTCGCTGGTCTCGATCGTGAGCGGCGCCACCTCGAGCTCGAGGGCCCCCGGCACGGCCAGGTCCGAGCGCTCCGCCGCCAGTCGTGGCAGCTGCACCTCGAAGAAGTCCGTGACGTCGACCGGCTCGACGTCTCCGTCCAGCCGGGTCCGCAGGTCGAGCGTCACTGGCGACAGTATTCCAGCCCCCTCGTGCACGGCCGCGGAATTCCCAGAGAAAGGCGGCGTTGCGCGCCAGGGAGGATCTGTCACCGAAAGACCTGGTCAGGGCGCTACGATGCGCAGAGCTTCAGCAACGGGATGTGGCGCAGCTTGGCAGCGCGCCTGCTTTGGGAGCAGGAGGTCCGGGGTTCAAATCCCCGCATCCCGACCAGCTTGCCGCGGCGGCGCGCCGCTCACGGGCACCCGGCCGTCGACCCTCAGGCCCGCTCCACCGCCAGCACCTGCCACTCGTCGGGCACGCCCTTGAGGTTGTGGCGGCCCCGGTCGTCGAACACGATGCCCGACCCGACGACCAGGTCGCGCACCGTCCCGGTCACCAGCACCTCGCCGGCCGCGGCCATGGCGCTCACCCGCGAGGCGATGTGCACGGCGAGCCCGCCGATGTCGTCGCCGCGCAACTCGACTTCGCCGCGTGCAGCCCCGCCCGCAGCTCGTGCCCGGAGCTCTGACGCCGCCGCCACCATCGCGGCGGCGCAGCGCACGCCCTGCGCCGGCGTGGCGAAGCGGGCCAGGATCCCGTCGCCCGTGATCTTCACCAGGATGCCGTCGTGTCGGGCCAGCAGCCGATCACGTTGACGTCGAACTCGTCGAGCACGGCACGCCACTGGCGGTCGCCCGGCGGCGGCCGCCCGCACGGTGGAGTCGACGATGTCGGTGAACAGGACGGTGGCCAACATGCGCTCCGCCGCATGGATGCTGCGCTCGCCCGTGACGAACTCCTCCATCTCGTCGACGATCGAGTCGAATTCGCCGGCCCAGGGCAACAGGTCGGGGCCGGCGAAGGTCACGAAGCGCGCGCCCTCGATGCGCTCCGAGAGGTACCGCCCGTGCTCGACCAGGTCGATGAAGCCCTCGGTACGGGACATCAGCAGCGTCGGGCATGCGATGTCGGAGATGCAGTCCCGCACGTCGGCCGAGAAGATCACCAGGTTGAACGCGGTGGCGGTGGCGGGGCTCGCGCCCCGGCGGGCCGCCCGGCCCCACCACTCCTTGAAGCCCACCCGGTGCGCCAGGCTCGGGGCGAAGATCGCGATGTCCTGCGGCACCTCTTCGTCGACGAGCGGGATCTCGTTGGTGACCCCGATGTCCGCCGTCAGCTCTTCGGAGACGCCGAACCGGTAATCGTCCGCTGCGCCGATGCGCGCCGTGCCGTTGACGAGCATGAGGCCGGCCACCCGGTCGGGGTGGTGGGCCGCCAGCCAGATGGCCGCCAGGGAGCCCCCCGTCGAGGCCATCACCACCGCACGCGCACACCCCGCCGCGTCCATGACCGCCAGCGCGTCCGCGGCCCAGCCCTCGATTGACGGCGTGACGCCCGTGGGCAGCGGGTCGGAGAGGCCGAGACCACTGGCGTCGAAGCGGATGAGGCGACTGAAGGCGGCCACACGCTCGGTGTAGCGGAGCCAATTGGGCTCGTCGACCGTCTCGTCGATGCCGATCATGAGCCCGTTGTTGAACTCGATCACGTCGACGGTGTCCCGGGCGGCGTCGAGCCCCCAGACCTGGTAGCCGATGTGCACTGCCGTCGCGTACGGCGTACTGGGTGCTGCGGCGCGTCCATATGGGTTGCGGTCTACCGGCCGGCGGGGAGCCTCGGCGCGCTCGGAGCGCTCAGCGTGCCCCGCGCAGCAGGCGGCCCGGGAGCTCCCCGGTGGGCTCGCCGTCCTCGAAGGTGACGACGCCCTTCTTGATCGTGGCCGCATACCCCGTGGCCCGCTGCAGCAGCCGCTTGCCGCCGGCGGGCAGGTCGTTGGCCACGAACGGCGCCCCCAACGTCAGGCCCTCGTAGTCGATGAGGTTGAAGTCGGCCAACGCACCCGGCTCCACCGTGCCCCGGTCGGACAGGCCGTACAGCCGCGCCGTGTCGTGGGTCTGCTTCCGCACCACGTACTCGAGCGGCAGCGTCTCGCCCCGCGTCCGGTCCCGCGTCCAGTGCGTCAGCATGAACGTCGGCATGGAGCCGTCGCAGATGGTGCCGGTGTGGGCGCCGCCGTCCGACAGCCCGAGCAGTCCCTGCGGGTGCTGCAGCATGTCGTAGACGTGATCGAGGTCCCCGTTCGAGTAGTTCAGGATCGGGAGGTACAACAACCCGGTCGCCGCCGTCGCGCGCCATCTCGTCGTAGGCCACCTCGAGCGGCGACATCCCCCGGGCCGCGGCGAGCCCGGCCAGCGAGCGCTCCGGTCCCGGCTCGTAGTCGAGGGGGTCGCCGAGCACGTACGTCCGGCCGTACGCCTTCTCCATCGCCTCCGCCACGGCCGGCGACGGTGGCGTCCACGACACGATCGAACGGCGGACCTCCGGGTCCGCCAGTGCTGCCGCGAACTCGGAGGCCGGCAGGTGCCGCTTGCGCAGCTCCACGTACGCCGGGATCTCGGAGAAGAGGCAGAACGTGGCGAAGTGCCCCGTGAGCAACCCGGTCGCCCGCCCCGCCACCTGCGGGTAGAGCTGGGCGCCCTCCGCGCACGCGTCGAGCGACGCGGCCAGCTGCTTGCGCCACAGCTCGGGGTCCTCGTCGACCTGCAAGAGCGCGAACGACACGGGGCGAGAGATCGCGGCCGACAGCCGCCGCATCCAGTCGACCTCCTGCCACGGATCGTCCAGGTGCTCGTTGGCGACGCCGTAGGGCGCGAGCTCGAAGACGCCGGTCCCTGCCTCGGCCAGCGCGCGCCCGATGCCGAACAGCTCGTCCTCGGCGGCGTACGTCCCCGGCACGACCTCGCCGTCGATGGCCCGGTGCCCGAACGTGCGCGACGTGGAGAAGCCGAGCGCCCCGGCGCGCAGGGCGTCGAGCACGATGGCCCGCATCGCCTCGATGTCCTCGGGGTTGGCCGGCTCGTTCCTGGCCCCGCGGTCGCCCATGACGTAGGCGCGCACGGCGCCGTGGGGGACCTGGGTGCCGACGTCGACGGTCCAGCGCCGGCGCTCGAGGGCGTCGAGATACTCGCCGAACGTCTCCCACTCCCACTCGATCCCCTCGGCCAGCGCGGTGCCCGGGATGTCCTCGACGCCCTCCATGAGGCCGATGAGCCAGTCGTGGCGGTCGGGTGCGGCCGGCGCGAAGCCCACGCCGCAGTTGCCCATGACGAGCGTGGTCACGCCGTGCCACGACGACGGCGCCAGCTCGGGGTCCCAGGTGGCCTGGCCGTCGTAGTGCGTGTGGACGTCGACCCAGCCGGGTGTGACCAGCAGGCCGTCGGCATCGATGGTCCGGGCGGCACCGCCCTGGATCTGCCCCACGTCGGTGATGCGGCCGGAGTCGACCGCGACGTCCGCCACCCGGCGCGGCGCGCCCGTCCCGTCGACGAGCGTCCCGCCCTTGATGATCAGGTCATGCACGCTCCGCATCGTCTCACGCCGCACGGCGGCGCGCTCGCCGCGGCGTCACTCCCCCTCGGAGCGTGGGGCTCGGAGCGTGTGGATCAGACCTTGGCCTTGCCCAGGATGCGGTTCATCTTGGTGCCGCACACCGGGCAGGTGCCCTGGGCGGCACGGCGGCCGTTGGCGAGCTCGACTTCGTGTCCGTCGAACTCACGCTTCTCGCGGCACTTGACGCAGTACCCCTCGTAATTCGCCATGGCTACTCCTCTGGTTGGTCTGGCCCTGGTCGGCTGTCGAACGTAGCGGGAGGGTTCCGAAAAAGGGGGGATGGTCACGCCGGATCTCTCCGCCCCGGCGGCGCCCGGCCCGGTAGGGTCGGCGTCGTGACGGACAACGGTGCAGGTCAGGACGGTGGTTGGCAGCAACGGGGGCTGGAGGCGACCGAGGCCCTCCGGGAGACCTGGGGCGGCCTGGCCGAGGCCTGCCGGGAGCTCTCGGCCAACGAGTGGGGCCTGCCCACCGAGTGCCCGGGCTGGGACGTCAAGGACCAGCTCTCCCACCTGATCGGGATCGAGCGGTCGTTGCTCGGCGAGTCGCCCCCGGAGTGGGACGGCCCGCGCGGCGAGCACGTGAAGAACGACTTTGCCGCGATGAACGAGGCCTGGGTCGCCGTGCGCCGGCCGCTCCGAGGGGCCGAGGTGCAGGCGGAGTTCGTCGAGGTGACGGGGACGCGGCTCGCGCAGCTGGGGGAGCGGAGCACCGAGGATTGGGCCGTCGTGGGATGGAGCCCGGTCGGCGAGGTGCCCTACGCCGTGTTCATGGAGGTGCGCGCGTTCGACAGCTGGGTGCACGAGCAGGATGCCCGGCGCGCGCTCGATCGTCCGGGCGGGAGCGGGAACCGGGCCTCGGCCATCTCGCTCGACCGTGTGCAGGGCGCCATGCCGTTCGTCGTGGGCAAGAAGGCCGGCTGCGCCGACGGCGTCGCCGTGCGCTTCGACGTCGCGGGACCCGGCGCGGACGCCCGTGCCTTCACGATCGCCGTCGAGGGCGGCCGCGCCCGGGAGGCGGGCGACGAGGTGGCGCCGACGGTGACGCTCTCGCTGTCGAGCCTCGACTTCCTCCGGCTCGGCTGTGGCCGGGCCACGGCGGAACAGGTGGAGGCCGCCGGCGGGGTCGGACTGGAGGGGGACGCGGCCGTCGGCCGCCAGGTCCTCGCCGCCATGAACTTCATGTTCTGAGGTCACGACGGCGGCGCCGGCGTGCGGCCCTGCGGTCCGCCCTGCGGTCCCCTGCGGTCGGCGACTCGGCAGCGCCGGTAGAGTGATCGGCTCGTGATGCGTGCCACCGCCGAGCCCATGGACGGAAACCTCGTCCGCCTGAGCGTCGAGATCGACGAGCCCGAATTCGATCGGGCGATGGGCGACGTCGTGCGGACCCTGGCCCGCCAGGTGCGCGTGCCCGGATTCCGGCCCGGCAAGGTGCCGCGCAAGGTGCTCGAGGCGCGCCTGGGCGGCGCGGGCGCGCTGCGGGCCGAGGCGCTGCGCGAGGCGCTGCCCGACTTCTACGCGCAGGCGGTGGTGGACACCGAGCTCGACCCGATCGCGCAGCCCGAGATCGACATCACCGGGGGAGAGGACACCGGCGCGGTGTCCTTCGACGCCGTCGTCCAGGTGCGTCCCCAGGTCGCCATCCCCGGGTACGACGGCCTGCAGGTCACGTTGCCGGGTCTCGGCGTCACCGACGAAGAGGTGCAGCAGCAGATCGACCGGCTGCGCGAGAACGACGCCGAGCTCGAGGTCGTCGACCGCCCGGCCATCGACGGCGACCTGGTGACGATCGATCTGCACGGCAACGACGCCTCGGATGCCGAGATCGTCGGCGTCGACGACTATCTCTACGAGGTCGGCAGCGGCACGGTGGTGCCCGAGCTCGACGCCGAGCTCCACGGGGCCAAGGCCGGCGCCATCGTCGCCTTCGACGCCGCCAACCCGCAGAGCCCCGACGAGCAGATCGCGTTTCGCGCCCTCGTGAAGGAAGTGAAGGTCAAGAGGCTGCCCGAGACGACCGACGAGTGGGCCGCCGAAAGCTCGGAGTTCACCACCGTCGCGGAGCTCCGTGCCGACATCGAGGAGCGCATCCGCCGGGTGAAGCTGGTGCAGACCCAGATGGCGCTGCGCCAGAAGTCGATCGAGGCGCTGAGCGGGCTCGTCCCCGACGACGACGTCCCCGAAGTCCTGGTGGACGCCGAGGTGAACGAGCGGCTGCACGACCTCCAGCACCGGCTCGAGGCCCAGAAGCTGGGGCTGGCGGAGTACTTCCAGGCCACGGGCACCTCGCCCGACGAGCTGCTGGGCGCCGTGCGCGTGGACGCCCAGGCGGCGGTGAAGGCCGACCTGGCCCTGCGGGCCCTGGTCGAGGCCGAAGAGCTTCCGCTCAGTGATGAGGAGCTGGATGCCGAGATTGCCACTATGGCCGAGCGCATGGACACCAGCCCGGCCGACCTGCGCGACCGACTCGACACGGCCGGGCGGACCGGCGCGGTACGCTCGGAGCTGCGCAAGGGCAAGGCGCTGGAGTGGCTGCTGGACCACGTGGAGCTCGTCGACGAAGAGGGCAACCCGATCTCCCGGGACGACCTCAAAGTGGATGCTTCGAGGGACGGCGAAGTCGAGCAGGACGAGGAGATCGAGTGAGGATGCAGAGGATGTCTGATCGCCTGGAGGCCTACAACTACAGCGTGCCTTGGGTGGTCGAGTCCACGAACCGCGGCGAGCGCCAGTACGACCTCTACTCGCGTCTGCTGCGCGAGCGCATCATCTTCCTCGGCACGCCGGTCAACGACACGGTGGCCAATCTGGTCTGCGCGCAGATGCTGTTCCTCGAGTCCGAGGAGCCCGACAAGGACATCCACCTCTACATCAACTCGCCCGGCGGCGACATCACGGCGCTCTTCGCGATCTACGACACGATGAAGTTCATCAAGGCCGACGTCTCGACGTTCTGCTTCGGCCAGGCGGCCTCGGCCGCCGCCGTGCTGCTGGCGGCGGGCGCCAAGGGCAAGCGCTTCGCCCTGCCGCACGCGCGCATCCTGCTGCATCAGCCCTGGGGCGGCGTCGAGGGCCAGGCGAGCGACATCGAGCTGCAGGCCAAGGAGATCCTCCGCATGCGCGACCTGCTGTCGCAGCATGCTCGCCGACGGACACCGGGCAAACCCAGGAGAAGGTGGCCCAGGACACGGATCGTGACTTCATCATGACGGCCGAAGAGGCGGTGACGTACGGCGTGATCGACGAGGTGATCACGGCCCGCACGATGGCGCCGCTCGAGGCCATCGGCGCGGCATAGGCGTAGGACGCAGTCGGACAGAGTTCGGACGGACGGGAGAAGCGATCGGTGGCCAAGTTCGGTGAGGGAGGGGACCTCGTCAAGTGCAGCTTCTGTGGCAAGACCCAGAAGCAGGTCAAGAAGCTCATCGCCGGCCCCGGCGTGTACATCTGCGACGAGTGCATCGACCTGTGCAACGACATCATCGCCGAGGAGCGTGACGAGTCCACCGAGCTGAGCTTCGAGGATCTCCCCAAGCCGCGCGAGATCTTCGACTTCCTCAACGACTACGTCGTCGGGCAGGAGTACGCCAAGAAGATCCTCTCGGTCGCCGTCTACAACCACTACAAGCGGGTGCAGGCCGGCCCGCCGGTGCAGGAGGACGGGATCGAGCTCTCGAAGTCGAACATCCTGCTGCTCGGCCCGACCGGGTGCGGCAAGACGCTGTTGGCCCAGACCCTGGCCCGCATGCTGAACGTGCCGTTCGCCATCGCGGACGCCACCGCACTGACCGAGGCCGGCTACGTCGGCGAGGACGTCGAGAACATCCTGCTCAAGCTGATCCAGGCCGCCGACTACGACGTCAAGCGCGCCGAGACCGGCATCATCTACATCGACGAGATCGACAAGATCGCCCGCAAGAGCGAGAACCCCTCCATCACCCGCGACGTCTCGGGCGAGGGCGTGCAGCAGGCGCTGCTCAAGATCCTCGAGGGCACCACCGCCTCGGTGCCGCCACAGGGCGGGCGCAAGCACCCGCACCAGGAGTTCATCCAGATCGACACGACGAACATCCTCTTCATCTGCGGTGGTGCGTTCGCCGGGCTGGACAAGCTGATCGAGAGCCGCATCGGCAAGCGCGGCATCGGGTTCCGCGCCGAGGTGCACCGCAAGGACCGCGACGACGGGCGAGATCCTGCGCCACGTGCTGCCCGAGGACCTCATGAAGTTCGGGCTGATCCCCGAGTTCATCGGCCGCCTGCCCGTGGTGAGCGCGGTGTCGCCGCTCTTCAAGGACGCGCTGGTGCAGATCCTCGTCGAGCCGAAGAACGCGTTGACGAAGCAGTACGAGCGGGTCTTCGCGCTCGACAACGTGGAGCTCGAGTTCACGCCGGACGCCCTCGAGGCGGTCGCCGAGCAGGCGCTGTTGCGCGGCACCGGCGCCCGCGGCCTGCGGGCCATCCTCGAAGAGGTGCTGCTCGACGTGATGTACGACCTCCCCAGCCGTACCGACGTCGGCAAGTGCGTGGTGGACCGCTCCGTGGTGTTGGACCGGGTCGCACCGACACTGGTGCCGCTCGGGGGTGCGCCGGTCAAGGCGACGCGGTCGCGCCGCGCCGCCTCCTGACCGCAGCGGTCCCGAATCCGGATCGAGAGCCGGTCGCCGTGACCGTGGGGCCACCGGCCTCCCTTCCCTTCGACAACATCGACGACGCGCTCGCGTGGCTCGACGCGCACATCGACTTCGAGTCGCACATGCCGCGGCGGCGGGCCCTCCCGACGCTGGACCCGATGCGCGCCCTCACCGCGCTCTTGGGCGAGCCGCAGGACTCCATTCCCTCGTTCCACATCACCGGGACCAACGGCAAGGGGTCGACCTCGGCCATGGTCACGATGCTGCTGCTGGCCAAGGGCCTGACCGTCGGCACCTTCACCAGCCCGAACCTGCACACGGTCTCCGAGCGTCTGGCCCGCAACGGCGAGGCCATCGACGACGCCACCTTCACCGAGGTCCTCGGCGAGCTGGCCCTCGCTCGAGTCGCTCCTCGAGGAGCGCCCGACGCGCTTTGAGCTGCTCACCGCGGCGGCGCTGTCGTGGTTCGCCGCCGAGGCGGTCGACGCCATGGTCGTCGAGGTCGGGCTCGGCGGCACGTGGGACTGCACGAACGTCGTGCACGGTGACGTGGCGGTCCTGACCAACGTCAGCTTCGACCACACCGATGTGCTCGGACCGACACTCGAAGGGATCGCGACGGACAAGGCCGGGATCATCGAGCCCGGGAGCCGGGTCGTGGTGGGCGAGACTGGCCCCCGACCTCGGCGAGATCGTCCGGGCCCGCGCCGAGGAGGTCGGCGCCGCCTCCCTCTGGGTGGCCGGACAGGACTTCGGCTGCGCGTCGAACCTGGTCGCGGTCGGTGGGCGGGTCGTGACCCTCTGGACGCCCGGCGGCCGCTACGAGGACCTCCTGATCCCCCTGCACGGCGCCCACCAGGGCGCCAATGCGGCCGTCGCCCTGGCGGCGGCGGAGGCGTTCTTCGGCGACGCCCTGGCGCCCGAGGTGGTCGAGGAGGCCTTTGCGGCCGTGCGGGTGCCGGGACGGCTCGAGGTCCTGGGTCGTCGCCCGCTGTTGCTCGTCGACGGCGCGCACAACGCGGCGGGGATGGCCGCGCTCGGGTGCCGCGTTGCGCGAGGAGTTCGCGGTCGACGGCACCACGGTCGTCGTGGTCGGGATGCTGACGCGGGCGCGACCCGTCCGCCATGCTCGAGCCGCTCGCCGCGGCCGGCGTGCATGAGATCGTCGCCTGCGAACCGACCTCGCCGCGCGCGATGCCCGTCGCCGCCGTGGCCGAGGCCGGGCGCGCGCTGGGACTCGACCGTGTACGAGGAGACCGAGGTGCGCGACGCGGTGCGCGTCGCGCGGGGGATGGTCGACGCGGACGGTCTCGTCGTCGTCGCCGGCTCGCTCTACGTCGTCGGCGCGGCCCGGGCCGACGCCCTGGCGTCGAGCGTCCCCTGGGAGGACGCCGGGCGCTGAGGTCCTCCGCCGGGGACGCGGGCCGACGGGCGGGGTCGCCCGTCCCACGGTTGTGTAGTGTCGAACCCTCGTGGATCGCACCCTTGTCATCGTGAAGCCCGACGGCGTCGAGCGCGGCCTGGCCGGCGAGATCGTCGCCCGTCTCGAGCGCAAGAAGCTGCGCCTGGTGGCGGCCGAGCTCCGGACCATCACCAAGGAAGTGGCGGAGCGCCACTACGCCGAGCACGCCGAGCGTCCGTTCTTCAGCGACCTGGTGACGTTCATCACCCGCTCGCCCTCGCTCATCATGGTGCTCGAGGGACCGAAGGACACCTACGCGGTGGTGCGGCTCATGATGGGCACGACGAATCCGGCCGAGGCGGCGCCGGGCACCATCCGCGGCGACCTGGGCATCGAGACGACAGAGAATCTCGTGCACGGGTCCGACTCGCACGAATCGGCGGCACGGGAGATCGCACTCTTCTTTCCCGACCTGGCGTCCTGAACGCCGCGGCGCCACCCGCACCCGGGGGTGCCGTAGAACCCCAGCTCAGACCCGCGTTCTGTCGTGTCCGCCTTGTGAACGTTCGCGCCGTCCCATAGCCTGTGGGCGCACCAACGGGCGCCGGTCCCCCCCGGCACCTGCCGCCATCCCTCCGGGAGAGTTCCACCTATGGCCGAAAATCGCCTTTCTTTGCTTGGTCGTGACATGGCCGTCGACCTTGGCACCGCCAACACGCTGGTCTACGTCCGCGGCCGCGGGATCGTGCTGAACGAGCCCTCCGTCGTCGCGGTCGACATCAAGGACGGGCGTCCGCTGGCCGTGGGGGCCGAGGCCAAGCGGATGATCGGGCGCACGCCGTCGAACATCCAGGCCATCCGGCCCCTCAAGGACGGCGTCATCGCGGACTTCGAGATCTGCGAGAAGATGCTCCGCTACTTCATCCACCGGGTGCACCAGCGGCGGTTCGCCAAGCCCCGCATGGTCATCTGCGTGCCGTCGGGCATCACGGGTGTCGAGCGCCGGGCCGTCATGGAAGCGGCGGAGTACGCGGGCGCGCGGCGGGCCTACATCATCGAAGAGCCGATGGCCGCCGCGATCGGCGCCGGCCTCCCGGTGCACGAGCCGACGGGCAACATGGTCGTCGACATCGGCGGTGGCACGACCGAGGTGGCGGTGATCTCGCTGGGCGGCATCGTGACGAGCCAGTCCGTGCGCATCGGCGGGGACGAGCTCGACGACGCCATCGTGTCCTTCGTGAAGAAGGAGTTCAGCCTCGCGCTCGGTGAGCGCACGGCCGAGGAGATCAAGATCACCCTCGGCTCGGCCTACCCGTTGGAGCAAGAGCTGCACGCCGAGATCCGCGGCCGGGACCTCGTGAGCGGTCTGCCCAAGACGATCGTCGTGTCGACCGAGGAGATCCGGCGCTCCATCGAGGAGCCGGTGTCGGCCATCATCGACGCGGTCAAGGTGACGCTCGACCGGACGCCGCCCGAACTGGCGGCCGACATCATGGAACAGGGCATCGTGCTCACGGGCGGGGGCGCCCTCCTGCACGGGCTCGAGTCCCGCCTCCAGCACGAGACCGGGATGCCGATCGTGGTGGCCCGCGACCCGCTGAACTGCGTCGCTGTGGGCAGCGGCCAGTGCCTGGAAGAGTTCGAAGCGCTAAAGCGGGTGCTGATCACCACCTCCACTCGCTGACGTATCGGATTTCTCCTGGGTGGCCCGGTCCCGGCGGTCGCGCCGCACGCTGACGGTCATCGTCCTCGTCGTCGTTTCGCTCTCACTGATCTCGCTTGACCTCAACGGTCGGACGCACAGCCTCACATCGGGCATCAAGTCCGTGGCCAATGACGTCTACTCGCCGCTCCGCCAAGGGGTAGTCGACCTCATCAGCCCCATCGGCAACTTCTTCGCCGGGGCGTTCGATTACGGCGCGGTGCAGTCGGAGAACGAACAGCTGCAAAAGGCGATCGGCCAGCTGCGGGCCACGCAGGCCGAGAAGGGGTTCGAGCAGAACCAGCTCCGTCAGCTGACGCAGCTCGAGAACCTCCCCTTCCTCTCATCGCTGCCCGTCGTCACCGCCCAGACCCAGGACGAGTACTCGTCGAACTTCACCGCCACGATCACGCTCGACAAAGGCCGCGCCGACGGAGTGGACGTTGGCTTCCCGGTGGTCGGCGCGGGCGGCCTCGTCGGCCAGGTGATCCAGTCGTTCCACCACACCAGCGTCGTACGGCTCGTCACCGACGGTCAGTCCAAGGTCGGCGTCTCCTTCGGCCCCGGCAACCAGTACACCGCGATCGTCGACGGGCAGGGACCCGGCAACGACCTGACGGCTGACCTGGTGCCGCCGCACACGCCGGTGCGCAAGGGCGAGACGATGTACACCAGCGGGCTCAACGCGGCCGAGTACCCGCCGGGCATCCCCGTCGCCACCGTGTCGAGTTTCCACACCGCCGCCGGTGCCAGCCAGGAGTCCATCACCGTCGAGCCGTCCGCCAACCTCAACGAGCTGGGCTATGTGGACGTCGTGCAGTGGGTGCCCCCGACGTGACGGGCCGTTCCATGATCCGGGTGGCCCTGATCATCTTCGTCACGCTCATGGTGCAACAGACGGTGATGGTGACCCTGCGCATCGGTGGCGCGCACCCCGACCTGCTCTGGTTGCTCCCCATCACCGCCGCCCTCCTCGATGGACCCGAGACCGGCGCCATCGTTGGATTCTGGGCCGGCCTCGTCTTCGACCTGGTGCTCCCGACGCCGTTCGGGCTGTCTGCCCTGGTGGGATGCATGCTCGGCTACGCCACCGGTGCGCTGACGACGGCCGTCGACCCGCGTGCGGCCTGGCTCAAGCCGGTGGCCGCGCTCGCGGGGAGCGTCGCAGCGGACATGCTGTTCGCCGTGCTCGGCGCCATCCTCGGCCAGGAACAGATGGTCCAGATCAACTTCTTGGCCCTCTTTCTCGTGGTTGGCCTCTCGAGCGTGATCCTCGTGCTCCCGATGAGCCGGTTCATGCGCTGGGCGCTCGCCGGTGAGAGCAACCGCCGCTCGCTCGTCTCGGCGCAGGCCGACACCAGGCTCTGGTGAAGCGGACTCTTCGCCACCCGATCCGGGGTGACCGCCTGCACCCCAAGCCCCTGACCCGGCGCAGCCACCGTGGCCGCGGTGGCGCAGCGCGGCGCGCCAGCCGCGCATGCGTCCGCGCAAGAGCGTCAATGTCGCGTCCCTCGTCGGCTCGCCCGAGGAGGAGGAGTCGCGGCCGAGCCTGCGGCTGCGGATCGTCGGCGTCGTCGTCCTGGTGTTGTTCGCGGTCCTCGTGCTGCGCCTGTGGACCCTCCAGGTGGTCGAGGGCAAGACCTACGCCGCCGCCGTGACGAAGAACCAGGTGCGGGTCGTGAGCATCGCGGCGCCGCGCGGTGAGATCGTCGACCGCAACGGGACCGTGCTGGTGTCGAACATCCCGCAGGAGGAGATCCTCCTGTCGCGCGCCGAAGCGGCCCAGAGCCCGAGCATCGTGGGCAAGGTGGCCGCGCTGGTCGGCCAGACGCCCGAGCAGGTCAAGGCGTCCATCAACAACAACCGCTACAGCCCGTACGAGCCGGTGCCGGTCGCAGTGGGCGTGTCGGCGTCCACGGTCCAGTTCCTCCAGACCAACCAGGCCGACTACCCGGGCGTCAGCGTGCAGACCGTCGCGCAGCGCAGCTACGTCCAGGGCGGGACGACGGGCACGCAGATCCTCGGTTACGTCGGCGACATCTCGGGGAGCTACCTGTCCGCCCACCCGAACCAGGGCTACACCCAGGGGAGCCAGGTCGGCCTGGCCGGGGTCGAGGCGCAGTACGAGCCCTACCTGCGCGGTGTCGACGGCCGCCAGGCCTTGAGCGTGGACGCCGGCGGCACGGTGGTGGGCACCCTCAGCACCACGGCGCCCCAGATCGGCGACACGGTCGTGTTGAACATCGACACCGGCCTCCAGCAGCAGGTCCAGCAGGACCTCCAGCAGCAGATCCTGAACGACCGGCAGACGATCGACGCCGTCGACGGCCTCGTGCCACCCGCGCCCAACGGGGCGGTGATCGTGATGAACCCGCAGAACGGGCAGGTGCTGGCGATGGCCTCGTACCCGAGCTACGACCTCAACGAGTGGGTCGGCGGCATCTCGTCGGCCAACTACACGGCGCTGGCGGCGACCGGGGCCGAGAACGACTACGCCATCCAGGGCCTCTACACGCCGGGCTCGACCTTCAAGCTCGTGACCGCGACGGCGGCCCTCCAGTCCGGGATCTGGACGCCGGGCCAGTACTACGACGACTCCGGCAGCTTCAAGATCCCGGGCTGCCCGGCACCGGGGGTCACCAACGACACCGGCTGCGTGCTGCACGACGACCCGGGCGACAGCGGCGGCTCGTACAACCTGTCCGGCGCGCTCACCGTGTCGAGCGACTCGTTCTTCTACAACCTCGGCAACCTGTTCTGGCAGGACCGCGGCCAGTACGGCGACACGCCGATCCAGAACGAGGGGACCCAGTACGGCGAGGGGACCATCACCGGCGTCGACCTGCCCGGCGAGGCGCAGGGCCGTATCGACAGCTATCTCAACCGGGCGAAGTTGCACGCCGAGGCGCCCAAGGCGTTCCCGTACGCGGCATCGTGGTTCACGGGTGACAACATCGAGATGGCGTTCGGACAGGGCGGCACGGTCCTCACGCCGATCGAACAGGCGGTCGCGTACTCCACCTTTGCCAACGGCGGCCGGCGCTACGCGCCGCAGGTGGCGTCGGAGGTCGTCGATCCCCTGACGGGCAAGATGATCAAGAAGATCGTTCCGCAGCAGACCGGCACCGTGGCGATCTCACCGACGAACTACAGCGCCATGCTCCAGGGGTTCGAGGGCGTCATCTCCAACCCGCACGGCACGGCGTATCAGGACTTCCTCGGCTTCCCCTCCGCGTGGAACCTGGCGGGCAAGACGGGGACCGCGTCGAACCAGAAGGGTCAGGAGCCCAACAGCTGGTTCGTCGCGTTCGGCCCGAACCCGAACCCGCAGTACCTCGTGCTCGCCGTGATCGACCAGGGCGGGTACGGCGCCCAGGCGGCGGCGCCGCTCGTGCGCAACATCTTCGACTACCTCTACGCCAACCCGGTCAACCCGGCCATCAAGACGCCGACGCCGGCCAACCCGCCCAGCCAGACCGCCCCGGCGAGCAACCCTCCTTTCGGCACGCCGACCACGACCACGACCACGACCCAGCCGCAGAACGCGTCGGGGTAGCCATTCCCAGGCGCCACGTCCACGACGACCGGCACCTGGACCGGCGGCGGGCGGTGCGTCTCGTAGGGTGGAAGGTCGATGGAGACCCTCTGGCCACAGATCGAGCAACTGCTGCTCAAGGTGGCCAAGCCGGCGCGCTACATCGGCGGTGAGCAGGGCGCCCTCTGTCCCGAGCACGGGCCGGACAAGGTGGCCTGGCTGCTCCTGTACCCCGACACGTACGAGATCGGACTGCCCAACCAGGGCCTCCAGATCCTCTACGAGATCCTGAACGAGCGTCCCGACGCCGTCGCCGAGCGGGCCTACGCGCCGTGGGTCGACATGGAGGCCGCCATGCGGTCGGCCGGGGTGCCGCTCTTCAGCGTCGAACAGCACCTGCCGGCCAAGGCGTTCGACGTGCTGGCCTTCAACCTCTCGGCCGAGCTCGTCTACACGAACGTGGTCAACCTCATCGACCTCGCCCAGGTGCCGGTGCACGCGGCCGAGCGCGGCGCCGACGACGCGCTCGTGGTGGCCGGCGGGCACTGCGTCTTCAACCCGGAGCCACTCGCCGACTTCGTCGACGCGTTCGTCCTCGGTGACGGCGAGGAAGTCGTCGGGGAGATGACCGACGCCATCGTGGCCTGGCGCGTCGGCGCGCCGGCCGGTGCGCGCCAACGCGAGGCGCTCCTGCGCGCGCTGGCCGAGATCGAGGGCGTGTACGTGCCGGCCCTCTACGCCCCCGAATATGCCGAAGGGCGGTTGGTGGGCATCCGGCCCGTCGACGCGCGCGTGCCCCCTGAGGTCACCAAGCGGACGGTGCGCGACCTCGCCGAGTGGCCGTACCCGCAGCGTCCCCTCGTGCCCTTGACCGAGGTGGTGCACGACCGGCTCAACGTCGAGGTGTTCCGTGGCTGCACGCGCGGCTGTCGCTTCTGCCAGGCGGGCATGATCACGCGGCCCGTGCGCGAGCGGCCCGCCGATCAGGTGCGCGACATGGTGCGGCGCGGGCTGGAGTGGAGCGGCCACGACGAGGTGGCGCTGACGTCGCTGTCGAGCGCCGACTTCTCGGGCATCGAGGACACGGTGCGCGAGATCGTCAACGACCCGGCCCACGACGGCCGGGTCTCGGTGAGCCTGCCCTCGCTGCGGGTGGACGCGTTCACCGTCGGCACGGCGGCGGAGATCCAGAAGGTGCGCCGCACCGGTCTCACGTTCGCACCCGAGGGCGGGACGTGGCGCATGCGGACCGTGATCAACAAGCTGATCACCGAGGAGGATCTCTACGGCGCGGTCGACGCCGCGTTCAGCCAGGGCTGGCGCCGGGTCAAGCTGTACTTCCTCATCGGCCTGCCGACCGAGCGCGACGAGGACGTGCTCGGCATCGCCGAACTCGGGGCGCGCTGCGCAGAGATCGGCCGCCGCTACCAGAAGTCGGTCACGGTGGTCGCCTCGGTCGGCGGCTTCGTCCCCAAGCCCCACACGCCGTTCCAGTGGTTCGGGATGGACACGGTGGCTGAGCTGGCGCGCAAGGTGGCGCTCCTGCGCGCCGAGGCCAAGCGCGCCCGCGGGCTCACCATCCGCTGGCACGAGCCGTCCGCCTCGGTCGCCGAGGGGCTGGCCAGCCGGGGCGACCGCAGGATGGGCGCGGTGATCGAGCGGGTCTGGCGTGCCGGCGGCACGTTCCAGGAGTGGTCCGAGCGCTTCGACCTCTCGCTGTGGGAGGAGGCGCTGGCCGCCGAGGGCCTGAGCCTCGAGGAGGTCTGCCACCGCGACCGCGCCGAGGACGAGGCGCTGCCGTGGGACCACATCTCGGCCGGCCTGCACCGCGACTTCCTCTGGGGCGACTGGCAGGACGCCCTGGCCAGCGTGGCGGTCGAGGACTGCCGCTGGACGCCGTGCTACGACTGCGGCGCCTGCACCGAGGCCGGCCTCGAGCACGTCGTGGCCTCCGCCGTCCCGCCGGCGGGTGGGAGCCAGGGGACGGGTCAGGACCTGGCCGAGGGCCACCGCATCCCGGTCCAGCTCGTCAGCCGTGCCTCCTGAGGGCCAGCGCCGGCTGCGGCTGCGCTTCTCCAAGGCGGGGAAGATCCGCTTCACCAGCCACCGCGACGTGGCACGCATGTGGGAGCGCGCCCTGCGGCGCAGCGGGCTGCCCGTGTTGTACTCCCAGGGGTTCAGTCCCCACCCGCTCGTCAGCTTCGGGCTGGCGCTGCCCACCGGGTGCGAGTCCCACGGCGAGTACCTCGACGCTGCGCCTGGGCCCGGCCGCGCCGGGCCAGATCCCGGTGGCCGAGCTCCCGTCGGCCCTGAGCACGTTGCTGCCCGAGGGCATCGAGGTGCAGGTCGCAGCGCTGGTGGATGAGACGGAGGGTTCACTCCAGCAGGAGGTAGCATCGTGTGATTGGGAGCTGGAGGTGCTCGGCGTGCCTGGTGAGGAATTGGCGGAGCGAGTGGAGAAGCTGCTCGCTGCCCCGATCCTGACCATCCGGCGGGAACGGAAGGGTCGTCCGACCGACGACGACATCCGCCCTGCCATCCTGGCGCTGTCGACCGCCGGCCCCCTCGGTCGCCTCCGGGCAGAACTGGCCACGCACCCGCGTGGCGTCCGGCCGGGCGACCTCGTGATGGCCCTGGGCGCTGACGCGGCACCCGGCCGGGCCTGGCGAACGCATCAATGGATCGAGCGCGACGGCGCACGGTTCGAACCGCTCACGCTGAGCGGTCCCGGAACCGGCGCCGCTGCGACACAGCACGCGAGGAGGGACCTCCCTCATGTCCGAAACCGAATTCAGCCAGACCCCGGAGGGTCACCCCCCGGATGGTCGGACCCCGGAGGGTCCACCGCCGGCGGCTCGACCCCCCGAGGTGACGGAGACCGACTAGCCCTCCGCCCCCGGGGCGTCCGGCGCCGCGCAAGCCCAAGATCGGCGACACCCGTCCGGGGCCCGCCGCGCCGCCGCCACCCAAGCACGCGGCCGCGGGCACCGCGCCGGTCGTCCCGCTGGTCCGGCCGGACACCACCGCACCGAAGGAGGAGGTGGCCGACGTGGCCGGGCCCGCAGGGCCCGCCCCGGAGCGGACCGACGCGGACGGGCCCGACGGGGCCGACGGGGGCGAGAAGCGCGCCCGCGGCCGTCGCCGAACGGGGCGGGACCGGCGCTCGCGCCAGGTCGGCCGGTACCTGGTCTGCGTGCACGTGCAGCCGCACATGACCCAGATCGCCATGCTCGAGGGCCGCTCGCTCGTCGAGCACTACGTGGCGCGGGCGGCGGACGACTCGAACCAGATCGACGGCAACGTCTACCGGGGCCGGGTGCAGAACGTCCTGCCCGGCATGGAGGCGGCCTTCGTCGACATCGGGATCCCCAAGAACGCCGTCCTGTACCGGGGTGACGTGCGCTACGACAAGGAAGACATCGAGGGCGGGGCGTCCCAGCAGCCCCGGATCGAGGACGTGCTCAAGGCGGGGCAGACGATCCTCTGCCAGGTGACCAAGAACCCGATCGGGGCCAAGGGGGCCCGGCTGACCCAGGAGGTCTCGCTGCCCGGGCGCTTCGCCGTGCTCGTGCCGAACTCGAGCGCGTTCGGGATCTCGAAGCGCCTCGGCGACAACGAGCGGCGACGGCTGCGGCGCATCATCGACGAGGTGAAGCCGGCGGGGCACGGCATGATCGTGCGGACCGCCGCCGAGGGCGTCTCGGCCGAGGAGCTCCAGCGCGACGTGACGACGCTCGTCGAGCAGTGGAACGCCATCGAGGCGGAGGCCAAGAAGTCGAACGCGCCGGGCCTGCTCTACCGCGAGCCCGACCTGGCCGTCCGCATCCTGCGCGAGGAGCTGAGCGCCGAGTACCGCGGCGTGGTGATCGACGACCGGGCGCTCTACGAGGAGGTGCGCGACTACGTGACGGCCGTCAGCCCCGATCTGGCCGAGCGGGTCGAGTACTACGACGCCGAGGAGGAGGGCCTGCCGATCTTCGAGCGCTACCACGTGCACGAGCAGCTGCACAAGGCGCTCGACCGCAAGGTGTGGCTGCCGTCGGGGGGCTCGCTCATCATCGAGCGGACCGAGGCGCTCACGGTGATCGACGTCAACACGGGCAAGAACGTCGGCAAGACCAACCTCGAGGAGACCGTCTACCGCAACAACCTGGAGGCGGCCGAGGAGGTGGCCCGGCAGCTGCGCCTGCGCGACATCGGCGGCATCATCGTGATCGACTTCATCGACATGGAGATCCGGGAGAACCGGGACAAGGTGGCCGCCGCCCTGCGCAACGCCCTGTCGCGGGACAAGACGCGGACCCAGGTCTTCGACATCTCCGAGCTGGGGCTGGTCGAGATGACCCGCAAGCGGGTCTCCGAGGGCCTGCTCGAGACCCTGTCCACCGAGTGCACGGTCTGCGGGGGACGGGGCGTCACCCTCGACGATTCCTTCCTGCGCTGATGCGCTAGGATTTGCGGCTTATGTATGCCGTGATCAGGTCCGGAGGAAAGCAGGAGCGTGTGGCCGAGGGCCAGCGCGTCCGCGTGGAGTTGCTGGGCGAGCCGGTGGGCGCCGAGGTGTCGCTCGAGCCGGTCCTGGTGGTCGACGGCTCGACGGTGCTCGCCACGCCCGAGCAGCTGGCCGGCGCCGCCGTGAAGGCGAAGGTCGTGGGCGAGGAAAAGGGCCCCAAGATCAACGCCATGACCTACAAGTCCAAGTCGAACCAGCGCCGCCGCTGGGGTCATCGCCAGCACTACGCCACGCTGGAGATCACCGCCATCACGGCCAAGTAAGCCCGAGAGCCGAGGAGCCAGAGATGTCCAAGACCAAGGGAGGCGGGTCCACCCGCAACGGCCGCGACTCCAATGCCCAGCGACTGGGCGTGAAGAGGTTCGACGGCTCCGCCGTGACGTCGGGCTCCATCATCGTGCGCCAGCGTGGGACGAAGATCTACCCGGGGGCCAACGTCGGCATCGGCGGCGACGACACGCTCTTCGCCACGGCCGACGGCGTCGTGAAGTTCGGCGAGCGGCGCGGCCGCAAGCACGTCAGCGTCGTCGCCGGCTGAACCTCCTCGGCGGTCCGCCCGCGATCGGCTCCGCCGGTTCCAGGGCCAGCAACGGGCTGCGGGTGATGGCGTTGGCTTGTTGGATCCGCTGACATGTAGCGGGGCGCATGGTTATGCATGCCAGCGGCCCCCTCCAGCGTCTGTGCCGGGTGTATATGGCCGCGCGTATACACCCCGACTGAGGCCGCACGCCTACGGAGTCGGTGCATATCCATGCATCGACTCTGCATAGTCGTCAGGAAGGCCCTACGAGTGCGGCAAGGTCAGGCGACTCTCAGCTCGACGGGCGAGAGTGCAACTCGATCCCGTTGCCCCACGGATCGCTCGTGAACGCCTGCTGGCGTCCCGTCGTCCCGACCGGTACCGGGTCGCTCACCCGCAGGCCGCGCGACCGCAGTTCGGTCACCGCGCCGGCCAGGTCGCCGAACACGAGGGCGAAGTGCTGGCCCACGTTCTTGGGCACCTCGGCCTCGATCAGGTGGACCTGCTGGCCGCTGGCCGTGTCGAGCCAGGCGCCCGGAAACCCGAAGTCGGGGCGGGTGTGGTTCTGCACCAGGCCCAGGGTCTCGGTGTAGAACACGATGGCTCCGGGCACGTCGGGCACGTTGATGGCGACGTGGTCCACGCCGGCGGGTTCCACCAGGTTGGTCACGGCAGTGAGCCTACGGCGTGCCGGACGACGGCGGCCACGGCGGGCGTGGCAGCGGCCCCCACGGCGGCGATCGTCGTGTGCTCGTGCATCGGGGAGCCGACCGCGGCCGCCGGGTTGGTGACGACGGCCAGGCCGAGGACCTCGACGCCCGCCTCGCGGGCCGCGATCGTCTCGAGCGCCATGGACATCCCGACCACGTCGGCGCCCATCGTCGTGAGCATGCGGATCTCGGCCGGCGTCTCGAACTGCGGGCCCGCGAGCTGCGCGTAGACGCCCGGCCGCTCGGCCAGCGCCGCGACGGCGGCGGGGTCAGGTGTCGCCTGGGCGAGCGTGCGCAGCCGCGGCGAGTAGGCGTCGACCAGGTCGACGAAGGACGGGCCGCTCAGCGGGGTGCGCCCCGTCAGGTTGAGGTGGTCCTCCACCACCACGACGCTGCCCGAGACGAGGTCGTCGCGGATGCCGCCCACCGCGGCCGTCAGGATCACCGTGGAGCAGCCGGCCGCGATGCCGGTGCGCAGCGGATGGACCGCCTCCGCGGCCTCGAACCCCTCGTACAGGTGGCTGCGCCCGCCGAGGATCAGGAGCCGGCGGCCCGCCAGCTCCAGCGACCAGCCGTGCGAGCGGTGCCCGGCCGCCGTGTACTGCGGGAAGAACGGGAGCGTGTCGAGCGGGACCCAGTCGCCCTCGGCCCCGAGGACCTCGGCCACGCCGGAAAGGCCGCTGCCGAGCACGACCAGCACGTCGTGGTGGTCGACCCCGATGCGGCGGGCGAGCTCCCGGGCGCTGCGCGCCGCCCGCTCGGCCGCATCGTCCATGCAGCGATGGTAGAGGGTGGCCCGGCGATCGCCGCGTAACATCGGTCCGGCATGCCCTCCACCTCCGCTCCGTCCGCTCCTCCCGTCCTGCACCCCCTGGCCCCGCTCTCGGGCGACGAGATCACGGCGGCCAGGGAGATCATCTTCGCCAGCGGCCGGGCCGAGGTGCCCAACGACGCGCTGCGGTTCGCGTACGTGGGCCTGTGCGACCCGCCCAAGGAACTGGTGCGGGCCTTCGACCGGGGCGAGAAGGTGGACCTCGACCGCCGCGTGAGGGTCGTCCTGCTGCAGGGCCCCGTCGCCGACGTCACCGAGGTCATCGTGTCGGTGACACGCGGCGAGGTGGACCGCTGGGAGGTCGTGCCCGGCGTGCGGCCGCCCCTCCAGTTCGAGGAGTCGATCCACGTGCTGGCCGCCCTGCACGAGCACCCCGAGTGGAACGCCGCGCTCGACCGCCGGGGGATCGTCGACCGGTCCCTGGTCCAGATCGACCCCTGGCCCGCGGGCACCTTCGGCCTGGACCACGAGGAGAGCCGGCGCATCACCCGGTGCCTGGCCTTCCTGCGCGAGTCGCCGGACGACAACGGCTACGCCCGCCCGCTCGAGGGGCTGCTCGCCTTCGTGGACATGGGTCGCGGCGAGGTGCTCGAGGTGGTCGACCTCGGCGTGGTGCCCCTCCCGCCCAAGGCGGGGAGCTACTACCCCGAGGACAACGGGCCGCTGCGCACCGACCTCAAGCCGCTCGAGATCACCCAGCCCGAGGGCCCGAGCTTCGAGGTCGAGGGCAACCTCGTGCGCTGGCAGAAGTGGTCGCTGCGGGTCGGCATGGACCCGCTCGAGGGGCTCGTGCTCTACACGGTGGGCTACGAGGACGGCGGCCGCCGGCGGCCGGTCCTGTTCCGGGCCTCGGTCAGCGAGATGGTCGTGCCCTACGGGCACCCCGGGCCCATGCACGCCTGGAAGAGCGCGTTCGACTCCGGCGAGTGGGGCCTCGGGCGCATGGCCAACTCACTCACGCTCGGCTGCGACTGCCTGGGCGAGATCCGCTACTTCGACGACGTCTTCGCCGACGAGAAGGGCAAGCCGCGCACGCGGCCCCAACGCGATCTGCATGCACGAGGAGGACTACGGGATCCTCTGGAAGCACGTCGACATGGTCTCGGGACGTACCGAGGTGCGCCGGTCGCGGCGTCTCGTGGTGAGCTCCATCGCCACCGTCGGCAACTACGAGTACGGCTTCTACTGGTACTTCTACCTCGACGGGACGATCCAGCTCGAGGTGAAGCTGACCGGCATCATGTCGACCATGGCCGTCGCCAACGGCGACGCCGGGGACCACGCCAAGATGGTGGCGCCCGGTCTGGCGGCGCCGTACCACCAGCACCTCTTCAACGTCCGGCTCGACATGGAGGTCGACGGGCCGGAGAACGCGGTGTTCGAGGTGGACGCCGCCGGCACCGGCGAGCCGGGCACGCCGGAGAACCCGTGGGGCAACGTCTTCGGCACGACCTCGACGCTGCTCGAGTCCGAGCTGGCCGCCCGGCGCAACGTCGACCCGTCCCGCAGCCGCTCCTGGCGCATCGCCAACCGCAGCGTCCGCAACGGCGTCGGCGAGCCCACCGCCTACAAGCTGCTGCCGGCCTCGACGCCGACCCTGTTGGCGCACCCCGAGTCGAGCGTGGGGCAGCGGGCCGCCTTCGCGACGCACAACCTGTGGGTCACGCCGTTCGAGCCCGAGGAGCGGCGGGCCGCCGGCGACTACCCGAACCAGCACCGCGGCGGCGCCGGCCTGCCGGAGTGGACGGCGCAGGACCGGCCGATCGTCGACACCGACATCGTGCTGTGGCACACGTTCGGCGTCACGCACATCCCGCGGCCCGAGGACTGGCCGGTCATGCCGGTCGAGTACACCGGCTTCACGCTGGTCCCGTTCGGCTTCTTCGACCGCAACCCCGCGCTCGACGTGCCGCCCTCGGCCGGCCATTGCGATGGCTGAGCACGACGCCCGCCGAGTACCACCCGCCCGTCGAGGAGTACCTCGAGACGATGCTCGGGCTGGCCGAGGAGGGTGTGCCGGTGATCCAGGCGCGCATCGCCGAACGGCTGGGCCGCTCGGCACCCTCGGTCTCCGAGATGCTGGACCGCCTCATCGAGGACGGCTACGTCACCCGCGACGGCCGGCGGCTGTCCCTGACCGAGAGCGGCCGCGCGCTGGCCGAGAAGGTCGTGCGCAAGCACCGGCTGGCCGAGCGCCTCCTCGTCGACGTGATCGGGCTGGAATGGCACAAGGTGCACCGGGAGGCCGGGCGCTGGGAGCACGTCATCTCCGACGACGTCGAGGCGCGCCTGGTCGAGCTGCTCGGCGACCCGGCCACCTGCCCGCACGGCAACCCGATCCCCGGCTCGCACTCGCGCGGCGCCCGCGGTCGAGACGCGGCCGCTGGCGGACGTGGACGAAGGGGAGCGGGTGCGCCTCCTGCGCATCAGCGAGGAGGTCGAGCTGAACCTGGGCTCCCTGACGCTGCTCGACGAGAGCGGCTTCATCCCCGGCGCGGTGGCGCGCGTCGGCGGGCGCGACAACGACGGCACCGTGGAGCTGACCGTGGAGGGCGGCGACGAGGCCCTCCGGGTCTCGCGCGACCTCTCGGACCGTCTCTTCGTCGGCGCTCCGTGACGCTGCGGCTGGTCGCCGACACCGTCTTCACCGTCGACGCCGACGACACGATCCTGGCGCCCGGGGCGGTCGAGATCACCGACGGGCTGGTCTCGTGGGTGGGCGATCCCTGGCAGGAGCCGCCCGGCGCCGGCACCGAGGTGCGCGAGCTCGGCGGCCTGCTCATGCCGGGCCTGGTGAACTGCCACGGGCACTCGCCCATGACGCTCCTGCGCAGCGCGGGGGACGGGTCTTCCCCTCGACCGCTGGCTGAGCGAGTCGGTGTGGCCCCGCGAGGCCCGGATGCGTCGACGAGGACGTGTACTGGGGGATGACGCTGGGCGCGGCCGAGCTGCTGACCAACGGCGTCACCACCACCTGCGAGCAGTACCGCCACCCCATGCCGGTCGTCGAGGCGGTGCTGGACGCAGGCATCCGCGCCGCCTTCACCCCCGGCATCTTCGAGGTCCCGGGTTCACCGGACGGGCCGGGCCAGCACTGGGACGTGCTGCTGGCCGAGGCGTGCGAGCTGTTCGACGCGCACGACGGCCGCGAGGGCCGGCTGCACCTCGGCTTCGGGCCGCATGCGGCCTACACCGTGCCGCCCGAAGGCCTGCGCGAGATCGCGGCGGAGGCGACGCGCCGCGACGCACTCTTCCAGATCCACCTCTCCGAGACCGCGGCCGAGTGCGAGGTCGTGCGCGAGCGCTACGGCATGAGCGCGCCGGCGCTGCTGGCGGACGTCGGCGCGCTGGACGGGCGCGTCCTGGCGGCCCACGCGGTGTGGCTGGACGACGACGACCTCGCGCTCCTGTCCGAGCACGACGTGGCGGTGGCGCACTGCCCCGGGTCCAACGGCAAGCTCGGCTCGGGCGTGGCCCCGCTGCGCCGGCTCCTCGACGGCGGGGTGCGGGTCGGCCTGGGCACGGACGGCCCCGCCTCCAACGACGACCTGCACCTGTGGGACGAGATGCGCCTGGCCGCGCTCCTGGCGCGGGCCACGGCCGGCGATCCCGGCGCGCTGAGCTCGGCGACGGCGCTGCGTCTGGCCACCCGCGGCGGCGGCGCCGCCCTCGGCCTGCCCGTCGGCGCACTCGAAGTGGGGCGGCCGGCCGACGTGATCCGCCTGCGCACCGACGACTTCCGCTTCATCCCGTCGGTATCGGATTCCGAGCTGCTCGGGCACCTGGTGTGGGCCGGGGCGGGCTACTTGGTGACCGACGTGTGGGTCGGGGGATCGTGCGTGGTCGAGGGCGGCCGCTGCACGCACATCGACGAGGAGCGCGCGCGGACCGAGGTGGCCCAGCGCGCCCGCCGATTGCTCGGCTCGTAGGCTTCCTCCCCATGTCCGGCTTCGTCGATCAGGCCCAGCTGCACGCGCGCGCCGGCGACGGCGGCGCGGGCCAGGTGTCGTGGCGACGCGAGGCCCATGTCGACCGCGGCGGTCCCGACGGCGGCGACGGCGGGCACGGCGGCGACGTCTGGCTCGTCGCGTCGGAGAACGAGTCGTCACTGCTGGGCTTCAAGGACCATCCCTTCCGCCGGGCGACCAACGGCGGCCACGGGTCGGGGCAGAAGCGCCACGGGGCGCGGGGCAAGGACATCGAGGTGCCGCTGCCCGTGGGCACGGTCGTCCGCGGCCCCGGGGGGCGAGGTCGTGGTCGACCTGGCCACGGCCGGGATGCGCTTCCTCGTGGCGGAGGGCGGCCAGGGCGGGCGCGGCAACGCGCGGTTCCTGTCCAACCGCCGGCGGGCTCCCGCGTTCGCCGAGCAGGGCGAGTCCGGCCAGGAGCACTGGCTCGACCTCGAGCTCAAGCTCATGGCCGACGTGGCGCTCGTCGGCTTCCCCAACGCGGGCAAGTCGACGCTGATCTCGACGGTCTCGGCGGCCAAGCCGAAGATCGCGGACTATCCCTTCACGACGTTGGAGCCGCATCTCGGCGTGGTGCGCGTCGGCGGGCGCGACAACGACGGCACCACCTTCGTCATGGCCGACATCCCCGGGCTGGTCGAGGGTGCGGCCGGCGGACGCGGCCTCGGGCACCAGTTCCTGCGCCACATCGAACGGGCCCGCGCCCTCGTCATCCTGCTCGACCTCGGCGCACCGCTGGCCGGCGGCGAGCCGGCGGCGGAGCAGCTGCGTGTCCTCCTGTCCGAGCTCGGCGCGTACCGGCCCGAACTGCTCGAGCGCCCGCGCATCGTCGCGGGCAGCAAGGCCGACCTGGTGGCGGCCGGGGGGACGCCGAGGGGGCGACCTTGTGCGACCTCGTGCTGTCCGCGGCCACGGGTGCCGGGGTCGACGCGCTCGTCGAGCAGCTGGCCGTGCTCGTGCAGGCGGCCCGGGCCGACGCGGCCGCCGGCCTGGCCGGGCGACGGTGTCGACGCCGTGGTCGTGCACCGGCCCGCCCCCGAGGGGGTCGACGTGCAGCGCGCCGGCGCGGGGGCGTGGCTCGTGGTCGGGCGCGCCGCCGAACGGGCGGTCGCGCTGTCCGATCTCACCGATGCCGGTGCGCAGGCCGAGGCGGTCCGGCGGCTGCGCCGACTCGGGGTCGACCGCGCGCTGTCCCGGGCCGGCGCGCGCGACGGGGACGAGGTCACCGTCGGCACCATGACCTTCACCTGGGGCGAGGAGTAGGGCGGGTGCAGCGGGTGATCGCCGTGGTCAAGGTGGGGTCGTCGTCGGTCACGGCGGAGACGGTGGCGCGCCTGAGCGACGAGATCGTCGCGGCGCGCGCCGAGGGGCACACCGTCGTCGTCGTCACCTCGGGCGCCATCTCGGCGGGCTGGGCCGCGCTCGACCCCGGCGGCCGCCGCCAGCGGCCCGCCGACCCCGCCGTGCTCCAAGCGGTGTCGGCCGTCGGCCAGCACCGCCTCATGCGCCTGTGGCAGGACGGCTTCGAGCCCCACGACACGCTGGCCGGGCAGGTCCTGCTCGCCCCGCTCGACTTCGTGCACCGCACGCAGTACCTCCACGCGCGCGGCACCCTGCGCCACCTGGTCGACCTCGGGGTGGTGCCGGTGGTCAACGAGAACGACGCCGTGGCCGACGAGGAGATCCGCTTCGGCGACAACGACCGCCTGGCCGCGCTCGTCGCCCACCTGGTCGGCGCGGAACTGCTCGTGCTGCTGACCGACGCTCCCGGGCTGCTCACCGCCGACCCGCGGCGTGACCGCGAGGCCTCGCTGATCGAGGAGGTGGTCGAGATCGACCACCAGCTCGAGCGCCTGGCCGGCGGGCCGGGCAGCGCCCTGGGCAGCGGGGGCATGGCGTCGAAGCTCGCGGCGGCCAAGATCGCCACCTGGTCGGGCGTGCGCACGGTGATCGCCGACGCCGGCCGGGCCGGGGTGCTCGCCGCCGCGCTGGCGGGGGAGGCCGGGGTGGGCACGGTGTTCCGGGCCCGGGAGAGCCGCCTCTCGGCGCGCAAGCTGTGGATCGCGTTCGCGCTCGGGGCGGCGGGCAGCCTGACGGTCGACGAGGGGGCGCGGACCGCCCTGACCGGGCGCGGCCGCTCTCTCCTGGCGGCCGGGGTGGTCTCGTGCACCGGCGGCTTCCGCGCCAGCGAGGCGGTCGAGATCGCCGGGCCCGACGGCCAGGTGTTCGCCAAGGGCCTGGTCCGGGTGCCGGCGGCGACGGCGGAGGAATGGATGGGCCGGCGCAGCCAGGTCGTCGTCCATCGTGACGACCTGGTCCTTGTAACCTGACCCGATGACCTCGCCCGCGTTGGAGCAGCTCGCGGGCCGCGTCCAGGCCGCCGCCCGGGTCGTCGCCCGCTCGACGAGCTCCACGCGCGACGACGCCCTGCGCCTGGCCGCCGACCTCCTGGACGAGGAGTGGGCGACACTCGTCGAGGCCAACGCCGCCGACCTCGAGCGGGCGGAGGCCGCGGGCATGGTCGAGGCGGCCCGGGACCGTCTGCGCCTGACCGAGGCGCGGGTGCACGCCATGGCGAGCGGGCTGCGCAACGGTGGCGGCCCTGCCCGACCCCGTCGGCGAGGTGACCGAGGGCTGGGTGCGGCCCAACGGCCTGCGGGTCACCCGGGTGCGGGTGCCGCTCGGCGTGGTCGGGGTGATCTACGAGAACCGGCCCAACGTCACGAGCGACGCCGCCGGGCTGTGCCTCAAGGCGGGCAACGCGGCCTTCCTGCGCGGCTCGTCGTCGGCCCTCGACTCCAACCGCGCCGTGGTCGCGCTCCTGCGCCGGGCCGCGGTCAAGGCGGGCCTGCCCGAGGACACGGTCGCGCTGGTGGAGGAGACCTCGCACGAGACGGCCGTCGCGTTCATGCAGCTGCGCGGGTACATCGACTGCCTGATCCCCCGGGGCGGTCCGTCGCTGATCGCGTCACTGATCGAGCACGCCACCGTGCCCTACGTCCTCGACGGCGACGGCAACTGCCACATCTACATCGACGGCGCGGCCGACCTGGCCATGGCGCACGACCTGGCGGTGAACGCGAAGACCCACCGCTTCGGCGTCTGCAACGCCGTCGAGACGATCCTCGTGCACCAGGCCGTGGCGCGCCGCCATCCTGCCGCGCCTGGCCGAGTCGCTCACCGCGGCCGGCGTCGAGATCCGGGCCGACGAGCGGGTCCGCGCCCTCGTGCCCGACGCCGCTGCCCGCCCTGGACGAGGACTTCGAGACCGAGTTCCTGGCGCCGGTGGTCGCCATCGGGATGGTGGACGACGTCGGCGACGCGATCGCCCACATCGCCCGCTACAGCTCGGGCCACTCCGAGGCCATCGTGACCTCGGACGTGGCGACGGCGGACCGTTTCGTGGCCGAGGTCGACGGGGCGGCGGTGTTGGTGAACGCGTCGACGAGGTTCGTCGACGGCGAAGAGCTCGGGCTCGGCGCGGAGGTGGGCATCTCCACCCAGAAGCTGCACGCCCGCGGCCCGATGGGAGTGAAGGAGCTGACGACGTTGAAGTGGGTCGTGCGAGGCGACGGGCAGGTGCGTTCGTGAGCGCAGCGACGAACGGCGCCCTGGGGTTGCCCGAGGGCGGCCCGCCCCGGTTCGAGTCCCTCAACACGGTGCGCGACGGCCTGGCCCAGGTCGGCTACCTGGCCGACGACTCCATCAGCGGCGTCGTCTACCTGGCCGACCGGCTGGGCAAGCCGGTCCTGGTCGAGGGGCCGGCGGGCACCGGCAAGACGCAGCTGGCCAAGTCGGTCGCCGAGCTGACCGGCGCGCGGCTCATCCGGCTCCAGTGCTACGAGGGGCTCGACGAGTCCAAGGCGCTCTACGAGTGGAACTACCGCAAGCAGCTGCTGCGGATCCAGGCCGGCGAGCACGGCAAGGGCGAGACCGAGGGCCCGAGCTGGTCGGAGCTCGAGGAGGACATCTTCTCGGAGGACTTCCTGCTGACGCGCCCGCTGCTCGAGGCGATCCGGGCCACCGAGCCCGTCGTGCTGCTCGTCGACGAGGTGGACCGCGTCGAGCTCGAGACCGAGGCGCTGCTGCTCGAGATCCTCTCCGAGTACCAGGTGTCGATCCCCGAGCTCGGCACGGTGCGGGCGACGCAGCTGCCCATGGTGTTCCTCACCTCGAACAACACCCGCGAGCTCTCCGAGGCGCTCAAGCGGCGCTGCCTCTTCCTGCACATCGACTACCCCGACCTCGAGCGCGAGCGCGAGATCGTGCGGGCCAAGGTGCCGGGCATCAGCGAGGAGCTGGCCGACCAGGTGGCGCGCATCGTGCGCTCGCTGCGCACGCTCGAGCTGCGCAAGGCGCCCTCGGTCTCCGAGACGCTCGACTGGGCCCGCACGCTCGTCCTGCTCGGGGTGCAGACGATCGACGCGGCGGAGGCGAAGGACACGCTGCACATCCTGTTGAAGTACCAGGCCGACATCGAGCGGGCCACCAAGGAGCTCCTCTCGGCGTCGCCCTCGTCCACCTGACCGACCGCCGACTCGGACCCGGCCCGCCGCCCGTGCTCGACCTCCTCTCCGGTTTCGTGGCCGAGCTGCGCCGCTCCGGCCTGCCCGTCTCGCTGACCGAGCACCTCGATGCGGCCGAGGCCGTCAAGCACATCCCCCTCGAGGACCGCGACGGCCTGAAGTACGCGCTCGCGGCCACGCTGGTGAAGTCGTCCACGCACTGGCGCGCCTTCGAGACGGCGTTCGAGGTGTTCTTCGCCGTGCGGCCGGGCGGCGCCGGCGACGCGGCGGACGGCGACGAGCTCGGCGAGGGCGAGGGCGACACCGAGAGCGAGGAGGCGGGGGGCGAGGGCGGGCGCATGCCGGGGCAGGGCCGCGGCTGGAAGGGCGGCGGCGGGGGCGAGGGGATGACGCCCGAGGAGCTGGCCGAGCTGTTGTTCAAGTCGCTGATGTCGGCCGACGCCGCCATGATGAACGTGGTCGCCCGCAACGCGGTCGACCGTTACGCCGGCATGGAGCCCGGGCGACCCGGTGGGCGGGACCTACTACCTGTACCGGACGCTGCGGAACCTCGACCTCGATGGCGTGCTGGAGCGCCTCATGCAGCAGGCCCAGGCCGGCGCGGCGGGCGGCGCGCTCACCGACCTGGAGGAGCGCCTGGCGGCGGACGAGTACAAGGCGCGCATCGACAAGTTCCGCCGCGCCGTCGAGACCGAGATCCGCCGGCGCCTGGTCGAGGACCGGGGCGCCGAGGCGCTGGCCCGCTCGGTGCGCAAGCCGCTGCCCGAGGACATCGACGTCATGCACGCAACGCGCGACGAGCTGGCCATGCTGCACCGCACCCTGCACCCGTTGTCGCGCAAGCTGGCGGTGCGCCTGGCTCGCAAGCGCCGCCACGGCCGCAAGGGGCCGCTGGACTTCCGCGCCACGATGCGGCGCTCGCTCTCGACGGGCGGGGTGCCGATCGAGCCGCGCTTTCGCCACCCGCGGCCGGCGAAGCCCGAGATCTTCGTGATCGCGGACATCTCGGGATCGGTGGCCAGCTTCGCCCGCTTCACCCTGCACCTCGTCTACGCCATCTCGTCGCAGTTCTCCAAGGTGCGGTCGTTCGTGTTCGTCGACGGGATCGACGAGGTGACCCGCTTCTTCGAGGGCGTCGATCGACCCGGCCGAGGCGGTGGCGCGCATCAACACCGAGGCGGACGTGATCTGGGTGGACGGCCACTCCGACTACGGCCACGCGTTCACCGAGTTCGAGCGGCGCTGGGGCGACCAGGTGACGTCGCGCTCGTCGGTCATGATCCTGGGCGACGCCCGCAACAACTACCACGCCTCGGGGTCGTGGGTCGTCGAGGATCTGCAGGCCCGGGCCCGCCGCGTCTACTGGCTGAACCCCGAGCCACGCGACTACTGGGGCTCGGGCGACTCCATCGTCGGCGAGTACGCCGCCCATTGCGACGACGTCGTCGAGTGCCGGACACTGCGCCAGCTCGAGCACTTCGTCGGCAACCTGGCGTGAGCGAGCCGGCGGCTCCGCCGCCGCCCGCGAGCCCGACGACGCCGCCGAGGACGGCGCCACCGGCGTCCTGCGCGTCTTCCCGCCGGTGCCCGGCTCGACGCGCATCGTGCTCGTGCGCCACGGCGAGGCCGAGTGCAACCTCAACCGCGTCGTCGGCGGGATCAAGGGCTGCACCGGGCTGACCGCGCTCGGCCGGCGCCAGGTGGCGGAGCTGGCCGAGCGGCTCTACGAGTCGGGCGAGCTGCGCGAGGCGACGACGCTGTACTCCTCGGTGCTGCCCCGCGCCATCGAGACGGCCGAGCGGCTGCGCCCCGTCGTCGGCCCGGGGCCCGCCGCGCTCGGGCCGGTCGTGCAGGACTGCGACCTGTGCGAGCTGCACCCGGGGGAGAGCGACGGCATGTCGTGGGAGGAGGTGGTCGAGAAGCTCGGCGTGCCCGACTGGGACCGCGACCCCGACGACGCCGATCGCGCCCGGCGGCGAGAGCTGGTCGAGCTTCATCGTCCGGGCCTCCGACGCGGTCCGGGCGCGTGGCCCGGCGCCACCCCGGCGAGATGGTGGTCGCCGCCGTCCACGCAGGGGTCATCGAGGCGACGATGATCGCGTTCCTCGGCGTGCCGCCGCGAGCGTCTACCGGCGGGGCTGGGTGCACACGACGCACGCCTCGATGACCGAGTGGGCCTGGGTGCCCGCCGAGGACCGCTGGATCCTCCTGCGCTTCAACGACGCCTGCGGCATCCCGCGGGCCTGACCGCTCTCGGCCGGCCCCCCATCTGCCGTTCAGCCTGCGTCTGACCGCAGGGCTGCCACGACGGGGGTGTCCCACGCGGCCGGGCATGCCGACCTGGCGCGTTACCGGACGTGGACGAGTTCGCACTCGACTTGGACTTGCTCGAGGACGTCTGGATCTGCGTAATGAGATCGTGCAGCGGCTTTGTCCCAGCACCGACGACGAGGCCGGTGGCAAGGAGATCGAGTACACGGTTCGGGTCCCTGGCGGGAGTCGGTGCTTTGGGCGGATCGGGCGCTCGGTTCGGGTCAGCGGCGGGAGCCGGGGGGTTTGTGCGCTCGGTTCGGGTCAGCGGCGGGAGCCGGCGGTGTGGGAGGCGTTTTCGTCGTCGTGGCGGCACCACCGAGGTTCGTCGTCGTCTGGACGGAGCGCAGGAGAAAAATTCCGAGCGCAGCACAGGCCACCATTGCCAACACGGCGGCGGTCGCCCACATGAGCACGGCCCGCTTCGCCTGGAGTCCGTGCGCCTTCTTCGTTTCCGCCGTCGGCGTCCGTCTGCGCAGCGACAACCTGGTCCAGCGCTCGGGAGGCCGTGTGCCGCCGCGTGCAGCGCGGTCTCCTGTAGGTGTGCCTGCGTGACCCGCTTCGCATGGTTTTGGGACGCGACGCTCTTGGCCTTTTGCGTCTTGGTCGACGGGATGAACAGGCCAGAGAAGGGTTCGAGGAGACGCTCGATCGCAAGAGCCATGATGAAGAGCCCCGCGTAGACGGCGTAATTCGACGAGGGCATGAAATCGGTGGGCTTGTACCATGCCCAGAGGTTGTACGCCGCGAAGGTGCCCAACGGCAATGATGGCAAACGCAATGAGCACCCAGACATCCGGTGGGCGGGTTTGCCGCCAGCACGGCGTCAATTTCTGTGCCGACCTCTGGCGGGTCACTCGTCGCCGGACGACCCGGTGGCACCAGCTCGCACCGCTCGCACCGGTCGGACCGGTCGCCTTGTCCTTGCCCGCCGGATCGGGTGTCGGGCCGCTTGGATGCGTGTCGGTCATGTCCGCCTCCCGCACCGAGTCGCTCGCTGATCGGGCACCACTGCTCGACCACGTCACGACCAGATGACTGCAGTGTACGAGACGCTGCCGCGCCCGCCTTGCTCGGAACCGCCGTGCTACTGGAGCCTGCACGAGTCAGGCCCGGCCGCCGCCCAAAAGGAAGGCCCGGCTGAGGCGATCGGGCGCGCACGCGAGCCAGGCGTCTTCGATCGCCTCGCGCACCGGCTTCTTGGTCGCGACCTTGAGCTGGATCAGGACGGCGGCGTAGCCGTCGAAGTGCGGGATGGTGAAGACGCCCTTGTGGCCCGTCGCCAGCACGGCCTCCTTCTCGTCGAGGTCGGCCGTGCGCACCGCCAGGATGGGCCCCGCCGGGGGCGTCGTGTCGCCGAATCGCTTCAGGTCGGCCTTGGAGAACGGGCGTTCCCAGGCGAACGCCTTGCCGGCGACGAACCACGTCCGGCGGCCGAACCGCTCTCCTTCGGTGACCTCGGGCAGCGCCGTGACCATGCGCACCACGTCGTCGAGGGTGACCACCGGGCGCACGCTACCGGTAGCGTCCGGAGCGATGCCGCCTCGCTCGCTCCCGCAGCCATGACCGCGGCCCGCCGCGGTCTCGACGCCGCCGGTCTGGCCCGGCTGCACGACCGCCTGGCCGCGCACGTCGAGAGTGGCGCCGTCCCCGGCCTGACCGCGCTCGTCGCGTGCGGCGACGACGTGCACGTGGAGGTGCTCGGCTCTGCGGCGCTCGACGACCCGGCGCCGCTGCGTCGCGACGCCATCTTCCGCATCGCGTCGTTGAGCAAGCCGATCGGCGCGGCGGGGGCGATGGCGCTGGTGGACGACGGCGTGCTCGCCGTGTCGGACCCGGTCGAGACGTACCTGCCGGAGCTGGCGGAGCGGCGCGTCCTGCGCAGCCTGGAGTCCCCGCTGACCGACACGGTGCCCGCCGAGCGGCCGATGACGATCGAGGACCTGCTGACGTTCCGGCTCGGATTCGGCTTGATCATGGCCGGGCCCGGCACCTTTCCGATCCAGCGCGCCGAGGCCGAGCTCGGGCTCATGACCCTGGGGCCGCCATGGCCGCCGCCGTCGTTCGGGCCCGACGAGTGGATCGCCCGCTTCGCCACGCTGCCGCTGCTGGAGCAGCCCGGCACCACATGGCGCTACAACACGGGCGCGCAGGTGCTCGGCATCGTGATGGAACGGGCCAGCGGGCAACCGCTCGAGGAGTTCCTGCGCGCCCGGCTCTTCGAACCCCTGGGCATGGTGGACACCTCGTTCAGCGTGCCGCCCGAGAAGGTCGAACGTTGCACGACGGCGTACGTTCCGAACCCCGAGACCGGCGCGCTCGACGTGCTCGACGAGCCACTGGGCGGGTGGTGGAGCGCGCCCCCGGCCATGGGCAACATCGCCGGCATGCTCGTCTCGACGCTGGACGACTTCTGGGCCTTCACCTCCATGCTCGCCGCCGCCGGCCGACACGACGGCGAGCAGGTGCTGTCGCCCGGCTCGGTGGCCGCCATGACGAGTGACCACCTCACGGCCGACCAGCGCGGCGAGGCACCGCCCTTCCTGAACGCGCAGGAGGGATGGGGCTACTGCATGGCGGCGCCGGGTCCCCTCGAGGGGGAGCCGCCCGAGCCGTGGGGCTACGGCTGGAACGGCGGGACCGGCACGGTGTGGACGACCGATCCCGCACGCGGGCTGACCGGCATCATGCTGACCCAGCGGGCGATGAACTCGCCCGAGCCGCCGGCCCACTTCGTCGACTTCTGGGCGGGGGCGTACGGGGCACTGGTCGGCTGAGCCACCCCGACGTCGCAGGCAGGTCCCCGCTACGCTGATCCTTCCGGCACACAAGGGGGATCTCCCATGTACAAGGTGCTCGTGGTCGGCACGGACGGCTCCGCGACCGCAGACCGCGCCGTCGAGGCGGCGGCGGAAATTGCCCGCTCCTGGGGTTCGGCCCTGCACATCGTGACCGCGACGCGGGCGCCCAGGAGCGCCGCGGCGTCGGGGGCGACCGGCGCGGCACTCGTCGACACCGGAGTCGGCGCGGCGTTGCTCGAGGAGGCGGCCAAGGGCATCGGTGAGGAGGCGCTCACGAAGCACGGCACCGGCCTGAAGGTCGAGGCGCACGCGGCGCAGGGCAACGCCGACGACGTGATTTTGTCGACGGCCGTCGAGGTGGGCGCCGACCTCATCGTGGTGGGGAGCAAGGGGATGCGCGGCGCCCGGCGGTATCTCGGCAGCGTGCCCAACTCGGTGGCCCACGGCGCGCACTGCGCCGTGCTGGTCGTCAAGACCGACTAGCGAGCAGCCACAGCCGGGATGTCCGGGACCGAGGGCACGGCGCGCCCGGATTACTTCTCGGGACAGATCGCGGCCAAGTACGACGCCAACTCGGCCGACATGGCCGACCCCGTCGTCATCGGTGCCACCGTCGACTTCCTCGCCGAGCTGGCGGGGACGGGGAGGGCTCTGGAGCTGGCGATCGGGACCGGCCGCATCGGCGTGCCGCTCAGCGAGCGTGGGGTCCCGGTGTCCGGCATCGACCTCTCGCCGGACATGGTGGAACAGCTCCGTGCCAAGCCCGGCGCCGACGCGATCGACGTCGCCGTCGGCGACATGACGTCGACGACGGTGGACGGGACGTTCCGGGTCGTCTATCTCGTCTACAACACGATCCAGAACGTCACCACCCAGGACGCCCAGGTGGAGATCTTCTGCAACGCGGCGGCTCACCTGGAGCCGGGTGGGTGTTTCGTCATCGAGGTGGCCGTGCCGCAGTTGCGGCGTCTGCCGCCGGGCGACACGGCGCAGGTCTTCACCAACACCGCGACCCATATCGGCTTCGACGAGCTCGACGTGGCAGAGCAGCTCGGCGTCTCGCACCACATCTGGCTCGGTGAGGGAGGCCCGGGGAAGCACTCCATGCCGTGGCGCTGGGCCTGGCCCGCCGAGTACGACCTGATGGCGCGCCTCGCCGGCCTCCGGCTGCGGGAGCGCTGGGCCGGCTGGGGACGCGAGCCCTTCACGAGCGACAGCTGGATGCACGTGTCGGTCTGGGAGAAGCCGGGGGAGTGAGGCGGGCCAGCGGCCCGCATCTTGTGCTGGTCACCGGCCTCCCCGGGACCGGGAAGTCCACGATGGCCGACGTTGCGGCCACCGAATTGGGCGCCCCGGTGCTCGGCCACGACTGGGCCATGAGCGGGTTGCGCCCCTACCCCGAACTCCAAGCGGCGCTCGACGCCATGGGCCTGCGCGGGCATCGTGGCGTGGGCTGGTCGATCCTGTGGGCGCTGGCGCGCTCGGGGCTCCGGCGCGGTCTGCCGGTGGTGCTCGACGGGGTGGCGCGCGCCCCCGAGGTGGCCGAGACCCGCGCCCTGGCCGCGGCGGAGGGCGCACCGAGCTTCGTCGTCATGACGGAGTGCTCGGATCCGGAGTTGACACCGAGCGCAGCATCGAGGGAAGGCAACGCGGCATCCCGGGCTGGTACGAGCTGGAGTGGGCGCACGTCGCGCGGTCACGCAGCGAATGGGCCCCCATCGACGACGTCGATCTGGTGCTCGAGGCCGGCCTGCCATTGCAGGACAACGCAGGGGCGCTCCGGGATGCCCTGAGCCGCCGGCGTGATCAGGGCGAGTGAACGCGCGACGAGCCGGAAGCAACTAGCAGGCGTAGTCCATGTCGTACTGCTCACTGTCGTACTGCACGATTTCGAGGGGCCCGCTAGGGAGCTGTTTGCCCATCGATTGCCACCTGGTGATGTCGGCGCACGAGTTCGGCCCGTTCGGTGGTGACAGGTAGTCCGCCATCCAGTAAGGGACGTCGGGCTGATAGTTGCCGACAATGTTGTTCCAGACGCCCGGGCTGGCGTAGATGCCGACGTCCGGGATGCCCTCGGTCTCGTGGAGCGCGTTGAGCGCGCCCTGGACGAACTGTGCGTTCTCGGAGAAGTTGCCCGACCAGTTGGCGCTCGCCGTTTCTACATCGATCCACCACGGGATCGATGTAGACCCAGCGCCGACACTGGCGGCGTCCGTGTAGGCGTGAATGCCCGCCTGATAGCCGGCATTACAGGATGTGTCGCCGTTGCACCCCGGCTCGTTCGTCGCCGAGGTCTCATATGTGAGATAGGTGTAGAGGTTCAAGCCTCCACCAGCCCACGACGCCTCCTGAGACAGGCACGGGTTGGGATTGCCGGGACTGGCATCCGTGTGTGAGCTCCCGTCCACCTCCACGATGCCGATGGCGTGGTCGCCGGCCGGGAAGCTGGAACACTGGAATTTGCTGATGTCGAACCCATAAGCGCCCGATGGATAGGTGCCCCCGGTAAAGGAACCGTTCCCGGGTGCCTCGGCCATCCCGACGATTGGCCGGAAGAGCGGCGAGGGTGCGGAGCCGTAGTACCTGGCGTTCCCAAAGTTCGAAACGAGGCCTGCGGTGTCGGTGAACCAGTACCCGTCGCGGCTGGGAGTCGTGGCCGCTGCCACGATCGAGTGCCTGCAGCGGTACGCCACCCAACGAGCCGTAGAACTGCATGGTCCCGTAGCTGAAGATGCCGCCGTCAGAGGCAACCAGGAAGTAGCCGCCACCCCCTGGCCCGGTGATCATCCCGACGATGGGCTTGTTCAGCACCATGCTCCCGGTGCTGCCGTAGAAGGATGCGTCGCCATAGGAGAAGATGCCGCCGTCGGACGCGACCAGCCAGTAACCGCCCCCGTCGGGCGTGGCGGCCATCCCGACGACGGGCTGGTTGAGGCGCATGCTCCCGGTGCTGCCGTAGAAGGTGGCGTCGCCGTAGGAGAAGATCCCGCCGTCGGACGCCACCAGCCAGTAGCCACCACCGTCGGGCGTCGGCGCCATCCCGACGACCGGCTTGTTCAGCACCATGCTCCCGGTGCTGCCGTAGAAGGTCGCGTCGCCGTAGGAGAAGATCCCGCCGTCCGACGCCACCAACCAGTACCCGCCTCCGTCCGGGAGTCGCCGCCATCCCGACGACCGGCTTGTTGAGCACGGTGCCCCCGGTCGAGCCGTAGTACGACGCGCCGCCGAAGCTGAAGATGCCGCCGTCGCTGGCCACCAACCAGTAGGCCGGAGGATCCGTGCTCGCCGCCGCCGGGGGTGCGGCGGAGGGGAGGACGGCTGACGACCACGACGGCCAGCACCGGCAGGGCGGCCGTCAGGACGGCAAGGGCGAGACGGCGGATCAACTGCTCAACTTCTCAAGAACTCCGCCACTCGGAAGGCAAGGTCAAGCGACTGGCGGGCGTTGAGCCGCGGGTCGCAGGTGGTGGTGTAGCGGGCCCCGAGGTCGCCTTCGAAGATCTCCTCGGCCCCGCCCAGGCATTCGGTGACGTCGTCGCCGGTCAGCTCGACGTGCACGCCGCCGGGCCAGGTGCCCTCGTCGCGGTGGACGGCGAAGAACGAGCGCAGCTCGGCCAGGATGACGTCGAAGCGCCTGGTCTTGCGGCCGCCGGCGCTGGTGAAGGTGTTCCCGTGCATCGGGTCGCAGGTCCAGACGACCGGGTGGCCCTCCGCCTCGACGGCCCGGACCAGCGGCGGGAGCAGCTCCTCGACCCGGTCCGCCCCGAGCCGGGTGACGAGCGTGAGCCGGCCGGGGAGCCGGTCGGGGTTGAGCCGCTCGCACAGGCCGAGCAGCTCCTCGGGCGTGCAGCTGGGGCCGATCTTGCAGCCGACCGGATTGCAGATGCCCCGGAAGAACTCGATGTGGGCGCCGTCGAGCTGGCGGGTGCGGTCGCCGATCCACACCATGTGCGCCGAGCAGTCGTACCAGTCACCCGTGAGGGAGTCGACGCGGGTGAGGCACTCCTCGTAGGGGAGGATCAGCGCCTCGTGGCTCGTCCAGAAGTCGACCTGGTGCAGACCCTCCTCGGCCCCCAGGTCGATGCCGCACGCGGCCATGAAGCGCAGCGCGCGGTCGATCTCCGACGCGATGTGCTCGTAGCGCTGCCCCTCGGTCGACGAGGCGACGAACTGCTGGTTCCACAGGTGGACCTGCGAGAGGTCGGCGAACCCGCCCTTGGTGAACGCGCGCAGCAGGTTGAGCGTCGACGCCGACTGCTGGTAGGCCGCAATGAGGCGCTCGGGGTCGGGCCGACGCGCGTCGGCCTCGAACGCATCGTCGTTGACCATGTGGCCGCGGAAGGACTGGAGCGCGAGGTCACCGACCGTCTCGGTGTCCGCCGAGCGCGGCTTGGCGAATTGGCCGGCGATCCGGCCGACCTTGACCACGGGCACGCCCGCCGCGTAGGTGAGGGCGACCGCCATCTGCAGGATGATCTTCAACTTGTCCCGGATCGAGTCGGCGGAGAAGTCGGCGAACGACTCGGCGCAGTCCCCGGCCTGCAGCAGAAAGGCCTCGCCGTTGGCCACTTCGGCCAACGCGCGGGTGAGATGGCGGGCCTCGCCGGCGAAGACGAGCGGCGGCAGCGCGGACAGTCGCGCCTCGGCCTTCTTCAGCGCGTCGGCATCCGGCCACTCGGGCTGTTGCGCGGCGGGGAACTTCCGCCAGGACGCGGCGCTCCAGGAGGTGGACTCGGGGCGGCTCGTCACCCATACAGGTTAACGCCGTAGGATCCCCACTTATGGCCGCCTTCCGCTTTGCCTTGCAGGCGTCCGGTGCCGCATCCCCCGCTGCGTGGCGCGACCTGGCGCGCAAGACGGAGGACCTCGGCTACTCCACCCTCTACGTGCCCGACCATCTCGAGGACCAGTGGGCGCCCATGGTCGCGCTCACGGTCGCCGCCGAGGCCACCACGACGTTGAAGGTGGGCACGCTCGTCCTCGACAACGACTTCCGCCATCCGGTGCTGGTGGCGAAAGAGGCGGCCACCCTCGACGTCGTCACCGGCGGCCGCTTCGAGCTCGGCATGGGTGCCGGCTGGCTGACCGCCGACTACGAGCAGTCGGGGATCCCGATGGACCGTCCTGCCGTGCGGGTGGCCCGGCTGGCCGAGAGCCTCGAGATCATGCGCACCCTGTGGCGGAAGGGGACGGCAACGTTCAGCGGCGAGTTCTACGAGGTGCACGACGCCAACGGCGCCCCGGCGCCCGTGACGCCGGGCGGTCCGCCCCTCGTGATCGGCGGGGGCAGCAAGCGCATCCTCACCCTGGCCGGCCAGTACGCCGACATCGTCAGCATCGTGCCGAGCCTCGCCGCGGGCTACATCGGACCGGAGGTCGCGGCCGAAGGGGTCGTGGACCGCTACGTCGAGCGCGTGCGCTGGGTGCGCGAGGCGGCCGGCGAGCGCGCCGACGACCTCGAGCTCCAGTGCTGGACGGCCGCCGTCCAGGTGGTCCCGAACGCGGACGAGGTCATCGCGTCGCTGGCGCCGATCTTCGACCTGACACCCGAGCAATTGCGCGCCGCGCCGCTCGCGCTGATCGGCACGGTGGAGGAGATCATCGAGATCCTGCGCCAGCGCCGGTCCGAGTTGGGCTTCAGCTACATCGTCGTGCACGAGGCCGAGATGGACGCGCTGGCGCCGGTGATCGCCGAGCTTGCCGGAACCTGAGCGACCCGAACGGGTCGGGATTCTCGGAGGGACCTTCGATCCACCACACGTCGGCCACGTCGCCGCCGGCCGCGCCGTCATGGACGCGCTCGCCCTCGACCGCCTCCTCCTCGTCGTGGCGAACGACCCGTGGCAGAAGTCGGGCCAGCGCGCCATCTCGCCCGCCGAGGACCGCTTCGCCCTGACCGAGGCCCTGGCCGAGGAGATCCCGGGGGCGCAAGCCAGCCGGCTCGAGATCGACCGGGGCGGCCCGAGCTACTCGGTGGACACGGTGGAGGAGGTGCGGGCCGGCGCCGGTGCCCGGCCCCTCGAGGTCTTCCTCGTCGTCGGCGCCGACCTGGTGCCCGAGCTCGGAACCTGGCACCGGGCCGGGGACCTGCAGGGCCTGGTCACCCTGGCCATCGTCTCGCGGCCGACCGGCGAGGAGCCGGCGGTCCCGCCGGGCTGGCGGGCGGTCCGGGTCGACGGCCCACGGGTCGCGGCGTCGAGCTCGGAGGTCCGGGACCGGCTGGCCGCGGGCCTGCCGGTCGACGACCTGGTGCCGCCGCCGGTCATCCGTTGCATCCTCCGCCGCGGTATGTACGCTGTCCGGTAGATGAGCGCCATGCCGGCCGGTTGGACGGAACTGTCGGAGCGTCCGCACGTGGGCGAGGCGCCTGCCCGCACACCCCGCCGGGCGGACCGCCGGGCCGAGCTCAAGCTGGCGCGGCGGGCGAGACAGCGTTGGGCCGTCGCCGCCTGCGCCATCTTGGTGGGCGCGTTCGGGCTCACGGTAGGGATCCTGGACGTGCTCCATTGAGGCAACGGTTGGACGTCCACGTCCAGCTGCCACCCGCAGCGGCCACCGCCGCGGTGTCGGCCGACGCCAAGCTGGGGCACGAGACGGTCGTGCTCGCGATGGGGGACCTCTTCGGCGTCGTCGATGCGTTCGTGATCACCAGCGCGCAGAACACCCGCCACGTGCGCACCTTGGTCGAGGAGATCGAGCGCGGCGTCAAGGAAGCCCACGGCGTCGTCCCCCTGCGCATCGAAGGCCTCCAGGACGCGACGTGGGTCCTGATGGACTACGGCGACTTCATCGTCCACGTGTTCCTCCAGGAGACGCGCGAGTACTACGACCTCGAGCACCTGTGGTCCGGTGCGCCCCGGGTGCCGTGGCGGAGCGACGTCGAGGACGCCGGCTGAACCTCTTTCCGGCCCGGGCTCCGGCCGACGGCGCGACCCCGGCGCCGCTCCGGCCCCCGCCGCTCAGGGGGCGACGTTGAGGAAGGCGATCAGGTAGACGGGCCCGGCCACCTGCGAGCCGTTGGCGATCGGCACGCTGGTGCGCTGGCCGTTGATCTCGAAGATCACCCCCGTGCCGGGACCGTCTTCGTTCGCCACCGTGGCCACGACCTGCGCCACCGCCTGCTCCGTGGCCGTGCCGGCGATCTGACCGAAGGCGTCGTTGAAGTTCACGGTGACCATGTTGGGCGCGGTGGTGGCGGCGGACAGCACGACGACGTCGCCCGGGATGGCGGTGGCGAGGCCGGCCGCCGAGTCACCGCTCGTCGGGCCGGTGACGAGCGCGGTGATGATGTTGGCCAACGGCGCCGGCGCGCTCGACGAGGCGGTCGACCGGGGTCAGCGTGTTGTTGGCGTTCGCGTTGAGGAAGAACACCTTCACGCCGACGTAGGACGACGCCTTCGGCTGCGTCGTCGTGGTGGTCGGCGGGTGGGGATCGAGCAAGCTGAAGGGCACCCTCGACGGCGCGATCGAGCTCGGCGTGCTCTGCGTGGGGATGGCGCAGCCCGCCGCCACCGCGGCGAGCGGCAGCAGCACGAGCGCGGCCAGGGGCCGGCGCAGCAGCCGGCGCACGCGGGACGTGGTCACGACGCTGTCCTCGGACCACGACCCGTCGTCGGGCTCGTCGCCGTTCGCCAACACCGGCAGCGACAGCACGAAGCGCGCCCCGCCGTCGGGCGACGACTCGACCCGCACCCCGCCGTGCATCACCCGCATGTGCTCGGCGACCAGTGCGAGCCCGAGTCCGGTGCCGGTCCCCGTGCCGCGGCGGCCCGACGCCGAGCCGCGGTAGAAGCGCTCGAAGACCTTGGCGCGCTCGGCCGGGTCGATGCCCGGCCCGGCGTCGTCGACCGTGACCTCCACGAGCTTGTCCGGCGACGCGCGCCCCGTCGGGACGCCCGGCCCCGGCCCCGGCCCGACCCCGGTCCCACCGCGATCGTCGTCACACCGCCGCCGTAGTGGTCCGCGTTCTCCATCAGGTTCACCATGACCCGCTCGAAGCGTCGCTTGTCGACGCCGACCCGCCACATCTCGACGTCGGGGTCGACGTGCACCTCGGGCGTGCCGTGGCGCCGGGCGTCCATGTGGCCGATGCCCGTCTCCACCGAGCGCTGCACCAGCTCGGACACGTTCACCTCTTCGAGGAACACATCGGTCGAGCCGGCGTCGGCGCGGGACATCTCGAGCAGGTCGCTCACCATGCGCTGGAACCGGCGCAGGTCGTCGCTGAGCAGCTGGAGGGCCCGTTGCGAGCGCGCCGGGAGCCGGTCGCGATCGGTCTCGAGGACGCCGACCGCGGCGCCCAGGGTGGTCAACGGCGAGCGCAGCTCGTGGCTCACGTCGGAGTTGAAGCGGGCCTCCCGCTCGATCCGCTCCTGCAGCTGGTCGACCATCGTGTTGAACGAGGTGGTCAGCCCCACGAGGTCCGGGTCGGCCGCCTCGATGTCGAGGCGCGTGTCGAGCTCGCCGCCGGCGATGGCGCCCGCCGCCTCGGACACGTCGGCCAGCGGCCGGAGCAGCCGGCGACTGGCGAAGCGGCCCAGCGCGATCCCCAACAGCGTCGTGACCGCGCCGGCGCCGAACAGCGTCAAGCCCAGCACCCGCAGGGTGTGGTCCAGGTCGGAGAGGTCGAACACCTCGAAGTAGTCGGCCTGGACCGAGGGGACCGGGAGGCCGACCGCGATCTCGGCCGTGCCCGCGGCGTTGCGGTAGGTCTGGGTGGCCGGCGTCCCGCGGCGGACCTCGTGGCGCAGCTGGGCCGGGAGGGACGAGGCGTTGACCGAGAGCGAGGACACGTACGCCTTCGAGCGGTGGTAGAGCACCGAGTGGGCGTCGGTCCCCGCGTCGATCTGCGCCAGCAGGGCCACGTACTGCGTGGCCCCCGACGCGAGGTCGCTGCGCACGATCGACGCGTTGCCGAAGGCCTGCTGTTGCGCCGCCGCCTCGCGGCCGGCCAGGAGGAAGTGCCGGACGGTGAAGTAGGAGATCCCGCCCAGGAGGACCGACAGCACCAGCGCCCCGAGACCGAAGACGGCCGTGATGCGGGCGCCGATGCCCAGCCTCATGTCAAGGGACCAGCTTGTAGCCCATGCCCCTCACGGTGAGGATGTGCTGGGGCACCGCCGGGTCGGCCTCGACCTTGGTGCGCAAGCGCCGAATGTGGACGTCGACCAGGCGCCCGTCGCCGAAGTAGTCGTACCCCCAGACCCGGTCGAGCAGCTGCTCGCGGCTCAACACCTTGTTCGGCGACGCGGCCAGCTCGCAGAGCAGCCGGAACTCGGTCCGCGTGCAGTGGACCTCCTCGCCGTTGAGCCGGCGCAGGACGCCCTGCTCCGGCAACAACTGGAGGTCGCCGAAGGTGAGGGCGCCCGGCTCCTCCTCGGCGGGGCGGGCCCGCCGCAGCAACGCCCGGATGCGCGCCGCCAGCTCCTTGGCCACGAAGGGCTTGGTGACGTAGTCGTCGGCCCCGGCCTCGAGGCCGGCCACCACGTCGTGGGTGTCCGAGCGCGCCGTCACGATGATGATCGGCACCGCACTGCTGCGCCGCAGGGCGCGGCAGCACTCGAAGCCGTCCATGCCGGGCAGCATGAGATCGATCAAGGCAACGTCGGTGGGCGCCTCGGCGAAGAGGTCGAGCCCCTCCTCGCCACTGGCGGCGTCCTTTACCTCGTAGCCCTCGCCCTCCAGGGCCAGGCGCATGGAGGACCTGATGCGCTCATCGTCCTCGACGACCAGGATGCGTCCGCTCACGAACCCCCATTCGGCACTCAGCTGATCCAGATCTGGGTCGGCCAGATCGACCCACCGATCATGCCAAAGGCCGACTGCCCCTGCGGCGAGGTGGGGTTGTTGAAGTTCTGCACCTTGGGTTTGCCGACCACGGCCCACACGGCCCGGTCCAGCCACAGGTAGGGCGTGTCGAGGGCCAGCCGCTTGTTGACCGTCTTGTAGGCGGCCTGGCGGGTGCTCTTCTCCGTGCTCGATCGCCCGGTCAACAGCGCCGTCTCGATCGTGGGGTCGGCGTTGCGCGCCATGTTGATGGACAGCGACCCCGAGCTCACCGTCGTGCTGCTCCAGAAGATGTAGTTGAGGTCCGGGTCGACCGCGCCGAACTGGCGCCAGCCGAGCGCCTGGTACTTGCCGGCCAGGGCGTTGTTGATCGTCTGGTTCTGTTGGACGATGTTCGTCTTGACCTGGAAGCCCACGGCCTGCCAGGCCTGCTGGAGGTACTGCGCCGCGCGCAGGGCGGCCGGCGAGTTGGTCGAGCCGTAGGTGAAGGTGATCGGCCCGCCGTTCTTCTTCGCCGCCGCCTGCACCAGCTTCTTGGCCTGCGACGGGTTGTACTTGGGGTAGTTGGTCGTGGAGTAGTACTGCGACCCCGGGACGAACAGGCCGTTGCTCACCGGGAGCACGCCCTGGTCGATGACGCGGGCGTACTGGTTGCGGTTGACGGCGAGCGCGGCGGCGCGGCGGAGGTTGGGGTCGCTGAACGGCTTGGCCAGGCAGTTGAGCTGGGTGCAGAACATGTCCGGCTCGCCGGCGACGTGCGTGCTGTCGTCGATGTACGAGTAGCTCTTGTTGCCGCGGTACTGGGTGATGATCTGCGGCGTGTCCGTGATCATGATGTCGATGGTGCCCGACTTGAGCGCCTCGGACCGGGCGGCCTCGTCGGGGATCGGCTTGTAGGTGATCTGCGACAGGTAGGGCAGGCCCGGCCGCCAGTAGTGCGGGTTGGCCGTGGCGGTGAAGTGGTCGTTGGGGACCCACTCCTTGAACACGAAGGGCCCGGTGCCGACCGGGTGCGACGTGCCGTTCGGGTTGGACAGCATGGAGGGCGCGACCGGGTAGGCGATCTGGCCGCCGATGCCGCCGGCCAGGTAGTAGGGGAAGGGCACCCACGGCTGCTTGAAGCTGATGGCCGCCGAGAGCGGGCCGGTCTGGGTGATCGACTGCAGCGTGGGGTTGATGACGATGCCGGTCAGGAGCGACTTGGAGTGCGCTTCGAAGTTGGTGACGAGCGCCGCACCGTCGCAGGCCGTCCCGTCGTGGAAGAGCAGGTTGGGCCGCAGCGTGACGGTCCAGGTCGTGTACGACGAGTTCGGCACGACGGACTGCGCCAGATACGGCGCCCAGTCGCCGTTGGTGAGCACGATCGTCAGGGGGTCGAACACCGTGCGGGCGTACATGACGCCGACCTCGTCGAAGCGCCCTTGCGTCGGGTCGAAGCCCTGCTCCTCGGCGTCGACGCCGAACGTGAGCGACCCGCCCTTCTTCGGGGTGGCCTTGGTGACGCCGTTGCGGCCCGGGCCGTTGGTGGCGGCGCCGGCGATGTCGTCCCACCCGAGGCCGAGGCTGGACGCCCCGGCGAATCCTGCCGCAGCGGCCGCGCCGCTCGCCAACAGCGTGCGGCGATCGAATTTCGAAGCCATCGTCCCTCCCGTTTCCACGAACCCAGCGGACCCCCCGAAGGTTCCCGGGCGACGTTAGTGCCCAGGCCAGCCGAAAGACGGGCAGTAGCGTTGCGGGCGTGTCGGACGACTGGGACCTTCCCGGTTTCTCTGCCTGGCTGAGCGGCCGCGCGCCGGCGACCCGTAAGGCCTACGCGAGCGACCTGGCCGCGTTCGCCGAGTGGATGGGCCGCAGCGACGTGGAGGGCCCGGCCGCCGTCGACCGCCTGCACCTGCGCCGCTATCTCGCCTCGCTCGGGACGAGGAAGCTGGCCCGGGCCACGATCGCCCGCAAGGCGGCGGCACTGCGCTGCTACTTCTCCTGGCAGTTCCGGCAGGGTCGCATCGCGGCCGACCCGGCCCGTTCCCTCCGCGCTCCCGCGGGCGGCGGACGCCTGCCCCGGGTGCTCTCGCACGGCGAGGTGACCACCCTGCTCGACGCGCCGGCGGAGACGCCCCTGGACCGGCGCGACCACGCCGTGCTCGAACTCCTCTACGCGGCCGGACTGCGCGTCTCGGAGCTCTGCGGCCTCGACCGCGGCGACGTCGACCTGCGCGGCCGCACCGTGACCGTGCTCGGCAAGGGGTCCAAGCAGCGGCGCCTGCCGATCCACGAGTCGGCCGCGGCGGCGCTGCGCGACTGGCTCGAGCACGGCCGCGACGCGATGGCGGGGCCGCCCGAAGCGGTGTTCGTGAACCAGCGCGCCGCCCGCCTCGGTCCCCGCGACGTCCGCCGCATCCTGGACCGCCGCGCCGCGTCACCGACCCATCCGCACGCCCTGCGCCACACGTACGCGACCCACCTGCTCGACGGCGGAGCCGACCTGCGGGTGGTCCAGGAGCTGCTCGGTCACTCCAGCCTGGCGACCACGCAGGTCTATACGCACGTCAGCAAGGAGCGGCTGCGCTCGGTCTACGAGGGGACACACCCGAGGGCCTGAGGTCCCGCTGTGCACCCAGCGGCTAAGGTGGTCCGGCCCACCACCGCGGTGGGCTGCAGCACCCAACCATCATCACCTGGTGCGTTCCACGGTCGCGGCCCCCGGGCTGCGCTGCACCAGGGGAGCAACCGACTGGAGGATGTTCTCTATGGCCGTCGTTTCCATGCGACAGCTTCTGGAGGCCGGAGTGCACTTCGGCCACCAGACGCGGCGATGGAACCCGAAGATGAAGCGCTACATCCTTGGTGAGCGCAACGGGATCTATCTCATCGACCTGCGCAAGACGCTCGGTGGCGTCGAGTCCGCCTATTCGTTCGTGCGCGACCTCGTCGCCGACGGCGGGACCATCCTGTTCGTCGGGACGAAGAAGCAGACCCAGGGCCCCGTCGCCGAGTACGCCGAGGCGTGCGGCATGCCCTTCGTCAACCAGCGTTGGCTCGGCGGCATGCTGACCAACTTCACGACCGTGTCGGGCCGCGTGAAGCGCATGCAGGAGCTGCGCGCCATGCAGGCGGCCGGCGACTTCGACGGGATGCCCAAGCGTGAGGCGCTGCAGCACACCCGCGAGCTCGAGAAGCTCTCGCGCAACCTGGGCGGCATCGCCGACCTCGCCCGCCTGCCGAACGCGGTCTTCGTCATCGACACGAAGAAGGAGCACATCGCGGTCACCGAGGCGCGCAAGCTCGGGCTCCCGGTCGTGGCCGTGGTCGACACCAACTGCGACCCCGACGTCATCGACTACGTCATCCCCGGCAACGACGACGCCATTCGCTCGGGCTCCCTCATGTGCCGGGTGATCGCCGACGCCGTCGCCGAGGGCCGCTTCATCGCCGAGCACCGTCGCCAGATGGCCCCCCCGCCAGCCGAGGAGAGCGGGACACCCTCGCCGCGGCCGCGCCGGGCCCCCCAGCCGTCCCCCGAGCCCGTCGAGGTGGCATGAGCGTGGCCACCTACTCCGCCAAGGACGTCTCGACTCTGCGCCAGATGACGGGCGCCGGGATGCTGGACTGCAAGAACGCGCTCGAAGAGGCGGACGGCGACCTGGAGCGGGCCGCCCAGATCCTGCGCGAGAAGGGACTGGCCGGCGCCGCCAAGCGGAGCGACCGCGAGGCCTCGGAGGGCGCCGTGGCGGCCGTCCGTTCGGGGGACGCCGCCGCCGTCGTCGAGCTGCGCTGCGAGACGGACTTCGTGGCGAAGTCCGCCGAGTTCGTCGCGCTGGCCGACGAGCTGGCTGCGCTGGTCGCCGCCAAGGGCGAGGACGCGGTCAGCGAGCTGGACGAGGAGATCGAGCGGTTGCGCTCGACGCTCAAGGAGAACATCTCGGTCGGCCGGGTGCGCCGCCTGGTCGCCGAGTCCGGACAGGTGGTCGACACGTACCTGCACCAGCAGGCCGGCCGCGGCGTCAATGCCGTCGCCGTGGTGCTCGAGGGCGGCACCGATGAGCTCGCCCACGACATCGCCGTGCACATCGCCTTCACCAAGCCGACCTACCTCGACCGGGACGAGGTGCCCGCGGAGGACGTCGCATCGGAGCGGGCGACGCTGGAGACGATCTCGCGCAACGAGGGCAAGCCCGAGGCCGCGCTGGAGAAGATCGTCGACGGCCGCATGAACGGATGGTTCAAGGAGCGCGTCCTGCTCGACCAGTCCTACGTGCGCGACGAGAAGCAGACCATCTCGGGCATGCTCGGTTCGGCGCGCGGTCGTGGCGTTCGCGCAGGTCGTCGTCGGCGCCTGAGGCGCTGAGGATCGTGGGAGAGTCGCGCCGCATCGTCCTCAAGATGTCAGGGGAGGCCTTGGCCTCCGCGGCGTCCGACGAGACCATCGATGCCGCCACCGTCGAGCGGATGGCCAAGGAGATGGCGCGGGCCATGGAGGCCGGCGGCCTCGAGCTGGCCGTCGTGGTCGGCGGCGGCAACATCTGGCGCGGCACCACCGGCGAGAGCAGCGGGATGGACCGGGCCACGTCGGACTACATGGGGATGCTGGGCACGGTGATCAACGCCCTGGCCCTCCAGGACGCGCTCGAGCAGCAGGACCAGCCGACCCGGGTCCTCACCGCCCTGTCGATGGCCGAGGTCGCCGAGCCCTACATCCGGCGCCGCGCCATCCGGCACCTCGAGAAGGGCCGCATCGTCATCTTCGCCGCCGGCATGGGGAACCCGTTCTTCACGACCGACACCCCGGCTGCGCTCCGGGCCGCCGAGATCGGCGCCGAGCTGCTCTGCAAGGGGACCCATTCGGGGGTCGACGGCGTCTACAGCGCCGATCCCAAGCTGGACCCGAACGCCACCCGCTACGACGAGATCTCCTTCATGGACGTCATCAATCGTGACCTGCGGGTCATGGATCTCACCGCCATCACCTTCTGCAAGGACAACGACCTGCCAATTCGGGTCTTCGACCTCATGATCCCGGGGAATATCGGTCGTGCGCTCCACGGTGAGCAGATCGGTACGCTGGTCCGTTGATGGACGAGGACCTCGCCGCCCTGGTCACGGACGACACCAGAGAAAAGATGGGCAAAGCCATCGACCACGTCCGCCACGAGATGAGCAACGTCCGCACGGGACGGGCCTCCTCGGCCCTCCTCGAGCCGCTCCTGGTCGACTACTACGGCACCCCGACGCCGTTGCGCCAGCTCGCCGGCTTCAGCGTGCCCGACGCCATGCTGTTGGTGATCTCGCCCTACGACAAGGGCTCGCTGGGGGCGATCGAGAAGGCCATCATGTCCTCGGACCTGGGCATCAACCCCACGAACGACGGCACCGTGATCCGCCTGGCCTTTCCGCCGTTAACAGAAGAGCGCCGCAAGGAGCTGGTCAAGGTCGTGCGGCACAAGGCAGAGGAGGGGCGCGTGGCAATTCGCAACCTGCGCCGCGCGGGACGGCACGAAGTGGAGGCGCTGCAGAAGGACGGCGAGCTCTCGAGCGACGAGCTCGAGCGCGTCGAGAAAGATCTCGAGAAGCTCACGCACGAACAGGTGGCGCTGATCGACCAGGTGCTCGCGCACAAAGAGCAAGAGCTCCTCCAGGTCTGAGGTAGCGAGCGACATGGCCGACGGCACCGACGATCACGACGAATTCGACACCGGCTTCGGTGGGTTCACCAACACCGACGGCACGGACAACACCGACAGTGTCGACACGCCGACACCACCGACACCACCGACACCACCGACACCACCGACACCGAGCCGCCACCCGAAGAGGAGCCCACGAGCTACCACTCCGGACGCGTGCGCATCATCGGTGCGGAGCCGGCGGGCGACGCCGTCCGCGAGGTGACGGGCCCCGTCGAAGAAGGCCATCCGGACCTCCCGCACTGGAACGACGTGCCGACGGGGCAGGTTCCGGCCATTCTCGACCGGAGCAACGGGGAAGACCAGCTCGTCGCGCCCCCAACGTGGCGCGAGGAAGACCAGGACTGGGAGGCCCAGGAGGACGTCTTCGAGCCGTCCATGCTCTCGGACGACCTCCCGGCGGTCGGTGCCCTCCTGGGGGAGCAGCGCCGAGAGGCCGACGTCCGCCAGCCCTGGCACTTCGAGTCGGACGACACGCTCGTCATCCCGCCCGAGCCGGGATACGAATCGGACCTCGAGCCGGAGCCCGAGCCGGATCTCGAGCCCGAGACCGTGCTCGCACCGCCGCCCGAGCCGACGCGCCGGCGGGTCAGCCGGCCCCGGCACGAGCCCGAGCACGCCCGCGAGCCCGAGCCGATCGTGTGGCCGGAAGATGCGCCGGCCGACGAGCCCGCCAAGAGCGAGTATGAGCCCGCAGGGGTGTCGCCGCAGGTGGCCTCCGCCGAGACGGCCGCCGCCTCGGCCGTCGCCGCCTCGCGCCTGAGCCCGCCCGAGCCACCCGAGCCGAAGGCCCGCGCCTGTAGTTCGCGTGGCAGGCCATTGAACGCGCCTGGTGCTTTCATTCATCCCTGCCACCCAATCGTCGCCAAGCAGCCCCCATCCATGCAATCTAAATCGCATGCTCAATCAGGTGCATCAGCTCAAATCCAAGCACGCCTATCCAGACCCGCAGTGATAGTGACCTGTTTTGTCCATGGCTCGTCTCCTCAAAAGGCGCTCCCCTGCGCCCAAATTGAACTGTCTAAAATAGCAAGCTTCGGCGAAATGTAGAACGGGTCAGTCGGGAATGCCTCAAAGAAGCTCGACGCGCCGTACAAGTCCGGGCCATCAAAGGCGTGGCTGAAAATCAAAAATCCGAGCTCGCCGGCGGCAACTCGCGCGGTAGATGGGACGTTCTGGCGCGTGCAACAGATACGGGTTGGGGCAGGATCGATGAGCTTATTGGATATAACCCAATCTGAAGCTAGCGCCGCTCCTGCAATCGCACATTAATTGCCTGCTGCTGTCTGGCCTTCGCTTATCCGGCCCAACATCGAACACGACACGGTCGCCGGGCCAAAAGAAAGGGCCAGGCGATGGTGATCCAAACCCGGCCCTAACAACCGCGCATCTGGGCGGAACCGAAGGCACGCGGTCCTAAAAATAACGTTTGCAAAGTTGCTCCGTTCCGGTTGTCGCAATATATCGTCCCCATGTTGTGCCGTGTGCGTAACTCCCGCGGCCGGCCAATCAATGCGCCTGCCGCCTTCATCCATCCGTGCCAAACAGCCTCCGTCAGGACGGCAGCGATTGGATTATCGAAGGGGGCTTCTGAGCTGGAGTTCAATGCGAGAGGGGCCACTTTTGTGTGGCCCCTCAAATACGTCAAACAGTTTTATCAGTAGTAGCCGTACCCGCCGTAGGCTGGATTGCAGACGTTCACCCAGCCGTAATCCGGCCTCCACTGAACACAGTCATCGGAGTAACCGTAACCGCCGTAGTACGGCGACGCAGCCGCCACAGCGAGGCCGGCGACGCCTACGCCCGACCAAGGCCAATAGCCGCCATAGCGACGATAGCCATAGCCGCGTCCATAACCATACGCATATCTGCCACCGCCATAAATGGCATGGCCGCCAGCATATCTGCCACCACTATAAATGGCGCGACCGCCATAGGCACCCATTCTGCCAGGGCCGGCCATGTTCCCCATGCGGGCACCGCCAAAGGACCCACGCGAGCACCACTAAAATGGGCGCCGCCCATGCGGGCACCGCCGCCAAAACCACGATGCTGCGCCTCCGCGGAAGTGGAAAAAGCGGCCGCCGCTAAGATCAGCGCGCCGCAGATAGAGAAGCTTTTTAACATAGTAATCTCCTGATGAGTCAATCTCCTCAAACTCCTAACGCCCGATGAAGTCGATTTGATCCCGGCGCCTTTGGTGGACCTTGGTCCAACCCTATTAAAATTTGACATAGATCTCGCGATCGAGCACGTCCGGCAAAGAGGACCTAATCTGTTTAGACACGAGCTATGTCCCGCTACAAAGGCCGCACTAGCGCCAAAGAGATCGAAAAGGCCTTTCCCGCCCGTCGTTGAAACGGCGGAGCCGCCCTGGCGGCTTTGTAAGCGATCCATCAGGTCCGTTTCGCGGGCTCGGGATGCCGGGACCGCGGATCAAATGCATTTCCTTGCCGCATTTTGGGCAAACAGGTCGATCATCTGCGCCGAAGCTACGGGCCGCCACGCTAGCCTCAGGCAGCGTGCAGCGGTGGCGTGATAGATTTGCTCCCGCAAATTTGGCACTCGTAAATCCGATGGTCGTTCGGCTTATCGGCGGACCCAAAATGGTCCACCCGTGTCATCCACATTGCCACGTTGCAGGTCGGACAAATTGGATGCGCTGGCTCAGATGGCAGTGACTTATTTTGATCGCCGCTTGGCACGAGGTTCCCCGAGTCACCCTTGGGTTAAATGTAGGATGCCGGGTGTTTCCCGTCGAGTGTCAAAAGACATACACTTTACTAATAGCGGTGGCATCCGCACTAGGGACACTTACGTTCGACCGTATGAATGTGTTCGCATTCTTCGCACTGGAAAAAGTGGGTCTCTAGCCCTTTCACGACCCTAATGGCATTTTGTGCAGCCAATTCGCCGCCGCAGCGAGGGCATGGGCCTGGCTTGATACCGGAACGCAGCACGGCACACTCCAATTCCGCGAGGGTAAGCGGCCGCAGCGCGAATGGTTCAAATCGAATTAGGTCGATGTCCGCTTTGGGTCATAAGCGGACATGGCCCTGTGTCTGCACGATGTCTAGGACATGAAGCCTCCACCGTGTGCCCCGGAACGCAGACAAGATTGAAACGTTGGCCTCCGGGCGATTATGCCCCAAACATGGAGATGAATTATGAGACGCGCATTAATGGCAGCGAGCGCTATAGCCATGCTCGCGGGTGCGCAAGCTTTCGCGCAAACTGTGGGAGTTGGTCCCGCGGAAACCGTCGTCATCGAACCCGAGCAACGTACCACGATCAGGGAGTACGTCGTGAAGGAGAGAGTTGCCCCGGTGACGGTTAAGGAAAAAATCTCGGTTGGCACAACACTGCCGGCCGACGTAGAACTGAGAACTGTTCCCTCTACGTGGGGACCGAAGTTCTCGAAATATCGATACGTCTATTCCGGTGACCGCGTGTACCTGGTCGAGCCCACAAATCGTACAGTCGTGCAAGTGGTCAAGTAAATTTTACTTCTCGGCACGTTAAAGCGGTGTGCTGATAAGCGCGCCGCTTTTTTCAATAGCGGTGATTCAG
>CAVYKO010000008.1:0-1195781 GCA_963769095.1 uncultured Acidimicrobiaceae bacterium
GCTGGGCGAGGACACCTGGCAGGTGGACCTGTGGCGGCGGCTGCGGGAGCGGATCGGCCAGCCCGAGCCCGGCCGAGCGCCTGGTCGCGCGCGTGCAGCGGCTCCGGGCGAGCCTGACCTGGTGGACTGCCCGCGCCGGCTGTCGCTGTTCGGCCTGACGCGCCTGCCGGCGAGCTACCTCGACGTCCTGGACGCGCTCGCGACGGGCCGCGACGTCCACCTCTTCCTGCTGCACCCCTCGCCGGCGCTGTGGGACGCGGATGCGCGACGACCCGCGGCGCCCGGCGCGGCCGCCGCGACGACGCGACGGCGGCGTGCCGGCAAATCGCGCTGCTCGCCTCCTGGGGCCGCGACGCGCGCGAGATGCAGCTCGTCCTCGCCGGCGCCGACACGGCGATCGAGCGACCACGACGATCCGCCGCGACGCACGCCGGACGCTGCTCGGCCGCATCCAGGCCGACATCCGCGCCGACCGCGCGCCGCCCGGCGCTCCGCGGCGCGGCGACCGACGACAGCGCGCTGCTGGACCGCGGACGACCGACAGCGTCGCAGATCCACGCCTGCCACGGCCGTGCCCGCCAGGTCGAGGTGGTGCGCGACGCGATCCTGCACCTGCTCGCGGACGACCCGACGCTCGAGCCGCGCGACATCATCGTCATGTGCCCCGACATCGAGGTCTTCGCGCCGCTGATCCAGGCCACGTTCGGCGCGGCGAGCGACGTGGAGAGACGACGCTCGCCGGCCGACGCCGACCGCCCGACCTGCACGTGCGCCTCGCCGACCGCTCGCTGCGCCAGACCAACCCCGTGCTCGGCGTCGTCGCGCAACTGCTCGACCTCGCCGGCGGCCGGCTGACCGCCTCGCAGGTGCTCGACCTGGCGGGCCGCGAGCCGGTGCGCCGGCGCTTCGGCCTCGACGACGACGACCTGGCGCGCATCGCGGAGTGGGTCGCGGACGGCGGCGTGCGCTGGGGCCTCGACGCGGCGCAGCGCGCGCCGTACCGGCTCGAGCGGCATGGCGGCCAACACGTGGCGGGCGGGCTGGACCGCGTGCTGCGTCGGCGTGGCGATGGCGGAGGACGGCAGCGGCTCGTTCGGCGGCGTGCTGCCGCTCGACGACGTCGGCAGCGGCGACATCGATCTCGCCGGCCGGTTCGCCGAGTTCCTCGAGCGGCTGCGCAGCGTCGTCGACGCGTTCGGCACGCCGAAGCCGCTCGACGCCTGGGCCGCGGCGATCGGCCGAGGCCGCCGACGCGCTGACGGCGACCACGCGCCGCGACGCGTGGCAGCGCGCGCAGCTCGGCCGGCTGCTCGAGGACGTCGTCAGCGAGGCGACGGCCGACGACCGGCGCCGAGCCCGGTGGCGCTGAGCTGCGAGATCCGCGCGCTGCTGGCCGACCGGCTGCGCGGCCGGCCGACGCGGGCCAACTTCCGCACCGGCCACCTGACGATCTGCACGCTCGTGCCGATGCGTCGGTGCCGCACCGGGTCGTCTGCCTGATGGGACTCGACGACGGCGGCGTTCCCGCGCCAGCGGCGCGCGACGGCGACGACCTCTGCTCGCACGATCCGCACGTCGGCGACCGCGACGCGCCGCAGCGAGGACCGTCAGCTGCTGCTCGACGCGCTGCTGGCCGCGACCGACCACCTGGTCGATCACGTACACGGGCCGCGACGAGCGGACCAACCTGCGCGCGGCCGCCGGCCGTCCCGGTCGGCGAGCTGCTCGACGTCGATCGACCGCACGGTCGCGTTCGCCGGGGGCCGGCCGCGCGAGCGGGTCGTCGTCGAGCACCCGCTGCAGCCGTTCGACCCGCGCAACTTCACCGCGGGCGCGCTGGTCGCGCGACGGCCCGTGGAGCTTCGACCGCGTTGCATCTCGACGGTGCGCGGGCGCTGGCGCAGCGCCGCGCCGCGCCGCGCCCGCCGTTCCTCGACCGGGCCGCTGCCGGCCTGCGAGGACGACCGTGATCGAGCTGGACCAGCTCGGTGCGGGTTCGTCCAGCACCCGGTGCGGGCGTTCCTCCGCGAGCGGCTCGGCGTCTCGCGTGCGCGACGACGACGACGACTCGACGACGCGCATGCCGATCGAGCTCGACGCGCTGGAGCAGTGGGGCGTCGGCGAGCGGCTGCTCGAGGCGCGGCTCGCCGGCGCGAGCCAGCGAGGCTGCGTCGCGGCGGAGATCGCCCGCGGGCGCGCTGCCGCCGGGGCTGCTCGCCGAGCCGGTGCTCGGACGAGGTCACCGGTCGTCGACGGAGCTCGCGGCCGCGCCGGCGGAGACGCGAGCCGGCCGCGGCGGCGCTCCGTCGACGTGCGTGGTCGACTCTGGCCGGTCGCGCGCTGGTCGGACGGTGCCCGGCGTCCGCGGCGACGTGGTCCGCACGGTGACCTACTCGCGTCTCGGCCCGGCACCGCGGCTGACCGCGTGGGTGCACCTGCTCGCGCTCGCCGCCGCGCGCCCGAACGCGCCCTTCGAGGCGGTCACGCTCGGCCGGCGCCGCAGCGGCCGCGGCGAGCGACGTGACGGTGGCCCGCATCGGCCGCTCGGGCCCGACGACCGCGAGCCGCAAGGCGGCGGCGCGTGCGCGCAGCTCGACGTGCTCGTCGACCTCTTCGAGCGCGGCATGCGCGAGCCGCTGCCGCTCTACTGCAAGACCTCGGCCGCGTACGCCGCGGCGGCGCCGCGGGGCGCGACGCGACGGCGGCCGCCGCGAAGGAGTGGACGTCCGGCTGGAGCTTCCCAAGGAGGACGCGGAGCCGGAGCACCTGCTCGTGCTCGGCGGCACGTGGCCTTCGCCGAGCTGTTCGACGGAGCCGGCGCGCCGGGGCCGGACGAGGGCCGGCTGGGAGCCGTCGAGCCGACGCGGTTCGGGCGTGTACGCGCGCCGGCTGTGGGACGGGCTCTGCGCCCGCGAGGAGGTGATCGACCGATGAGCCGCCGCTCCGATCGAGCTGACCCGGCCGTTCGACCTCTGCGGGCCGCTCCCGAGCGGCGTGACGCTGCTCGAGGCGAGCGCCGGCACGGGCAAGACGTTCACGATCGCCGCGCTCACCGCGCGCTCGTCGCCGAGGGCGTGCCGATCGACCAGCTGCTGGTCGTCACGTTCACGCGGATGGCGACGGGCGAGCTGCGCGAGCGGGTCCGCGAGCGGCTCGTGCGCGCCGAGCGACGGGCTGTCGACGTCGCTCGCGGGTGCGGCCGGCCACGAGGACGACGGTGTCGTGCAGCTGCTCGCCGACGGCCCGACGCCGAGGTGGCGCGCGGCGCGACCGGCTGGCGCAAGGCGGTCGCCGACTTCGACGCCGCCACGATCGCGACCACGCACGGCTTCTGCCTGCAGGTGCTCGCCGGCCTCGGCATCGGCCGGCGACGTCGAGCGCGAGTGACGCTTCGTCGAGGACGTGCGCGACTGGTCGAGGAGGTCGTCGACGACCTCTACGTGCGCCGGTTCCACCCGGCCCGACGCCGCCGTTCACCGCGCCGAGGCCCTGGGATCGCCCGGTACGTCGCTCGGCCACCCCGACGCGCGCGATCGTGCCGCGCGCCGTCGCGAGGAGCAGGACCTGCCGGCGATGCGCCGGCGCCTCGCCGAAGCCGTCCGCGACGAGATGGAGCGCGCAAGCGGCGCGCGGCAGATCATGACCTACGACGACCTGCTCACGCGCCTCAGCGACGACGCTGCTCGACGCGGCACGCGGGCCGCGGCCTGCGCGACGGCTGCGCGAGCGCTACGGCGTCGTGCTCGTCGACGAGTTCCAGGACACCGACCCGATCCAGTGGGAGATCATGCACGCGCGCCTTCGGCGACGGAGGGGCGACGCTGGTGCTGATCGGCGACCCGAAGCAGGCGATCTACTCGTTCCGCGGCGCCGACGTGTACGCCTATCTCAGCGCGCCGCGTGGTGCGGTCGCGAGGGGACGCTGCGACGCAACTGGCGCAGCGACCAGGCGCTGATCGACGCCTACGACGCGCTCTTCGCCGGCGCCCAGCTCGGCCACGAGGGCATCGTCTATCGCCCGGTCGCGCGGCCGCCGACGCCAACCAGGAGCCGCGGCTGGTCGGCGCGCCGGTGCCGCACCGCTGCGCGTGCGCATCCTGCACGCGCGCCGACGGCCTCGTCGCCGCTCACGGACGCAACGGCGTGCGCCCAAGGCGCCCGACGGCGGAGCCTGCATCGCCCACGACCTGGCCGCCGACGTCGTCGCGCTCCTGTCGTCCGGCCGCGAGATCGTCGACGCGCCGCCGGGACGGCTCCGAGGCCGGCGCGCGACGCTGCACGCCGGCCACATCGCGGTGCTCGTCCGCGCCAACAAGCACGCCGCGCTCGTGCGCGACGCGCTCGAGCGCGGCGGCGTGCCGGCGGTGATCAACGGCGCCGGCAGCGTCTTCGCGACCCGGCGGCGCAGGAGTGGCTGCGGCTGCTCGAGGCGCTGGAGCGGCCGACGGCGCGGCGACCGGGCCTCGCTGGCCGCGCTCACCTCGTTCCTCGGCTGGAGCGCCGAAGAGGTCGCGTCGGCGACGAGGACGAGTGGGAGGAGCTGCACCTGAAGCTGCACCGCTGGGCCGCGCTGCTCCGCGACCGCGGCGTGGCGGCGCTCTCGAGACGATCAGCGGCGCGCGACGGCGTCCCCGGCCGGGTGCTCGCGCGGCCGTCGGCGGCGAGCGCCTCATGACGGACCTGCGCCACATCGCCCAGCTGCTGCACGAGGCCGGCGTGACCGAGGGACTCGGCCTCACCGCGCTGGCCACCTGGCTGCGCCGGCGCATCGCCGACGCCGAGCGCGGACGCGCGAGAACGAGGAGCGGGCGCGGCGGCTCGAGTCCGACGCCGAGGCGGTGCAGGTGCTGACGATCCACCGCAGCAAGGGCCTCGAGTTCCCGATCGTCTACTGCCCGTACGCCTGGGACGGCCGTGCCCTACACGAGCGAGCGTGCCGGTGCTTCCACGACCCGGCCAACGACGACCGGCGGACGATCGACGTCGGCCGCGACGGCCCCGACTTCGCCCGGCACCGCCAGCTCGAGCTCGAGGAGGGCCGCGGCGAGGACCTGCGCCTGCTCTACGTCGCGCTCACCCGCGCCCGGCACCAGGCCGTGCTGTGGTGGGCCGGCGTCATGGACAGCCAGCACTCGCCCTCTGGCGCGGCTCCTCTTCGCCCGGGACGCCGACGGCGTGGTGCCGCCGACGGCGCCGCGACGCGCGCGAGCGACGACCGCGCGTCGAGGCCGCCGGCGCTGGCGCCTGCGGCGCCGCAGGTCGCGCGTCGAGAGCGTCGGCCGCGGCCGCCCGGCGCGCGGTGGCACGTCCGCCGGCGACGCCCGGCCGACGCTCGAGGCCGCGCGTCTTCGAGCGCACGCTCGACACGGGCTGGCGACGCGCGTCGTACTGCGAGCATCACCCGCGGCGGCGCACGAGGCAGCCGGTCGGGAGCGAGCCCGAGAGCGCTGACGTCGCGACGAGGACGTCGGCGACCGCCGCCGCGCCCGCGCGGCGCCCGGCGAGCGGACGCGCGAGGCGCGACCCGGCGCGCCGCGTGCCGCTCGGCCTGGGCGACATGCCCGGCGGCGCGCTCGTCGGCACGTCGTGCACGGCGTGCTCGAGGCGACCGACTTCGCGGCGCCCGACCTCGACGGCCGAGCTCGCCGACGCGCTGGCCGAGGAGCGACGTGGCGCGACGTCGACCTCGGCGACCGCGCGGCGGTCGTGGCCGGGCTGCGCACGCGCCATCGAGACGCCGCTCGGGCCGCTGGTGGACGAGCTGCGGCTGCGCGACGTGACGCGCGGCGACCGCCTCGACGAGCTCGGCTTCGAGATGCCGCTCGTCGGCGGCGACACGCCGACGCGGCGCGCTCGCACCTCGGGCGATCGGCCGCCCTGCTCGAGGCGCACCTGACCGCGGACGACCCGCTGGCCGGCTACGCCGACCGCCTGCGCGACCCGGCGCTCGAGCGGACCTGCGGGGCTACCTCACCGGCAGCCTCGACCTCGTCTTCCGCCTGCGCCGGACGGCCGCTTCGCGCTCGCCGACTACAAGACGCAACTGGCTCGGCGCGCCCGGCGAGGCGCTCACCGCCTGGCACTACCGACCCGCGGCGCTCGCAGGCCGAGATGGAGCGCGCGCACTACCCGCTGCAGGCGCTGCTCTACCTGGTCGCGCTGCACCGCTACCTGCGCTGGCGGCTGCCGGCCGCTACGACCCCGACCGCCACCTCGCCGGCGTGCTCTACCTCTTCCTCCGCGGCATGAGCGCGGTCGAGCACGTCACCGTCGACGGGCAGCCCGTGCGGCGTCTGTCGCTGGCGACCGCCGGCCGGCGCTGGTCGAGGCGCTGAGCGACCTGCTCGACCGAGGGGCGGCGCGTGACCGTCGGTCGACGGCATCGACCCTTCGACGCCGCGGCTGGCGCTCGGCGTCGGCGGCCCGCTCGCACGCGTTCAACGAGGCCGGCGTGCTCGCGGCCGCCGACGTCCACGTCGCGCTGCGCCTGGCCCGCCTCGGGCGCGGTCGACGACGAGGCGGTGGCGCTCGCGGCCGCGTTCGCCGTGCGCGGCGCCCCGGCTCGGGCCACGTCTGCGTCGACCTGGCGACGATCGCGGCCACCGCGAGCAGCGACACCGACGCGCCCGTCGATCTCGACGCGCTGCCCTGGCCCGACCCGACGCGAGCTGGCTCGAGCGCCCTCGGCCGCCAGCGAGGTGGTGCGGCGAGGACCGCCCGCTGCGTCTCGACGGGCACGAACCTCTACCTCGACCGCTACTGGCAGGACGAGCGCGCCGTGGCCGCCGACCTGCTCGCGCGGCCGCCACGCCGGCGGCCGGCGTGGACGAGCACCGCCCTCGCGGCCGGGCTGGCCGGCTGTTCGACGGCGACGAGGACCCCGACCTCCAGCGCCTCGCCGCCGCCGCCGCCGTGCTGCGCCGGCTCGCCGTCGTCGCCGGCGGGCCCGGGACGGCAAGACGACCACGGTCGCCCGCATCCTGGCGCTGCTCGACGCGCAGGCCGAGGCCGCCGGGGGCCGCGCCGCCGCTCGTCGCGCTGGCGGCGCCGACCGGCAAGGCGGCGGCCCGGCTCGAGGAGGCCGTGCACGCGCGAGGCGGAGGACATGGACGGTGGACGACGCGGCACGCGAGCGGCTGCTCGCGCTGCGCGGCGTCCACGCTCCACCGCCTGCTGGGTTGGCCCGGGCAACCGGACCCGGTTCCGCCACGACCGCGGGCAACCGGCTGCCCCACGACGTCGTCATCGTCGACGAGACCTCGATGGTCTCGCTCTCGATGATGGCCCGGCTCCTCGAGGCGGTGCGTCCGCGACGCGCGGCTCATCCTCGTCGGCGACCCCGAGCAGCTCGCCTCGGTCGAGGCGGGCGCCGTGCTCGGCGACATCGTCGGTCCGGCCTCCGATGGGCTGTGCATGGGCGACGCCGCCCGCGCCCGCGCTGCCGCGGTCACCGGCCAGCGCGTGCCGCCGAGCCTGCCGGCCGACGTCGCCATCGGCGACGGCATCGTCGTGCTGCGCCGGGTGCACCGCTTCGGCGGCGCGATCGCCGCCCTGGCCGAGCGCCATCCGCGCGGTGACGCCGAGGCGGCGCTCGACGTGCTGGCGGCCGGCGGGTCGAACGTGCAGTGGATCGCGACGCGACGGCGACGCAGCCGGCCGCCCCGGAGCACTCGCCGCCGTGCGGACGGCGGCCGTCGAGAGCGGCCGGGCCGTGATCGAGGCGGCGCGGGCCGGCGAGGCCGCGTCTGCGATCGCGCGCGCTCGGTCGCTTCCGCCTCCTGTGCGCGCACCGCCGCGGTCCCGAGGGCGTCGCGACCTGGACGCGACAGGTCGAGGGCTGGCTCGCGGGCCGAGGTCGAGGGCTTCTCGCCGGGGGCGACTGGTACGTCGGCCGTCCGCTGATCGTGACGGAGAACGACTACAGGCTGCGGCTCTTCAACGGCGACACCGGCGTCGTCGTCGCGGCCGCGGAGCGGCCGCATGCGTCGCCGCCTTCGAGCGCGGCGGCGAGCGTCGTCGAGGTCAGCCCGACCCGCCTGGCCGCCGTCGACACCGTCTACGCCATGACGGTCCACAAGAGCCAGGGCTCGCAGTTCCACACCGTCGCCTTCCTCGTGCCGGCCGCCGGCTCACGGCTGTTGACCCGGGAGCTGCTCTACACCGCCGTGACCCGGGCGCAGGAACGGCTGATCCTGGTGGGGGCGGCCGAGCCCATCCGCGCCGCCATCGAGCGGCCGATCTCGCGGGCCTCGGGGTTGCGGCAGGCCCTGTGGGGCAACGAGGCCTGAAACGAGCATCCGCCAACCGCGGTTTTCCGTTCTCCTAGGCTGCGCCAGCGGCCAAAGTCCCTGGTCTCACACCAATGACAGCCGGTACACAGGCTGGATTCAGGGAACTGCCGCATGATGAGGCTGACATGACTCCGCAACAAAAGCGGAGCCTGAGTGAAAACAAAGGTTGTTGAGGATGAGGATTCTGGTTCTCGGTGGAGACGGCTATCTCGGTTGGCCCACCGCCCTGCATCTGTCGGCCCGTGGCCACGACGTCACCGTCGTCGACAACCTCGTGCGCCGTGAGTACGACCGCGAGATGGGTGTGGACAGCCTGGTGCCCATCGCCTCGCTGCAGGACCGGGTGACGCGCTGGGAGCAGATCTCCGGGCACGCGGTCGACGTCCGGATCGGCAACCTCACCGACGCCGCCTTCACCTACAGCGTGGTGGCCGAGACCAAGCCCGAGGCCATCGTGCACTTCGGCGAGCAGCGCTCGGCGCCGTATTCGATGATCGACCGCGAGCACGCCGTCTACACACAGGTGAACAACGTCGTCGGCAACCTCAACGTCATGTACGCCATTCAGGAGATCGACCCCGACATCCACCTGGTGAAGCTCGGGACGATGGGCGAGTACGGCTACCCCAACATCGACATCGAAGAGGGCTTCATCGAAATCACCCACAAGGGCCGCACCGACGTGCTGCCCTACCCGAAGCAACCGGGGAGCTTCTACCACCTGTCGAAGGTGCACGACAGCCACAACATCATGTTCGGCTGCCGGATCTGGGGGCTGCGCGCCACCGACCTGAACCAGGGGATCGTCTACGGCCAGTCGACGACCGAGACCGACCTCGACCCGTTGCTGGCGACCCGCTTCGACTACGACGGCGTCTTCGGCACGGTGCTGAACCGCTTCTGCGTCCAGGCGGTCACCGGGCACCCGCTGACGGTCTACGGCGCCGGAGGCCAGACGCGCGGCATGCTCAACATCCGCGACACGCTCGCCTGTGTCACCCTGGCGATCGAGACGCCGGCCGAGCGCGGTGAGTTCAGGGTCTTCAACCAATTCACCGAGTCGTTCTCCGTGCGGGACATGGCCGAGATGGTCAAGCGCGTCTGCCCGACCGCGTCGACATCGCCGAGGGTCTGGCCAACCCCCACGTCGAGAACGAGGAGCACTACTTCAACGCGGCGAACACCAAGCTGCTCGACCTCGGCCTGCAGCCCCATCTCCTGACGGACGAGGTCATCGCCGGCATCCTCGAGCTGGTCGAGCACCACCGCGACCGGGTGGACGTGCGGGCGATCGCTCCGACCGTGCAGTGGCGCTCCAGCGCCAGCACCCTGACCACGGCGGCCGAATCGGGCGAATCGGGCGGCTCCTCCTTCCTCGCGCTGTAGTCGCGCTCTACCCGCAGTAAGTTCCTGCGGCGATGTCGCCCCGCAGGCCCCGCCGCCGCGCGCGCCGTCGATCACGGTCCGGCCTGATCATCGTGCTGGCCGCGGTGGTGGTCCTCGCGGCGCTCCTCGTGGGAGGGCTGACCCAGGTGTCGCGGCAGTCGCAGGACTACGACGCCACCTCGAACCGCACCCTGGCGGCGCAGGGCACCGTGGTCGCCGAGCAGTCCAATGCGACCTCGTCGTCGATCACGGCGTTGCTGAACGTGATCCAGTCGCAGAACCGCGTCGGCCTGCAGATCGCCCTCGACAAGATCGTCGCAGCGAGTCGGCCGACGAGTCGACCAAGGCCAACGTGGCGGCGCACGCGACGCCTCTGGGCTCGGTCGGTGCCGAGTTCGCCACCGTCTTCGCGGAGCGGGCCCAGGCGATGAGCCAGCTGCGCTCGGCCGTCGACGACTATCTCGGCATGCAGCCGCTCGCCGTCGCCGGCACCACCGACACCGTCGTGTCGACCGCGGGCGGTGAGAAGACCCTCCTGACCGCGGCGCAGGCGACGAACCGCATCGCGGCGGCGGGTGACCTCCTGGCGCGGTCCGACGCGCTCTACCGGTCGGTGCGCCGCTCGCTGGCCGGTGCCGCGGGCCACGGCCGCCTGCCGAAATCGGCGTGGGTGTCCCACGCGTGCCAGTGGGGCCTCGGGACCGTCGCGACCCAGGTCGACCTGATGGCGACGTCGCCGTCGCTCGCGCCGACGCACTTCCTGGCGCTGCGCACCGTCCGGATCAACCCGCCCGCGCTGCCGACGCCACAGGGCGTCGCGGCCAACGTGTCGGTGCTCACCCCCACGACGCAGGTTGCCGTCGACGTGGTGCTGGGCAACAACGGCACGGTCGACGAGCCCCACGCCACGGTCCACTTCACCCTGGCCAACCAGTCGTCGGGCGGGACCGCCGCCCACGCCGAGACCGTCGCGCTCGTCTCGGGCGCCTCGCAGGCCCTGCCCACGGTCGATTTCCGCGTCAAGCCGGGCACGACCTACGTGCTCACGATCAGCGTGGACCTGCCGGCGGGGCAGACCCAGACCGTGGGCACGGCGGTGCAGGACGTGCTGCAGATCGCACTGGCGACGTGCGCCGGCCCCGAGGGCGGCTTGTCGACCAACTGCGCATCCCGGTCATAGGATCTTCCCTGCACCGAAAACCAGGAATTGGAGGCTCGAGCTCGTGGCCGAGAGCATCACGATCACGGACAATCGCAACGGCGAGTCCATGGAGATCCCGCTGGTCAACGGCGGGGTCTCGGCCGAAGAGTGGGCCAAGCTCCTGCCGGGGGTGTGGTTCTTCGACCCCGGCTTCATGTCGACGGCGGCTTGTGAGAGCGCGATCACGTATCTCGACGGGGACGCCGGGATCCTGCGCTATCGCGGCTATCCGATCGAGCAGCTGGCGGAGAAGTCCACCTACCTCGAGGTGGCCTACCTGCTGTTGAAGGGTGAGCTGCCGAACGAGGAGCAGTTCACCGAGTGGCGCCACGACGTCACCTACCACACCTTCATCCACGAGAACGTCCGCAAGCGCTTCCTCGAGGGCTTCCACTACGACGCCCATCCCATGGGGATGCTCGTCTCGGCCGTCGCCGCGCTCTCGACCTTCTACCTCGACGCCAAGGACATCTTCGACCCCGAGTCCCGCAACAAGCAGATCATCCGCCTGATCGCCAAGATGCCGACCCTGGCCGCCGCCGCCCACCGCTTCAGCGTCGGCATGCCGTTCGTCTACCCGGACAACTCCCTCGATTTCGCCCCCAACTTCCTGTCGATGCTGTGGAAGGTGGCCGAGCCGCGGTTCGAGGCCGACCCCGTCCTGGCCCGGGCCCTCGACGTCCTGTTCATCCTCCATGCCGACCACGAGCAGAACTGCTCGACCACCGCGATGCGGGTCGTGGGCTCGTCGCATTCGGACCCCTACTCGGCCACGGCGGCCGCCGCGGCCGCGCTCTACGGCCCGCGCCACGGTGGCGCCAACGAGGCCGTGATCCGCATGCTCACCGACATCGGCAGCGTCGAGAACGTCCCCGACTTCATCGCCACGGTGAAGGCGGGCCACGGCGGGCAGCGCCTGCAGGGCTTCGGCCACCGCGTCTACAAGAGCTACGACCCGCGCGCCACGATCATCAAGCGCACGGCGGACGAGGTCTTCGAGGTGACCGGCAAGAACCCGTTGCTCGACATCGCCCTCAAGCTCGAGGAGATCGCCCTCAACGACGAGTACTTCACCTCACGGCGCCTCTACCCGAACGTCGACTTCTACTCGGGCCTCATCTACCAGGCCATGGGATTCCCGCTCGAGATGTTCCCGGTGCTCTTCGCCATCCCCCGCACCGCCGGCTGGCTCGCCCATTGGCAGGAGATGCTGGACCAGGACTCGAAGATCTCGCGGCCGCGCCAGCTCTACATCGGCGCCGAGCCCCGCGACTACGCGCCGATGGACGCGCGCTGACTAACGCCTCCTGACGCGCGCCAAGCCCTCTTGGGCCAGGGTGACGCACAGCTGCCCGGAGCGCTCGAACAGGAAGCCACGCGCCAGGCCCCGCCCGTGGGCCGCGATCGGCGAGTCCGTGTCGTAGAGCAACCACTCGTCGGCCCGGAAGGGCCGATGGAACCACATGCAGTGGTCGAGGCTGGCCCCCATGAACTCGGAGTCGTCCCAGCTGACGTCGTGGGGGGCCAAGATGACGTCGAAGAGGCTCATGTCCGAGGCGTAGGCGGCCACGCAGGCGTGGAGCAGGGGGTCGTCGGGCAGCGTGCCGTCGGCGCGGATCCAGAGCCGCTGGTAGGGCTCCCCGACACCCTGGCTGTGCCAGGGCAGCTCGCCGATGTGGCGCTGCTCAATCGGGTGGGGTCGGTCGAACCACTCGGCCAGCTCTTCCCTCCAGGGCTCGAGCCGCTCGAACAGCGGCGCCAGCGTCTCCGGGGCCGGGACGTCGGGCATGGGGAACTGGTGCTCGATCCCGCTCTCCTCGAGGTCATGGAACGAGGCCGACAGGTTGAAGATGGCCCGCCCGTGCTGCACGGCGACGACTCGGCGGGTGGTGAAGGACTTCCCGTCGCGGATGCGGTCGACCTCGTAGAGGATCGGCACGCTCGGGTCGCCGGGCCGCAGGAAGTACGCGTGGAGCGAGTGCACGCGTCCGTGCTCGACGGTGCGGCCCGCGGCCATGAGCGCCTGGCCCGCCACCTGCCCGCCGAAGACGCGCTGGCGCTCTTCGTTCGGCTGGGTACCCCGGAAGATGTTCACCTCGATCGGCTCGAGATCGAGCAAGCGGACGAGGAACTCCAAGGACGCGCTCATCGGCCCATGTTCGCAGGCCGTCGGTCACCCCGCCGCCGGCGCACGCCGCGCCGGGTCCCACTACCCTGCGGCGCGTGGCACCCGCGAGCAGTACCGGCGATGGACGCGAGTTGGTGTTCCCGGACGGGTTCATCTGGGGCGTGGCCACGGCGGCCCATCAGATCGAGGGCGGCAACGTCAACAACGACTGGTGGGCCTGGGAGCACACTCCCGACTCGGGCACGCTCGAGCCGAGCGGTGACGCGTGCGATTCGTTCCACCGCTGGCGCGAGGACATTGCGCTGGTGGCCGACATGGGCCTCGGCGCCTACCGCTTCTCGCTCGAGTGGAGTCGCATCGAGCCGGCGGAGGGCGAGTTCTCGACCGCCGCGCTCGAGCACTACCGGCGCATGTGCGCGGCGTGCCGGGGGCACGGGATCGTCCCGGTCGTGACGTTCCACCACTTCACGACGCCGCTGTGGCTGGCCGCACGGGGAGGCTGGGAGGCGGCCGACGCGGCCGACTGCTTCGCCCGCTACGTCACCCGGGCCACGGCGTATCTCGGCGACCTCGTCGGCTGGGCCTGCACCATCAACGAGCCGAACGTCGTGTCGGTGATGGGGTACTTCCAAGGCGAGTACCCGCCCGGCGTGAAGGACGACTTCACCCGTTACGGCGCCGTCAACGAGACCATGGTGCGCGCCCACCGCCTGGCCGTCGACGCGTTGCGCGCGGGACCCGGCGACTTCCCGGTCGGCCTGACGCTCTCCATGGCCGAGATCACGGCCGAGGAGGGGGGAGAGGCTCTGCGCGATGCCGCCGAGGAGATGCTCGAGAACGTCTTCCTCCGGGCGACCGGGGACGACGACTTCGTCGGTGTGCAGTGCTACACGCGCATGCACTTCGGCCCCGATGGCCTGGCCGGGAACGATCCGGGCGTCCCGGTCACCCAGATGGGCGACGAGCGCTGGCCCCGGGCGGTCGAGCACACGGTGCGCCGGGCCGCCGCCGTGAGCGGGCGCCCGGTCGTCGTCACCGAGAACGGGATCGCCACCGCCGACGACACCGAGCGCATCGCCTTTCTCGCCGAGGCCCTCGAGAGCGCCCACCGCTGTCTGGACGAGGGCATCGACTTGCGCGGCTACTTCGTGTGGAGCCTGCTGGACAATTTCGAGTGGCACCTCGGGTACGGGCCCAAGTTCGGGCTGGTCGGGGTGGCGCCGGACACCTTTGAGCGCCGGCCCAAGCCGAGCGCCCACTGGTTCGGCGAGGTGGCCCGTTCCAACCGGGTGCACACAGCGGGCGCTTAGCCGGCTGACATCGGGCGAATTGGCCGCCAGGGCTACTGTTGTCCGGTGGTCTCCCGCCTACAGTCCATCTACGACTGGTTGCATACGCACGAGGGCAGGAAGATCTTCCGCTACTCCATGGTCTCGGTGATCTCCACCGCGGTCTCCCTCTTCGTCATCTTCATCGTCTACGGCGTCCTCCACCTGTGGAGCGAGGTGCCGAGCACGGTCTTCGGCAACGCGGTCGCGACCTTCCCCTCCTACTGGCTCAACCGCAAGTGGGCCTGGGGCAAGCACGGGCGCTCGCACTTCTTCAAGGAGGTCGTGCCGTTCTGGGCCGCCGCCGCCGCGGGCATCGCGTTCTCCATCGTCGGGGCCTCCATCGCGCGCCACATCGGGATCAAGTACGACCTGAACCACCTGGAGCAGACGGTGCTGGTCCTGGTGGCCAACGTCATGTCGTTCGCCATCTTCTGGGTGTTCAAGCTCCTGCTGTTCAACAAGCTGTTCAAGCACGAGCTGGAGGAGTTCGACGAGCACCTCACCCACGAAGAAGAGGAAGAGGAAGAGGTGCCCAGCCCGCTCTCCTGAGGCGGGCGACGACCGGCCGGCAGTGGCGCCGACGCCCGACCAGGTCGGGGAATCAGTCCCTGAAGTTGGAGAACTGCAGGGGGATGCCGAAGTCCTCGGCCTTGCACTTCGCGATCACCTCTTGGAGGTCGTCGCGCTTCTTGCCCGAGACGCGCAGCTGCTCGCCCTGGGTCTGCGAGGACACGCCCTTGAGGCCGAGGTCCTTGATGAACTTGTTGAGCCGCTTGGCGTGGTCCGAGGAGATGCCGGCCCGGATGGCGATGTGCTGGCGGGAGGTGCCCTTTTGGGCCTCCTCGATCTTCCCGGCGTCGAAGGCCTTCAGCGACACCTGGCGCTTGACCAGCTTCTCGTCGAGCACCTGGTGCAGGGCGCGGAGGCGGTCCTCGGTCGAGGAACGCAGCACCAGTTCGGAGTCCCCGAGCTCGATCGCCGAGTCGGTGTTCTTGAAGTCGAAGCGGGTGGCCGCCTCGCGGTTGGCCTGGTCGATCGCGTTGCGGACCTCTTGCATGTCGACTTCCGAGACGATGTCAAACGTAGGCATCGCCTCAGGATACCGGCGCCTCCTCGTGCTCCCGGGGGGCGCCGGCCGGGCTAACCTCGCCCGCTGCGGGTCGGTGTCCGAGTGGCCAAAGGAAGCAGGCTGTAAACCTGCCGGTTGATACCTTCGAAGGTTCGAATCCTTCCCGGCCCACGCAACCTCCGGTGGCGCTCCGAATTTGGCGAAATTGGGGTGCCAGCGGCCTTTGCCACCCCCTGGGGGGCCGTTACAATGCCGTTGCAGATCGATTGCGGCTACATGCTCCCCGTGCGTGGCCCTTCCACCTCCGGGTCGTAGCGCCCGGCCATACAAGCGAGACTGACTGCCTCAGTGGACAAAAGCGCGACGTCCCCCCCAGCGCCGGTGCTCGACCGGGTCGGCTCGCGGCTCAGCCGCCTGTCCCTGCGCGCCGACGCGCTGCGCGTCCGGCTCACGCCGCGTGCCGCGCTGACCGAACGCGTCGAGGTCGAGGCGACGGCCGACGGCGATTGGTCATGGCTGCGCCGGCCCGCGCTGCTCGGCTTCATCGCCGTCGTCTCCATCTGCGTCGGCGCGTCGCTGCCGAGCTCGCCCTTCAAGCTCGAGGCGCCGGGCACGTGGTTCTTCGGTGAGGCCACCTGGCCCACGACGACCTACATGCTCCCCGGCGTCGTGGCCGTCTACGGCGGCATGGTCCTCTTCGTGCGCGTGTGGTTCGGCCTGTACCAGACGCTGCGGGCACGGCCCAACGTCTCCATCCGCCCGCTCGCCTACATGCTGGTGCTGTGGCTCCTGCCGTTGATGGCGGTGGCGCCCCTCTTCAGCCGCGACGTGTTCTCCTACGCGGCCCAGGGCGAGATGATGAGCCACCACATCAACCCGTACCACTACGGGCCAGGCACGCTGGGCTCGGGCCCGTTCGTCTCCGGGGTCGACAATCTCTGGCTCAACACGCCGGCCCCCTACGGCCCGCTCTTCTTGATGCTGGCGGGCTGGTCGGCCTCGTTGAGCCTGCACCACGCACTGATCACGATCCTCATGCTGCGCCTGCAGTCCGTCGTGGGGGTCGCCCTCATCGCCTACTGCATCCCCAAGCTCGCCCGCTCCTTCGGCCGGGACCCCGGCCCCGCGTTCGTCCTCGCCGTGCTCAACCCGCTCACCCTCCTCGCCCTCGTGGGGGGCGCGCACAACGACGCGCTGATGGTGGGGTTGCTCCTGGCCGGGGTGACCGCGGCCCGGTCGCGCCATCCGGTCTGGGGCGTCGTGCTGTGCGCACTGGCGGCGGCCATCAAGGTGCCGGCCGCCATCGGGATCGTCTACGTGGCCTGGGACTGGGCCGGGCCCGGAGCGGACCTGGGCCAGCGCACCCGCAAGCTGGTGCGCTCCGGCCTGATCACCGTGGGCGTGATGGGATCGCTGTCGCTCGTGTCCGGCCTCGGCTGGGGTTGGATCGCCAACCTCGGCACCCCGGGGACCGTGCGCTCGTGGATGGCACCGGCTACGGCGGTCGGCCTCCTCATCAGCGGCAGCGCCCATGTCGTCGGCATCGGCGTGAGCCTGGCCGGCGTGCTGACCCTGACCCGGGCCATCGGCCTGGTCGCGGCGGCCGTCATCGCGCTCTACTGCCTGCGCCACCGCGAGCGCATGGGCGTGCTCATGGCCCTCGGCATCACGATGCTGGCCTTCGTGCTCCTCGGCCCCGTCGTGCAGCCCTGGTACCTCACCTGGGGGATCATCATCGTCGCCCCCGTGGCGACCGGCCGCATGCTCTACGCCATCCTCGGCATCTCGACGGTGGCGCCGTTCATCGGCCTGACCGGCGGCGCCGACCTGCTGAACCAGCTGGTGCACACCGACCCGGCCAGCATGGTCCTGGCCGTGATGGTGCTCTGGGCGGTCGCCATCGTCCCGCTCGGGAACTGGACCACCTCGTGGCGCCCCGACCAGTGGCGGCTGGGCGGCCCGGCTGCGCCGGTCCACGCCGGGCAGGTCGCCGCACTCGAGTCCTGAACGGCCCGGGCCGCCCGGCGGCCCCGGCTCAGAGGAGCCGCTGCAGCTCGACCACGTCGAGCCACTGGCGGTGCTTGCGGCCCACCTCGCGCTCGACCCCCACCAGCTCGAAGCCCGCGGCGGTGTGCAGGCCGATGGAGGTCTCGTTGTGCCCGGCGATGCGGGCGATCACCGAGTGGAAGCCGTGGGCCGAGGCCAGGACCAGCAACTCGGCGAGCAGGGCACGCCCGACCCCGCGGCCGCGCTGGGACCGGTCGACGTAGAGCGAATTCTCGGCGGTGGCCGAGTAGCCCGAGCGTTCGTGGAAGGGCGAGAGCGAGCCGAAGCCCAGGACGACCTCCCCGTTGGCGCCTTCGAGCCCCTCGACGCCGGCGCCGGGCGGCTCGATGGCCACCAGGGCGGGGTGGACGCCGCTGTGGCCCAGGATCCAGGCCTCCTGCTCGGCCCGGGTGCGCGGCACCATGTCGAAGGTATTGGTGCTGTCGGTGACCTCGACGTTGTAAATGGTCCGGATCGCCTCGGCGTCGGCCAGTTCCGCCAGTCGGATCCGCATCCGCCGATGGTAGTGTTGACGTGCGAAAACCGGGGGAGCGGAGGCAGCTCACGCGCCGTTGCGGCTATCGTTGTCGGCTCGCGGAAGGTAGCCGCGGCGCCCCCTTAGCTCAGTCGGCAGAGCACAGCCATGGTAAGGCTGGTGTCGTCGGTTCGATTCCGACAGGGGGCTCGCCCATGGCGGCGTAGCTCAGTTGGTCAGAGCACACGGCTCATAATCGTGTTGTCGCGGGTTCGAGTCCCGCCGCCGCTACCAGGCCCGGAGCAGGTGCCCCGGGCAAGCGACCAGGAAGGATTTGCCATGCCCAAGAACGAGAAGAGGGTCCAGGTCACGCTGGCGTGCGAGGTGTGCAAGCGGCGGAACTACATCACGACCAAGAACAAGCTCAACGACCGCGAGCGGATCGAGATGAAGAAGTTCTGCCGCTGGGATCGCCAGCACACCCTGCACAAGGAGACCCGCTGAGCCGATCCGATCCTGCCGGTGCTACTCTGGCAGGCCGATCCCCAGGTCAGGGGGAAGAACCACCTGCCCGACGGCAACCGAAGGCAACCCCACCGAGGGCAGTAGCTCAACTGGAAGAGCACCGGTCTCCAAAACCGGCGGTTGGGGGTTCGAGTCCCTCCTGCCCTGCCCCGGACGTGAGAACCCGACGATGAAGTACGTGAGGCGAGACCCGTGAACCGCGAGACCAAGCGCATGATGCAGCGCCAAGGGCAGATGGAGGCCGATGGCTCTCCGTCCACCCGACGCGCGCCCGCGGGCACGGCGACCAAGACGCCTCGCCAGACCAAGGGTGGCGCACCGGTCCGCCGGCGCTCGTCGCCCGCGCAGTTCGTCCGTGAGGTGCGCGACGAGATGCGCCAGGTGGCGTGGCCCTCGCGCTCCGAGCTCATCAACTACACCTCGGTCGTCTTCACGACCCTGGTGATCATGATCAGCCTGATCTTCGTCCTGAACCTCGCGTTCGGGAAGCTCATCACGCTCCTCTTCACGAAGTAGTCCCGCATGACTGATATGTCGCACACACAAGCAGAAGAAGCCCTCGCGACCGGTGACGAGGAAGACGTCGCCGAGGCGGTCGAGGCCGAGCGGGAAGAGGCCGAACAGGCGCCAGAGGAGGCCGCAATGACGACGACGTCGAACGAGGACGTCATGAACGAGGTCGCGGCGGAGGACGAGACGGAGCTCGAGGCCGTCGCCGAGGATGCCGCCGTCGCCGAGGTCGCCGAGGAGATCGCCGAGGTCGTGGCCGAAGCGGAGGCCGAGGCGGTCGAGGAGATCGTGGAAGAGATCGTCGAGGAGGCGGTGCTCGAGGCGATCGACGAGGAGGACGCCGCGGCGCCCGCAGCGGGTGGCGAGCCCGACCTCGTGCTCGACGCGACGGCGGAGGCCACCGGCAACGGGACGGCCGCGGCCGCCGCGGACGAGGACGTCGAGCTCGGCGGCTGGGGCCACGACGAGGACGAAGAAGAGGCGGTCGTCGAGGTCGAGAGCCCCTACGACCGTCCGGGCCGCTGGTACGTCGTGCACACCTACTCGGGCTACGAGAACAAGGTGCGCTCGAACATGGGCAACGTCGTGGCGTCCCGCGGCCTCGAGGACCGGGTGTTCGAGGTCGTCATCCCCATGGAGGACGTCGACGAGTTCAAGGGCGGCAAGAAGGTCACCGTCCAGAAGAAGGTGTTCCCGGGCTACCTGCTCGTGCGCTGCGACCTCGACGACGACACCTGGGGCGCCATCCGCAACACCCCGGGCGTGACCGGCTTCGTCGGCCCGGGCACCAAGCCCACACCGCTGTCGCGGCGTGAGGTCGAGAACATCCTCCAGGTCAAGGCCGAGGGTGTGCCCGGCGCGGCGCCCAAGCGGACGCGGGCCCGGCTCGAGTACGAGGTCAACGAGACGGTGCGGGTCAAGGAAGGCCCCTTTGCCGACTTCTCGGGCCAGATCTCCGAGATCAACGAGGACCAGCTCAAGCTCAAGGTGCTCGTCAACATCTTCGGCCGGGAGACGCCGGTCGAGCTCGAGTTCAGCCAGGTCGCCAAGCTCTAGGGCGCGACGTCGGCGCGGCGTCACGCCGCCGCCGGCACGGAAACAGACGGACACAGGACGAGGAAGAAGAAGGAGTACAGACGATGCCACCGAAGAAGAAGGTGCTCGCCGTGGTCAAGATCCAGCTCGACGCAGGCTCGGCCACGCCCGCCCCCCCGGTGGGCACGGCGCTCGGGCCCCACGGCGTGCAGACGATGGAGTTCTGCAAGCAGTACAACCAGCAGACCGAGAACATGCGCGGCCAGGTCATCCCGGTCGAGATCACCATCTACGAGGACCGCTCGTTCAGCTTCGTCCTCAAGACGTCGCCGACGCCGGTGCTGCTGCGCCAGGCGGCCGGCCTCGAGAAGGGGTCGCAGACGACCGGCCGCGAGCAGGTGGGCTCGATCACCGACGCCCAGCTGGCCGAGATCGCCACAGACCAAGCTCAAGGACCTGAACACGGACGACCTCGAGGCGGCCAAGAAGCAGGTCGCCGGCACGGCGCGCTCCATGGGGATCAAAGTCGCCGGCTAGGCGGCCCGACGACGCACGCCTGACGCACGCGCAGAGGAGACACGCAATGACGCAGCATGGCAAGAAGTACACCGACAGCATGACCAAGGTCGACCGCGAGCAGCTCTACGGCCTCGGCGAGGCGGTCGATCTGGTGAAGGAGCTGGCGAGCGCGAAGTTCGACGAGACGGTCGAGCTGGCGGTGCGCCTCGGCGTCGACCCGCGCAAGGCGGACCAGATCGTGCGCGGCACGCTGTCGCTGCCCGAGGGCACCGGCCGGACCAACCGGGTGGCCGTGTTCGCCGCCGGCGACGCCGCGACCGAGGCCCGGGCCGCCGGCGCCGACGTCGTGGGCGCCGACGACCTCGTGGCCCAGATCAACGGCGGCTTCTTGGAGTTCGACGTCGCCATCGCCACCCCGGACCTCATGGGCCAGGTGGGCTCGCTCGGCCGCGTGCTCGGCCCCCGCGGCCTGATGCCGAACCCCAAGACGGGCACCGTCACCACCGAGGTCGGCAAGGCGGTCACCGAGTTCAAGGGCGGCCGCGTGGAGTACCGCACCGACAAGGTCGGCAACGTGCACCTGCGCGTCGGCAAGGCGTCGTTCACCAAGGAGCAGTTGGTGGCGAACATCACCGCCGTGGTCGAGGAGCTGCAGCGGGCGAAGCCGGCGGCGGCGAAGGGGCGCTACTTCATGTCGGTCACGGTGTCGACGACCATGAGCCCGGGCATCCACATCGACCCGGCCAAGGCCCGCTTGGCCGACGAGGAGCTCGCCGTACCGGCCTGAGCAGGCCACCCCGTACGGGAGGCTCGCCCGACTCGTACTACGCTCTTCGCACAGCTCACCGCCCTGGCGGATGAGCACCAAATCCGAAACGCCAGAGACCTCCGGTGCACCGCAAGGTGCTGAAACGGCCCCCGGGCCGGCCTGACGAGGCGACAGGGAGCAGCCGGTTCGTGCCGGTCTGCGCCGTCGCACACCGGAGACTCCTGGCCCGCTTCCGGGCGGTGAGCCCGGTGGAGGAACCGATGGCAACGCAGAACGCACAGATGCTGCACAAGGTCGAGGTGGTCGACGAGGTCAAGACGCGCATCAGCGCCGCGACCGCCTCCATCGTGAGCGAGTACCGCGGCCTGACCGTGGCCGAGCTGGCCGACCTGCGCCACACGCCTGGCGGCGGTGGGCGGCGACTACAAGATCTTCAAGAACACCCTCGTGCGCCGGGCCATCGACGGCGGCGAGTACCAGCTGCTCTCCGAGTACCTGAGCGGCCCGAGCGCGCTGACCTTCGTCCAGGGCGACATCAGCGCGGTCGCCAAGGCGCTGCGGGACTTCTCGCGCGCCAACCCGCATCTCGTGATCAAGGGTGGGCTGGCCGACGGGTCCCTGCTCTCCACGTCCGACCTGGCCGCGCTGGCCGACCTGCCGCCCCGCGAGGTGCTGCTGGCCCGCCTGGCCGGCGCCCTGGCCGCACCGATGCAGCAGATGGCCGGCCTGCTCCTGGCGCTGCCGCAGAACCTGGCCTACGGGATCTCGGCGCTGATCGAGCAGAAGGGCGGCGTCGAGGAGGCGGCACCGCCGAGGCGGCCGAGGCCGCTGCGCCGGAGACGCCGGACCCGGCCGAGGCAGCCGCACCCGAAGACGCCGGAAGCCGCCGACGCCCGAAGCCGCCGCACCCGAGGCCGAGCGAGGCCGCCGCGGCGGAACCGGTGGAGGCCGCCGCGAGCGCGGGCGGCGAGCCCGAGGCGGCGGACACCACAGAAGCGGCCGCCGAAGAGCCCGCGGCCGAGTAGTCGCACACGACGACACACCCACCAAAGACCGACTCACCCACCAAAGACCGAAGGAAAGAAAGGAAGGCCACGGAGATGGCAACCCTGACCAAGGAAGAGATCCTCGACGGGATCGCCGAGCTGTCGGTGATCCAGCTGAGCGAGCTGTTGAAGGACTTCGAGGAGAAGTTCGGCGTGACCGCGGCCGCCCCTGTGGCGGTGGCGGCTGCGGCGGCTCCCGCCGGTGGCGGCGACGGCGGCGGTGCCGAGGAGGAGAAGTCGGAGTTCGACGTCATCCTCACCGAAGCCGGCGACAAGAAGATCCAGGTGATCAAGGAGGTGCGCGCGCTCACCAGCCTCGGCCTCAAGGAGGCCAAGGACCTGGTCGAGGCGGCCCCCAAGCCGGTCCTCGAGAAGGTCAACAAGGAGGACGCCGACAAGGCCAAGGCCGCCCTCGAGGGCGCCGGCGCCAGCGTCGAGGTCAAGTAGCCGACGCGACGGGCGACCTTGGTCGACTCGTCGGGGCGACTTGCGGGCGGATCTCTTCCGACCGTATACGGCGCTGCCCTGCTCGTTTCGGAGGGTGCGCGCAGGGCGTTCCTGCTCACGAGCAGGGCGTTCCTGCTCACCTGAAGGGATTTGCGCAGGGCAACGCCGAATACACCCAGGTGAGGCACGCCGGAGGCCCGGTCCGAGAGCGATATTTGCACGCTCTCAGGCCGTGCCATCAGGTCCGTTGCGTGCCGGGCGAGGGTCCTTGACGTCAGGGGAGGCCACATTTACCCTGTCGGGGACCCCGGGCGGCAGCCCGTGTAGGCCGTCGCGGCCGAGGGGTTGTATCCAGGCACGCCCCACGATAAGATGCACGGTTGCCGTGCGTCTCCGTGTCCTTGAGCTCGTAATTCTTGCGGGTCGGCGCGCGCCCCGGCAGCCCTCGTAGCCCCCGACAACCCCGTCCTCGTCCCTCCAATCGCAGTCCCTCGCAGCACCGCAGTCCCCGTCCTCAGCCGGCCGCTTTTTCTCCTTGGAGGTGTTGACCGTTGTCTTCACGGTCCCGTAGCCCCGAACGCGTCTCCTTTGCCAACATCAATGAGGCCCTTCCGCTCCCTGATCTGATCGCGATCCAGCGCGACTCGTTCAAGTGGTTCTTGGACAAGGGTCTGGCAGAGGCATTCAGCGACATCAGTCCGATCGAGGACTTCACCGGTCAGCTGAGCCTCGAGCTCGAGTTCGACCCGACCGACGCCGACCTGCGCCCGCCGCCGAAGTTCTCGGTGGAGGAGTGCAAGGAAAAGGACATGACCTACGCGGCGCCGGTCTTCGTCCGCGCCCGCTTCCTCAACGCCACCACCGGCGAAATCAAGGAGCAGACGGTCTTCATGGGGGACTTCCCGATGATGACCAACCGGGGCACCTTCATCGTCAACGGCACCGAGCGCGTCGTCGTCTCCCAGCTCGTCCGCTCGCCCGGCGTCATCTTCCAGCCGGGCCGCGACGCCAAGACCGTCTTCACCGGGACCATCCACCCGTACCGCGGTGAGTGGATCGAGCTCGACATCGAGGCCAAGCCGGGCAAGGACGTCACCGCCGGCTGCCGCGTCGCCCGCAAGCGCCGGCTCTCCCTGTTCGTGCTGCTGCGCGCGCTCGGCTACGGCGACGAGGCCTTCCTCGACCGCTTCGTGCGCCACTTCGACTTCCTCGAGGGGCAGTGGGAGAAGGAGCGCAACCTGGCGCCGACCCGGGAAGAGGCGCTGCTCGAGATCTACAAGCGCGCCCGCCCCGGCGAGCCGCTCTCGGCCGAGGCCGCCCGCGTCTACTTCGAGAACGCGTTCTTCAACCCGAAGCGCTACGACCTCACCCGGGTCGGCCGCTACAAGCTCAACCGCAAGCTCGGCCCCGAGATCGACCGCCTGAGCGACCTGTTCGGCATCGACATCGAGAAGCCGGCGCCGGACCAGTCGGTGCTCTCGCCGTCGGAGATCCTGGCCTCGGCCACCTACATGCTCCACCTGGCGCTGCACATGGCCGACGGCGAGTCGACCTACCGCATCGACGACCAGGACCACTTCGCCAACCGGCGCATCCGCTCGGTGGGCGAGCTGATCCAGAACCAGGTGCGCGTGGGGCTCAGCCGCATGGAGCGGGTCGTGCGCGAGCGCATGACGACCCAGGACGTCGAGGCGATCACGCCCCAGACGCTCATCAACATCCGCCCCGTGGTCGCTGCGGTCAAGGAGTTCTTCGGGACCTCCCAGCTCAGCCAGTTCATGGACCAGAACAACCCGCTGTCGGGCCTGGCCCACAAGCGACGCCTCTCGGCGTTGGGGCCGGGCGGCCTCTCGCGTGAGCGCGCCGGCTTCGAGGTGCGTGACGTCCACACCTCGCACTACGGCCGCATGTGCCCGATCGAGACGCCCGAGGGACCGAACATCGGCCTGATCGGCGCGCTCGCCACCTACGCGCGGGTCAACGAGTACGGCTTCATCGAGACGCCCTACCGCACCGTCGTCGACGGCAAGGTCACCGACGAGGTGAGCTACCTGGCGGCGGACGAGGAGGAAGAGCACGTCATTGCGCAGGCCAACGCGTCGGTCGACGCCGAGGGCCGGCTGACCGAGGACCGCGTCCTGGTGCGACGCGGCCCCCAAGGCACCGGCGTGCGCGTCGGCGCCGTCGGCGGCTCCTACGGCACGACGTCGGAGATCGACTTCGTCCCGCCGTCCGAGGTCGACCTCATGGACGTCTCGCCGAAGCAGATCGTCTCGGTCTCGACCGCGCTGATCCCCTTCGTCGAGCACGACGACGCCAACCGGGCCCTCATGGGCGCCAACATGCAGAAGCAGGCCGTGCCGCTGGTGATGCCCGAGGCGCCCTACATCGGCACCGGCGTCGAGGCCCGTGCGGCCCGTGACGCCGGCGACGTGATCCTGGCCGAAGGCACCGGCACCGTCGGCGAGATCAGCGGCGACTCCGTCACCGTCGAGTACGCCGCGGGCCAGAAGGACCGCCTGGGCACTGCGCTCGGGCGCAAGGTCTACCGGCTGTCCAAGTTCCGCCGCTCCAACCAGAACACCTGCATCAACCACCGCACCCTGGTGGTCGAAGGGCAGGAGGTCTCGGCGGGCGACCTCCTGGCCGACGGGCCCTCGACCCACAACGGCGAGCTCGCGCTGGGCAAGAACCTGCTCGTCGCGTTCATGCCGTGGGAGGGCTACAACTACGAGGACGCCATCATCCTCTCGGAGCGCCTGGTGCGCGACGACGTGCTGACGTCCATCCACATCGAGGAGCACGAGGTCGACGCCCGCGACACCAAGCTGGGCGCCGAGGAGATCACCCGGGACATCCCGAACCTCTCCGAGGAGATCCTGGCCGACCTCGACGACCGCGGCATCATCCGCGTGGGCGCCGAGGTCGAGCCGGGCGACGTGCTCGTCGGCAAGGTCACTCCCAAGGGCGAGACCGAGCAGACGCCCGAAGAGCGCCTCCTGCGCGCCATCTTCGGCGAGAAGGCCCGAGAGGTCCGCGACACCTCGCTCAAGGTCCCGCACGGCGAGTACGGCAAGGTGATCGACGTCCGCGTCTTCTCGCGGGAGGAGTCGCACGAGCTGCCGCCGGGCGTGAACCAGCTGGTGCGGGTCTACGTGGCCCAGAAGCGCAAGATCTCCGAGGGCGACAAGCTGGCCGGCCGCCACGGCAACAAGGGCGTCATCTCCAAGATCCTCCCGGTCGAGGACATGCCCTACATGGCCGACGGAACGCCGGTCGACATCATCTTGAACCCGCTCGGCGTGCCGAGCCGGATGAACGTCGGCCAGGTGCTCGAGTCGCACCTGGGCTACGCGGCCCGCCACGGTTGGGAAGGCGTGGAGGTCAACGAGGGGGTCGGCACCTCGGCCAAGGGCGACGGCGCGGCGCGCAAGACGCGGCCGCGCACCGAGCCGGCGGCGTGGGTCTCGACGCCCGTCTTCGACGGCGCCCACTGGGACGAGACCGGGGACGCCGGCGCCCACCCGACGATCAAGGCGGTCTTCGGGACGCTCAACTCGGACTCGGCCAACGGCAACGTGCTGCTCGGCACCGACGGCAAGGCCCAGCTGTTCAACGGGCGGACCGGCGAGGCGTACGACAACCCGATCTCGGTCGGTTACGTCTACATCCTCAAGCTGGCCCACCTGGTGGACGACAAGATCCACGCCCGCTCGACCGGCCCGTACTCCATGATCACCCAGCAGCCGCTGGGTGGGAAGGCGCAGTTCGGCGGCCAGCGGTTCGGCGAGATGGAGGTGTGGGCCCTCGAGGCCTTCGGCGCCGCCTACGCGCTGCAGGAGCTGCTGACCATCAAGTCCGACGACGTGCTCGGACGGGTCAAGGTCTACGAGGCCATCGTGAAGGGGGAGAACATCCCCGAGCCCGGCATCCCCGAGAGCTTCAAGGTGCTCATCAAGGAAATGCAGTCCCTGTGTCTCGACGTCGAGGTCCTGGCCGTGGACGGCCGTGAGATCGAGATGCACGAGCTGGACGAGGACGTGTTCCGCACCGCCGAGGAGCTGGGCATCGACATCAGCCGCAACGAGCGCGGCTCGGACGAAGAGGACGAGCGGCGCGCCGCAGAGAGGAGCTTCTCCTAATGGCTCTGGACGTCAACACTTTCGACCAACTGCGCATCGGGCTCGCCACCGGCGACTCGATCCGCGGCTGGTCCAACGGCGAGGTCAAGAAGCCCGAGACGATCAACTACCGCACGCTGCGCCCTGAGAAGGACGGGCTCTTCTGCGAGAAGATCTTCGGGCCCACCAAGGACTGGGAGTGCTACTGCGGCAAGTACAAGCGCGTGCGCTTCAAGGGCATCATCTGCGAGCGCTGCGGCGTCGAGGTCACGCGCAGCAAGGTGCGCCGTGACCGCATGGGCCACATCGAGCTGGCCGCGCCGGTCGTGCACATCTGGTACCTGCGCGGCACCCGTTCGTGGCTGGCCTACCTGCTCATGGGCACCGAGCCCCGCGAGGAGCTCAAGGCCAAGCAGCTGGAGAAGGTCATCTACTTCGCCGCCAACCTGGTCACCTGGGTCGACGACGAGAAGCGCCAGGCCGACCTCCCGTCGCTCGAGAACGAGATGGCCGAGGAGATCGCGGACATCGAGAAGAAGCGCGACCTCGACATCGACCGCCGCTTCAAGGCGCTCGAGGACGAGCTGAAGGCCCTCGAGAAAGAGGGTGCGAAGGACGCCGAGATCAAGGCGCGCCAGCGCGCCGTCGAGAAGGAGATCCAGTCCGCCCGCGAGCGGCGCCCAGGAGGACGTGGAGATCGCCCAGCGCTCGCTCGACGAGTTCCGCAGCATGCACGGCCGTCAGATCATCGAGGACGAGATGCTCTGGCGCGAGCTGCGTCTCCGCTACGACGAGTACTTCGAGGGCGGCATGGGTGCCGAGTACATCCTCAAGCTCATCGACCGCATCGACCTCGACGCCGAAGAGATCAAGCTGCGCGACATGATCGACGCCAAGGACGGGCGGCGCCCGCTCTCGGCCCAGCGCCGCCAGAAGACGATCAAGCGCCTCAAGATCGTCACCGCCTTCAACCGGCGCGACGACCACGGCCGGCGCATCAACGACCCGCGGGCGATGATCCTCGAGGCCGTGCCGGTGATCCCGCCGGACCTGCGCCCGATGGTGCAGCTCGACGGTGGCCGCTTCGCCACGTCGGACCTCAACGACCTCTACCGCCGCGTCATCAACCGCAACAACCGCCTCAAGCGGCTGCTCGACCTCGGCGCGCCCGAGATCATCATCAACAACGAGAAGCGCATGCTCCAAGAGGCCGTCGACGCCCTGTTCGACAACGGCCGTCGCGGGCGCCCGGTCACGGGCCCGGGCAACCGGCCGCTCAAGTCGCTCTCCGACATGTTGAAGGGCAAGCAGGGCCGGTTCCGCCAGAACCTGCTCGGCAAGCGCGTCGACTACTCGGGCCGTTCGGTCATCGTGATCGGCCCGAACCTCAAGCTGCACCAGTGCGGCCTGCCCAAGCTGATGGCGCTCGAGCTGTTCAAGCCCTTCGTCATGAAGCGGCTGGTCGACGCCGAGCTGGCCCAGAACATCAAGTCGGCCAAGCGCATGGTCGAGCGTCGCCGGCCCCAGGTGTGGGACGTGCTCGAGGGCGTGATCCGCGAGCACCCGGTGCTGCTGAACCGTGCGCCGACCCTGCACCGCCTCGGCATCCAGGCCTTCGAGCCCGTGCTCGTCGAGGGCAAGGCGATCCAGGTGCACCCGCTGGTCTGCACCGCGTTCAACGCCGACTTCGACGGTGACCAGATGGCCGTCCACCTGCCGCTGTCGGCCGAGGCGCAGGCCGAGGCGCGCGTGCTCATGCTGTCGGCGAACAACATCTTGTCGCCGGCCACCGGCCGCCCCATCACCGTGCCCACCCAGGACATGGTGTTCGGCGCCTACTACCTCACGCTGCGCGTGGAGGAGGGCACCGGCGCGGGCCGCGTCCTTCCGTCACATCCACGAGCTCGAGGCGGCCTTCGACGCCGGCGACGTGGGGCTCCAGGTCCCGATCACCCTGCGTCCCTCGGCGGGCTCGTCGCTGGCCGATCGCCTCACCGCGGCCGGCGTGACGGCGACGCCCGTCACCGAGGACGCCGAGGGCAACGGCAACGGCAGCAACGGCAGCAGCGGCGGCGTGCTCGTGTTCGAGACCACGCCGGGCCGGGTGTTCTTCAACGAGGCGCTGCCCGAGGGCTTCGCCTTCGTCAACGACGTCGTCGGCAAGCGCAACACGCCGATCGGCACGATCGTCGAGGAGCTGTCGGCCAACTACCCCAAGCACGTGGTGGCGGCCAGCCTCGACCGCATCAAGGCGCTCGGCTTCCGCTTCGCGGCGCAGTCGGGCCTCACCATCTCGATCGACGACGTCCAGACGCCGCCGGACAAGATGGCCATCCTCGACCGCTACGAGAAGGAAGCCGAGAAGGCCGAGACGCAGTTCAAGCGCGGCATCATCACCGACGACGAGCGGCGCCAGAAGGAGATCGAGATCTGGACCTCGGCCAACTCCGAGGTCGGCCGGGCCATGGAGGCCCAGCTGGCGACGATCGCCTTCAACCCGCTCGACATGATGGTGGACTCGGGCGCCCGAGGGAACAGCCAGCAGATCCGCCAGATCGCCGGCATGAAGGGCCTCGTGTCGAACCCGCGGGGCGAGATGATCCCCCGGCCGATCAAGTCCTCCTTCCGGGAGGGCCTGTCGGTCCTGGAGTACTTCATCTCCACCCACGGCGCCCGCAAGGGCCTGGCCGACACGGCGCTCCGCACGGCCGACTCGGGCTACCTCACCCGTCGACTCGTCGACGTGGCGCAGGAGCTCATCGTCCGGATCGACGACTGCGCCACGACGCGCGGCATCTGGATCGAGGGCGTCGAGCCCGACGGTCCGGGCCATCGCAACTACCTCGAGACCCGCGCCTTCGGCCGGCTCCTCACCGAGGACGTGAAGCTGACGGACGGCACCACCTACGCGACGGGCACGGTGCTCGACGACGAGATCCTCGCCGCCATGCGCGACGACGAGGCGGTCACGCGCATCCGGACCCGCTCGGTCCTCACCTGCGAGTCGCCCCAGGGCGTCTGCGCCGCCTGCTACGGGCTGTCGCTGGCGACGGGGTCGATGATCGAGCTCGGCGAGGCCGTCGGCGTGATCGCGGCCCAGTCGATCGGTGAGCCGGGCACGCAGCTGACGATGCGGACGTTCCACACCGGTGGTGTGGTCGGCGAGGACATCACCCACGGCCTGCCCCGCGTGGTCGAGCTCTTCGAAGCCCGCACCCCGAAGGGCGCCGCCGTGCTGGCGCACCACTCGGGCGTGGTCCGGGTGGAGGACGAGGAGACCGGGACGGCGCATCACCGTGGTGGCCGACGACGGCACCGAGGACTCGAGCCTCGTGGCCGCCCGCGCCCACCTCGAGGTGACCGACGGCCAGCAGGTCTCGGCCGGCGACGCGCTGGTCGAGGGCCCGAAGGACCCCAAGGAGCTGCTCGAGGTCAAGGGCATCCGCGAGACGCAGCAGTACCTCGTCGAAGAGGTGCAGAAGGTGTACCGGGACCAGGGTGTGTCGATCCACGACAAGCACATCGAGCTGATCGTGCGCCAGATGCTGCGCCGCGTGCTCGTGGCGGAGCCGGGCGACGCGCCCGTTCCTGCCGGGCGAGCGCGTCGACAACCAGATCTACGCCGAGGTCAACCGCACCCTGGTCGAGGACGGCAACGTGCCGGCCGAGGGACGTCCCGAGCTCATGGGCATCACCAAGGCCTCGCTCGCCACCGAGAGCTGGCTCTCGGCCGCCTCCTTCCAGGAGACGACCCGGGTGCTGACCGAGGCGGCCATCGAGGGCCGCAGCGACCAGCTGTTCGGCCTGAAGGAGAACATCATCATCGGCAAGCTGATCCCCGCCGGCTCGGGCATGCAGCACTACCGGGACATCCGCTTGGAGATGCCCGACGCCGAGGCGATGCCCTTCTGGGCGACCGGCGCCGGCGAGTCCGACACCGAGGACCTGGCCAACTGGCTGCGCGACATGGGCGAGGGGGTCAGCGAGGACCCCTTCGACTCGTCGATCGACGCCAGCTGGCTCGGGGCGGCACCGACGGCCGAGGACGCCTACGGGAACCCGATCGCCGATGGCGGCGGCGCCAACGCGGCGCCGGGACCAACGGGTCGAGCACCGAGGAGCCGCCCGCCGGCGATGCGGCGGAGGCCGGGGCCTAGCTCCAAGCCGGCGCCCAGGGCGACCCCTCCCACCGTTTAGGGTTTTTGCACCGGAGACGTAGGGTCGGAGCGCCGCGGAGCGTTCCCGAGAGGTACCTGGAGGGAGCGTCGAGTGGCAACAGCACGGGCAGTCACTGACCCCGACGGTGCGGACGGCGGTCCGCACTCGGGCTACCGGCTGACGCACCTGCGCGCCCTCGAGGCCCAGTCGGTCCACATCTTCCGCGAGGTGGCGGCGGAGTTCGAACGCCCGGTGCTGCTGTTCTCGGGCGGCAAGGACTCCATCGTCATGCTGCACCTGGCGCGCAAGGCCTTCTGGCCGGCGCCGATCCCCTTCCCGGTCCTCCACGTCGACACCGGGCGCAATTTCGCCGAGGTGCTCGAATTCCGTGACCGCTACGCGGCAGCCCTCGGGGTCAAGGTGCTCGTCGCGTACGTGCAGGACGACATCGACGCCGGGCGCACCGTCGAGGATCCCTCCCCGCGGGCCACGCGCAACCGGCTGCAGACGCCGACGTTGCTGCGCGCCATCCGCGAGGGCCGCCACGACGCGGTGTTCGGCGGGGCGCGGCGCGACGAGGAGAAGGCGCGGGCCAAGGAGCGCATCTTCAGCTTCCGCGACGAGTACGGCCAGTGGGACCCGAAGAACCAGCGGCCCGAGCTGTGGAACCTCTACAACGCCCGGCACCACAAGGGCGAGCACATCCGGGTCTTCCCGCTGTCCAACTGGACGGAGCTCGATGTCTGGAACTACATCGGCCAGGAGCGCATCGACACCCCGTCGATCTACCTGGCGCACCGGCGCGAGGTCGTCCAGCGCGACGGCATGCTGATGGCGGTCGGCCCCCATCTGACGCTCGAGCAGGGCGAGACGCCCTTCGAGGCGACGGTGCGGTTCCGCACGGTGGGCGACGCCGACTGCACCGGCTGCGTCGAGTCGAGCGCGGTGACGATCGACCTGGTGATTGACGAGGTGGCGGCCACCCGCTTGACCGAACGCGGCGCCACGCGGGCCGACGACCGGATCTCCGAGGCCGGCATGGAGGACCGCAAGCGCGAGGGATATTTCTGATGGAGCTCTTGCGCCTGGCCACCGCGGGCTCGGTCGACGACGGCAAGTCGACCCTGATCGGGCGGCTGCTCTACGACGCCAAGGGGATCTTCGAGGACCAGCTCGAGTCGATCCGCCGCACCAGCGAGCAGCGCGGCAATCCCGAAACCGACCTGGCCCTGCTCACCGACGGCCTGCGGGCCGAGCGCGAGCAGGGCATCACCATCGACGTGGCCTACCGGTACTTCGCCACGCCCAAGCGCAAGTTCATCATCGCCGACACGCCCGGCCACACGGAGTACACCCGCAACATGGTGACCGGCGCCTCGACGGCGCACGTGGCGCTCATCCTGATCGACGCCCGCAAGGGCGTGATCGAGCAGACGCGGCGCCACGCCTTTCTCTCCTCCATGCTGGGCGTCCCGCACATGGTCGTCTGCGTCAACAAGATGGACCTGATCGACTGGGACCGCGAGCAGTACGAGCGGATCGAGTCGGACTTCATGGAGTTCGCGGCCCGCCTGAACGTGCACGACATCACCTTCATCCCGATCTCGGCGCTGAAGGGTGACAACGTGGTGCAGCGCTCCGAGGCTATGTGGTGGTACGACGGATCGCCCCTGCTCAACCACCTCGAATCGGTCTACATCGGCAGCGACGAGAACTTCATCGACCCGCGGTTCCCGGTGCAATACGTGATCAGGAGCCAGACGCCGGACAACCCGGACTTCCGCGGCTACGCCGGGACGGTGGCGAGCGGCGTCCTGCGCCCGGGCGACGAAGTGCTGGTGCTCCCGACCGGCACGACGTCGCGCATCGAGTCGATCGTGACCGCCGACGGCGAGGTGGCCGAGGCCTTCCCTCCGATGGCCGTCGTCGTGACCCTGGACGACGACATCGCCATGTCGCGCGGCGATGTGCTGTGCCGGCCCAACAACCGGCCGACCAACTCGCACGACATCGAGGCGACGGTCTGCTGGATGGACGAGCGCGCCCCGCTCGCCGTCGGGCGCACCTACCTCCTCAAGCACAGCACGCGGACGGTGCGGGCGACGGTGGAGTCCCTGCAGTACCGACTCGACATCAACGGCCTACGCCGCGTCGAAAGCACGACGCTCGACCTGAACGAGATCGGTCGCGTGTCGTTCCGCAGCACCGAGCCGCTGCTGGTGGACGACTACGGCACCAACCGGACGACGGGCAGCTTCATCGTCATCGACCCGCAGACGAACGCGACGTCGGGCGCCGGCGTCATCCGGGTCCTCGCCACGACGCACGCCAGCCCCAACGTCGTCCGCCACCGGGGCCGCCTCACCCGGCACGATCGCTACAGCGCGCTCGGCGCCCAGGGCGCGACCGTGCTCTTCACGGGGCTGTCGGGTGCCGGCAAGTCGACGATCGCGGCCGGGGTCGAGGAGGCCTTCGTGCAGAGCGGGCGCCACGCCTTCCTGCTCGACGGCGACAACCTGCGCCACGGCATCAACGGCGACCTCGGCTTCTCCGATCAGGACCGCAAGGAGAACGTGCGCCGCGCCGGTGAGGTGGCACGCATGTTCGCCGAGTCGGGCTCGCTGGCGCTCATCGCGCTGATCTGCCCGTTCGTCGAGGACCGGCGGCTCATCCGCATGTTGCACGACGACGCCGGGCTCCCGTACATCGAGATCCACGTGGCCACCTCGCTCGAGGAGTGCGAGCGGCGCGACCCCAAGGGCCTCTACGCCCGGGCGCGGGCGGGCCAGTTGCCCGGCTTCACCGGGATCGACTCGGACTACGAGGAGCCGCCCAGCCCCGACCTGGTGCTCTCGCCCAGCTCGGGGACGGTTTCCGAGCAGGTCTCCCGGGTGCTCGAGCTGCTGGAGCGCACGCTCCGCTAGCGGGTGGCCCAGAAGAACCGCCGGCAGCGCCGGCTCGAACAGAGCAAGCAGGACCGCGCCCGACGCGCGCCGTCGCAGGGACGTGGCGGACGTGGCGGCCGCGGGGACCGCCGCCGGCGGCGGATCGCCTGGGCGTCGGTCGCGGTGCTCATCGTGGTCGGGGCCGGCATCGCGGTGCCGCTGCTGCTGACGTCGTCGGGCACGCCGTCGCCCGCCACGACGGGCACGTCGTCGAGCCAGCACGCCGCGCTCACGACGCGGACGCTCCTCACGCTGCCGGCGGCGTCCGCGCTGGCCGAGCAGGGGGGGTCGGCCTGGGTCACCGACGACCTGCGCGACCTCCTGGTGCGATTCGACCCGGCGACGGGCAAGGAGCAGCACTCGGTGCACCTGCCGGGACGCCCGGTGGCCATGGTGCTGGCGAACGGCCACCTGTGGGTCGCCGACGCCGTCGACGACCAGGTCGTCGAGGTCGATCCGTCCACGTTGCTCATCCAGCGGAGCGTCCCGGTGCCGACCGGGCCGACCAGCATGGCCGTGCTGGGCCACGACGTCTGGGTGACGTCGCTCGAGGACGCACGAGCTGACGCCGGTCGACCTGCGCACCGCCACGGCGGGGACGCCGGTGGACGTGCTGGCGGGCGCGGTGCGTGTCGCCGCGGGATACGGGTCGCTGTGGGTGACGGGCACCACGAACCTGCTGACCCGCGTCACACCACCGGCGGGGACGGCCGGGCCCCAGCAGAAGACCGTGCAGGTGGGGCAGGGGCCGATCGGGGTGGCCACGGGCAACGGTGCGGTCTGGGTGGCCAACGCGCAGGACGGGACGGTCTCGGAGGTGTCGGCGGCGGGACTGTTCGTGACGCAGACCTTCCATGTCGGCGGGGACCCGCTCACGGTGGCGGTGTCGGGTGGCGACGTCTACGTGGGCGACGGCACCGCACAGACCGTGCGGACGGTGTCGCCGCCGCCCGGGTCGAAGGCGCACGGCGTCGGCACCGACCCGCGGGTGCTCCTGTCGGTGCCCACCGGCGTCTGGGTCGGCGGCTCGAACCCGGGCCGGGTCCTGGCGGTGGCGCCGGGCGATGGTGCATCGTGAGCGGTGTCGTCGAGCGTTTCTTCGACCACCTCAGCGCGCGGGACTGGGTTTCCCTGAAGAAGGACGTGGCCCACGAGGTCGAACGGGTCGGTCCCTTCGGCGACCGGATCGCCGGCCGGGACCGCTACGTCGCCCTGCTCGAAGAAGCGGTGCCCGAGGACTACCGAAACGACGTGCACCTCGTGACCTACTCGGTCGACGGGCGGTCCGCCTTCGCGCGGGTGACCGAGCACCTCGGCTACCCCAACCAGCCCCTGCACCTCGAAGAGGCGTACGCCTTCAGTCTCGACCGCGACGGACTGGTGACGCGGATCGAGGTGTTCTGGCAGACGCCCCAGTACGACCCAGGCGGGTTCTGGTCGAACCAGGGGTCGTGATCGTCGGGGCCGGCGCCCCGACGCGCCCGTTCTGAGCGGGTCAGACTGCAGGCATGGACGCCCCGCCGGTGCACTACGCCCGCCGGGACGAGGCCAGCCTGGCCTACCAGGTCGCCGGTTCCGGCGTCGGGCTCCTGCTCATGGCGGGAGGCTCCGGTACGTCGGTGGCCTGGGCCGACCCCACGGCGTCGCAGTTCTTCCGGGAGCTCTCGCAGTTCACGCGTCTCGTCACGTTCGAACAGCGGGGCGCCGGAATGTCCGATCCGCTCGAGCAAGGGCGCCCACTGACACTCGAAGATCGGGTGGCCGATGCGCTCGCCGTCCTCGATGAGGTCGACCTCGATCGCCCGTTCGTCGCGGCAACCCACGACGGTGGCCCGGTCGCCCTGCTCGCCGTCACGACGCAGCCGGAACGCTTTCGGGGGTTGATCCTGATCAACACGGCGCCCCGCGTGCGCTGGGCGCCCGACTTTCCCCAAGGTCTCGACGATGCCTCCGTCGATTGGTTCGCCGAGCAGATTCACACGCAGTGGGGGACGGGCTGGACCATGGACTGGTTCGCTCCGTCGTTCGCGGCACTGCCCGACGGGCGGGAACGCTGGGCCCGCCTGGAGCAGGGAGCGTGCTCTCCCGGGCAGGCGCGGTTGCAGACCGAGCAGGTCTTCGCCACCGACGCGCGCCACCTTCTCGAACTGGTGAGCATCCCCACTCTGGTCGTGCAGCATCGCAATGACCCCGCCGTGCCGGCGGGCAACGGCCGCTACCAGGCCGACCGGATCCCCGACTGCGTCCTGGTGGAGCTGCCCGGCAACGACCACATGCCATGGGCCGGGTCCGCCGACAGCGTGGCCGGCCCGATCGGCTGGTTCGTCGGACGGGAGGAGTCAACCAAGGCGGTCGATGCCCGTCGGCTTGCGGCCATCGTCTTTACCGACATCGTCGGCTCGACGGAGGCGCTGACGCGGCTCGGGGATCTCCGCTGGACCGCCCTGCTGGACACGCACGACGCGGCCGCCCGCCGACTGGCCGAGGCTCATGGGGGGCAGCTGGTGAAGTGCACGGGGGACGGCACGCTCTGCGCCTTTCAGGGCCCGGCGCAGGCGATCAGTTACGCCGTCGATCTCCGGGAGGAGATCGGCCGCCTTGGCCTCGAAATGCGGGCGGGGGTGCACGCCGGCGAGATCATGGCCCGAGGTGACGACGTGGCTGGTGTGGCGGTCCACGCCGCCGCACACGTCGGCGCGCTCGCGCCGCCCGGGTGCGTGTACGTCTCGCGGACAGTGACCGACCTTGTCGCCGGCAGTCAAATTCCCTTCGCGGGGGTGGGGCAGCACGCCCTCAAGGGCCTACCGGGGAAATGGGAGATCTTCAACGTCGGCACCTGACCGCCGACGACGCGGATCTGCTCCGCTACTCCTGCACCAATTCGATCAACGTCCCGAACGACGTCTTCGGGTGCACGAACGCCACCGTCGTCCCACGCGAGCCGGGCCGCGGTGCCTCGTCGATGACGCGACCCCCGGCGTCCTTGACCGCCTGGAGCGCCACCGCGCAGTCGTCGACCCGGTAGCCGATGTGGTGGAGGCCCTCGCCCTTCGAGGCCAGGTACTTCGCCACCGGCGAGTCGTCGCGCGTCGGCGTGAGCAGCTGCACGTAGGAGTCGGCCACCTTCAACAGGGCCTCCTCGACCCCGTCGGACTCCACCTTCTCGCGGTGGTCGACGGTGGCACCGAACACCTCGGCGTACCAGGCGATGGCCGCCTCGAGGTCGTTGACCGCGATGGCGACGTGGTCGATCTCGGTCAGCAGGTCCTTCACGCCCCGTGCCTCCGGAACAGCGTGATGCGGTCCTCGCCCACCTTGGCCCGGAACTCGGGGTCGTCGATGCCGAGCCCCTCGGCCGGCGCCAGGCACAGCACGCCGATCTTGCCTTCGTGCAGGTTGTGGTGGACCTGGTATGCCGCCTCACCGACCTGCTCGAGCGGGTAGACGGCGGACAGCGGCGGCAGCACCTTGCCGTCGCGGATCAGCTGGTTGGCGTCCCAGGCCTCGCGGTAGTTGGCGAAGTGCGAGCCCTTGATCGTCTTGAGCTTCATCCACAGGTGGCGGTTGTCGTACTCGATCATGTAGCCCGACGTCGCCGCGCACGTCACGACCGTGCCCGCCCGCTTGCAGGCGAAGACCGACGCGCCCATCGTCTGGCGGCCCGGGTGCTCGAAGACGATCTCGGGCTCGGCGCCCACCAGGCCCCGGATGTCCTTGCCGAAGCGGCGCCACTCCGACTCGTCCTGGGTGTGCTCGTCGGCCCAGAACTTGTAGTTGGCCGCCTTGCGGTCGATGACCGCCTCGACCCCGAGGTCGTTCAGCAGCTTCACCTTCTCGGGCGACGACACGACGCCGATCGGTGTGCCGCCGCCGTTCAGCACGTGCTGCACCGCGTAACTGCCCAAGCCGCCGCTGGCGCCCCAGACGAGCACCTTGTCCCCCTGGGACATGCGCGCCCCGTTCGGCGACACCAACATGCGGTACGCCGTGGAGTTGCACAGCGCGTTGATGGCCGCCTCTTCCCAGCTCAGGTGGGCCGGCTTCGGCATGATCTGGTTGGCCTTCACGAGCGTGATGTCGGCCAGGCCGCCGAAGTTCGACTCGAAGCCCCAGATGCGCTGGTTGGCCGCCAGCATGGAGTCGTCGTGCGCCGAGGGGTCCTGGTCGTCGACGTAGTTGCAGTGGATGGTGACCTTGTCGCCGACCTTCCAGTTGCGCACCTGCGAGCCCGTGCGCAGGACGACGCCCGAGGCGTCGGAGCCGACCACGTGGTAGTCGAGGGCGTGGCGGGCGGCCCAGGGGCCCTCCTTGGCCAGGCGGTCGAGGAAGCCGAACGTGGGCAGGGGCTCGAAGATGGAGGTCCAGACCGTGTTGAAGTTGATGGCGGACGCCATCACCGCCACGTAGGCCTCGTCGGGGGCCAGCTCGGGGAGCGCGACCTCCTCGACGTGGAGGGACCGCCGGGGGTCCTTCTCGGAGGACTCCAGGCCCTCGAACATGTCCACTTCGCTGCGCTTGACCAGGGCCGCCCGGTAGTGGTCGGGCATTTCGAGTGTGGCCAGCTCTTCGGCGGGCGCGCCCGCGACGACTGCACTGAGGATCTCGCTCATGTGACCCGACGATAGTTGGCCGGTACGATGGAGTTTCCGGCCGGTAACCAGGCCGGTGGACAACCCGGAGGTGCAGGGAATGGCTGAGGCCGTCATCGTCGCAGGGGCTCGGACCCCGATCGGGAAGCTGTCGGGCGCGTTCGCCAGCCTGACGGCCATGGACCTCGGCGGCTTCGCCATCGCCGAGGCGATGCGGAGGGCCGGCGTGGCCCCCGACCAGGTCGACTACGTCCTCATGGGCCAGGTCATCCTGGCCGGCCAGGGCCAGATCACGGCGCGCCAGGCGGCCGTCAAGGGGGGCATCCCCATGACCGTCCCGGCCAACACCATCAACAAGGTGTGCCTCTCGGGCCTCAACACGATCTACCTGGCCGACCAGATGATCCGCGCCGGCGACGCCGACATCGTCGTGGCCGGCGGCATGGAGTCGATGACCCAGGCCCCGCACCTGCTGCCGGGCGCCCGGGCCGGGTTCCGCCTCGGCGACGCCACCCTGGTCGACTCCATGATGTACGACGGGCTCACCGACTCGTTCGACCACATCGCCATGGGCCTTTCGACGGAGCAGCACAACCAGAACACGGCGAAGGTCTCGCGGGAGCGCCAGGACGCGTTCGCCGCCGCGAGCCACGAGAAGGCCGCCGCCGCGATCAAGGACGGCCGCCTCGCCGAGGAGATCGTCCCGGTCGAGGTGCCCCAGCGCAAGGGCGACCCGATCCTGGTCGACACCGACGAGGGCGTGCGCCCCGGCACGACCGCGGAGTCGCTCGGCGCGTTGCGGCCGGCCTTCGACAAGAGCGGGACGATCACGGCGGGCAACTCGTCGCAGATCTCCGACGGCGGGTGCGCGGTCATCGTGATGTCGGCCGACAAGGCCAAGGAGCTCGGCGTCGCGCCGCTCGGCCAGATCGCCGGCTACGGCATGGTGGCGGGACCCGACAACTCGCTGCTCACCCAGCCCTCACGGGCGATCCTGAAGGCCGCCCAGAAGGCAGGGACGGACCTGGGCGCCATCGACCTCTTCGAGATCAACGAGGCCTTCGCGGCCGTCGGCCTGGCCTCGGTGGACGACCTCGGGATCGACGAGAGCAAGGTCAACGTCAACGGCGGCGCCATCGCGTTGGGGCACCCGGTCGGCATGTCCGGGGCCCGGGTTGCGCTCACCGCGCTGCTCGAGCTGCGCCGGCGCGGCGAGTCGACGGCCGCGGTGGCGCTGTGCGGTGGCGGCGGGCAGGGAGACGCCGCCATCCTGCGTGCGCTCTGAGCCGAGCTGACCGCAGCCTGCCTCAGCCCGCGTAGGGCGGGGCCATCAGCGCAACGAGCTTGGCCTGCCCGGCGGCGACGTCCGCCCAGCGTTCGGCCTTGAAGGAGTAGACGCCGAGCGCGCACGTGGGGAACCCGGTGCGCACCGCCAGCGAGAGCCCCTTCTTGTCACTCGGTGCGAGGAGTCCCTGGGAGAGCGAGTGCGCCGTGGGGTTGTGCCCGACCACCATGGCCGCGTCGACGTCGTCGTCGAGTCCCCGCACGAAATCCAGCACCTCCTCGGGGTCGGCGCCGTAGAGCCCGTCGTCGAAGCGGCACTCGGGGGGCTCCTTCATCTGGGCCAGCACCAGGTCGGCCGTGGCCCTGGTCCGCGCCGCGGGCGAGACGAGCGCGACCTTCGGCCGCGGCACGCGCCGCAACGCAGGCCCCAGTCCCTCGCCGGTTCCGGCGAACAGCTTCCCCAGGGCGTTGCCGTCGCGACGCCCCCGCGGCGCCAGCACCCGGTCGAAGTCGGAGCCGCCGGGCGGCGGGTCGGCCACGGTCTTGGCGTGCCGCAGCAGCCACAGGGTCCGCGCGGCCGGCGCCTTCGGTGCCATCACCCCAGGTCGAACGCGCCGTGGAGGCTGCGCACGGCCCGCTCGACGTCCGCCTCGGCGACGATGCACGAGGTCCTGATCGTCGACGTCGAGATCATGTCGATGTTGATGCGCTCGTTGGCCAGGGTCTCGAACATGGTGGCGGCGATGCCGGGGTGCGACTTCATGCCCACGCCGATCAGGGAGACCCGGGCCACGTCGGCCGCCGACGTCACCCCGGAGGCGCCGAGCTCGCTCGCGTGGGCCTGCGCGGTCTCCACCGCGACGGCCAGGTCGTCGTTGGGCACCGTGAACGAGATGTCGGTCGTCCCGTGGGCCGAGGTGTTCTGCACGATCATGTCGACGTTGATCGACTTGTCGGCCAGCGCTCGGAACAGGCTGGCGGCCACTCCGGGCCGGTCCGGGACACCGCTGACCGTGACCTTGGCCTCCGACGTGTCATGGGTGACGGCGGTGACGACGGCTTCTTCCATGTCTGCATCCTCCTCGACCACCCAGGTCCCGGGCTCCCAGGTGAAGCTGCTGCGGACGTGCAGCGGCACGTTGTGGTTGCGGGCGAACTCCACGGCGCGCAGCATGAGCACGCGCCCGCCGGTGGCCGCCATCTCGAGCATCTCGTCGAACGAGATCCGATTGATGCGGTGGGCCTCGGGCACGATGCGCGGGTCGGCCGTGAACACGCCCGTGACGTCGGTGTAGATCTCGCAGACGTCGGCCTTGAGGACCGCCGCCAGCGCAACCGCGGTGGCGTCGGACCCGCCGCGGCCGAGCGTGGTGATCTCGCGCTCGGCGGACACGCCCTGGAACCCCGCCACGACCGGGACCTTGCCGGCGGCCAGCGCCTCGCGAAGCCGGTCGCCCTTGACCTCTTTGATCTTGGCCCGGGTGTGGTCGTTGTCGGTGATGATCCCGACCTGGCTCCCGGTGAACGACTGTCCCTCCACCCCCAGGTCGGCCAGCGCCATGACCAGCAGCGACATGGAGATCCGCTCGCCGGTACTGACGAGCATGTCGTACTCGCGGGGCGGTTGGGTCGTGCTCACCGTGTCGGCCAGGTGGATGAGGTCGTCGGTCGTCTTGCCCATGGCGCTGACCACGGCGACCACGTCGGCACCCTGCCGGCGGGTCCGCGCGATGTGGTCGGCCACGGCCCGGACCCTGTCCGCGTCGCCGACGGAGGTACCCCCGAATTTCTGCACGACCAGCGGCATCCGATGCAGGCTACCGACTGCGCATGGGCCCGATTGGCGTCGGCCCTGGCTGAGGGCGCACCCGGAGGCACCGGGGATGCCCCGCGGGCCCCGGCGACGGCGATCCGAAGGCCCCCCAGGGATTGGGTAGGGTCTGCGCCCGTGCCCAGCGACAAGCGAGCCCGTCAGCGCGCCGCCCGGGAGGCCCGCCTGGCGGCCGAGGCCAAGGCGCAGAAGCGCCGCCGGCAGATCCGCAACGGGATCATCGTGGTGGTCGTGGCGGGCGTGATCATCGGCATCGTCTTCCTCGTCTCGAGCGGGAACAACAAGAACGCCAAATCGACCACGACGACCACGCTGGCCGGCAAGGCCAAGACGAACGCCGAGCTGCAGAAGAAGGCGAACGACGCCGCCGTCAAGGCGGGCTGCCCGGCCAGTCCCAAGACGCCGGCCAACCACCAGACCTACGCGTCGGCGCCGCCGATGACGATCGACACCACCAAGGCGTACTCCGCGACCGTGGTGACGACGACGGGCACGTTCGACATCGCGCTCAACGCCAAGGCCGCGCCCAAGACGGTGAACAACTTCGTGTTCCTGGCCAACAAGGGTTACTTCCACTGCAACTCGTTCTTCCGCGTCATCCCCGGATTCGTCAATCAGACCGGGAATCCCGCGCAGACGAACTCGGGCGGGTTGCCCTACACCCTGCCGCCCGAGAACCTGCCCCCGACGGGCACCGCCACCAGCCCGGCGTACCCCGTCGGCTCGGTGGCGATGGCAGCCTCGTCCGCCGGCATCAGCGGCGACCAGTTCTTCATCGTGGCCGGGCCCCAAGGCGAGACCCTGCCGAACACGTACACCCTCTTCGGCCTGGTGTCGTCGGGTGAGAACGTCGTGCAAACCATCAACCAGCAAGGGTCCGCGGCGGGCATCCCACCCGACGTGACCCAGCGCATCCTGTCCGTCACCATTCACGAATCCTGAGGAGCCCGCATGGCGACCCCCACCCCGCCCAACCCCGACGGCTCGAGCCCGCAGCAGCGGAAGTTCGACGAGGAGCCGCCGATGCTCATCGACACCGCCAAGCGCTACGTGGCCACCATGGTCACGTCGCACGGGACGATGGTGATCAACCTCGACCCGCTGGCCGCGCCGCGCACGGTCAACAGCTTCGTCTTCCTGGCGCGCTACCACTACTTCGACGGCATCGTGTTCCACCGCATCATCCCGGGCTTCGTGCTCCAGGGCGGTGACCCCACGGGGTCGGGTTCGGGCGGGCCCGGCTACCGCTTCGCCGACGAGCTGCCCCAGGCGGGCCGCTACCAGGTGGGCTCGCTGGCCATGGCCAACGCAGGGCCCGACACCAACGGCAGCCAGTTCTTCGTGATCAGCGGCGCGGACGGCGTGCGCCTGCCGCCCCTCTACTCCCTCTTCGGTGAGGTGGTCAGCGGGCTCGACATCGTCACCAAGATCGACGCGATCGGCAGCCGGTCGGGCACCCCGAAAGAGCGCGTCGTGATCGAGAGCGTCACCGTCGAAGAGAAGGACTGAGCTCGCTCTCAGCCCGCGAGGGCGGTCAGGCCATCGGTCTGGGCCCCGCCGACGAACACCACCGGCGTCCCGACGCCCTCGGCGCGCCACTCGCCACCGCCGTCGCGGAGCAGCGCCGTGCGGGCGGGCAGCGCGACGACCGGCAACGCCGCCGGCGCCATGGCGACCGTCCGCTCGAGCTTCTGGCCGTGGGCGTCGTCGTGTTCGTCGCCGAAGTGAGGGACGACGGTGAGGTTGTCCACCAGCCCGAGCCCGAGCGTCAGCGCACCACCGCGCGGATCGACCATCGGATCGGTGAGCACCATCGCTCCCGCGCCGGCCCCGGCGACCACGGCCCCGCCCGACCACGCCGCCCGGAGCGCGTCGAACACGGCCGACTTCTTGAGCACGGCCCGCAGGTGCAGGGGCGATCCGCCGGCCAGGTAGATGAAGCGGGCCCGTGCGATGGTGGCCGCCATGCCGGGGTCCTCCGCCGAGGCCCGGTCGACCACCATGAGCCCCTCGACCTGTGCGCCGAGAGGGGCGAACCACTCCGCCGCCCGCAGGACCACCCGCTCGGGGTGTTGGTAGGCCGCCGCCGTGGGCAGCACCACGACGTCGGTCCCGCCGGACGCCGCCAGCAGCGTGGCGTCGAAGGCGCACCCCTCCGTCCATTCGTCGCCCCCCACCAGGGCCAGCGTGCCGGTCGAGTCCATGGGCGCCACTTTGGCACGCCGGAGCGGCCCGTCCCGGCTTCGACTGCGGTGGTTACCGGCCAGTAGCGTAGAGACCCATGTCGATCACACGGGTGGGAATTGTCGGTTCTGGAATCATGGGCTCGGGCATCGCCGAGGTGGCGGCGGCCAACGGCCACGAGGTCGTGCTGCGCAGCCGGAGCCAGGCCGGGGCCGATGCAATGGTGGCGGGCCTCGACAAGTCGCTGGCCAAGCAGGTGGAGAAGGGCAAGCGGACCGAGGCCGAGGCGAAGGAGATCGCCGGGCGTGTCCGCGCCACGACCCACCTGGGCGAGCTGGTCGACGTCGACCTCGTGATCGAGTCCGTCGTCGAGGATCTGGCGGTGAAGAAGGATCTCTTCGCCGAGCTCGACAGCATCTGCAAGCCCGAGACGATCCTGGCCACGAACACCTCGACGCTGCCGGTGGTCGAGATGGCCATGGCGACCGGGCGGCCCGAACTGGTGTGCGGCGTCCACTTCTTCAATCCAGCGCCCGCCATGGCGCTCGTCGAGGTGGTGCGCCCGATCACGGCGAGCGAGGCGACGGTCAACGACGGCGGTCGCGTTCGCCGAGAAATGCGGCAAGGACCCGGTCGAGGTCAAGGACCAAGCGGGCTTCGTCGTCAACGCCTTGTTGTTTCCCTACCTCAACAACGCGGTGCGCCTGCTCGAACAGGGCGTGGCCACCCGCGAGGGCATCGACGCCGCCATGAAGGGGGGCTGCGGCTTCCCGATGGGCCCGTTCGCGCTCCTCGACCTCGTCGGCCTCGACACGTCGCTGGCCATCCTCGACGCCCTCTACGAGGAGTACCGGGACCCCAACTACGCCGCCGTGCCGCTCCTGCGTCGCCTGGTGACCTCCGGCCAGCTCGGCCGCAAGACCAAGAAGGGCTTTTACGACTACAACCGCTGACCGCGCGATCGGCGGCCCGGAAAGACGGGCACAATGGATGGAGCCCCCGCCCCGTCAGGAGGTGAAGTGATGGCAACCGATCGGGAGCGCGACGCGCCCTGGGTGATCCGCACTTATTCCGGCCATTCGACGGCGCGGGCCTCGAACGAGCTGTACCGCAACAACCTGGCCAAGGGGCAGACCGGCCTGTCGATCGCGTTCGACCTGCCGACCCAGACGGGCTACGACCCCGACGCGCCCGAGGCGGCAGGAGAGGTGGGCAAGGTCGGCGTCCCGGTCGCCCACCTCGGGCACATGGCGGAACTGCTCGACCAGATCCCCATGGCGGACATGAACACGTCGATGACCATCAACGCCACCGCCGCCTGGCTGCTCGGCCTCTACGTCGCCCACGCCCAGGACATCGGCGTCGACCCGGCGTTGCTGGCGGGCACCACGCAGAACGACATCGTCAAGGAGTACCTGAGCCGCGGGACCTACATCTTCCCGCCCGGTCCCAGCCTGCGCCTCACGGTGGACACGATCGCCTACACGGTGCGGCACGCGCCCAAATGGAACCCGATCAACGTGTGCAGCTACCACTTGCAAGAGGCCGGGGCCACGCCGGTCCAGGAGGTCGCCTACGCACTCGCCACGGCGATCGGCGTGCTCGACGGCGTGCGGGCCTCGGGCCAGGTCGACGAGGCCGAGCTTCCGGCGGTCGTCGGCCGCATCAGCTTCTTCGTGAACTCGAGCGTCCGCTTCGTCGAGGAGACGTGCAAAATCCGCGCCTTCACCCGCATGTGGGACCGCATCTGCCGCGAGCGCTACGGCGTCGAGGATCCCAAGCTGCGGCGCTTCCGCTACGGCGTCCAGGTCAATTCCCTCGGGCTGACCGAGCAGCAGCCCGAGAACAACGTGCAGCGCATCGTCCTCGAGACGCTCGGGGTCACGCTGTCGCGGGACGCGCGGGCGCGGGCCATGCAGTTGCCGGCGTGGAACGAGGCCCTCGGGCTGCCGCGGCCGTGGGACCAGCAATGGTCGCTGCGCATCCAGCAGGTGCTCGCGTTCGAGTCCGACCTGCTCGAGTACGACGACATCTTCGAGGGATCCAAGGTGATCGAGGCCAAGACCTCCGAGCTCGTCGACGCGGCCGGCGCCGAGCTCGACGACGTCCAGGCGCTCGGGGGCGCGTTCGAGGCCATCGACGAGCTGAAGCGGCGCCTCGTGCGGAGCCAGGCCGAGCGGGTGCGCCGAATCGAGACCGGCGAGCTCAAGGTGGTCGGCGTCAACTGCTTCACCGAAACGGCGCCGTCGCCGCTCCTCGGCGACGGCGAGATCGACAACATCCTCAAGGTCGACCACAACGTCGAGGCCGAGCAGATCGTGGACGTCGAGCGCTGGCGCGACCAGCGGCGACGCCCCCAAGGTGGCGGCTGCGCTCGACGATCTGCGCCGGGTGGCCGAGGACGACGGACCCGGCGGCAACGTCATGGAGGCGACGATCGCGCTGGCCCATGCGGGCGGGCACGACCGGTGAATGGGCCGGGGCCCTGCGCGAGGTGTTCGGCGAGTTCCGCGCCCCGACGGGGGTCGGGGGCGGGGTCGGACGCCGCAACGATCTGGCCCCGATCCGGGTACGAGCCCAGGCGCTCGCCGAGCGCACCGGCGGGCCGCCCCGCCTCCTCGTGGCCAAGCCCGGCCTCGACGGGCACTCGAACGGAGCCGAGCAGATCGCGGTCGCGGCGCGCGACGCAGGGTTCGAGGTGATCTACCAAGGCATCCGGCTGACGCCCGCCGAGATCGTGGCGGCCGCGCTCGAGGAGGACGTCGACATCGTCGGCCTCTCCATCCTGTCGGGCTCGCATCTCGAGCTGGTGCCCGACGTGCTCGACCGCCTGCGCGCGGCAGGCAGCACCGCCGCCGTCGTGGTGGGTGGCATCATCCCGCCCGACGACGCCCAGCTGTTGGAAGGCAAGGGCGTGGCCTCGGTCTACACGCCCAAGGACTACTCCTTCGACCACATCATGGAGGATCTGCTGGCGCTGGCCGAGCGCCAGCGCGCCGCCACTCCCGCGTAAGGCGCGCCATCTGGCGCCACGTCACCGGGACGGCACCGAGCGCAATGGCGCGCCGGCGGAGGCTCTCGGGCAGGTCGTAGTGGTTCAACGCCTCCGAGCGCCGGTGCAGCTGGTACGCCCGCCGCGGGAATGCCGAGCGCCTCCGCCATGGCATGCAGTTGGTCCGGGTCGTCGGCCAGCAGATGTGACCAGCGGTCGGCCCGCCCGCGCACGGTGGCCGGCTGACGCCAGTCGTCGACGTAGACCGTCAGCGGCGGGCCCAGGGCCGGTCGCGGCTGATCGGCACCGGCTTGTTCCACCACCGCCCGCTGAAGCGCCAGGCCTCGTGGATCGGGTCCTGAGCGTCGGGCTCGGGCGGGCGCGGCCAGGCCAGCTGCACGGCCGAGGCGATGGCGGCCAGCACGGCGGGATCGGGGACGGGCGGTGGCCGCAGGGTGAGCCGGGCCGGGTCGATGGCGGCCGCGCTCACAGCGGCACGTTGCCGTGCTTGCGCCGCGGCAGCTCCTCGCGCTTGGAGGCCAGGATGTCGAGGCTCCGGCAGATGACGGCCCGCGTGTCGGCCGGCGAGATCACGTCGTCGATGTAGCCGCGCTCGGCCGCGATGTAGGGGTTGGCGTAACGCTCGGTGTACTCGTCGATCAGCTCGGCTCGGCGCTGCACCGGGTCGGTCGCCTCGGCCAGCTCGCGCCGGTAGACGATGTCCACCGCGCCGTTGGGTCCCATGACGGCGAGCTCGGCCGAGGGCCAGGCGAAGGCCAGATCGGCCCCGATCGACTTGGAGTTCATGACGACGTAGGCGCCGCCGTAGGCCTTGCGCGTGATGATCTGGATGCGCGGGACGGTCGACTCGCAGTAGGCGTAGAGGAGCTTGGCGCCGTGGCGGATGATCCCGCCGTACTCCTGGTCGGTGCCGGGGAGGAACCCGGGCACGTCGACGAAGGTGAGCAGCGGGATGTTGAACGCGTCGCACGTGCGCACGAAGCGCGAGGCCTTCTCGGAGGAGTCGATGTCCAGCACGCCCGCCAGCACGGCGGGCTGGTTGCCCACGATGCCGACGACGCGGCCGTTCATGCGGGCGAACCCGCACGTGATCGACATCGCCCAGTGCCGGTGCACCTCGAAGTACTCGCCGTCGTCGACGACCGCGGCGATGATCTTCTTCATGTCGTAGGGCTGGTTCGGCGACATGGGCAGGAAGTCGAGGAGTTCGGTCACCTCGCGGTCCGGCTCGTCGCCCGTCGGCTCGATCGGTGGCTCTTCGAGGTTGTTGGACGGAAGGAACGACAGCAGGTGGCGCACGTCGTCGAGGCAGGCCTTCTCGTCGGGCGCGACGAAGGTGGCGACGCCGGACTTGGTGGCGTGGCTCATGGCACCACCGAGCTCTTCGAGCGTCACGTCCTCGCCGGTCACGGTCTTCACGACGTCGGGACCGGTGATGAACATGTGCGACGTGCCTTGCACCATGAAGATGAAGTCCGTCATGGCCGGTGAGTAGACGGCGCCGCCGGCACAGGGCCCGAGGATCACGCTGATCTGGGGGATGACGCCCGACGCGGCCACGTTGCGGTGGAAGATGCCGCCGTAGGAGTGCAGTGACACGACGCCCTCTTGGATGCGGGCGCCGGCGCCGTCGTTGAGGCCGATCATCGGCACCCCGGTCGACGCGGCGAGGTCCATGACCTTGTGGATCTTCTCGGCGAAGACCTCGCCCAACGCGCCACCGAAGACGGTGAAGTCCTGACTGAACAGGCAGACCCGGCGTCCGTCGATGGTCCCGAAACCGGTCACGACGCCGTCTGTGTACGGGCGGTTGTCCTCCAGCCCCATGCCGTGGGCCCGGTGCCGGGCCAGCATGTCGAGCTCCTGGAAGGACCCGTCGTCGAGCAGGTACTCGATGCGCTCGCGGGCGGTCAGCTTCCCCTTGGCGTGGTGACGCTCGACGGCCCGTGGGCTGCCGGCGTGGAGCGCCTCGTTCTTGCGTTCGGCCAGCTCGGCCAGGCGTTCGGCCATGGAATGTTCCATGGGGTTGAGGGTACCGCTCACCGGGTACGACCCGAAATTGACACCGTAAGTCCACGAACAAGAAGTCGTTCTAATTCGCAACGGAAAATACCTGGTCTGACCAGGAAAAAGTTCAGGCACCGAGGCCCGGAGGCGGCCGGACAGCAGCCCGACCGCAATGGGGGGGAACGATGCCGCTTCTGCAAGTGGCGGAAGCTGAAGTTCGATTTGGAGGCGTGCACGCGCTGCGCGGCGTCAACCTCGACGTCGACGCCGGCGTGGTCACGGGCCTGATCGGCCCCAACGGGGCGGGCAAGACCACGTGCTTCAACGCGATCTGCGGCCTTCAGAGCCTCAACGGTGGCCGGATCACCTTCGACGACACCGACATGACCGGGCTCAAGCCGCATCAGCGCGCCCGACTGGGCATCGCCCGCACGTTCCAGCGGCTCGAGGTCTTCGGCTCGTTGTCGGTCCGGGAGAACGTCCTGGCCGCCGCAGAGATCCGCCGGCGCTGGTCCCGGGACCGCTCCGACGCCGCGGCCAACGCCGACGGCGTGCTGGCCCTGGTCGGGCTGTCCCACCTGGCCGACCGGGCGGCCGACACGCTCCCCACCGGCCAGGCCCGCCTGCTCGAGTTGGCCCGCGCCCTGGCCACCCGGCCGCGCCTGCTCCTGCTCGACGAGCCCTCCTCCGGCCTCGACGACACCGAGAGCGAGGAGCTGGGCGACCTGCTCTGCCAGTTGGCCGAGGCCGGGATGGGCGTTCTGCTGGTGGAGCACGACATGGGCCTGGTCATGCGCATCTGCACCCGGATCAACGTGCTGGATTTCGGCGCCGTCCTGACGGTCGGCGGGCCCGAGGAGGTGCGCGCGGACGAGCGGGTGCGGGCCGCCTACCTGGGCACGGTGGACGACCCCGAGGAAAGCGCCTCGGCGGGCGACACCGGTGTGGTGCCCGCGACCGGCGACGGCGGGATCCCATGGCTGAGCCGGCGCCTGCGGGCAAGGCGCTGCCCCCGGTGCTCGAGCTCCGGCGGGTCCATGCCGCCTACGGGCAGATCGAGGTGCTCCACGGCATCGACCTGGCCGTGGCGACGGGCTCCGTCCTCGCGCTCCTCGGCCCCAACGGGGCAGGCAAGTCGACGACGCTGCGCGTGGCGAGCGGCCAGATGGAGCCGACGAAGGGCTGTTTCCACGTCCTCGGCCGCCACGCCAACGGCACGCACCCCGATGCCCTGGCCCGCGCCGGCTTGTGCACGCTGCCCGACGGGCGCGGCATCTTCCCCAACCTGACCGTGACCGAGAACCTCCGGCTCATGACCTACGCCGGCCCGTCGCGCGCCCATGTCGAGCAGATGGCGTTCGGTCGCTTCCCCCGCCTGGCCGAGCGGCGCCACCAGGTGGCGGGCACGCTCTCGGGCGGCGAGCAGCAGATGCTGGCCATGGCGCGCACCCTGAGCGTCGAGCCCGCCGTGCTGCTGCTCGACGAGATCTCCATGGGGTTGGCGCCGATGATCGTCGCCGAGCTCTACGAACTGGTGAAGCAGATCGCGGACGAGGGCGTGGCCGTGATCCTCGCTGAGCAGTTCGCGGCGACGGCGCTCGGCGTCGCCACCGACGTCGCCGTCGTGGTGCAGGGCCGCATCGTCGCCGCGGGCAAGCCGGACGAGCTGCCCGACGACCTGGCCGACGCCTATCTCGGAGGGACGGCGGCATGAACACCCCGTCGCCGCTCGGGCGCCGCTTCGGGGCGCTGCGCCGTCTCGTCGTCCTGGCCGCCTCGTCCGCCCTCCTCGTGACCGGCGGCTCCGGCCTGCTCGCCGTTGCGTTCTCCAACGGTCCGGCCGGTGCGGACAACACGCTGGGCGGCTTCACCGTCGAGCGCGCTCGGCGAGTCCATCTCCGCGCAGTACGAGCAGCCCAACTTCCCCGTGCCCGCCACGCCGTCGCTCGAGTTCGACGAGGGCTACGCGGCGACGACCGACAACTTCGGCCCGACCGGCTCGGCCACGGCGTCGACGCTCTACCCCGGCCAGGTCGTCGCCAACGCCGGCCCGGAGCTCGCGCTACTGGTGCCCGGCGTGCCGCTGCCGCCGGCGCCGGCCTGGCCCATCCAGGCCGTGAGCAACTTCCCGCAGGCGCCGAACACCGCGGCCACCGACGTCCCCGGCCTCAACATGGACGCGCAGAGCACGACCAACGGGAACAACGCCACCGCGACGATCGGCAACGACTCGGCCATCGCCGGCTCCAACGGCGGCGACGCCACGCAGCAGGCCCCCTCGGGCACGGGCAACGTGCTCGCCGGGACCTCGGGCATCCTCGGCGTGGGCGTGATGTCGGCCACCTCCTCGTCGCAGGCCCCGTCCACGACCGCGACCGCCACCGCGACCGCCACCGTCGGGGGCATCTCGCTGCTCGGCGGGTTCATCTCCATCGGCAGCATCACGTCGACGGCCACGGCGAGCTCCGACGGCACCACGGGCAAAGTGACCGGCTCGACCCAGGTGCAGAACATCTCGATCGCCGGCGAGCAGATCTCCGTCACCGCCGACGGGATCCAAGCGCCCAGCAGCAAGTCCCTCGGGGCGCTCCCGGTCTCCGCGCTCAACACGCTGCTCAAGGAGCTCGGCATCACGGTCGCCGTCACCAATCCCACCGACAAGGTGAGCGGCGCCTCGGCCAGTCGGGAGCTCGACGGGCTGGAGATCCAGATCAACCTCAACTCGCTCGACACTGCGGCCAACAAGTTCGCCTCGCTGTTCCCGCCGAAGATCATCTCGCAGCTGCCCGTCGCCATCCCCAACGAGCAGCTGATCACCCTGTACTTCGGCCGCGTGCAGGTGAACTCGACGGCGTCGCCCAACTTCGTCGCCGGGAACTCGGGCAGCACGGGCGCCGGCGCCGGCTCGTCCACCTCGACCGGCGCCTCGAGCACCGGGAGCACGGGCAGCGGCTTCACCGGCAACACCGGCACCGGCCTCGGCAGCAGCTTCGCCGGCAACACCGGCAGCTCCTTGGGCTCGTCGCCCTCGGGTGGCAACGGCACGGGCTCCTCGCCGACCCTGTCGCCCCAGACGTCCACCGTGGGGGAGACCTTCAAGGGGATCGGTGCCGCCCTCATCTTGCTCGGCCTGCTGGCGGCCGCCGCGTTGGCCTATCTGTACAAGCGGGCGGACGACCTCACCGACGCCCTCGGCACCACCTGTTCGGACGGGGACCCGCTCATGGAGCGCTTCACCGTCACACCCGACGAATTGTCTGACTTCGGAGGATTCGGCTGATGCCCATATTCGGAAAGTCGTCTGACCGCCCCGACCCGGGTGAGGTCACCCGGGTGAGCGCAACGCCCGACATCAGCGGGCTCGCCGGGCCCGTCGTCGTGCCGCCCGCCGCGGCGGTGCCCGAGGGGGAGCCGAACGGCGCCACGCCCGTGCCGAGCCGCCTGCAGCGCCTGGCCGCCGTCGTGGACCGGGCGCGCCCCGGCCGCAGCAGCCGCAACGTGCGCAAGTGGCTCGAGTGGATCGGCATGGCGCTCATCGTCTTCGGCTTCGTGCTCATCCTGCTCGGCTGGTACGGCGCGTCGAACAGCCCGTACCTCTACGAGGAGATCCCCTACATGATCTCCGGCGGGCTGCTCGGCGTCGCGCTGGTGATCGGCGGCGGCGTCCTGGTGCGGAGCGCCTGGAGCATGCGCCAGATCGAAGAGGAGCGCCGCAACGCGCTGGCCATCGTGCGCTCGGTCGACCGGCTCGAGCGCATTCTGCGCAGCCTCGACGAGGCGCGGCGCACCGACCACGAGGAGCACGCGCGATGAGCGTCGTCCGCAACCGCATCGGTACCCGTAGCCGCCGGCGCGTCGCCGTCGCCGTGTCCGTCGCCGTCCTGGCCCTGATGGCGTCGGCCTGCGGCTCACGGCTGTCCGGCCAACAGGCGGCGTTGGCCCAGGGCGCGTTCGGGCATTCGGGGACCTCGGGCTCGGGCACCGGGGTCGGGGGCACGGGCACCGAAGCGCTCGGCTCGGGCTCCTCGACGCCCTGCGCGTCGTCGAGCTCGTCCAGCACCACGTCGACGACCGCGGCGAAGTCGAAGTCGGGCTCCAAGCCCCCGTCGTCGAGCACGACGACCAGCACGACCGCCTGCTCGTCGGGCGGGACCGCGCTGGCCAGCGGCGGCATCGGCGGCGGCGGCACGTCGGGCGCCCACGGCGCGACGCGGCGGCGCCGCCGCCGCGGGCAGCCAGGCCAACCTGGCCGGCGCGGCCGGCGCGTCGGGCGTCTGCGGGGCCAACGGCAACCAGGCGCCGGCCGGCGGCAACGGCGGCGCCACTGCGACCGGGGTCACCGCCACGACCATCACCGTCGGCAACATCGCCAGCATCAGCGGCGTCGCGCCCGGCCTGACCCAGAGCGCCCAGCAGGCCACCGAGGCGTGGGCCGCGTACGTGAACAGCACCGGCGGCATCTGTGGCCGCCAGATCAAGGTGCAACCCTTCGACGACGGCAACGACTCGGGCACCAACAACGCCGACGCGACCCAGGCGTGCTCGAGCGACTTCGCCATGGTCGGCAATGCGTCGGGCTTCGACGACGGGAGCGCCCAGGCCGTGGGCAGCTGCGGCATCCCCACCATGGCGGCCGAGGTGTCGACGGCGGCCGCCGGCGGCACGGCCGACATCTTCGGCGCCAGCCCCGGCAACGACCACTACTGGGCGCTCGGGCCGGCCAACTACCTGAAGTCGCTCTACCCCAACGCGATCCAGCACGCGGCAATGATCTATCTGCAGGTGCCCGCCACCCAGACGCAGGCCGCGCACGAGATCGCCGCCTACTCGAGCGACGGCTTCAAGTACACGCCGGCCGCCGGCATCCCCACCACGCCGACGAACGCCAACTACGGGGCGATCGTGCAGGAGATGCAGGGCAACGGCACCCAGTACGTGACCGAGTACTCCGACGACAACTCGGCCGAGCGTTTGCTCCAGGCGATGCAGCAGGCCAACTACGCGCCGCAGGTCGTGGACTGGTTCTCCGAGGAGTACTCGTCCAACTTCGCGCAGCAGACCTCACCGGAGTCCAACGGCGACCTCGTCCTCATGTCGGCCACCGCCGGCTACGAGGACGCCGGCAGCAACCCGGGCATGCAGCTCATGGAGAGCTGGCTCAACCGAGTGGCGCCCGGTTACCACCACGACATCTTCGCCATCCTGGCCTGGTCGGCCGGCCTGGCCTTCGAGCAGGCGGCGAAGCAGGTGGGCCCGAACCTCACCCGAGCGGCGCTGATCTCCAAGATTCAGGGCATCACCAGCTGGACCGGCGGCGGCGTCACCCCCGAGGTGAACATCGGGGGCAAGGTGCCGACGAAGTGCTTCTTCTACGAGAAGATCACGAACGGCGGCTTCCAGCGGGTCTACCCGACCGCGCCCAACAGCTACGACTGCAACAGCGGCTTCTTCCAGTACTGATCCGTATGCACCTCCGTTCGCGCCCGCGCAGAGAGCACTGACCTCGCATGCACGCCTTCCTCGAGTACACCGTCATCGGCATCGTCCTCGGCGCGGCCTACGCCGTCGCGGCCAGCGGCCTGGTGGTGACCTACTCCACCTCGGGCATCTTCAACATCGCCCACGGCGCCATCGGCATGTTCATGGCGTTCGTCTACTGGCAGCTCTCGGTGGGCTGGCACGTCAACCAGCTGCTCTCGCTGGTCCTCACCGTCTTCGTCCTGGCGCCGCTGTTCGGCGCGCTGATCGAACGCACGGTGATCCAGTGGATGGACCCGAACAACGTGGCCACGTGTCTGGCGGTGACCGTGGGGTTGACGCTGCTCTTGTTCGGGCTCGTCAACAACTACATCTGGAAGCCGACGGCGCGGTCGGTGCCCCAGTTCTTCGGCTTCCACGGGTTCACCTTCCTCGGCGTGCACATCGACTACGAGGAGGTCATCACCGTCGCGGCGGCCATCGCCATCGCCGTCGGGCTGCGCCTCTTCCTGTACCGCACCCGCACCGGCATCGCCATGCGCGGCGTCGTCGACAACCGGCCCCTGGTCGGCCTCTTCGGCGGACGGGCGTGGCAGCTCTCGACGCTCAGCTGGGCCATCGGCGCCTCGCTGGCCTCGGTGGCCGGCATCCTGGTGGCGCCGCGGCTCCAGCTCCAGCCGCTCATCCTCACGCTGCTGGTGATCGACGCCTACGCGGCGGCGGTGTTCGGACGGCTGCGCAGCCTGCCCATGACCTTCCTCGGCGGGCTCATCGTCGGCCTGGCCTCGTCCTACGCCCAGGGCTACGTGCCCAACAGCGGGGCCTTCTGGTCCTCGGCGCCGGTCCAGGGGCTGCTCACCCAGTCGGTCCCCTCCATCCTCCTGTTCGTCTTCATCCTCGCCTTGCCGGCGCACCGCCTCAGAACGGGCGCAGCCCAACGCCATGCGCCCCTGGCGCCCGCGAGCTTCGTGCGCTCCGTCCAGGGGGCGGTGCTGCTGATCGCGGCCGTCATCGTGGTGACGGCGTTCATGGACCCGGGCAACATCATCAAGCTCGGCATCGGCCTGGCCTTCGCCCTCATCTGTCTTTCGCTTGTCCCGCTCACCGGCTACGGCGGGTTCATCTCCATCTGCCAGCTGTCCTTCGCCGGCCTCGGCGCCTTCGCCATGTACAAGTGGGGCTCGGGCGGCTCGGTCTGGGGCATCGTGGCGGCGGCCGGGCTGGCCGGCGCGGTCGGGGCGTTGCTGGCCTGGCCCACCCTGCGGGTCCGCGGGCTCTACCTCGCCCTGCTCACCATGGCCTTCGCCACCGCCATGGACAACGCCATCTTCCCGTGGTCGGCCATCTTCGGCTTCAACGGGTCGGCGGCCATCCCGAAGCCCTCGATCTTCGGGCTGCACATGACCTCGCCCCGGTCCTTCACCATCTTCCTGGCCGTGGTGTTCGCCCTGTTCTCCATGGGCATCCTCGCCCTGCGCCGGGGGCCCTTCGGGCGGGTCCTCGTGGGCATGAAGGACTCCGAGGCGGCCTGTGCCACCCTCGGGCTGTCGCTCCGGACCACCAAGCTGGCCGTCTTCATGCTCTCGGCCGCCATGGCCGGCGTGGCCGGGGCGCTCTACGGCGCGGCCAGCTCGGTGGCCACGGGGACCGACTTCGAGATGTTCGAGAGCCTCCTCATCCTCGCCGTCGTCGCCATCGGCGGCGCCTCGGTCTGCAGCGGCGCCCTGGCCGGAGGTCTCGCCCTGGGCTTCCTGCCCGGCAACGCACAGGACGTCTTCATCGGGGCGGGGACCATCGTCCTGGCCTTCTACTCCGACGGCGTGCTCCCGCTCATCTACTCCCGATTCAACCGCTGGTGGAGGGGGCTGGCCGCACCCCGCGAGCCGGCGGTGCCCCTTGCGGGGGACGAACGGGCCGGGACCCTCGCCGGGACCCGGGCGGCCTAGCCGGGCGACCGGCCGAGGGCGTCGGGCGCGATTGTCGGAGCCCCAGGCACCCGCTACACTCTTATCCCTGCCCAGTGCGGCTTCGGCCGGCGCGCGAGCGCCAGCACCGGGTGACCATTTCTTTTCGTTCCGAGAGGTAGCGCGTGCCCACAATTGCCCAGCTCGTCCGCAAAGGACGACAGGCCAAGGTGACCAAGACCAAGACCCCCGCCCTGAAGGGCGCGCCCCAGCGCCGGGGCGTCTGCACGCGCGTCTACACGACCACGCCCAAGAAGCCGAACTCCGCGCTGCGCAAGGTGGCCCGTGTCCGGCTCAGCTCGGGTGTCGAGATCACCGCCTACATCCCCGGCGTCGGCCACAACCTCCAGGAGCACTCCATCGTCCTCGTGCGTGGGGGCCGGGTGAAGGACCTGCCGGGTGTCCGTTACAAGGTCGTCCGCGGCGCGCTCGACACCTCCGGCGTGCGCGAGCGCGCCCAGGCCCGTAGCCGCTACGGCGCCAAGAAGGAGTCTTAGGCATGCCCCGCAACGGACCCGCCACTCGCCGGGAGCTCGCGCCGGACCCGGTCTACCGCTCGGTGCTGGTGACCCAGGTGGTCAACAAGATCCTCTCGCGTGGCAAGCGCACGCTGGCCGAGCGCATCGTCTACACCGCCCTCGAGCAGGTGCAGGAGAAGTCGGGGGGCGACCCCGTCGCCGCGCTCAAGCGCGCCGTCGAGAACACCCGGCCCGAGGTCGAGGTGAAGAGCCGCCGCGTCGGTGGCGCCACCTACCAGGTGCCCGTCGAGGTGCGGCCCCGCCGCGCCACGACCCTGGCCATTCGCTGGCTGACCACCTTCTCGCGCCAGCGGCGCGAGAAGACGATGGCGGAGCGCCTCGCGGGCGAGATCCTCGATGCCTCGAACAACATCGGCGCTTCCGTGAAGCGCCGCGAGGACATGCACAAGATGGCGGAGTCCAACCGCGCCTTCGCCCACTACCGCTGGTAGTGGACCCGATCCTCAGGACATATAGGACACCCCGGCATGGCTGACCCCGTTCCCGCCCGCGACTTCCCCCTCGCCAAGACCCGCAACATCGGGATCATGGCCCACATCGACGCGGGCAAGACCACGACGACCGAGCGCATCCTCTATTACACGGGGCGCAACTACAAGATCGGCGAGGTGCACGAGGGCGCCGCGACCATGGACTGGATGGTCCAGGAGCAAGAGCGCGGCATCACCATCACCTCGGCCGCCACGACCTGTTCGTGGCGCGACAACTGGATCAACATCATCGACACCCCCGGCCACGTCGACTTCACGGTCGAGGTCGAGCGGTCGCTGCGCGTCCTCGACGGTGCGGTGGCGGTGTTCGACGCCGTGGCCGGCGTGGAGCCCCAGACCGAGACGGTGTGGCGCCAGGCCAACAAGTACAACGTGCCGCGCATCTGCTTCGTCAACAAGATGGACCGCATCGGCGCCGACTTCGAGCGCACGGTGGGGATGATCCGGGACCGCCTCGACGCACTGCCGGCCGTGATCCAGCTGCCGATCGGCGCCGAGTCCGAGTTCAAGGGCGTCGTCGACCTGCTCGCCGAGAAGGCCCTGGTCTGGTCGTCGGACATGGGCGAGGAGTGGGAGACGGTCGACATCCCGGCCAACCTGGCCTCCGAGGCCGAGGACGCCCGCCACCAGCTCATCGACGTCGTCTCCAACTTCGACGACACGATCATGGAGAAGTACCTCTCCGAGGAGCCCATCACGGCCGACGACCTGCGCCGCGCCGTGCGGACGGCCACGCTGGCCGCCGCCGTGGTGCCCGTCTTGTGCGGCTCGGCCTTCAAGAACAAGGGCGTGCAGCCGATGCTCGACGCCGTCGTCGACTACCTGCCCAGCCCGCTCGACCTGCCGCCGACCCAGGGCCACCGGCCGGGCAAGCCGGACGACATCGAGGAGCGCAAGGCCGACGACTCCGACGCCTTCAGCGCGCTGGCCTTCAAGATCATGACCGACCCCTTCGTCGGCAAGCTGACCTACATCCGCGTCTACTCGGGCACCCTGGCCAAGGGCGCGACGGTCAGCAACTCGACCAAGGACAAGAAGGAGCGGGTGGGCCGCATCCTGCAGATGCACGCCAACCACCGCGAGGACAAGGACGCCATCTACGCCGGCGACATCATGGCGGTGGTCGGGCTCAAGAACACGACGACGGGCGACACCCTCTGCGACCCACAGCACCCGATCCAGCTCGAGGCGCTCGAGTTCCCCGAGCCGGTCATCCACGTGGCCGTCGAGCCCAAGACGAAGGCCGACCAGGACAAGCTCTCCCGCGCGCTGTACTCGCTGAGCGAGGAGGACCCGACCTTCCGGGTGCGCTCGGACGAGGAGACGGGCCAGACGGTCATCTCAGGCATGGGCGAGCTGCACCTCGAGGTGCTGGTCGACCGCATGCTGCGCGAGTTCAGCGTGGATGCCAACGTCGGCAAGCCGCAGGTGGCCTACCGCGAGACCATCCGCAAGCCGGTGGAGAAGATCGAAGAGCGCTACGTCCGCCAGACCGGTGGCCGCGGCCAGTACGGCCACGTGGTCATCAGCGCCGAGCCCACCGGGCCCGGGGGCGGCTACGAGTTCATCGACAAGATCAGCGGCGGCGCGATCCCCAAGGAGTACATCCCCTCGGTCGACGCCGGCATCCAAGAGGCGCTCACCGCCGGCATCCTCGCCGGCTACCCGACGGTGGACGTGCGCGTCACGCTGACGTACGGCACGTACCACGACGTCGACTCCTCGGAGATGGCGTTCAAGATCGCCGGTTCGATGGCGATCAAGAAGGCGCTGCGAGCGGCCAGCCCGGTGCTGCTGGAGCCCGTGATGGAAGTGACCGTGACGGTGCCCGACGACTTCCTGGGCGCGGTGACCGGCGACCTGGCCTCGCGCCGGGGGCGGATGGAGGGCATGGATCAGCAAGGGACCAGCCACGTGGTGAAAGCGCTTGTCCCGCTCGCCGATATGTTCGGCTACTCTACTGACCTGCGTTCGCGCACCCAAGGTCGCGCCACGTACACGATGCAGTTCCACTCGTACAACCAGGTTCCCGAGTCGATCTCCAAGGAGATCATCGCCCGGGCCCACGGGGAGTAGCCGGGCCAGCCAGGCACCGGCCAAAGAAGAAACCAAAGACATCAGGAGTAGCGAGGCGATGGCCAAGCAGAAGTTCGAGCGCAACAAGCCACACGTGAACGTCGGGACCATGGGTCACATCGACCATGGCAAGACGACGCTGACGGCCGCCATCACGAAGGTCCTGTCGGAGAAGAACCCGAACACCTCGTTCACGAAGTTCGAGGACATCGACAAGGCGCCCGAGGAGAAGCAGCGCGGCATCACGATCACGATCGCGCACGTCGAGTACGAGACCGAGAAGCGCCACTACGCGCACGTCGACATGCCGGGCCACGCCGACTACATCAAGAACATGATCACCGGTGCCGCCCAGATCGACGGCGCCATCCTGGTCGTCTCGGCCGCCGACGGCCCGATGCCCCAGACCCGTGAGCACGTGCTGCTGGCCCGCCAGGTCGGCGTGCCCTACATCGTGGTCGCGCTGAACAAGGCCGACATGGTCGACGACGAGGAGCTCCTCGAGCTCGTCGAGCTGGAGGTGCGCGAGCTCCTCACCCAGTACGAGTTCCCCGGCGACGACACCCCGATCATCCGGGTGAGCGCGCTCAAGGCCCTCGAGGGCGACCCCGAGTGGAGCGAGAAGATCGTCGAGCTCATGGACGCGGTCGACGAGTACATCCCCGAGCCCGAGCGCGAAGTCGACAAGCCCTTCCTCATGCCGGTCGAGGACGTCATGTCCATCACCGGCCGCGGCACCGTGGTGACCGGCAAGGTGGAGCAGGGCATCGTCAAGGTCGGCGAGGAGGTCGAGATCGTCGGCCTGCGCGACACGCAGAAGACCACGGTCACCGGCGTCGAGATGTTCCGCAAGCTCCTCGACGAGGGCCGGGCCGGCGACAACATCGGCGCGCTGCTCCGTGGCACCAAGAAGGAAGAGGTCGAGCGCGGCCAGGTCCTGTGCAAGCCCGGCTCGATCACGCCGCACACGAACTTCGAGGCCGCGGTCTACGTGCTGAACAAGGAGGAGGGCGGCCGCCACAAGCCGTTCTTCACCCACTACCGGCCGCAGTTCTACTTCCGTACGACTGACGTGACCGGCGAGATCACGCTGCCCGAGGGCACCGAGATGGTCATGCCCGGCGACAACACCGACATGGTGGTCGAGCTGGGCAAGCCGATCGCCATGGTCGAGGGGCTGCGCTTCGCCATCCGCGAGGGCGGCCGCACGGTCGCCTCCGGCCGGGTCACCAAGATCCTCAAGTAGTTCCGACCCAGCGAACGAGAGCAGGCAGCCCGACATGGCCGACGGCCCCAAGCAGAAGATCCGCATCAGGCTCAAGGCCTACGACCACGAGATCCTCGACCAGTCGACGGAGAAGATCGTCCAGACGGTCCTGCGCACGCAGGCCAAGGTGCTCGGACCGGTCCCGCTGCCCACGGACAAGCACCGCTACACGGTGATCCGCTCGCCGCACAAGTACAAGGACTCGCGCGAGCACTTCGAGATGCGGGTGCACAAGCGCCTGGTCGACATCGTCGAGCACACGCCCAAGACGGTCGACTCGCTCCAGCGCCTCGACCTGCCGGCGGGCGTCGACATCGAGATCAAGATCCAGACCGCCTGACGGCGGTCACCCCGCCTCCCCGCCGACGCCTGGCAGGGGGTCGGACCATGGTGTAACCTCATGGGCCGCCGAATTCGGCTGCTCAGAGGCAAAATTGCGGTGCTCCGGCGCTGCATCGGACAACAGACGTGCGTGATCGCCGGCCCCCGGGCCGGGACCTCACGCCGAACCATTCGAGCGCTCCGCTCGGGATTCCCGAGCGGAGCGTCTGCGTGCGCAGGGAACCTTGCGCCCGCGGCACCCAGCCAAGACGACGCACACAGAACGATTCAGGAAGAAGAGGACACGTGGCTACCAAGGCCATCGTCGGCGAGAAGGTCGGCATGACCCAGGTCTGGGACGACCAGAACCGCGCCATACCGGTGACGGTGCTGAAGGTCGCGCCCGTTCGCGTGGTCCAGGTGAAGACGCCCGAGACCGACGGCTACTCCGCCTTGCAGGTGACGTGGGGCTTCCGCCGGAACTCCACGCTGTCGAAGCCTGCGCTCGGCCACTACGCCAAGGCCGGAGTGAACCCCGGCCGCAAGCTGGTGGAGCTGCGCCTCGACGACGTCGCCGACTACACCGTGGGCCAGGAGCTGTCGGCCGACCTGTGGGAGGCGGGTGAGCGCGTCGACGCCATCTCGGTTTCCAAGGGCAAGGGTTTTGCGGGCGGCATGAAGCGGCACAACTTCAAGGGCCAGGGCGGCTCGCACGGCAACCACGGCCACCATCGCGCCCCTGGCGCCATCGGCGCCTGCGCCACGCCCTCACGCGTCTTCAAGGGTACGAAGATGGCGGGCCAGATGGGCGGCACGCAGGTGACGGCGATGAACCTCGAGGTGGTCTCGGCCGACCCCGAGCGCGAGCTCGTGCTGGTGAAGGGCGCCGTGCCCGGCGCCCGCGGCAGCGTCGTCGTGCTGCGCGACTCGGTCAAGACGCCCAAGACGGCCGGGAGGGCGCGATGACGGCGACCGCGAGTCCGGCCACCGAGTGGGCTGAGCGGACGGGCTCGATCCTGCGCCACAGCATGAAGAAGGAGCGCCCGGCGCCGGTCACGCGGACCGCCCCGAAGCGCAACGTGGCGGGCCACGATCTCGGCACCGTCGACCTCGAGCCCACCGTGTTCGGCCTCACGCCGAATCGCGCCGTGCTGCACCAGGTGGTGACGGCCCAGCTGGCTGGCATCCGCGCCGGCACCCAGTCGACCAAGACGCGCTCGCAGGTACGCGGCGGCGGCGCCAAGCCCTTCCGCCAGAAGGGGACCGGCCGGGCCCGTCAGGGCAGCAGCCGTTCGCCCTCGATGAGCGGCGGCGGCGTCGCGCTCGGGCCGAAGCCGCGCAGTTACGAGCAGAAGACCCCGAAGAAGATGATCCGCCTCGCGCTGCTGTCGGCGCTGAGCGACCGGGCCGAGCTCGGCCACGTGATTGTGCTCGACGACTGGCAGATCGAAGAGCCCGACACCCGGGCCGCCGCCGTGCTCCTGAAGAAGCTGCGGATCACCGGCACGGTGCTCGTCGTGCTGGCCAACGACGAGACCGACGTGGCGCTCTCGCTGCGCAACCTTCCCGAGGCGTCCATCACCACCCACGCCGAGCTCTCGGCGCACGACGTCGTGCGGACGGACTGGCTGCTCTTCTCCGAGCGCACGCTGCCCACGTCGCCGTCGGACTTCTCGGGCACGCATCTCATCGAGTCGCCGCCGCCGAAGCCGACCAAGCCAAAGGCCCCAGCCGAAGCGGAAGCCGAGCCGGCCAAGAAGGCGCCGGCCAAGAAGGCGGCGAAGGCAGCCAAGGCCGCCAAGGCCGCGCCCTCCGGCGCCGGGGCCAAGGCGACGGCCCCCGTGAGCGAAGAGACCGAGGCGCCCGAGACCGGGGCCGCCGACACCGACGAGGCCGACGAGACGAGCGAGACCGCCGAGGCGCCCGCCAAGAAGGCGCCGGCCCGTCGGGCCCGGGCCGCCAAGAAGGCGAAGGAGGACGACGGCGATGCGTGACGCCATGTCCGTGCTGATCCGCCCCGTCGTGTCCGAGAAGAGCTACTCGCTGATGGAGCAGAACGTCTACACCTTCATCATCGACCCCGGGGCCACCAAGATCGAGGTGCGCCATGCCGTCGAGCAGGCCTTCGGCGTGCGCGTCCTCAACGTCAACACGCTCAACCGCAAGGGGAAGGCGACGCGTAACCGGCGCACCAACGTGCGGGGCAAGCGCCCCGACACCAAGCGTGCCGTGGTGACGCTCCACCCCGACGACTCCATCGACCTCTTCGAGCGCTGATCGGAACATCGCCATGCCACTTCGCTCCCGCAAACCCACCAGCCCCGGACGGCGCTTCCAGACCGTCTCGGACTTCTCCGAGATCACCCGCGATCGGCCCGAGAAGTCGTTGCTCGCCCCCAAGCCGCAGACTGGTGGGCGCAACAGCTACGGCCGCAAGACGTCGCGCCACCGCGGCGGTGGCCACAAGCAGCAGTACCGGGTCGTCGACTTCCGGCGCAACAAGGACGGCATTCCGGCCAAGGTGGCGACGATCGAGTACGACCCCAACCGCAACGCGCGGATCGCACTGCTGCACTACGTGGACGGGGAGAAGCGCTACATCCTGGCTCCGGCCGGGGTGAAGGTCGGCGACAAGCTCCAGAGCGGCCAGGGCGCGGACATCCGGCCCGGCAACGCGCTGCCCCTGCGCTACATCCCGGTCGGCTCGACCATCCACAACGTCGAGCTGCGTCCCGGTGGCGGCGGCAAGATGGCCCGCGGCGCCGGCATGAGCGTGCAGCTCGTGGCCAAGGAGGGTGCCTTCGCAACGCTGCGGCTTCCCTCGACCGAAATGCGCCGCGTCTCCATCGACTGTCGCGGCACGCTGGGCGTGGTCGGCAACGCGGAGGCCGAGCTGGTCAAGGTCGGCAAGGCGGGCCGTAACCGCTGGAAGGGCAAGCGCCCGCAGACCCGTGGTGTGGCCATGAACCCCGTCGACCACCCGCTCGGCGGTGGCGAAGGCAAGTCATCGGGTGGCCGCCACCCGGTCTCACCGTGGGGCAAGCCCGAGGGCCGCACCCGCTCCCGCAACAAGAAGTCCAATTCGATGATCGTCCGCCGGCGCCGCACCCGCGGCGCGCGGCGCTAAGGCGAGGGTTGAGGAAACATGCCGCGTAGCCTGAAGAAGGGACCGTTCGTCGACGGCCATCTGCTCAAGAAGGTCGACGTCTTGAACTCGAGCGGGGACAAGAAGGTCATCAAGACCTGGTCCCGCCGGTCCACGATCATCCCCGACATGGTCGGGCACACCATCGCAGTGCACGACGGGCGCCGCCACGTGCCCGTGTACGTGACCGAGTCGATGGTCGGCCACAAGCTGGGCGAGTTCGCGCCGACACGTACGTTCCGTTACCACGCCGGCCAGGAGCGAGGAGCCCGTCGGTGACTGGCGTCAAGACGAACGAGCGCCCCGGGACCCGTGCGGTCCACCGCTACTGCGGGATGTCGGCCTCCAAGGCCCGGCAGGTTCTCGACCTGATCCGGGGCGAGGACGTCCAGCGCGCCGCCGAGATCCTGACCGGCACCGAGCGCGAAGCAGCCGAGATCATCGGCAAGGTGCTCGGCTCGGCCGTCGCCAACGCCGCCCACAACGACCAGCAGAACCCCGAGGAGCTCTACGTCTCGGCCTGTTACGCGGACGAGGGCGCCACCATGAAGCGCTGGCGGCCCCGGGCCCGTGGCCGGGCCACGCGGATCCGCAAGCGGACCTGCCACATCACGATCATCGTGAGCCGGCTCCCGGCCGAGCAGCTCGAACTGCGCCGCCGCCGCATGGAGGCGGTCAGCGCCAACCGGTCGCGCCGGGTCGACGCCTCGCGCCGCCGGGCCGACCTGTCCGGCCGCCTGTCGCGCCGCCGGGCCGCCCAGGCCAAGGCCGAAGCCGAGAAGGCGGCGGCCGAGGAGGCGGAGGACGACGAGGCGGAGGACGTGGTGACCGACGAGGCCACCGGGAAGACCGCGGCCGACGAGACGGCGACGGACGACAACACGACCGATGACACCGAGGACGAGGCCGAGGACAGCGCTGAGGCAAGCGCGGACGAGGCCACCGAGGCCGGCGACGACGCCGACGAGAAGGGCAAGGACGAGTAGATGGGCCAGAAGGTAAACCCCTATGGCTTCCGGCTCGGGATCACCACCGACTGGAAGTCCCGCTGGTTCGAGGAGCGCCACTACCGCGAGTTCGTGGTCGAGGACTGGAAGATCCGCGACTACCTGATGAGGCAGCTCGAGGCAGCCGCCGTCAGCCGGATCGAGGTGGAGCGCACGCGCGACCGCCTGCGCGTCGACATCCACACGGCACGCCCGGGCATCGTCATCGGCCGCCGCGGCGCCGAGGCCGACCGCCTGAAGAAGCACCTCGAGGAGATCACCGGCCTCCAGAACAGGATCCAGCTCAACATTCAGGAGATCAAGCAGCCCGAGCTCGACGCGGCGCTGATTGCACAGGGGATCTGCGACCAGCTCGTCCGCCGGGTCGCCTTCCGGCGCGCCATGAAGCGCGCCATCCAGACGGTCCAGAAGGCGGGCGCCCAGGGCATCAAGGTCCAGTGCTCGGGCCGGCTCGGTGGTTCGGAAATGTCCCGCAAGGAGCAGTACCGCGAGGGCCGGGTGCCCCTGCATACCCTGCGCGCCGACATCGACTACGGCTTCCGCGAGGCGCGCACGACCTCAGGCCGCGTCGGGGTCAAGGTTTGGATCTACAAGGGCGACATCCTGCCCTACAAGGTCTCGATCGAGGACAAGATCACCCGTGAGGCGGCCATGGCCGTCGGCGAGACCTCGGGCCAGAGCGGACCGCGGCGCCTGATCACTGCCGGCGGCGGCCGTCGCCGGGCCGAGGGCTTTCCGGCGGACGATGAGGCGGCGGAGGCAGCCGAGGCCGAGCAGCCGAGGTGACTGAGGCGGTCACCAACGGCGCGGCCGAAGAGGACCAGCTGAAGATCGAAGGCGCCGAGAGCGAAGCGGTGACCGAAGTGGAAGCGGAAGCGGAGGGCGAAGAGGTCGAGGCGCCGGTCAGCGACCTGCTGCCCCAGCCGACCGAGCCCGACGACCTGGAGCGCCAGCTCGCCCGGGACGAGGAGATGGAGCGCCAGTCGCGTCACGAGCATCACGAGGCACCGCACTTCCGCAAGGAGTCGGACTGACATGTTGATGCCGAAGAAGGTCAAGCACCGGAAGACGCAGCGGGGCCGCCTTACTGGCGCGGCCAAGGGCGGGACTTCGGTCGCCTTCGGTGACTTCGGGATCCAGGCGATGGAGCCGGGCTGGCTCACGGCGCGCCAGATCGAGGCCGCTCGTATCGCCATGACCCGTCACGTCAAGCGTGGCGGCAAGGTCTGGATCCGCTGCTTCCCCGACAAGCCGGTCACCCAGAAGCCGGCTGAGACCCGGATGGGTTCGGGCAAGGGCAACCCCGAGCTGTGGGTCGCCGTGGTCCACCCCGGCCGCGTGCTGTTCGAGCTCGCCGGTGTCGACGAGCCCCTGGCCCGCGCCGCCATGGAGCGCGCCATCCAGAAGCTGCCCTTCAAGGCCCGCTTCGTGGTTCGCCCCGGCACCCACGGCCACCCGGAGGTGGCGGTCTGATGCCGGCCGCACACGACCTCGCCATGCTCGACGGTGACGAGCTGACCGCCCGCCTGGGCGACTCGCGCCGCGAGCTGTTCAACCTGCGCTTCCAGCTGGCCACCGGTCAGTTGGACAACCCGGCCCGCATGGGCCAGGTGCGGCGCGACGTGGCCCGCATGCTGACGGTGCTCCGCTCGCGCGAGATCCTCGAGGCAGAGGGTGCCTACGTGGCCCCCACGGCCGAGGAGCACGAGGCCGCCCGGGCGAAGCTGGCCGCCGAGGACGCTGAGCGCGAAGAGCGGGCCGCCGCCAAGGTCGCCGCCGCCGAGGCGGAGGCCGAGGCCGAGGGCGCCCTGCACGACCACGACCACGACCACGCCGAGCTGGACGACGAACTCGACGAAGAAGAGGAAGAGGCCTGATGGCCGACGAGACCGCAGAGAACGCAGAGACAGAAGAGGCCACCGACGCCGCCAAGGCTGCGGCGGCCGATGCCGAGAAGGCGCTCGAGGCCATCGAGGCCGAGGCGGCATCCGAGCTGCCGGCAGACGACGTCGAGGCGGCCGTGCCGGTTCCGGCCACGACGTCGGCCAAGACAGCCCCCGCCGCCGAGTCCGACGAGGACGGTCGCGGACCAACCGCCGCAAGGTCCGCGAGGGGATCGTGGTGTCCGACGCCATGAGCTCGACCGTCGTGGTCGCCGTGGTCGACCGGGTCCGGCACCCCAAGTACGGCAAGACCGTGCAGCGCACGAAGAAGCTCTACGTCCACGACGCCGAGGACACCGCCAAGGTCGGAGACCGGGTCCGGGTGCAGGAGACCCGCCCGCTTTCGAAGCTGAAGCGCTGGCGCCTGACCGAGGTGCTGGAGCGGGCCCGATGATCCAGCAGGAATCCCGGCTCCGGGTGGCCGACAACTCCGGCGCACGCGAGGTGCTGTGCATCCGTGTGCTCGGTGGCTCGCGCCGGCGCTACGCCAGCATCGGTGACGTCTTCGTCGCCACGGTGAAGGACGCCATTCCCGGCGCCGCCGTGAAAAAGGGAGACGTGGTCAAGTGCGTCGTCGTACGCACCAAGAAGGAGAAGCGTCGTCCGGACGGAAGCTACATCCGCTTCGACGAGAACGCGGCCGTTCTCATCAACGATCAACAGCAGCCGCGCGGGACGCGCATCTTCGGCCCCGTCGGCCGTGAACTGCGCGACAAGCGCTTCATGCGCATTGTCTCGCTCGCCCCGGAGGTGTTGTGATGCGAATCCACAAGGGTGACCAGGTGATCGTCCTGCAGGGTAAGGACAAGGGCAAGAAGGCCGAGGTGGTCCGCGCCATCCCCGATCGCGACCGGCTGATCGTCGAGGGCGTCAACGTGGCCAAGCGCCACGCCAAGCCCACCCGGGCGACCCAGCAGGGCGGCGTCATCGACAAGTTCATGCCCGTCCACGCCTCGACCGTGGCCCTGGTGTGCAAGACCTGTGACCGCCCCACGCGCGTCGGTTACAAGTTCGAGGACGACGGTGAGAAGGTGCGCGTCTGCAAGAAGTGCGGGTCCACGCTATGACCACCACGAACGCGCCGACGCGCCCGCGGCTGAAGGAGCGCTACCTGACCGAGGTGCGGGACCAGCTCAAATCCGAGCTCGGCCTGGCCAACGTCATGGAAGTGCCGCGCCTGGAGAAGATCGTCATCAACATGGGCGTCGGCCGGGCTACGCAACAGGCCTCGCTCATCGAGGGCGCGCAACGCGACCTCGAGGTGATCACCGGCCAGAAGCCCGTGGTCACGCGGGCCAAGAAGTCGATCGCCGGCTTCAAGCTCCGCGAGGGGCAGAGCATCGGCGTCAAGGCCACCCTGCGGGGTGACCGCGCCTGGGAGTTCTTCGACCGCCTTCTCAGCTTGGCCATCCCACGCATCCGTGACTTCCGGGGCCTTTCGCCCCGCTCGTTCGATGGCCGAGGCAACTACACGTTCGGCGTCACCGAGCAGCTGATTTTCCCCGAGATCGACTACGACAAAATCGACACGACCCGCGGCATGGACATCACCATTGTCACGACCGCACGCACCAACGAGGAAGGACGAGCGTTCCTGGCAGCGTTCGGCTTTCCCTTCCGACAGGAGACCCGGTAGCACCATGGCGAAGAAAGCACTGATCGAAAAGCAGCAGCGCACCCCCAAGTTCAAGGTGCGGGGCTACACCCGATGCCAGCGGTGTGGGCGGCCCAAGGCCGTCTACCGCAAGTTCGGGCTGTGCCGCATCTGCCTGCGCGTCATGGTGCATGCCGGCGAGGTGCCTGGCGTCACGAAGGCGAGCTGGTAGGCCGCCATGACCATGACTGACCCCATCGCGGACATGCTCACCCGGATCCGCAACGCCAACTCGGCCCAGCACGACACCGTGCGGATGCCTGGCTCCAAACTCAAGGTGTCGCTCGCCGACATCCTCGAGCGCGAGGGCTTCATCGCGGGGTACAAGGTCGAGCCCAACGAGGGGAAGCCGGGCTCGACGCTCGAGATCACCATGAAGTACTCGGGCGACCGCACCCGCACCATCGCCGGCATCAAGCGCGTGTCCAAGCCCGGCCTCCGCATCTATGCGCGGGCCGACGGCATGCCGCGCGTGCTCGGGGGCATGGGCGTTGCCGTCGTTTCCACCAGCCAGGGGCTGCTGACCGACCGCGAAGCGCGGCGCAAGCACTTGGGCGGAGAGGTGCTCTGCCATGTCTGGTAGCACCGCGACCGCCGTCACGATTCGAGGGGAGGCCTGATGTCGCGCGTCGGACGTTCGCCTATCGCCGTTCCCTCCAACGTGACCGTCACCTTGAGCGGTTCGACCGTCAACGTGAAGGGCCCGCAGGGGAGCTTGGAGCGCCAGCTCCCCGAGGGGATCACGATCGCGCAGGAGGGCGACACCCTTCTGGTCAGCCGGCCCGACGACGAGCGCCGGCACCGCGCCCTGCACGGATTGTCGCGTTCGCTCGTTGCCAACATGGTCTCGGGTGTGACGGACGGCTTTACCAAGGAGCTCGAGATCGTGGGCGTCGGCTACCGCGCCACCGCACGGAGCGCCAACGCCCTTGAGCTCGCGCTCGGCTTCTCGCACCCCGTCCTCGTCGACGCGCCCGAAGGCATCACCTTCGAGGTGCCCATCCCGACCCGGATCATCATCAAGGGCATCGACAAGGAGAAGGTGGGTCAGGTCGCCGCCGACATCCGCAAACTGCGCAAGCCCGAGCCCTACAAGGGCAAGGGTGTGCGTTACGCCAATGAGCGAGTACAGCGCAAAGCTGGAAAGGCAGCGAAGTAATGGCACGCACGAGCGACCGCACCCGTCTGCGTCTCCGGCGCCACGACCGTGTGCGCACGAAGGTGAATGGGACGGCCGAATGCCCACGGCTGGCGGTGCACCGCTCCAACCGGCACATTTCCGCCCAGCTCATCGACGACACCACCGGCCGAACCCTGGCTGCGGCCTCGTCGGTCGAGCCCGATCTCCACGCGTCGTTGGCCAAGGGCGGCGGCGGTAACGTGAGCGGCGCAGAGTCGGTCGGACGCTTGCTTGGCACCAGGGCCAAGGCGGCCGGAATCAGCAAGGCGGTCTTCGACCGTGGAGGTTTCGTCTACCACGGTCGTGTCGCCGTCCTTGCGGACGCCGCACGGGCCGAGGGACTGGAGTTCTGAGCATGGCCGAGACACAGTACGAAGAGCGCACCATCAAGGTGAATCGTGTGGCAAAGGTCGTCAAGGGCGGCCGACGCTTCTCGTTCGCCGCGCTCATGGTGGTCGGTGACGGCAACGGCAAGGTCGGCCTCGGCTACGGCAAGGCCAAGGAGGCCGGGCTGGCCGTCCAGAAGGGGATCGAAGAGGCGCGCAAGAACCTCTTCGACGTGCCCCTCGCCGGCAGCACGATCGTGCACCCCATCATCGGAGAGAGCGGCGCCGGACGCGTCCTGCTCAAGCCCGCCGCACCCGGGACGGGCGTCATCGCCGGCGGCGCGGCCCGCCACATCCTCGAGATGGCGGGCATCCGCGACATTCTGTGCAAGTCCCTGGGCTCATCCAACGGCATCAACGTGGCCCATGCCACGATCGAAGGGCTCAAGCACCTGCGGCGTCCCGACGAGGTCGCCGCGCTCCGGGGCAAGTCGGCCGACGAAGTGACGCCCGGCGGAGTGCTGCGCGCCTACCGCGAACGCAAGCGCGAGACGGACTTGTACGCGGCGGAGGCGAACTGACCGTGGCAACGAAGAAAGAGACGGGCGGAGCGCAACTGCGGGTCACGCAGACGCGCTCGGCCATCGGCTCCAAACCAAAGCATCGCGGCACGCTGCGGGCGCTGGGCTTGCGCGGCATCGGGCAGTCCAACGACCTGCCGGACCGCCCCGAGATCCGCGGCATGATCGCCCGGGTGCCGCACATGGTGAGTGTGGAGGAGGTGTCCAAGTGAAGCTCCACGACCTGGCGCCGCCCAAGGGCGCGACCAAGGCCAAGCGCCGTGTCGGTCGCGGGACCGGCGGCAAGGGCCACAAGACGGCTGGCCGCGGATCCAAGGGTCAAAAGGCCCGCAGCAAGGTTCCGGTCGGTTTCGAGGGTGGCCAGCTGCCCTTGATGCAGCGCATTCCCAAGCTGAAGGGGTTCACCAACCCGTTCCGCGTGGCCTACACGCCGGTGAACCTCGGCGCCCTCGACGCGCTCGGGGCCGACGAGGTCACGGTGCAGACGTTGGTCGATGCCGGCCTGGTGCGGCCGAAAGCGCTGGTCAAGATCCTGGGCCAGGGCACTCTCGGGCGACCCGTCCGCGTGGCCGCCCACGCATTCTCCAAGTCGGCCGAGGCCGCCATCACGTCGGCCGGGGGTAGCGTCGAACGGGTGCCGCTTCCCTTCGCTCACGGGCGCCCACCGGCTTCGGGCAATGCCCTGATGAACCGCTAGTGACCGCACCGGGCCAGCACTGAGAGGTAGGGCCATGCTCTCCCGGCTCGCCAACATTTTCAGGGTTCCCGACCTTCGCAACAAGGTCATCTTCACCCTCGCGGTCATCGCCCTCTACCAGATCGGCGCCAACGTGCCGGTGCCCGGCGTCAACTGGGGCCGCCTCCAGAGCCTGGAGAGCCAGGCGTCCTCGTCGGGCGTCCTCGGCTTCCTCAACCTCTTCAGTGGCGGCGCGCTGGTGCGCCTGGCCGTGTTCGGCCTCGGCGTCATGCCCTACATCACCAGCTCCATCATCATCCAGCTGCTCTCGACGGTGATCCCCAAGCTCGAGGAGTGGCGGGATCAGGGCGCGGTCGGCCAGAAGAAGATCACCCAGACGACCCGCTACCTGACCGTCGCGCTGGCCGTCATGCAGTCGGCCGGGCTGGTCTACGCCTTCCACGGCCACGACTCGGCGCTGCTCGGGACCAACATCGACCTGATCCCGACCTTCACCTGGCCGCTGGCGCTGTTCATGGTGCTGATCCTCACCGCCGGCACCGCGTTCGTCATGTGGCTCGCCGAACTCATCACCCAGCGCGGCATCGGCCAGGGCATGTCCATCCTGATCTTCGCCAACGTGGTGGCCGCCATCCCCACTGGCTTCAAGGCCATCTACGAGGAGGGCGGCAAGACCAAATTCGGGATCATCATCATCGTCTCTCTGATATTGCTGGTCGTGATCGTCTTCATGGACCAGGGACAGCGAAGAATTCCGGTCACGTTCGCCAGGAGGGTGGTGGGCCGCCGAATGTATGGCGGCAGCTCGACCTATATCCCGCTCAAGGTCAACCAGTCGGGCGTCATCCCGATCATCTTCGCCAGCTCGGTGCTGTACATCCCGGTGCTGTTGTCCAACGTGATCCCGTGGACCTGGTTCCAGAATTTCGTCCGGAACAGCCTGACGCCCACGAGCTTCTTCTACATTGCCGCCTACTTCCTGCTCATCGTGATGTTCACCTTCTTCTACGTGTACGTCGCGTTCGACCCGCACCAGCAGGCCGACCTCATCCGAAAGCAAGGTGGCTTCGTCCCCGGCATTCGGCCCGGGCCGCCCACGGAGCGTTATTTCGCGCACATCCTGAGCCGCATCACGGTCGTCGGCGCCCTGTTCCTGGGTTCCGTCGCGGTCGTGCCGTCGCTTCTCATGGCGCTGTGGCACCTCAACCGCTTCCCGTTCTACGGGACCACGCTGCTGATCTCGGTCGGCGTCGCCCTCGAGACGATGCGCCAGATCGACAGCCAGCTCATGATGCGCAACTACGAGGGCTTCCTCAAGTAGGCCGTTCATGATTCCCGGGGTCAGACTCGTGGTCCTCGGCAAGCAGGGGGCCGGGAAGGGGACGCAGTGCGTCCGCCTTTCGCATCACTATGTCGTGCCGCATGTCTCCACCGGCGACATGCTGCGTAGCGAGGTGAAGTCGCGACTCGGACCTTGGCAGGCGCGCCGCGGAGCTGATGGACCAAGGTGAGCTGATCCCCGACGAAATGGTCATGGAGATGGTGGGCTCGCGCTTGTCCGAGCGCGACACGACGGGGCGGGGCTTCGTGCTCGACGGCTGCCCGCGCACCACCGGGCAAGCCGAGTCCCTCGAGAAGATCGTCGACCCCTTCGGCCTCGACATGGTGATCGACCTGCAGGTGCCGACGGGCCTGGTCATGAAGCGGCTCGCCTCGCGGCGCGTCTGCGTCGATTGCGGCGCCAACTACTCGACGGCGGCGCCGCCTCTGGTCAACTGGACCTGCGACGTCTGCGGCGGCGAAGTGGTGCAGCGCGAAGACGACACCGAGGAAGCGATCGAGCGCCGCCTCAACCTCTACGAGGAGGAGACCGCCCCGCTGCTCGGGTGGTACAAGAAGCGTGACCTCCTGGTCGAGATCAACGGGACGGGCTCGCCCGACGCCGTGACCCGCCGGGTCGTGGGCGCGATCGACGCCATGCGACACCGGCGCCAGATGAACGATGGCGCGCCATGAGGCGCAACGACGACGAGCTCGCCAAGATGCGTCGCGCCGGCAAGGTCGTGGCCGAGATGCACGAGGCGACCCGCGAAGCCGCCAAGCCGGGTGTCACGACGGCCGAGCTCGACAGGGTGGCGCGTGAGGTGCTCGAGCGCCGGGGCGCGACGTCGAACTTTCTCGGCTACCACGGCTTCCCCGCCGTCATCTGCACGTCGCCCAACTCCATGATCGTGCACGGCATTCCGGGCCCCTACGTGCTCGAGGAAGGCGACATCGTCTCCATCGACTGCGGGGCGATCATCGAGGGCTACCACGGCGACGCCGCGTTCACGATGGGCATCGGCGGCATCTCCAAAGAGGCCCAGAAGCTGCTCGAGGTGACCGAGCGCAGCTTGTGGGCCGGGATCGAGCAGCTGGTGAAGGGCAACGCACTGCACGAGGTGGGCCGGGCCGTCCAGAACGTCGCCGAGGCCGCCGGCTTCAGCGTCGTGCGCGAGTACGTCGGCCACGCCATCGGCACCGCGATGCACGAGCAGCCCCAGGTCCCCAACTACTGGCCCGGTAGCAAGGGACCGACGCTCAAGACGGGGAACGTCTTCGCCATCGAGCCCATGGTCAACGCGGGCAGTCCCGAGACGGTGCTGCTCGACGACGGCTGGAGCGTCGTCACCGCCGACGGGAAGCTCTCGGCCCACTTCGAACACACGATCGCCGTGACCCCCGACGGCCCCGAGGTCTTCACCGTCGCCTGACGCGGCCGGCTGCGGCCCGGGCCGGCGAGGCCGATCCCCGAGCCCGCGGTGCTAGAAGGGGGCGGGCGGCAGCGAGGGGCCGGCGCCCAGGACGAGAAGCCACAAGGTGATGGCCCTGGTCACGGGCCTGAGTGGGCTCCGCCGGCAGGACGACGGTCGCTCGACCGGTACAATTCCATTGTCGGCGGAGGGTCGTGCGCCCGCCGGGACGGGTCGGGCGATGCCGCTGCGGTCGGCCCGGGAATGGGCTCGGCCCCTCCGACCAGCCAGAATCGGTGCTCCGGCTGGAAAACTTCGCAGGATGCGGTAGACTTTTTCGCTGGCTTCGTGCCTCTGTTCGCCCCCTGGAGGACGGATGGCGCGGCAGCTGCGCCCGATTCCGCCCCGTTCCGGCCTCGCGCCACCGGTGCGCCCTCGGGCGAGACCAGATCGACCAGGAGGATTCACCTGCCCAAGCCCAAGGAAGACGCCATCGTGCTCGAAGGCACGGTGGTCGAGCCGTTGCCCAACGCCATGTTCCGAGTCGAGCTCGAGAACGGCCACAAGGTGCTGGCGCACAGCTCGGGGAAGATGAGGATGCACCGCATCCGCATCCTCCCTGGGGACAAGGTCCAGGTAGAGATCACTCCGTACGACCTCAACCGAGGTCGGATCACCTATCGGTACAAGTAGGAACGGGGAGTCAAGTGAAGGTTCGGCCGAGCGTGAAGCCGATCTGTGAGAAGTGCAAGGTCATCCGGCGCCGCGGCGTGGTCCGGGTGATCTGTGACAACCCGCGCCACAAGCAGCGGCAGGGTTAGGGAGAAGAAGCGATATGGCCCGAATTTCCGGCGTCGACATCCCGCGTGAGAAGCGGCTCGAGATCGCCTTGACCTACATCTACGGCATCGGCCCGACGCTCTCGAAGCAGATCACCGAGGCCGTCGACATCAACCCGTCCACCCGCGTCCGTGACCTCACCGACGAAGAGGTGGCCAAGCTCCGCACCTACATCGACCAGAGCTTCCGGGTCGAGGGTGACCTGCGCCGTGACGTCTCCCAGGACATCAAGCGCAAGATGGAGATCAACTGCTACGAGGGCGTGCGCCACCGCAAGGGCCTCCCGGTCCACGGGCAGCGCACCCACACGAACGCCCGCACCCGCAAGGGCCCCAAGAAGACGGTGGCCGGGAAGAAGAAGGTGAAGAAGTAGTGGCCAAGCCAGCCAAGCCCGGTCAGCGGCGCCCGCGCCGCAAGGAGCGCAAGAACGTCGCCTACGGCGTCGCCCACATCAAGAGCTCGTTCAACAACACGATCGTCTCCATCGCCGACCCCGAGGGCAACGTCCTCGCCTGGGCGTCGGCCGGCAACGTCGGCTTCAAGGGTTCGCGCAAGTCGACCCCGTTCGCGGCGCAGCTGGCCGCCGAGGCCTGCGCCAAGCGCGCCATGGAGCACGGCGTGCGCAAGGTCGACGTCTTGGTCCGTGGTCCGGGCTCGGGCCGCGAGACCGCCATCCGTTCGCTGGCTGCGGTCGGCATCGAGGTGGTCGGCATCAAGGACGTCACTCCGATCCCCCACAACGGCTGCCGCCCCAAGAAGCGCCGCCGGGTCTAGGCAAGAAGAGGAACGAGGAACCACCCCCATGGCTCGATACACCGGTCCCGTCTGCCGCCTTTGCCGGCGCGAGCGGACCAAACTGTTCTTGAAGGGCGAGCGCTGCTATTCGCTCAAATGCCCGGTCTCCGAAGCGGTGACCGACCGACACAGCCGCGCCTATCCACCGGGCGAGCACGGCCGCGACCGCATGCGCCAGGGCTCCGAGTACCTCGCCCAGCTGCGTGAGAAGCAGAAGGCCCGCCGCATCTACGGGATCTTGGAGAAGCAGTTCCGCAACATGTACGAAGAGGCCACCCGCCAGGAGGGCATCACCGGCGAGAACCTGCTGCGCAACCTGGAGCTCCGGCTCGACAACGTCGTGTTCCGGGCCGGGTGGGGCGCCAGCCGCCGCCAGGCCCGCCAGTTCGTCCGCCACGGCCACGTCCAGGTGAACGGCAAGCGGGTCGACATTCCGAGCTACCGGGTGCGCACGGGCGAAAAGGTCACGCTGCGCGAGGCCACCCGCGGCAACTTCCTGGTGCGCCGCAACATGGACACCCTCGAGCGCCAGACCCCGGCCTGGCTCGAGACCGGCGACGCCGGCTTCTCGGTCGCCGTCCTCAACCCACCGCTCCGCGAGCACATCGACGAGCCGCTGCAAGAGCAGCTCATCGTCGAGCTCTACTCGAAGTAGCCGCACCCCTTCCGCAACCGATCGCCCCCGCACCCGTTACAGGAGTACCCACCATGCTGATCATCCAACGCCCGACCGTCGAAGTCGTCGACGAGGAGCAGAACAACCGCCAGCGCTTTGCCATCGGCCCGCTCGACCCGGGCTTCGGCACGACGATGGGCAACTCGCTGCGCCGCACGCTGCTCTCGTCCATCCCCGGCGGCGCCGTGACCCAGCTCCGCTTCGACGAGGCGCTGCACGAGTTCACGACGCTCCCGGGCGTCAAGGAAGACGTCACCGACATCATCTTGAACCTCAAGGACCTGTTGGTGCGGGTGCACTCGGACGAGCCGGTCACCCTGCGCCTCGACGTGCGCGGTCCGGCCGACGCCACGGCGTCGGACCTCCAGCTCACGCCCGACGTGGAGGTCCTCAACCCGGACCTGCACATCGCCTCCATCAACGCCAAGGGCCGCCTGGCCGTCGACGTCACGGTGGAGCGGGGCCGCGGCTACGCCTCGGCCGACAAGAACAAGCGGTCCTCGACCATCGGCGTGATCCCGATCGACTCGATCTTCTCGCCGGTGCACCGCGTCACCTTCGACATCGAGCCGGTGCGGGTGGAGCAGTCGACGAACTTCGACCGCCTGGTGCTCGACATCGAGACGGACGGCACCATCTCGCCCGCGAGGCGCTGGCGTCGGCCGGCGACACGCTGCGCAACCTGGTCTCGCTGGTGGCCGACCTCGAGGAGGCCCCGCAGGGTCTCGAGCTGGGCGACACCGGGACCACGACGAGCGGCTCGCCCGACCTGGACCTGCGCATCGAGGAGCTCGACCTGTCCGAGCGCCCGCGCAACTGCTTGAAGCGCGCCCAGATCAACACGATCGGCGAGCTGGTCGAGCGGACCATGGAGGACCTCCTCGCCATCACCAACTTCGGCCAGAAGTCGGCCGACGAGGTCGTCCAGCGCCTGGACGAGCGCGGGCTGTCGCTCCGCACGAGGGACTGACCGCACATGCAGGCCACCCCCAAGCGCGGCCGCCGGCTCGGCGGATCGTCGGCGCACCAGAAGGCCATGCTCGGCAACCTGGTCGCCTCGCTCATTGCCGCCGAATCCATCGTGACCACCGAGGCCAAGGCCAAGGCGATGCGGCCCGTGGCGGAGAAGTGCATCTCGGCCGCCCGCAAGGGCGGCGTGGCCAACCACCGCAACGTGGTGGCGCTCCTCCGGGACAAGGACATGACGAAGAAGCTCTTCGACGAGGTCGCGCCCCGCTACAGCGAGCGCCCGGGTGGCTACACCCGGATCCTCAAGCTCGGTCCGCGGCCCGGTGACAACGCGCCGATGGCGCGTATCGAGTTCGTCTAGGCCCATTCCCGGATCGACGGTGGAGGAACCCGCCGGCGCTGCGACGCAGCGCTGGAGGCTCCTGATCGCGTACAACGGCGCCGCCTTCCGCGGCTTCGCCATCCAGCCCGAGGTCCCGACCGTGGCCGGCGCGCTGCGCCTGGCGCTCGAGCGGACGGCGCGGATGGGCGAGGCCCCGTTGCTCACCTGTGCGGGGCGGACCGACGCCGGCGTGCACGCGCGGGGCCAGGTCGTGCACGTCGACCTCCCGCCCATTCCCTACGACGGCGCCGGCCTGGCCCGCGCCCTCAACCGCCAACTCGCCCCCGAGATCGTGGTGCGGTCGGCTGAGGAGGTGGGCGACGACTTCGACGCCCGCCGCTCGGCGACTGGGCGCTCCTACCGCTATCTGGTGTGGAACGCGCCGTACCCCGACCCACTGCTGGCGCCGATTGCCTGGCACGTGCGGGACCGCCTCGATCTCGTTGCCATGCGCACGGCGTCGGACGTGCTCCTCGGCCGCCATGACTTCCGGTCCTTTTGCCGCCGTCGGCCGGGTACCGACGGGTCGGATCCTCTCGTACGCAACGTGACCCGGGTGCGCTGGTCGATCGACCAGGGGCCCGAGGCGATCGATGCCGACGGCCCCGGCCTGTCCGTCGCCACGTCGAACGACGAGGCGCGCCTGCTGCGCTTCGAGATTTCGGCCAATTCTTTCTGTCACCAGATGGTGCGCTCCCTCGTGGGGAGCCTGGTCGATGTGGGTCGGGGCAGGCAGAACGCAGCGGGATTGCTCGAGCGCCTGCGAGCCGTCTCCCGCCACGCGATGCCCGACCCGGCGCCGGCCGGTGGGCTCTGCCTGGTGTCGGTGGACTACGACGTCAAGCCGAGCCCGCCGGCCTGACCTCCGGGCGAGCGCTGTCGAGCGACCTTCCGGTCCAGGGCTGTCCTCCGGGGGCTCGCGCGACCTGTATACGGGGTGCCCTACTGGAAAGTGGGAGATCCAGTAGTCGAGGGTTCTTTTTCCCGGATTTGAGAAGGTCTTTGTTATGGATGGACGCCAGATCCATAAGAGCAAGGCAATGCACTCAGAAGTGGGCCCCGGGGGAGTCGTCGCAAGACGAATCACCGAGGAGGTGGGAGGGTCGAGGAGGGTCCGGAGGGCCAGGCTCGGACCCGCCGGGACGACCCGGGGCGGAAAAGGGCGGCGGCTGACCAAAAGGCCTGGAAGGGGCGGCTTGCTGGGCCTCCGTCGGAGGCCCTATCCTGGTACGTCGGCTCCGGGGACCCCCCGAGGGCCTGGGCCAGGCCGGAAACGGCGAGTGCTCGGCCCCCCACGCGGAAGCGAAAGATCGATCCTGTGCGCACATTTTCACCAAAGGTCACCGAGATCCAGCGAGCCTGGTACGTCGTCGACGCCGACGGCCTGGTCCTCGGACGCCTGGCCTCGGAGGTGGCGGCCATCCTGCGGGGCAAGCGCCGCCCGTACTTCGCGCCGCACGTCGACACCGGCGACAACGTGATCGTCGTGAACGCGGACAAGATCGTGCTGACCTCGGGCAAGGCCGACGCCAAGATGGCCTACCGCCACTCGCGGCTACCCGGGCGGCCTGCGCTCGACCAGCTACGCCACCCTGCTCGAGGACCAGCCGGCCGAGCTCATCCGCCGCTCGGTGCGCGGCATGCTGCCCAAGAACACATTGGGCCGCCAGCAGCTGAGCAAGCTCCACGTCTACGCCAGCCCCGACCACCCGCACTCCGCCCAGAAGCCCGAGCCGCTCGATCTGCCCGAGGCCCGGCGGGCCAGCCGGTCCGCCTGAGTCGAGCGGACCGAGAACGAACAGATACGCAGTAGGAAGGACACCACCGACGCCATGCCCGCACCACTGAGCCAGACCACCGGCCGCCGCAAGCAGGCGGTGGCGCGCGTGCGCTTCCGCCCCGGCCAGGGCGCCATCACGATCAACAAGCAGCCCTTCGAGAAGTACTTCACCTCCGCGACCCACCGCATGCTGATCACCGAGCCGCTGCGCATCACGAACACGGCCGAGTCCTACGACATCGACGCCACGATCGACGGCGGCGGGATCTCGGGCCAGGCCGGCGCCATGCGCCTGGGCATCGCGCGCAGCCTCTGCGACGTCGACCCCGAGCACCGGCCCCCGCTCAAGCGTTCCGGCCTCCTCACGCGTGACGCGCGGGAGAAGGAGTCCAAGAAGTACGGCCTGAAGAAGGCCCGCAAGGCGCCGCAGTACTCCAAGCGGTAAGCAGCAGGAGCGGAGGAGCGGGACCCACGTGCCTGCCCGCTTCGGCACCGATGGCGTGCGCGGGGTGGCCAACGAGGAGCTGACGGCCGAGCTGGCCCTGGCCCTCGGTCGCGCCACCGCCCGCGTCCTGCCCGCGCCGACGTTCGTGGTCGGTCGCGACACCCGCCGCTCCGGGCCGCTCCTCCAGGCGGCGTTCTCCGCCGGGCTGGCCACCGAGGGCGCCGACGTCGTCGATCTCGGTGTCGTGCCGACGCCCTGCGTGGCCACGGTGGCGGCGGCGCGCACGGTGCCCGGTGCCGTGATCTCGGCGTCGCACAACCCGTTCGGCGACAACGGCATCAAGCTGTTCTCGCTGTTGGGCACGAAGCTGCCCGTGGAGGTCGAGGCCGAGATCGAACGCGAGCTGGAGGCGGTCCTGGCCGATCCGGACCACCCGCCCCGCCGGCCCACCGGACTCGGCGTCGGGGGCCTGCGCGTCGATCCCTCGGGGGCCGAGCTGTACGCGGCCCATCTGGTGGGGACGTTGGCGGGGCGTCGCCTGTCGGGCGTGTCGATCGTCGTCGACTGCGCCAACGGGGCCGCCGAGCGCGCTGGCGCCACGCGTGCTCGCCGAAGTCGGCGCGTCGGTGACCGCGCTGCACGACGCGCCGGACGGCGCCAACATCAACGACGCCTGCGGGTCGACCGACCCGTCGGAACTGGCGCGGGTGGTCGTCGAGCGGGGCGCGGACCTCGGGCTCGCGCTGGACGGCGACGCCGACCGGGTCATCGCGGTCGACCATCGCGGGGCGATCGTGGACGGCGACGTGCTGCTGGCACTCTTCGCGCTCGACCTGGCCGAGCGGGGAGAGCTGGCCGACAACACGGTGGCCGTGACGGTCATGACGAACCTCGGGTTCCGCCTCGCCATGGAGGCGCGGAGCATCGCCGTGCGCGAGACCGACGTGGGCGACCGCCACGTGCTGGCCGCGCTGGACGCCGACGGCCTCTCCCTGGGCGGGGAGCAGTCGGGCCACATCATCTTCCGCTCCCTGTCGACGACCGGCGACGGCGTGCTGACCGGTCTCGTCCTGGCCGACCTCATGGTGCGCCGCGGCCGCCCGCTGGCCGAGCTCTCGGCCGGCCTGGTCGAGCGGGTGCCCCAGCGCCTCGTCAACGTGCCCATCCCCCGGCCCGAGCGCCTGGCCGACTGCGCCGAGGTGTGGGAGGCGGTGACGAAGGCGGAGGCCGAGCTCGGGCATGCGGGCCGGATCCTCCTGCGGCCGAGCGGGACCGAGCCGCTGGTCCGGGTCATGGTCGAGGCCAGGGAGGAAGCCCAGGCCGACGCGGTGGCGGCCCAGCTCGCGGGGGTCGTCGAGGCCGCCCTGGGGCAAATCGAGCCGCAAGCCCCCAGGTAGCCTGGGACGATTATGTGCGGCATCATCGGCGTCACCGGCGAGGCTGACGCCCTGCCCCTCCTGCTCGGGGCACTGCACCAGCTGGAGTACCGCGGCTACGACTCGGCCGGCGTGGCCCTGGTGGCCGACGGCGAGGTGTGGCGGGCCCGGGCGGCCGGCGGGACGACCTCCGTCGCCACCCTGGGCGACAAGACGGCGGACGCCCCCCGTGGCCATGCGGCCGCCATCGGGCACACCCGCTGGGCCACCCACGGGAGCCCCACCGAGGAGAACGCCCACCCCCACGTCGACTGCACCGGCCGCCTGGCGCTGATCCACAACGGCATCATCGAGAACCACGCCGAGCTGCGCGCCGAGCTCGAGGCGACCGGGCACACCTTCGCCTCGGCGACGGACACCGAGGTCATGGCCCACCTGATCGAAGAGGGCATGGCCGGCGGTCTGTCGCTGGCCGAGGCGACCCGTGCGGTCCTGCGCCGCCTGCGCGGCTCCTTCTCCGTCGCCGTGATCTCGGCGGACGAGCCGGACACCATCGTCGCGGCCTGCCGCCTCACCCCGCTCGTCCTCGGGCTGCACGACGGCATGGCGCTGCTTGGCCTCGGACATCCCGGCGCTCATCGGGCACACGCGGCGCGTCTTCACGCTCGACGACGACCAACTGGCCGTGCTGACGCCCGGCGCGCTGTCGGTGACGACCCTCGACGGCGAGCCGGTCGAGCCCGAGGAGCGCACCATCACCTGGGACCTCGAGGCGGCGCAGAAGGGCGGCTACGAGGACTTCATGTCCAAGGAGATCGAGGAGCAGCCCGCCGCCGTGGCCGACACGCTGCTCGACCGGCGGGGCGTGGGGGGCGAGCTGTTCCTCGACGAGATGCGGCTGGGCGCCGACGACCTGCGCGGCATCGACAAGGTGTTCATCGTCGCCTGCGGGTCGAGCTATCACGCCGCGCTGGTGGCCAAGTACGCCCTGGAGCACTGGGTCAAGGTGCCCGTGGAGGTCGACATCGCGAGCGAGTTCCGCTACCGCGACCCGGTGCTCAACTCGCGCACCCTGTGCGTCGGGGTCTCCCAGTCGGGTGAGACGCTCGACACCGCCGAGGCCATGCGAGAGGCGGCCCGCCTCGGGGCCAAGGTCCTCGTCGTCTCCAACGTGGTCGACTCCTCGATGGCGCGGGCGGCCGACGGCGTGCTGTACACGCGGGCCGGGCCCGAGATCGGGGTGGCCTCGACCAAGTGCCACCTGGCCCAGATCGTGGCGCTCGAGCTGCTCGGCCTCTACCTGGCCCAGGTGCTCGGGACGATGCCGGCCGCCGAGATCACCGAGGTCCTCAACGCCATGGAGGCGTTGCCGGCCCTGGTGAGCGAGGCGTTGACGCGCGCGGGCGACGTCGACGACGTGGCCGCCAAGCTGACCGACGCCCGCGACTTCTTCTTCCTCGGCCGCCACGTCGGCTTCCCCGTCGCCCTGGAGGGTGCGCTGAAGCTGAAGGAGCTGGCCTACCTGCGCGCCGAGGGCTATCCCGCCGGTGAGCTCAAGCACGGACCGATTGCGTTGATCGAGCCGGGTGCCGTCGTCGTCGGCATCGCCACGCGGAACCCGCTGTGGGAGAAGATGCTGTCCAACATCGCCGAGGTGCGCAGCCGTGGCGCCACGGTCGTGCTGCTGGCCGACGACGGCGACGAGGAGTCCGCGGCGGCGGCGGACCACGTGCTCTGGGTCCCGCCGACCTCCCCGCTCCTCTCCCCGGTGGTCGGCGTGGTGCCGCTCCAGCAGCTGGCCTACCGACTGGCCCGCCTGCACGGGCACGATCCCGACCGGCCCCGCAACCTGGCCAAGACGGTGACCGTCGAGTGAGCGGGGCCGGGGTCGGCATCGTCGGGGTGGGGGTGGACGCGGTCGACGTGGCGCGGTTCCGCCGCCTGCTCGAGCGGCGCCCGCGCTTCGCCGCGCGCTGCTTCACCGAATCGGAGCAGTCCGACGCGAGCGGTTCGGCCGACCGGGCCCAGAGCCTGGCGGCGCGCTTCGCCGCCAAGGAGGCCGTCATGAAGGCCCTCGGCACCGGCATCGGCGCGTTCGCCCTGACCGACGTCGAGGTGTGCCGCACGACCGGCAAGGACGCCACCCGCAACCGTCCCTTCCTGGTGCTGCACGGCACGGCCACCGAACTGGCGGGCGCCCGCGGCGCCGGCCGCTTCCATCTCTCGCTGACCCACACCGAGGACATGGCGATCGCGTTCGTCGTCGCAGAAAGCGGTGGGTCCCCGGCTCCGGCTCCCGCTGGCTCCGGCGGACGGGGATCGAGCCGCCGCCACTGCGGGGTCTGCCGCGTGCTCGCCGTCCTGACCCGCGAGGAGATGCGGGCCGCCGACGCGGCGGCGCTCACCGAGGTCTCCCACGAGACCCTGGTGCAGCGCGCCGGCACGGCCGTCGCCTTCGCCGCCCTGCGGCTGCTCGGGGGCGCCTACGGGCGCCGGATCGTCGTCGTGGCGGGCAAGGGCAGCAACGGGGCGGACGCACGGGTGGCCGCCGGGGTCCTGGCACGGCGCGGGGCCCGGGTGGTGGTGCTCGACGCCGAGTCGGTCGGCGGCGGGGCGCTCCCGGCGTGCGACCTGGTCATCGACGGCGCCTACGGCACGGGGTTCCGGGGCCGCTACGACGCGCCCACCGCCCCCCGGGCGCCGCGGTCCTGGCCATCGACATCCCCTCGGGCGTCGACGCGGACAGCGGGGAGGCTCCGGGCGACGCGGTGCGGGCGGACCGCACCGTCACCTTCGCCGCCTTGAAGCCCGGGCTGCTGCAGGGCGACGGCCGGGCGCGCCGCGGGGCCGTCGAGGTGGCCGACATCGGGATCGGCTTCGCCCCGCCGCAGGCGTCGCTGCTCGACGACGGCGATGTCGGCGCGCTGTTGCTGCGGCGCGAGCGGGGCGTGAACAAGTGGACGAACGCCGTGGGGATCGCCGCCGGGCTCGGCCGGCATGGAGGGCGCGGCGATCCTGTGCTCGCGGGGCGCCATGGCCGCGGGCTCCGGCATGATCCGCCTCGGGTCCCCGGGCGATCCGACGGCGGCCTGGCCGACCGAGGCGGTGCGCATGCGGCTGCCGGCCGAGGGCTGGTCCGGCGCGTTCCTCGAGGCCACCGCGAAGTGCAAGGCGATGGTGATCGGGCCCGGCCTCGGCACCGGCGACGCGGTCGCCGAGGAGATCCGCGCCGTCATTGCCGCGGCACCGGTGCCCCTGGTGATCGACGCCGACGCGTTGACGGCGCTCGGCGACGCGTCGGCGGCCCGCACCCTGCTCGACAAGCGCAGCGCACCGAGCATCCTCACCCCGCACGACGGCGAGTACGCCCGGGTGGCGGGGTCGGCGCCGGGGGACGACCGGCTGGCCGCGGCGCGCCGGCTGGCCGACGCGGTCGGCGCCGTGGTGCTGCTCAAGGGCCCGCTCACCGCGGTGGCCAAGCCGGGCGGCGGGGCGGGCGACGTGCTGCTGTCCGATGCCGGTGGTCCCGCGCTGGCCACGGCCGGGAGCGGCGATGTCCTGTCGGGGATCATCGGCGCGTTCTTGGGCCGGGGCGTCGACGCGCACGAGGCCGCGGCGCTGGCGGCGCACGTGCACGGGCGGGCGGCGTCGCTGGGTCCCGCCGAGGGCCTGGTGGCCGGCGACCTGCCGGCGCTGGTGGCGCGGTTCCTGTCCGCACAGGCCGGCGTCGCCGGGCGCCACGATCCCGCGGGCGCCGATGGCTGAGCGCGCCCCGATGCGGGTGGTGGACCCGCTGCACGACGCGGACGCCGAGGCCGAGGTGACGATGGCCCAGGGCCGCTCGCGCCCGGCCTGGGCGGAGATCGACCTCGCCGCCGTGACCCACAACGCCCGGGTGCTGGCCCGACTCGTCGCGCCCGCCCAGCTGTGCGCGGTCGTCAAGGCCCACGGCTACGGCCACGGCGGCCCCGCGGTCGCCCGCGCCGCGCTGGCCGGCGGCGCGGCCCGGCTGGCGGTTGCGCTCGTCGACGAGGGGGTGGAGCTGCGCGAGCACGGGGTGACGGCGCCGGTGCTCCTGTTGAGCGAGTGCGGGCCCGACGCCGTGGAGACCGCGCTCGCCTACGGCTTGACCCCGACGCTGTATTCGAGCGAGGCCATCGCCGCCTTCGCGGCGGCGGCGCGCGCGGCGGGCCACGACGCGGCGGTCCACCTCAAGGTCGACACCGGCATGCACCGCGTCGGCGCGGCGCCCGAGGACCTGGTCGCGCTGGCGGGGGACATCACCCGCGAGCCGGCCCTGGCCCTCGAGGGGGTGTGGACCCACCTGCCCGTGGCCGACGGCGAGGGGGCCGAGGACCACGCCTACACCGAGGGCCAGCTCGACCTCTTCGACCGCCTCGTGGCGGAGCTGGCGGCCGCGGGCATCGAGGCGCCGCTGGTGCACGCCGCCAACACGGCGGGTGCCGTCGTCTTCCCGCGCTCGCGCCGCGACATGGTGCGCTGCGGGATCGGCCTGTACGGCTACCTGCCCGGCGCGACGGTGCGGCGCTCCTTCGGCGAGCAGGCCGCGGGCGACACGCTGCGGCCGGCCATGGCGCTCAAGGCCCGCGTCGTGGCGGTGCGCGAGCTGGAGGCGGGGGAGCGGCCGTCGTACGGGCGCCGGCGACCGTTGCCGGCGCGTGCCGTGGTGGCCACCGTGCCCATCGGCTACGCCGACGGGGTGCCGCGCGCCCTGTTCGACGCGGGCTACGAGGTGCTGATCGGCGGGGTCCGCCGGCCGTTGGCGGGCACGGTCACGATGGACCAGATCGTGGTCGACTGCGGCGACGACGCCTCGGTGCGGCCCGGCGACGAGGTCGTCCTCCTCGGCACGCAGGGCGACGAGACCATCACGGCGGACGACTGGGCGGACATGCTCGGGACGATCAGCTACGAGGTGGTGTGCGGCGTGGGGCCGAGGATGCCGCGCATCCTGGTCAACCGCCCCGGCGGCGGTGCCTGACGCCGCCCAGCTCGAGCGGCTGCGCCTCACCGCGTCGACCTGCACGCTGTGCCCGCTGGCCGAGGGGCGCACCCAGGTCGTCTTCGGCGTGGGCAACCCGGCCGCCGACCTGCTCTTCGTGGGCGAGGGGCCGGGTCGCGAGGAGGATCTCGCCGGCGAGCCGTTCGTGGGCCGGTCGGGCAAGCTGCTGGACCGCCTCATGGGGGAGGAGATCGGGCTCACCCGCGCCGAGTGCTACATCGCGAACGTCGTCAAGTGCCGCCCGCCCAACAACCGCGACCCGGCGCCCAAGGAGATCGAGGCGTGCCGGCCGTACCTGACCGAACAGATCGCGCTCATTGCGCCCACGGTGATCGTGACCCTGGGCAACTTCGCGACCAAACTCCTCCTCGAGAGCGATCGCGGCATTCGGGCCCTGCGGGGGCAGGTCTTCGAGCGGGGCGAGGCCCGGCTGGTGCCGACCTACCACCCGGCCTACGCGCTGCGCGCGGGTGGCGAGGCCATGGCCGAGATGCGGGCCGACTTCGTCCGGGCCAAGCGGCTCCTGGCGGGCTGCGCCATGACGTGGCCCGTGCAGACGACGACCGGACTCGCCCGCCGCCACCCGGGCGTTGGCGGCCGCGCTGGCGCCCCTGTGCGAGGCCGGTGACGTCATCCTCCTGGTGGGCGACCTCGGCGCCGGCAAGACCGTGTTCGCCCAGGGTTTCGCCGCCGGGCTCGGTGTCGCCGGCCCGGTGACCAGCCCGACGTTCGCCCTGGTGCGGCAGTACCGCTGCGGCCCCGACAGCCCGGTCAGCACGCTCATCCACGCCGACGTGTACCGCACCGGCTCGGTCGCCGAGGTCACCGACCTCGCGCTGGCCGAGCTGGTCGAAGAGGACGCCGTGGCGGTCGTCGAGTGGGGGGACCTGGCGGCACCGGCACTGGGCACCGCCGCGCTCGAGGTGACGCTGGTCGCGCCGGACGCGGCCGGGGACCCCGAGGTTCGTGCCGTCTCGGTCGTGGGCCGCGGGCGCTGGTCCGATCGGGCGAGCGAGGTGGCCGCGGCGGCGGAGCCGGCCGCCGGACGGGCCCGCCGGTGACGGCGACCAGCGTCCCGGCACGGGGGAGGCGGACCTCGCGGTCGTGGCGATCGAGACGGCCACCGAGACGGTCGGCGTCGCCGTGCGTGCTCCGGGGGGCGTGGAGGCCGACCTCGCGCTGACCGGGCGGCGGCGCCATGTCGAGGCGCTCACCCCGGCGCTGCAGCATCTCCTGGACCAGGTCGGCCTGGCGCCGGGCGACCTGCACCTGGTGGTGGTCGACATCGGGCCCGGGCTGTTCACCGGGCTCCGCGTCGGGGTGGCCGCGGCCAAGGGGCTGGCGCAGTCGCTGGGGATCGGGGTGCTCGGGGCCACCAGCCTCGACATCCTGACGGCGGGGGCGGCCGACGCCGGCCACCGCGGCCTGGTCCTGGCGTGCGTCGACGCCCGCCGGGGCGAGGTCTTCGCGTCCGTGCGCGAACTCGATGCGCAGGGCGAGACCCTGGCGGAGCCGCTCGCGCCCGCGCTGTTCGCGCCGGCCGACCTGGCCGCCGCGCTCGGCCGGCTCGGCGGTGTGCCGGTGCACGCGGTCGGCGACGGGGCCCAGCGCTACGGGGACGACTTGGCCTCGGTGTCCGGGGTCGAGGTCGTGTCGCCCGCGCTCGCGTTCCCGCCGCCGCGGTCGCTCCTGCGCCTGGCGCTGGCGCGTCTCGGGCCGGGGAGATTCGCCAGTCGACCCCGCGTCGGTCGTTCCTCTCTATATGCGCGATGCGGACGCGACGAGCAACTTCGCCCAGGCGCGGGCCTGAGGCGCGGTCGGCATGATGCGGATCGAGAAGCTCAAGCGACGCGACCTGCGCAAGCTCCTGCCCATTGAGAGCACCGTCTTCCCCGAGCCGTGGTCGCCCGAGGTCTTCAACTCCGAACTGGCCCTGCGCAAGGGACGCCTGTACCGCGCCGCGTGGGAGGGCGAGGACATGGCGGGCTACATCGGGTTCCTCATCGTCAACGACGAGGCGCACATGACCACCATCGCCACCGCGCCGGCCTTTCAGCGCAGCGGCGTCGCCATCACGATGATCGTCGACGCGTTCCGCACGTTGCGAGACGACGGCGTGAAGCACATCTCCTTGGAGGTGGCGGCCAACAACAAGCCGGCCCAGTCGTTGTACCGGCGCTTCGGGTTCGCACCGGTTGGCGTGCGCAAGAACTATTACCCGGTCACCGGCCAGGACGCGTTGGTCATGTGGGTCTACGACATCGACTCCGAGGAGTACGCCGGGCGGATGGACGAGCTGGCGGGCTCGGGGTACCAGATGGAGCAGGGCCGAGCCTCGTAGAGCGTCCGCACGGTGTCGCACCGGCGTCAGCGCCGGCGTCAGCGCACCGGCGTGCCCACCGCCTCGATCGCAATGTCGAGCGCCGCGCTGGCGGCCGCCCGCACGGCGGTGACGCCGAAGGCGCGCCGGTTGACCCGAGCCGTGGCCCGGAGGCGCACCAGCCCGTCCTCGAGGGAGGCGGACGTGACGGTGAGCGCGCAGGGCGCCACCCGGCCGTGCACGGCGAGCAGCCCCTGGACCGCCCAGGACCCGTCGGGCCGCGGTGCTACGGCGGTGGAGTCGAACTCGATCCTCGGGTACGTCGCCACATCGAGCAACGTGGCGCCCTTCACGTGTTCGTCCCGCCGGGCCATGGGCGTCCGGAACGTGGCCGTGGCCAAGACGGCGTGGAGCGTCGAGCGCTCGCGCGGGCTGGCGACGGTGAAGGCCCCCGACTCCAACTCCATGGTGCCGCGGATGGTGAACACCCCGAACTTCTTGGCCGAGAAGCCCACCGTGGTGAGCTCGGGATGGAGCCGGTAGCGGCCTGTCGGCACGGGGAGGCCGGCGTGCGGCTGTGGTGCCGGTCCGACCTGGTCGATGTTGTCGATCGTCATGGGTCGTGCATCTCCTCTCGCGGGTCGGTCGTTCCCCACCAAGAAGGACACCGCCGGCGCGTGGAATGTGACGGGCCGACGCCCTGGGGCCCTGCACCAGGGCCGGGACAGGTCGGTTCCGCACCCGGTAGAACGGGCACCGGGGAGAAAGGACGTCCGATGGCCGACCTTGACGATGCGACCCGCCTGGCCGCGGCGGACCACTTCCTGGCCGTCTTCGCCGTCGGCCGCCCCGACGGCACCGTGCACGCGTCGGTGGTCAACGCGGGACCGATCGCCGATCCGGTCGACGGGTCGGCGGGCGTCGCGGCGGTGGTCGCCGGGGCCAGCCGCAAGCTCGCCCTGCTGCGCCGCGCCGGCCGGGCCACCCTGGTGTTCAAGCACGGGTGGGAGTGGGCCGCCGTCTCGGGCCCGGTGCGCCTGATCGGTCCCGACGACGGTGCGGAGCACGGGCTCGACGTGCCGGCGACGATCCGCGCCGTCTTCCAGGCGGCGGGTGGGACGCACGACGATTGGGACCAGTTCGACCGCGTGATGGCGGCCGAGCGCCGCTGCGCGGTCTTCGTCCAGGCGGCGGACATCACCTCCAACCCGGGGGCGTAACGGGCGCCGACGGCGCCGCCGCGCCTCGCCTCGCCTCGCCACCCGTAGGGTGACGTCGAGGAACCGGTCGCCCGGGCCGGGGGACCTCGAGAGCCGACAAGAGAGGAGCACCGCCATGGAATCGATCGCGCTCGGGACCCAGGGCCTCACGGTGTCGCGCCAGGGGCTGGGCTGCATGGGGATGTCGGAGTTCTACGGTCCCGGCGACGACGACGAGTCCATCGCCACGATCCACCGGGCCCTCGAGCTCGGAGTGACGTTCTTCGACACCTCGGACGTCTACGGCCCCCACACGAACGAGATGCTCGTGGGCAAGGCGTTGGCGGGCCGGCGCGACAAGGCCGTGATCGCGACCAAGTTCGGCATCGTGCGCGACCCGGACAACCCGGCTGCCCGCGGCGTGAACGGCCGGCCCGAGTACGTCCGCCGGGCCTGCGACGCGTCGCTCGCCCGGCTCGGCGTCGATCACGTCGACCTCTACTACCAACACCGAGTCGACCCCGACACGCCCATCGAGGAGACCGTCGGTGCGATGGCCGAGCTCGTGGCGCAGGGCAAGGTGCGCTACCTGGGACTGTCCGAGGCGGCGCCGGCCACCATTCGGCGGGCCCACGCCGTGCATCCCATCTCGGCCCTGCAGACCGAGTACTCGGTCTGGTCGCGCGACCCCGAGCGCGAGATCCTGCCGACGCTGCGCGAGCTGGGCATCGGCTTCGTGCCCTACAGCCCGCTCGGGCGGGGCTTCCTCACCGGGTCCCTGCGCTCGCTCGACGACCTGGACGAGGCCGACTTCCGCCGCTACCAGCCGCGGTTCCAGGGCGACAACCTGGCCGCCAACATCGCCATCGTCGAGGTGGTCGACCAGCTGGCCCAGGCCAAGGGCTGCACAGCCGGGGCAGGTCGCGCTGGCCTTCGTGCACGCCGCCGGCCTCGACGTCGCCCCGATCCCGGGCACCAAGCACCGCGAGCTACCTCGAGGAGAACGTGGCCGCGCTCGGACGTCGAGCTGACCGAGGAGGACCTCGCCGTCCTCGACCGCGTGGCGCCGGCCCAGGGCGATCGCTACGCCGACATGTCGCCGGTGAACCGCTAGCGCCCGCTACCGCTGCTTCCCGAGAGTCCTCTTCGAGCCGGGCACGCCCGGGGCCGGGCTCCCTTCGGGCCAGCCCCGTGACAGTCGCCACGGTCGTACGTAGGGTGGCGGGAGAGGGGCCAACATGAAGGAGGCGCCCATGCCGAAGTACTTGTTCGAAGTGAAGTACACGCTCGACGGTCTCAAGGGGCTCAAGGACGAGGGCGGCACCGCCCGGGCTGCCGCGGCGAAGACTCTGATTGAGGACCTGGGCGGCTCGCTCGAGTCGTTCCACTTCGCCTTCGGGGGCACCGACGCGTACGTGGTTGCGGACCTCCCGGACAACGCCTCTTCGGCGGCCGTCGGGTTGACCGTGGGCGCCAGCGGCGGCATCAACAACAAGACCACCGTCCTCATCACTCCCGAGGAGATGGACGCGGCGGCCAAGAAGCAGCCGTCCTACCGGCCCCCCGGCAGCTGACGCACCGGGCGGAGCGATCGCCCGAACGCTCAGCCCACCGCCGACCGGGTGGCCCCGTCGCGCTCGGCGCACAACACGGCCAACGTCGCGCTGATCGCGCCGAGCGGATCGCTCTTCTCGATCTGGCCTCCGGAGGGCCCGGGCCCGGGCGAGATAGGTCGGCCGGGCGAGCACCCGCCGCACCGCCCGCGCCACCATGGCCGGCGACGGGCGCCCGGTGTGGAGGTTCACGCCGGTGCCCGACCAGTGCACCCGCGCCGCGACCTCGGGCTTGTCCTCGCTGTCGCCGGCGACGACGAGCGGGACGCCGTTGGCCAGCGCCTGCTGCACGCCGCCGTAGCCGCCGTTGGTCACCATGACGTCGGTGTGGGGCAGCAGGCGGTCGTGGGGGATGAAGCGCTCGAGCCGCACGTTCGACGGGAGTCCCGCTCGCAGCGGTGCCGGGTCGGGTCCCCCGGTCGTCGCGACGACCAGCACGTCGTCGTGGGCCAACGCCCGCGTCGTGAGCAGCGAGGAGGCGGCCGAGGTCGGCGTTGTCGAGCGTGCCCTGCGTGACATGCACGACGGGCCGCCCGCTCTCGAGCTCGCCCCACCACGACGGCTCCTCGAACTCCGTGGTCGGAGGGGCGAGGATCGGCCCGACGAAGCGCACCGTGGGCGCCAGGTCCGAGCGCGGGTACTCGAAGCCCGCCACCGTGGCCTGCAGGTAGGCGTCGACCACCTTGGGCTGGAGGTCGACGAAGTAGCCGGGGAACCGACCCCCGTCGACGCCGGCCTCGGCCAGGCGGTGCCGGGCGAAGCGCTGGATGTCGGCCAGCGCACCGTGCTCGGTCGCCCAGTTCATGAACCGGTTGCGGGCGCGCAGCACGCTGCCGCGGCCCGGCTGGAAGGCGACCCCGAACGGCGCCGTGTCGCGGCTGCAGGCCGCGTAGGGCATGACGCCGACGCAGGCCAGCACGGGGCGGGCGTGGCGCGGACCGAGCGCGAGCGGCAGGGCGCCGAGGAACATGGTGTCGACCACGATGCCGTCGGTCGGCTGCTCCTCCAGGATGGCCCGCAGGTCACGGCTTTGGCCCGGGATCGGCCCGATGAAGATGCGCCGCAGGTCGTCCTTGACCCCGCGCACGCCGCGCTTGGAGGACGACTCGCGTTCGGGGTTGAGCACCATGAGGTCGTGCGCGTCGTACTCCTCGGCGAAGGGGACGAACGACGCGCCGGTGGCCTCCACCTTCTCGCGGTAGTGCGCGGTGGTGAAGAACACCACCTCGTCGCCTTCCTCGACCAGCCGCCGGGCCAGCGCGAGCAGCGGGGCCGTGTGCCCCTGGGCGGGCGTCGTGCAGAGCACGTAGCGCCGCCGCGCCTTCCCGATCACCCGTCAGCTCACCCGACCGCGGCGCCGCTCCCCGCGGCCAGCGCCACCACCGCACCGTCCCACGGCGCCAGCGTGAGCCCGCCCCCGACCACCTGGGTCCCTTCGAAGGCGCGGTCCGTGGCGACGGTGACGGTGCCGTGCACCCCGTCGAACACCGCGGCATCGTCGGAGAGGTTCAACAGCACCGACCGTGTCCGCGCCGCGCCGGTAGGCCCAGGTCCCCTCGGGCGAGGGCAACGACTCGTAGGAGCCGACGGCGAGGTCCTCGCTCGCCCGGCGCGCCGCGATGACGTGGCGGCAGAACTCGAGCACCGACCCAGGGTCGCCCTCCTGGTCGGCCACGTTGCACGACGCAGGGTCCGCCATGGGCAGCCAGGGCCGCACGCCCGGGTCGCTGAACCCGCCGCCCGGCCCGCCGTGCCACGGCATCGGCGTGCGCTCGGGGTCGCGCCCGGCGTAGGGGAAGAAGCGGATGCCGACCGGGTCGAGCATCTGGTCCTTCTCGAGCACGCCGTCGACCTGGCCGATCTCATCACCCTGGTAGAGGAAGGGCGTTCCGCGCAGCGTCAGCATCATCAACAGCGCCAGCTTCACCTTGGCCGGGTCCCCGCCGGCCCAGCGGGTCGAGAGGCGGGAGAAATCGTGGTTCGAGGCGTGCCAGGTCGGCCACGCGCCCTCGGGCAGGAGCGCCTCGGTCCCCTCGACCACCGCACGCAACGCGGCGGCCTCGAAGGGTGCGAACATGAACTGGAAGTTGAAGCCGCCGTGCAGCTCGTCGCGTCCGGCGCCGTAGAAGACGGCCAGGCGCTCGATCGTGTCCACGTTGGTTTCGCCGATGAGCAGGCGCTCGGGCTCGTAGGACCCGGCGATCGCCCGCCAGTGCCGCAAGATGTCGTGCGCCTCGGGCCGGTCGGAGTTGTAGACGGGGCGCACGCCCATGAACTGCTGGTCGATCGGGTCGTCCTCGGTCGCCGGCGGGTTGTCGCGCAGCTCCTTGTCCTTGATCATCATGTTGCAGACGTCGATCCGGAAGCCGGCCACGCCGCGGTCCCACCAGAAGCGCACGATCTCGTCGAACTCGCGGCGCACCTCGTCGCTCCACCAGTTGAGATCCGGCTGCTGGGCCTCGAAGTTGTGCAGGAAGTACTGGCCGCTCGCCTCGTCGAGCTCCCAGGCCGGCCCGCCGAAGATGCTCACCCAGTTGTTGGGCAGGCTGCCGTCGGGTTTGGGGTCGGCCCACACGTAGTAGTCACGGTGCGCGGCGTCGCGGCTCGTCCGCGCGTCGACGAACCACGCGTGCTGGTCGCTCGTGTGGTTCGGCACCAGGTCCATCAGGATCCGGATCCCCCGTGCGCCCGCCTCGCGCACGAGCGTGTCGAGGTCGTCCAGCGTGCCGTAGTCGGGGTCGATGTCTCGATAGTCCGAGACGTCGTAGCCCCAGTCCCGGTTGGGCGAGCACGTCACCGGGGAGAGCCAGACCCCGTCGATCCCGAGCCGCTGCAGATGGTCGAGCTTCGAGATGATGCCCGGCAGGTCGCCGACCCCGTCGCCGTTGGTGTCGCAGTACGAACGCGGGTAGATCTGGTAGAAGACGCCGCCCCGCCACCAGCGGCTCTTCTCGTCGGGCGCCCCCGACCCCGCCGCCATCAGAGCCGGCCCCGGGCCACGGCGAGCAGCTGCCGGCTCAGCGCCACCGGCGGCGCCGACCCCGACGTCTCCACGTTGAGGCCGTTGCCGAAGCGTCCCTTGAAGAAGTAGACGACCTCGGTGCTCGTGGCCGTCGTCGTGCCGCCGGTTCCCGTCACCGTCGTGCCGAGCGTGTACGCGGCGCTGCCCTTGGGCGACGCGACCCGGCGCACCGTGACGTGGCCCGAGGACCCGGCGGCGCCGTGCGCGCCGTTGAGCTCGGCGCCGATGCACCCGGCGGCCTTGGGGCTCGAGATGGCGGTGTACACCTGCTTCGCATAGGCGGCCGAAGGGTAGATCGAGACCGTGTCCTGCACGACCTCATTGCCGCCGTGCGCCGTGAAGAGCGGGCTGACCTGGCGCGGCGGGTTGTTGGCGATGAGCTTCGTCGGCACGCCGATGCACCGCGCCAGCTGCGGGGCCCCGCTGAACGTCCCGGCCGACGTGCTCGGCTGCGAGCTCGAGGTCCAGCCCGCCGGCAGGTCCGACAGCGTGACCAGCGCCTGCTTGGCGTGCGATTTCTCTGCTGCGGTGGCCGCCGCCCCGGCGGATCCGGACAGGGCGCCGGCGGTCAGACCTCCGATCGCCATCCCGATGCCTACCCGCCTGACCACGCTCACCGCGAAGACCTTCTAGCAGCTGGTCTGTCCCCGTGCCCGTTTGGCCCACGCCGAAGCTCAGAGGCGCTGGATCGCTGCGGCCGAGATGTGCTGCGCCGCCGAGATGGACCAGGGCTCGCCCAGCGACGTGAAGGTGATCTGTTGCCCCAGACGGCCCTTGATCGCAAAGAGCTGGGTCACCGTGATGTTCACGGTGACGCCGTGGCTGACGGCCGGCACGCTCATGGAGTACCCGGCCGTGTACGGGAAGGCGATGGGGTCGGTGGCCGAGACGAGCGCTGTTCCGTAGGTGACGCCCTTGGGGGGCTTGCCGAAGAGCTTCTGCTTGAGCGGCCCCGAGGCCAGAGCGGTCATGCAGCCGGCCGTCTTGGTGTTGGCGACCGTGGCCAGCTCGGCGGCGGCGTTCTTGGCCGACGGGAACACGGTCACGTTGTCGTTGACCGTCAGCGTGCCCGTCTTGTTCTGGAACTGCGGGCTGTTGACCGACGGGGGGTCCTCGGTGAGCAGTGACTTCGCCACCCCGATGCAGTGCGCCAGCTGGCTGTCGCCGACCGTGCTGTTCGGGTTGCTCGGTGTCTTGGTGGTGATCCAGCCGGCGGGCATGTCCGCCAGCACGAGCAGGGCCTTGTGGGCCTGCGCCAGCTGGCCCGAGCCCGAGCTCGCCGCCACGCCGGCTCCGGCCGGCAGCGCCCATGGCCATCGTGCCGGTGACCGCGGCGAGGGCTGCGCCCCACCCGGCCACGCGGCGGCGACCCTTCGTCCTGCGGCCTCGGCCCACGCTCACGTCCTCCTGCGCTCAGTGCTGCCGCGCCACCCCCGACCCCCGGTGACCTGGGCTGCGTCGCCCCGCAACGCTAGACGCAGGGCGACGGACCGATGGCAGCACCGCCGGCCTGGCGCGTCCGGTGGAGCTCAGGTCCTCGCTTCGACCTGGCGGATGAGGTGCACCTCGAGCAGAGGGGGGAACGACAGGCCGTTGCCGTTGAAGGTGAGCTGGTGGTCGTAGCGGCCGTGGACGAAGTCGATCTCCGTGCTGGTGATGGTGAGCTGGCGGCCGCCGCTGACCAGGGGGATGGTCACCGTGTAGCCGGTCTGCCCCGGCTCGTAGCTCCCGGGCGCCAGGGCGCCGATGGTGACGGCCCCGACGGTCGGCGCCGGCGCCGGCCTCGTTCTGGACGCTCGTGCGCAGCGCCTGGCTGCCGATGCGGTTCATGCAGCTCGGCGTCTTGGCGCTGGCCAGTGCCTTGTGGGCGGCCCGGGCCTGCGCCGCGGTGGGGTACACCGAGATGCTGTCCTCGACGGCCAGCGTCCGGTCCGTGCTCGTGTAGTCGGGTCCGCTGACCTTGGTCGGCTTGATCGCCGCCAGGCTCGACGGCACGCCGGCGCACGAGGCCAGCCGCTTGGACCACGGCGACGTGCGGCTGGGCGCGGCGACGCTGGTGCCCGCCACCCAGCCCGCCGGCAGGTCGGAGAGCTGCAGGAGCGCCTTGTTCACGTGCGCCTTCACCGCCGCGGGCAGCTTGGCAGCACCCGAACCCGATCCCGTGCCCGAACCCGATCCCGAACTGTTCGACGCGGCCTCGGACTGCGGCGGCGCCGCCACGGCCAGCGAGCCGCCACCGCCGACGGCCGCGGCGAGGATCCCGCCCATCAGCGCGACGACGAAGATCACGACGCCCGCGATCATGCAGGGCGCGCCGCCAGTGGTTCACCTCTGCCAGGGCCATTGATGCCCCCTCCTGCTGTCCTCCATGAGCGGCTCCGCAGCGGGCCCCAAGGGCCCGGCGTCGGCGCTCTCCCGCCTGGGGGAACGTGCCGCCGCCCCGAGACTCACGGCCGGGGCGGTGTTTGCCCTGGTCCACGACCCTGATCCATGCCCTGGTCCACGTCCTGGTCCACGCCGATCCGACCTACGTCCGCCCGTAGGCCACGGTGAGCAGATGCCGCTCGAGCGTGGCCGGGAGAGGGTTGCCCACCACGCTGACGGTGAGCTGGCTGTCGGTGTTGCCCCGCACCATCGAGATGAGGGTGATGTCGGCGTTGAGGTTGTTGCCCTGGTAGTTGACCGGGAACGAGATGGTGAACCCGCTCGAGTGCTTGATCAGCCGGGTCGGATCGGCCGCCGTGACGGTGATCGTCCCCACCGTGATGCCGTGGCCGACCGCGTCCACGATGCCCTGTCGGGCCGGGCCCTGGAACGCGGTGGTCAGGCAGGCGGGCACCTTGGGGCCCGAGATGGCGGCGTACGCCTGCCCGGCGAGCTTCGCCGACGGGAAGATGCTGACGTTGTCCTCGACCGAGTCGAGCTCGTTCTTGGTCTGGAAGGTCGGGCTGGTGGCCGAGGGCGTGTTGAGCTCGAGGAGGGCCTTGGAGATGCCGAGACAGTCCGCCGTCGCGGCGCCGCCCGGGATGTTGGCGCTCCCGGCGCCGTTGTCCAACACCACCGACCCCTGGCCGCTCCACCCGGAGGGAAAGTCGGCGCGCACCAGCAGTTTCTTCTTGGCCTGGGCCTCCGCGGCCTTGGCCCGCGCCGACGCGGCATTTCCGCTGGCGCCGGCCACCGCGGTGGAAGAGAGGAACAGCGCCGCGCTGGTCACGAGCACGACGCCGAGCAGGGTGACGGGCCGCCGCGGCCGGCGCCCGCTCCATCGAATACGCATCGACGCGCCTCCCGGTTCTGCCAATTCTCTCGGTCCTCGTGGCTCTGGCCGCGGTCCCCGTGTCACGGGGCCGCACCATAGGGCCGCCGCCGCCTCAGCCGGGGGCGGTTGCCTGTCCCCGCCGCGCCCGCTATGTTGGCACTCACAACCCGAGAGTGCTAAAAGAACCGCCAAGGAGGCCCCTCCCGATGAAGCTGCACCCCCTCGATGACCGTATCGTCGTCCGTCCCGGCGAGTCCGAGGAGACCACGGCGTCCGGCCTGGTCATTCCCGACACGGCCAAGGAGAAGCCCCAGCAGGGCGAAGTGATCGCCGTCGGCCCGGGCCGGCGCTCCGAGGACACCGGCGAGATCATCCCCATGGACGTCGCCGTCGGTGACACCGTCGTCTACTCCAAGTACGGCGGCACCGAGATCACCGTCGAAGGCGAGGACCTCCTGATCCTCTCCAGCCGCGACGTCCTGGCCAAGCTGGCCTGAGCCTCACGGCGCGACCTCGTCTGAGGTCGGTCCGACACGGGTCTGCCCGCCGCCCCGGTGATTCCCGGATCGGCGCGGCGGCCCCACCAAATTCTGCACCACCCCTCCGGCCGAACGTTCCGGGGGGCCCGAGAGGAGTTCGAGAAGTTCCATGCCCAAGATTCTGAAGTTCGACGAGAGCGCCCGGCGCGGTCTCGAGGCCGGCGTCAACAAGCTGGCCGACACCGTCAAGGTCACCCTGGGGCCCAAGGGCCGCAACGTGGTGATCGAGAAGAAGTTCGGCGCCCCGACCATCACCAACGACGGCGTGTCCGTCGCCCGCGAGGTCGAGCTCGAGGACCCCTTCGAGAACATGGGGGCGCAGCTGGTCAAGGAGGTCGCCACCAAGACCAACGACGTGGCCGGTGACGGCACGACGACGGCGACCGTCCTGGCCCAGGCGCTGATCGCCGAGGGGCTGCGCAACGTGGCGGCGGGCGCGAGCCCGTCGGACCTCAAGCGCGGCATCGACAAGGCCGTCAAGGCCGCGGTCGAGAACATCGCCAAGCAGTCGACCGAGGTCGGCGGCAAGACCGAGATCGCGCAGGTCGCCTCCAACTCGGCGGCCGACACCGCGATCGGCGACGTGCTGGCCGACGCCATCGACAAGGTCGGCAAGGACGGCACCGTGACCGTCGAGGAGTCCAACACCTTCGGCATCGAGCTCGAGCTCACCGAGGGCATGCAGTTCGACAAGGGCTACCTGTCGCCGTACTTCGTGACCGACCCCGAGCGCCAGGAAGCGGTGCTCGACGAGCCGTACATCTTGTTCTTCAACTCCAAGGTGGCGGCGGTGCACGATCTCGTGCCCGTGCTCGAGAAGGTCATGCAGTCCGGCAAGGCGCTGCTGATCGTCGCCGAGGACGTCGAGGGCGAGGCCCTCGCGACGCTCGTCGTCAACAAGATCCGCGGCACCTTCACCTCAGTCGCCGTCAAGGCCCCCGGCTTCGGCGAGCGCCGCAAGGAGATGCTCCAGGACATGGCCGTCCTCACCGGTGGCACGGTCATCAGCGAGGAGATCGGCCTCAAGCTCGAGAACGCGACCGTCGACCTGCTCGGGCACGGCGCGCCGGGTCATCGTGACCAAGGACGACACCACGATCGTCGAGGGTGCCGGCAAGAGCGAGGACGTCAAGGGACGCGTCGCCCAGATCAAGCGCCAGATCGACGACACGGACTCGGACTGGGACCGCGAGAAGCTGCAGGAGCGGCTGGCCAAGCTGGCCGGCGGCGTGGCCGTGGTCAAGGTCGGGGCCGCCACCGAGGTGGAGCTCAAGGAGAAGAAGCACCGCATTGAGGACGCGCTGTCCGCGACCCGTGCCGCGGTCGAGGAGGGCATCGTCGCCGGCGGCGGCACCGCGCTCATCCGGGCCCGCAAGTCGGTCAACACGCTGGCGGACTCGCTCGAGGGCGACGAGGCGACGGGCGCACGCATCGTGGCCCGCTCGCTCGAAGAGCCGCTGCGCTGGATCGCCTTCAACGCCGGCCTCGAGGGCGCGGTCCTCGTGGCCCAGGTCGAGTCGGCCAAGGGCAACACCGGCCTCAACGCGGCCAACGGCGAGATGGAGGACCTGGTGAAGGCCGGCATCATCGACCCGGCCAAGGTCACCCGCTCGGCCCTGCAGAACGCGGCGTCCATCGCCGGGCTCCTGCTGACGACCGAGGCGCTCGTCGCCGACAAGCCCGAGAAGGGTCCTGACCCGGCTGCGGCCGCCGCCGCCATGGGTGGCATGGGCGGCATGGGCGGGATGATGTAACTCCCGCCGGAGAGTGTTCCGGACTCCGAGCGTCGCTCCGGCGGCTCTGCGGAGATCGTGTCGGGTGTCGATGCCGGGCCTGCGGGCCCGGCATCGGCGCGTCCGGCGCGTGTGTACATTGACGCGGTGGCGGCGACACACCACCGGGCGCGCCGATTACGCCAAAGCGTCACGCGGGTCTGCCTTCTGCTGGCGGTGCCACTCGGCGTCGCGGCGTGGAGTCCGTCGGGTCCGGCGGGATCCGCCACCACGACCTCGACGAAGCCGTCCGGGTCCAAGTCGGCCACGTCGCCGACGTCGCCGAGGCCGCTGCGCGCGCCGAAGACCTCGTTCGCGCAGGACGCGAAGTTCTTCACCGACGTCGGCCAGGCCGATCCCGCCCTGATCACCTATCAGCAGCAATACGGGAACACGGCGCTGCGGGCGCTCCTGACCGATGGGTCGGCCTTCTGCGCCTTGGTGCGGCGCGGCGGCGGCATCAATGCGGCCCTCGTCGCCGAGGCGGAGGGGGCCCGGAGCACGGAAGCACAGACGAACCTGCCGTTGTCGGTGACGACCTTCAACACCATCGAGTCGGTCGCGCTGTTGACGCTCTGCCCCTCCGAGCAAAAGCGGCTGCCGGCGTCGGTTCGCTCCAAGATCCGCCGCCTCGGCGCCGCCCTGGCCCAACGGCCGGGCTGATCCGGCGTCGGGGGGCCGAAATCCTTGCCTCGCCGAACGGTCGGCCGACACAACCCCGATGAGCCAGCCAATTGCTGCATGGAACGGGCATGTGGGACCGATGATCGTTCGCGGTTTGGTCACAAAAGAATAAGCAGGCGGTAGCGCAACGTCATCGATCGCGTAACCCGTCGCTCTTAAGTTCTCTGCCGCCGGTGCGCATTCGCTTGCACCCACGTGCGGAAACCAATCAGGAGGACTTTGTGCGGATCTTGAAGGTGAGACGGCGGCGCGTACAGGACAGCGGCGATGTTCGCCGCTGCGGTGGGAGCGATTGCGCTTTCCGGTGTGAGTTTCTCGAACGCGGTGATGGGTTCGGCGGCGTCGGCGAGCAGCCCGCCCAACACGACGTGTCCGGCCGGCGCCTCGTTGCAGGTCCCCCAAGGCGGGTCCAGCTCGCAGGCGCAGTGCATCATCACCTCGACGGGCACCCCCGTCGGGGCGGTCAAGCACGTATGGCTGATCATCTTGGAGAACAAGTCATACGACGAGACCTTCACGGGCCTCAACCAGAACAGCTACCTGTGGCAGACGCTGCCCCAGCAGGGCGCCCTCCTCACGAACTACTACGGCACCGGCCACTTCAGCATGGACAACTACATCTCGCTGGTGTCCGGCCAGTCCCCCTCCTACGGCGTGCAGGACGACTGCGCGACGAGCGCCAACATGACGAACAACAACAGCGGAATCATCACCAACGGCACGGTGGGCACCAGCACCGACACCGACCAGACGACCGACACCTTCGAGACCAACACCGACACCCCCAATCCGACCGCAGCCAACAACGGCAACTACGGCCAGCTACTCGTGCACGGTAACGTCGATGCCCCGCTCGCCGGCAACGGCTGCGTGTACCCGACCGACGTGGCGACCTTGTTCAACCAGTTCAACGCCGCCGGGGTCTCGTGGAAGTCCTACGCCCAGGACCTGGGCGGCGCCCAGCCCACCGGCGCCACGAGCTATGTGACCGGCTCCACGCCGGGGGTGACCGACACCGTGCCCGGTCGCGAGGACGGGCTCTGTGGCTACCCCGGCCCGACGAACGGCGACCCGGTCGCCAACCCCACGAACCTCGTGGCCCCGAGCGGCGTCGTGTCGAGCTACACCGGCGCCCAGCCGGCCAACGCCAACAACAACGGCGACCCAGCCGACCAGTACGTGGCCAAGCACTTCCCGGCGCCCTGGTTCAATGCGCTGACCGGTGAGTTGTCCGGCGCGCAGAGTGGCGTCACCTACCCGGCGCAGCCGGCGCTCAACGAGCCGGCCGTGCCCGAGTACGACGGCCCGACGGCGCCGACGACCGGGTCGGGCGACACCAACTGCGACCCCAACCACATCTCGAACCTCGACGACCCGACCTACGGCCTGGCCCACGACCTGAGCCTCCCGGCCAACGAGGTGCCCGGGTTCAACTGGATCACGCCGAACAACTGCAGCGACGCCCACGACGCCAGCTGCCAGGGCAACAACCTCTCCGGCGCCTTCAACGCCAACGGGACGCCGGACTACACCCCGGCGGGCCTGCCGGCCGACGACCCTGAGGCGACCACGCCGGTCAACTACACCGGCGGGCTCTACGCGTCGGACCTGTTCCTGCGCTACTACATCCCGATGATCGAGCAGTCGGCGGCCTTCGCCGACGGTGGCCTCATCGACGTCACCTTCGACGAGGCGAACCCCCCCTTCACGATCGGCAACAGCTTCAACAACGTGCCGGCCCCCGGTAACAAGACGACGGCCTCCGCACCGGCGGACCAGCCGACGTTCGGTTCGGCCGGGACCGTGGCGCCGGGTGCCAATTCGCTCTACGGCGCCTACGGGCTCATCGCCGACGCCGCGGGTGAGAACCTCGACGGGCACAACGTCAACACCGAGCCCACCGGCCCGAACGACCCCGAGGTCACCGACGGCACGGGCGTGCAGTTGCAGCCGGGTCCGGGAGCGGCCGGGTTCATCGACCGGCCGACCGGGCTGCCCAACGAAAGCGGCAACGTCAACGGGTCTCCCGGTACCACCTCTGAGCCGGCTCAGGTCGGTTCGAACTCGAGCATGGTCATCGACTCGAAGATCAACGCGGACGACGCCGGCCGGCTCGTCTCGGGCACCGACGCCAACGGCAACTCCATCCCGGCCGACACCTTCGTGGGAGCGGTCAGCGACACAGGGCCGTACTCCGTGCAGAGCAGCGCCAGCAACACCACCGCGTCGAACAACTTCGCCAAGCCGTGGCTGGGCACCTTCCAGCTGCTCAACGACGCCGGACAGCCGGTCTCCCTGCCGAACGGCTTCAACGGCAACGTGACCCTCAGCAAGGAGGGGGCGACGTCGACGGTCGGGACGGGCAGCTGCCCGAGCGGCAGCGAGGCGGCGACGGTCACCGGCTGTGTCACCGTCGACCCGCTCTTCGACCCGACCGACTTCACCCCGGGCGGCGGCGACACCGGGACCGTGCTCATCAGCCCGCTCATCAATCCGGGCACCGTGTCGGGCACCTACTACAACCACTACAGCACCGTGCGCACGCTCGAGGACCTGTTCCTGACGGGCAAGTCCTGCACCGAGCCCAGCAATGCCGACACGCCGCTGGCGGCCGGCTCGGTCTGCGGGGGCCTCGACGGCCAGGGCCACCTCGGTTACGCGGCGCAGCACGGCCTGGCCGGCTTCGGGCCCGAGGTGTTCAGCGCCGAACACTTCTCGGCTCCTCTCACGCCGCCCGGTTACGCCAACGTGTCGGGTAGCGGCACCACGGCGTTGTACTGCCCGACGGGTCACCCCCTCGGCACGGCGGGCCATGTCGGCTCTCCCGGTGGCGGCCACTTCGGTGGCGTGGGCGGCGTGGGCGGAGCGGCCGGTTGCGGCAGCAGCGGCGGCACCGGAGGCAATGGTGGCAGCGGGACCACCGCGGCCGGTCATGGCGGTGACGGCGGCAACGGCGGCAACGGTGCCTGCCCGGCCGAGGAATGGGTCGCGGGAGTCTGGCTGACGTCCTCCGGCGGCGCCACGACGCCCAACGACACCCCGCCGTGCAACGGCGCCGGTGGCAAGGGCGGCAACGGTGGCCGGGGCGGCAACGGCGTAGGCAGCACCCCGGGCCAGAACGGTGGCAACGGGGGCAACGGCACGCCCGGCCACCCCGGCACCGTCGGCACAAAGGGTGCGAACGGTTAGCCGACCGTCGAGACCGACCTCGGCCCCCTCGGAGCATGGGGCGCGTCACAGCTCGGGCCGGGCCACCAAGCCTGGCCCGAGCTGCTTGGCGTTCATCGCCCTGGGGGTGACGGCCCTCCTCCTTGCCAGTTGCGGCGGGGGCGGGAGCGGCTCGCACTTCGCTTCCGCGCTCCCCGGGAAGACGACCGCCAGCTACCCGTCCTTCCTCCCGAAGAAGACCCTCCAACCCGAGGTCGACGCCGCCCTGGTCGGGACGGAGGCCAAGCCGGCCCTCCAGGTCGAGGGGCTGCCGGTCGAAGTGAGGACGAAGGCGTTCGACGTGCACGTCACCGTCAGCGGCCCCGTGGTGCCGGGTGAGGGACTGCCGCAGCAGCCCGGCGCCACCACCTGCACCTGGACCGTCACGATGAAGGACGCCAGTGCCGACGTGCCCGTCAAGGTGGACGACTTCCACTCCGTCGACCACCTCGGTTCGGTCTTCCTCATGGGCCTGGTCCCCGGCGAGCGCCCGCCGCCGGCCGTCCTCCATCCGGGCCAGACCCTCACGTTCAAGCTGCGCGCCTACGAGCTCGTCGGCGAGGGGATGATGCAGTGGGCGCCCGACCACAAGCACGTGGTGGGCGACTGGGACTACACGGTCGAGACCGACTGACGCCGCTTCCCCGGCGTCGCGTGGCGCCTACGGGAAGGCGTGGACCACGGCGCGGTAGTTGGCGCTCGTTGCCGACGGCGCCGGCAGCGGGATCCCTCCGACGCGACTGCCGACCTTCTTGCGCAACGACGGCCCGGCGTCGGCGGGGGTGGGCGGCGGACCCACCACGGTACGAACCTGGCGAAAGCCGGCGGCGCGGCAGAGGTTGTGCAAGGCCTCGATGGTGGGCACGTACCAGTTGCCGAAGTCGGTACGCAGCGAGCTACCGGCGTGAAACTGCATGAGCACCTCGTGGTCGAGACCCTGGAGGTGTACGGCCTCCGTCTCAATGACCGCCACCTCCTTGGTCACGGCCCGCAGCCGCTCGAGGCAGGTCAGCGGTTCCTTCATGTGGTACAGCACGCCGAGGTAGAGCACCACGTCGAACGAGCCGAGCTCGTCGAGCTCGATCTTTTGGAAGTCGCCGACGACGGGTTCCACCTTCGAGTCGAGGGCGGCTTTGGCGAAGTTGAAGCCACGCTGCCCCGGGAGGTCGGGCCGCCAGAAGTCGGTCTCGTCGCGGGACTGGTCGGGCAGCGTCCCGTTGGTGATGCACTCCTCCCAGTAGGCGCCGCGGGCGACAAAGTCCACGCCCCAGGCGTAGTGGTCGAGGGCGACGACGCGGGTGGCGCCGGCCTTCTCGGCTTCGAACGAGAACTTGCCGTCCCAGGCGCCGATGTCGAGCACGCTGCGACCGCGCACGTCGGGCAGCACGCCGGCCGAGGTCTCCTGGACGCTGATGCCCTTGGTGACCACGCCGTTGCCCAGGTCGATCGTGTGGTACCACCCGAACGCGTCGGCCTGGGCTTGTAACTCCGCCGGTGTCGTCATGGCGCGAGAGCGTAGCGAGTGCGGCGTGACCCCTAAGTTGGCCGGGTGCCGCGCCCCGTCCCGCCCCAGGTGATCCCGCGTCCGGCGGACTGGCGGCCCGGTGCCCCCGCTCCCTGGGCCGAGGTCCCGGCGGCGGGGCGGACCTCCGTCGGGCTCGACCGGGTTCTGGGCTCGCTCGAGGCGGTGGGCCAGGCAGGACCGGTGCCGGCCGACGTGGGGGCGGACGGGATCTTCGAGGCGCCGGTGGTGGGGGAGGCCCCGGCCCCCACGCGCCGGATCAACGCCGGCGTGCTCGCTCCGCTCTTCGAGGAGGACGGTGAGGTGCGTGTCGTCCTCACCCGGCGCTCGACCGACCTGCGGACGCACCAGGGCCAGGTCAGCTTCCCCGGTGGCCGCCTGGACGAGGGCGAGGACGCGACCGCAGCGGCGTTGCGCGAGGCCTTCGAAGAGGTCGGCCTCGATCCGTCGCTGGTGACGACGGTCGGCTGGCTCCATCCCCTGATGACGATGGTGTCCTCGTCGTTCATCTTGCCGGTGCTGGGCACGCTGGCCGCTCGCCCGGACCTGCGGCCGAATCCCAGCGAGGTCGAACGCATCTTCGACGTGGCGCTGGCCGAGCTGGCGGACCCTGCGATCTTCCACGAGGAGCGGTGGCGCATTCCCGGGCGCGCCATCGCGGGATCGGAGGACAACTCGTTCCCGGTGTGGTTCTTCGAGATCGCGGGGGAGATGATCTGGGGTGCGACGGCGCGCATGTTGTACGAGCTCCTCAGCGTCGTCCTCGTGGGGCGACGCGAGAGCTGATCGCCGTCGCTTCGTTCGCCCCGGTCAGTCCGAGAAGTTGATCTCGAGCGCGCCGAAGGGCCCGAACGTCACGTCGAGTGTGTCGCCCGGAGCCACGGCGACAGGTGGCACCACCGAGCCGCAGATGATGCGCTGGCCCGGCTCGAGTGCGGCGCCGTGCGCGGAGAGGAACGCGCGTACGAACTCGACGGTGACACTGGGGTCTTTGGTGAGGCGGCCCTCGGCCACGATGGCGCCGTCCTTGGTGACGCCGGCCGCGAGCGCCATCGGGTCGGCGCCCGGCACCTCGGCGCCGAAGACGACGTGGCGGTGGCAGACGTTGCCGGCCAGCACGGGCTCGATGTCGTCGAACGAGATGTCCAGGTCGACCAGCTCGAGCGCCGGGCCGAGTCCGGCGATGCGCCCGTCATCTCCGATGCGGACGGCCAGCTCGACCTCGACGGCCGGCGACACCCAGCCGGCGAGCGACACCGTGGAGCCCGGCGCCACCACCCGGGAGTCGGTCAGGTAGCCGACGACGGCCTGGTTGAGGCCGAAGTGCTCCTGGATGGCGGGCGTGTCGAAGCCGATCTTCCAGCCGATGCCGGTGGCTCCGCCGGCCAGCTCGTGCGGCGCGTTGCGCCAGCAGGGTGCGCATGGCGCGATCGACCGCGTCGGAAGCGTCGGCGTTGGGCATGGTGGGAGTCTCGCGCCGGCCGCCGGGACGGGTCCGGCGACGGGGCGCGGCGAGCCGTCCCCGAGGAATTCGGAGCATGTGGGAGGGTGTGCGAGGGCCCAAATTCGGGTGCCGGGAGCGCCTGAGGAGCGCCCTGGGCGGAGTAGGATGAAGGATCGTCGGCGTGTCGGCCCGGCGTTCGCAATTGAGTCGTTAAGACAGGCCGGTGTGGTGGGTGCGCCGTATCGGCCCCACGAATGCCGGAGGGCGACCAAGTGGCAGACATCGAGATCGGCATCTTCAAGTCGGGACGCAGGGCCTACGGGTTCGACGACATCGCGATCGTCCCGAGCCGCCGGACCCGTGACCCCGAAGACGTCGACATCTCGTGGGAGATCGACGCCTACAAGTTCGGGCTGCCCGTGCTGGGCGCCGCCATGGACGGGGTGATGAGCCCGGCCACCGCGATCGAGCTGGGCAAGCTCGGCGGCCTCGGCGTGCTCAACCTCGAGGGCCTGTGGACCCGCTACGAGGACCCGACCCCGTTGTTCGACGAGATCCGCGAGCTCGACGACGAGAAGGCCACGGCACGGATGCAGCAGATGTATCAAGAGCCGATCATCCCCGAGTTGGTCACCGCTCGCATCCGCCAGATGAAGGAGGCGGGGATCACGACCGCCGCCTCGGTGACGCCGCAACGGACCGAGAAGCTGGCGCCCGCCGCCCTGGCCGGCGAGCTCGACGTGCTGGTGATCCAGGGCACGGTGGTGTCGGCCGAGCACGTGTCGAAGACGTCGGAGCCGCTCAACCTGAAGCGCTTCATCCGTGAGTTCGACATCCCGGTGATCGTGGGGGGATGTGCGTCGTATCAAGCCGGCCTGCACCTGATGCGCACCGGTGCCGTCGGCGTGCTGGTCGGCGTCGGTCCCGGCAACGCCTGCACGACGCGGGGCGTCCTGGGGCTCGGAGTGCCCCAGGCCACCGCGATCGCGGACGTCGCCGGCGCCCGGATGCGGCACCTGGACGAGACCGGCGTGTACGTGCACGTCATCGCCGACGGCGGCATGTCCAAGGGCGGCGACGTCGCCAAGGCCATCACCTGCGGCGCCGACGCCGTCATGCTCGGCTCGCCCGCTGTCGTCCGCCTTCGAGGCGCCGGCGCGGGGCTTCCACTGGGGCATGGCGACCTTCCACCCGACGCTGCCCCGCGGCGCCCGGGTGCGCACCGGGGTGCGCGGCTCGCTGCGCGAGATCCTGCTCGGCCCGGCCCACGAGAACGACGGGCGCATGAACCTGTTCGGCGCGTTGCGGACGGCCATGGCCACGTGCGGCTACGAGACGGTCAAGGAGTTCCAGAAGGCCGAGGTGATGGTGGCGCCGTCGCTGCAGACCGAGGGCAAGCAGTTGCAGCGCGCGCAGGGCGTGGGGATGGGGCACTGAGCCCCGCCTGGTGACCGATACCGTCCTCGTCGTCGACTTCGGGGCGCAGTACGCCCGCCTGATCGCCCGCCGGGTGCGCGAGGCGCACGTCTATTCCGAGATCGTCCCCTCGTCCATCTCCGTCGAAGAGATCCGGGCGCGGGCGCCCAAGGGGATCATCTTCTCCGGCGGTCCCAAGTCCGTCTACGAGACGCCGGCGCCGTCGATCGACCCCGGCATCTACGAGCTGGGCATCCCGATCTTGGGCCTGTGTTACGGCGCACAGCTGATGGCCCTCCAGCTCGGCGGCACGGTGTCGCGCACCGGCCAGGGCGAGTACGGGCGCACGACCTTGTCGCTGGCGCCGGGCACGTCGTCACCCTTGTTCCCCGACTGGCCGTCAACGTCGTCGGTCTGGATGAGCCACGGTGACGCCATCACCGAGGTGCCGCCGGGGTTCGTCGCCACGGCCACGTCGGCCGGCGCGCCGGTGGCGGCCCTGCACGACGCCGAGCGCGGGCTGTTCGGGCTGCAGTTCCACCCCGAGGTGGTGCACACCGACCGGGGCAGCGAGGTCTTCGACCACTTCCTGATCGACGTGTGCGGGTGCGCGCCGGGGTGGACGCACGTGTCCATCATCGAGCAGCAGGTGGAGGCGGTGCGGGCGCAGGTCGGCTCGGACCGTGTCCTGTGCGCCCTGTCGGGCGGCGTCGACTCGGCCGTCGCCGCCGCGCTGGTGCACAAGGCCATCGGCTCGCAGCTCACGTGTGTCTTCGTCGACACCGGGCTCATGCGCGCCGGCGAGGCCGACCAGGTGGAGGACACGTTCCGGCGCCAGTTCAAGGTCGACCTGGTGCACGTGAAGGCGGCCGACCGCTACTTCGCGGCGTTGGCCGGGGTCACCGACCCCGAGCGCAAGCGCAAGATCATCGGCGAGCTGTTCATCCGGATCTTCGAAGAGGTGGCACGGGACCTCGGCGCCGGCGGATCCGGATCCGCCGGCGGTGGCGGTTCTTTTGAGTCCGGGGCGACCGGGTCGGGCGACGGCCCGAAGTTCTTGGTGCAGGGGACGCTGTATCCGGACGTGATCGAGTCGGGCAGCGACACGGCGGCCAACATCAAGTCGCATCACAACGTCGGCGGCCTCCCCGAAGACCTCGACTTCGACCTGGTCGAGCCGCTCCGGCTGCTGTTCAAGGACGAAGTGCGGGCCGTGGGCGAGGAGCTCGGGCTGCCGCACGAGATCGTGTGGCGACAGCCCTTCCCGGGCCCCGGCCTCGGCGTGCGCATCATCGGCGAGGTGACGCCGGAGCGGGCCGAGATCCTGCGGGCGGCCGACGCCGTCGTGGTCGAGGAGATCCGTCGGGCCGGCCTGTACCGCGAGCTGTGGCAGAGCTTCGCCGTGCTGCCGGCCGTCCGCACCGTCGGCGTCATGGGCGACGGGCGCACCTACGCCTACCCCGTCGTGATCCGCGCCGTCACGAGCGACGACGCCATGACCGCGGACTGGGCCCGCCTGCCCTACGACCTGGTCGAGCGCATCGCCTCGCGCATCATCAACGAGGTGGAGGGCGTGAACCGGGTGGCGCTCGACGTCACGTCGAAGCCGCCCGGAACCATCGAGTGGGAATGACCATGACGCCGGGGAGCGGCGGGCGCGGTGCGCACGAGACCTCGTTCAACGGCCAGCTGTTCGACACTTCCGACGAGGGGGTCGCAGCGGACGCGGCGGTTGGAGTTGGGGGCGAGGACGAGCCCGCGTCCACGGCTGACGGCGACCCCGGCCACTCCGAGGGTGCGGACGACGGGCGTCGCCGCCGCCGCCGTTCGGCCACCAAGGCGGGTGCCTTCTCGGGCAACCCGGCGGCCCTTCTCGACGACCTGACCCTGCCGCAGCGTGCCGCGGTCGAGCACCGGGGCGGGCCGCTCCTGATCGTGGCTGGCGCCGGGTCGGGCAAGACGCGGGTGCTGACCCGGCGCATCGCGCACCTGATGGCGACCGGCGACGCTGCACCGTGGGGGATCCTGGCCATCACCTTCACCAACAAGGCGGCCGACGAGATGCGCTCGCGCGTCGTCGACCTGGTCGGCGACGCCGCCGACAAGATGTGGGTCTCGACCTTCCACTCGGCCTGCCTGCGGATCCTGCGGATGAACGGCGACCGGCTGGGCTACCGCTCGAGCTTCACGGTGTACGACGACACCGACAGCCGGCGGATGATCGAGATGATCACGGCCGAGCTCGGCTTCGACCAGAAGCGGCTGCCCTCGCGCGCCGTGCAGGCGGTGATCAGCCAGGCCAAGTCCGAGCTGGTCGACTTCGAGACCTTCGCGACGGACGCCGCCGGCGGCCCCGACCCGTTCCGCAAGCGCATCGCCGACGTCTACACGCAGTACCAGCAGCGGCTGCACGCGGCGAACGCGCTCGACTTCGACGACTTGCTCATGGTCACGGCCAACCTGCTGCAGTCGGCCGACGACATCCGGGCGAAATACCAGGAGCGCTTCCAGCACATCCTCGTCGACGAGTTCCAGGACACGAACCACGCGCAGAACGAGATCGTGAAGCTCCTGGGCGAGGCGCACGGCAACGTGTGCGTCGTGGGGGACTCCGACCAGTCGGTCTACCGCTGGCGCGGGGCGGACATCCGCAACATCTTGGAGTTCGAGCGGGCCTTCCCCAACGTCACGACCATCATGTTGGAGCAGAACTTCCGCTCGACCCAGACGATCCTCGATGCGGCCAATGCCGTCATCGCCAACAACGTCGGCCGCCAACCCAAGGAGCTCTTCACCGTCGGTGACACCGGGGGCCCGGTCACCCGCTACCGCGCCGAGGACGAGCGCGACGAGGCGGCCTGGGTCTCGAGCGAGATCCTGCGTCTCCATGCCTCGGAGGGACTGTCGTGGGGCGACGTCGCGGTCTTCTACCGCACCAACGCGCAGTCGCTCCCGCTCGAGACGTCCATGAAGTTCAGCGGCATCCCCTACAAGGTGGTCGGCGGGGCCAAGTTCTACGACCGCCGCGAGATCAAGGACGTCCTGGCCTACATCCGCGTCCTGGCCAACCCCGACGACGAGGTCTCGGCGCGCCGCATCGTGAACGTCCCCAAGCGCGGCATCGGCGACACCTCGGTCGGTCGCCTGGCCGCCTGGGCCCAGGTCAACGGCGTGCCGTTCACGACCGCCATCGAGCGGGGCGAGGACGCCGGCCTCACCGGCAAGGCGTTGAAGGGCGCCGAGCAGCTGTCCAAGACCCTGGGCGAGCTGCGCCCGTTGGTGCAGACGATCAATCCGGCCGACTTCGTCCAGCTGGTGGCGGACCGCACCGGGTACCTGGCCGAGCTGGTGGCCGAGCACACGCACGAGGCGGACGGGCGGATTGAGAACCTGGCCGAGCTGGCCACGCAGGCCGGTGACTTCGACGACGTGATCGGTTTCCTGGAGACGGTGGCCCTGGTCGCCGACTCCGACGAGCTCGAGTCCGACGGCACGCGGGTCTCGCTCATGACGTTGCACACGGCGAAGGGCCTGGAGTACCCGGCCGTCTTCGTCGTCGGGCTCGAGGAGGGGATCTTCCCCCACTTCCGCTCGCTGGCTGAGCCGACCGAGCTCGAAGAGGAGCGCCGCCTCTTCTACGTCGGCATCACCCGGGCCCGTCGGCACCTGGCCATCTCCCATGCCTGGTCGCGCACGACCTGGGGGCGCACGCAGGCGGCCATGCCCAGCCGCTTCGTCACCGAGGTGCCAGCGCACCTCGTGGAGGACGTCGGGCTGGGGTCGCCACGCCGCGGCACGGGCTACGACTCGATCTCGGGGGACGAACACCTGCCGGGCGCGACGTTCGCGCCGGCGGTGTCGCTGGCCGCCAAGGCCGGGGCGGCCAAGTCCAAGGGCCGGGGGAGCACCGGCGCCGAGGACCTCGGGCTGGCACCCGGCGACGAGGTCGTGCACGAGCACTGGGGCCGGGGCGTGGTGATCGCCGCCAAGGGCGAGGGCTCCCGGGCCCAGGCCACCGTGGTCTTCGACACCGTCGGCAAGAAGAATCTGCTCCTCTCGGCGACGCCGTTGCGCCGGGCCTGAATTCGACCAAGCAGTGGTTGGCGACAGTCCGCCCCACGACAGAAGAGAGGGACCTGATGCGGGACAAAATGATTGAGGCGGGCGCCTGGACGTTGGAACACAGCCACCGCGCACTCCTGAAGCTGAGCGGGGGCCGCTTCCCCAAGAAGGTCGCCGGCATGCAGGCGATCGAGCTGTACACCATCGGGCGCAAGACCGGCCAGCGCCGGGCCACGCTGCTCACCTCGCCCATGTACGCAGAGGACCGTGTCGTGGTGGTGGCGTCGAAGGGCGGCTACTCCGACGACCCGATCTGGTACAAGAACCTCGCCGCCAACCCCGACGTGGAGATCAAGGTCGGTACCCGCACCCGGGCGATGCGTGCCCGTACGGCATCGCCCGAAGAGAAAGCGGTGTTGTGGCCGGAGCTGGTGAAGGTCTACAAGGGCTACGACGGCTACCAGCGCAACACGACCAGGGACATCCCGGTCGTCATCTGCGAGCCGGCGCCCCCCGGCTGAGCGGATCCCTCCGGGCGCTCGTCCAACAGCCGGCCGACGTCGGCGGTGTGTCGGCCACCAGGGCAGGGGAGGACCCGCCAACACCCTTCCTCGGAGAGCGTCCTTTTGGCTGCGGCCGCCCCTCGGGCCCGCCGGACCGATCCCGGCGGGGTTCCATCTGGCGCCCCGGCAAAGCCGTCCGTATCCTGGGAACCCGATGAAACGTCCCTACAGGGTTGTCGTGGCCAAGCCGGGCCTCGACGGGCACGACCGGGGCGCCAAGGTCATCGCCCGGGCCCTGCGGGACAGCGGCTTCGAAGTCGTCTACACCGGCCTCCACCAGACGCCCGAGCAGGTCGTGCAGGCGGTAGTCCAGGAGGACGCCGACGCCGTCGGGCTCTCCCTCCTCTCCGGCGCCCACCTGACGCTGGTGCCCAAGGTGGTGTCGCTCCTGGCCGACGCCGGCCGCGGCGACGTCCTGGTCATCGTCGGCGGGATCATCCCCGAGGCCGACATCCCGGTCCTCAAGGAGCAGGGCGTGGCCGCGGTCTTCACGCCCGGGGCTCCCCTCGACTCGATCGGCTCGTGGCTGGCCGAGGCCCTCGATGCCCGCGAGGAGGCCCTCCAGGGCTGATTGCTCGATGCCGGCGAGCGCCCGACCCGGGCCCGCCGGAGCCCTCCAGTCGGAGGCACCGGAACCAAGTTCGCGACACCGACCCACCGAAACGCCGAAAGGCAAGCAGTCGATAAAGGAGACAGGACCCAAGTGGACCTCTACGAGTACCAGGGCAAGCAGTACTTCGCCCGCTTCGGCATCCCGACCTCGCCCGGCGGGGTCGCCGACACGGTGGACGAGGCGGTCGCGCAGGCCGAGGCCGCCGGCTACCCGGTGGTGGTCAAGGCACAGGTGAAAGTCGGTGGCCGGGGCAAGGCGGGCGGAGTGAAGCTGGCCGCCGACGCAGACGAGGTGCGTGTGCACGCTGGCAACATCCTCGGCCTCGACATCAAGGGGCACGTGGTCAAGCGACTCTGGGTCGAGCACGCGTCGGACATCGCCAAGGAGTACTACGCCAGCTTCACCCTGGACCGCCAGGCCAAGTTGCATCTCGGCATGCTCTCGGCCGAAGGCGGGGTGGAGATCGAAGAGGTCGCCGAAACGAACCCTGACGCCATCGCGAGGATCCACATCGACCCCGTCACTGGGATCACTGAAGAGCAGGCCCGGGAATGGGTCGACCGGGCCAAGCTCGACCCCGAGGCGCGTGAGCAGGCCGCAACGCTTCTCGTTCGTCTGTACCACTGCTACGTCGAGGGCGACTGCGACCTGGCCGAGATCAATCCGCTCATCCTCACGCCCGAGGGCAAGGTGCACGCCCTCGACGCCAAAGTGACACTGGACGAGAACGCATCGTTCCGGCACCCCGAGTGGGAGGAGTTCGAGGACGACTCCGACATCGACCCCCGCGAGAAGATGGCGAAGGAGAAGGGCCTGAACTACATCGGCCTCTCCGGCGACGTCGGCATCATCGCGAACGGTGCCGGCCTCGCCATGTCGACCCTCGACGTCGTGACCCAGGTCGGCGGCACCGCAGCCAACTTCCTCGACATCGGCGGTGGGGCCAACGCCGACGTGATGGCCGCCGCGCTCGAGGTCATCAACGCCGACCCGGCGGTCAAGAGCATCTTCGTCAATATCTTCGGGGGCATCACCCGGGTCGACGAGGTGGCCAAAGGCATCATCGAGGCCATGGGCCGGGTCAACCTCAGCTCGCCGGTGGTGATGCGCCTCGACGGCACCAACGCCGAGGCGGGTCGGGCTCTCCTGGCCGACCACCTCTCGGCCACCCTCATCGCCGAACCGACCATGCTCGACGCCGCCCGGCGGGCCGTCGCGCTGGCCCAGGCCTAGCCGACCAACCGCACCGAGAGGAACGAACGTGAGCATCTTCGTCGACGAGACGACCAAGGTCGTGATCCAGGGCATCAGCCCGACGAGCCAAGGGCTCTTCCACGGCCTGCGGAACAAGGCCTACGGCACCCAGGTCGTGGCCGGCACCAACCCCAAGCGCGGGGGCGAGGAGATCGAGGGCATCCCGGTCTACGCGTCGGTCGCCGAGGCGGTGAAGGTGACGGGCGCAACGGCGTCGTTCATCAGCGTGCCGCCACGCGGGGCGGCGGACGCCATCATCGAGGCGGCCGAGGCGGGCATCTCTTTCATCGTGTGCATCACCGAAGGCATCCCGGCGCAAGACGAGGCCGTGGCCTACAACCGACTGGTTGAGGAGTTCCCGAACGCCCGGTTGCTGGGTCCGAACTGTCCGGGCATCATCAGCCCCGGGAAGTGCAACATCGGCATCACCTCGGGCGACATCGCCCTGGCGGGAGGTCCGGTCGGCATCGTCTCGCGGTCGGGCACCCTGACCTACCAGGCCCTGCACGAGCTGTCGCAGCAGGGGATCGGGCAGACCACGTGCGTCGGCATCGGCGGCGATCCGGTCCCGGGCACCAACTTCATCGACTGCCTCGACGCCTTCGAGAAGGATCCCGAAACCAAGGCCGTCATGATGATCGGCGAGATCGGCGGATCGGAGGAGGAGCGGGCGGCCGAGTTCATCGCGGCCAACATGACCAAGCCAGTCGCCGCCTACATCGCGGGCGTCACTGCGCCGCCCGGCCGCAAGATGGGCCACGCGGGCGCCATCATCTCGGGGTCCCAGGGCACGGCCCAGGCCAAGATGGATGCGCTCGCCGCCGCCGGGGTCGCCGTGGCGCAAAACCCGACGGAGTGCGGGGAAAAGATGGTGGCCATCGTGCGGGGGCTCGGCTGAACCACCCGCGCCGCTCCGAGTGAATGGGGAGGCGCCGCCTGCCGACACTCCGCGGTTTACGCCATCGGCGTCATTAGCGTTGGCGCATGGAGCCGCTGCGTCTGGCCGATCTCGACACGGTGCAGCGGCGCTGGGCCCTGGTGCGGGCCGGTGCGACCATCTTTATCGCAGTCGCCCTGATCCTTGGCGCGTTCTACGCGCTGCCCTTCGACCATTTCTCAAGCGCGCGGTCGCTTGGGCGCCTCGGCGCCGTGGTCGCGCTCGTCGCCGCGGTGTTCGTCTGGCAGATCCGGCGTATCTCGGTCGCGGAGCTTCCCGAGCTCCGCGCGGTGGAGGCCCTCGGCATCATCATCTGCGTGTTCCTGGTCGGGTTCTCGGTGATCTACCTCTCCATGGCGCAGGGGGATGCCCACACCTTCAGCGAGCATCTCGACCACACCAAGGCCCTCTATTTCTCCATCACCGTCTTTTCGACCGTCGGCTTCGGTGACATCACGCCGAAGACGGACACCGCCCGCCTCGTCGTGGCGGCCCAGATGCTCCTCGACCTCGCCATCATCGGCATCGTCGTCCGCTTGATCTTCACCGCCGCCCGCAGCCGCATCGCACCGGGCGAGAGCGGCGGACGCGACAGCAGGCCCGCACCGGCCGAATAGGCGTCAGCGCGGGCCTGCTGGACGCAGGTTCTGAGTCGGCCGGCGGGTGTCTACGCCGCGACCGGCTGGGCCGGCGTCGCGCTGACCGCAGCTCCGGCGCCCGGGCTCGGGTCTCCGCCGAGTGTGCCGCGTGACTGCTTGACCGCAATCACGATGCCAAGGGCCAGGAGCCAGATGGGCAGCCCGAAGAGGAGGGCCAGGAAGCTGAGGCCTCCCGCGCTACCGACCACGGCCACCAGGATGGAGTACCACCCGAGCAGCTTCGGCAGCGGGGCCACCCCGCGGTTGAGCAGGATGGCGAGGCCGGTGGACAGGGTCAGGAAGACCATGCCGGCGAGGATGAGCAGCTCGTCGTTGTCGCTGTAGAAGTTGACGATATGCGCCACCCCGAACTGGTGATTGTGCGAGGCCAGGATGAGCGTGATCTGGAGGCTGCCCGCGACGATAATGCCCGCGACGAGCAGGATGCCCGAGGCGAAGACGATATTGGGCCACAGCCTCTGCCCACCGGCCTGTGCGAGCACGCCGCGGAGGTGCGTCACGTAGACGAGGAGCAGGAACAGAGCCAGTCCGACCAGCCAGATGGTGGCCCACTGCTGGTTCACGTGGGTGTTGTACCAGTGCGCCACCGAGACGCCGGACGCGTTCTCGTCGGGTTGGCCGCTCGAGAGCGGGCCGAACGAGACGAAGATCAACGCCGCCGCGGCCAAACCGACAAGCCAGAGCCAACGGTTCATGCTGGAATCCTTCATTGCAGTGCCTCCCTTTTTCGTCCTACCGAACTTCCGGGAGAGTGGCCCAGCGTGGCGCCCCGGGAGACGCTCGCTCGCACGCTCCGGGTGCTCATTGTGAACCGTCGGGCGGGGCGCCGGTAGGGGGGTAGTACCGACCGGGCCCAGGGGGTTAGCACCCCCGGCCGGGCCTCCGGGACGCCATGGGACTCCCACTAGATTGGCGGGGTGCGTCTCGCGGTCCTTGTCTCGGGTTCCGGGACGATCCTGCGGGCCATGTTCGACGCCGGGCTGCCGGTGACCACGGTGCTGGCGGACCGTCCCTGTGCCGGCCTCGTCCTGGCCGAGGAACGGGGCGCGGCCGCCGAGCTGGTCGACCGGAACGCCTACGGCGGCTTCGGGCCCGACTTCGACCGCGGCGGGGTTCACGGCCACGGTGACCGCCACGCTGGTGGCGCACCAGGTCGACCTGGTGGCGATGGCCGGCTTCGGGACGGTGCTGACGCAGGCCGTGCACGATGCGTTCCCGGGCCGGATCCTCAACACGCACCCGGCTCTGTTGCCGGCGTTCCCCGGCTGGCACGGGGTGCGCGACGCGCTGGCGGCGGGGGTGCACGAGACCGGGTGCACGGTGCACCTGGCCACCCTCGAGATGGACGCCGGGCCGATCCTGGCCCAACGCGCCGTGCCGGTGCGGCCGGAAGACACCGAGGAGACGCTGCACGAGCGGATCAAGGTCGTGGAGCGTGCGTTGTACCCCGAGACGGTGGCCTGGGCCCTGGGCGAACTGGAGGCCGGCCGCCGGATCGGGGCGGAGCAGAACGGCGCGGCGGGGAGCCCGGAGGGGCGACCCGAGCGAGACGATCGGAAGGAACAGAAAGAAGAGGTATGGACGAGGAGATGAGCGAGTGATCGCCCTGCTGTCGGTGTACGACAAGGACGGACTGGTCGAGTTCGCCCAGGGGCTGGTGGACCTCGGGTGGGAGCTGGTCGCGAGCGGCAACACATCGGCCAAGCTGGCCGAGGCGGGGCTCGCGCACACCGAGGTGGCCGAGGTGACCGGGTCGCCCGAGATGCTGGGGGGCCGGGTCAAGACGCTGCACCCCAAGATCCACGGCGGGATCCTCGCCGACCGTTCGAAGGCGGAGCACGTGGCCGACCTCGAGGCCAACGGGATCGAGGCGATCGACCTGGTGGTCGTGAACCTCTACCCGTTCTCGTCGGATCCTTCGATCGAACTGATCGACATCGGCGGGCCGACCATGGTGCGCGCCGCGGCCAAGAATCACGAGCACGTGGGCGTGGTGACGTCGCCGGCCGACTACCCGGCCGTGCTCGAGGAGCTGCGGGCGTCGGGCTCGCTGTCGGCGGCGACCCGGCGGCGACTGGCCCGGGCGGCGTTCGCGCACACGGCGGCGTACGACGCGGCCATCGTCGCGTGGCTCGACGCCGGCGGGCCGAAGCCGCTGAGCGAGCTGGAGGGGGCGAGCGAGGCCGACGTGGAGGAGGCGTCATTGTCGGCCGTGTTGCCGCCGACGCTGCACCTCACCCTGGAGCGCACCGAGGTGCTGCGCTACGGCGAGAACCCGCATCAGCGCGGTTCGCGGTACCGGGTGGCGGGCTCATCGAGCTGGTGGGACTCAATGGAGCAGCACGGCGGCTCCGCGCTGTCGTACCTGAACATCTTCGACGGCGACGCGGCGTGGCGCCTGGTGCACGAGCTGGCGACGGACGCCGGAGCGAGGGCCGGGGGCGACGAGGTGGCGGTGGCCATCATCAAGCACGCCAACCCGTGCGGTGCGGCGGTGGCCGGCGACCTGATCACCGCCTACGAGCGGGCGCTCGAGTGCGACCCGATGAGCGCGTTCGGCGGCGTCGTGGCGATCGGCGGCGACGTGACGGTGCCGAGGTGGCCGAGGCCATCGCGGCGGGGCCACAGGCCGACGTGATCATCGCGTCGTCCTACGCCCCCGAAGCGGTGGAGAAGCTGGTGGCGCGGCGCCGGGCGACGCGGCTCTTGTCGGGCCCGGCTCCCGAGCGCGCCGTGCGCCAGCTGCGCAGCCTCGGCTCGAGCGTCCTCGTGCAGGACGTCGACGCCTTCGTCTCGCCGCGCTCGTCGTGGCAGACGGTGACCAAGCGCGCACCGAGCGAGGACGAGTGGCGCGACCTCGTGCTGGCCTGGCGCGTCTGCGGGCGCACGACGTCCAACGCCATCGCCGTCGTCACCGGCGGCCAGGCCGTCGGCGTCGGCGCCGGCCAGCAGTCCCGGGTGGTGGCGGCCGAGATCGCCGTGCAGAAGGCGGGCGAGCGGGCCAAGGGCGGCGCCGGCGCCAGCGACGCCTTCTTCCCTTTCCCCGACGGACTGCTCGTGCTGGCCGACGCGGGAGTGACCGCGGTGGTCCAGCCGGGGGGCTCGGTGAAGGACGGCGAGGTCGTGGCCGCCGCCGACGAGGCCGGCCTGGCCATGGTCCTGACCGGCGAACGGCACTTCAAGCACTGATGGCGGCCATCCTGCTCGACGGCGAGTCGGTCGCCGCACGGATCAAGGCGGAGGTGGCCGATCGCGCCGCGACGTTGGCCACCGAGGGCGTCCACGTCGGACTCGGCACGATCCTGGTGGGCGACGACGCGCCCAGCGCGCGCTACGTCGTCGCTGAAGCACGAGGACTGCGCCGCGCTCGGGATCTACTCGGCCGGCGAGCACCTGCCGGCCAGTGCGACGCAGGCCGAGGTGCTCGACGCCATCGCGCGCTTCAACGCCGACCCGAAGGTGAGCGCGTACCTGGTGCAGCTGCCGCTGCCGGCCGGGCTCGACGAGGAGCGCGCGCTCCTCGCGGTGGACCCGGCCAAGGACGCCGACGGGCTGCATCCGATCAACCTGGGCCGCCTCGTGCTCGGGACGCCGGGGCCCGTTGCCGTGCACGCCGGCGGGGATCGTCGAGCTGCTGCACGCCTACGACGTCCCGGTCGAGGGCCGCCACGCGGTGATCATCGGCCGCGGCGTCACCATCGGCCGCCCGCTGGCCAACCTGCTCACGCTCAAGCGCCCCGGCTTGAACGCTGCGGTCACGGTCGTGCACACCGGCGTGGACCGGGAGGACATGGCCCGGATCGTGCGCACGGGCGACATCGTCGTGGCCGCGGCCGGGCAGCCCCACGTGCTCACCGCGGACATGGTCAAGCCGGGGGCGGCCGTCGTGTCCGCCGGTACGAGCTTCGAGGGCAAGAAGCTGGTCCCCGACGCCCACCCCGACGTGGCCGAGGTGGCGGGCTGGATCACGCCGCGCCTCGGTGGGGTGGGCCCCATGACGCGTGCCATGCTGTTGCGCAACGCGCTGCGGGCCGCGGAGCTGTCGGCCCGATGAGCGCCGTGCTCGGCGCGGCGACCGCAGCGGCGGTGACGACGGCATCGGCAGCCAGGGAGGCCTGACCAGGTGAGTGAACGCGAATACTCGGAACGTCCGTGGGGCAACTACACGGTGCTCGACGATGACGAGCCGGACCACAAGGTCAAGCGCCTCGTGGTGCACCCGGGCAAGCGACTGAGCTACCAGCGCCACTCGAAGCGGGCGGAGCACTGGTTCATCGTCGCGGGCACGGCGCAGGTCACGCTCGACGGGGTGGTGACCGAGCTGCGCCGCGGGCCAGTCCATCGACATCCCGCTGGAGGGCGCCCACCGCGTCGCCAACGCCGGGGACACCGATGTCGTGCTGATCGAGGTGCAGCACGGGTCCTACTTCGGCGAGGACGACATCGTCCGCCTGGAGGACGACTTCGGCCGGATCGACACCGGGGCCGGGTCGACGTGACCCGCATCGCCGAGCTGATCGAGGCCGGGCCCGACCTACTCGTTCGAGTTCTTCCCGCCGAAGAACGACAAGGAGCTCACCACGCTGGCGCGCACGATCGCCGAGCTGCAGCCGCTCGAGCCCTCCTTCGTGTCGGTGACCTACCGCGGCGGGGCGGAATCGCGGCAGCGGACGTTCGACCTCGTGTCGGGCATGCTGCACACGACGCGCCTCAACCCCATGGCCCACCTCATTTGCGTCGCCCACTCCCGGCTGGAGCTGGCCGACATCTTGGTGGCGCTGCGCAAGGCGGGCATCGAGAACCTGATGGCGTTGGGCGGCGACCCGCCGACGGACCCCGACGCCGGCCCCGGCGAGCTGGCCTACGCCACCGAGCTGGTGCAGCTGGCCCGAGCCATCGGGGGCTTCTCCATCGGGGTGGCCGCGCATCCGGCCGGCCACCCGCGCTCGCCCGACATGCCGAGCGACCGCGACTTCCTGGCCGCCAAGCTGGCGCTGGCCGACTTCGGGGTGACCCAGTTCTTCTTCGAGGCCTCCGAGTACGAGGGACTGGTGGCGGACCTGCGCGAGCGCGGGATCGACACGCCGGTGCTGCCGGGCATCCTGCCGGTGACGTCGCTGTCGACTATGGGCCGTCTTGGTGCCATGGGCGCGGCCGCGCCGCCCTGGATGGAGGAGCGCCTGCGGGCGGCCGACGAGCGGGGCGGGTCCGACGCCGTGCGTAAGGAGGGCGTGGAGCTGGCTACCGAGCTCTGCTCGCACCTGCTCGAGAGCGGCGTCCCCGGGCTGCACTTCTACACCTTCAACACCTCGAGCGCGACCCGCGAGATCTACGCCGCGCTGGGGCTGGGGCCGAACGTCAACACCTGAACCTGGCTGCTCGAGCAGCGCGTCGTGGCGCGCTAGGTGGGCGCGTTGGCCAGGACGAGCCCGAGCACCGGCAGCAACATGTCCTGGGTCAGGAGACGCTGGCTCTCGAATCCGTCCTCGACGGCCGTGCGACCGCATTCGCAGACGACCACGACGAAATCGACGGCGGAAAGGAGCGGCGCCGCCCACGCGAGACGAGAGGAGTGGCGCCTCGAGGACCAGGTCGTTCACGACCTCGTGCGCCGCAGTGGTGAACTGGGCGAAATCGCGCAGCAGGTCCTCGCTCGTGGAGAACAGGTCGCCGAGGGCCAGGCTCGAGACACCGGTGATCCAAGAAGGCCGGGCCCGGGCCACGACGGCGGACGGTGTGGTCGGATCCCCACCGTCGCCCGACTGGGCGGGCGAGCCCGAGCCGGTCCCCGGTTGCCCAGCGTCCAGCCCGCGGGTTGTGGCGACCATGACGCGGTCTCCTGCGTCGGCGAACACCGCGGCCAGGTTGACGGCGACGTAGGAGCGGGCGGGCTCGTCGCGCGCCGACGTGATCAAGATGGTGGAGCCGCGCGGGCGGTCCGCGGCCGCCTCGTCGAGACCGCGTTCGTGCCGGATCACCCGTTGGATGTGGGCCGCCAACTGGCGATAGGCCTGCGAGCATTCGGAGTCGGGGTGGCTCGCGACCTCCACGCTGTCCCCAGCCTCTGCGTGGCGCGGCGCCGTGGCTGGGATCTCGGAGATGACGGGCAGCCCGAACGCGTCCTCGGCGCGATCCCGGGTTTGGATCCGCCGACCGAACCGCTTGGAGATCCGCGTCACGGCGACGGGATGGGTACGGCGATCGACCTACTCCACCCTCGGGGGCCGGACCGGGCCATCCAATCGAGAGGCCCGGACATGCACGCCGATGCTAACCGGGGTCGCTCTTTCCCCCGATGGAGTCGGCCTATGCGGTCTTGAGAGCCGGATGATCCGGATCTGCTGCGGTGACCACGGGCGGCGTCGCATGCGGCACGGCATCAACTCGTTGCTCGGAGACATCTTCGAGGGTCCGGCCGGCCGGCTCGGGGAGCAGCGTCGTGACGGCGAAACCGAGGACAGCCGAAACGCCTGCGACGGCAAGAAGGCCACGCAACCCGATTTGGTCTTGGAGGGCCGGGACCAGAAACACGCCGACGAAGGCCCCCAGTTTGCCGATGCCGGCGGCGACGCCATGCCCCGTTGTCCTCATGCTGACGGGAAAGACCTCGGAAGGAAGGACGAACGTCGTCATATTCGGTCCGAACTGAATGAAGAAGTAACTCAGTCCGAAGATGGCCAGGAAGGGCGCCACCTGCTGGGTCAACGCCGGGACGATCGCCAACACGATGAAACAGGTTGCCATGACCGCGAACCCGATGAACTGAAGACGCCGGTGACCGATCCGATCCATCTTCTTGACGGCGAGCAAGTACCCGGGCACCGCGAACACGATGAACATGCCGAGCGACCACAACAACTTCGTCTCCAAGCTGGCCGTCGGGTTCACCTCCTTCAAGATGGCGGGCAGTGACAGCGTGTTCCCGTAGTAGGCGTAGTCAAAGAGAAACCACGCCGCGGCCGTCCCGAAGAGAAGCTTGAGCATTCGGCGATCGCGGAGAAACGCGCCCAACGTCAGCCGCCCGGAGACAGATCCGGCTCGAGCTGGTTCGGCAATGACGCCCTCGGAGAAATGCTCCAGGTCATCGACGGCTTGCTCGTGCTCGCCTCGCACCTGCGCGAGGTAGCGAGGCGATTCGGGCATTTTGGAGCGCAGGTACACGACGGCGGCGGCCGGAACTGCACCGAGACCGAGCAAAATGCGCCAGGTCAATGAGTCGCTGATGCCAGACGACAGCAGAATGAGCGCGACGAGCGGGCCGACGATCAGACCCAATGCCTGCATGGAGAACACCAAGCCGACCAGGCGTCCACGGTCGTGGCGGTTTGCGTACTCGCTCATGAACACGGCGGAGACCGGATAGTCGCCGCCGATTCCCAAACCCAAGACCAGCCGGAAGACCACCAACCAGATGAGGGTGGGCGCCAAGGCCGAGCCGATGGCCCCGAAAATCATGATCACGGCGACGGTCACGTAGACCTTCTTGCGACCGATCACGTCTGCGATGCGACCGAAGGCGAACGCGCCGACGAAGGCGCCGAGAATGGCTGCTCCGGTGACCCAACTCGTCTGGACGGTGCTGAGGTGCCATTGCGTCTTGACGAGCGCAGCGGCCGTGCCGATGACGAACAGGTCGTAGGCATCGGTGAAGAATCCGACTCCCGAGATGATCACGGTCCGGCGGTGGAACTTGCTCGTGGGGGCGTCGTTCAGGAGATCGGCAACGGTCGGACGATCCTGACCCGAGAGGACGGGCGGTGGGGTGCCCGCAGCGATCACGGGCGGCAAAGGCTGATGGTCCACCGGGTTCCCGAAGAGCACGCGCCACTGTTGCCGCCCCGGGTAATCCCAACCTCACACAGAGGTGAACGTTACACGAACACTTCGCGAATTTTCGGGGATCTTCCGGGCTCTCGAGGTCTCTCGATGGGTGGTGCGACCTGGGATCAATGCGTGATGCGAGTGGGTATCCTAGTGGGTATGGCCTACGTCGTCGCCCGGCCGAAGGGGCGTTACGAGATACGGGAGTCCGTGCACACCTCAAAGGGCCCGCGGGCGCGCTCGCTCGCGAACTTCGCCGCCCTCACCGAGGAGGTGCTCGAGACCGCCGGGCGCCGGGCGAGCCGCCCGTTCGATCCGGCGGCCGTGCGTGCCTCTGCCCGACGGGCTGGTTGCCCCGTGCGACGCGGCCGCCGACGCACGGGGCGCGCTGGGCCCGCCGCGCCCGCCCCACCCACTGTCGCCGCCGAGCGATTCGTCGATGCGTCGCGCCGGATGGCCGCCAGTTTGGAACCCGAGCAATCCCGCCGCGGTGCGGCGCGTCGAGACCCTGGGGACGCGCTGATCGACCTCTTGGGGGTCGTGGCACAGATCGCGCCGTTTCGGCCTGCGCCCGACCCCGAGCCGCTCCGGTTCCCTCCGCTGGTCCGGCTCCTCGAGGAGCGCCGAAAGGGGCAGGAGCCTGAGGCCGCGGCTCGCCGGTGACGAGCGCCGGCAACCGTGACAGCGCGCGCAACGCGCGTAACGCGGACAACGCGGGGCGATCCGACGGCGGCCAATTCGGCAACCTCGTCCCCAAGATCGTCTCGCTGCACGAGATGCTCGAGTCCGCCGGCGTGCCGCACCAGTTCGGGGGGGCGATCGCGCTCGCCTGGTACCGCAACCCGCGGGCAACGACCGACATCGACCTGAACGTGACCGTCCCCCCAGGGGTGGCCGAGCCCGTGCTCGGGCTCCTGATGCTGCTCGGCGTGACCGTGACCCCGGAGGACCGGGCGGCCATCGCCGGCGACGGCCAGGCCCGGCTGGACTGGGACGGCTCGTATCTCGACGTGTTCTTCGCCACCATCGACCTGCATCTCGAAATGGCCGAGCGCGCCCGGGTGGTCCGCTTCGGCCCGGTCGACATTCCGATCCTCGCCCCCGAGGACCTCATCATCTGCAAGGCGGTGTTCGACCGCCCGAAGGACTGGCTCGACGTCGAGGAGATGGTCCGCTGGGGCACCGAGATCGATGTCGCCGTGACCCTGGCCTGGGTGGGTGCCCTTCTGGGCGAGGGCGAGCCCCAGTACGCCCGCCTCTCCGGGCTGTTGCAGCCCCGGGGCGGTGAACCGGCCGCCGGCCGGCCGGCCTGAGCAGGCCTTCCCGGGTCCCCCTCGGCCTTCCCCGGTCCTCCTCGGCCTCCCCCCGCCGTCCTCCAAAGGGCGGATTGGGACCCCCCGGCTGCGACCCCTAGCATCCCGTCCATGGCAGATCTCATCCGCATGGGCGACGACGGCTTGCTCGTCCCCGACGAGCCCATCATCCCCTTCATCGAGGGCGACGGCACCGGCGTCGACATCTGGCCCGCCGCCAAGTTGGTCCTCGATGCCGCCGCCGCCAAGCACGGCCACAAAGTCGCCTGGAAGGAGGTGCTGGCGGGGCAGAAAGCCTTCGACGAGACCGGCAACTGGCTGCCCGACGAGACGGTCGCCGCCTTCCGGGAGCACCTCATCGGGATCAAGGGCCCGCTGACCACGCCGGTGGGCGGGGGCATCCGCTCGCTCAACGTGGCGCTCCGCCAGATCCTCGACCTCTACGTCTGCCTGCGCCCTGTGCGCTGGTTCGCCGGCGTCCCCTCACCGGTCCTGCATCCCGAGCTGGTCGACATGGTCATCTTCCGAGAGAACACCGAAGACGTCTACGCCGGCTACGAGGTCGAAGAGGGCACGCCGGAGGCCGCCAAGCTCACCGAGTTCCTGCGGAGCGAAATGGGCTGGCCGATCCGCGACGGCTCGGGCATCGGCATCAAGCCGATCTCGGAGATGGGTTCCAAGCGCCTCATCCGCGCCGCCATCCGCTACGCCCTCGACCGCAAGCGCCGTTCGGTCACCCTGGTGCACAAGGGCAACATCCAGAAGTTCACCGAGGGCGCCTTCCGCCAGTGGGGCTACGACCTCGTCCGCGAGGAGTTCGCCGACGTGGCCGTCGGCTGGGACGACTGCGGCGGCGAGCCCGGCGACAAGCTGCTCGTGAAGGACACCATCGCCGACATCACGCTGCAGCAGGTGCTTACCCGGCCGTCGGACTTCGACGTCATCGCGACGACCAACCTGAACGGCGATTACCTCTCCGATGCCCTGGCCGCCCAGGTCGGTGGCATCGGCATCGCGCCGGGGGCAAACATCAACTACGTGTCCGGCCACGGCATCTTCGAGGCGACGCACGGCACCGCGCCGAAGTACGCCGGCCAGGACAAGGTCAACCCCGGGTCCGTCCTGCTGTCGGGCGTGCTGATGTTCGAGCACATCGGGTGGAACAACGCCGCCGCGGACATCGTGCAGGCCTTGGAGGCCACGATCGCGGACAAGGTGGTCACCTACGACTTCGCCCGCCTGATGGACGGCGCCACCGAGGTGAAGACCTCGGAGTTCGCGTCGGCCATCGTCGACCGCCTCTGAGCCCCGGCGGTGCGCCCCCGGACTGCACCGTTCTGAACTCTTCCTTCCACTCCCGCTCCCGAAGACGCACGAAAGGCACGAAAGGATCCCCCTCCCATGGCACCGAAAGCCCCTATCCACGTCACCGTCACCGGCGCCGCCGGGCAGATCGGCTACTCGCTCCTCTTCCGCATCGCCTCGGGCCAGCTCCTCGGCGACGACCAGCCGATCGTGTTGCGTCTGCTCGAGATCGAGCCCGCGCTCAAGGCCCTCGAGGGCGTGTGCATGGAGCTCGACGACTGCGCCTTCCCCCTGCTGCACGACATCGTGGCCACCTCGGACCTCAAGACGGCGTTCGACGGCACGACATGGGCGCTGCTCGTGGGGTCGATCCCGCGCAAGGCCGGCATGGAGCGGGGCGACCTGCTCAGCGTGAACGGTGGGATCTTCAAGCCCCAGGGCCAGGCCATCGCGGCGCACGCCGCCTCGGACGTGCGGGTGCTGGTCGTCGGGAACCCCTGCAACACGAACTGCCTCATCGCCCGGTCGAACGCGCCCGAGGTGCCGGCCGAGCGCTGGTTCGCCATGACCCGCCTGGACGAGAACCGGGCCAAGGCCCAGTTGGCCCGGAAGGCGGGCGTGCTGATGGGCGACGTCTCGCGGGTCGCGATCTGGGGCAACCACTCGGCCACGCAGTACCCCGATTTCGCCAACGCGCTGATCGGCGGCAAGCCCGCCACCGACGTCATCACGGACTCGGAATGGCTGCGGGGCGACTTCATCACCACGGTGCAGAAGCGGGGCGCCGCCATCATCGACGCCCGGGGCTCCTCGTCGGCCGCCTCGGCCGCCTCCGCCGCCATCGACACGGTGGTCAGCCTGCGGACGGCCACGCCGGCGGGGGACAGCTTCTCGGTGGCCGTGGCCTCCGAGGGCCAGTACGGCGCCCCCGAGGGGTTGCAATTCGGCTTCCCGGTGACCGCCGACGGCGCCGGCGGGTGGTCCGTGGTCGAGGGCTTCACCCACGACGACTTCGCCACCGAGCGGATCAAGGTGACCACCGACGAGCTGGTGGCCGAGCGCAACGACGTGAAGGAGCTCGGGCTCATCAGCTGAGCCGCTCGACCGGCTCACCGTCACCGGGAGTTCGCACCCGGGAAACGCGGGCGAAACACAACCCTGGCACCGTGGGCAGGCGTGGGAGACCTCTTCGAGGGTTATGGCGACACCGGCGCGGCCTGACCATGGCGGCGTTCGACGAGATGGTCGACCGCGACGGGCGCCGCCCGTGCCCAGTACGCGGCGGTGGCCTCCTCGCTGGCCCAGATGGGCCCCGAGGACGTGTCGGCCCGGGCGTCGCGGGTGGCGCGGGCCTTCATGGACCAGGGGGTCACCTTCGACCTCGACGGCGAGGAGCGGCCCTTCCCGCTCGACGTCGTTCCGCGCATCTTCACCGCGGCCGAGTGGAAGCGGGTGGCCGACGGCGTCGCCCAGCGGGTGCGGGCGCTCGAGCACTTCCTCGCTGACATCTACGGGGCGGCCCGTATCGTCAGCCGACGGCCTGCTCCCGCACGAGGTGGTCACGAGCTCTCCGGGTTTTGTCCGGGCCGCGGCACGGCCTGACGCCGCCGAACAACGTGCGGATCCACGTCGCCGGCATCGACGTCATCCGCGACGAGGACGGCGAGTTCCGCGTCCTCGAGGACAACCTGCGCAGTCCTTCGGGCGTGAGCTACGTCCTGGCCAACCGCACGGCGATGGCGCGGGTCCTGCCCGAGCTGTTCTGGGGGCAGCCGATCCAGATGGTGACCGACTATCCGGCCCGCTTGATCAACGCGCTCGCGCCGCGCCGCGCCGACGTCGGTGCAGGACCCGACCGTGGTCGTGCTCACCCCGGGGGTCCACAACTCGGCCTTCTACGAGCACGCCCTCCTGGCGCGCCTCATGGGCGTGCACCTGGTGGAGGGGCGTGACCTCATCTGTCACGGCACCGACGTCTTCTTGCGCACGACCGAGGGCGAGATGCCGGTGCACGTGATCTACCGGCGCATCGACGACGAGTATCTCGACCCGCTGCAGTTCCGGCCCGAGTCCGTCGTGGGCTGTCCCGGCGTCGTCAACGCGGCGCGGGCCGGCCGCGTGACGATCGCCAACGCGGTGGGCAACGGAGTGGCCGACGACAAGCTCGTCTACACGCTACGTGCCGGCGATGATCCGCTACTACCTGGGTGAGGATCCGATCCTGCGCAACGTGGAGACCATGCACCTCGTCGACGACCCCGCCCGCAAGGAGGCGTTGGCGCGGCGCGATGAACTCGTGTTCAAGCGGGTCGACGGCTCGGGCGGCAAGGGCCTGGTCATCGGTCCGGTCGCCAGCGGCGCCGAGCTCGACGATCTCCTGATCGAGGTGGAGGCCGATCCGCGTCACTGGATTGCCCAGCGGGTGGTCGCGCTGTCCACGTCGCCGACCTGGGTGGACCACTCCATGGTCCGCCGCCACGTCGATCTCCGCCCCTTTGTCGTCAACGACGGCGAGGACATCTGGGTACTCCCGGGCGGCCTGACCCGCGTCGCGCTCCGTGAGGGTGGCCTCGTCGTCAACTCGAGCCAGGGTGGTGGCTCCAAGGACACCTGGGTCGTCGGGGGCGGCGTCTCCATGCCGATCCTCCCGCCGCGCCAGCCCGCTCCGCCCCTGGCCAGCCCGCCGATGGACGCGGGCCCCTCGGCGGAGACCGAGAACGGGGTGCAGCAACAGCAACAGCAGCAGCAACCCGGCGCGCCCGCATGACCCAGGCGCTCCTCAGTCGCGTCGCCGAGTCCATCTTCTGGGTGGGCCGCTACGTCGAGCGGGCGGAGGGCACGGCGCGAATCCTCGACGTCTCGGTGTACCAGGCGCTCGAACAGGGCGACGTCGAAGGTGCCCACGCCGCCCGGCGCCTCCTCGCGGTCATGGGGCTGCCCGACTCGGGGACCGAAACGCTCTGGCAGGCGACCGCAGCGCCTGGCGACCGACCCCGACAGCCGTTCCTCCATCGCCGGCGCGCTCGCCGCGGCTCGGGAGAACACCCGCGCCGTTCGTCACGTCGTGCCGGTCGAATTCTGGGAGCACATCAACGCCACGTGGGCCGCGCTCCCGGCGCAGTGGACGGCGAGCCGAGCGGTCCGGGCCGGCGGCCTTCCTCTCCTACGTCAAGACCCAGTGCGCCTCCATGATGGGCCTGGCCGACACCATGATGAGCCGGGACCAGACCTGGCTCTTCTTCACCCTCGGCCGCTGCCTGGAGCGAACCGACGTGGTGGCGCGGCAATTGGCGACGGTGGCCTTCGACGAGGTCTACGAGAGCGGCCTCGTCATCCTTTTGCGCTCCTGTGGCGGCTACGAGCCGTATCTGCGCCTGTCCCAGGGCGTGGTCGAGCCGGGCCGCGTCCTCGACTTCCTCCTCCGTGACCGGCTGTTCCCACGCTCGGCCTTTGCCTCGCTCACCCTGGCCGAGGACTGCCTCGACCAGATCAACGCGGGGCGCCAGGGCGCGTGGGACGACGCCCGCGGCTTGATCGGGCTGGCGCGGGCCGAACTCGAGTACTCGGCGCCCGCCACCCTGGTCGCGGGCTCAGACCCGCCTCGAACGACTGCAGGAGTCGAACTCGGCGGTCAGCGACGCCATGACCCGGCGTACTTCGCGCAGGACCTGCCGACCCAGTGGCGTCAAGGGGGAGGAGGCCGGATGAACCGGTCCGACTCGTGGCGGCTCCGGGTCCTGCACGAGACCTCCTTCGACTACGACGGCCCGGCGCGCGCTTCCTACAACGAGCTGCGCCTCACCCCGCGCACCGAGCTCGGGCAGACGGCGCTCGAGTCGCGTGTCTTCACGGTCCCGCCCGCGCCGCAGTACGTCGTATGTCGACTACTGGGGCACGAACGTGGTCGCCTTCAACGTCGACCGTGGGCACGAACGCCTCAGCATCACCGGCTCCTCGCTTGGTCGACACGCAGCCGGCCGCCGACCCGGCCGACGCCAGCTGGAGCGAGGTGGCCGACGCGTCCATGACGATGGCGGATCACCTCTCGCACCACCTCTACACCGCGCCCGGTCCCGAGTTGATCGCCGTGGCCGCCGGCCTGCGCGCCGCCACCCCGCTCGGGACGGCGCGGCGGATCGTCGAGTGGACCCAAGGCGCGTTGCGCTACGTGCGCGGGGTGACCTCGGTGCACACCTCCGCCAACGAGGCCTTTGCGGACGGCGCCGGCGTGTGCCAGGACTTCGCACACCTGGCGCTGGCGCTGGCCAAGACGGTCGGGCTGCCCTCGCGCTACGTCTCGGGGTACTTCCATCCCGAACCCGAAGCCTCCTTCGGCGAGGAGGTGATCGGCGAGACCCACGCCTGGATCGAAATCTGGACCGGCTCGTGGTGGGGCTACGACCCCACCAACGACTGCGCGGTGGGGGAGCGCCACGTGGCGGTCGGCCGGGGTCGCGACTACGGCGACGTGCCGCCCGTGAAGGGGATCTACGCCGGGAGCGCCGAGCACACCATGCGCGTGGCGGTCCGCATCACCCGGACGCACTGAGCCATGCTGGGAGCATGCCGACCCGGTGGCCGACGCCATGCTGACCCGCATTCGGATCTGGCTGCCCGACGCCCCAGGCGTCCTCGGCGCGGTGGCGGCCGAGATCGGCGCGGCCAAGGGCAACGTGGTCGGGCTCGAGGTGCTCGAGCGCGAGGCCGGGGTGGCCATCGACGAGATGGTGGTGGAGCTCCCCGACGACCCCGGCGCTATCGACGCCGTGTGCCGGGGCGTGCGCAACGTGCCCGGCGTCGGCGTCGAGGAGGTCACGGAGCTCGCCGGCGAGGCGGCCGACCGCGAGGACACCGTCCTGGCCGCCGCCTCCGCCATCGTCGAAGCCGACACCCCCGACAGCGGCTCTCGAGGCGCTCGTCGCTCCGCCTGCGCACGCTGTTCGACTTGAGCTGGCTGGCGGTGGCGACGACGAGCTGACGCACTTCGTCGAGGTCCACGGGGACGCCCCGACGCCGGCCTGGGTGGCCGCCTTTGCCGAGGGCGCCCGCAGCGGGGCCGATCCGGCGAACGACACCACCGGTTCGGGCGTCTTCGTCGAGTTGGTGCCGGGGCCGGGCTCGCCGTCTGCGGCGGGCGGGCCGTCGCCATCCGGCGCCGCGAGCGCCACGAGATCGCGCTCCTCGTGACGGTGACGGCGCGGTTCATGGACGCGCTCGGCGGGACTGGAGGCGCAGCGCCCGCGGCTGATCCGACATCGCCCAGGCACGGCTGAGACGCCTAACCTCCGCCCCGTGGTGCGCATCGGGTTCGTCGGTTCGGGGCTGATCGCCTGGGCCCACGCGCTCGGGTTGAAGGCGATGATCGACGGCGGGGTGCTCGATGCTGCCATCGTGGCCGCGCACGACCCCCGCCATCGCCGCGGCCGAGCGCTTCATCGAGGCCGTCGGCGGGCCGGGCGCGGCGGCGGTGGCGGACGCGGGCGAGGTCGCGGCGCGCGCCGACGCCGTGTACGTGTGCACGCCGACCGCGGCGCACCGGGGCGCGGTGGACGAGGCGTTGGCGGCCGGCCGGGCCGTGTTCTGTGAGAAGCCGCTCGATCGCGACCTCGCACGGGCCACCGCGCTCGTCGAAGCCGTGGCGGCGGCCGGCGTCACGAGCCAGTGCGGGCTCGTCCTGCGCAGCGCCCCCGTGTTCCGTTCCCTCCGGGACCTCGTCGCAGAGGGCACCCTCGGGGCGCCGATGGCCGCCGTCTTCCGGGACGACCAGTACTTCCCGATCCGGGGCACGTACGCGTCGCAGTGGCGAGCCGACGTGGCGCAGGCCGGCGGGGGCTGTCTGATCGAACACTCCATCCACGACGTCGACATCCTGCGGTTCTGCTTCGGCGAGGTGGACCGGCTCGCCGCCCGGACGGCCAACCACGCCGGCCACGAGTCGGTCGAGGATCTGGCCGTCGTGTCGCTCTCCTTCGCCTCGGGACTCGAGGCGAACCTCACCAGCGTGTGGCACGACATCTTGAGCCGGGGCTCGACCCGGCGGGTCGAGGTCTTCTGCCGCGAGGGGATGGTCTGGCTGGAGAACGAGTTCCGTGGCCCGTTGCACATCCAGACGAGCGAGGGGACCGAGGTCCGGGATTGCCCGTCCCCGCAATGGGTGGACGAGCTCCCCCTGGCCGACGACGAGGTCGGCCTGGCGATACGGGCCTACGTCGAGGCCGACCGCGGCTTCGTCGACGCCGTGGCCGACGGCACCGCCGCCCGAGCCCGGCCTCGATGTCGCGCTGGCCGCCCATCGCCTCGTCGACGCCGCCTACCGGTCGGCCGCACACGGCGGGGAGCCGGTCGACCTGCGCCGCGACGATTCGACCCAAGAATGAAATCCGGCTCGCGCCGTCTCATCCCGAGGTAGGAGAGTGTCGGCCGGAAATCCCGTCTGACCAGGGATGATGCTGCTCCGGGGCGCTCCGGGGAGGTGCTGGACGGGCGGGTTACCATCGGCGCAGAGCCGACACCGGGCGCGACCCGATTCGCCCCGTCCTCCCCAGTAAGCGATCCCGACAAGGAGACCCACGAGCGTGCGCTCCCTGCTCCAAGTGTTCAAGACGCAGCCGGTGGCCGCCAAGGTGCCGGAGGTCACGGCGCTGTTCTGGGTGATCAAGATCTCCACGACCGCGGCGGGCGAGGCGCTCTCCGACTGGTTCGGCGTGAAGCACAACATCAAGTGGGGCTTCTGGATCGACATCTTCATGTTCTGCTCCGCGCTGTACCTCCAGTTCCGGTCGCGGCGCTACAACGCGTGGTCGTACTGGTACCTCGCCCTGGCGATCGCCACCGCCGGCACCGGCGTGTCCGACACGATGCACCTCGCGTTCGGGATGCCGTACGGCGTCACCTCGTTGTTCTGGCTCATCGTGCTGGGCGCGGTCTTCTTCCTGTGGAACCGCAGCGAGCACACGCTCGACATCCACTCCATCACGACGAACCGGCGGGAGAAGTACTACTGGTCCGTCGTCTTCGCCACGTTCTGCCTCGGCACGGCGGTCGGCGACTTCGCCGCCAACTCGCTCGGGCTTGGGTTACCTGTCCTCGGCCATCTTCTTCAGCGCCGTCATCCTGATCCCCTGGGCCGGCTGGAAGTTCATGAACTTCAACAGCGTGTTCGCCTTCTGGTTCGCCTACGTGATCACCCGGCCGATCGGGGCTTCCTTCGCCGACTACTTCAGCAAGGGCCACGACGTGAGCGGCGCCAACTTCGGCGACTGGCAGACGGCCCTCGTCTTCACGTTCATCGTGGCCTGCCTCGTGGCCTACACGGCCAGGGCCCGCTACGACATCCAGCCCGAGGTCGAGGTCGCCGGCGGCACCTGAGGACCCGGCCTCTCCTCGGGGTCGCAGCCGGCCTCGTCGACCCACGCACCGGAACCCATAGGGTGCCTGCCATGGACACCTCAGCGCTCCTGCTCGAGCTCTTCGGCCGCATCCCGCCTCTCGCCGAGGAAGCGGTCAACGGCCTGACCGCCGACCAACTCGCTACCGCCCCGGCGCCCGGCGCGAACACGATCGGGTGGCTGATCTGGCACCTCACCCGGGTCGAGGACCACCACGGCGCCGAGCTTTTGGGTACCGACCAGATCTGGACGACCGGCGAATGGGCGGCCCGTTGCGGTCTCGAGCCCGACCCCTCCAACACCGGCTACGGCCATGGGCCCGAAGAGGTGCGCTCGGTTCGACCCGACGCACCGGATGCGTTGCTCGGCTACCTCGATGCCGTGCACGAACGCACACGCAGCTTGCTCGAAGGAGTGACGGCCGACGAGCTCGATCGCGTCGTGGACCGCCGCTGGGACCCGCCGGTCACCATGGGCGTCCGCCTCGTGAGCATCGCCGACGACTGCGTGCAGCACGCCGGCCAGGCGGCCTACGTGCGCGGCCTGTTGGGCTACTGACCCGAGGGCCGACGCGCCGATCGTTCGGATCGGCCGGGCGGCCGGGGCCACCGCACGTACTCGGCGTAGTGATACAGCGTCTCATAGCCGAGGGCGCGGTAGACGGGTTCGCCCATCGGTGACGCCTGCAGCGTGCACGACGACGCACCCCGCTCGAAGGCCAGGTTGGTAGCCCGCGTCGTGACCAGGGCGCCAAGCCCGGACGAGCGGGCCTCGGGCACGGTGCCCACCCACTGCACGCTGGCCACGCCGTCACTCTCGAAGATCATGGCCGTCGCGACCGCCCTGGCGTCGCGCCGTGCGATGACGACGTGCGCGGCCGGGTCGGCCACGAGCGCGGCGGCCTGGTCGAACAGCTCTGGCAACACCTCGCCCGGCATGCCGTAGGTGGCATAGGCCTCGGCGTTGACCGTCACGAACTCCGTCACGCCCGCCTCGTCGTTGACGCGCTCCACGACGACGCCCTCGACGCCCTGGTGGTCCGGCAGCGGCGCCCGCACGAGCATCTCGGGCACAGCTCCGCCGAACTGCTCCAATCCGGCGGCCAGGCACGCCGCGCGCAGGTCGTCATCGTCGCCGGTGTCGCGCACCTTGACCGTGAACCCGCGGGCGAACTCGCCGAAGAACGACTCGGCTCGGCCGATCAGATCTGCTCCCGCCACCGACGCGTCGAGTCCGGAACGCGCCGTTGGCCACCACGGGGAGCCAGGATCCACCGGCGCACAGCACGCAACCGTCGCGCTCTTCCAGCGCGCCATTGGTGCTCCAGCGAGTCAGCGCACGGTTGAACGCAATGAGGTTGGCCTGGCCGAGCGCAGCCACGTTGGACGGTGGTGTCATGCCAGCATGATGCCCGGCCCGCCCGCTCAGCGCAGTGCGAAGACCGGGTGCCGGGGGGCCTCGGCGGCCCAGTCGTCGTCACTCGAGTCCGGCGTGACGCCCTCGAAGAACATGCCGGTCTCGAACTTCCAGCGCTTGAGGTAGTGGCGCAGGATCGGGAGGGTGTCTTCGACGGGGATCTCGGTCGCCGTGCAGAGCTGGCGCCGCCGCCCGAGGATCAGCACGAGGTGGCCGCCGGCGTGGCGGACGTTGCGGACCCACTGGGTCTCGCCACGCGGGGCGACGAGGTACTGCTGGCCCTCGTAGGTGAGCAGGTTGACGGGGGTGTGGTGCAGCTTCCCCGAGGTGCGGCCCCGGTGCTCGAGGACTCGGGAGCCCATGACGCTGACGCCCAGGCGGGTGAGCCCGTTGACCATGGGGTTGAAGATGTGCCGGGTGAACCAGTCGGGGCGCTTGTAGTGGGGGAGTGGTGTTCCATCGGGGTCTCCTGGGTGTTCGGGGCATCGGTTATCATGAACAATGATCCTAAACGAGAACAATGTTCTTGTCAAGGTACTTGTGTTCTCGTTCCGGAACATGCAAACTGGCAGCCATGGCCACGCCACGAACAGCCCGGACGGCCCGCGAGCGTGTGCGGGAGGAGATGACCGCCGAGATCCTGGCGGTGGCCCGCGACCACCTGGCCAAGGAGGGCGCCGCCGCCCTGTCCCTGCGCTCGGTCGCCCGGGACCTCGAGCTGGCGCCGTCGGCCCTGTACCGCTACTTCGACGGCCGCGACGCCCTACTCAGTGCGCTGATCATGGCGGCCTACGAGTCGCTGGCGGCCGAGGCCGAGCGGGCCGCCGACCGCACGCCGCACCGCGACGCGGGCGACGCCGAGCGCTGGCTCGAGGTGCCGCGCGCCATGCGGCGGTGGGCGTTGGCGCATCCCCACGAGTGGGGCCTGATCTTCGGGACGCCGGTGCCCGGCTACGAAGCACCGCAGGACACGGTCGAGCCCTACGCCCGTGTCGCCTCGGCCATGGTCCGCCCGGTGGTCGACGCGCGAGGACGCGGGACGCTTGCGGATGGACGGACCCCGCCACGCGATCTCCGACCAGGTGCGCGAAGCGGTGGCGCCGGTCACCGAAGGCCTCTTTCCGGAAATGCCGGTCGACAAGGTCGTGCTGGTCGTGCAGGCCTGGACGACGATCGTGGGCGTCATCAGCCTCGAGACGTTCGGGCACTGGCGCAACACCATCCTCGATCCCGAGGCGTTCTTCGAGGTGACCATCCGCGACCTGGGCGACAGCAATCGGGCTGGCCTAAGGGAGCAGCCGCTCAGCGCAGCCGCGCCCGCAATGCCTCGGTTCGCTCCCGGATCGGTGCCAGCCGGTCCTCGGCGATGAGGCCGGAGAGCGCGTCGACGAGGTCCGACACCAGGGCGGCCAACTCGCCGAGCTCGGCGCTCGCCTCCTGCAACTTGATCTGCGAGAAGGGCCAGGCGATGGTGACGTGGGTCGACGCGGTGTGAACCCCGGACGTCTTCGCGACCTCCCCGCCACCACTGGCATCGGCAGGTTCGGGCCCCGAAGGGCGCGGCTCAAGCGCATCACCCACGCGTCACCCCGTGTACCTCGAAACGGGGCGCGCGCCAACCGAAGCCTGTGCAAGGAGATGGACAACCTCGGGCCACGACGTTGGCCCGAATGCCGAGGGCTAGCCCAGGACCGGCAGCCGCAGCTCGATCCCGGCGTTGGTGAGGAACGCGATCTTGTGCTCGAGTGCGTTCTGCCAATCGATCATGTCCTTGTCGAACTGCGTGCGGTCGCCTTCCTCGCACGCGTGCTCGAGTTCGTCGAACGCCAGGTCTTCGGCGTCCAGCAGAGCCCGGTACCTCGAAAGGAAGTGGTCGTCGATCGGCTGATGCACGTCGTCCCTCCTACCGCCGGCCGACCTTCGCGAGCCGGTACCGAGACGATACTTCTGTCACGCGTTGTTCGCCCAGGAGATTCGTCGGATCGCGGCTCGATTGACACCCTTTCGCAGCATCGGCACGGCCTGCGCCAGGCACCGCCCGACCCGCGGCACAGGGCACAACTCGTTCCCTGGTCAGGTCATCGCCCGAACGACCGATTGGGCCTGCCGGCGCCGGCCTACCAGTTACGGCGCAGCCGCAGGTAGGTCCGCGGCATCAGCGCGCGGAACACCATGGCCGCGTCGATGAGCCTCGAGACGCTGATCTCCAGCGAGGGGCCACCGGCCCGCGCCAGGATTCGGCGCGACACCGTGGGGACGCTGCGCCGGGTCAGGCGGGGCGGCGGCCGCAGGCCGCGCCCGAGCGCCCCGAGCCCGAGCTCGGTCGCCATGAAGGCCGGATAGACGACATGCAGCCGCACCCCCTTGGGGCCGAGCCGGAACGACACCGACTCGCTGAAGGCCGACAGCGCCGCCTTCGAGGAGGGGTAGGCACCCGGGCCGGGCGACGGGAGGCGCCCCCCGTCGGACGAGACGTTCACCACGATGCCGTGGCCGCGCGCCACCATCGACGGCGTGACCGCCAACGTGGCGGCGACCGCCGCGAAGAAGTTGACGTCGAAGACGTGGCGGAAGTCGTCCTCGCCGATGTCGACCAGGCGGATGCCGGGGTCCTGCGCCGCGTTGTTGATCAGGATGTCGATCGGTCCGTGCGTCCGTGGCCACCTCCTCGAGCACGCCGCGCAGCGCGCCCGGTGTCGGCCACGTCGCACGTGTACGTCGACGATTTCGGAGAGTGCTCGCGCAGCTCCACGGTCAGCGCGTCCAGCCGCGTCGTGTTGCGCGCCAGGCCGATGACCGTCGCCCCGGCCCGGGCCAGGTCGCGGCAGAGCTGGGCGCCGAGCCCGGCCGACGCGCCGGTGACGACGACGACCTGGCCGGCGTAGCGCCCGCCGTACGAGGGCGGGCGGGCCTCGGGGGAACGGAGAGCGAGGGCCACTCGGGTGAGGGCTCAGCCCCCCGAGCCGCCGGAGCCGCCGGGGTCGATCGGGTCGGTCAGGTCGTCGAGGGCCGAACCGAGGAGCGCGGCCGCCGCCGCGAGCACCGTTTGGCCGGCGACGAGCGCCGCCAGATCGCCCCGCACCCGCACCCGCCCGGCTGCGAGCGCGTCGGCCGGGTCGAGCCGCCCGAGCGCAAGGTCCAGCGCGTCGGCGTAGCCCAGCGCGATCGTCGCCGTTGCCGCGGCGGAACGCGCACCGTCGGCGTCGAGCGCGAGATGCGCCCTGCCCTCGGCCACGGAGAGGACGACCCTGACCTCGGACCCGGCTCCGCGCCCCGCCCAGGTCAGCGGGCACCCCGTGCACGAGCTGGGCGACGCTGAAGGCACCGTCGGCCGCCGCCAGCGAGCCCGAGGCCGCCGCCGCGACGGCGTCGGAGAGGTCGAGCGCGCCCAGTGCGGCGTCGAAGGACTCGACCCATTCGGGAGAGAGGTAGCGGGCCACGGCGAGCGAACGTTAACGAACGGGCCGCACACCGGCCGCACCCGGGCCGAACGAGCCCCCACGCCGGCGAGGCCCGGAGGCTCAGCCGCCCGAGGCCTCTTGGGCGGACTTCTTCGAGCGGCCGGTGATCTTGCGGCCGAGCCACGCCACCGGGTCGTAGCGGGCGTCGACCACGCGCTCTTTCATCGGGATGATGCCGTTGTCCGTGATCTTGATGTGCTCGGGGCACACCTCGGTGCAGCACTTGGTGATGTTGCACATCCCGAGGCCCAGGTCGTGCGCCAGCTCGCGCCGGTCGTTGACGTCCAACGGGTGCATCTCGAGCTCGGCGAAGCGGATGAAGAAGCGGGGCCCGGCGTACTTGGGCTTGTTGTCCTCGTGGTCGCGGATGACGTGGCACACGTCCTGGCACATGAAGCACTCGATGCACTTGCGGAACTCCTGGCCCCGCTCGACGTCGATCTGTTGCATCCGGTAGCCGCCCTCGGGCTCGGGTCCCGGCTCGAAGGCCGGCACCTTCTTGGCCATCTCGTAGTTGAACGAGACGTCGGTCACCAGGTCCCGGATGATGGGGAACGTCTTCATCGGCGCCACGGTCACCGGCTCGCCCTCGGGCAGCGTGTCCATGCGCGTCATGCACATCAGGCGGGGCAGGCCGTTGATCTCGGCCGAACACGAGCCGCACTTGCCGGCCTTGCAGTTCCAGCGGCAGGCCAGGTCGGGCGCCGGGTCGGCCTGGATCCGGTGGATCACGTCGAGGACCACCTCGCCCTCTACCGCGGGCATCACGTAGTCGGCGAAATCCCCACCGGCCTCGTCGCCGCGCCACACCCGCATCGTCACCTTCTCGGCGTCGGGCGACGGCCCCGCCGGTCGTGCCGACCACCTCACCGGCGCCGGCCTCGGTGCCCCGGCCTCCGCCTGCGTCGTCTCAGCCGTGTCAGCCATGGCTCAGTTTCCTTCCTCGAAGAGCTTGCGCAGTTCGGCGGGCATCTCGGGCAGCGGCTCGGGGGCGATGGCGATCGGCGCCAGGTACCCCTGCTCGCCCTGTCTGGTGCTGCACGAAGTTGACCTTGCCCAGTTCGGCATCGGGACCGGGGAAGTCCTCGCGGGTGTGGCCGCCGCGCGACTCCTTGCGGTGCAGCGCGCCCTGGGCCACGGCCATCGACGTCGTGATCATCGACGGGAGGTCGGTCGCCAGGTTCCAGCCTGGGTTGTAGGCCCGCCCGCCCTTCACCTGCACCTTGGCCGTCTGCTGCTTGAGGTCCTCGAGCTTGACGAGGGCCTCCTCGAGCTCGGGCCCGGTGCGGATGATGCCGACCAACGCCTGCATCGTCTCCTGCAGCTCGTGGTGGACGTCGTAGGGGTTGGCGCCGTCCTCGCGCCCGAACGGAGCGAAGGCCTCGTCGATCACCGAGGCGACCTCCGCCGCGTCGATGCTCGGCAATCCGGCCCGGCCCTCGGCGAAGTCAGAGGCGCCGATGCCGGCGCGTCGCCCGAACACAATCAGGTCCGAGAGCGAGTTGCCGCCGAGGCGGTTCGCGCCGTGCATGCCGCCCGACGCCTCGCCGATGGCAAAGAGGCCCGGGCACCGTGGCGGCCTGGGTCTCGGCGTCGACGCGCACCCCGCCCATCATGTAGTGGCAGGTCGGGCCGACCTCCATCGCCTCGGCCGTGATGTCGACGCCGGCCAGCTCCATGAACTGGTGGTACATCGAGGGGAGCCGGCGCCGGATGTACTCGGCGCTGCGCCGCGTCGCGATGTCGAGATACACACCGCCGTGCGGGGTCCCCCGGCCCGCCTTCACCTCGGAGTTGATGGCCCGGGCCACCTCGTCGCGCGGCAGGAGGTCGGGCGTGCGCCGGTTGTTGATGTGGTCCTCGTACCAGGCGTCGGCTTCCTCTTCGGTCTCCGCCGTCTCGGACCGGAACATGTCGGCCACGTAGTTGAACATGAACCGTGTGCCCTCGGAGTTGCGCAGCACGCCCCCGTCGCCGCGCACGCCCTCGGTGACCAGGATGCCGCGCACCGACAGCGGCCACACCATGCCGGTCGGGTGGAACTGCACGCACTCCATGTCGATGACGTCGGCCCCGGCCCAGATGGCCATGGCGTGGCCGTCGCCCACCGACTCCCACGAGTTGGAGGTGTACATCCACGACTTGCCGATCGATCCGGTGGCCAGCACGACCGCCTTGGCGGTGAACGCGACCATCTCGCCCGTCGGGCGCATGTAGCCGACACAACCCGAGATCCGACCCTCGGCGTCGGCCAGGAGGCGCAGGATCTTGCACTCCATGAACACGTCGGTCCCCATGGAGACGACCTTCTGCTGCAGCGTGCGGATCAATTCCAGCCCGGTGCGGTCGCCGACGTGGGCCAGGCGGGCGTAGCGGTGGCCGCCGAAGTCACGCTGGCTGATCCGCCCGTCCTTGGTGCGGTCGAACAGGGCCCCCCAGCGCTCGAGCTCGTACACCCGGTCGGGCGCCTCCTGGGCGTGGATCTGGGCCATGCGCCAGTTGTTCAGCATCTTGCCGCCGCGCATCGTGTCGCGGAAGTGGACCTGCCAGTTGTCCTCCTTCCACACGTTGCCCATGGCGGCGGCCATGCCGCCCTCGGCCATGACCGTGTGGGCCTTGCCCAGCAGCGACTTGCAGATCACCGCCACCCGCAGGCCGCGCTCCTTCGCCTCGATGGCGGCGCGCAGGCCGGAGCCGCCGGCGCCGATCACGATCACGTCGTAGTCGTGGGTCTCGTAGTCGGTGCTGTTCGTGCCTGCCGTCTCGGTACTCGCCATTGAACGAACCCCCCTCTAGAAGTGGAAGGCCGGGTCGTGGATGGTCCCGCTCGCCACCAGCCGCACGTAGAGGTCGGCCAGGGCGACGCCGAAGAGGCTGATCCAGGCGAAGCGCATGTGCATGGCGTTGAGCGGGGTGACGAACTTCCAGAGCTTGTGGCGGACGGGATGCTTGGCGAAGGAGCGCACCGAGCCGCCGCAGAAGTGCCGGCAGGCGTGGCACGACAGCGAGTAGAGCCACAGGAAGGCGGCGTTGAAGCAGAGCACCACGGTCCCGATGCCGATGCCCCAGCCGATCCCGGGCTGCTGGAACGACTCCACGGCGTCGTAGGTCAAGATGCAGTTGAAGATCAACAGGATCCAGAAGAAGTAGCGGTGGATGTTCTGCAGGATCAGCGGGAACCGGGTCTCGCCGCTGTAGCTGCCGTGCGCGTCGGCGACGGCGCACGCCGGGGGCGACCACCAGAAGGAGCGGTAGTAGGCCTTGCGGTAGTAGTAGCAGGTGAGGCGGAAGCCCAGCGGGAAGATCAGGATCAACAGCGCCGGGGAGAAGTTCCAGAAGCTCAGGGTGCCGAAGGTGTGGGTCCCCGGCAGGCAGCTGTGGGCGATGCAGGGGGAGTAGAAGGGCGAGATGTAATTCCGGTGCAACGCCGCGCCGGCGTAGTAGTTCTTCCCCACGAAGGCGGCCCAGGTGGAGTAGATGACGAATGCCGTGAGGATCGTCACCGTGATCACCGGCTCGACCCACCAGTTGTCCCGTCGCAGGGTGGAGGTGTCGGGTCCACCCCGTTCTCCCCCGATGACCACCGGTGTGGTGGTTGCGCTCTCGACGTCGTCGTCACTCAGACCTCCTCGCTGGCTGGTGCAGCGGGGCGACGCACCCTCGCACGTGAGCGGAACCCTACGATCCCTCCGGACGGCGCGTCAAAGACATAAAGAGCATCATTATCAGAGCGGCAAGCTCTGAATGCCGGTAGCCTCGTCGGCGAGATGCAGCTGCACCAGCTCGCCTATGCCCTCGCCGTGGCCGAGGAGCAGAGCTTCACCCGGGCCGCCGCCCGCCTGCACCTGGCCCAGCCCAGCCTGTCGCGCCAGGTGCGCCTGCTCGAGGGCGAGCTCGGCGTGCTGCTCTTCAACCGAGGCCCCGGCCAGGGCCCGGTCACCCTCACCGCCGACGGCGAAACGCTCCTCCCCTTCATGCAGCGCGTCCTGGCCGACGTCGAGGCCACCGGCGCCGAGGCCCGCGCGCTCTCGGGCATGGCCCGCGGGCGGCTGGCGGTCGGCGCCACCCCGAGCCTCGTCACCAGCGCCCTCGCCCCGGCGCTGGTCGAGTTCCACCAGAGCCACCCCGGCATCGACCTCTCGGTCGTCGAGGCGGGCTCGCACCAGCTCGTGCCCCAGGTCGCCACGGGCGAGGTCGACCTCGCCCTCGTCGTGCTCCCCGTCACCGACCCGCTCGTCGTCACCACCCCTCTCTTCGACGACCCGCTGGTCCTCGCCACCGCGCCCGAGCACCCCTTCGCCGCCCGCGCCCGGGTCAACGTGCGCGACCTCGACGGCCTCGACCTGGTCATGTTCCGCGAGGGCTACGACCTGCGCGCCGTCACCCTCGACGCCTGCCACGCCGCGGGCGTCGAGCCGCACCTGGTGAGCGAGGGCGGCGAGATGGCCGGCGTCCTCGCCTTCGTCGCCGCCGGTCTCGGCGCGGCCGTGGTCCCGGCCATCGCGCTGCCCGGTGACGGCTCGCTCGCCGGGATCCCCTTCGCCGGCCCCGAGCTCAGCCGCACCGTCGCGCTGGCCCAGCGCGGCGACCGCACCCTGGCCCGTCCCGCCCGCGCCCTGGCCGACCAGCTGACCGCTCGGTACGCCGGCTGATGCCGAACCGCCGCACCGAACCGCCGGACCGGGCGACGGCGGTGTCACCGCTCTTCGCACCGCACACCGACGGCGCCGCGCCGCCCGAGAGGTTCGGGGTTTAGGCTTCGTCCATGGCCGGCCCTTCTTCCCTCGATCCCTCCGCGACCCCGCCCCCGGGCGGCATGCAGCCGCCACCCGAGCTCCCCACGTCCCTGGCCGACCTGCGCGCCTCGGGCTGGGAGTCGGTGTCGCTGGCCGAAGAGATGCGCCGCAACACCCAGCGCGCCATCGCCGCGGGCTCCTCGCTGTTCCCGGGCATCCTCGGGTTCGAGGAGACCGTCCTGCCGCAGCTCGAGAACGCCATCCTGGCCGGGCACGACGTCATCCTCCTGGGCGAGCGCGGGCAGGCCAAGACCCGCGTCATCCGCTCGCTCGTCGGCCTGCTCGACGAGTGGCTGCCCATCGTCGCCGGCTCCGAGATCAACGACGACCCCTACCAACCCGTGTCGCGCTACGCGCTCGACCGCGTCGACGAGCTCGGCGAGGCGACACCGGTCGAATGGGTGCACCGCTCACAGCGTTACGGCGAGAAGCTCGCCACGCCGGACACCTCCATCGCCGACCTCATCGGTGAGGTCGACCCGATCAAGATCGCCGAGGGCCGCTACCTCAGCGACGAGCTCGCGCTGCACTACGGCCTCATCCCGCGCGTCAACCGCGGCATCTTCGCCATCAACGAGTTGCCCGACCTGTCCGAACGCATCCAGGTCGGCCTGCTCAACATCCTCGAAGAGCGCGACGTGCAGATCCGCGGCCACCGCATCCGGCTGCCGCTCGACATCATGCTCGTGGCCACCGCCAACCCCGAGGACTACACCAACCGCGGCCGCATCATCACCCCGCTCAAGGACCGCTTCGGCGCGCAGATCCGCACGCACTACCCGTTCGAGACCGTGACCGAGGTCAAGATCATGGAGTCGGAGTCCGAGCTGCCGCAGGCCGGCGTGCCCGTGACGGTCCCGCCCTTCATGAAGGAGATCATCGCCGAGATCAGCCAGCTGGCCCGGCGCAGCACGCACCTCAATCAGCGCAGCGGGGTCTCGGTGCGGCTTTCCATCGCCAACTACGAGACCCTGGTCGCCTCGGCCGTTCGCCGCGCCTTGCGCACGGGCGAGCCGGTGGCCGTCCCCCGCGTCAGCGACCTCTCGGCCCTCGTGCCGTCGACCCAGGGCAAGATCGAGGTCGAGGCCATGGAGGAGGGTCACGAGGACGAGGTGGTGGCCCAGCTCGTGGCCGCGGCCACGCTGTCCATCTTCCGCCGGCGCGTCACGCTCGACGACCCCGCGTCGATCGTCGGGGCCTTCCACGACCAGGTGGTCGTGCACGCGGGCGACGACATGCCGAGCTCGGCCTATCTGGCCGTGCTGGCCGACATGCCCGAGCTCGAGCCGCCCACCCGCAAGCTGGCCGGGCCGGAGGCGGCCGACGCGGAGTCGCCGGCGCTCATGGCGAGCGCGCTCGAGTTCCTGCTCGAAGGCCTCCACCTCACCAAGCGCCTGAACAAGGATGCCTCGGGCGCCCGGGCGCTCTACCGGGGACGCAAGTAAGCGCCACGTCATGAGCGCCCGCTACGACTACTCGGAATGGGACGGCACCCAGGAGTTCGCCGACCTCGATCCCGACGATCTGCTGGCCGGCCTGACCGATGACCTGCTCGCCGGGGGTGACCTCGACGATGCGCTCCGCCGCCTCCTGCGCTCCGGTTTCCGGACCGCCGACGGCGACCAGGTGGCCGGCCTGCGCGACCTCCTCGACCAGCTACGCCGGCGCCGCCAGGAGATGCTCGCCGAGGGCGACCCCGACGGCCGCATGGCCGAGCTCGGCCAGCGTCTCGACGAGATCGAGCAGGACGAGCGCGCCGCCATCGACGACCTCGTCGAGGAGGCGGGGTCCTCGGGCGACGAGCGCCGTCAGGAAGTGACCGACGACGTAGCCACCGAGCGCCGCATGGCGCTCGACCTCCAACCCGACGACCCCGCCGGGCGCATCCAGTCGATGCAGCACTACGACTTCGTCTCGAGCGAGGCGCGCGAGAAGTTCGAAGAGCTCGTCGAGGAGCTCCGCAAGGAGATGGCCGACACCTTCTTCGAAGGTGCGTCCGATGCGCTCTCCAACATGGACGCCGAGCAGATGGCGCGCATCCGCGACGCCTACGACGCGCTGAACCGCATGCTCGAACAGCGCGAGGCCGGCGAGGAGATCGACCCGAGCTTCGAGGAGTTCATGGAGCAGTTCGGCGACATGTTCCCGGGCAACCCGCAGAATCTCGACGAGCTCCTCGAGCAGCTGGCCGAGCGCATGGCCGCCGCGCAGGCGGTGTGGAACTCCCTCAGCCCCGAGCAGCAGGCCCAGCTGCGCCAGCTCATGGAGGCGGTGCTCGAGGACATGGACCTGCGCTGGCAGGTCGACCGCCTGGCGCAGAACCTGCAGCGGGCCTTCCCCGAGGCGGGCTGGCAGCGCTCCTACGACTTCGACGGCGAGGGGCCGATGAGCATGGACCGGGCGACGGACCTGGCGACACAGCTCGGCCAGCTCGACCGCATGGAGGAGGTGCTCCAGTCCGCGTCCACCCCGGCCGCCCTCGGCGAGATCGACCTCGACCAGGTCAAGCAGCACATGGGGGAGGACGCCGCCCGCGCCCTCGACCGCCTGGCCAACCTCACCAAGTCGCTGGCCGACGCCGGCCTGATCGAGCAGCACGGCGGGCAGATCGAGCTGACGCCCCGCGGCGTGCGGCGCCTCGGCCAGAAGGCCTTGGCCGACCTGTTCGGCCAGATCAACAAGGACCGCATCGGCGACCACTCCACCGTGCTCACCGGCGCCGGCCACGACCGCGAAGAGACGACCAAGGCCTACGAGTACGGCGACCCGCTCAACCTGCACCTGTCGACGACGGTGCACAACGCGGTGCGCCGCGGCGGATCGGGTGTGCCCGTCCGGCTCAAGCCCGAGGACTTCGAGGTGGTCGAGGTCGAAGCCCTCTCACGGTCGGCGACCGTGCTCTGCCTCGACCTGTCGATGTCGATGCCGATCCGCGACAACTTCGTCCCGGCCAAGCGGATGGCGATGGCGCTGCAGACGCTGATCTCGAGCAAGTTCCCGCGTGACTTCCTCGGCATCGTCGGCTTCTCGGAGATCGCCCGCGAGATCCGCCCCGACGAGATCCCCACGGCCATGTGGGACTACGTCTACGGCACCAACCTGCAGCACACGCTCGCGCTGTCGCGGCGCATGCTGGCGCACCAGCACGGCACCAAGCAGATCATCGTGGTGACCGACGGCGAGCCGACCGCGCACGTCGACGACTACGGCGAGGTGACGTTCAACTACCCGCCCATCCCCGAGACGCTGCGCCGCACGATGGCCGAGGTGATCCGCTGCACCCGGGCCGGGATCGTCATCAACACGTTCGCCCTCGACCTCCAGCGCACGCACTACCCCTTCGTCGAGCAGATCGCCCGGGTCAACGGGGGGCGGACCTTCTACACCACCCCGGACGCGCTCGGCGGCTACGTGCTGGTCGACTTCCTCCAGCACCGCCGGGTCCTGCGCCCGGCCGGCTAGCCATTCCCTTCTCGTTCGGTCCCGCGTCCTGCGGGGACGGCGGACGGGCACAATGGGGAGATGAGCGTCGACATCGACGAGCTGCGCCGGTTGCGCCGGGCCCGCGACCAGATGGACCGCGAGTACGCGCAGCCCCTCGACGTCGCGGCGCTCGCCCGCACGGCGCTGATGTCGCAGGCGCACTTCAGCCGCCGCTTCCGCGAGGCCTACGCCGAGACGCCGTACTCCTACCTCATGACCAGGCGGATCGAGCGGGCGAAGGCGCTCCTGCGCCGCGGCGACCTGAGCGTGACCGATGTCTGCTTCACGGTCGGTTGGTCGAGCCTCGGGTCGTTCTCGGCCCGGTTCACGGAGCTCGTCGGCGAGTCGCCGTCGGCCTACCGCGCCCACGACCACGACGAGCTCCGGATCGTGTCGCCCTGCCAACTGATGGTGCTGACCCGGCCCCGCAAGGATGGCGGCAGCCGCTCCGAAGTGCGCAGTTTCGAAGAAGCATCCGTCGCGACACCTGTTTAACGTCGGTGGCATGACCACCGTCTCGCTCAGCATCGTGCACATCACCGTCGACGACCCCGAGGCCGCCCTCGCGTTCTACCGCGACACCCTCGGCATGACCGTCACCGTGGACGTCTCCAACGAGGGCTACCGCTGGATCACCCTGGTCAGCGAGAGCCAACCCGAGATCGGGATCGTGCTCTCGCAGCCGCACGGGGGCCGCTCCAAGGAGGACGGCGACGCCCTGGCCGCGCTGCTCGCCAAGGGCGAGCTGTACCCCGTCCACTTCGCCACGGCCGACCTCGACGCCACGTTCGAGAAGATCGCCGCCGCGCCGGGCGTCGAGGTGCTCCAGGAGCCGCTCACCCAGCCCTGGGGTAAGCGCGACGCGGCCGTGCGCGACCCGGCGGGGAACCGGCTCCGCATCGAGCAGGCGTAGCACCCGACGCCTTCATCGTCGGGGGGCGAAGATCTCGGCCTCGTTCCGCTCCCGTGGCGCCGTCACGCCCCGGAGCGGGTGCCGAATCTGCGGCCGTGCCTGGGAGCAGATGCCGGTGGGCCCGCGTCGACGGGCCGTTCGCTGCACCAATTGCTCCTGAGAGCGCCCTGAATGGGGGTTCCGTGCACTGATCCACACCCATTCAAGCTGGGAGAAGTCACGTATTTTGCCCTCCGTTCAATTTAGGCCTTGCGGAGTCGTGCCTGGGTGGTCAAAGATGTTGCTTACATCGCTGTAACTACAACGGTGCCACCTCAGGCGAAATGAAGGGGGGCGAACCAAAGTGTCGATGGACATCATCACCACGCTCTACGGTCGCCAAGAACGCAGCTGGCAGCTCCAAGCGAACTGCATGGGAGTCGACCCGGACCTGTTCTTCCCAGAACGCGGCGCGTCGACCAGGGAGGCCAAGGAGGTCTGCCGCGGCTGCGTCGTGCGGGAAGACTGCCTCGAGTACGCCCTCGCCAACGGCGAGAAGTTCGGCATCTGGGGAGGCATGAGCGAGCGGGAACGCCGCCGCTTGCGCCGGGCCCGGGCCCTGGCCCGCCGCGACATCGCCAGCGCCTCATAGGGACACCAGCCAGGGCATCGCCCTGTCCGGTCAGGCGCCTCGTGCGGCCAGCCGGGACTCCACCGTCGCCTCGTCGCTGAGCCCGAGCTCGGGCCAGCGGGCCCGGGGCACCGTGGCCAGCACCGCCTCGGGCATGAGGCCGACGAGCTCGGCCCCGTCCACGGCCCCGCCCGCCTCGGCCGCCAGGAGGCGCACCCGGTCGTAGAGCTGCGCCGGCCCGGCGAGGTCGGGCTCGGTCAGGTTGCACGAGACCTGGGCCCGCTCGCCCACGGCCAGGCCGAGCGCCCGGATCCCCGGCCCGCGCACCTGCGGCGCGACCAGGCGGGCCACCTCGACCGTCGAGACCCACACGTTGTAGGCCACGAGCACCCGCCGCGCCCCGACGGCGGTCGCGCCGGCGGAGGGGTCGGGGCGGGCCGGCCCGAAGTCGGGACGCAGCCCCGCGGTGGCGGCGAAGGCGTGACGGCGGATCTCGGGCAGGGTCCGGGTCCGACCGCCGGGAAGGGGCCCGTAGAGAAAGCTCGGCACACCCATGGTCTCGGCGAGCCAGCGGGCGAAGTCGTCGCGCAGCGCGACGGCCGCCGTGAGGTCGGTTGGCGCGGCGCCGCCGGGCTGCGTAGGGGACGAAGGGGACCACGTCGAGCACGCCGAGCCGCGGGTGGGCGCCGTCGTGGGTGCGCAGGTCGAGGCGCTCGACCGTGGCGGCGGCGAGGGAGCGGGCTGCGGCGGCGACGTCGTCGGCCGAGCCGGCCAGCGTCAGGACGGCGCGGTGATGGTGGGGATCGCGGTGGACGTCGAGCAGTGCGGGGCCGGCGCTGGCGGCCAGGGCGGCGAGGACGACCTCGTCACGGCCTTCGCTCACGTTGACCACGCATTCGACGCAGTCCGGGTTCGGGCTCACGGTGCCAGCGTGCCAGCGTCGAAGGACGCGCTGCAGCGGCAACGACGGAGAAGGCGGGCTCCCGGGGGCCGCTACCCGGCCCGCTCGGGGTGGCTACTTGGCCGCGACGGCGTGTGAGAGGCGGCGGCGGCGCAGGATGCGGCGACGCTCACGCTCCGAAGCGCCACCCCAGACCCCGTGGTCGATGTGGTGCTCCAGCGCGTACTCGAGGCATGACTGCGAGACGGGGCACTCCGCACAGATCCGCTGCGCAACCAGCACGCCCATCCCGTCGCTCGGGAAGAAGACGTCCGGTGCAACTTCCTTGCACTTCCCCCTAGCCATCCATTCGGTATTCATTGCTTGGCTCCCTTTTCACGCACCATTCTAAGGGAGGTGCCAGTCGGCTCCTAGAGTCTTCGGATAGGAAGTTCGTAAGAATTCTCGGCCCAATTTCGCTGTCTACCAGGGAGAACGCTCGCAAGGCGCTCGGGGCTACGCTGGCCGACGGTCGCCGAACGCAGGAGGTGTGATGTCCCCGGAAGCCGAGGAAGAGGTTGTCGAAGAGGGTGAGCAGTTCGAGCCCATCGGCCACGTGCGCGTGGTGTATCTCGGCCCCGTGGCGCCGCATTGGGAAGTCCAGAGCGACTACGGGCCGCCTGAGGTCATTGAGCAATTCCGGGAGCGCGTCCTGGCCCGACTGGTCCTCCTGCCCCCGCACGACCCGCAGTTCCGGCGCAACAGCGAACGCGTCGTGCGCGACGCCGAGCGCGAGCAGCTGGCCCTCGAATGGGAGCTCGACTACGGCGAGGCCGCCGAGGGCTGAGGTCGGCCAGGCAGCGACGTTGCTGCCCGCACCCTTCTTGCATCCGGCAGGCCACTGGTCAACACCCCGACAATGGAAGCATGGGCCCGTGGCGGTTGAAGGACTGCGGGCTCCTCCGGGAGGCCGCAGCAGGGGGAGGCAACCGTGGGGGAGATCCACACCTTGAACGAGGCACCGATCGTCCGTGAGATCAGCGGGCTCATCGGCCCACTCAGCGACGACGAGTCTGCGCTGGTCCGGGCGCTGACGCCGGCAGACCTTTCGTTGGGCGAGACGATCCAGCACCTCTTCGCGCTGGTCGACCTCTTGGCCACCGTCCGCAGCGACGAGGCCATGGCCGACTACGTCTACGCCTTCGCGCCGGAGTGGGACGACAGCATCGAGTCGCTGGTGCTGGGCGGACGGCTCAGCGCTGCGGCGGCGCAGTACGGGTTGACCAGGGCCGCCTGAGGCTGAGCCTGGGCCGTCAGTCCATCAGCCCGATGCGCGCCAGCCACAGGCCGGGCGCATCGACTTCGGCGGGCGTCGGCAGATCGAGCTCGTCGCCCAGGAGTCGGGCCAGCGCATCTTCTCCGGCCCGCTCGATCACGCCCTGGACGAAGGTCCGACCGCGGTCGACCTCTTCCTGCCCGACGTCGAGCCCGAACAGGCCGGCGAAGGCCTGCTCACCCTTCCCCTCCTCGATCCGGTAGCGGTACCACGCCTCGCGCAGCGCGCCCGGCGACGAGGTCAGCGTCTCCGCGATGCCGCCCGTGATGTGGTCGACGTAGGCGCCGATCGCCGTCGTCTGCGCCGTGAGCGCGCTGGAGATGTTCCGTTGCTCGGGGCTGATGAGGTCGGCCAGCAGTGCCTCCGGGTCACCCAGCGCGTCCTCCAACGACACCTGGTCGCCCAGGCTGTCGCCCAGGCGCTCGACGACGTTGCGCTGTGCCGCGGCGGCATGCGCCGACGCGTCCCCGAGCAGGGTCGTGAGCGAGGAGCGCACGCCCGGGCCGCGTGAGCACCGCGTGCATGGTGAGCTCGCGCAAGCAGACCCACAGCTGCACCTCTTGGAGCGGCAGGCTCCAGTCCTCGGCGAAGCGCGCCACGTTGCCCGGTACGAGCAGCAGCGTGCTCGACTCGGGCCACGGCAGGGGCAGCGCGTACTGGCCGAAGGCGCGGCGAGCCAGATGGCCGGCGGCGGATCCGAACTGCATGCCGAGGAACACCGGGCCGAGGGTGAGCGCGAACTGCCCGAGGAGGCCGCTCAGGCCGGCGCCCTCCTCGAAGTTGAGCTCGCTCAGGTCGGTCGACGGCACGGCGGCGGCACCCTGCTGCTGCGCCTCGACCATCGACTTGAGCACGGGCCGGTATGCCTCGAGGACGCGGAACGACCACTGCCCCGCGCCCACCGCCTCGAACGAGACGCCGGCGGTGCCCGAACTCGGCGTGATGCCCGGTCGCGGCGCTGACGTGCAGCTCGGCCACGCGGGCCAGCTCCTCGTAGGCGATGCGCACGAGGGGGTCGGGGTTGTCGTCCTGCCCGCCGTCGGTGGCGACGCCGAACGCGAGGGTGCGTGCCGCCTCGAACCAGTTGTCGCCGGCACCCGGTCCAGACCCGATCACCTTCATCAGGTCCCCGAGTAGACCCCCCATGGGATTGTCGGGGTCGGAACCGAACATGCTCACCTTCGCATGCTAATGGGGTGATGAGGAGGCGCTACTGAGCGTCAGATTCACCGTCTTGGTCCCCGACGCTCCGGGTGCGCCCTGGACCGAGACGGTGACGGCCGACCCGGGCGAGAGGACATAGAGGCGGGAGCGCAGCTCGGCGAAGGTGCGCACCGGCAGGGAGTTGACGGCGACGATCACCTCGCCCACCTGGAGATGGCCCGTCGCGGGACTGCCCGAGGAAACGGAGACCACCTTCGCCCCGCCCCCGCCGCCGACGTCGCTCCCCATGACGCCGAGGACGCCGTGCACGACCTTGCTCCCGGATCGAAGATCGTCGGCCACGCCGACGATCAGCTGCGTCGGGAGGAACGTCGCGGCGGACGTCGCGGAGGCTGTCGGGATCGCACAGGATGCCGACGACGGCGCCGCTCGCGTTGAGCAGCGGGTTCCCGGCCGAGCCGGCGCTCAGCGCGGGCGAGGACGTGATGGCGGCCATCCCGTTGGCCGGGCCGCTGGCGATGGCGGTGCCGACCGACGTCACCGAGCCGGACGTGGCATGCAGCGCGACGGCGCCGGCCCCGGCGGGCGCGTACCCGAGCACCATGTCGGGGGCACCACCGGCGAGGCCCGCGTCGTCCGAGAAGGGTGCCACCGGGCACGTCCTCGGGCACGTTGACGAGCGCGACGTCGGAGTTGGCGTCGGTGCCGACGATCGAGGCCGGCTCGAGCTTGCCGCCGGCACCGACCATGGCGATGCTCTGCACCCCGCTCAGCAGGTCGGCGGTCGTGACCACCATGCCGCCCTCGGCGACGGCGATGCCGACGAGCATCACGTTGCCGTGGGGGGTGCTGGCCCGGAGCAGGACCATCGACTTGGCGGCGTTCCGGGCGGCGGTGGGGACCCCGCTCTCGGAGGTGGTGATGGTCGTGAGCGAGGCGTCGGCGTGGCCCGAGCCCTGGCGGTGGTTGGGAGGCGGGCGAGAGCAGGACGGCGAGGAAGGCACCTACGGCCAGGACGGCGGCGGCGGCGATGGAGACCATGAGGGGGCCCCGGTAGCCGCGTTTGGGCGGCGGGGACAGGACCGGTCCGGCCTGCCCCGTGGGGCCGCCGCCAGGCGCGACTTCGCTCGGATGGCGCCACAGGCGGTCGTCCGGATCAATCCAGCCGCGCAGGGGCGCCTCCGTCTCGTCCGGGTCCGCTCCTCCCTCGTCGCGTCCCGGTTCGCCGCTTTCCGGCTCCTCGGGCGGGCCACTCACCAGGGCGAGGCTACCGAGAACACCATCGGAAAGTGCCGTCGCACCCTGGGGCGGCCGTACCATGAGACCGCATGTCGCGGGACCTGGCCATCGACCTCGGCACTGCCAACACGCTGGTCTACGCCAAGGGGAAGGGTCTGATCCTCAACGAGCCGACGGTCGTTGCCCTCGACTCTCGCAGCCGGGAGGTCCTCGCAATCGGCACGGACGCCTGGCAGATGATCGGGCGCACCCCGGGCTACATCGTGGCGGAACGGCCGCTGCGCGGCGGCGCCATCACCGACTTCGAGGTGACGGAGCGGATGCTGAGCGTCCTGTTGCACCGGGTGGGGGTCAGCCGCCTGAACCGGCCCAAGGTCCTGATCTGCGTCCCCTCCGCCATCACGTCGGTCGAGCGCCGTGCCGTCAAGGAGGCGGCGCGGCGGGCGGGCGCGTCATCGAGCTACCTGCATTGAGCAGCCGATGGCGGCGGCGATCGGGGCGGGCCTGCCCATCCACGAGCCGGTGGGGAACATGGTCGTCGACGTCGGCGGCGGCACCGCGGAGATGGCGGTGATCTCCCTGGGTGGCGTCGTCGCCGTGCGCGCGCTGCGCTGTGGCGGCTTCGACTTCGACGCGTCCGATCCAAGGGTTCGTCCGCCACAAGTTCGGCGTGGCCATCGGCGAGCGCACCGCGGAGGCCGTCAAGATGGCCATCGGGTCCGCGTCGCCCTACGAGAACGAACAGCAGGCCGAGATCCGCGGCCGCGAGGTGGCGACGGGGCGGCCCAAGACCGTGATGCTCACGCCGATGGAGGTGCGCGACGCGCTCGGCGGACAACGTGGCGTCGATCGTCGAGACGGCCGCCGGGTGCCTCGGTGAGGCGGCGCCCGAGCTGGCCCAGGACATCATGTTCGAGGGCATCCACCTCACCGGTGGTGGCGCGCTGCTGCGTGGCATGACCCAGCGGCTGGCCGAACGCGACGGCGGTGCCGGTGCATCTCGTCGACACGCCGCTCGAGTGCGTCGTGCAGGGAGCCGGCATCTGCCTGCAGTCCTTCGACCGGTTGAAGCGCCTGTTCACCCAGGACGACTAAGGGCGCGGCTGGGTCTCCGGCCGGCTCGTCGAGCAGTTCGCCCGGCCGCTTGGCGCACCTGCCAGTCGCGGTCGGCTGCCGCCGTGCGCAGCGCCGGCTCCGTGCGGGGGTCGTCGAACCCGGCGAGGGCGACAGTGGCGCGCCGGCGCACGGTGGGCCGGTCCGACAGTGCGGCGAGCACCGCGTCCAACCCCGCAGGGTCGCCAATGGCGCCGAGCGCGGCGACGGCCGCCTCGCGGCAACGGGCGTCCTCGTGAGCTGTGGCCAGGGCGACAAGGCCAGGGACGGCCGGCCGGTGCGCGGCGTTCGCCGGCGAACCACGCGGCGCCGACGGCCACGAGAGGGTCGGGATCGCCCAGTGCCTCGGTCAGCGCCGCGGGCAGGGTGGAGCGCGAACCCCGGCCCCGGACCTCGAGCGCCGACGTCGACGGCGCGCCGGCGCACGGTGGCGATCGTCGTCGGCGAGGGCCGCCATCACGTCGGTCGTGGTGAGCTCGCCGAGCCGAGCCAGCGCGCCCAGCGCAGCGGCCCGCACCTGAGGGTCGGGATCGGCCAGGCCGCGGCGGGCGGCGCCTCCGTCGCCCCGGTGGCCGGCCAGCGTGACCGCCCGGCGCCGCCGCTCGGCGCGGCGGTCGCGGCCGGCATCCGTGGCAACATCGTCGCTCACCGAACCCGAGTATGTCCGACCCTGACGCGCCCGCCGACGGGGGTCCTCCCACGACCCCACCCCAACCACCGCCCCCACCGCCCGGGGAGGCGGTCGCAAGCGCGGTCCAAGGCGGGGCCCAGATCCCGCCACCCGGCGCCTACCGACGGCCCCGGCGCTGGCCCTGGGTGATCGTCGGCCTGGTCGCCCTCGTGCTCCTGGCGGGCCTCGTCGCCTCGCACCAGACCGTCGACTACTACGTCATCACGCCGGGCAACGCGACGCCCGTGTCGCAGTACATCGAGGTCCCGAAGGCGGACAACCATCCTCTCACCGGCCAGATCCTGCTGACCGACGTGTTCGTGTCGCAGTTGAACGCGCTCAGTTACCTGCAGTACCACTTCCTCGGCTCGAACGACGAGATCTACTCGAGCCAGGACCTTGCTCGGCCCGTCGACCAGCCCGGAGGAGTTCACGGACCAGGGCTACCTGCAGATGGCGCAGGCCCAGTCGTACGCCACCGCGGCCGCGCTGTCCCACCTCGGTTATTCGGTCAGCTCGACCGACGCCGGCGCGCTGGTCTACGGGATCGTGCCGAAGTCGCCGGCGGAGAAGACGCTCAAGGTCGCACAGGTGATCACGGCGGTGAACGGCACGGCCACGCCCTCGCAGTGCGGGCTGATCGAGGCGCTGCACGCGTACTCGCCGGGGACGACGGTCACGCTGAGCGTCGAGCAGTCCTCCATCAACGACGTCGGGACCTTCGTGAACGGACCGATCGAGCAGAAGCCGATCACGCTGGCCGCGGCGCCCAAGGGGGTGCAGCCGGTGACCTTCTGCGGCGGCCCGCCCATCACGCAGACGGCGTTCATCGGTGTCCAGACCCAGACGCAGCAGGATTGGCAGTTCCCCGTCAAGGTGACGGTGCACACCCAGAACATCGGCGGCCCCTCCGCCGGGCTGTCCATGACGCTCGGGATCATCGACAAGCTGAGCACCGGTCGGCTGACCGGCAGCAGGGTGGTGGCGGCAACGGGCACGATCGACCAGAACGGCAACGTGGGTGATGTCGGGGGCGTGGCCGAGAAGACGATCGCGGTGGAACGGGCCGGGGCGACGGTCTTCTTCGTGCCCAAGGTCGAGCTCAAGACGGCCCAGTCGAAGGCCTCGCCCCAGCTGCACGTCTACGCCGTCAGCAACGTGGACCAGGTGCTCCGCATCCTCAAGAGCCTGGGCGGCAACGTGCCCACCAATCCTGTGCCGGCCCAGGCGGCGCCGTAGGCTTCTGACCATGTCAGATGTCCGTCCCCCCATCTCCTCCTCCCGCATCGCCACCGGGGACATCGCACGCCACTCGTTCGCCATCGTGCGGCGGGGCTTCGACACGGACGAAGTGCGCTCCTACCTGCAGTCGGTGTCCCGCAGCCTCGAGGCGCTCGAGGAGCGCGAGCAGGAGCTGCGGGCCGCCGTGGCCGAGGCCGAGGAGCGGGCGGCCCATCCGGTCGTCGACGAGGCGACGCTGACCGCGTCGCTGGGCCAGCACAGCGCGCAGATCCTGCGCCATGCCCACGACGAGGCGGCCAAGATCGTGGCCCAGGCCCAGGAGGGGGCCTCCACCTTGCTGCGGGAGACGCAGATCCAGGTGGAGGAGCTCCAGGCCCGGACCGAGACCTCGTCGGCCGAGCGGGTGGCCGAGGTCGAGCTGCTCGTGGCCAACGCGCAACAAGAGGCGCGGGTCGAGAGTGCGCGCATCCTCTCCGACGCAGTCGCCGAGGGCGAATCGGTCATCGGCCAGGCCAAGGAAGAGGGCCGGGCACTCCTCGAACAGGTGCAAGAGGCGCGCCGGCGCGTGCTGGCCGATCTGGCCTCGCGGCGGCGCGCGCTCGGCATCCAGATCGAGCAGCTGCGTGCGGCACGCGACGAGATGGCCGCGTCGGTGCACGGCGTGCGCGACCGGGTCGACGGCATCCTGTCGCACCTCGACCACACCGACGAGGAGGCGCGGGCGGCGGCGGCGGCAGTCGGTGAGCAGTTCCGGCTGCACGGCGGGCCCGAGGGGCCGCACGACCAGGACGCGCTGGACGAGGTCATCGGCGACACCCCCGAGGCGGGGCCGGCACCGGCGGTCCGGGTGATCGCGGTGGACGTCGAGGCCGAGGAGGCCGGGGCCCCGGGCGCGGCCACCGAAGCGGTGGAAGTGGGAGCGGACGAGTCCGACGCCGCGGGCGCCCCGTCGGTCGACGAGCTCTTCGCCCGCATCAGGGCGGGCACGGACGAGGAAACGCCCGGCGCAAAGGAAGGTGGCGCAGCGCCGGGCTCCGACCCCGCAACGGAGGCGGCGCTGCCGGCGACACAGGCCATTCCGGTCGTGACCGCGGAGCCAGCGCAGGATGCCGGGCACGACGCGCCACCTCCCGGGCCCGACGACGGGGTGATCGCGCAGCGCAACGAGTTGCTCGGCCCGGTGACGGCGCGCCTCAGCCGGACGGTGAAGCGGGCACTGGGCGATGACCAGAACCGCCTGCTCGACCGCATCCGCAGCGCGCCGTCGTTGAGCGGCGACGAGCTCCTCGGGCCCGAGGTGGAGCACGTGGCCGTGTTCGAATCGGCCGTGCGCGCACAGGTGGGCGAGGCGTACGCCGCCGGCACGGCGTTCGGCGGAGCCGGGGCGGCCGGCGTGGCCGACGACGGCACGGTCGAACAATCGACGTCGGGTCTCGCGCACGTCATCGTGACGATGCTGCGGCGCCAGATCGAGGACGGCAGCGGTGACATCGGCGATCGAGTGAGCGGGGCGTACCGCGAGTGGCGCGGCGAGCGGGTCGAGCGCGTGGCGGGTGACTACGCCACGCAAGCGTTCTCGGCGGGTGTGGTGGCGGCAGGCGCCGACCGCAAACTGCGCTGGGTGGTGACCTCGGCCACCGGGTGCTCGGACTGTGAAGACAACGCACTGGCCGGAGCGGTCAGCGCGACCGAGGCGTTCCCCACCGGCCACGCGCACCCGCCGGCCCACTCCGGCTGCCGCTGCCTCGTGGCGCCGACGAGCGACTGACCTGGAAAATTCAGGCAGCCCAGACGGCACGCAGTGTCGTTGGGGCCTGAGAACCGGACGTTAGGCTCCCTCCGTGCGCATCCCCAGCGACCTCCCGGTTGACCCTTCGCCGCGCCGGCGCCACCGCGCCCGCTGGTGGATTGCCGGGCTGGTCGTCCTCCTCATCATCTTGCTGGTGTCCTTGCGCTCGTTGGCGAACATCTACACGGACAGCCTCTGGTTCTCGTCGATGAATTTCCACAACGTCTTCTCGACGCTGCTGGTGATCAAGCTCGGTCTCTTCGGCGTGTTCGGCGCCATCTTCTTCGCCGTGCTGTGGGTGAACCTCGTGGTGTGCGACCGCATCGCCGGCCACGACATCGTGCTGGCCCAGGAGGACGAGCTGGTACGGCGCTACCAGCAGTACGTGCGGCCGTACTCTGGCCGCATCTATGTCGCGATCGCCTTCGTGCTGGCGCTGATCGGGGCGTCCGGCACCATCAGCCAGTGGAACAACTGGATCCTCTTCCGGCACGGGGGCAACTTCGGGGTCACCGACCCGCAGTTCCACAAAGACGTCGGCTTCTACGTCTTCAAGCTGCCGTTCCTCATCTTCTGCGTCGACTGGACGCTGGCCATCCTCATCGTGACGCTGGTCGTCACGCTGGTGTTCCACTACTTCAACGGCGGGATCCAGCCCCAGCGGGGGCTGCCGCGGGTCCGGCCACCCGTGAAGGCGCATATCTCGGTGCTCCTGGCGCTGATCGCGCTCGACAAGGCCGCGGGCTACGTCCTGCAGCGCTGGTCCCTCGTCAACGGGTCGGACGGCTACGTCAACGGCGCCGGCTACACCGACGTGCACGCGCGGCTGCCGGCCGAGCTGCTGCTGGTCTACGTGTCGATCTTCGCGGCGGGAATCCTGCTCTTCAACATCCGGCGCCAGGGTTGGACACTGCCCGTGCTGGCGGTGGGGATCTGGGCCTTCGTCGCCCTCGTGGTCGGCATCATCTACCCCGCGCTGCTGCAGGCGCTGAAGGTCAACCCGGCCCAGAGCTCGCTCGAGGCGCCGTACATCCACCGCAATATCACGGCCACGAGGGACGCCTACAACCTCAACCACGTCAGCGTGCAGAAGTTCCCGGCGTCGACGACGATCTCGCCCAGCCAGGCGGTGATCAACGCAGACACGATCGACAACATCCGCCAGTGGGACCCCGACCCGTCGATCTCCCTGCAGACCTTCCAGCGCCTGCAGGGCATCAAGTCCTATTACTCGTTTCCCTCGCTGGGGGTCGACCGCTATGCGCTCGGTGGCGGGCTGACGCCGGTGCTCACCGGGGTGCGAGAGATCTCCTCCTCGGGGCTGGTGTCGCAGACCTGGGTCAACACGCACTTGCAGTACACGCACGGCAACGGGGCTGCCATCGGACTGGCCAACCAGACGAGCCACAACAATCCGGTCTTCGGCGTGTCGCAGGTGCCGCCGACCTCGTCCATGGGCCTCCCCAAGATCAAGGAGCCCGACGTCTATTTCGGACTGGGAGAGTCGGGCTACGTCGTGGCGAACAGCAAACAGCCCGAGGTCGACTACCAGCAGCCGGACGGCAACAATATCGAGAGCCACTACAAGGGGAGCGGCGGCGTCCAGCTCTCGTCGATCTTCACCAAGGCGATGTTCGCCCTGCGGCTCGGCGACTTCAACCTGCTCATCTCGAGCCAGATCACCGACAAGTCCCGGATCATGTTCGTCCGCGACCCGCTCGCCATGGCGCAGAAGGCGGCGCCGTTCCTCAGCTTCGACCACGACCCCTATGCGGTGATCAACGACAAGGACGGGCACATCGACTGGATCGTGGACGGGTACACGACGACGTCGAACTATCCCTACTCGCAGAACGCAGCCTCGCAGCAGGTCGCGATCGGGAACACGCTCCCCGGCAGTTACAACTACGTGCGCAATTCGGTCAAGGTCGTCATCGACGCCTACTCGGGCAAGATGACGTTCTACGACGTCGACCCGAGCGACCCGATCCTGCAGGCCTACTCGGCGGCCTTCCCGCACATGTTCGTGTCGCTCAACAAGATGCCGGCAGAGCTGCGGGCCCACCTGCGCTACCCCGAGGACATCTTCTCGATTCAGTCCGCCATCTACGGTCGCTATCACCTGGTCAGCCCGTCGGCGTTTTACGCGGCGAGCAACGCCTGGCAGCTCTCGCCGACGGCCGGGGCCGGGCCCCAGTCCCAGGCGCTGCTGGCCCAGAACACGTACAACAACCAAGGCCAGCTGGTCTCGACGACTCCGGCGCGCATGGCACCGCAGTACCAGGTGTACTCGCTGCCGAATACGCCCCCGCAGGACCAGATCTTCACGATCTCGGACGGGTACGTCCCGGCTGCCCAGTCCTCAGTGTCGAACAACACCCAGAACTTCAACCTGACGTCCTGGATGGTGGGGCAGTCCGATCCCGGTCACTACGGCCAGCTCACCCTTTACGACGTCCCCGAAGGGACACTGGGGCCGGCCAACGCGGACGCCGAGATGTCGTCAAACAACACCGTGTCGTCGGACATCACACTGCTGAACCAGCACGGCTCGCAGGTGCTGCTGGGCGAGACGCTCATGGTGCCGGTCGCCGACTCCATGGTGTACCTGCGGCCGCTCTACGTCGCGGCAACGACCAACCCGCAGCCGCAGCTCGAGTACGTGATCGCCGTGCTGGGTAAGACAGTGAAGATCGACACCTCGCTGTCCAGTGCGCTCGGTGACATCACATCCGTCACCCTGCCCGCGGGGGGCGGGGTGTCGTCGGGCGCCACGATTCCCGCGGCGTTGCAGGGCATTCTGCAGCAAGCCCAGACCGACTACACCAATGCCCAGGCGGCGCTCGCCGCGGGGAACCTGGCGGAGTATCAGCAGGACATCAACCAGATGCAGCAGGCGCTGGCCTCGGCCCAGGACGTGCTCGGGGCGACCACGGGCTCGACGACGACGACCACCACGACGACGTTGCCGAAGGTCAAGCCGGGCAAGACGACGAAGAAGACGAGCGGGTTGTCGACCACATCGAGCACCGCCTCGACGACGTCGACGACCTCCGCCGCACCCGCGAGCACCGGGCCGCGGAACGGCTCGACGACCACGTCGACGAGCGTGGCGTCGGCGGCCGCGGCGGGCCGAGGCTAAGGGGCCGCTCCAGGCCCGGGCGGGGTGCCCGACGGCGGTTGCGGGCTGCGCCCTGCGGTCCCATGATGTCGGGAGGCTGCGGAGAGGAAAGGAAGGCTTCCGATGGGATTGCTCGACAAGGTCAAGGCGCAGGCGACGGCGGCGACCGAAATGGCGAAGGACGCGGCGGCAAAGGGCCAGGCCAAGCTCGACGAGTCGCAGGCCAAGAAGGTGGCGGAGGGGATGCTGCGTGACCTGGGCGCAGCCTTCTACGCGACAAAGACGGATCGCGCGACCCCGACCACCGATGCCGACATCGAGCGCCTGGTGACGGCCCTGCAACAGCACGAGTCCGAGCACGGCCCGATGACGCTGGCGCCGGAGTCAGCGGCGGCCGCTCCGACGGCCACAGCTGCCGGTGACGGGGCTGCGGCGGGTGCATCGGCGCCACCGCCGCCACCGAAGGCGGCCGACCCCGCCTCGCCGCCGCCTCCTCCGCCGACGGCGCAGACCCTTTAGGTCGGGCCATTCGGCCCTGCCCAGCCGGACCGAGCCGCTATGCCGCCCGCGGTCCGATAAGATGACGGACTCTTCGCCGCGGGGTGGAGCAGTCTGGTAGCTCGTCGGGCTCATAACCCGAAGGTCGGAGGTTCAAATCCTCCCCCCGCCACTCAGAGATCCGCAGGCAGGAGTCGGCCGATGGGCCGGCACTTCTGCTGCCCCGCCTACGGCGAAAACGGAGGCCCGACGCTGAGGGGCAACTCAGCGGCATTGCCTTGATCCCCGAATGACCTAGCGGACGGCTCGCCTTGGTCTCATAAACCGAAGGACGGAAGTTCAAATCCTCCCCCGCACCGCTGACAGCACGAAAATGAAAGAGGAGGGCGAGGCTGGTGTGAATCACCGCTTATCGCGGTCCCTGGCTTGTCCCGCGAACGGCCCTAGCTCTCTTGGCAATCGATTTCAACGCGGCTCGTGACGTCGTTGGTCACGGTGAGAGGTCCGGCTGCCTGACACTCGCCGGTGCCCCCTTCGAACTGGGGACTCCGCCCTGCGACGGTGTAGCGACCGACGGGCAGGTGGGCTGAGAACCGGCCGTTGGCGGAGAGGTAGATGGTGGCGATGTTCCCGTTCGACCCGTGGAACGTGACGGAGCCGCTAAGCGGTCGCGACCCAGTCCCAGCCGGACCACTGACAGCCTGGAGTGTGCCGTCAAGCGTTCCCTCGTCCGGAGGCGACGAGCAGCCGGCGAACGACATCCCCGCACAGAGTGTTACGAGTGCCGTGAGGACGGTGAATGGGGCCCGACGAACGGCACTCTTCGGTTTGGCCACGGTGATCAATCGTTTCGGGCGACTTCGGGCCCCGTGATCCGGTCGAGGATGGGAAACGTCGCGGCGATGATCGCCATCGACGCGGCCAGCCCTCCGACGACCGTGATCCAGTAGGAGAATCCCGGAAGGCTGAAGGCGAGCCCTACCTGCGAGTGCAAGTAGAGGGCGGCCGCCAGCAGCCCGACGACGATGGAGACCGCAGCGACAATGAACAGGGGCAGCGCACTCTCCAACGTGACGATCCGATGCAGGAGTTTTCGCGGGACCCCCGTAAGTCTGAGAAGGCTGAACGGCCGCCTCCGCTCGGCGAGACCCGCCGCGACGTTCACGGCCAGGCTGCACGCAGCGATGATCAGGCTGGCCACGATGATCACGTCAGTCATCGCCTGGATCATGGTCAGCAGGCGCGCGGTCGATGGGCCGAGTGCCTCCACGGTCACTGGCGTGCCCTGAAGCGGGAATGCGCGCTCGAGATCCGTTCGTACCCGTTCAATCACACCCGAAGACCCGTTCGTCGCGACGACGACCGCACTCACTGGGAGGGACGCGAGGTGCGTGGCCGACAGGTTCCAAGTCGGCCAGGTCGTGGTCGACACGTTGGCCGTGTGCCCCAGGACCTTCGAGAGAAAGTATCCGACGGACGCAGCGGTGGCCCACGGTGCGCACCGGCCGATGGCCGGAGTCATGGCGAGTTCGTCGCACACGACCACCCCGAACGATCGCCCCGCTTGTGTCTGGTTGGGAGCCTCATGGACCACCGCCACGCCTTGCACCCCCGGCATCGCCTGGAGTTCGTTGAGCACCGAAGGAGGAACGGAAGTCACTACGGACGCCGTGGGACAGTCGGTGGTCGAATAGGTGCAGAACGGGTCCGCGAGGGTACTCAGACTGGAATTTGCGCTGCCTCCTCCGGTTACGTGCGCCACCGAGCTGAGGGCTCCGATTGCCGCGCTGGCGACGAAGAGGGCAATGACGAGGCCACTGACAAAGCGGAAGGCAGCCTTCGGATTGTCGAGGAGGTGGCGACCGGCGATGAGCGTGGCAGGGCGATTCGCCCTTTTGGCCATGATCCGCGACCCAGCCGTTGTGAACCACGGCCCGGCCAGAACAAGACCCACGATCAGCAGCGCGAATCCAACGAGCAGCTCGAGGAGTTGGCTCCCGATGGCACCGGGCTTTCCGGTCGCGTCGAAGTACGCGAGGAAGCCGATACCTGCCAACAAGGGAACGACCCGGGCGATCCCCGGCGGACGCCTCCTGGCCCGTCGGGTTACTCCTAACGGAGAAATTTGTACCCGGCGCAGCGCGAGACGTGCCGAGACGACGGCGGCGATTGGGACTCCGACCACCGCGATGAGGATGTCGACGGCGTGCAGGGAGAGGTCACCTTGCGCCAACGGGGCCCCGGTGATCGGAACGTGGTACAGCAGTGGCCGGACAGCGAAGAAGAGTCCGAAACCGAGGGCGACTCCGGCGAGGGCGGCGATGACCGCTTCGACGGCCGAAATCGTCGAGATCTGGCGAGGAGTGGCGCCGACCAGGCGCATAGAGGCGAAGCGCTCCTCGCGCCGGACCGCCGACAGTCGGCTCGCCGTCGCAATCAGGATCAGAATCGGCAGTACGAGCGCCACGGCCGCGCCGACCAGGATGAATTCCAGAACTGGCCCGCTCGCGACCACGCTCTGGCAGCCATAGCAATTCGCTAGGCCGCTGTGGATAGCCCCAATCTCGATGGCAGCCGGCTGCTTCGAGAGTTGGCCGACGCTGTGACCGATGACGATGATCAACGAGTTCGGCGACGGCAGTCCCACGGTGCCGATTGTGCCCACCAGCCGACCGGGGTAGCGATCACGCAGCTCATCGGAGGCCTGGGAGCGAAGGAGGCTCACCAACGCGGGCGAGGCGAAGTACTGGCCCGGACCAGGCAGGTGGGACATGCCGGGAGGGATGGGCGCGCCCGGCCCGGCTGCCGCGACGTCGACCTGGTCGATCAGCTGACTCCCGAACGAGTCGGTGCTCGGTTCCCACCAAAGGCCGCTGGCGGGCGATGTCGGCGGCGTCGGCTGCACCGCCGAGTTCAGCCAGGCACCCCGATCGCTCTGGGCGTGGAGACCATTGATGCCGGCTAAGGCGGCCAGCAACAAGCCGACGCCGAGAGCAACCGCAGCAGCGGTGACGAGGACCCGCAGCAGGGCTTCACGACCACTCCCAAAGGTCAGCCGGAGGCCGAGCCGGATCATGCGCCGACCGTCATCGGGTTCGCGACCCGGCCATCGCGCACGATCACTTCGCGGTCGGCATAGGCGGCGACGCGGGGTTCGTGAGTGACGAGGACGACCGTGATTCCCTCCTCGCGGGCCACGCTGGTCATCAAGTTCATGACGAGCTCACCGGTCAGGGAGTCCAGTGAGCCGGTGGGCTCGTCAGCGAACAGCACGTCGGGCTGCGCGACCATGCCTCTGGCGAGGGCGACTCGCTGGGCCTGGCCTCCTGACATCTCGCCCGCCCGGTTGCTTTCCAGACCGTCGAGTTCGAGCCGGGGGAACCAGCTCCGCGCTCGGGCCAGGGCCTGCTGGCGGCGCACCCCGCCCAGAAGGAGTGGGAGGGCGACGTTCTCCTCGGCTGTGAGCTCGGGGACGAGCTGGCCGAACTGGAAGACGAAGCCGAAACGGTCACGGCGGAGCCGGCTTCGCTGCTCCTCGCGCAGCGCGTCGATGCGCTGCGCGTCGAAGATCACCCACCCCGACGCAGGGACCAGGATGCCGGCGAGGCAGTGGAGCAGCGTCGACTTGCCCGATCCGCTCGGGCCCATGACGGCCACGATCTCGCCCCGTTGCACCGACAGGCTGGCGTCGCGCAGCGCATGGGTTTCGCCGAAGGAGAGCACGAGGTTCTCCGCCTCGATAATGGTGCCCCGAGGCGGGAATATGGCAGAACCATTGGGCGTGTTCATGAGGCGACCTCCGTAGCGAGTGCGGTGAGGCGAGCGGTCGTGAGATCGATCCAGCGCAGGTCGGCCTCGAGGTGGAACAGGCCGTGGTCGGCGAGGAGCGAATCAATCAGGATTCCCTTTTGTTTGAGTTCGGTGAGCTCGCGCATCCGCTGCAGGTGTGCGGCGCGCTGGGCGTCCAGGTACTCCTCAGCCCGGCGACCGAGCATCAGCGACAGGACGACCTTCACGAACAGATCGGTCTGCAGGTGTGGCTCGGCGGGTATGGGCTCCGACAGCCACGCCTCGACTTCATTTCGGCCGGTCTCGGTGATGTTGTAGCGCTTGCGATCGGGTCCGGCTCCCGGCTCGGCATCGCCGACGATCGCCTTCCCGTCTCTCGCAAGGCGGGAGAGCGTGGAGTACACCTGGCCGTAGGGCAGCGGTCGGCCGCGCCCGAAGTAGGTGTCGTAATCGCGCTTCAGGTCGTAGCCGTGGCTCGGTTCGCGATCGAGGAGGCCGAGCAGGGCCATGGGGACGCTCATACCCGAGAGAATACTCTGAGTGTATATATCCGGTCAATAGCCCTACCCCGGCAACCTGTCTGGGGCGCTTCCCCAGAAGGCAGCACTGTCGCAGGGATCCGATTGGACGCCGTCACCGGAGTCCGGCTCGGCGGACGTCAACTGGGCGAGCGTCCGCCTTGGGAGTGGAACGACGGTCATCGCCACCCGCCGAAGTTTCAGACGACTGAATCACTCGGCGCACCCCGAAAAACGAGTCGTATCAACTGGCCACCGAAATCCCACGAAGACCCCACGCATTCCCATGCTCTTATCTGCGGCTTCCTGCTAGGTGATCCCATCGTGCGGGCAATACATCCACTTAGAGGTCTGGATCGAGAACACTCCGCAGACGATCAAAGACGGACTAGATGGCCCATCGAGGTCTCATAACCCGAAGGTCGGAGGTTCAAATCCTCCCCCCGCAACCAAAGAGAGTGCAGGTCAGGGCCGATCCGCGAGGGTCGGCCCTTCTGCTGCCTGTCGGAAAATCAAGGTAGCGAGCCGTGCACATCCCCCGACACGCTGGCACGGCAGCGACACAAACCTCGAAACAGCGCTCAGCGTCGAGCGTCACGGCGATCCCACCGAGCGGCCGTTCCTCATCTCGAGGAGTCCCGATGAGACGAATTTCGCAGAACTCCGACTTATACACACACAACTTTCTTCGCTGTTCGCGATGAATTCGAGCCTCGTCCTGGGTCTTATCTCCAGGCGCACTGCTGTTGGTGTGCCCGAGGACCGCAAGGAGGCAAGGGATGTCGTCGACGCAGAGCGCCAGCGTAAGGAACTCGAGTTCGGGTACCGGCTGGGTGGTCGCACTCACCGGCATTGGATCGATGATGGGTGCCTTGGACACCGTGGTCGTGTCGACAGCGTTGTCGACCATCCATTCGCATCTGCACGCCTCGGTGGCCGAGCTCGAATGGACGGTGAACGGCTACAGCCTGAGCTTCGCGGTGCTGTTGGTGGCCGGGGCGGTGTTGGGAGACCGGTTCGGTCGGCGCCGTCTCTATGCGCTCGGGCTGATTCTCTTTGCCGCGTCCTCGGCCGCCTGCGCGGTTTCGACCAGCATTTCGTGGCTCATCGCGGCACGCGTCGTCCAGGGGGCCGGAGCGGCGCTCTTGGTGCCTCTGTCCCTTACCTTGCTCAGCGCAGCGTTCCCACCGGAGCGTCGCGGCGCCGCCATTGGCATCTTCAGCGCGATCACCGGCGTGTCAGTGGCCGCGGGACCGTTGGTCGGCGGTGCCGTCGTGCAGGGACTGACCTGGCAATGGATCTTCTGGCTGAACGTGCCCATCGGGTTAGTTGCCGCGGTGCTCGTCCGGACGAAGCTGGCCGAGAGCCACGGCCCTCACACCACCTTGGACTTCCGCGGCCTCGCGCTGGCGACAGGAGCTGCCTTCGGGATCGTGTGGGCCCTGGTGCGAGGGAACGATGCGGGGTGGAGCAGCCCCGAGGTGCTGGCCGCCCTGCTCGGCGGCGCCCTGTGCGCGGTGGCCTTCATATTCTGGGAGCGGCGAGCGGAGAACGCCATGATGCCCATGCGGATGTTCCGGTCGCGCGGCTTCTCCGCTGGCAATGCAGCCATGTTCTGCACGTTTGCCTCGTTGTTCTCAGCGGTCTTCTTCTTCGCTCAGTTCCTTCAAACTGGGCTGGGCTATGGCCCCTTGGAGACGGGGTTGCGGCTGTTGCCGTGGACGGGAATGTTCATCACCATCGCACCCATAGCGGGCACCTACGCCAACCGGATCGGGGAGCGCACGCTGATGACCACCGGCCTGGTCCTGCAAGGTGCCGGCATGGCCTGGTTGGCTTCGATCGCGGCAACCGGGCTTTCGTACACCTCTCTGCTAGGGCCGTTCATAGTGGCTGGCATCGGTGTCTCCATGGCCATTCCCGCCGCCCAGAACTCGGTGGTCGGATCGGTCGAAGATGATGATCTCGGCAAGGCATCCGGTGCCAACAGCATGATGCGAGAGTTGGGTGGTGTCTTCGGCATTGCCGTGGCCGTCGCGGTGTTCGCGGCCAACGGGAGCTACCACTCATCCGCACATTTCATCGAGGGTTTTGCGCCGGCAATCGCAGCCTCGGCCGGCTTCTCATTGCTTGGTGCGGTCGCAGCGGCCTTCCTGCCCGGTCGGCGCTCTGCGTTTGCACCCTCGGAGGTCGAGAATGTGTCGACCCTGGTTCCCGAGCGCACGCCCGAATTGGTCGCCTAACCGCTTCTCGGAGGGTGGATCGATCAGATCAGACCTGTTGCCAAACAGAAGCATGCCCAGACACGACGAGGAGGCCATGAAGATGAAACTGACAGTGGTTCGGTATCGGGTCAAGCCCGATCGGGTGGCCGAGAACGAGGAGTTGGTTCGCGCCGTCTACCGCGAAATTGGCAGAAGACGCGGTCGAGGGACTGCGCTACGGCACGTTCCGGTCGGCCGATGGCGACTTCGTGCATCTAGCCTGGCTTGACCCAGCCCTCTCCTCCAACCCACTACTTGAGGTGGCCGCCTTCCAGCGCTTCACCAAGGACATCGGAGACCGGGCCGAAGAGCCGCCGGTGGCCGTGTCGTACGAAGAGGTGGGTTCATTTCGCTTCCCTGATGGTGCCGAAGGATGAGAAGCGGGACGCCCGGCGGCGTCGTTCACCTTGAGCTGCACACGGGGAATGGGCTGGCGGCGTGTTCGTTTCTGACGCAGTTGCTGGGCTGGAAAGCCCAGGATGTCGCTCAGGCCGGTACCGCCTACCTTGCGGTGGGCATGGGCGATCGGGTGAGCGGTGGGATTGTCGAGTGCGGCGTGGGCCAGCCGCAATGGGTGCCCTACGTCATTGTCGAGCGAGTAGACCGAGCAACCGCACGAGCCGACGAGCTTGGCGCATCCATCATTCTTGAGCCCCGGGAGGGTCCGGCTGGCTGGCGCAGTGTGGTGACCTCTCCATCGAGTGGCGCCTTGGCCCTTTGGCAGCTCAATCCGGAGTCCCGCCGTTGGCTGCAGTACCGATCATGACCGAGACCGAGGTGCTGCAGGCGGCCCAGGCCGGAGACGCCGAGGCGTACAACCAACTGGTGGCTCCACTGCGGGCCGAGCTGCACGCCCACTGCTACCGGATGCTCGGGTCCAACGCCGACGCCGATGACGCGGTCCAAGAGGCCCTCGTCCGGGCCTGGCGCGGCCTGGCGGGATTCGAAGCCCGGAGTTCGGTGCGCTCGTGGTTGTACCGCATCGCCACCAACGTGTGCCTTAGCGCGTCCGAACGCGCATCACGGCGCGTGCTCCCCGTCGATTTCGGTCTGGCCGCGGACCCCCACGACGCCCGGCGGGCGCCCATCGCCGAGTCGGTGTGGGTAGAGCCCTACGCCCTCGGGATCGGCGCAGCGCCTGAGTCCGGATCGCCCGAGGCGCGCTACGACTCTCGAGAGAGCGTTGAACTCGCCTTCGTGGCCGCCCTCCAGTATCTGCCGGCCAATCAGCGCGCCGCCCTCATCCTGCGCGACGTGCTTGGTTTCTCAGCCTCGGAGGCCGCCGCCATGCTCGAGACGTCGCAGGCGTCGGTCAATAGCGCGCTGCAGCGGGCTCACAAGACGGTCGACGATCGGCTGCCGGCGCAGAGTCAGCGCGACACCATTCGTGCCCTCGGCGATGAGGAGGTCGCCAATGTGGCCGAGCACTATATCGACGCATGGCACCGTTCCGACGTGAAAGGCGCTGGTCGAGCTTTTGGTTGACGATGCGGTCTTCTCGATGCCGCCGTTGTCCGAGTGGTACGTGGGATCTGAAGTCATCGCCGAGTTTCTGTCCCGCCGACCCATGGCACCACCCCGCCGCTGGCACCTGGAACGGATAGAGCTGAACGGTCAGGTGGCCTTCGCCAACTACGGCTGGACCAAGGAGAGCCACTCGTTCGTGCCGCATGGAGTGACCCTTCTGACGTTGCGGGGGTCCAAGATCGCCGAGGTCATTACCTATCTCGACCCAACCTTGTTCACTCCGCTTGGACTGCCCGAGATTCCCGTGCATCCACCAGAGAGGTCCGTCTGATCCTTCGCCTCGGTTCATCGCAGGCCATACTTTTGCCTGCCGCGCGGTAGGGCTAAGGCATCCCTACAAAATCCCTACAACGGTCCAATTCCATGTCGAGGCAAAGTTCCTGGTGTGGAGTGTCTGTCCCATATGGATCCTGTTCAGCCCCGATTCTGGAGGACCGCAGACGATCGACTAAATGCGACGAGCTCGCCGCTCGACCACCCACCGCCAGCGCAAGAAAGATGCCAGGGCGCAGCGCTGGAATAGCGCCTCACGTGGCCCGGGCACGCTCGGGATGTGAACGGCCACCTATTCCTTCAAGCAGGTAATGCAAACCGCGAGCGAACTGCTCGGTTGTCGTGAATGCGGCAAGCTCGATGGCAACCGCTCCGGCGTCCTTCTTGGGCGCCCGACCTCCGCGAGAAGACGCCAGGGCAGCGAAGCCGATGGTGTAGGTCTGAACCGCTGCATAGGCCTGGTGGGCCGATTGCTCGTCGAAGCCGGCATCTGCGAACACCGCCAGCATCATCTCCATGCGTTGAATGGCCGCCGGTGACACGACAGGGTGGCGCAAGTACACATAGAGCGCGGCGGTCTCGTCGACCAAGAGCCGCTGGAGCTCCTCGGCCGCGACGGCGATGCGCGCCTGCCACGTGCCCGACCCAGGGGGGAACGGCCGCTTGCGCGTGAGTAGCTCGTCGACCACCTCGTCGAGCAGATCGTCCTTGTCGTCGATGTAGCGGTACAGCGACATCGGAGCGACACCGAGGTCGGCTGCGAGGCTCCGGATCGTCAGTTGCTCGAAGCTAGACGTTCGCGATCGCCGCCAAGGCAGCGTCGACGATCTGGGGCCTCGAGATCGTCCCCCGGGGCGCCCGCGCCCGCTTGGGACCGCGACGATCGTGCACGGGCCCCCGCAGCTCCGGGGCCTCAGCCGATGGCTCCATGTGCACAGACCCTACTTGATTGCGTACATGTACGATAGACGACTAACATACAAGTACGCAAAACATCAGGAGGTGTTCGAACATGGCTATGACAGCCGAAGTCATCGCGGGAATCCTTGTCGTCCTGCTCCTGGTCGCTACCGTCCTCGCCCTGGTGATTGGCACCTTGGGCGGGGTCTTCGGCGAGGGCTTCGAGCGATGTGGCCGCTGCGGACGCCTCACATTGAGCATCAAGGGCGAGGCCCATCCAGACGGATGCCCCGTGACGCCCTACTCCCAGGTCACCCACGTGGCCCACGCGGCGATGCATCACGCGCACTTCAGGCACCACTGATGACAGGCCACATCGAAGGGGTGGATCGGAACAAGCCGGAACCCCTCGATGTGATGGGGCGAGGGCCGAGGGTGGTGCTCGTCGGGGTGGACGAGACGCTGAGTGCACAACGGGCCACGAGCTACGCCGCGGGTCTCGCCGTGCAAAGCGAAGCCTTGCTTATAGCCGTCCACTCCCGACCCATGCAGATTCCGGCTTGGTCGGGGTTCTCTTTATGGTGTCCGCTCAGCGACGACACCGCGTATGGCTCGGCGGTCTTTCATTCCGCGCTCTCGTCGCTGCCGACGGCGTCGCTTCGGATGGAGACGCTGCTCCGCATGGGTGATCCCGTGCGTCAGTTGTGCGACGTCGCACGTGCTCGGTGGGCCGACCTGATCGTAGTGGGGTCACCACGCTCCCTGCGGCACAGGGTCGCGGGGTCTGTCCCTTCCCGCCTCCTCGCGCGCAGCACGTGTCCAGTAGTAGTCGTTCCCTAAGAGCGGAGCAGCGAGCGTGCCCGACGCAGGTCATGATCACGACGGACCTCGCGACTCGGTCGGCCTGTAGGGCTAGGACTGAGGTCTTGGAACTGCCCCAAGTCCTTCGGAACTGGGTATGACCCGTATGAAAATCGGCTTCTTCTCGTATGAAACTGGGCTCGTCTCACGAATGTCAGGCCCTTGCGCAAACACGCGACCAAGCACGGGCGCTTTTCGCGCCCCGTACACACAGGCCGCTGACCAGTATGTTTGGTCGGCGGGCTCGGCCTTTAAGGGGACAGTTTGTGGGACCTCACAACCTTTGCGTGCGCCGGGGTTGAGCACTCCGATGTCGACTTCATCCGAGTGGAGGACGGCCGATTGGAAGGGGGCCGTCTGCTCCGGGCCGGCGGACCCCCGTTAGCGTTATGACGATGAATTCCATGGCCCGCCGGATGTTCGAGCTCGTCGAGCCGATCGGTCTCATCCCTTACTCAGCCGATGAACCCAATGAGGCGATGTTCGCCCTGGGGTTCACCAACTACTGGGACACCTACTTCGCCGGACGGGCGGCGCCCCTGGGCCTCGCCACGGCGGAGGTGGTGGACGCGCTCTTCTACAACTTCGCTCCCGGCGAGGTGGCTCGCCACATCCCGAAAGTGTGGCGCACCACCACGCCCGAATTGGCGATCGCCGCCCGTCGGATGGGCTGCACGAAGGCGCTGCGGCGGATCCTCCGCGATCGGGCCGACTCCCCCGATTTCGCCCGCGCCACTGAACTGTTGATCAAGGCGGCGACCAGCGCACCGTTCGAGGGTCGACCCATGTACGCCGCGCTGCACGGCATCCCGATCCCCGAGGACGTGGTGACGCGCCTCTTCCATGCGGCCTCCTTGCTGCGCGAGCACCGTGGCGACGGGCACATCGCAGCCCTGATGATCGAAGGTGTCGGCGGCCTCGAGGCGCATGCGCTCCTCGCCCTCGACATGGACATGCCGGCCGAGAAGTTCGGCCGCATCCATCACCTTCCGGCAGCGCAACTCGCCGCAGTCACAGACGGGATGCGCGATCGAGGCCTGATCGGAGATGACGGTTGGCTGAGCGAGCAGGGTCGCGCCGTCAAACAGCGGGTCGAGTCGCTCACCGACGATCTCGCGGCGAAGCCCTATGAGAGCCTTGAGCCGGACGAGCTCGATGAGCTGATGGCCACCCTCGAGCCGCTCGCCACGTTGCTCGTCGCCGCCCAGGACTAAGGCGACGTCGCTGGTCGCGCAGTCCGCGAGGTAGTTGGTTCGCAAGGCTGTCAAGGCGAGGAAGGATCTCAGGATCGAGCCCGACCACGGCGGAGGAGGCTTGGTCGGGGAGCGATCACGACCGGCGGCCGTTCGTAGACGAACGGTTGGCCACCGCCGGGGCGGCGCTGGGGCGGGCGCCGGGGTTCGACGGGACCCGATCGCATGTGACGTCGCTGACCAGACCACGGGGCCGGCGGTACGGTCAAACGGTCGGCCAGGCGGTAGGCGACACTCTCGTAGTTGACGCGCCAGCCTCGAAAGTCGATCCAGGCCTCCTCGGCGCTCCGCTCGGTGGCGAAACCCACACTCACGAGCATGGCGACCGCGGCCTCGAACTCTGCAAACGTCAACGCGATCGGGCCTTCGGGATCCGGATCAGGATCGACCTCCCACCCGAGCGTGGTCGCGATCCGGTTGAGCAAGGTAAATCCCATCCGAAGACACAGACGGGCCTGGGAAGAAGCGCGGCTTGGTGCGAGCGCGAGATGCATGGCGGCGGCATCGAGAACGGCGAGGAGCCCGAGGAGCCACGAGTACCACGGCTCCGGAGACCGGAAGAGCAGCAGCACGGGGTAGGTGGTGTGGGTTTCGGCCACGTCGGCCGCCCATTCCTCCCACGCGGCGTACAGGTCCGGGAGGGTGTCGGTGATTCCGACCAGCTGGTGCCGCGCCAGGAGCTCGGGACCCCATGCCGGGACGCCGGCCCGGCTCTCGAGCAGGGCAACCAGGCTCTCGCGCCGGTTGAACGAGCTGTAGAGAGCCGGCAGGTAGGCGATCTGTAGGGCGACAATCACGACCCAGATAGCGCCAACAGAGATGTCCACGCCCGTGTCGGCAGCGCCGCCGCTGTGGACTGCTCCGACCGTGAAGAGTGCGGTCAGGGCCTGGAGGAGCCCATCGGCGAACGATACGCCGGCCCCGACGAGGATGAGTGCGAACCCGAACACCAGGAAGGCCGCCCACAACAGAAGCTGCACAACAAGGGCGACCGGGCCCGCCGGCGCCAGGATGGCGTCCTGGCGCTCGTAGGTGTGTGCCAGGTGGGACGCAAGGACGAAGCACAGCCGGACGCTCCGATTGACGTGAAGACTCAACCGCTCGATGCCCGACGGCCGCCGCGGGAGGATCATGGTCAATACGACATCGGCCACGGTCACCATCACCACGACCAAGCCAACGATCGTCGCGACGGTATTCATCGTTTCACGATGCCGTCATCGAGCGGAGGCATGTCCACGAGCGTATTCACCGTCCAGCTCCGATGGAGGCGGAGGGATCGTTCCTCTGACCTCGACGACAAGGGTGCCGATGCGATCAGAATCACGGGCTTCAGGACTTGCCCCCGCCTGATTCATGCTCGGCCAGTTCGCGGAACGCCTCCGGTACTCGTTCGGCGCCGGACAGGGCGACTGCGGCGTAGCCAACCGAAGTCCGGCCGAACTTCTCCCGGATTGCGTCGACGGACCGGTCCACTCCCCATCTGGACGCTTCGACAATGGATCCAGTTCGGGGGTCCGCATGTCTCCGCAGTGAGGTGGGATCGAGGGGTAGCTCGAGCTGCAAGGAATGGTCGGGGCGCAGGTTGGAGACCGAAACGGCGATGAGCGTGATTTCGCGTTCCCGTTCGTTGTCCTGGATGGCTGAGTGGGCGAGCCCCTCGGCCACCTCAGTGAGCGTCAGCGTGGTCGAGATCGCAACGGACAACGTGACAGACCGGGTCACAGAACGCAGGTGAGGGAAGCGGACCCGTACCGTCACCGTCCGACCGGCCAGGTTCGCCTTCCGCAGACGGCCGGCAACTCGGTCAGCTAGGTAGCCGAGCGTCTCTCGGATGAGCTCTTGGGTTGCTTGACGTCTTCCGAGGGCCGCCTGGGCACCCATGGACTTCGACCGCGCCGGTGTCGCCACTGCCCGCGCATCGACGTTGGCCGAGAGAGCGGACAGCTTTGCCCCGGCTACCTGGCCGAGCAGGCTGCCCAGGATCGGGCTGCCGGCCCTGGCCAGTTGCCCGATGGTCGAGATCCCGACCTCCTGGAGGCGCCGTTCTGTCGTTGCTCCGACGCCCCATATCAGCCGGACGGGAAGGGGATCGAGGAAGTCGCGCTCATCGCTTGGATCGACGGCGACGAGGCCGTCGGGCTTGGCCACCTGTGACGCCACCTTGGCGAGGTGCTTGGTGCGGGCCACACCAATCGACAAAGGGAGTCCGATCTGGTCGCGGACTCGTCGCCGGATCGCAACCGCTATCTCGGTCGGTGATCCGAAGAGATGGACCGCGCCAGCAACATCGAGGAATGCCTCATCGATCGACACTCGCTCGACTCGAGGGGTGAAATCATGAAAGACAGACACGACCTCATCGCCGAACTGTTGGTAGCGGCTGAAGTGGCCACCGACGAAGAGAAGATCACCGCAAAGCTGGCGGGCCCGCCAACCGGGCATGCCGCCGCGGACGCCGTAGCTCCTGGCTTCATACGATGCCGCCAGCACCACGCTGCCACCTACCGCGATGGGGCGGTTGCGGAGTGTTGGGTCCAGAAGTTGCTCGACCGACGCGTAGAAGGCATCGAGATCGGCATGCAGGATCGTCGCCCGCCCGACTGGCGGATGTTCCACACTGGGTAAGGTAGTCGAACATACGTTCGCTTTCCAGGGGAGTGTCATCCCGGCCCCTGCGACCCGCCCCTGGCGCGAGGAGCGCAGAAGAGATGGACCTCCCACCGTCGAGCGGTACGCCGACGGAGGGACCTCACGGGTCTCCCGCGGTCGCTTTTAGAACGGTCCCGAAAGTTCGCCCAGTGCGTCAGTGAGACGCAGGTTCTCCGAGTAGTCGACCGGGCACGAGATGACCGAGACCGTGTCGGCGGCAAGGGCCTCTTTGAGCATCGGGAGAAGATCTGCGGCCGCACCGACCCGGTAGCCCCGGGCGCCGAAGCTCTCGGCGTATTCCACGAAGTCTGGGTTGGAGAACTCGACTTGTACGTGATGACCGAGCTCGAGATCCATTTTCCACCCGATCAGGCCATAGGAATTGTCTTCCCAGATCAAGATGACCAATGGAACGTGCTCTCGGAGTGCCGTCTCGATCTCTTGTGAATTCATGAGGAAGGCGCCGTCTCCGACGGCGGCCAGGACCCTGTGGTCAGGCGCGGCCAACTTTGCACCGATGGCGCCGGGCACCGCGAAGGACATCGTCGACAGCCCGTTTGACACGAGGCAGGTGTTGGGCTCGAAGGTGGGATAGAGGCGGGCCATCCACATCTTCACGGCACCGGTGTCGGCGAGGACGATGTCGGAACGGCCGAGCGCCGCTCGAGTATCAGCAACGACTCGCTGAGGCTTGAGCGGAAAGCTGTCGTCGGTTGCCCCTTGCGCCAATTCGTCGGCCAGCAGCCGCCGGATCTTCTCTGCCCTCGTTCCCTGGTCGAAGCAGCGGGTGGTTGCTTCGCCCAGTGCGGCCAGCGTGCTGGCGATATCGGCCTGGATCCCGACCTCGACGATGTAGCGGGCGTCCACTTCTGCGGGTGCATGGCTCAGGTGGATGATCTGCTTGTCCCCAGCGGGATTGATCCGGACGGGGTCGAACTCTTGAAGCTCGTACCCCACGCTGACGATCACGTCGGCATCGTCGAACCCGAAGTTGACGTAGTCGTGACTCATGAACCCGACGGCCCCGAGCGAATGCGGGTGATCGTCGGGGAACACACCTTTGCCGTGAAACGTCGTCGCAACCGGGAGACTCAGGAGCTCGGAGAAGCGCAGCAGTGCGTCGGCCGCTCCGGATCGGGCGGCGCCGTGCCCAGCCAAGATGATCGGTCGCTGACTGGCGTTGAGGACGGCTGCGGCCCGGGCAATCTGCGAGGGAGAGGGTTCATCGGTGCGCGGAGTATTGACGTGGAGCGGCACCAACTCTTCCGAGACGAACGCGGCCTCCACGTCCTCGGGCACACCGAGATACACCGCTCCCGGTCGTTCCGTCTGGGCGAGCTTGAACGCCTTGCGCACCATCTCGGGGATGGAGCCGGGGGTGAGAATCAGGTCGGACCACTTCGTGACCGGCGAGAACATGGACACCAGATCGACGCTCTGATGCGATTCCTTGTAGATCCGGTTGAGTCCCACCTGGGCCGAAAGAGCGAGCAACGGCGTGCTGTTGGTGTGGGCGTCAGCGGTTCCCAACAGCAGGTTGATGGCGCCCGGCCCAAGGGTGGCCGAGCAAACCCCGGCCTTGCCGGTGAGTCGGCCATAGATCTCCGCCATGAACGACGCCGCTTGCTCGTGGCGGACCAGGACGTAGCGAATCGTGGAGCGGGACAGTGCATCCGTGAGATGGATGTTCTCTTCTCCTGGGATGCCGAACACGAGGGTGACACCCTCGTGTTCGAGGCACCGGACCAGGAGGTCGGCGGCCCGCTGTCGTCCTTCAGCCACAGCGCGGAGCGTACTGAACCTCGCGACGTGGTGTCCGGTGCGGCTCTGGGGAGGTCCGGGCCGGGCCGGCGTGGGATTGCGCCGACGCCGACTAGAACCGAAGCAATCTCGGTCGCAACCAAGGAGGCAGTCATGCCGGCAAAGGGCAGCGCAGAGTGGAAAGGTGATGTCCCCTCGGGTACCGGGACGTTCACGGCGGGTGACACCATCAGCGGGGGGTACACCTATAAGTCCCGTTTCGAGGACGGACCCGGTTCGAACCCCGAACAACTGATTGCCGCTGCCCATGCGGCCTGCTTCTCGATGGCGCTCTCCAACCTGCTGGCTCTCTCGGGCAGTCCTCCCCACTCAGTGCGTACCGATGCGACGGTCACTCTGCGGCTGGTCGACGGCGCTCCGACCATCACCAAGATCGACCTCGTGACCATCGGCCGGGTGCCCGGCATCGATCAGGCCGCGTTTGTCGAGCAGGCCCGCAAGGCGAAGGAGGGTTGCCCGGTGAGCCGAGCGCTCGCCGGCGTTCCCGAGATCACCCTTGAAGCGACACTCGCGTCGTGAGCGACGCCTTTGTCCTCGGTGGCGTACGGACCCCGGTCGGCCGCTACGGCGGTTCGGTCTCGCACCTGAGAACCGACGACCTCCTGGGCCAAACGATGGTGGCTGCCTGCGAGCGGGTTGGTATCCCGCTCGATCGGATCGAGGACATCACGGCCGGCTGTGTCAACGTGGCCCACGAAGGCATGGGGGACATCGCCCGCTGGGGGGCACTCGCCGCGGGATTCCCCGATTCGGTTCCGGCGGTCACCATCAACCGTTTCTGCGCTTCCTCGCTCACGGGCGCCATCTCCATCGCCCATGCCATTCGCAGCGGAGAACTCGAGGTCGGGCTCGCCGCCGGCGTCGAGTCCATGTCACGCTCGGGTTGGGCCAACATGAAAGGTGACAGCGCGTTCAGCCCGCGGGGGCCGGTACTCCTGCTCGACACCATGTGGGCGGGCGCGGGCGGGCCCCCTAACCCCGTCCTGCTGGCGCGTAACGCCTACGTCGAGATGATCAAGACGGCGCAGAACGTGGCGGACCGTTACCAACTGAGCCGAGAGGAGATTGACGCCTTCGCGCTGCGCTCCCACCGTCACGCCGCCGCTGCCCGTGATTCGGGTCGGTTCGCCGCCGAGATCCACCCCATCGAAATCCCCGGATCCAAGAAGACTCCTGGTCGGACCTTCGAGCACGACGAGACGATCAGAGGTGACACCACCGCCGAGCAGTTGGCTGCACTACAGCCGCAGCCCAACACGACACAGATGACTGCGGGAAACTCGTCTCCACTCAGTGACGGTGCCTCGGCCGTTGTCCTCGCCTCCGCTGAGGCCGCCCAGTCCCTCGGCCTGACTCCTCTGGCGCGGGTCGTGGCTTCAGCGACGCACGCCCTCGATCCTCAGTTCATGGGGATCGCCCCCGCCTTCGCCATCGCCAAAGCGCTGGACCGGGCCCAGCTGGCGCCGACTGAGGTCGACATCTGGGAGGTGCACGAGGCCTTCGCGGCCCAGGCTCTCGGCGTTCTCCGCGAGCTGCCGCACCAGCTGGACGGCTTCGAGGTGCCCGACGATCGTCTCAACCCAAACGGAGGCGCGGTGGCGATCGGCCATCCGTTCGGATCGTCGGGTACCCGCTATGTCCTGACTTTGGCGACCGAACTGCACTTGCGGCAGGTCCGTTACGGCGTCCTCGGCGTCTGCGTCGGATCCGGCCAGGGAGTCGCGCTCGTGCTGGAGAATGCGAGGATGTCCTAACCGGGCGGGGACTCTCGGTGGCAGACAGCCGTTCGATCGACCAGAGTAACGAGCGATGACGGAACACCGTGCTCGATACGGCCCGCACAACGCCGGCGAGACCTACGTCACTCATGAGATCGCCGAGAAGCTGGTCGATCTCGGCGAGGTCGAGATGAACTACGCGACCCTCGGCGATGCGGCGTCGCCCGCCTTGCTGCTCATCCCGGGCCAGACGGAGTCCTGGTGGGGCTACGAGGCCGTGCTGCCGCGACTCGCCGAGCACTTCGAGGTCTTTGCCGTGGATCTCCGGGGCCAGGGGCGGAGCACCAGAACACCGGGGCGCTACACGCTCGACAACATGGGAAATGACCTCGTCCGCTTCATCGACCGCGTGATCGGCCGGCCCACGATCGTGAGCGGCCTCTCCTCCGGGGGCGTCCTCTCAGCCTGGCTGTCGGCCTACGCCGAGCCCGGCCAGATTGTCGCCGCCTGCTACGAGGATCCGCCGCTGTTCGCGTCGGAGGTGCGACCGGCGGTCGGACCGGGGATCCGCCAGAGCATTGGCCCGATGTTCGATCTCTGGAGCACCTACCTCGGCGACCAATGGTCGATCGGGGCGTGGGACGCGATGCGCGCCGCCGCGCCCGACCGCTTGCCGGAGTGGATGCGGGGCTTTCCGATCGCCGACGAACCGTCGCAGGAGCTGAAGGAGTACGACCCCGAGTGGGGCCGCGCCTTCTGGACCGGCACGGTCGGGGCCTCGTGCGATCACGAACGGATGCTGCGAAGCGTCAAGGTGCCCAACGTGCTCCTCACCCACCACTTCCGCGTGGTCGACGAGAAGGCCGGGACCCTCATGGGTGCGTTGGCCGACGTGCAGGCGTCCCGGGTGCAGGAGCTCTTGCGCGAAGCGGGAGTGGCGGTCGCCTACCGCTCGTTCCCGACGGTCGGGCACTCGATGCACGGCACCGAACCGGACCTTTACGTCGACACCCTGCTCGAGTGGATCGCCAAGCTCGACGCGATGAAGTTCGACGTTCACGCCCACTACGTCCCCGACGGTTACCGTGCTGCGCTGCAGCAGGCGGGCCACGACCAGCCGGACGGGATGCCCTGGATTCCCGAATGGTCGGCCGACGAACACATCAACGCGATGGACCGTCTGGGCATTGCCCGGTCTCTCCTGTCGGTCTCGTCGCCCGGGGTGCACCTCTGCGGTGGTGCATCCACCGCCGATCTCGCCCGCCAGGTCAACGAGGATGGTCGTCGCGCCGTCGTCGAGCACCCGGACCGGTTCGGTCTGCTTGCGTCGCTCCCGCTGCCGGACGTCGACGCGGCCATCGCCGAGATCGCGTACTGCTGCGACCACCTGGATGTCGATGGGTTCGTGCTGCTCACAAACGTCAATGGCACCTACGTCAGTGACGCGTCGTTCGAGCAGGTCTTCCGTGAGCTCGACCGCAGAGGTGCGCGCGTCCTCCTGCACCCGACGTCGCCAGCGTGTTGGGAGCAGACGTCGTTCGAGCGGCCGCGACCCGATGCTGGAGTTCTTCTTCGACACCACTCGAACCGTCGTCGATCTCGTGCTCAACGGCACCGATTGCCCGGAACCCCGATCTCGATCCTGATCGTCCCGCACGCCGGCGCGACGCTTCCGCTCGTCGCCGATCGTGTGAGCGCGTTCGGCAGGCTGCTCGCACCCGATGTCGACGTGCTCCGCGACCTCGGGCGGCTCCACTTCGACCTGGCTGGATTCGCAGTGCCACGTCAGCTGAGCTCGCTGCTCACGCTGACGACCCTCGATCATCTGCACTACGGGAGCGACTTTCCCTGGACGCCTGAACCGGTCGTTGCTGCCGCGGCCGAGCGTATCGATGGCGATGCATCGCTCGTCGACGCGCTGCGGGTCCAACTCGGCTCGACTCTTCGCTGCACACGCCTGATTTCACGAGAGGACCACATGATGGAACACCAGATCGAACTCGGTTACCTCGTCCTCGAGGTGCCCGACCCCGAAGTGCTGGCGCCTGTCTTTGCAGACGTCGTCGGCCTCATGCCCGGCGAACCGACGGCAACAGGCGCCGACACCTGGCGGAACGACCGGCGCGCCAACCGGCTGTTCGTGCAGGCCGGACCGGAGAACGACGCGATCGCGATCGGCGTCGAGGCCATGGACGAAGCCGCGTTCGATGCGGTCATCGCCCGCCTGCAGGGGATCGGCGCCGAACTCACCAGCGGTGACGGCAGTGAGCGACGTGCGCAGAGGCTCGTTCGGACGGCGGCACCTTGGGGCGTCGACGTCGAGGTGGTGTTGCAGCTGGCCGACGCGCCGACCCCCTTCTCCTCCACGCTGGTCCCCGGTGGGTTCCTCACCGACGGCGTCGGCTTCGGCCATGCGGTCTTCGCCACGACCGCGTTCGAGGAGTCCCACGCGTTCCTCACCGACGGGCTCGGCTTCGCCCAATCGGACTGGCTCGAGACGGAGTTGGCTCCCGGCATCGACCTCGAGGTTCGCTTCTACCACTGCAACCGTCGCCATCACACGCTCGCGCTGGCGCGCGCGCCGTTCGATCTCCCGCAGCGCCTGCACCACATCATGTTCGAACTGAACGAGCGCGACGAGGTCGGAGCCGCCTTCGACCGGTTGTGGGCGACCGACCTCGCCATCCCCAACGGACTCGGACGTCACGACAACGACGGGATGTTCAGCTTCTATCTGCAGACGCCGGCCGGTTTCCAGATCGAGGTCGGCCACGGTGCCCGGGTGATCACCGACGGGTGGGACGACAACCGTCGCTACGACCGCATCAGCGCCTGGGGTCATCAGCCGCTCCGATCGGCATGAACGTCGACGCCGACGTGGCGATCGTCGGCTACGGGCCCGTCGGCAACGTGCTGGCCATCCTGCTCGCCCAGCTCGGGCGCGCCGTCACCGTGCTCGAGCGGTGGTCGGCGCCCTACCTGCTCCCTCGGGCCGTCCATTTCGACCACGAAGTCGGCCGGATCCTCCAGTCGTGCGGCATCGGCGACGAACTGCGGACGATCAGCGAGCCGGCCGGGCATCTACGAGTGGCGCAACGCCGACGGGGAGGACGCTGCTGCGGTTCGGCGAGGCCGGCAACGGCCCATCCGGGTGGCCCGCGTCGTCGATGTTCAACCAGCCGGAGCTCGAGCGGCTGCTCGACCGCCGTGCCCACCAGCTCGGCGTCGACGTCCGGCGTGGCGTCGAGGTCACGGGCCTCGAGCAACGGAGACGAGGGTGTCATCGTGACCGGTGCGGACGGCACGAGGGTCTCCGCCCGTTTCGTCGTCGGCTGTGACGGCGCCAACAGCACGGTGCGGGACGACTGAGCGGTCTTCCCGTCAGCGATCTCGGGTTCTTCTACGACTGGCTCATCGTCGACGTCATCCTCGACGAGCCGCGCGTGTTCGACCCGATGAACCTGCAGGTCTGCGACCCGGCGCGTCCGACGACCGCGGTGTCGGGTGGTCCCGGCCGGCGGCGCTGGGAGTTCATGCGCCTCCCGCACGAGTCGCTCGACGAGCTCAACGACGAGGCTCGGGCGTGGGAGCTGCTCGCGCCGTGGGACGTCCACCCGGGCAACGCGACGGCTGGAGCGCCACGCCGTCTACACGTTCAACGCCCGTTACGCCGAGCAGTGGCGCGCCGGGCGCGTGCTTCCTGGCTGGCGACGCCGCGCACCTCATGCCGCCCGTTTGCGGGTCAGGGCATGTGCTCGGGCCTCCGTGACGCCGCCAACCTGGCGTGGAAGCTCGATCTGGTGATTGCCGGCCGGGCGGGCGACGCGCTGCTCGACAGCTACGAGTCCGAGCGGCTGCCGAGCGCGCGGGCCGCGATCGAGTTCTCCATGGAGCTCGGCAAGGTGATCTGTGTGCCCGATGCGGCCGAGGCCGCGGCCCGGGACGAGGCGATGGCCGCCGGCGTCGGGCGAGGAGCCGGCACCGGCGCCGGGACTCCCCGATCTCACGTCGGGCTTCATCCACCCGACCGCGCCGCACGCCGGCACGCAGTTCGTCCAGGGCTGGAACGACGGCCGCCCGTTCGACGAGCGAGTACGGCAGCGGCTGGCGTCTCGTCGACCGTCGCCGCCGACGTCGAGTGCATCGGTGGTCACGAGCGCAGCTGGTTCGAGTCGATCGGCGGCCGTACTGTCGCGCTGGCCGATCCCGACCCACTGTTTGCCCGCTGGTTCGACGAGCACGACACGATGTCCGCACTGCAGCGACCCGACTTCTACCTCTACGGCACGGCACCGAACGGAGAGGAGGCGACAGCGCTGCTCGCCGATCTCCGCCGTCATCTCGCAGAAGGAGCACGACCACATGAAACTGGCCAACCACGGCGGCCGAGCCGCTCTCGTTCTTGAAGAATCGATCGCCGACGTCCATGACGCATCGGGCGGACGATTCGGGCCAGACCTGATGAGCCTGTACGAAGACTGGCCTGCGTTCGTTGACTTCGCCACGGGCGTCTCCGTCGGATCGCGCGCCTCTGGTCGAGTCGGACCTCCGCTGCCCGGTGCCCGCTCCACGGCAGGTGTTCGCCATCGGCCTGAACTACCGGAGTCACGCCGAGGAATCGGGCATGGCGCTGCCCAGCGTGCCGGCGACGTTCACCAAGTTCCCGGCCTCGCTGGCGGGCCCCTTCGACGACGATCGAGATCGTCGGCGACACGATCGACTGGGAGGTTGAGCTGGTGGCCGTGATCGGCAGCCGGGCCGACCGGGTCGAAGAGGCCGACGCGTGGTCACACGTCGCCGGCCTCACGATCGGCCAGGACATCAGCGACCGCACGCTCCAGTTCGCCGCGGGCTGCGCAGTTCTCGCTCGGCAAGTCCCGCCGCGGCTATGGGCCGATGGGACCGTGGATCGTCTCGCTCGACGAGGTGCCCGACCCCGACGACCTCGCGCTCGGGTGTGCGGTCGACGGGGAGACGGTGCAGGACGCGCGCACGTCCGACCTCATCTTCGGTGTCCCACGCTTGATCGCCGAGCTCTCCGCCGTCTTGCCGCTCCTCCCCGGCGACGTGCATCTTTACCGGCACCCCGGCCGGAGTCGGCGCCACGAGGCAGCCGCCACGCTTCTTGCAGCCGGGCCAGGTACTCGAGACCTGGATCGAGGGGATCGGCACGATTCGCAACCCCTGCGTGTGATGGCACCGATGGCATGAACGTCCCTCGGAGCGACGTCGACCTGTTCAGCGACGAGGTCCTCGACGATCCGTATCCGCACCTGCAAGCGCTGCGCGACGCCGGGCCGCTCGTCTGGCTCGAGGCCCACGGCATGTACGCCGCGACCCGCTACGCCGAAGTGCGGAGCATCCTGGCGGACCACGGCACGTTCGTGTCTGGCGACGGCGTGGCCGTCAACGACGTGATCAACAGCCTGGGCCGCGGCACCACGCTGATGAGCGACGGCGACGAACATCGGACCCAGCGGGAGATCATCGGTCGACCGCTGACCCCGCGAGCCCTGGCCGATCTTCGTCCCGACGCGCAAGCGATCGCCGATGCGCTCGTGGAACGCCTCGTCGAACGGCGGCATTTCGACGCGGTCGCCGATCTCGCCGAGACGTTGCCGACGACCTGGGTCCCGGACCTGCTCGGGTGGCCAACCGACGGCCGTGAGCACCTCGTCGAATGGGCGGCGGCCCAGTTCGACGGGCTCGGTCCACTCAACGACCGTGCCCTCGCCGCCAGCGATGGCATCCTCGCCATGAGCGCCTACGCGCAGACGCTCGCCAAGATGGAGCTCCCGGAGGACTGCTTCGGTGCCGGTATCCAGCGCGCCGCCGACCGGGGTGAGATCGAGCGCTCGCGCTGCCCGATGCTGTTCATCGACTATCTCGCCCCGTCGCTCGACACGACGATCAGCGCGATCGGCAACGCCGTGTGGCTCTTGGCCACGCATCCCGAGCAGTGGCGGCTGCTGCGGGAGGAGCCGGATCGCATCAAGGCGGCGTTCAACGAGGTGCTCCGCATCGAGAGCCCCATCAATTGCTTTACGAGGTCAGCCAAGGTCGCTGCCGCGGTGGGCGGGGTAGAGCTCCCGGCGGGGTCGCGGGTGTTGGTCAGCTTCGCCTCCGCCAATCGAGACGAGCGGCGGTGGAACGAGCCCAACCGCTTCGACATCACCCGCGAGAGCGCCGGGCAGCTCGCCTTCGGGTACGGCGAACACGCGTGCGTCGGTATGGGCCTGGCGCGCCTCGAGGGTGCCGCCGTCCTCACTGCGCTCGTCGAAAGGGTCGAGACGATAGCGCTCGATGGATCTCCGGCCCGCAAGCGCAACAACCTGATCCGGTCGTTCAGGTCGCTGCCGGTGAGCGTGACCCCAAATGGCTCCGCATGATGAGTAAATAACGACCGAGGTGATCCTTACTGGAAGGCAGTGTCGCACCCACGGCCTGGCCGCGACGAGTGGGTGCCTAGGTCTATTCGCCGAGGCCGTACAGGGCTTCGTCGAGCGCCGCCCAGGCCTCGAGGCTGATGCCGTCAGACGTCAGGCTGCACCCGGCAACCAGCGCCGTGCGGTCCGGGTCACGTCCAAACGCCGCCGTCCACGTGGGACCTTCGCGCCGGGTCTCGAGGAATCCCCGCTGGTCCAACGCGTCCCCGATCCGTTCGACCTCAGCAACCGATCCGACTTCCAACACGAGGGCACGAATGCCGCTGTGACGGGCACCGACCGCACGACCGGTGGTGCCGAGCGCACGCAGGATGATCACTTCGGGGTATTCGGCGCCGGGTGCATACATCGCCGCGAGCTGGTCCTTCCTCGACAGCTCGGTGAAGCCGAAGACCTCGCCATAGAACTCGATCGATCGGTCGAGGTCAGCCACGTTCATGACAACCGCTTGGAAATGCATGGTCGTGTGCTCCAAGTCTTCAGCCCCTCAGATCTTGCCAGCCTCGTGCCGGGCCTGCAGCGGAGAGCGTCGGTCGGACGGCGGCGGGGAGAGTCCGGCGCTGCTGCGCCTCATATGCTGGTGCACGTGTGTGGAGGTCGAAGATGACCGCTGAGGACGAAGGCAACACCAAGGGCGACTCGCGCCGGGACGAGGGGGTCGACGAGGAGGATGAGGAGTCATTCCCCGCATCTGACCCTCCTTCATCTTGGGCTGGTCCGGGTTCTGACCCCGAGGAATAACCGCGACCCGGAGGGATCAGGGGGGCGAGCCCAGCGTGACTGTCGTTTGCTTCGTCGTCCCCGATCGTTCGTAGGTCACTGCCACGGTCTGTCCGGGCGCCTTCTTGAGGGTCAGCAGCGCCAGCTGCAGGGCATCGGTGGCGGGCTGTCCGTCGACCTTGGTGATGACGTCGCCCGGCTGCAGTCCGGCGCTGGCGGCGGGCCCGCCTGGGACAACGGACGTGACGTAGAGACCCTCGGGTGCGCCCGCCTCCTCGGCCGCCGCGGGAGGCACGGCGGTCACGGAGAGTCCGACGTAGGAGTGCGTCACCTGTCCGTGGGCGATGAGCTGGTCGGCCACGCCGACCGCGAGGTCGACCGGAATGGCGAAGCCGATGCCCACGTTGCCCGTGCTCGTCTCGCCGGTGGACGTGGTCACCGTGGCATTGGCCGTCGGAATGCCGATCAAGGCACCGGCGCAGTCAGTGAGGGCGCCGCCGCTGTTCCCCGGGTTGATGGCCGCATCGGTCTGGAGCGCCGCGATGAGCGTCGCCGTCTTGCCGTTGTCCGAGGGCACCTCGATCGTCCGGTTCAACGCACTGACGATGCCGGTGGTCACAGTGTTCGAGAGTCCGAGCGGCGCACCCAATGCCACGACCGGTGCCCCGATGCGCACCGCGCTCGACATCCCGACGGGAATGGCGGCGAGCGAATTTCCGGCGTCCACCTTGATCACGGCCAGGTCGGTCTGCGGATCTCGCCCGGTGATCGTCGCCGGGTACGTCCGCCCGTCGCTCAGGAGCACCGCGAGGGTGCCCCCGTTCGCCGCCGGGGAGACCACGTGGTTGTTGGTGAGGATTGACCCGTCTTCCCGGATGACTTCTCCTGAGCCGGTCGAACCGCCCGCCGGACCCGTGGCCGTGATCGTCACCACGGACGGCAGGTCCTTGTTGGCGACGGAGGTGGCGTTGCAGGCAACGCCAGCGGAGGTGGCCCTCGGGCTCGAGGATCCCGAGGTACAAGAGGTCAGGGCCCCTGCCCCGAGCAGAACGCTCAATCCGAGCGCGAGGCGCGGGGGAGTGCCCGGCGCCCGTCCCTTGGTGCGGCGCAACGCCGTACGGACGAGCGGATGCATGCGATCACCCCGCCTTTCGATCGAGACAGCGTGGCAAGGCTAGTGACAAACCGCTTCGGCGACCGTCCCGTCGCGTCGCAGCTGCGCCGAACGAGAGCGGGTCCGAGAAGCTCCGAACCGCCGGAACTCAGCCCCCGACGGACGTCACCCAGGCCTGCGCGACCGCTGCGGGTTGCTGCTGCTTCGACGTCACGTCGAGGTTCAGCTTGGAGATGGCGGTCGTCGTCAGCTTGGCGTCGATGTCGTTCAGGATCTTGGCCACGCCCGTCGTGTTCACCGACTTGCGGATGACGGGGACGATGTAGTCCGCACCCTCGAGGTGCTTGTTGTCGGTCAGGGCGACGAAGTTGTTGGAGACCACGTTGCCGTCGCTCGAGAACAACTCGACCACCTGGACCTCACCGTTCTTGAGGGCGGCCACGCTGAGCGGGCCGGCCTCGTCGAGGGACTTGAACCCGGCGAAGGTGAGCCCGTACACCTTCTTCAGGCCCGGCTGGCATCCGGCGAAGGTGGGGCATTCCGGCGGCCCGCCGAGTGTCAGCTTCGAGGCGTACTTCTTCAGGCTCGAGAGCGTGGTCAGGTGGTACTTGTTCGCCGTGGCCTTGGTGACGGCGAACACGTTCGTGTCGAGGGCCTTCGACGCCGGCAGGACCGTCACGCCGAAGGACGCCAGCGCCTTCTGGTCGGCGGTGATGGCCGTCGAGATCTGGTTGCCGGCCGCCTGGGGGGTGCCACCGTGGAGGAAGCCGAGGAGCGAGGCGGCGTAGTCGGGCTCGAGGCTGATCTGCCCCTTCTCGATGGCCGGGACGACGATGGCCCGGGTGCCCAGCGCGGGCTCGACCGTCACCTGGTAGCCGGCCTTCTTGAGGACGTCCGCCCAGATGTTCGAGACGATGGCCTGCTCCTCGAAGTTGGTCGAGCCGATCACGATGGTCGGCTTGCTCGACGCCGCGCCGGCCGGCGCGCCGGTGAGGGCCGCCGGGAGGATGAGCGTCGAGGCCAGGGCGGCCAGTGCTCCAAAGGCAAGTGCACGCGGGTAGCGCATGAGGTGTGCTCTTTCGTTGGTCGGGTGGGGATTTCCGCCGCTGTGACGTGACGGGACTGTAACGGGCCTGTCAGAAGACTGAAATCCTGACCACTTCTGTCGCAAATATCAAGCCATTTAGAGGGACGACCCCGAGAGCCCGTAGCCCGGCTGAGGGACGTACTGGTCCTTGGAGCGGGTCCGCCGCGTCCGGCGCAGGGGCGGGGGGTCAGCACCCTGGTCAGGAGGGCCGAGCACCAGGCGCCACGAGCCCGGCCATCGCCGCCACGAGGAGGGCGCCGCTGAAGGCGACCACCGAATCGTTGGTGTTGAGCCCGCGAGATCACGTAGGTGCCCAGGTCGGTGTAGCTCACGTAGGCGGCCAAGGTGGAGGTGGCGACGACCTCGATCGAGGCGGTGCGCACGCCCGCCATGACGAAGGGCAGGGCCAGCGGCGCTTCGATCGGTCCGCAGGACCTGGCCGCCGGTGAGGCCCATGCCCTTGGCGGCGTCGCGGACGTCGGCGTCCACCTCGCGCATCCCGACGTAGGTGTTGGTGAGGATCGGGCGGGATGGCCAGCGCCGTGAGGGCCAGCCACGCGGCCAGGAAGCCGTCCCACTTGAGCGAGATGGCGGGCTGGATGGCGAGGAGGGTGAGCAGGGCGAGGGTGGGCACGGCCCGGAAGGCGTTGGCGGCGTTGACCGCGACCAGGCCGCCGCGGCCCGTGTGGCCGAGCACCACGCCGAGGCCGCCGCCGAGTGCGATCGCCGTCACGACCACCGCCGCCGAGAGCGTCAGCTGGTGCCAGAACAAGAGCGAGGATGCCCTGGGAGCCCGTCCAGTTGCTCGACGTGGTGAACCAGCCCGAACACGTGGGCGAGGAATCCCATCTCAGAGCCCTCCGGCCGACCGGCGGGTGCGGGCCCAGGGGATCGCCAGCCGTTGGGTGCCGACGAGCAGGAGGTCGGCCACCGCGGCGAGCGCGATCGACAGGACCAGCCCGACGATGATCGGCGTGTTGTAGCCGATGTTGAAGCCGTAGGTGATCTGTTGCCCGAGCCCGCCGAGGCCGATCAGCGCGGTGACGGTGACGAGCCCGATGACGGTGGCGGTGGCGACGCGCAAGCCCGCAAAGATGAAGGGCAACGCCAGCGGCAGGTCGACGCGGAGCAGCGCGGCCGTCGGGGAGTACCCCAGCGCGGTGGCCGCCTCCCGGGCATCGGCCGGCACCGCGTCGAGCCCGGCGACCGTGTTCCAGATCAGGATCAGCAGCGTGTAGCCGACGAGGGCGATCTCCGCCGTGGTGATACGACGCCGACGAAGCCGGTGATCGGCCCCAAGATGGCGAACAGGGCCAGCGACGGAATGATGTAGAGCGTGCTGGCAATGCCGAACACGGGAACGCGGACGATCCGGTAGCGCCAAGCGAGCACGGCCAGCGGGATCGAGATGGCGGTGCCGATGCCCACCGCGATGAGGCTGAGCTCGATGTGCTGGACGAGGTCGGCCCAGATCTGGCTCCAATTGTCGGTGACGTAGCTCCAGCGGAAGAACGGGTTGGCCCCGATCAGCATCGGGCCGACGTTACCGGCGATCGCCGCACGCACGTCGACGAGAGCGATCGGGCGTTGGCGACGCCGGGGGTCGGTAACCTCTGCTCCGGTGATCACGCTCGACGCGGTGACCAAGCGCTATGGCGCCGACTCGGTCGCCGTCAAGGAGCTGAGCCTCGCGGTGCCCGACGGCGAGATCTGCGTCCTGGTCGGCCCGTCGGGCTGCGGCAAGACCACGACGCTGCGGATGATCAACCGGCTCATCGAGCCCTCCGGGCGGCCGGATCCTGATCGACGGCACCGACGTGCTGAAGCTCGACCCGGTGCAGCTGCGCCGCGGCATCGGCTACGTGATCCAGCAGGGCGGGCTGTTCCCGCACCGGCGGGTGGGGGACAACGTCGCCACCGTCCCGCGCCTGCTCGGCTGGGACAAGCAGCGCGTCGACGCACCGGGTGGTGGAGCTGCTGGAGCTCGTCGGCCTCGATCCCGACGCGTACCGCCGCCGCTTCCCCCACGAGCTCTCGGGCGGTGAGCGCCAGCGGGTCGGGGTGGCCCGCGCCCTCGGGGCCGATCCGCCCGTCCTGTTGATGGACGAGCCGTTCGCCGCCGTCGACCCGGTGACCCGCCAGCGCCTGCAGCAAGCAGCTCCTCGAGCTCCAGGAGAAGCTGAAGAAGACCATCGTCTTCGTGACCCACGACATCGACGAGGCCACGCATGCTCGGCGACCGCATCGCGGTGCTGTCCAAGGGCGCGCATCTCGAGCAGTACGACACGCCGAACCAGATCCTCGGCCGACCGGCCACGCCGTTCGTCGCCGACTTCGTGGGCGCCGACCGCGGCGTGCGGCGGCTGGCCGTCATGCCCATCGACGCCGACTCGCTCTTCCACCCGCCCGAGGTCGGCCCCGCGCTCAGCATGCTCGACGCCCGGCCGCGCGGCCGGCGGCGCGGACAGCCGGTGGGCGGTGGTGGTCGACGGAGGCGTCCGATCTGCGCGGGTGGATCGACCTCGACCCGAGCCTGACCGGCACGGTGGAGGACAACCTCGTCCCCTTCGAGGTCCAGGTCCCGCTGGGCACCTCGCTGCGGGCGGCCTTCGGCGAGATGCTCCAGCACGACGTCCGCTGGATCCCCGTGGTCGACGACGGCCGCTATCTCGGGGTGCTCACGCCGAACAGCCTCCACGCCGCGGTCCGCCGCTCGGTCGGGGGCCAGCCGGTCGAGTCCCGCGAGCGCGAGCACCCGGCGGACGGGACACGGAGCCGGCGGCCGGCTGACCGACCGCGCGTCCGACGGGTGCCCGTCGGGTCACGACCACCTTGAGGGTGACCTCGACGTTGCCCCGGGTCGCGTTGCTGTAGGGGCAGACCTGGTGCGCGGCCTCGACGATCTTCTCGGCCGTCTCCTCGTCGACGCCCGGGATGTGCACATCGAGCTCGACGGCGAGATCCGAACCCGCCGCCGCCGATGGTGCCGATCGTCACCCTCCCGGTGACCTCGGAGTCGCTGGTGTCGGCGCCCATCCGGCGCGCGACGACGCTCATGGCGCTCTGGAAGCAGGCGGAGTACCCGAGGGCGAAGAGCTGCTCGGGGTTGGTGCCGCCGCCGGCCCCTCCCATCTCGACGGGGGGCCGGATGTCGAGGTCCAAGATGCCGTCGGAAGATCGCCCGTGCCCGTCGCGCCCTCCCTTCACGCTGGCCTCGGCGGTGTAGAGCGGCTTGTTCAGAGCGGTCGCCATGGTCGTCTCCTCTTCTCGTGTCCCTCCCCGTACAACCTCTACCCGCCGGCGTGGCTTCCCGCGACCGTAGGCCCCCGAGAACCGGGTCAGGCGCTCGGCGCCGACGCCCTCGAAGTAGTGGCCCTCCTCCAGGTCCTCGATCAGCCCGGCGTGGGTCGGCTGCCAGGCCGAGGAGCTCGCGGGTCCGCGCGTTCGAAGTGGGGTTGTCCCGCTGCACGAGGGCGCGAGGGCCTCGAAGTGCGCCGCGGCGTCCTCGGGGTCGATGGACACAACCGGGAGTCGAGGGGGCGACCGATGACCTCCGCGATCTGCCGGAACGGCACGCCCTCGTCACCGACGCCGTGCAGCCGGGTCCCGGCGGGGGCGGACTCGAGCGCCAACCGGTAGAGCCGGGCGGCGTCGAGGGTGTGCAGGGCCGGCCAGCGGTTCGAGCCGTCACCGACATAGGCGGAGGCGCCCCTCGTGCGGGCGGCGGCGATCAGCTGGGAGGCAAAGCCGTGATGGTCGAGCGTGCTGTGCACGAGCGGCGCGAGGCGGACGACCGACGACCGCACGCCCCGCTCGGCGAGCGCGATCGTCGCGTTCTCCGAATCGACCCGCGGCCCGCCCTCGAGCGCGTCCGATTCGAGGCCGGTCCGCCCCAGCGCGGCGAGCGCGAGGAGCAAGGTGCCCGACGTGGTCACGAAGCGGCTTGCCCGAGCCTTCGAGCGCAGCGCCGATGACCTGGATCGCCCGCAGGTCGAGCTGCGCGGCCGCGGAGAAGCCGTCGGGCCACCGCCGAAGGCCAGGTCGTGGCGGTAGGCCAGGTGGACGACGCCGTCCGCCGCCGCGGCGGCCGCGGCGAGCGCCTCGAGATCGTCCAGGTCGCCGCGCTGGACCTCGGCGCCGAGTTCCTTCAGGGCGAGGGCGGACTCGTCCGAGCGGGCCAGCCCGATGACCTCGTGGCCGGCCCCGATCAGCTCGGGGACCAGGGCCGAACCGATGTGGCCGGATGCGCCGGTGACAAAGACACGCATGAGAAACCTCCAGGTGAGAGCCGCCCACGGCCTGTCGGCCGGGGAGGACGAGTGATGTCATTTACTGACGTCAACTCTACACATCATGACAGTCACTGTCATCCCCCCTTATGATCGACGCCGCATGCGATGGGAGCCCGACGCCCGCGGCCGGCTCGAGACGCGCCGCGATGGAGCTGTACCGGGACCAGGGCTTCGACAAGACGACGGTGGAGGAGATCGCCGGGCGGGCGGGGCTGACGGAGCGCACCTTCTTCCGCCACTTCGCCGACAAGCGGGAGGTCCTCTTCGGTGGGGCCGGGGCGCTCCAGGAGTTCCTCGTGACCCACGTGCTCGATGCGCCCGGCATCGCTGGCCCCGATCGAGGCGATCGCGGCGGCGCTGATGGCGGCCGGCACCGACATCTTCGAGGAGCGCCGCGAGTTCGCCGCGGACGAGGTTCGCCATCGTCGGGGGCAGCGTGGAGCTGCAGCGAGCGTGAGCTCATCAAGTTGGCCACGCTGGCGGTCGGCGCTGGCCGACGCGCTCCGCCGGCGCGGCGTGAAGGAACCCGGTGCGTCACTGGCCGCCGAGGCCGGGATCGGCTGCGTTCCGCGTCGCGTTCGAGGCGTGGGTGGCGGACGAGACGGGCAAGTCGCTCGCTCGGTTCGTGCGCGAAACTCGCTCGACGTGCCCTGAAGACGGTGACCGCCGAGGGGTGACCCGGGTGGCGATCCGGCGCCGCGACCGCCGGCGCCGCGACCGTCAGCCCCGGGTGAGCGCCACCGCGGCGTCGGGCTCGTCGACCCGGAAGCTGAAGCTCTCCTCGACGTAGAGCCGGACCACCTCGGCGTCGTGGTCCCGGTAGCCGATCGGAGAGGTCCTGGCCGCTCGTCGCAGGACGAAGTCGCCGCCGCGCAGGCTCAGCACCACGCCGCCCTCGACGCCGGGCGCCCACACCACCGGCGCCGCCGAGGATCTGGCGCAGGTGGTCGAGGAGCAGGTAGCCGCCGTGCTTCGGCGGTCTCCACGATGCCCGTGTAGATGGCGGGGTCGATGGCCAGCCCGTAGGGGCCGTCCGATCGCCGGCCGCCGCAGGACGTCGGTGGCTTGCGGCGACCACCTTGGGGTACTGCTCCATGTCGGCACCGATCGAGATCGGGGGGTGCGAGCTCTCCTCGGTGATGCCGAGGATGCCGGCGGCCGGCATAGCCGTGGAAGACCGCCGTCGTTCTCGGCCAGCGCGATGTGGCGCACGGCCTCGTCGAGCTCGCGCAGCTCGATGTCATCCGCCCCGCGGTCGGCGTCGTCGAGCTCCTCGCGCGAAACGGCGAAGTCTGCCCGCAGCTCGACCAGCGGGAGCACGCGGCGCTGGAGCGCGCGGCACGCCCTCGGCCGGGCTCGCCACCTCTTCGATGCGTCCGAGGTCGGTGGCCGAGTGGGCCCAGCCGTTCGGTCCGTCCAGGTCGACCAGCTTGCGGGCCGCCAGGTGCGTGACGAGGCGGCACTTGGCCTCGTCCTCGATCTGGGACCCAGGCGGCCTCCGAGATCGGGGCCAGGTCGCGGTAGAGGTGGTCCATCAGTCGGTTCCCTTCAGGCTGCCGATGCCGAGCGAGCCCGTCAGGACGCGCCGCCGGCTTCGCCGCCCGCCTCCGCCTCGACCTCGACCTCGGTCACCGGTTCGGTGGTGAACAGATAGGTCCGGAGGTGCCGGTCGAGCACCGGATCGCGCCGGCGCAGCCACTCGAGGGTCATGGAGGCGTGCTCCTTCTCCTCGTCGCGGTTGTGGGCGAGGATCGTCGGCCAGGCTCGAATCGTTCGTCGCCTGCACCCGCTGGTCGTACCAGTCGACCGCCTCGAGCTCCTCGATCAGCGAGGTGAAGGCGCGGTGGCGGTCGATCGTTGCTTCGTCCAACAGCTCTGCGGGCTCATGCAGACCTTCGCTTGCCATGGCGCCCAAACTAACGCGGGGCTGCCGGGCTTGTGCCGGCCGGGCCGGGCCGCCCGCGGCCTACGACTCCGGTTTCAACAACAGATCTTCGAATGTCCGGGCCAGCCACGCTTCCACCTCCGGCCACGACCACCCGAGGACCGTGCGCAACAGCCGGAGCGTCTCGGTGCTCGCCACTGCCCACAGGGTGTCGGCACACTCTTCGGGTGGGTGCCGGAGCCGGTCCGCCGGCATCAGCGGCGATCAGGAAGCCGACCGTCTCACGCCGCCGGCGGTGTGCGGCCTCGACCGCGGCCGCGACCTTGACGTCAACGGCCGCGGCCTCCCGGTACGCGACCTGCATGGGTTCCGATCGCTCTTGGATGTCGCGGACGAAGGCGGCGGCCATCTGCATCTGGCGAATGGGGTCGGGCTCCTCCGCCATCAGCCTGACGGCGGGACGCTCGTGCACCATGACCTCTTGGTCGTCGCCGGCGACGGCACGTTCGACCGCGGCACTCAAGAGGTCGGCCTTGCTCCGCCCCGCCGTGTACACCGACTGCATCGCCACGCCGGCCTCGCGGGCGATGTCGGCCATGGTCGTCGCCGTGTACCCCTTGGCCACGAACAGCCGGGTGGCCGCGTCCAGGACCCGGTTGCTCGTCGCCCGCCGTTCCTCCGCCGCCCGCTCGCGCCGCCGCCGCGCGTCGTACTGCCGCTTCGGAGGGGCCGAACCGCTTGACATTAGAACCTCATTTCGATCAGAATATCACTCTAGTCTATTGTGAGGAGGCCGGCGTGGATCCCATCGATGCATTGGAACTGTCCTGGAAGCAGGGTGCCGAGCTGGTGGCGGCCCTGCGCCCTGACGAGCTGACCCTCCCGACGCCGTGCGCCGGGTGGGACGTGCGGCGCCTCCTCAACCACACGCTCGGCGAGGTGGTCATGATGACCCGGGTCAACGGCGGGCAACCGGGCGGCAGCGACGATCACGGTGACCTGGTCGGTGATGGTCTGTCGCTGGGCACGTTGTGGGACGAGCTGGGGCGCGACAACGTCGCCTCGTGGCGGGACGGCGGTCTGGAGGGCGACCGCGCCTATTTCTACGGGACCTTCCCGGCGGGTGCCGCCGTGGTCATGAACCTGGGCGAAGTCCTCGTGCACAGCTGGGACCTGGCCCAGGCGACGGGGCAGTGGGTACGTCGTCGACCCCGAGCTCGCAGAAGTCGTCTACGGGTTCTACAGACGCGGTGCCACTCGACGACATGCGCGCCAAGGGCGTCTTGGGGCCCGAGGTGACGGTGCCGGCGGACGCGCCCGTCGCGGAGCGACTGCTCGCGCTCTACGGGGCGCCGACCAGCGGCGCGGAATGTCGCAAGTATCGCCATTGCCCGTGCGGCGACGGCCGAAACGCTGTCGTACGGCCCGGACTCCGTTCGCCTGCTGCTCGACGCCGATGCCACCGGGGGAGCGCTCAGTGCGCACCATGTCCGCTTGACCGACGGCGCGCTCGGCGCCAACCCGCACCGCCACACCATCTACAGCGAGGCGTTCTACGTGGTGGACGGGAGCCTCGACATACTCGCGGGTGAGGAGCTGACGCGTGCGACAGCGGGCGACCTGGCAGTGGTCCCTCCCGGCGTCGTGCATGCGTTCGCGGCCAGCGTCGGCTGCGACGCCGAAGCGCTGGTGTTCATCACCCCGGGAGTGGAGCGGTTCGACTTCTTCCGTCAGGTCGGCCGTGTCCTCGCCGGCGAGGGCGATCGCGGTGCGTTGCTGAAGATGCAGACCGACATCGACACGTATACCGTCGACAACCCGACCTGGAGGACGGCGCTATGAGCGAGCATCTGACCATGAACACGATCATCCATGCGGCCTTCCGCCGGGATCTCCGCCGTTTCGATGCCGCGCTCGAGTCCTTCCCGGCCGGGTCACAGCCAGCGCGCCGACGAGCTCACCGCCGCCTGGAAGAACCTCGCCTTCCAGATGCACCATCACCATGAGGACGAGGAGACGATCTTCTGGCCCGTGTTCCGCTCGCTCGGGGTCGAGGACTCGCTGACCGGGGAGCTGAAGGGCGAGCACGCGCAGATGTTGACGGCGTTGGATTCGGCCGACAAGCGGGTCGACGTCCTGCACGCCGACCCGACCGCGGCGAACGCCCGCGCCGCCCGGGACGCCATCGGGGACCTCGAGGCGGTGCTGACCTTGCACCTGGACCACGAGGAGCGGGACCTGGAGCCGCACGGGGCCGAGTTGCACGCCACGCCCGAAGTCAAGGGGGCGGTGAAGCAGGTTCGCCGAGCTCACCGGGGCAACCAGGGCACGATGTTCGCCTGGCTGCTCGACGGCGCCGACGCCGACGACGTGCGCGGGTTGCGCCGCGAGATCCCCCCGCCGGTCCTCTTCGTGATCAGCCGCGTCGGAGGTCGCAACTACCAGCGCACCATCGCGCCGGTGTGGGCGTAGTCGAGGCCTGCCAGATCCTGCCGATCCGCAGGCAGCCCGAGTCGTGGGTCCCTACTGTGGACGAGGACAAGGAGGGACCATGAGCATCGAGATCAACCACATGATCGTTCCGGCCAAGGACAGGAAGGCTTCGGCGCGGTTCTTGGGCGACATCCTCGGCGTCGAGCCCGGTCCGGCGGTCATCCCACATTTCGAGCCGCTGCAGGTCGGTGGCGTCACCCTCGACTTCGAAGACTCGGCGACGTGCAGTCGATGCACATCGCCTTTCTCGTCGACGAGGCGATCTTCGATGCCGGCTACGCGCGCCTGCTGGAGCTCGGGACGGCCACGTTTGCGGATCCGATGCGCAGCCAGCCGGGTGAGATCAACCATCGCTTCGGTGGCCGGGGCGTCTACTTCGACGATCCCGACGGCCATTTCTTCGAGCTGATGACCGCGCTGCCTGCATGACCGCCGGCGACGGCGCCGGCCGGTCGGTTCTGTCCCCGTCTGACCCTCCAATGCCGGTTGGCGGGCCGCGCCGTCCCTCTGAGGGGTCGAGCAGCGTCGCGGTTGCCGGTGGAAGGACGCTCTGAGCAGGGGCGCTCTCGAACTTCGAGAGATAATTGTTGACAATTCCCATCATCTTTAGTAATTCAATAGGGAATGAAGACAAAGGGCAACTCCTGACGATGGCTGCCGCCCTGGCGTCGGCCGCATTGATCACGATGGTCGACCGCCGGCGGTGCTGGCGCCTCGTCGCTCTCGACCCGGCACACCCGGGCCGGCCGCGACGATCCCTCCGGGCACCGTGCTGCGGGTCGGCGAGCAACTGAAGAACCTGTCGACGGCGCTCCAACTCGGGCATCAGAACCAGAACTTCCCCTACCAGGTGCAGTACTCCGAGTTCGTTGGCGGCCCGCCGATGCTCCAGGCGTTCGAGGGCGGCTCCATCGACGTCGGCTTCATCCAGAGCACCCCGCTGATCTTCGCCCAGGCCGCCGAGCAGCACGTCACCGCCGTGGCCGGCTGGGCGACGCCGGTAGCTCGTACGCGCTGGTCTCGGCGCCTGGGTCAGCACTCCATCAAGTCCTGGGCCGGCCTCAAGGGCAAGCGGGTCGCCTTCCAGGAGGGCACGGCGCCCGAGTCGGCCTTGCTCGAGGGGTTGAAGTCCGCCGGGCTCTGCGGCTTGCACGACATCACGATCGTCAACCTCCCGACCACGCAGGTCGCGGCGGCGCTGCAGGGTGGGTTCGGCCGACGCGGCCATCGAGGTGGAGCCACTCCTCAGCGCCTACCTCCAGTCGAATCCGACCGCGCAGGTGATCGCGCACCCGGCCGCCGTGACCGAGAAGTCCAGTTCATCGTCGCCACGGTTCGGCCTTGTCCAACAAGGGCGTTTCGGCCGCGTTGGCTGACTACATCACCCGCCTGATCAAGGCCTACAAGTACCTCGCGGCCCATCCGCAGGCCGTCATCCAGACCATGTACGAGGGCCAGTACGGCCTCGAGGCCGGCCCGGGCGGCCTACGTCTCCTCCGTGGTCGGCGCTTCGAAGTTCTTCCCGCTCCCGGGCGCGCTGCTCGACGCCGCAACAGAACCTGGCGAACCTCTACCTGGCGGCCGGGGTCATCCCCGCCCACGTGAGCGTGACGCCAGGAGTTCGACTCCCGCTACAACACGATCGTCACCGCGGAACAGGGGTCGTGACGATCTCGTTGACCCGCCCCGACGTTGCGTTGCCGGCGCCGGGTGGCGCACGACGCAGTCTGGCCGCGGCAACGCGGCGGCGCCGACGGCGCTGGTCCGGCTCCCGACCGCCACGCAGCGGAGTCCCGTCACGACGCCGAACCAAGCTCGGTGCGGGACCCAGTCGTCTCCTCGGCGTCGCCCTGCTGGTCGCGGTCTGGGAGGTGGCGTCGCTCCTGGGATGGATCCAGCCGCAGGACCTCGCCGCGCCCGACCACGGTGGTCTCGACCGGCGCGCACCTCATCGCCAACGGCACGTTGCCGTCGGCGCTGTGGGCGTCGCTCCAGCGCGTGTTCTGGGGCCTCGCCATCGGCGTGCCCATCGGTGCCGCGCTGGCGGTCGCCGCCGGGTTGAGCCGCACGGGCGAGAGCCTGATCGACGCCAACGTCCAGGTGCTGCGCTTCGTCCCCATCATCGGGCTCGAGTCGCTGTTCGTCTTGTGGCTGGGCGTCGGCGAGACCGCCGAAGATCTCGCATGATCACCCTCGGCGTGATGTTCCCGATCTACATCAACACCTACGCCGCTATCCGGTCCATCGATCCGAGTTATCGGCGAGCTGGCAGACGTGGTCGGCCTCGGACGGCTGGCACGCATTCGGCGCATCGTCCTGCCGGCCGCCCTGCCCGGCTTCCTCGTCGGCCTGCGGATGGCCATGGCCGTCGCCTGGCTGTTGCTCGTCTTCGCCGAACAGATCAACGCGTCGAGCGGTCTCGGCTACCTGATCGATCCAGGCGCAGACGTACTTCCAGTCCAACGTCATCGTGGTGTGCCTCGCCGTGCTACGCCGTCTTGGGCCTCCTGACCGACGTCTTCGTCCGCGCACTCGAAGCCGGCCTGCTGCGCTGGCAGCCCGGACGATGACGACGACCCTTCGCGCCCGAAGTCGCCGACCACCGCACGCTCCCGGGCGACGCGGCTGTCGTCGTCCGGGGCCTGACGTCGCTCGCTTCGGCGACGCGGGACGTGCTCCGCGGAATCGACCTCGACGATCGGCCGGCGTCAGTTCGTCGCCTTGCTCGGCCGCAGCGGATCCGGCAAGAGCACAATCCTTCGCGCGCTGGCCGGCCTCGACCCCGGCGCCGTCGGCGATCTCTCGTCCCCGCTCAGCCGCTCCGTCGTCTACCAGGACCCCCGCCTGCTGCCGTGGGCGAAGGTGCTCGAGCAACGTCGATGCTCGGGCTCGCACGGCCGCGACGCCGCGGACGCGGCCAGGCCGCACTCGACCGAGGTCGGCCTCGACGGCCACGAGGACGACTGGCCGAAGACGCTCTCAGGCGGCGAGGCCCAGCGGGTCGCGCTGGCCCGCGCCCTCGTGCGCGAGCCCGAACTGCTGCTGCTCGACGAGCCATTCGGCGCCCTCGATGCGCTCACCCGCATCCGCATGCACGCGCTCGTCGTGCGAGCTCTGCCAACGCCACCACCCGGCCGTCGTGCTCGTGACCCACGACGTGGACGAGGCGATCCTGCTCGCCGACCGGGTGCTCGTCCTGACCGAGGGCCGCCTGTCTCGCTCGACCTCCCGGTCGACCTCGACGGCCCCCGCCTGCGGAGCGATCCGGCCTTCGGCGCGCTCCGCTCCCGCCTGCTCGCCGAACTCGGCGTGGACGAGGCGGCCGAAGGCGCAGCACGGCCCCGATCCTCCACGACCGCGTCCACGCACCTTACTGACCCGCCGATCAACCAACCACCAGAACAGGAGACAGCCATCGATGACCAGCCACCCTTGCCGGCCGACCGATCTCGAGGTCACCCGCTCTCGCAATTCCATCGGCGCCGTGATCCGTGGCGTCGACCTCCGTCAAGCCGACGACGAGACGATCGCGCGTATCCGCAGGGTCTGGCTCGAGCGCAAGGTCGTGTTCTTCCCCGGCCAGCACCTCAACGAGTCCGAGCACCAGTCGTTGCCGCCCGCTTCGGCGAGCTCACCGAGGGTCACCCGTCGTGCCCAGCGTCGAGGGCTATCCGAACCTGTTCGAGATCGACTACTCGAAGACCCGCGAGCTCTACGCCACCTACGGCAAGGTCGCCACGAAGAACCAGGGCATCCACTGGCACACCGATGTCACCTTCGTGCAGCCGTCCGCCCGCGGGCTCGATCCTGCGAGGCGGTCGTGATCCCACAGGCCGGCGGCGACACGCTCGTTCTCGAACCAGCAGGCCGCGTTCGAGGCCCTGAGCCCGTCCCTCCAGGGCTACCTCTCCACGCTCCATGCCGTCCACGACGGGCGGGCGCAGTTCAGCGGCGTGCTCGACCGCTTCGGCGACGGCAAGTGGGAGGGCGCCGAACTGCCCGCGCTCGAGCCGGTGGTGCACCCGGTCGTGCGCACCCACCCTGAAACCGGGGCCAAGGCGCTGTTCGTGAACCCCGGCTTCACGTCGCACATCGTCGAGCTCGAGCCGCTCGAGAGCGACGCGCTGCTGGCCTTCCTCTATGCGCACTCCGTGCGGCCTGAGTTCGTGGTCCGCTACCACTGGACCGCCGGCGACGTCGGCTTCTGGGACAACCGGGCCACCCAACACTCGGTGGTCGGCGACTTCGGTGACCAGCACCGGGTCATCCAGCGCGTGACGATCAAGGGCGACGAACCGGTCTGAGCGAGTCGCGGTCCGCCGCCGCCGGGCAACCCATCAGGCGGTACCGGTGGTGACGGCTCCTCCGCGTCGCGGGGGAGTCCGTCGCCGCGTCTGGGCGCCCTCGACGGCCCGAGCCTGGCCCGGGAGTGTTCTGGGCAAACAGGCTGCCGCTCTTGATACCCTATAGGGGTATTAGGTACTCAGCGAGCAGACGGAGGGCGCCATGCGGCCGGGCTACATCGACAACAAGGAAGCCGTCCAGAAGCGCCTGCGCCGGGTCGAGGGCCAGGTCCGCGGCATCCAGCGCATGGTCGACGAGGACCGCTACTGCATCGAGATCCTCGAACAGGTGTCGGCGGCCACCAAGGCGCTGCAGGCCGTGGCCCTCGAACTGCTCGATGACCACTTGGCCCACTGCGTCTCCGATGCCGTGCGCAAGGGCGGCGACGAGGCGACGGAGAAGCTGAACGAGGCGTCCGCCGCCATCGGGCGGCTCGTGCGCTCCTGAGCGCCGTGTCGGCGACGCTCGCCACCGCGCCGGTCCTGGTGGACGTCGGACGGTCCCTGCGCGAGGCGTTCTTCATGTTCTGGGTCACGCTGTGGCCGCTGGTGCTCGGCTTCGGGATCTCCGGCGCGGTCCAGTCCTTCGCCAGTCGCGACGCGTTGCGCCGCAAGCTGGGCGGCCACGGCCCGGCGGCCGTCGCCCGCGCCACCGGCTACGGCATGGTGTCGTCGTCGTGCTCCTACGCGGCCACGGCCATGGCCAAGTCGCTCTTCGTCCGGGGCGCCGATTACGTCGCCGCGCATGGTCTTCATGTTCGCCTCGACCAACCTGGTGATCGAGCTCGGCATCGTGCTGGTCGTGCTGATGGGGTGGCAGTTCGCGGTCAGCGAGTTCGTCGGGGGCGTCATCATGATCCTTCTGCTCGCCACGCTGGGCGCGCTGTGGCTGCGGGGGCGACTGGTCGTCGCCGCCCGGGCTCGTCTCGACGCCGAGGCGGATCCCACCCACCACGTGCACGCGGCGCACCCGGACGAGTCGCAGGCGGCCACCCCTGTACCGGCACCCTGGCGCACCACCGTGCGCTCGCCCGCCAAGTGGGCGGACAGCGCCACCTACACGATGGCGGACCTCACCATGGTGCGACGCGAGCTCGTCATCGGCTACGTGGTGGCAGGGTTCCTGGCCGTCCTCGTGCCGGCGTCGGTCTGGCAGGCCCTCTTCATCACCGGCCACGGGTTCTGGACGAGCCTCGAGAACGTCATCGTCGGTCCGTTCATCGCGATCATCAGCTTCGTCTGCTCCATCGGCAACGTCCCGCTGGCGGCCGCGCTGTGGCACGGCGGCATCTCCTTCGGGGGCGTGATCGCGTTCCTCTTCGCGGACCTGATCACGTTCCCGCTCCTGCTGATCTATCGCCGCTACTACGGCACGCGCTTGATGCTGCGCATGCTCGCCGTGTTCTGGGCCCTGATGTCGACGGCGGGCCTCCTCACCGAGATCCTCTTCCACGCCGCCGGTCTCGTTCCGACCATGCGGCCGGCCACCGTTGCCCCCGCCGACTTCTCCTGGAACTACACGACCTACCTGAACATCGTCTTCCTGGGCGCTGTTCGGGCTCTTGTACTGGGCCTACCGCAACCGGGAGCGACTCGGCACCGCCGGGCGCACCGCCCGCGACCCAATCTGCGGCATGCAGGTCGAGACGGCCCACGCCCCGGCCTCGGCCGACCACGACGGGCACCGGGTGTACTTCTGCTCGGACCGCTGCGCGCAGCGCTTCGCCGAGCAGCGTGCCACGCCGACCACGAACGCGGCGCTTCGTCGCTGACCGCACACTGACGACCTCGAACTCGGCGCCCACGGTGGACGGTCGGTACAGTGCCGTCCCGATGCCCGACTACGACGCCATCGTCATCGGTGCGGGCCACAACGGGCTGACTGCCGCCGCGGTCATGGCCCGGGGCGGCATGCGCGTGCTGTGCCTGGAGAAGAACCACTTCATCGGCGGCATGGCCTCGACCACCGAGCTGATCCGGGGCTACCGCTTCGAGCTGGCCGGCTCGATCCAGTTCCCGGTGCCCAACGAGATCTTCGAGGACCTCGAGTTGGGGTCCTGCCCGATCTACGAGCCGGAGGTCCAGTCGGCCAGCATCGGCGACGGCGACCAGTCCCTCATCCTTCTGTACTCGGACCCCGAGAAGCTCCTCGAGCACCTCGGCGAGACGCTCGGGATCGAGGCGGTGCTCGGCATGGCCGAAGTGGCCGCCTGGGCCGAGGCGCCGGCGCGCGCCATCGGGCGCTTCGACGTGCGGCGGCCGCCGAAGTCCTTGGACGAGATGTGGGAGAGCGCCACCAGCGAGGCCGAACGCGAGGCCCTGCGCATGGCCATGTTCGGCAGCGTCATGGACGTGGTGGACCGATACCTGCCCGATCCCGTCAAGCACGCGCCGGTGCGGAGCATGCTGAGCTTCCTCGCCGTCAACTCGACCTATCGGGGTCCCTACTCGCCGGGCAGCGCGCTGTGCCTGGCGTTCGCGCTGGCGTCGCCGGGCACCGCGACCATGTCGAAGGTGCGCGGCGGCCTCGGCACCATGGCCGACCATCTCCTCTCGCTCTTCGAGCGCTACGGGGGCGAGCTGCGCCGCCACGCCAAGGTGGCGCGCATCGTGACCGACGGCGGAGGCGTCCGCGGGGTCGAGCTGGGCGAGGGCGAAGTGGTCACGGCCCCGGTCGTGGTCTCGAACCTCGACCCCACCGCCACGTTCGCCCACCTGCTCGATCCCGAGTCGCTGCCCGACGCGTTCGCCCGGCGGGTGCAGGCGATCGACCACCGCGCCGCCTATTTCCAGGCTCATTTCGCCCTGCGCGGGCTACCCGAGTACCGCGGGCCCTACGAGGCGCTCAACGGGTCGTCGTGGGGCCGCAACGTGACCTTCTTCGGCACCGCAGAACAGATGCAGCGCGACTTCGAGGGCTGCGTGCGCGGCGAGGTGCCGGCGTCACCCTCGTTCAACCTGCAGATCCCGTCCTTGGACGACCCGAGCCTGGCGCCCGAGGGGATGCACGCGGCGAGCAGCTTCGCCTTCTACCTGCCGATCGGGGCCGACCGCGAGGCGCAGAACCGCTTACGCGACGAGATGGCCGATCGCATCGTGGCCAAGATCGCGTCGGCGGCGCCGAACTTCCCCGACCTCATCGAGCGTCAACTGAACTACCCGGCCTTCACCTACGAGCTGATGTTCGGCTGCACGGGCGGCGACTTCACCCACGGGCTGCTCCAGCCCGAGTTCATGGGCCCGTTCCGGCCCGGGCCGCGGGGTTGGCCGGACAATCCGGTGCCGGTCGCGGGCCTCTTCATGTGCGGGGCCGGGTGCCACGGTGGCCCCGGGGTCACGTTCATCCCCGGCTACAACTGCGGCTACGCGGTGCTCGAGGGGGCCGCTGCCGCCGCCGGAGCGGCCGTTACCTGAGCGAGCGCGTTGTTGTAGCGCAGCTGGCGCTCCATGAAGGCGAGGAACATCGCCATGGCGAACGCCAGACTCGTGAAGAGGCTCATGACGAAGAAGATCCAGGCCCACTTGAGGCCGCGCCGGCTGCCCTCCACGATCGTCCACAACGGCAAGAGGATCACGTTCACGATGACGTAGTCCTGGGCCGCAGAGTCGGCCGCCCAGTTGGAGAACAGCATCTTGGTGTAGTTCCAGTAGTTCGCGTCGTGATAGGTGTGCGTGTAGCGCACGTTGAAGTACCAGCCGAGCACGATCGAGCAGACGCCCACGACGTAATAGACGCCCTCGAGCAACGTGACGCGCCCGGCACCCGTGCCGGCGGCGGCGGTGGGGGCGGTGAACAGATGGCGGTTCACGGAGAAGGCGACCGCCGTGGTCGCGAGGCCAAGGATGCCGAAGATCAGCAGTTGCGACGTCATGTCCGTCCTCCTGCGCTCATGGGTGCGGGGTGGGCCCACCATACGGGTGGCCGACCTGGCACGCCCAGGATCGGGTGGCCTGGCGCGGGCGCGCGGGCGCCCGGGAGCTCAAAGAATTTCGAGGAGGCGCTCGGGCGGGCGGGCGATCACGGCCTTGTCGCCGACCACGAAGATGGGCCGTTCCAGCAGGATCGGGTGCGCGGTGATGGCCTCCAGCAGCTCGGCCGAGGTGGCGTCCGCTAGGCCCAGCTCGCCGTAGACGGCCTCACCCGTGCGCATCATCAGGCGCGGATCGTCGATCGCCAGCAACCGCATGAGCCGTTCGAGGTCGGCCCGCGTTGGTGGCTCCTCGAGGTAGCGGACGTGCTGGGCGTCGACGGAGCGCTCGTTCAGGATGGCGAGGGCGGAGCGGCACTTCGAGCACTCCTCGTTGACGTAGAGCTGGGTCCGCGGCTCTGACGCTGACTCGGTCGGCACGGCGGCCAGGATAGGGCGCGGGCGGTCCGAGCCGAACGCCGTTCAGCCCGACGCTGCCGGCACGCCCGACGCGGCGGGCAGCGCGGCCACCACCTGGGTCCAGCTGTAGGCGAGCGCACGGGCGGGCGCGCCCGCCACGGCCAGCGTCACCGCCATGGACGTGCCCCCGTTGTCGCCGCCGTGATTGTCACTGGTCGTGTTGACGGCGGCGCCCATCACGAGGTTGGGGCCCGCACCGAAGTCGTCGAGGATGCCTTTGCGGTGCCCCCAGCAGCCGGACGCGCCGCGATGCAGACAGTCCAGGTTGCCGCTGTTGAAGCCGTCGTCGTACATCCACCCGTAGACGGCGTCGAGGCCGTTGGCCGAGCCCCCCGCCCATTCGGCATCGTCGAGGACGTAGGCCGAACCCGGATCGGGTGGGTCGTTGGCGTCGTCGGCACCCCGCTGGGCGTTCCCGTTCAAGCCCGTCGTGAGTCCGCTGAAGGGGGAGAGTCCGCGGTCGACGCGTTCGAGGTTGACCGCGACGAAGAGCTGTTCGGGCACCGTCATTTGGGCGAACCCGGCCGGCAGCACCATCGGCCGCACGTGCTCGAGTGCGTGGGCATGGTTCACGGCGTTCAGGGCCGCGTTGATGCAGGGCGACGAGTTGTCGAGCCCATTCCCGCCACAGATCCGGGTGAAGTCGGGATCCGGCGGCACGTTGTCCTTCGGGTCGGCAATGCCGGCGTTCGACTCCGACGGGGGAACGGCCCGGAGGGGCCGCAACGTGCCCGCCTTCGTGGCGGCCAACGCGGTGTCCCACGAGTAGACGTAGGGGCCGGGTTGCTCGTTCACGGCCAGGGTCGCCGCCAACGAGGATCCGCCGCGGTCGCCGGATGAGGTGTCACCCGTCGGGTCGTAGGCGACGCCCATGACGAGGTGACGCGAGGCGAAGCGCTCGAGCACGATCTTTCGGTCGACCCAGCACCCCGAGGTGTGGCCGTCCGAGCAGTTCGGGACGCCGCCGTTGGGCCCGTCGTTGTAGATCCACTGGTAGTCGGCGTCGAGACCGTTGTCCACGGCCCCGATCCACTCGGCGTCGACCGTCGGGTAGTCACGGCCGGGTCGTGGCGGGAGGGTGGCGGTGCCGGCACCCTTCTGCGCGTTCGCGTCGAGTGCCGCCGTCATTCCCACGAATGGGGCAAGCCCGCGGTCGACGCGTTCGCGGTTCAGGGCGACGAACACCTGCTCGGGCACGTCGAGTTGCGCGAAGTTCGACGGTAACGCCATCGGCCCCAGCCCCTCGGCGGCCCGCGCCGTATCGATCGCCTCGAGGGTGAGGCGCAGACAGGAGCTCGACGAATCTTCGCCGACGGGAGCACAGGAGTTGGCGTAGTTCGGCGTCGGCGCGACCGAGTGTGACGGTGTTGCGAGTGCCTTTCCCACGTTGCCCGGGCCCGACGAGCAGCCGGCGAGGGCGATGGCGGCGGCAAGCAGGCACGCCACCGCCATCGGAAGTGCGGGCCCGCGCGATCGTCGACTCGGCCTCCCGACGCGAGACGCGCCGTCGTCGGTTGCCCCCATAAGGTGTCCCAACGTAGCCAGCGGCCGCAGCGGTTCGACGTCGCAGCACCATGCAAGAAATACTTTGTCGAGGTTGGGTCCGAGGAGGTCTGCCATGGACAAGGCCACCGTCCGGCGGGACGAGCGAGCGCCGTTCATCGATCACGCCACCAACGTGGGCGGCACCACGATCGACGAGAACCGGGTGATGTTCCTGGTGTCGGGCAGGTGCGACAACCAGGTCAGGCGGGCCGGCTAGCGGTGGACATCCATGGCAGTGCGCTGGTCACCGGCGCCAGTCGCGGCATCGGCCGCGCCATCGCGCTCGAGCTGGCGGGCCGGGGATTCGACACCGTTGCGACCATGCGGGACCCCGCCGTCGGGGCGGGCATGGTGGCCGAGGCCGTCGGCCGCCTGCGGGTCGGGCGGCTCGACGTCACCGATCACACGACGTTCGAGCTGCCGGCCGACCTGAGGGTGCTGGTCAACAACGCAGGGGTCGACACCGACTACCTCCCCGTCGAGCACGCGAACGTCGGCGACTGGCGTCGCATGTTCGAGACGAATGTCTTCGGCACCGTGGCGCTCACGTCGGCGGCCATCCCGACGTTGCGGGACAACCAGCCCGCGGTGATCTGCACGATCACCTCGTCGTCGATCATCGCGGCCGTGCCGTTCTTCTCGGCCTATCGCGCCTCGAAGGCCGCAGTCTCGGCGTTCGGCGACAGCCTGCGGGTGGAGGTGGCGCCCTTCGGCATCCGGGTGGTCGAGATCCTGCCCGGGCCCGTGGACACCGACATGTTCCGCCTGAGCACGGGCGAGCAGGACGCGGCACGCTTCCCGGAGTATCGGGCGCTGGCCGGCATCACCGGCGAGTTGCGGCGCGAGCACGCCGACCCACGCGTGGTCGAGCCCGGCGCGGCGGCCCGGTCGATCGTCGACGCCATCTTGGACTCGTCGGGGCCGATGCGGTACGGCTGTGACCCGGTGTCCCTCGAGCTCATCGATTTGTGGCGCCGGAATGACGACGAGACCGTCTTCGCGCTCACCGGCCAGTCGCTGCTGGACCAGGCGGCCAGGGCCGGAGGGGGAGGCGAGCCCGCCTCGGGTTGACGCGTCGTTCCACCTGATGCCCGGGGCCTCGAACTGCACGGGGCGGGCTACGTTCGAGTCCGAGAGAAAGGTCCTCGTGCAGCTGGGCGTCATCGTCGCCGTCTTCCCGATCATCTTCATAGGCGAGTTGCCGGACAAGACGATGTTCGCCTCGCTCGTCCTGTCGACGCGGGGCCGCCCCTTCGTGGTGTGGCTGGGTGCCGCCGCGGCGTTCGCCGTGCATGTCGTGATCGCCGTCACCATCGGCGTCGCGCTGTTCCACCTCCTGCCGCACCGCGCGCTGCAGGCCATCGTGGCGGCGATGTTCTTCGTCGGCGGGGTCCTGGCGCTTCGGGAAGCGAGAAAGGCCCGCAGCGAGGAGGAGATCATCGAGCGCGAGGTGGCCTCACATCAACGCGTGGTGATCACCGCGTTCTTGGTCATCTTCCTGGCCGAATGGGGCGACCTCACGCAGATCCTCATGGCCAACCTCGCCGCCCACTATCACGACGCCCTCTCCGTCGCCATCGGATCGCTCCTCGCGCTGTGGGCGGTGGCCGGGCTGGCGGTCGTCGCCGGACAGAGCGTGCTGCGGCTGGTCAACATCGCGACGATCCGCATCGTCACCGCCGTCGTGCTGTTCGCTCTCGCCGGCTGGGCCGTATGGGAGGCGGCGCGTTGAGGGACTCGGAGCGCGGGACGTTCAGCGCGAGCGGCGGATCGGCGTGGCCTGTCCGCTCGACCTCTCGGCGCTCCGCTCCAGGCTCCGACGCAGGAGGTCCTTGACCCCTTCCTCCATCAAGGCATAGGTGTCCCGCATCTCGACGAGCCGGTGATCCGCTTCGCCGCGGCCGGCGGCGAGCGCGCGGTCGGCCACCCGACGCATCTCGGTCAGGGCGCGGAACCGCGACTCGAGCACGCGTTCCCATCCCTGCGTGCGGAGCCGGTAATAGATGCGCCGGTCGCCCGGTCGTGCCACCCGTTCGAGGACGCCGACGTCACAGAGGGTGCGCAGCGACGTGCTCACGCTCCCGGCGGACAACGCCACGTCCTCTTGGATCTGCGGCGCCGTCTGTTCGGCGGGGTCGCAGACGATCATCCAGCCCAGGACGCGCATGACCGCCCGCGGCGTGCCCTGGACCAGGACCTGGCCACCCATGTCCTCGACGAAGCGATGACGCCAGTCAGGCTGTTCGGCGCGGCCGGCACCCGACCCGGTGGTGGTCACCGGGCCCGGAAATTCTCGATCGACGACGCGGTCATGGTCGGGGTGGGCCTCCTTGCCCCCTCAGTATCGAGGGCGGGTCGACCGGACCGTAGGGCCGGAGGTCCCCACTGCCTCGGGACTTCTGGCCCTCATGGTTCCGCTGCTCAGGTCAGGCTTCGGGCAGATCGCGCAGCGCTTCGGCCAGCTCACGCCGATGGGAAAGACCCAGTTTCTGGTAGGCGCGGTGGAGGCGGTTCTCCACCGTGCGCACGGAGAGGTGCATCAACTCCGCGATTTGCTTGTCCGTGCTGCCCGCAGCGGCGTGCAACGCCGTATCGAGCTCGGCCGGGGTGAGCTGCGCCCGCGCACCGATCGAGCGGACGAAGGGGGTGACCGCACCCTCACACCGCGACAGCAGGCGCGCCGCGCGCTGCTGGTTGGCGGCTGCCTCGCGGGTCAGGCTGGCGCGGCGCAGGTGCACCGCCGACTCGCCGAGCGCCTCGGCGGCGTAGAGGTTGGCCCCCAGCCCCTCGAAGAGGCCGGCGGCTTCCTCGAGCATTCGACTGTCCCGGCCGGCTGCGCCGAGCGCGTAGGTGACCCGGGCCGTCGTCAAGGCACCGTCCACCCGCTCGGCCAGCTCGCCGAGCTGGTCGGCCACCTGGCGGGCCCGGCCCATCCGAGCCAACCCGTGCAGGGCGCCGGTGGCGCCGAGCAGGTCACCGACTTCGACGGCGAGCTCGACCGCCACGTCGAGGTTCTGTCGTGCCGTCGCCATGTCGCCGGCGGCCGCCCACACCCAGGCGCGGGCTTGGAGGACATCGACCTCGTAGGACAGGTCCGTGGGCAGGCCGAGCGCATCGAGCTCGACCAGGGTCTCGGCCGCCTTGTCGCCGACGCCGGCCAGGGCCAGCGACGTCGCGGACAGGGCGTAGCAGCGGCGCGCCGCGACCGGGAGACCGATGTCGAGGAACGTGCCGGCCGCGCTCGCGGACTGGAGGAACGCGTCCTGGACCCGACCTTGCTCCAGGCGGAGGGCCGCGAGGCAGGTGGCGACGATGGCGCCCTCGGGTGACGTCGCGCCGACGGACAGGTCGTCGCGCACCGCCGTGATGCACGCCTCCGCCTCCTCGAGTCGGCCGAGGCCGACGAGGGCGAGCGCGCGGTTGCCGAACGGGCTCCAGGGCTCGGTACCCACCGGGTCGACCGCGTGCGGTCCCGGGGCGTGCCGGGGGGCGAGCAGGCCGAGCGCGTCCTCCAGCCGGCCCGTCCGGGTCAGGGCTCCGCCCACGACCGCGTGCAGGCTCGAGCGCGGGTCCGATGATCCCTGTTCGAGCGGCACCGCCACGGCGTCGACGACGGCGCGGGGACCCTGGGTGGCACCGTTCACGCAGAGCCGCCGGGCCAACAGCTCGCCGCGCCACGCCGGGTCCACCGCCGTCTTCAAGAGCGCATCGATCTCCGAGACATCGGCGGCACCACGCGTGTAGAAGCCAAGGTCGAAGCGCAGGAGCGCGACCCTGATCCGTTCCGTGGCCGTTGCGGTGTCGAGACAGAGGGCGTCGAGCTCGCGCTGGGCTTCTCCGTGTCGCCCGTCCATGTGGGCCGCCTCCGCGGCCAAGAGCCGGGGGTCGAAGCTCTCCGTCTGCTCCATTGCGGCGCGGGCGAGACGCTCGGTCAGCGCAAAGTCGCGTTGGTCGCGGGCCGCCCTGGCGCCGGCGAGAAGGAGCTCTGCGTTGCCGCCACCCCCGACGAGACGCAACGAGGCGAGCAGCAGGGTGTCCTCCTGCCGGCGGCTCCCCGAGGTCTCGGCCAGCGCCCGGGCGAGCGCGCGCTCACGCCGCGGCGTGATGCTGGCCCGGACCACGTCGGAGAGCACGGGATCCGGCAGTCGGACCTGGAGCCGGCGGCCGTCCATCCGGCTGGCGAGGAGTCCTTTGGCCTCGAGGGACTCGACCGCCGCGGGCTCGGTCAGCCCGTCGAGGGCCGGTTGGGCCAGCGGCTGACCGATCGCCGTGAGCTCCAGCACGTGGCGTTCGGCCTCGCTGAGGTTTCCGAGGCGGACGTTGACCAGCTCGACCAGGCGGTTGGTCGGCTGCAGGGGCCCGCGCACCCGCCAGACCCCGCTCTCGTCGGTCAGCGAGTTGCTCTCGAGCGCACCGGTCACCAACTCACGCAGGTACAGCGGGTCTCCTTGGGTGTGTTCGGCCAGGAGGCGCAGCGAGGCTTCGTCGATCGGGCCGCCGAGCACGCTGTGGAGCAGCTCTTCGATGGCCCCTTCGCTCAGCGATGCCAGCTCGATGCGCGCCGCGTCGTGGTCCTTCCACAACACGAGGGTGGGATCGGCGAGCGGTGTCGCGGTCGGCGCCGCGTCAGGACGCAGGCCAGCACGGCAGCCGAGGCGTTGAGGGACAGCTGGTGCATCAGCATCGACGATCCGTCGTCGAGGAGATGGGCGTCGTCGACCACGAGGAGCAGCGGTCGTCCCCCCGCGGCGTCAAGAAGCTCGCGGGCGTAGTAGCGAAGGAGTTCGGCGTGGGACTCGGGCCCGACCAGGGCGAGACCCGTCGACAGGAGGGTCGCGAAGGGTCCGAAGGAATGGTGACGGGCGGCCTCGGTGCCGGCAACCAGGGCGACCGCCATGCCCTGGTCCTGCGCGAACTCGACTCCCTCCTGGGCCAGCACGGTCTTGCCGCTGCCGGCGGGTCCGGCGATCACGGCCCCGCGGCGGTCGCGGATGGCCTCCTTTAAGAGGCTGAGCTCTCGCGACCGGCCGACCACGGGCCAGCGACCCAGGACGGCGGTCGGCGCGAGTGGCGCGCCGCCGACATCGATAGCCATTCGTCCATTCCCCCTCGCGAACCGAGGAATCTATTTTCGCGGACGCCACCCCCAATTGCGAGGGTTGACATGGGGATTGCAGGGGGGCCTTTCGGCCTGTTTTGGCCCGAGAGGACGCACCGCGTGGACATCTCTGGGCACGGCGGACGCCGCGGCGCCCGACCGGGGCCGGGATGCCGCGCCAGCGATCGTATCCGTTGCTATGAATGTGGTCGCGATGGCGGTGCACGGCGTCCGGAGGTGGCTGGTGACCACGGCGGGGGCCGCGGCCGCGCTGGCGCTGGTCGTGGGGGCGGGCGTCGTGGGCGTACCCGGAGCCGGCGCCGCCGGCGGCGGGCCCGCCTTCTACACCTCGCAGGCGCCCGGCGGCGCGGCCACCGCGGGCGCCAAGGTGATCGCCCTGACCTTCGACGACGGGCCCAGTCCGTTCACCCCGGCCGTGCTCTCGGTGCTGCAGCAGTACGGCGTGCCGGCGTCGTTCTTCGACATCGGCGAGGAAGTCGCCAACTACCCCCAGTACGCGCAGCTCGTCGCGGCCGCCGGCTACCCGGTCGAGGACCACACCTGGAGCCATCCCGACCTCACCACGCTGCCGGCCGGCGGGGTCGCGGCGCAGATCGACCAGACCCAAGCGGAGATCCGGGCGGTCACCGGCACCACGCCGCAATGCGTGCGTCCCCCTTACAACGCCTGGAACTCGACGGTCCTGAGCGAGGTTGCTGGACGAGGGCTGACGACGATGAGCTATTCGGTCGACCCAAGGGACTGGACGCGCCCCGGCGTCGGGGCGATCGTGCAGAACGTGGTCGGGGCGGCGTTCCCGGGCGCCGTCGTCGACATGCACGACGGAGGGGGTGATCGCTCCGAGACCGTGGCCGCCCTGCCGCAGATCATCACCGAGTTGCGGGCGCAGGGCTACTCCTTCGTCTCCATCTGCGGGAACGGCATCACGGGCCCACAGGTCACGGCCACCTACGGGTTCGGCAATGCTCCGGTTCCCGGTCCGCCCGTCACGTCGAACCAGCCGCTCGTCGGAGCGGCGCTCGCGGGGCCGGGCGGCTACTGGGAGGTGGCCTCCGACGGCGGCATCTTCTCGTTCGGCGCCGCACCGTTCGACGGCTCCATGGGCGGCCAGCCCCTCAACGCGCCCATCGTCGGCATGGCCGCGACACCCGATGGCGGTGGCTACTGGGAGGTGGCCTCCGACGGCGGCATCTTCTCGTTCGGCACGGCGCAGTTCCACGGCTCCATGGGCGGCCAGCCCCTCAACAAACCCATCGTCGGCATGGCCGCGACACCCGATGGCGGTGGCTACTGGGAGGTGGCCTCCGACGGCGGCATCTTCTCGTTCGGCACGGCGCAGTTCCACGGCTCCATGGGCGGCCAGCCCCTCAACAAACCCATCGTCGGCATGGCCGCGACACCCGATGGCGGTGGCTACTGGGAGGTGGCCTCCGACGGCGGCATCTTCTCGTTCGGCACGGCGCAGTTCCACGGCTCCATGGGCGGCCAGCCCCTCAACGCTGCCGATCGTCGGCATGGCCGCGACACCCGGCGGCGGTGGGTACTGGGAGGTGGCCTCCGACGGCGGGGTGTTCGGGTTCGACGCGCCGTTCTACGGCTCGCGCGGGGGCCAGTCGCCTGCGGACCGGTTCTTTGCCATGGTGGCCACGCCTGACGGTGGGGGGTACCTCTTGACCGGCCAGCACCCTCCGCCGTAGCCGGCGACGCGGACCGCGGCGCTCCGCGCGCCTAGGCGGCGCGGGGCGTCGAGAACCGGTAGCCGATGCCCCGGACGGTCGTGATCCAGTGAGGATGCTCCGGGTCGCTTTCGATCTTCAGCCGAACGCGGCGCACGTGTTCGGTGACCGTGGAACAGCCCTGCCAGCGGCTGGTCGAGCCCCACACCCGTTCCAGGAGCTCTTCGCGCGAGAAGACACGCCCGGGGCTCGAGGCGAGGAAGGACAGAAGGTCGAACTCCTTGCGGGTCATGGTCACCTCGTCCTCGCCGATGGTGACCGTACGGGTCCCACGATCGATGACGAGGTCGCCCAGGTCCAGGGTCGTGGTGGGCGCTGCGCTGCCGCGCCGCAACACGGCGCGCACCCTCGCCTCGAGCTCGGCCATGGAATAGGGCTTGACGACGACGTCGTCAGCTCCGAGGTTGAGCAGGCGGATCCGGTCGTGCTCTGAGGCCTGGGTCGAGCAGACGATGACGGGCACCGTGCTGCGCCGCCGGATCTTGCTCAGGACGTCGGCCGTGCCACCGTCTCGATCGAGGTCGAGGACGACGAGGTCGGCCTCCTGCCGAAAGACGGCGCGCAGCGACGTCGCCATGTTCTCGGCGTCGATCACGTGGTAGCCGGTCTGCTCGAGATAGCGGTGCAGCGCCTGGCGCCAGCTGGCCTCGTCTTCGGCGACGAGGATCGTCCTGGTTGCCCCGGCTCGTCGGGCGGGCGGCTGCGCCTCGGGAGCGGGTTGGCGCAAACTCTCCTCGTGCGGCACCCGTGCCTGCAGGTCGACTGGCGGATTCACGATCCGTCGGCTCCGAGACTCCAACGGTGCCGACATGGCGAGCCGTGCATCATGTGGACGTCCCCCTCATCGCAATCAATTGTCGTGGGAACGTCGGACCAGCTCAATAGGTCCTTAGGACCAAATGTTGTTCGATCGTGGTGTTGTGGTGGGCGCGACGCCTTGATGCCGAGGAGCTCCGTGCCGCCTCAACTCCCGGAATGCTGCGCCTCCTGGACACAGAAGCGATATCCGATGCCCCGGCGGTGGCGATCCAGCGAGGAGCGTTCGGGTCGTCTTCGACCTTGAGCCGGATGCGGCGCACGTGCTCGGTCACGGTGGAACAGCCCTGCCATTCGTCGGTCGAGCCCCACACCCGCTCGAGCAGCTCCTGGCGTGAAAAGACCCGACCCGGCGAGGCCGCCAGGAAGGCGAGCAGGTCGAACTCCTTGCGGGTCATCGGAACCACGGCGTCACCCAACATGACTGAGCGGGTGTCGCGGTCGATGACGAGGTCGCCATGGTGCAGACGCCGGCTGACCGGTGCAAGAGAGCCCCGGCGGAGCACCGCTCGGACCCGGGCCTCGAGCTCGGCGAAGGAGAACGGTTTGACCACGAAGTCATCGGCCCCCAGGTTGAGCGCCCGCACGCGCTCGCGCTCGGAGTCGCGCCCCGAGCACACGATCACGGGCACGGCGCTGTCCCGCCGGATCTTGGCCAGGACGTCACTGCCGTCCACGCCAGGCAGTCCGAGGTCGAGAATGACCAGATCAGCCGAGCTTTGAAACAGGGCCCGCAACGAGGCCGGGCCGTCCGCGGCGTCGGTCACGCGGTAGCCGGACCGCTCGAAATACTGATGCAGGGCCGACCGGCAGCTGTGATCGTCCTCTGCGATCAGGATGCTCCGGTCCGCCCCGAGCCGAACCGGATCCTGAAACGGCCGCGGGCGGGCTTCGGCAACCACCGCACTACGTCGGAAGTCGTCGCGGTGCACCGGACGCATCTGCGTGTCCACTGGGATCGTCACGCTCCCTCTGTCGGCGGGTGTCCGACCGCGCTTGAGGAGCGGCCAGGGTGCCGATTGGTAGCTCACCACCAGGTATGACCACGAGATTGCGCGCCCGTGCCAAGGACTGATCGTCAGCCTCTGTCACCCTGGTTCCTCATCGCCCGCCGCGCCGGTTGTCGGACCTGACGTGGACCGCCTCGCGCGCGCCTAGGCCAAAAGGACCATGACCGCGCGCACGGTGTCATGCCGCCAATCGGCGACACGCGTGTGCCTCGACCATGCGTACGCGCACGCGCACTCTGAACACTCGGGCGCGCGAAATGCACGCACAACCGGGCGACACGATGCCGTTCGTCTGCAACCGAGCGACAACTTTTAGGCAACCTACCTGCAAAAACGCGTGGATTTAGAGTGATGGATACTCCTGAAGCGCCGAAATCTGCATGCTCAAATAGGGAGGCCTCACGGAGGTAATGGCGTCCGTCGGAGACGTCAGATGATGGAGGGGGACGTGTGGAACTGACGTCGCGAGAAATCTCGGCTGCGTCGGAGACCGTCGAGAAGGACATCGACGAGCTGTGGTCCGAGTTCAAACGGACCGGATCGCGCACGCTGCGCAACGAGCTGATCGAGCACTACTCATCGTTCGTCAAGTACGTCGCGGGCCGCGTCATGGCGGGGTTGCCGCGCCACTTCGACGAGGACGATCTCACGAGCTACGGGATCATCGGGCTCATCGATGCCATCGAACGGTTCGAGCTCGATCGCCATCTCCGCTTCGAGACCTATGCGATCCCGCGCATCAAGGGAGCCATCATCGACGAGCTGCGCTCCATTGACTGGGTGCCGCGTTCGGTCCGGAGTAAGGCCCGCGCCGTGGAGCAGGCGGTCTCCCATCTGGAGACGACGCTGCGCCGTACGCCGACTGACGCCGAGGTGGCGGCGGAGCTGGAAATGAGCTCGGCCGACTTCCACACCGCCCTGCGCAAAATTTCGTTCGCCGGAATGATGGCCCTCGACGATGTGTTGCGCGGCAGCGACCGCACCGATCGTTCGACGCTCGGGGATTCGCTCCCGGATCGCGCCGTGGGGCCGGTGGACACATTCGAGGCGAAGGAGTCGAAGCAGGCGCTGATCAATGCGATCGAGTGCATGACGGAGCGGGATCGAACCGTATTGACGATGTACTACTACGGCGGTCTCACGCTCACCGAGATCGGGTCCGTCCTCGGTGTGACCGAGAGCCGCGTGTGCCAGATCCATACCAAGGCCCTACGCCAGCTCCGTTCGAAATTGGCGGATCGTCCCGACACGTTCGACCGGCGCACCACCACCACTCCGCCCCCTCGCCGCCGCACCGTGCGCACCCGCCGCCCGGCCGAGCCGGTCAAGGTGGAACTGCTGGCCAGCTGACGCGGCCCCGCCGCGGTCGCGCGAAGTTCATCCGCCAAGTGCCGATGTTGACTCGCGCGCAGTAGCCGAAAGCCCGACGCACCGGTACGGTACGCATTCGAATCGCTCGACCTTCGGATGACGGGAGCGCACCATGCCACTGCACAAGCGGGAATCGGTCCGGGAAGGAATGCTCGATTCGATCTACGCGGAGCGCGAGCTGCACGATTGCCTCCCGTCCACGAGGTTCCCCATCAAGGAGATGCGCTCGGCCGACGCGTACCAGTGCATCGTCGACGAGCTCATGCTGGACGGCAACGCCCGCCAGAACCTGGCCACCTTCTGCCAGACGTGGGAGGAGCCGGAGATCCACCATCTGATGGACATCGCCATCGACAAGAACCTGATCGACAAGGACGAGTACCCCCAGACGGCGGAGCTCGAGCACCGTTGTGTGCAGCTGCTGGCCGACCTGTGGAACGCGCCGGAGACCCATGACACGGTGGGGTGCTCGGCCATCGGGTCTTCGGAGGCCTGCATGCTGGGCGGCATGGCCGCCAAGTGGCGGTGGCGGGCCAAGAGGCGGGCCGCCGGCAAGTCCACCGACTCGCCCAACATGGTCTGCGGGCCGGTCCAGGTGGTCTGGCACAAGTTCGCCCGCTACTGGGACGTGGAGATGCGCGAGATCCCCATGTCTCCCGGCCGCTACTGCATGGACGTCGAGCAGATGCTCGAACGTGTCGACGAGAACACGATCATGGTGGTGCCCACCTTCGGCGTGACTTACACGGGCACGTACGAACCGGTGCTCGAGTTGTCCCAGGCGCTGGACAAGCTCCAGGAGGACACCGGCCTCGATGTCGACATCCACGTCGACGGCGCCAGCGGCGCGTTCCTGGCCCCGTTCTGCGCCCCCGACATCCTGTGGGACTTCCGGGTCCCGCGGGTCAAGTCGATCAGCACCTCCGGCCACAAGTTCGGGCTTGCGCCACTCGGCGTCGGGTGGGTGCTGTGGCGCGACGTGGCCGAGCTGCCCGACGACCTCATCTTCCACGTGACCTACCTCGGCGGCGACATGCCGGTGTTCCAGATCAACTTCTCGCGGCCGGCCGGCCAGATCGTGGCCCAGTACTACAACTTCGTACGGCTCGGCCGGGACGGGTACCGCAACGTGCACGACGCCTGTTACCTGACGGGCAAGTTCCTGGCCCACGAGGTGGCCAAGCTCGGGCCGTTCGAGATGCTCTGCGACTCGGATCCCCAGACCGGGATTCCCTCGGTGGCGTGGCGCATCAGCGAGGGCGAAGACCCGGGGTACACGCTCTACGACATCGCCGACCGGTTGCGGACGCGCGGCTGGCAGGTGCCGGCCTACCCCCTCACCGGCTCGGTATCCGACGTCTCGGTGCAGCGGATCCTCGTGCGCCAGGGAGTGAGCCACGACCTGGCGACGTTGCTCCTCGACGACATAAAGCAGTCCATCGCGCACTTCGACCGCCACCCGGTGTCGGTGCCGATGACGAAGGAGGAGTCAGGGGGCTTCAGCCACCTGTAGGTCCCCGAGGCGCACCCGGCGTGCCCACTCCGAGTTCGTTGATGTTGGCCGTCCAGTCCACGTCAATGACGCGGCGCCGGAGGAAGCGGGGCTTGCCGACCGCCGCGGCCCGGTCGCTCGTCCAGGGAGCGGGCGAGGCGATGGTGAGTCCCGCCAGCGCACGCAGCGCGGGCTCGTAGCAAGAGCGCAACCAGGCGAAGCGGCGCCACGCCTCCTCCTCACGCTCCGGGGGGACGCCGATGAGGGGCGCCAGCGCCGCCATGGCCTCGTCGTACTCGCTCCGGGCGATGGTGATGGGCGGAGCCGGCTCGGAAAAATGCGGAATCAGCTCAGTGATGCTCGACCGGCTCGGGAATGGGAATGCTGGCCGCCCGCGCCACACGGACGAAGGCCGGCATGCCGTAGACCAGGACCATCATCGGGCCCCGCTCGATGTCCCCGAAGGCCTGGTCCCCACGCGTCTCCGACGCCGCCAGCGTCAGCGCGGAAGCGTCGAGAAGCGTGCCCACGGTGGCCACCCATGAGTGGTCGCGGTGGGTCTCCGGGAAGTACGTCAGGATCGGGAAGGCGGTGTGCGTCTGCTCCAGGTCGAGGATCCAGTCGGCCTGGTTGCGCCAGAACTCCGGGCTGTCGAGGGCCCCGACGCGCTGCAGCGTTTGCAGGAGGACGACGACGTTGGGGGGCTCGCCCGAAATAGGGCGGAGCCGGACGATGCCCTTCTCCCGGCCGTTGTAGGCCGAGTAGATGGTCGGCAGGTAGCTGATGAGGAGGGCGACGAGCCCGAGGCCGATCGTGGCCTCGATGAAGGCAAGCCAGATCCGGGTCGTCGTGTCTGGTTCCGCGAACCCGAGCGTCGTCAACGACGAGCCACTGATCTCGAATGCTCGCTGGGAGGTCAGTGAGCCGGTGCCCCAGAAGATGAACGAAAAGGCGATGACCATCAGCAGCATCCAGACGAGCGGGAGGCTGACCAGGGCGACCGGCGCGTACAACGCCCGAAGGCTCATCGCGCGCGCCCGGGTACGTGATCGATGGACGAGCAGTCGGTACGTGACCGCGAACACCGCCTGGGACAGCCTCGTCAAACCCTCCTGGGGCAGGACGACCGTCTTCAGCGCCGAGCCCAGGATCGCCAGCGCCAACGCGGCGCCGAAGATGACGGAGAGAACGTACAGGGCGATCATGCGGCTACGGGATCTCCTTCGCGGCGGCCTGCACGGCGTCGTCGATCTGTCCCTTGTCGACGTCGACCAGCTTCGCCACGTGCGTGCCCGCCCTGAGGCCCGCGCCTTCGAGCGCCTCCTGCACGGTGCTCTGCCCGACGATGACGAGCGCCGCCTCGCCCGCGTCGATGGCGTCGCCGAATTCCTTGATGTCGGTCCGGGACATCCCCTTCCACAGGTGGCCGCTGATGCCGCCGATCGCTGCGCCCACGAGCGCCGAGCCGATGATCGACGGCGGGAACAAGATCCCCACGAGCGCCCCCGCCGCCGCCCCGCCCCATGCCCCGTGCCGCGTCGTCGTCTCGTCCTTGTTCACGTGGACCTTGCCCTTGTCGTCCTTGGTCACGACGGCCGCGTCGAAGGTGCCGACCGCACCCGTGGCGTGAAGGTCCTTCACGACGGCGTAGTCGGCGCGGGCGTCGACCTCGCTGGCGTAGGTCCCGATGAAGATGAAGACGCCGTCCTTCTGCGACATGGACCTCTCCCTTCTGGTGATCCCCTCGACCGGCGAGAGGGAGCGTAGAGCGGGTGGACCTCTCCGTCTTGCCTGGCCCGTCGCAGGCGTCTGGCATGATCGGACGAGTGCCCCTTCCTCCGGCCATCGAGATCGCGCGCCGCGCCACGCTCCACCCGATCACCGACATCGCCGCCCAAATGGGCCTGGGTCCGGAGCTGCTCGAGCCCTACGGCTCGCACGTGGCCAAGGTGAGCCTCGACGCCGTCGAGGAGCTGAGCCGCCGTCCCCGTGCTCGCTATGTGGTGGTGACGGCGGTGACGCCGACGCCGCTCGGCGAGGGCAAGACGACGACCACCGTCGGCCTTGGTCAGGCACTGGCCTGCATCGGGCGCCAGGCCACCATCGCGATCCGGCAGGCGTCGATGGGTCCGACGTTCGGGATCAAGGGAGGCGCCGCCGGGGGCGGGTACAGCCAGGTGGTCCCGTTCGAGAACCTCAATCTGCACCTGACGGGCGACCTGCACGCGGTGACCGCGGCCAACAACCTCCTGGCGGCCATGGTCGACAACCACCTCTACAACGGCAACGAGCTCGGGATCGATCCCCACGCCATCACCTGGAAGCGCGTTCTCGACGTCAACGACCGTTCGCTGCGCAACATCGTCAGCGGTCTGGGCGGAAGCCAGGACGGCAGCCCGCGCGAGACGGGGTTCGACATTACGGCCGCGTCGGAGGTCATGGCCGTCCTCGCGCTGTCGCGGACGTTGCAGGACATGCGTGACCGCTTCGGGCGCATCGTGGTCGGCTACACCTCCGCCGGAGAGCCGGTCACGGCCGAACAGTTGAAGGCGGCGGGCGCGATGACCGTCATCATGCGCGACGCCATCAAGCCGAACCTGTTGCAGACGCTCGAGAACACGCCCGTGCTCGTCCACGCCGGCCCGTTCGGCAACATCGCGCACGGCAACTCGTCGGTCGTCGCGGACCTCATCGGCATCCACTCGGGCGAGTACCTCGTCACCGAGGCCGGCTTCGGCGCGGACATGGGTGCCGAGCGGTTCTTCAATATCAAGTGCCGCACCTCGGGGCTGGTGCCCGATGCCGCCGTCGTCGTCACCACGGTGCGCGCCCTGAAGCTCCACTCGGGTCGCCACAAGGTCGTGGCCGGCCGCCCCCTTCCGCCGGCCATGCTCGAGGAGAACCCCGACGAAGTTCGCCTCGGCGCCGCCAACCTCCTCGCCCACCTGGCGATCGTGCGTCGGCACGGCGTGACGCCGGTCGTGGCGATCAACGCGTTCGCCGGCGACTTTCCCTCCGAGCACGCAGCCATCCGGGAGATCGCAGCCTCCGCCGGCGCACGCTCGGCCATCTGCCATCACTTCGAGAAAGGTGGCAAGGGCGCGGTGGAGCTGGCCGAGGCGGTGGTCGACGCCGCCGAGGAGCCGAGCGAGTTCGAGCAGCTCTACGAGGACGGGGCGAGCCTGCGCGAGAAGATCGAAGCCGTCGCGACCGAGGTCTACGGAGCCGACGGCGTGGACTACGACCCGGTGGCCGCCCGCCAGCTCGACACCTACGAGCGAGCGGGCTTCGGTTCGCTGCCCGTCTGCATCGCCAAGACGCACCTGTCGATCTCGTCGGACCCCAAGCTCCTCGGCGCACCGAAGGGCTGGCGGCTGCCCGTGCGAGCCGCCCGCGCCAACGTAGGCGCCGGTTTCGTCTATCTGATCAGCGGCGACATGCGGACCATGCCCGGGCTTTCGCACAGCCCGGCGGCGGAGAACATCGACATCGACGACAACGGAAACGTGATCGGCCTCTACTGAGGCCCAGGAGGTACCGCCATGGCCATCGACTTCACCCTCGCCCCCGAACACGAAGAGATCCGGGCCCGGGTGCGCGCCTTCATCCAGGACACCGTGATGCCCCGCATCAAGGGGTTCGACGACGAGTCGCGGGTCACCTCGCGCCGTGAGTACCTGGTCACCATCCTGGAACTCCGCGAGGAGGCCAAGCGGGAGGGGCTGTGGCTGCCCCACATGCCCAAGGAGTGGGGCGGCATGGGCCTCGGCCACGTGGAGCTGGCCATGGTGCAGGCCGAGTCGGCCAAGACGCGGCTCGGCCCCTGGATCCTGAACTGCAGCGCGCCCGGACGAGGGCAACATGCACACGCTGCTGCACTGGGGCACCGACGAGCAGAAGGACAACTACCTGCGCCGCCTGTGCGAGGGCACCGCGATGTCCTGCTTCGCCATGACGGAGCCCGAGGTGGCGGGGTCCGATCCCACGCTGATCCAGACGCACGCCGAGAAGGACGGCGACGAGTGGGTCATCAACGGCCACAAGTGGTTCATCTCCAACGCTCGCCGCGCCCAGTTCGCCATCCTCATCGCCCGCACGGAGCCCGACGTGCCCGCCGGCTCGCGCGGGGCGAACACCGCCTTCCTGGTCGACCTCCCGTCCGAGGGCTGGAACGACGTGCGCGAGGTGGAGACGATGCACGGCTCGACCGGGCACTCCGAGATCGTCATCGAGGACCTGCGCGTGCACGACTCGCAGATCCTCGGCGGACGCGGCAACGGCCACCAACTCGGGCAGTACCGCCTCGGGCCGGCCCGGCTGGCCCACTGCATGCGCTGGATCGCGCAGGCCGAGACGGCCCTCGACATGATGGTGGACCGGTCCTTGCACCGGTACTCCCACGGCTCACTGCTCGCCGAGAAGCAGGGCGTGCAGTGGCTGATCGCCGATTCGGCCATGGAGCTGTACCAGTGCAAGCTCATGGTCCTGCACGCGGCCTACAAGATCGACCGGGGTGACGACTTCCGCACCGAGGTCTCCATGGCGAAGCACTTCGTCGCCAACAGCCTCAACCGGATCATCGACCGCTCCATGCAGGTGCACGGTGCGCTCGGCTATTCGACCGACACCCCGCTGGCCAACATGCTCCAGCACGCGCGGTGGGCCCGCTTCGCCGACGGCGCCGACGAGATCCACCAGATGCGGATCGCCGAACGGACCATCGCGGCCTACAAGGACACCGGCTCGACCAACGCGGCCACCGGCGGCCTCCCTCTCTGAGGAGCAGCGGGCCGCATGGGTTGCCTCTTCGCCCTCATCTCCGCGTTCTCGGCTCGCCTGGCGCTGTTGCTGGTCTGGATCTTCACCGACCGCCTGACCATCGCGTTCCGCTCGGGCTGGGAGGGGATCCTCGGGTTCATCTTCTTGCCCTACGCGACGCTCTTCTACGCGCTCGTGTACCAACCGGGCCACGGCGTCGACGCATTCGGCTGGGTGATCGTCGTGTTGGGCATCCTGCTCGACCTGTCGTCGCACTTCTACGGCTCCCGGGCCAGCCGGCGCCGGGCCCGGCGCCATCAGCAGAGCGCGCAGCCGATCTAGGGATCTACCGTGAGTGGGGCCGTGTTGGGTGCACAGGTGCCGATCGGACTCAGAAGGTGGAATTGATGGACGTGCTCAGTGAGAAGGTAGAGCAGGGCGTCGTAGAGCAACGCTTCGACCTGCAGGTCGACGGCGAGACCGTCCCGGGCATCCGCTGGTACCCCGAGGGCGCCCGGGTTCCCCGCCCCACGATCTTGATCGGACACGGCGGCACCCAGCACAAACGGGTGCCGAACGTGCTCGGCCTGGCGCGCCGGTTTGTGCGGCACCTCGGCTACTCGGCGGTGGCACTCGATGCACCCGGGCACGGAGAGCGAGCTGACCCCGAGACTGCGGAGAGGCGGCGCCAGGCGATCGAGGCTCGCATCGCCGCCGGCCCGAGTGCGGGTGGCATTGCCCTTGGTCCCGAAGAGGCCAGAGCGTGGGTCGAACGCACGACCAGAGGCATCGCCGAATGGCATGCGCTGCTCGACCGCCTGGACGAGCAGGGAGAGGGACCACAGTACGGCTACTGGGGAGTGTCGATGGGGACAGCCATCGGTCTGCCGTTCGTGGCGACTGAGCCTCGGGTCCGCGCCGCGGTCCTCGGGCTCGCCGGCCTTGGCAGTCTGCCCGGGTCCGACCGCTTCGAACAAGCGGCGCGCGCACTCACGATCCCGGTGTTGCTGGTCCTGCAGTGGAATGACGAACTGGTCGGCCAGGCATCCGGCCTTGCCCTGTTCGAAGCGATCGGCTCAACGGAAAAGACCTTGCACGTCAACCCCGGCGGTCACGTCCAGATTCCTCTCTTCGAGAGGGACGCGTACGAGGCGTTCTTCCTCCGCCATCTCGGGGCTGCGGGATAGCGGGCGAACAGTCAGGAGAAGCGCAGGCGCAGGTCCGGCTCGGGCCCGAACGACGGCGCGCTCGGCCCGACCGCCGCCAGCTTCTCCCAGGCGGCCACGCCGATCATCGCCGCGTTGTCGGTCGCCATGGCCTGGGGCGGGATGAGGAGCCGGGTGCCGAACTCTTCGGCCAGGGTCCCGGCCCGTGCCCGCAGGATCGGGCTCGCCGCCACCCCGCCCACGATGGCCAGGGCCGGATCGCCGAACTCTTCGAGCGCGCGCCGCAACTTGGCGATCAGGACGTCCATGCAGGCCGCAACGAACGACGCCGCCACGTCCTCCACCACGAACCCGGGGTCCGAGCGCACACGGTTGACGACGGCCGTCTTCAGGCCCGAGAACGAGAAGGCGTAGCCCTCGGCGAGCATCGGGCGCGGAAAGCCGAGCCGGTCCTCTCCGCTGGCCGCCAGCCGGTCCAGCACCGGGCCGCCGGGGTAGCCCAGCCCCAAGAAGCGCGCCACCTTGTCGTAGGCCTCGCCGATGGAGTCGTCCACCGTCTCGCCGAGCAGCTCGTAGCGCCCGGGCGAGCTGGCCCGGGTGAGCATGCAGTGGCCGCCCGAGACGAGCAGGGCCGTCTGTGGGAACGGCACCTCGCGGTCGGCCAGGTACACGCTGGCCAGGTGCCCCTCGAGGTGGTTCACGCCCACGACCGGCACGCCCCACCCCAGGCCCAGGGCCTTGGCCGTCGCGATGCCGACGAGGAGCGCGCCGACCAGGCCCGGCCCCGAGGTGACGGCGACCGCCTCGAGATCTGCTCCCGCCACCCCGGCCTCGTCGAGTGCTCGCGCCACGATCGGCGTGATGGTCTCGGTGTGGGCGCGGCTCGCCAGCTCCGGCACCACGCCGCCGAACCCCGCGTGCAGCTCCACCTGGCTCGACACGACCGAGGAGCGCACCTCGCGGCTGTCGTCGACCACGGCGGCGGCGGTCTCGTCGCACGAGGTCTCGATGGCGAGCAACAGGCGGCTCACGACGGCGCCGCCAGGGCGCGTTCGATCTCTGCGACGGCGATCACTCCCTCGCGTTCGACCGTGGGCCGGGCCGGGCGCACGTTCACCAGCGTCGAGGGCACCTCGGTCAGCCGGCCGCCGTCGACGATCAGGTCCACGTCGTCGCCGAGGCTGGCCGCGACGTCAGCCGCGGCACGGGGCGTCGGTGCGCCGTGCGGGTTCGCGCTGGTCACCAGCAGCACGCCGGTCCGGCGCAGCAACCCGCGCAGGAAGTCGTGGTCGGGAATGCGGACCGCCACCTCGTCGCGGCCGGCCAGCCACTCCGGCCGTGGGGCGCCGTCGGCGAACCCGAACGCGAGCGTGAGCGGGCCCGGCCACCAGCGCCGGGCCAGGGTGGCCGCCGCCTCGGTCAGCTCGACTCCCAGCGCGCGGACCTGGTCCAAGGATGCCGCGAGGACGGGCAGGTGCATCCCGTCGGGCCGGCCCTTGGCGCGGTAGATCAGCTGGACCGCCTCGCGGTCCTCCGGACGTGCCGCCAATCCGTACACCGTGTCGGTCGGCACGACGACGACACCGCCGCGACCCAGGGCCTCCGCCGCGGCCCGCGCCCCGCGTCGTCGGCCGGCACGAGACTGCCGTGCGCACCGCCCGAGGCGGCGGGTGGCATCCGGGTCGCCGTCCTCAGAGGTCGAGCGGGCGGACGGCGGCGCCGATCAGCTCGGGATGGGACTTCCAGTCGACTCCGGGTACGTCCACGTAGAGCTCGATCTCGTTGCCGTCCGGGTCGAGGATGTAGAGGCTGTGGGTGACCGTGTGGTCCGAGGCGCCCACCACCGTCGCGCCGGCGTCCTGCACCTGGCGCAGCGCGGCCCGCAGGTCGTCGTCGGTGTCGCCGACGTTGAGGCCGAAGTGGTACATGCCCACGCGGCGCCCCGGCGGGATCGGCGTGGCGTCCGCACCGACCTCAATGAGGAGGAGCTCGTGGTGGGTGCGACCAGACGAGAACGCGGCCGCGCCCACCGGATCGGCTCCCGGCTCGGGGAGGATCTGCCGCCAGCCCAGCACGTCGCGGTAGAAAGCGGCGGAGCGCCGGACGTCACGCACGTAGAGGACGAGATGACCGAGCTCGCGAACCGTCATGCGCTCACGCTACCCGTCGGTATCGCTCTCCACCGACGCCGCGGAGCGGACCCAGTTGGCGGTCGGCGGCATGCCCGGGCCGAGGTGGATGGGCACGTCGAAGGGCTCGGACTTCAGCCCGGCGGCCTCCATCAAGTCGGTCAGCGCGTGGGGGATCGCCGCGGCGATGTCCCACAGGCGCGGCACGGCGCGGGCGTCCGACGCCAGCCCCCAGTAGAGGACGCCCATGTAGCTCATGATGGTGATGTTCAGGCCCATGCCGTCCATCACCGGCCCGAGCGGGAACATGCCCAGCATCTGGCTGCCGCCCAGATAGAGCGGGAAGTCGGGCCCGGGCACGTTCGAGACGACCAGGTTGGCCACGGGACGATGGCGGTCGGCCAGCCGCATCCCGGTGTAGAGGCGGGCCGCCGCCGCAAAGACGTTGGGCGTGGCGTGCTCGGCCCAGTTCTGCAGCATCGTCGCGCCCAGCGCCTTGTGCTCCTCCTTGGCGCCCTTGGTCCCCTCGTGGATCACGGCCAATCGCTCGAGCGGGTCGTCCAGATGCGTCGGCAGCTGCACGAACATCGACGACACCTTGTTGGAACCCTTCAAGTCCGCCACGTCGGGCGTCACCGAGACCGGCACCACGGAGACCAGCGGGATCTCGGGCAGCTCGTCGCCGGCCTGCAGGTACGTGCGCAGCGCGCCGGTCACGATGGCCAGCACCACGTCGTTGACCGTCGTGCCCATGTTGTTCTTGAGCGTCTTGGCGTCCGCCAGGCTGGCGGCGGCGAAGGCCACCCGGCGCCGGGCGTGCACCGCCGCGTTGATCGAGGTACGCGGCGCCGTCAACGGGAGCGCCGCCTTCTGCGGCGCCGGCAGGGCGCGCCGGACGCGCCGGATGCCGAGCGAGGCTGCGCGTCGTGCGCAGCATCATGCGGCCCATGTCGAAGGGGGCGACCAGGTTGGCCATCATGGCCTGGGACGTCAGTTCGAAGCTCGACGGGATCCGCGAGTCGAGCTGGCGTGTCGTGGCCGGCGCCGCTCGGGCGGATCGGGCTCCAGGTCGAAGAGCACGCCGAGGAGCTCGGCGCCCGAGACGCCGTCGATGGTGCTGTGGTGCATCTTGGTGACGAGGGCGATCTTGCCGTCCTCCACCCCCTCGACGATCCACATCTCCCACAGGGGCCGGTCCCGGTGGAGCTGGCGGCTGATGACGTCGGCGGCGAAGTCGCCCAGCTCGCGCAGGCCGCCCGGGGCCGGGAGCGCGGCCCGGCGCAGGTGGTTGTCGATGTCGAAGTCGGGGTCGTCCACCCAGACCGGGATGGCCGAGCCGCAGGGGAACCTCGACCAGGCGGCGCTGGAACACCGGGGCGAGCGGGATGCGGTCGTTGATGAGCTGGCGGACGCGGCGGAACGAGTAGCCGCCGGGCACGGTCGAGGGGTCGAAGACGGCAGCCATCGCCACGTGCATGTGCAGGGTGGGTGTCTCCATGTAGAGGAAACTGGCATCCAGCCCGCTCAAACGTTCGGGTGTCATCGACGCTCCTAAATCACCTACCCCTCGCCCATAACCTGGCACCAAGTCGGACGGCCGGGCAACTGGGGCATGCCTCCGACCAGGAGGACCGGCGCGACCGTGCGCCGGTCGGGCGATGATGGGGGGGTGCCGTACGCCTTCCTGGCCGTCACCGCCATCGGGGCGGTCGCCGTCGCGCTCGCCTATCGCCCCGTCCGCCGCGAACCGCTGACCGTCGTCAGCTTCGCCACGGCCTGGATCCCGGGCGAGGCGGCGTTCCAGAACATCGTCTGGGAGATGGTGGCCACCGGTGATCTTCATCGCCTTCGGCGCCCTCGACGGCTGGGCCGGCTGGCTCGGTCTTGCCTTGGCCGTCGCAGGCTGGGTCGGCTTGCTGGGACTCGGCGTCGCCGGGCTCCGTGCCGCCGACGTGACCGCCGCCGCCCTCGCCGAGGTGCGCAGCGACGCCTTCCCCGTGCCGACGGTGCCGACCGATCCGACGTGGGGGCGCTGGTGGCGCGTCACCCGGGCCGTCCCCCTCAAGTCGCGGGCCGTCGAGGCGACCAGCGACATCGACTACTGGGGCGACGGTCAGCGGCGCCACCGGCTCGACATCTACCGTTCGCGCCTGGTCCGCCGGCCAGGCGGCGGCGAAGGCGCCGGTGATGGTGTACGTCCACGGCGGCGGCTGGGTCATCGGCGACAAGCGCGAGCAGGGCAAGCCGATGATGTACGAGCTCGTGGCCCGCGGCTGGGTCTGCGTCGCCATCAACTACCGCCTCAGCCCCAAGGCGACCTGGCCCGACCACATCGTCGACGTGAAGCGCGCCATCGCCTGGGTGAAGGAGCACATCGGCGAGTACGGCGGCGACCCCGCGTTCATCGCCATCAGCGGGGGATCGGCCGGTGGCCACCTGTGCGCGCTCGCGGCGCTGAGCGCCGGCGATCCGGCCTTCCAGCCCGGGTTCGAGGAGGCCGACACGTCGGTGCAGGCCTGCGTCCCCTTCTACGGCGTGATGGACCTGACCTCGTCGCCCGAGGGCTCGGCCATCTTCGGCCCGGGGCTGGTCAAGATGCTCGAGAAGTCCGTCATGAAGACGAAGGAGGCCGACCACCCCGAGCTCTTCCGGGACGCCTCGCCGACGTACCGCGTCCAGGCCGGGGCGCCCCCGTTCTTCGTGCTGCAGGGCGCGAACGACACCCTGGTGCCGGTCGAGACGGCACGGCGGTTCGTCGAGGGGCTGCGCGCCGTGTCCCGCTCGCCCGGTCGCCTACGCCGAATTGCCCCTGGCCCAGCACGCCTTCGACGTCCTGGCGTCGCTGCGCTGCCAGGCCACCACCTCGGCCGTGGGCGACTTCCTCGAGGGCGCCCGGGCGGCTCACGCTGCGGGGCCACCGGCCGCAATGGACGTGACCTCCGCCCGAAATGTTTCTGACATAAAGTCGCCCCCCGGTATCTGACCTTGCGTCAGATCGGGCCGCTAGGCCCGACGGAGTCGACCTGAGAAGGGGTGGCAGTGGGGAACACCAATCAGCGGCGCAACCGGTCGCGGCCGAAGGAGCCAAGCGAGCTCCGGGCCGATCCGGTGGGATCGCCGACATGCTGCAGTCGAAGAGCCGCCGCATGCTCATGTCCGGTCTCGCCCTGAGCATCGGGGCGGGCGCCCTGGTCCTGGGCTCCGGCCCCGCCGGCGCGGCCGCGACCGCCACGACGACGCCTGGCGTGACCGCGAAGTCCATCACGGTGGGCTCCATCAGCGACATCTCGGCGCCCATCGCTGGGCTGTTCGAGGGCGCCAAGGTCGGCACTGAGGCCTACTTCGCCATGATCAACAGCCAGGGCGGGGTGAACGGGCGCAAGTTGGTGATCAACGGCATGGACAGCGCCTTCTCCTCGGGCACGGTCACCAACGAGGCGAAGAACATCGCCGCCAACGACTTCGCCTTCGTGGGCGGCTTCTCGCTGCTTGACGGCGCCGAGCAGTCGGCCATCGACGCCGGCAACGTGCCGGTCGTCACCCAGGTGCTCGACCCCAAGCTCTACACCGACCCGAACCTCTACGCCGCCATCCCGCTGGTCACCGGTGGCGAGGCCACCGGCCCGTTCAAGTGGCTCAAGAGCAAGTACCCCCAGGACATCAAGGCCGTCGGGGTCATCGGCTCCAACTCGGCCGCCACCGCGATCACGGCCGAGCACACGTTCCACAACCTGACCAACAGCCTGGGCTACAAGTGGCTCTACAGCCGCGACGCCAGCTTCACCGAGACGAGCTTCCTGCCCGACATGATCAAGATGAAGAACGCCGGCGTGAAGCTGCTCTTCGAGCCCAGCCAGCAGGGCGCCTACATCTCCACCATGGCCCAGGAGAACAAGCAGGAGGGCCTCAACGCGCTGCTGTTCTCCGGGGCGAACACCTATGAGGCCGGCTTCAAGCCCGGCGCAGCCGGCAACGGGACGCTGGTCAGCACGGTCACCGCGCTCTACATGGGCCAGGACGCCAAGGTCGTCCCGGCGGTGGCCACCTTCGACAAGTGGGCGAAGAAGGTCGACCCGCAGACCCAGCTCGACCTCTACACGCTGTACGGGTGGATCAACGCCGAGCTCTTCGTCCAGGCGCTCAAGGGCGCCGGGGCCAACCCGACCCGGGCCAGCCTCGACGCGCAGCTGAACAAGGTCACCTCCTACAACGCCAGCGGTTTGATCTCGACGCAGAACCCGGCCAAGAAGATCCCCGGCCAGTGCTGGATCGTGGCCGAGTACAACAACGGGAACTGGAAGCGCATCGCGCCCGACCCCAAGGCCGGCTTCGTCTGTAACCCCGGTGGCTTCTATCCGAGCAGCTACAAGGGCATCTCGCGCTAAGCCGACCCGTCTTGCCCGCATTGGTGCTGCAATGAGGGACGTGCAGCGGTCGTGAACGAATTCATCAGCTTCGTCGTGGCCGGGGTGGCCGCCGGGTCCATTTACGCGGTGACCGCGAGTGGCCTCGTGGTCACCTACAAGTCCACCGGGGTCTTCAACTTCGCCCACGGCGCGGTGGGCATGGTGATGGCCTACCTGTACTGGCAGCTCTGGCAGGGCTGGGGCTGGAACCCGGTGCTGTCCCTGGCGATCGTGCTCCTCGTGATCGCGCCGCTGTCCGCCCTGGCGGTCGAACGCGTCCTCATGCGGCCGCTCTACGGTTCCGCGCTCAGCACCATGATCGTGGTGACGCTGGGCTTGTTCCTGGTGCTCTACGGGCTGGTCTCGACCATCTGGGACCAGACGATCACGCGCAACCTGCCCAATTGGTTCGAGGGCGACACCGTCGGCGTGCTCGGGGTCAACCTCTCCTATGAGCAGCTGATCACCTTCGGGTGCGCGGTGGCGGTGGCCGTCGGCCCTCTGGATGCTCTTCAAGCTGACGCGGATGGGTGTGTCCATGCGGGCGGTGGTCGACGACCCGCGGCTGGCCTCGCTGACCGGCGCCCGCACCAATCGCATCGCCGGCTTTGCCTGGATCGTCGGCTTCATGCTCGCCGGGCTGGCCGGGATCCTGCTCGCCCCCGGGTCGGGCATGAGCATCGCCATCCTCTCCGAGTTGGTGATCTTCGGCTACGCCGCCGCCATCGTCGGGCGCCTCAGCAGCCTGCCGCTGACCTACCTGGGCGCCATGATCCTCGGGGTCTCCGAGTCGCTGGCCGTCGGCTACGTCCCGGCCTCCTACCTGAACGACGTGACGGCCGTTCTGCCCATGGGGCTGCTGATCATCGCCCTGCTCCTGTTGCCCCAGGCCAAGCTGACCGTCGGCCGGGTGGTGCGCCTGCGACCGCCCAAGGCGGCGAGCCTCCGCACCACCCTCATCGGCGCCAGCGTGCTGGTCGTGGCCACCGTCGCTGGTCGGCGCGTTCGTCACCGGCAACAACCTCTCCACCCTCGGGCTGGCCCTGACCATCGGGCTGGGGGCGCTGTCGCTCGTCCTGCTGTCGGGCTACGGAGGTCAGGTCTGGCTGTGCCAGTTCACCTTCATGGGCCTGGGCGCGTGGGCCATGACCAAGGTCGGCGGGGGCGATTCCGTCCTCGGCGTGCTGGCCGCCATCGGGCTGTGCGCCGCCGCCGGCGGGGTCTTGGCCCTCCCCGCGCTCCGGCTGCGCGCGCTCTACATGGCGCTGGCCACGCTCGCCTTCGCCGTTCTGATGGACCAGCTCTTCTTCACCAACCCGTCGGTCATCCCGAACGGCTCCATGGACGTGGGCCGCCCCGACGTCTTCGGCATGCACTTCACCACCGACCGCGCCTACATGGTGCTCGTCGCCATGGTCTTCGGCCTCTGCATCATCGGCGTGGGCGCGCTGCGCCGCGGCCCGTTCGGCCGTCGCCTCGTCGCCATGAGCGACAGCCAGGCCGCCTGCGCCACCGTGGGCATGAACATCACCCGGACCAAGCTGTGCCGTCTTCGTGATCGCCGGCGGCATGGCCGGACTGGCCGGCGCCCTCTACGGCGGCATGTCCCGGACTGTCTCCTTTTCCCAGTTCAGCTTCGTGCAACAGCCTGGTGCTCTTCGTGGCCGTGGCCCTGGCCGGGATCACCGTCCTCAGCGGCGCGGTGCAGGCGGGCATCGGGGTGGCGCTCCTGCCGCTCATCGCCACGCATATCCCCTCATTCGCGGGGTTCACCTACGTCCTGTTCGGGGTGGGCATCATCGCGGTCGGGCGCAATCCCTACGGGCTCGGCCTCGTCTACACGCGCCTGGGCGAGTGGTGGGACGCCCGCCGGGCTCGCGCCCAGGCGGGCGGCGGTGCTGCGTCAGGGAGTCCGCCGACGCAGGTTCCCGGCGGGCTCGTGCCCCCAGAGGTGGGCTCCGTTGGCTGACACGGACCCCACCGCGCCGTCCGCGCTGGCGGTCGAGGACGTCTCGGTGCGCTTCGGCGGGCTCCAGGCCCTCGATGCGGTCGCGCTCGACGTCGCCCCCGGTGAGGTGCACGGGCTCATCGGGCCGAACGGCGCCGGCAAGACGACGCTGTTCAACGTCATCACGGGCCTGCAGCGCCCGACGCGGGACGCGTGCGTCCTCGGCGCCCACGACGTCACCGGGTCCAAGCCCCACGCTCGGGCGCGCCTCGGGCTCGGACGCACGTTCCAACGCCTCGAGCTGTTCGGCACGCTGTCCGCACGCGAGAACGTGCAGATGGCGGCGGAGGTGCAGCAGCACAAGCTCACCGCCGGGCGGACCCCGACCGAGGAGGCGGACTACCAGCTGGCGCGGGTCGGGATCCTCCACGTGGCCAACGAGCCGACCGACTCCCTCCCGACCGGGCTCGCCCGCCTCGTCGAGATGGCCCGTGCCCTCGCCACCTCACCGTCGGTGCTGCTCCTCGACGAGCCGAGCTCCGGCCTCAACGCGGACGAGACCGCGGGCGTCGGCGAGGTGCTCGCAGCAGTTGGCGTCCGAGGGGATGGGCGTCCTCCTGGTCGAGCACGACATGGCCTGGTGATGGCGATCTGCGCCCGCGTCGACGTGCTGGACAACGGGTTGGTGATCGCGCGCGGCGATCCGGCCGCCGTGCAGGCCAACCCCGTCGTGCAGGAGGCCTATCTCGGCGGGGGGACGGAATCGGTTCCGCCATCGCCATCGCCCGATCACCGTCGGTGCGGTCCCGGACAGCGCCCCGCAAAGCGCGCGCGACGGCGCGGCACCAACGGTCAGCCCAACGGCACCGACCCGGTGTCGCCGCCGGCGCTCGCTGCGGTCGACGTGCGCGCCGGCTACGGGCGCATCGAGGTGCTGCACGGGATCTCCCTCACCGTGCGGTCGGGCTCGGCCCTCGCCTTGCTCGGCCCGAACGGCGCCGGCAAGACCACATTGCTCAATGCGATCTCCGGACAGATCCCGCTGACGGCGGGAACGGTCGAGATGGGGGGAATCGCCTGGGGCGGAACGCCACGGAGCGCCTGGCGCGCTCGGGCGTGTGCATGATCCCCGAAGGCCGATCCATCTTCCCGAACCTCACGGTCTCGGAGAACCTGCTCATGTACACCTTCCGCCAGTCCGGGCTCAAGAGTGGCTGGGTGGAGGACCACGCCTTCGAGCGTTTTCCCGCGCTGGCGGACCGGCGCAAGCAGATTGCGGGCACGCTGTCGGGCGGCGAGCAGCGGATGCTCTCCATGGCCCGGGCGCTGACCACCGACCCGCAGATCCTCCTCCTCGACGAGCTCTCCATGGGCTTGGCCCCGATCATCGTCGACCAGCTCTACGAAGTCGTCGGCCAGCTCGTCGCCTCGGAGGGACTGACGATCGTCATGGTGGAGCAGTTCGTCCAGACGGCGCTCTCCATCGCCGACGAGGCCGCGATCATGGTCAACGGCGAGCTGGTCAAGCAGGGCAAGCCGGCCGACATCCGTGACGAGGTGGTCGGCGCCTACCTCGGCGCCGGGACCGCCGGCGCCGCCGTCCTAGTCCTCGGCCAGCTCCACCTCGACGCTGAGGGGATCACCCTCCTGGGTGACGAAGTTGTCCACGCCGGCCGCGTCCACGATGTCGCCGCGGGCGGCCTCGACGTCGAGCAGCACCGCCGGCGTCGCCGTAACCGTGAGCGTCGCCACGCGGGCCCGCATCGACCGCTTGTTCTCGGTCTTCACGCGGCGGACGGCGCCGAGCACCTCGGCCGCCACATCGAGCACCGCGGGCTCCGCGCCGGCGTGGGGACCCACCTCGGCGACCGTCGGCCACGCCGCGACGTGCACCGAGCCCTCCTGCCACCAACTCCAGACCTCCTCGGTGACGAAGGGGAGGAAGGGCGCGAACAGCCGGTGCAGCGCGGACAGTGCGAGGGCCAGGGTGGCCCGGGCCGAGTCGGCGCCCTCGGCCGTGCGCTCCCCGTAGGCGCGCGTCTTGACCAGCTCGACGTAGTCGTCGCAGAAGGACCAGAAGAAGCCCTCGGTCAGCTCGAGCGCCCGGGCGTAGTCGTAGCCCTCGTGCGCCGCGGTGGCCCCCTCGATCAGCTTTGCCAGCTCAGCCAGCAGCGCGACGTCGAGCGCCTCGTGCACCGCGTCGAGTCCCGGCACCGGTCCCTCGCCCAGTCGTCCCAGCGCGAACTTCGACGCGTTCAGCACCTTGATGGCGAGGCGCCGGCCGATCTTCATGACCCCGGTGTCGAGCGCCGTGTCGGTGCCGGGCCGCCCGTTGCAGGCCCAGTAGCGCACCGCGTCGGAGCCGAACTCCTCGAGGAGCGCCATCGGGGTGACGACGTTGCCCTTCGACTTGGACATCTTCTTGCGGTCGGGGTCGAGGATCCACCCGTTGATGGTGGTGTGCTTCCACGGCACCACGTCGTGCTCGAGGTGTGAGCGCAGCAGGGTGGCGAAGAGCCAAGTGCGGATGATCTCGGGCCCCTGGGGCCGCAGGTCCATGGGGAAGGTTCTGGCGAAGAGGTCGGGGTCGTCCTCCCAGCCGCACACGATCTGGGGCGTCACCGACGAGGTGGCCCAAGTGTCCATGACGTCGGGGTCGCCGACGAAGCCGCCGGGCAGGCCGCGCTGGTCCTGGGTGTAGCCGTCGGGCACGTCGGTGGTCGGGTCGATCGGCAAGCGCGCCTCGCCGGGGACGAGGGGCGAGTCGTGGTCGGGCTCGCCGTCGGGCCCGAGCGGGTACCAGATCGGGATCGGCACGCCGAAGAAGCGCTGGCGACTCACCAGCCAGTCCCCGTTCAGCCCGTTCACCCAGTTGTCGTAGCGAACCTTCATGTAGGGCGGGTGCCAGTCGAGCTCGTTGGCGCGCTCGAGGAGGCGCTGCCGGAGTTCCACGTCGCGCCCGCCGTTGCGGATGAACCACTGGCGGCTCGTGACGATCTCGAGCGGCCGGTCGCCGCGCTCGTAGAACTTCACGGGGTGGGTGATGGGGCGTGGGTCGCCGACCATGTCCCCCGATGCGTTCAGCAGCTCGACCATCGCCTTCTGCGCCTGCTTGACCGTGCGGCCCGCGATGGCGCGCCAGGCCTCGCCGTCGGGCACCCCGGGGGGCGGCGTCTCGGCGATGCGGCCGTTGCGCTGGATGATCGAGCGCGTCGGCAGGTTGAGCTCGCGCCACCAGGTGACGTCGGTGACGTCGCCGAAGGTGCAGATCATCGCGATGCCCGACCCCTTGTCGGGCTCGGCCAGGCGGTGGGCGAGCACCGGCACCTCGACACCGAACAGCGGCGTGTGCACGGTCGTGCCGAACCGGTCGGCGTAGCGCGCGTCGTCGGGATGGGCGACCAGGGCGACGCACGCCGCCACGAGCTCGGGGCGGGTGGTCTCGATCTCGATGTCGTCGAAGCGCAGGCGGTGGTAGGCGCCTGTCTGCTCCTTGTCCTCCATCTCGGCCTGGGCGACCGCGGTCTGGTAGTCGACGTCCCACATCGTGGGGGCCTCAGAGGAATAGGCCTCGCCGCGGGCCAGGTTGCGCAGGAACATGCGCTGGCTCGTGCGCCGCGCCCGGTCGCCGATGGTGGCGTAGGTGCGCTGCCAGTCCACCGACAGGCCGAGGCGCCGCCACAACTCCTCGAACGCCTGCTCGTCCTCGGCGGTCAGCCGCTCGCACAGCTCGATGAAGTTGGGCCGGCTCACCGGGATGTCGTCCTTGCCCGGTTCCTCGGGCAGCGTGAAGTCCGGGTCGTAGGGGAGCGACGGGTCGCAAGTGACGCCGAAGTAGGTCTGGACCCGGCGCTCGGTCGGCAGGCCGTTGTCGTCCCAGCCCATGGGGTAGTAGAGCTTCCAGCCCCGCATGCGCCGGTAGCGGGCGATTGCGTCGGTCTGGACGTAGCCGAAGACGGACCCCATGTGGAGCGAGCCCGACACCGTGGGTGGGGGCGTGTCGATGGAGAAGACCTCGGCCCGGGTGGCCGTGGGGTCGAAACGGTAGGTCCCGTCGTGCTCCCAGGTGGCCGCCCAGAGGTCCTCGAGGCCGTCGAGGGACGGCTTCTCGGGGACGCCGGGCGGGCTGGTCGGAGGGGTCGACATGATCGGGTTACCGTACCCGGGGTGCTGCACCTCCACGACACCGCCACCGGTACGGTCCGGCCCTTCGAGCAACGCTCGCAGGGGCATGTGTCGATGTACGTCTGCGGTCCGACCGTCTACGACCTCCCGCATATCGGGCACGGCCGCTACAACCTCGTCTTCGACATCCTGCGCCGCTATCTGCTGTTCGGCGGCCAGGCCGTGCAATATGTGTCGAACATCACCGACGTCGACGACAACATCATCAAGCGGGCCAACGAGCAGGGGCGCAGCGAGCCCGAGGTGGCGCATGAGTTCGAGGAGCGGTGGTGGGAGGCCATGGACGCGCTGGCCGTGCTGCGGCCGGACGACACCCCACACGCCACCGCTTACATATCCGACATGGTCGCCCTGGTCGCCGACCTCCTCGCGAGCGGGAAGGCCTACGAGACATCCGACGGCGTCTACCTCGACGTGAGCAAGGTCGAGGGCTACGGGCTCCTGGCGCGCCAGAGCCTCGACTCGCTGCGCGCCGGCGCCCGGGTGGAGGAGAACGAGGAGAAGCGTTCGCCCCTCGACTTCGCGGTGTGGAAGAAGGCGAAGGAGGGGGAGCCGTCGTGGCCGGCGCCCTGGGGCGCCGGGCGCCCGGGCTGGCACACCGAGTGCGTCGTCATGTCGCTCGACCTGCTGGGCGACGGCTTCGACCTGCACGGGGGCGGGCGGGACCTGGCCTTTCCGCACCACGAGAACGAGCGGGCCCAGGCGGTCGCGGAGGGCCGGCAGTTCGCCCGGCACTGGGTGCACAACGGCTGGGTCGAGGTGGAGGGGACCAAGATGTCCAAGTCCCTCGGCAACTTCACCTCGCTGACGGACCTGCTGAGCCGCGTCGACAGCCGCGCCTACCGGCTGCTCGTCCTGCGGGCGCACTACCGCTCGCCGATCGAGGTCACGCCCGAGACGCTGGCCGACGCGGAGAAGGCGCTCGAGCGCCTCGACACTCTGGCCCGGCGCTTCGCGCTGCCCGATCTTCTCGCGGCCAGCGCCCGCGGGTACGTCGTCGCGGGGGAGGGCGATGCGGCCGACGTCGACGGGGACGCGCTGGCCGCGTTCCGCGCCCGCATGGACGACGACATGGACACCCCCGGCGCGCTGGCCGGCATCTTCGAGCTGGCGAGCGCGGCGAACTCGGCGGCGGACACGGGGGACGAAGAGGGCGCCCGGCACCTCGCCCACACGGCGGCGGTGTTGGCCGCCGCGTTGGGTCTGGCGGTACGGGGCGGCGCGGCCGAGGTCGACGAGGCCGCCGCCCAATTGGTGGCGGCGCGCGACGAGGCGCGCCAGGCCAAGGACTTCGCCCGGGCTGATGCGTTGCGCGACGAGTTGGTCGCCCTGGGCTGGACGGTCGAGGACACGCCCTCGGGGACGGCCATCCGGCGCTAGCCGGGCCGCCCTACCGGCCGGAGGGGGCACGAAGCCGCAGGTCAGAGCCCGAACCGTCGGGGATGCATCGACACGTGACCGCCGGGTAGGTTACTGTACAGTAACCAAGCAGCCGGGGGTGACGGCGAGGCGCGGTCCGCAGGAGGCCGTCCCGCCGATCGTTCCCCAATCGCCGACCCAGGCCCGGCACAGGAGGCCGGAGCCCGCCAAGGAGGCTTCAGGACATGTCCGACTACTCGCTCGACCTGAACGAGGACCAGATCCAGATCACCAAGTGGGTGCACGAGTTCGCCGAGAACGTCGTGCGCCCGGCGGGACCCGAATGGGACGAGCGTGAAGAGACGCCGTGGCCCGTCATCGAGGAAGCGGCGAAGATCGGTCTGTACTCCTTCGACTTCATCGCGCAGGCCTTCTCCGACCCGACCGGCCTCCTCATGTGCCTCGTGAACGAGGAGATGAGTTGGGGTGACGCCGGCATCGCGCTCGGCCATCTTCGGCTCGACGCTCGCCGTGGCCGGCATCTTCGCCAACGGCACGCCCGAGCAGATCGGCGAGTGGATCCCGCAGTGCTTCGGCACGCCCGAGGACATCAAGCTGGCGGCGTTCGGCGTGTCCGAGCCCGACGCCGGCTCCGACGTCTCGTCGCTCAAGTCGCGGGCCGTCTACGACGAGGCCAAGGACGAGTGGGTGCTCAACGGCACCAAGACCTGGATCACGAACGGCGGCATCGCCAACACCCACGTGCTCGTCTTGTCGGTGGACCCGGAGCTGGGCTCGCGGGGCCAGGCCTCGTTCGTCGTGCCCGAAGGGACGCCGGGGATCTCGCAGGGCCAGAAGTTCAAGAAGATGGGCATCCGCGCCTCGCACACCGCCGAGGTCATCCTCGACGACTGCCGCGTGCCGGGGCGCTGCCTGCTCGGCGGCAAGGAGAAGCTCGACGAGCGCCTGGCCCGGGCCAAGGAAGGGCAAGAAGACCTCGACGCAGGCCGCCATGGCCACCTTCGAGGCGTCACGCCCGATCGTCGGCGCGCAGGCCGTGGGCATCGCCCGGGCGGCTTACGAGTTCTCGTTGGACTACGCCAAGGAGCGCAAGCAGTTCGGCCGGGCCATCATCGAGAACCAGGCCATCGCGTTCAAGCTGGCCGACATGAAGATGCACACCGACGCGTCTCGGCTGTTGGTGCATCGTGCGGCCTGGATGGCGTCGACGGGCAAGAAGTTCGAGAACGGCGAGGGCTCCATGTCGAAGCTGTACGCCGGCGAGAACGCGGTCTGGGTGACCGAGCAGGCCATTCAGATCCTGGGCGGCTACGGCTACGTCAGGGAGAACCCGGTGGAGCAGTGGCACCGCGACTCGAAGATCTACACCATCTTCGAGGGGACCTCAGAGGTGCAGCGGCTCGTCATTTCGCGGGCGATCTCGGGGATCCACATCAACTGACCCACCGGGGACGATCGGTGCGAGTCGTTCGATCACTGACGTCGTCAACCACGGGCCGCCGATCAGGAGAGCCCGAGAAAGCGCTCCGCCAGCGTGCGGAGCTGCGTCCGCAGGGTCTCATCGTCGCGACGAATCGCCAGCGGGTGCATCACGGCGCCGCTGATCGCCGCGGTCAACATGACCGTGGCGATCTCTGAGTCCGGTTCTGCGTTCGGTCCCACGAGGAGGCGGTGCAGGCGCTGCAGGACCTTCATCGGTCGCTGATCCCGGGCAAAGAGCCGACCCACGAGCGGGTCGGTGAGAATGGCGCTGTTCTCACGGCGGCGCGCCACCGCGAGATCGATGATCATCGTCAGCGCGACTTCGCGCGCCCGTGCTTCGTCTGCTTCGGATTCGGCCAGATCGAGGACGGCTTCCAGGCGATCGAATTCGGCGCCGGCGACGGCTCGGACGATCTCGTCCTTCGTCTTGTACTGGTGGTACACCGCCGCCTTCGTCACGCCGATGTCATCGGCGATCATCTGCAAGGACGTCCCGCCGACCCCATTCCTCGCGAACTCTCGAAGCGCGGCCTCGATGATGCGGGTCTGCGCGGCCGACGGAGGCTTGCGCTGCCGTCTGCCTCGGCTGGCCGTGCTCGGAGAGGCCGTGTCCACAGATCTCAGCCTACCGGCCCAGAGTAGCCGATCGGCTATGTTCTGCCCGGCGAGCTCATCGGGGGTGCGCCGGGTGGCACGCGACACAAAGGAGGCGAGTGCCGGTGAGACGAACAACTGGCGAACTCGTCATCTTGTGGGCGCTGCCCGGAGTGGCGATCATCTGGATCGCGGCGTTCTTTCTCTTCCCGGGGTTCCTGCCGCCCATGTCGCCGCAATGGTCGGCGCGGCGGGTGGCCGCGTTCTATGTCGACCACACGTCGCGCGTTCGCTACAGCATGGTCCTGTTCAACTGGTTCTGCGTGGCGCTGATCCCGATTCTGATGCTGATCGTGGAGCGCATGCGAGGCATGGCACACCGCACACCAATTCTGCGGTACTGCGTGATCGGGGTCGCCGGTGCCGCCCCGATCGCCTTTCTCACCGCAACGATCTTCTGGCTGCTGGCGGCGTTCCGGCCCCATCGCCCCCCTGCACTCACCCAGCTCTACAACGACCTGGCGTGGATCACGTTCACCTGCGGCGTGCCCTTCCTCGTCGCCCTCTGCTTGTTCGTGGCGGTGGCGATCTACCTCGACGAGCAGGCGCGACCCGTGTTCGCACGGTGGGTCGGCCACTTCAACCTCCTGATCGCCGCCGCGCTGGTGCCGGCCGGCTTTGCCGGCTTGACGCTCAGCGGGCCGTTCGCCTGGAACGGGTTCTTGTCGTTCTGGGTCAAGAACGTCGCCATCGCACTCTGGCTCGTCGTCATGGCGGTGGTGCTGGGACAGGCGATCGGGCGGGACCGGCGCGAGCAGTTGGCGGAGCCCGTTTCGGCGTGAAGCGACCTGCGCTGCTCGACGATCCGAAGCGGGAGCTGTGGCTGGCCTGGTACGCGACGGTCGGCTTCTACTCCCTGTACACGGTCGTCTTCTTCATCATCACGCGCACCCAGCCGCCGGGGAAGCCGTGGTACACCCCCGACCAGGTCGTCGGGTGGTTTTCGGGCCGCCATGAGGGCCTGCTCATCGGCTTCGGGCTGATCTTCATTCTCGGCGGGCTCTCCGCCACGTCGATCGCGCTGATCACCTACTCCATCCGGCGGATGTCGGTCAGCCGTGCGTTCGCCTACTCGTACCTGATCCTCTACGCCGTCGCCGCGGTCCCGGGGTTCATGTTGATCTGCGTGGCGATGACGGTGGGTGCCTTCCGGCCGGCCCGCAACCCCGAGATCCTCCGGTGGCTCTACGACCTCGGGTTCCTGTCCTTCTCCGGCACCATGGGCGTCTTCCTCATCGGCTCCTTGATCTGGATGGTGGCCATCCTGCTGGACAAGAACCGCGTCTTCCCGGTGTGGTTCGGCTACCTCAACCTCTGCAATGCGCTGACCGAGGTCGTCGTCGCACCCTCGTGGCTCTTCCATGCCGGCGTCTTCGCCTGGAACGGCGTGATCGCCTGGTGGATCAACGTGGTCGTCTTCGGCCTCTACACCGGGGCCTTCATCTTCCTGTTGCGCAACTTGATCGTCCGCGAGGACTTCGGGACCGGGCCCTTGCCCGACCTGCCGCCGAAGGAAGGCCGAGGTCGTGTGTTGGCGGAGTTCATGGCGCCATGACGACAACGGAAGACCACGTGTCGCCGGTGCCGGGCCGCCAGGAGTGGTCTACGTCGTCGGAGCACGTTCCGGGTGGACGCGACATCTGGTTCTTCGTGCTGTTCGAATCCCTCATCTTCACGGCGTATTTCTGCGTGTACCTCTTCAACCGGACCCAGCACGAGCAAGCTTTCCTGCTCGGACAGTCCCACCTGCTGCTGTGGCTGGGCGTGCTCGACACGATCGTCCTGCTCTCGAGCTCGTGGGCCATGGCCCGCTGCGTCCAGCACGCCCGGGCCGGGCGATTCGAGCGCGCCCGGCGGGACGCGTTCCTGACCGCGGGTTTGGGGGTGGTGTTCCTCATCCTCAAGATCGTCGAGTGGGCCCGGCTGATCCACATGGGCCACACGTTCACGAGCAGCCAGTTCTTCCAGTACTACTTCTTCCTCACGGCGATCCACTGCGTGCACCTCCTGATCGGCTTCGTGGTGCTCGGGGTGCTCTGGTATCAGCTGTCGAGCGAGAAGCGGCGTGTACAAATGACCGTGGAGACCTGTGCCACCTATTGGCATTCGGTCGATTTCTTCTGGGTGTTGATCTTCGCCCTGCTCTACGTGGTGCGGTGATGGAGATGGAGAACGGATTCAGCAAGCGGCTCTTCGTGGTCTGGTTGATCCTGGTGGCCATCTCGCTGGCCTACCTGTGGATCGATCACGCGGCCACGCATGGGGGAATCCCGACTGCGAGCACGGTCGTCACCGTGTTGGCAATCTGCTTCGCGTTGGTCAAGGTCCGGATCATCATGCGCGAGTTCATGGAGGTGCGGGCGGCCCCGCTGGTGCTCCGCCGACTCACCGATTTCTGGGTCGTCCTCATGGCCGTCGCCCTCCTCGGGGTGTATTTCGCCGGAAAAGCGGTGGCGTAAAGGGTCTCAGCGCGTGAGCCGCCACCACAGCCCCGGCGCGGCCAATTGGCCCGTTGTCCGGAGCACGACCTGCGCTGCGCTGCTCCCCACGCTGGCCCGGAGCGTGCCGACCCGGGCACCGTTGGCCAAAGCCCCATGGATGGACGAGCGGCCGGGCGGCGACAGCGACGGCGAGGCCGGGCCAGCCGACCACGTTGACCGGCCGGGTCACGGTGACCGGCGCGGCCGCGCCCCAGGAGGCCTCGACGTCACCCGCCTTCTGGCCGGGAGTGAAGACGGTGTAACTGTGGAGCGCGGCAAAGACGCTCTTCACGAGAGTGTCGCCGGCGTCCACGGCAGCCGTGTTCGGCCCGAGCGACCCACCGGGCTGCCCGAGCACCGCGGCGACGACCGTGACGTCCTTCCCGCCGATGTTCTGCTGCGCCGCCACGAGGTAACAGCCTTGGGCGCTCGCGTCGGACCCCGTCTTGAGGCCGATGATTCCGTCCTTCCCGAGGTCGAAGTTGAGGTTGTAGACGACGTTGGCCATCGGGATCGGCACGCTGGCCTGGCCCAGGGAGACGATCTGGCGGAGGACCGGGACGGCCAACGCCGCCTCCCCGAGACGGACGAGGTCCTCCGCCGTGCTCGTCGTGGCGGGGTCCGCGCCGCTCGGGTCCGTGATGTGCGTCGAAGTGAGGCCGAGTGTCTGCGCCGCGGTAGCCATCTTGGCCGTGAAGGCGCTGACGCTGCCGGCGTCCCAGTCGGCCAGCAAGGTCGCCATGTCGGCTCCCGAGTTGATCAAGAGCCCCTCGAGGGCCTGGAGCTCGGTGAGCGACTCGCCGGCGGCGACGGGAACCTCGGACTCCTTGCTGGCGGCCCCGCCCGCATAGGCGGTGAGCGTGTCGTTCGTGACCGGGATCATCGGCCCGTCGTCCCCTGGAGCCAGGTGATGGTCGGACAACACCACGTAGGCGGTCAACACATCGGTCACCCCGGCGACCGGAACGGGCTGGGTCCCTCGCACCTGACCCGCAACGCCGACGCCCGCGACGGTCGCGGCGGCCTCACCGGCGCTGGGCCACGCGAAGGTGGGTGCGGTGCCGGGGAGCCGGACCGCCGTCGTGTGCACGGTAACGGCGGGGAGCGGCCGCACCCACTGCGCGATGGCGCCGGCGAGCAGCGCGATCAGGATCACAGCGGTTCCCCAGGCAAGGAGGCGACGGCGCCGCCGTTGCGCACGCAGCCCGCGGATGATCTCGAGTTCATCGCTGCCCGGAGGGGGCAGCTGCTTGGCGAGGTCGGCCAGGCGCCCTTCGTTCTCCTTGGGCAACGTCCGGCCCGCGGGCGTGAGCGGGACCCTTGCGCTTTTCGGCCGTTGCCCCCTTCCATGCCCGCAACGCTAAGTCCGCGTGCTGCGGCGCGGGGCGCACCTCTCGCAAAGGCGTGGATCCAGGTCTCGCCGAACTTCGGGTGCGCAACCCTGACCGCGCTTCGGGTGGTCAGACGGCGTAGGGTCACGGTGCGCTGAGTCATGGCAATTCAGCAGGCGAGACGGGGGAAAGACATGGAACGAGGCACAGTTCGGCTCGGGTCGAGCGGGGTCGCAATGGCGGTAGCTGTCCTGGCCGTCGTGGTGGCGGTGGCGGGCGTACCTGCCGCGGGGGCGGCCGCGTCCCCATCGAAGAAGCCACCGCTGAAGGGGTTGATCGCAGTCGAAGGCCCCATGACCGGCGAGCAGGCGTCGACCGGCGTCGACATGGCCGACGCTGCCCAGCTGGCGGTGGACCAGATCAACGCGTCGGGCGGCGTCAACGGCGTGCAACTTTCGCTGGTCAAGGTCGACGACAAGGCCACGGCCGCTGGGGGAGTGTCGGCGGCACGCAAGGCGATCGGATCCCGGGCCTTCGCCGTGGTGGGGCCTTTCAACTCGTCCGTCGGCGTCGTCAACCTGCCGCTCTACACCAGGGCCGGGCTGCCGATCGTTCGCCTGACGTCGAGTGTGAAGACCGAGGGATTCGGTGTTACGACACAACCGATGGACTCGCAGGTGGCGCCCGTCGAGATCAAAGAGATCACGAAGGTTCTGCACGCGACTCGCCCGGCCATCATCTACGACACCTCGACGTACACCTCGGGCATCGCCAAGCAGGTGAAGGCCGGCCTCGCCAAGGCCGGTGACCCGACCGTGGCGATGGTCCCGGTGAAGAGCGCGCAGACCGACTACACCAACGCGGTGAAGAAGGCAGCGGCGGCTCATCCCGGGCTCCTCTACATCGCCGCCTATGGCACCGAGGCGGGTCAGATTGCGAAGGCGGCGTCGACGGCCGGCACCGGCAAGTGCTTCGTCGACCTCGCGGCGCAGGGCCCGGACTTCGTGACAGCAGCGACCCAGCCGGTCGCGTCGGCGTGTCTGTCGAGCGGCGTGCCGAGCGCGCAACAGTTCGCCGGGGCGAGCCAGTACGTGGCGAACTATCAGTCGATGTTCCACACGAGTCCCGGTACGTGGGGGACCTTCACGTATGACTCGGTGGAGGTGCTCGCCAATGCCGTGAAGAAGGCCGGCTGGAACCAGAAGGCAGTGGGCACCGCCATGGACCGCACACGCAACTACCAGGGCATCACGGGTCCGATCACGATCGCTCGCTCGACTGGCAACCGGGTGCAGAGCACGGTCGTCATCCTCGGCGTCAACGGCGCCGGCGACTACGTCATCGATCCGCAGTGGGCGTCGGCCACCGGATTCCCGCTTCCGAGCGGGACGCTGATCAGGCGAGGACGGTGCGCGCCGGGTCGGCACGTAAGCCGTCGAGGATCATCCCCAAGAGGCGACCGGCCTGTTCGGGCTCGATGCTCGCGTTCGTGCACACCGGGCTCACCAGTTGCATGACGTCGGAGCCGTCGATGTCGTCGCGCACGGCGCCAGCGTCCTTGGCCCGGTCGACGACGAGGTCGAACGACGATTCGATCAGGCCGCGCGCCCGTGACCTCAGATCCGGGTTCTTCTCGAACGCCTGGTGCAGCTCGGACATGAGGGTCTTCTTCGTACGCGCGTAACGCAGGAAGGCATCGAAGAACGCCTCCACCGCGGGCCAGGGCTCGAGGTCGGCGGCCACCTGTTGCGCCGTGACCCAAAGCTCCTCGACGTCCGTCTCGTAGACGGCCTCAACCAGGTCGAGGCGGTTCGGAAAGTGGCGGTACAGCGTGCCCACGCCGACGCCGGCCTCCTTGGCGATGGCCTCCATGGACGCACCAGCGCCCTGAGTCGAAAAAACCTGACGGGCGGCGGTCACCAGGAGCTCGCGGTTGCGACGGGCATCGGCCCGCATCGGACGCTCTTCGGCCGCGTCGACCACGGAGGTCGCCGTCTGCACTTCGGTGCTGCTTTTCTGCGTCGCCATCAAGGTTTCTCCGACGAAGGGCTTGCTAAACGGAGGCACCCTCCGTATACTAAACGGAAGAAGCTTCCGCTTCAAGAGTACCAGCGGAAAGGTCGTAGTCAATGCCCCAATCCTCCCTTAGCCCCACGCGGCCCGTGACCGGTAATGACGTGGGAGCGGGACCTGTTTCCCCAGCTCCTGGCGTCGCACGCCGGCTGCGCCATCCGTCCGTCCTGCTGGCCGTGATCCTCACGGCGCAGATGATGGTCGTGCTCGACGCCACGATCGTGAACGTCGCCCTGCCGCACATCCAGGAGGACCTCGGCTTCTCGACCAGCGCCCTGTCGTGGGTCCTGAACGCCTACATCCTCACGTTCGGCGGCTTCCTCCTCCTCGGCGCCCGTGCGGGTGACTTGTTCGGTCGCCGTCGGGTGTTCCTCACGGGTATCGCCATCTTCACCATCAGCTCGCTCTTCGGGGGCCTGGCCGTCAGCGGGTGGGCCCTCTTGGCGGCGCGGTCGATCCAGGGCATGGGTGCGGCCCTCGCGGCGCCGTGCGCACTGTCCCTCCTCACCACCGCCTTCGCCGAGGGCCCCCAGCGGGTCCGAGCCATCGGGCTCTACACGACGGTCTCGGCAGCCGGCGGTGCCACAGGCCTCGTCCTGGGCGGTCTGCTCACACAATTGGTCTCGTGGCGTTGGGTGATGTTCGTCAACGTGCCGATCGGGCTGGCCGTGTGGCTCGTCGGCCGGGTCGTGCTGGTCGAGACGGAGCGCCAGCACGGGCACTTCGACCTGCTTGGCGCGATCACGTGCACCATCGGCGTCTCCGGCGTCGTATTCGGCCTCGTGGAGGCCGGATCGGACGGTTGGACGAGCCCGGTGACCCTGGCGACGCTCATCGGTGGGGTCCTGGTGTTCGTTTTCTTCCTGCACTACGAGAGTCGGGCGGAGGAGCCGATCATGCCGCTGCGCCTCTTGTCGCACGCCACGCGCAACTCGGCCAACGCGGCCCGGGCTCTGCTCTACGCCGGGTTCTACGGACTCTTCTACTTCATGGCCCAGTTCCTCCAAGACGTGCAGGGCTACAGCCCACTCAGGGCCGGATTGGCGTTCGTGCCGATGCCGGCGTCCGTGTTCCTGGCCTCCCAGCTGACCAGCCGGGTCTTGCTCCGGCGCCTGCCCGAGAAGGCCGTGATGATGCTGGGTTCTGTCATCGCGATCATCGGCCTGGCGCTGGCCACACAGGTCGGTGTCCACTCGGCGTACTCGCAAATCGTGGTCTGCCTCGTCCTCATCGGTGCCGGAAGCGGCATGACGTTGGTGGCGCTGACCTCGGCGTCGCTGGCGGACGTTGAGCCCGAGATCGCAGGTGCCGCGTCGGGTCTGGTGAACGTGTCCCAGCAGCTTGGCGCCGCCGTCGGTCTGGCCATCCTGGTCACGGTCTTCAACTCGGTGGCCGGGCACGCACGGCTCGTGCCCGGCGCGACCCCGCCCGCGTCGGTCCACGCCCTCCACGACGTCTTCGCCGTGGCCGGGCTCTTCGCGGTCGGCGCATTGGCCACTGTGGTCTTCGGCGTGAGCCGGTCAGCCGGCGTCGAATTGAAGGCCGGGGAGCTCGAGCGGACCGCAGATGCCGGCGACGTCGACGGCTTCGGCGTCGACCTGAGCGCACTCGCGGCGGGAGACGGCGACGGCGAGGACCGCCTGGCGGAGCCCGCGCTGAGCGCCTGACCTTCGGGGTCGTGCGGCCCCGGGTTGTACGGTCGGGCGTATGGCCGACACCCGGGTCATGGAACTCTCGGACGGCCGCGAATTTGCCGTGGCTCGAAGCAGGCAAACCTCGCGGTCGTCCGGTCTTCGCCTTTCACGGCACGCCCGGCTCGCGGCGCCAGGTCGCTTTCGACGAGAAACCGATCGGCGCGGCGGGAGTCCGGATGATCGCCGTGGACCGGCCCGGCTACGGGCACAGCTCGTACCACCCCGGACGGACCTTCGCCGACTGGGCGTCCGACGTGGCGGCGTTGGCCGATCACCTGAAGCTCGACTCGTTCGCGGTGATGGGGGTCTCCGGGGGCGGTCCGCACGCCCTTGCGTGTGCGCGCCTGCTCCCCGAGCGGGTCACCGCGGCGGGAGTGGTGAGCGGGGTCGGCCCCATCGGCGATCCGGAGTTCGACGCTGGCCCGGCGATCCTTAACCGGGGCGTCACCCTGCTGGCCCAGCAGTCCCCGCTGCTGTTGCGGCCGATGTTCTGGTTCCAGGAGTTCTCGGTCCGCCGTTGGCCCGAGGCCACGCTCCGCGCCGCCGCCAAGCGGTTCCCTCCCGCCGACGCCGCCGTGCTCGTGCGGGCCGATGTCCGGGCGGCGTTCTTCGATGACGTGCAGCGCTCGTCGGCCACCGCAGCCCAGGCCGCGACCCAGGACTTCGTGCTTTTCGCACAGGACTGGGGGTTCCGTCTGGAGGACATCACCGTGCCCGTCCACCTCTGGCACGGCGACGCCGATCGCAACGTGGTCATCGGCCATGGCCGGTTCATGGCCCGCCGGATCCCGGGAGCCTCCCTGCACGAGTGCCCGGGGGAGGGGCACCTCCTTTACGTGAACCACGTGGAGGAGGTCCTGCGGACCGTGACCTCGGCGGACTGAGCTGGCCCGGGACTCCCTGGCGGGGCTGCCTGCCATCGGGGTTGGACGAATCGGGCCCTTGACGAGGGCGGCTGGGAGACGGACGCCTGGAGCCGATAACCTGCAACCCGTGGGGGATCGCTCTACCCTCCGGCCAGGCGAGATGGGTCGGAGCAGTCATGTCTGCTGGTCGTACAGGTCGGACGCCCAGCATCGCGACTTCCTCGAGGAGTTCTTCAATGCCGGGCTCGCGGCCAACGAACGGCTGATGTATTTCGCCCCGCCAGAGCAATTGCAGTCCACACTGGCCGACCTCCGAGACGCCGGTATCGACCTCGGCTCGCTCATGCACAGCGGTGCGCTCTGCGTCGGCGACGTCGACGGTGCCTATCTGTTCGAGGGCGCGTTGCAACCCGACGTCCGCCTCGCCGGGCATGCCTTGCTGGTGGGACAGGCGCTGCGGGACGGGTTCGCCGGTCTGCGTGTGTGCTCGGAAATCGCCCCTCTGCTCGGGTCTGACGGCGTGTGCGAACAGTGGTGCAGCTACGAGGTCCGGGCCGACCTCCTCATCTCCAAGCTGCCGAGCATTGTGGTGTGCGCGTGCGATCTTCGACAGGCCCGCCCCGAAGTGATCAGCGATCTCCAGGCGGTGCACTCGATCCGCACCGGCGCGGCGACGGACGATTCGCCGTTCCGCCTCCATGCGGGGGAGGGAGGCCTCGCGCTTTCTGGCGAGGTGGATGCTTCGAGTGCGGAACGGGTGGGCCGCTGGTTGAGCGAGGCGCTGCCCGACCTGCCCGACCCCGTCGTCGACGTCGAGGGTCTGGAGTTCATTGACGCAGCCGGGATGTGGGCCTTGCTCGATAGTGCCCACGCCCATCCCGAGGGCCTTCGGCTCACCGGCACCTCCCCCAAGTTCCGCCGGGTGTGGTCGGTCTGCGGGTACGACACGATCACCTCGGTCGAGCTCAACTAGCTCCAGCGACCCGAACCCGACCAGCCGGGCCAGGTCCAATAGTGTCGGCCGCCGTGCACCCGCCACCGTTGCTGCGCCATGCTGCCGACGCCACCCCCGAGTGGTTGACCGGCGCCCTGGCGGCTCACGGCGTGCTTCGGGAAGGCGAGAAGATCACCGCATTCGAGTCGGCCCCCATCGGCACGGGTCAGATGGCAGATACGACCCGCTTCACCCTGACCTACGACCGCCCCGGGTCCGGTCCGCCGAGCGTGGTCGGCAAGTTCGCCTCGGCCAACGAACAGAGCCGTGCGACGGGTCTGGCGCTGCGCGCCTACGAGATCGAGGTGCGCTTCTACCGTGAGGTGGCAGCGCGGATCGGCACCCGCCTGCCGGCGGTCTATGCGGCCGAGGTCGAACCCGAGACGGGATGGTTCACGCTCCTCATGGAGGACATCGCCGGCGCCCAGCAGGGCGATCAGATTGCTGCCTGCGCACCCGATGTCGCGGCCGCCGTGCTCGAAGGGATGGCCGGGCTGCACGCGCCCTGCTGGGAGTCGCCCGAGCTCGCAGGCTTGGAATGGCTCAATCGCAACACGCCGGAGTCCGCCGACTTCCTCGCCGCGATGGTGTCGTCGCTGCTGCCTGGGTTCCTCGAGCGCTACGCCGACGAGCTCGCGCCCGAATACCAACAGGTGTGCCGCGTCTTTGCCGAGCACGTTCCGGCCTATGTGAGCCTCCGCGGCGACGGGCCACGCACCGCAACGCACGGGGATTTCCGGCTCGACAACTTCTTGTTCCAACCGGGGGATCCGCGGCCGGTCGTCGTCGATTGGCAGACGGCGGTGTGGACCGGCGCGGCGTTCGACGTCGCCTACTTCGTCGGGGGCTGTCTGACCGCGGAGGACCGCCGCGCCCACCAGGACGACCTACTGGCCCATTACCACGACACGCTGTGCCGCCTCGGCGTGCGCGACTACACGCTGGAGCAGCTGCACGCCGACGTGCGGCGCGAGACCTTCGCCGGCGTCCTCATGGCCATCGTGGCATCGATGGTCGTCGAGCGAACCGAGCGCGGTGACCTGATGTTCCTCACCAGCACCATTCGCCACGCGCAACATGCGATCGACGAGGACGCCCCTGCGCTCCTGCTCGCCGCGGGATGACCGAACTCCTGGTGCTGTGCACCGGCAACGCGGCGCGCTCGGTGATGGCGGGTTTCATGCTCGATGCCCTCTGGAACGGCCGAGACGAGCCGCCGAAGGTCGTCACGGCGGGCACCCACGTCATCGACGGCCAGCCCATGGGGCTGCGCACCCGCACGGCCCTGTTGCGCATTCCGGAATTGGCCGGACAGCGACTTCCGTAGGCACCGCAGTCGCCAGGTCCACGGCGTGGATCTCGTCCGCGCCGAATTGGTCGTCGTCATGGAGGCCGACCATGTCCGCTTCGTCCGCCGGCGTTTCCCCGACGCCGCCGCCAAGACGGCCACCATCCGCCGCCTGTGCCGTGACTTGGCACCTTCTCCACCCTCGCTCGGCGAGCGGGTGGCCGCGCTGCGCCTCGCTGATGTGGAAGTCGACGACGAGGAGGACGTCCTCGACCCCGCTGGGCACGAAGGGGACTTCTATGCGGCCTGCGCCGATCAGCTCTGGGAGCTGTGCGGGCGTCTCGTGGAATTGCTCTAGCCGCACCGGCGGAGATCTCCGCACGTCTCTTCCCGGTGCATGGCAGCAAACCTGCGCACTTCTCAAGAAACGAGCAGGGCCTTACTGTTCATAAGTCAGTCCCCTCCTGCTCGTTTCTCGAGCAATGAGCAGGAAACCTCCCAATACACCCCGACCTGTTCCCCGGCGTATGAAACATCATCGTTCGGCGACGCGCCACATTCTCGATACTCGCCTGGCCGGGCTCGACCTACGGATTGGTGTCCGGCCACCTCATGGCTGGGTCAGAACGATCAGGGATGCCCTTGGCATGTCGAGCTACGAGCTTGCGAAGCGGATGAGGCTCTCTCCGACTCGGGTCAGGCAGTTTGAGGGCGCCGAAGTCGCGGGATCGATTCGACTCTCCACCTTGGGTCGAGTGGCCGAAGCGCTCAATTGCAGACTCTTCTACGTGTTCGTACCGAACGAGCCGCTGGAGCAGATGGTGCAGCGTCAGGCCTACGTCAAGGCAGCCGAATATCTGTCGATCTCAGATCTTGACGGGCTCTATGACGACGAGAGGACCAAGAGAGAGTTGAAGACTTGGAGGGGTTGACACCGGAATTCGTGGACCGCCGAGGCCTATGGTCCATACCCGAGGCAGAGCCCGAGGGCCAAGCGGACTCTGGGTAGTTGTCAGTCCGCGTGCACCGAGCGCAACCCGGCCCAGGCCAGGTCGGCCATGCGTCGCGCCAAGCGCTGCGCCTCCTCGTCAGCTTCGGCGTCGGTATCGGGCCGGTGCGCCATGAATCGGCGGCTTGCGCCCTCGGCCATGCCGACGATGCCGTAGGCCAGCAGCCGGCGGTGTTCGTCGTCCAGCCCGGCGTTGATGAGGGGGTCGATGGCTTCGGCGATGGCGTCCTCCACCGCCCGGAGTGCGCGCCCGAGCTCAAAGTCGTCGGCGTGGTCCCGCCCATAGAGGAGACGGAACTCCGCTTCGTTGCTGACCACGAGCTGGAAGTAGGCGGCGAAGCCCAGCTCCACCTGTTGGCGCGGGCCCTCGGCCCGCATGAGGGCACGCCGGATGGCCGTCAGCAGGTCCTGCGCAATGGAGTCGACCAGCTCCAGGTAGAGCGCCCGCTTCGAGGAAAAGTGCTGGTAGAGCAGGGGCTTCGTGACGCCGGCTCGCTCAGCGATGTCGTCCATCGTGGTGGCTCGGTAGCCCCGGTGTGCGAAGAGCTCGAGCGCCACTGCGAAGAGCTGGTGGCGCCGCTGCTCCGCTGTGAGCCTCCGGGAGGCCGCCTGGATCGCACCCGACATCCCGTTCACGTTACTGACTGGTCATCCCCTCCCGGGAGACCCCCGCCGGAAGCACGGCTCCGATCCGTCGGGGCAGGTCCGCCACGTTGAAATGCGCCGCCGCCACCCGCTGGTTGTGCGCCAGCAGCTCCTCGTCGGGACGGTCCAGCCACCCGGCCAGCGGCGCCGCGTCCGCCACGCCGAACCAGCGGAACCCGAAGGCGGCGAGCTCCGCCGCCACGGGGTAGGGGCCGATGGCCAGCGGGCGCCGGTGGGTGGCCGATTCGACCGAGGGGTTGCCGAAGCCTTCCCAGAACGACGGCAGCAGCACGGCGTCGCACGCCGCGTAGGCGTCGGCCACGGTGCAGCCTCCCGTCGGTTGGCCCAGGAGCACCGGGCCCCGAGCCTGCGCGACGAGTCGATCGAGCTCGGGGCCGTAGCCGTCCTCGGCCGGCCCGAGCAGCCAGTACGTCCCACCGACCGCGGCCGCCAGCTCGAGCGCGCCGCCGATGTTCTTGCGTTCGAGGGCGCGCGTGGGCTGGAGCAGCAGCGCCGTGACCCTCGTCGAGGCCGAGCGCGGCCCGTGTACCCGCCCGGTCCCCGGGTGCTGGGTCGGGGTCGAAGGCGTTGTAGATCGTCGTTGCGCTGATGCCCCGGTCCGCCAACTGCGTGCGGCTCAGTTCGTTGATGGTGACGTGGGCCCAGGCCGGGTCGTCGGGCGGCGGGGGGAGGTGGGCCAGGTGCGCCCGCTGCCAGGGCAGGTCGTGATGGTGCAACAGCGCCGGCCGCCCGGCGCAGACGCGCGCCACGACTGCGGCCGCCGCCGGGTTGAGCGGCAGCGAGCACAGGTTCTCGACCACGACGAGGTCGGCAGGCGCACACGCGGCCTCGACCTCCCCCCGTGTCGGGGGCTCGGCCGCATCCATGGCCAAACCGGGGAGCAGCACGTCGACCGGGCCCGACCCGGCCACGGTCCGCACGTCCCAGCCGAGCACCCCGAGCGCGGCCGCCCATTTCGCCGCCTCGACCGAGACGCCGTCACCACCGCCGAGCCGGAACGAGATCATGCAGGCCGTCGGCACCGTGCGCACTGTAGGGGCGCGACCAGGAACTCCCTGCAGAGAGCCGTCTCAGCCGGGTCGAGTAACCTTCTCCCGATGGCGAAACGGGCACTCATCACTGGCGTCACGGGCCAAGACGGCTCGTATCTGGCGGAATTCCTCCTCGCCAAGGGGTACACCGTCATCGGCATGGTCCGGCGCTCGAGCACGGTCAACTTCGAGCGCATCGCCCACATCCAGGACCAGATCGAGTTGGAGGCGGGCGACCTTCTCGACGAGATCTCGCTGATCAACATCCTGCGGGACCACCGGCCGACCGAGGTCTACAACCTGGCCGCACAGTCGTTCGTGCAGACCAGCTTCAGCCAGCCCGTGCTCACCGGCGAGACCACGGCCCTGGGCGTCACCCGCATGCTCGACGCCATCCGGCTCGTCGACCCCGAGATTCGCTTCTACCAGGCCAGCTCCTCGGAGATGTTCGGCAAGGTGGTCGAGGTGCCCCAGCGCGAGACCACGCCGTTGTACCCCCGCAGCCCCTACGGCGTGGCCAAGGTCTACGGGCACTGGATCACGGTCAACTACCGCGAGAGCTACGACCTGCATGCGTCGTCGGGCATCCTCTTCAACCACGAGTCGCCGCGGCGAGGGCTCGAGTTCGTCACTCGCAAGGTGACGCACGGTGTCGCCCGCATCGCCAACAAGCTCGACGAGAAGCTGGCCCTCGGCAACCTCGACGCGCAACGGGACTGGGGTTACGCCGCGGACTACGTCCGGGCGATGTGGCTGATGCTCCAACAGGACGGGCCGGGGGACTTCGTCGTCTCGACGGGCGAGACGCACGAGGTCCGCGAGCTCTGCCGCTTGGCCTTCGAGGTCGTCGGCCTCGACTGGGAGGAGCACGTCGTCATCGACGAGCGCTTCCTGCGTCCCGCCGAAGTCGACCTCCTGGTGGGCGACCCGGTCAAGGCGCACGAGGTCCTGGGTTGGAAGCCCGAGGTCGACTTCGCCGGGCTGATCGAGATGATGGTCAAGGCCGACATGGACCTGGTCCGCAAGAGCCTGAGATAGCGGGGCCCGTCGCGCTCTTCGTCCCTGCAGCACCCGCCGCGATCTCGGCGGATCCGGCCGGCGTCCTGGTCGCTTTCGGGGCCGGGATCCTCTCGTTCGTCTCGCCCTGCGTCCTGCCGCTCGTTCCGGGCTATGTGTCCATGGTCTCGGGCCTGTCGGCCGCCGAGCTCGAGGCCGGGGGCGAGGGTGCCACACCGTCCGACCGCGTTGCGCCCCGTGCTGCGCGGGATCGCTCTCTTCGTGGCCGGTTTCACCATCGTCTTCGTTGCGCTCGGCGCCACCGCATCGGGCGTCGGTCGGCTCCTGACCACGCACAAGGTCACCCTCACGTACGTGAGCGGCGCCATCATCATTTTCCTCGGCGTCGTCATGCTGCTCGAGCGCGCTGCCGTCCGCGGTCTGGACCAACGCGGGCTCGGGCACGCTCGGCCTGGTCTCGCGGGTGACCGGCGAACGCCGCTTCGACGTCCGCCCGTCGCGTCTCGGGAAATGGGCGGCGCCCATCATGGGCATGGCCTTCGCCTTCGCCTGGACGCCCTGCGTCGGCCCGGTCCTGGGCGTCGTGCTCGGGCTCGCCAGCCGCACCGGCACTCTCGCCGGCGGCGTCGTCCTCCTCTTCGCGTACTCGCTCGGGCTCGCCGTGCCCTTCGTGCTCGTCGGCCTCGCCTTCGGCCGCTTCACCGCCACGATGGCCAAGGCGCGGCACTGGCTGTGGGCGGTGGAGCTCGTCGCCGGCGCCCTCCTCATCGCGTTCGGCGTCCTCCTCTTGACCGACAACATCGGCTGGATCTCCAACCACGTGTCGAACTGGCTCAACGACCTCGGGCTGGGCCGCCTGACCACGAGCTGACGCTGACGCCGGTCGCCAGCGACCACGCGCTTGCTCGGTTCAGTCCTTTCCTTCGAGCACCTCGCAAAACGTCCGCGCGAACGTGTGGGCGTCGCCCGGCCAGCGTGCCGAGACATAGGACCCGTCGCGCACGACCCAGGCCGGCCGGGCGTCGCTGAGCGAATCGCGGGCTCGGCCGCTGATCTTGCGCCGGTAGTCCGGCGCGCCTCGCGCCACGTCCTCGAAGTCAGAGGGCGCCGCCAGTGCACGGGTCACCTCTTGCTGCACCGACATGTAGCCGTGCGGCTGGCCCTGTTCTTCGGTATACGTCCGGTAGTAGTTGGCGTCCCAGAACCTCGAGTACTGCGCGACGCCCCAGGCCTTGCGCTCCAGGGCCCAGGTCAGTGCGGTCGTCCGCCGCCCGTGCAGGACGGAGCGTCCGGTGAGCGGATCCGAGGCCCGTGCCGCCACCAGGACGCCGTGGCAGATGGCGCCCACCGGACGGCCCGCCCGGAAGGAGTCCACCGCCATCTGCTGGACCTCGGCGCTTTCCAGGTAGGCGCGCATCCCTCGGGCGCGATGGCCGCCCGGCAGCACGAGCGCGTCGTAGGCGCCGCGCCGCGCCGCAGCCCAGTGCAGGGGTGAGCGGAACGCGGCGTCGTCGCGCAGCGCGGCGTAGGCCCGCCGGCCCGCGGCGTCGGCGCGCAGGAAACGGCCCACGACGGTGAGCCGGCGCACGCCGGGGAGAAAGCCCCACGGGTCGAGGCCCTGGCCCGTCACCATGAGATCGTCGGCCTCGCCCACCTGGCCCGAGGGCGTCGCGAACACGACGTCATGGCCCGCCGCCGAGAGCACCTGCCAGCTGACGGCCACCTCGGTGGGGTCGAAATCGCAGGCCGGGATCGGCATCAGCACGGTCGCCATGGCTCGGTTGGAGACTAGCGAGACCCCGATGCGAGGCCCAGGGCGTCGCCCGTCCCCGCGGCTTAGGCTCGTCGGCATGACCGACACCGATGCCGCCACCGAAACTGCGGGCTCGGCACAGAGCACGCAGGACTTCCAACAGATCTTTTCGCCGGACGACCCGCTCGATGTGCTCTGGGTCAAGGCCTACCAGGGCGAGGTCCTCGGCGAGGCGCTGTTCGGCCGCATGGCGGACCAGATCGACGACGAGGACCACAAGGCCAAGATGCGCGTCCTCGCCAACCTCGAGCGCCGGACCAAGGAGTCCATCGCGCCCGCCCTCGAGCGCGCCGGCTTGTCGACTGAGCCAGACCCCGAGTCCCTCAGCACGGCCGAGGCCCAGTCTGGGGCTGCAGCTCTGCCGTGGAACGACCTGCTCGCCCTGTTCGAGCCGATCACCTCGCAGTTCTGCGCCATGTACCGGCGCATCGGCGAGCTCGACCCGTCCGAGAGCGAGGCGTCGGAGCTCCTCGTCGCGCACGAATTGGCCCTCCGCGCCTTCGCCCGCGCCGAGATCGCCGGCGAGACCGAGACGTCGCTCGACCAGATCAACGCCCTGGCGCACATGCGCTAGAGCCACCGCGGCCTGCCCTTCACCTACGCCCGGGCCCGGTCCGCCGCCCGCAGGGATCGGCGCCCGGAGCCGCCGTCCCGCCACCGGTCCGCCCTGATCAGGGGGCAGCCCCGACGACGCCCGAGATCCGGCCGACGCCGACCCCGCTTGGAACCCCAGGACCCACCCCCCCTACCATGGTGGGGAAGGCCATGGCCCCCGTTGTCCTCTTCCGTGCCGCTGTCGCTCTCGCCGGCCGCTTCCCCGCACTCGCCGGGGTAGATCTGTCCCTCGAACAGGGAGAGGTCGTGGTCGTCGTGGGCCCCAACGGCGCCGGCAAGACCAGCTTGCTCCGGGCGTGCGCCGGCCTGCTGCCGGTCACCTCGGGCGAGGCGACCGTTCTGGGCGTCGACCTGACCGCGGACCACACGGCCGTCCGACGTTTCGTCGGGCTCCTGGGGCATGCCGCCCCGCTCTATGACGAGCTCAGCGCGGCGGAGAACGTCCGCTTCGCCGTCCGTGCCCTCGGCCTTCCGGTGAAGAGCGCCGACGACGCGCTCGACCGCCTCGGTCTGACGGGCCGGCTGCGCACGACCCCGGCGGGGCGCCTCTCGGCCGGCCAACGCCGCCGCGTCGCCCTCGCCGCGTTGGTCGCCCGCCGGCCGGCGCTCTGGCTGCTCGACGAGCCGCACGCCGGACTCGATGCCGCCTCGCGCGCGCTGCTCGGCGAACTGATCAACGAGGCCGTGTCCTCCGGCGCGTCCGTGTTGCTGTCCTCGCACGAACCGCAGCTGTCGGTCCCGCTGGCCGACCGCGTCGTGTCGATGGGCGGTGGCCGCGTCACCGGCGAGGAGCCCGGTGGCCGGCGCGTCACCCTCACCGCAGTCCCGGCGGCCCAATCAGACGAGGCCGCAGGGCACGCGGGGGCTTCGCATGTGGCATGACGCCGTGCTCGTCGCCGGCAAGGACCTGCGCATCGAGGCGCGCTCGCGCGTCGGGCTGTGGCAGGTCGTGCCCTTCGCCGTGCTGGTGCTCGTGCTCCTCGCGTTCGCCATCGGGCCGAGTGAGGCAGCGCTGCGGCACGCCGCGCCGGGGATCTTCTGGGTCGCGCTGCTGTTCTCGACCGTGCTCGCCATCCAGCGCAGCGTCTCGGTCGAGTCGGGCGAGGGCACCCGCGACGGCCTGCGCCTCTCGGGCATCGACCCGGCCGGCATCTTCTTGGGCAAGGCGGCGGCGATCGGGCTCCAGTTGCTGGCGTTGCAGCTCGTCCTGTGGGCCGGGGTGACCCTGCTCTTCGACGTGCGCGTGCACGTGGTCTGGCTCGCCGTGGTGGCCTGCCTCCTGGCCACGGTCGGTCTCGCCTGCGCCGGCGTCCTCTACGGCGCCCTCTCGGCCGGCCTGCGCGTGCGCGACACGTTGCTGCCGCTGCTCGTCCTGCCGGTGCTCGCCCCGGTGCTGCTCGCCGGCTCGAAGATCTGGCAGGCCGCGCTGAGCGGCAACGTCTCCTCGGGCACGCAGTGGCTGAAGATCCTCGTCCCCTTTGCCGCCATCTACCTCATCGTCGGGATCGTGCTGTACGGCCCGCTCCAGGAGGCGTCGTGAGCACCACCGCCCCACCGCCGCCGACGGCCCTCGAGCCCGGCCTGCCTGCGCCCCCGCCGCCGCCGGCGTTCCGGCCCCAGCGCCCACGCTGGCTGCACGTGGTCGGCCTCCTCGGGGTGATCGGCCTCGGCTTCACCGTCTGGTTGGGGCTGTGGGTCACCCCGCCGGACAGATTCCAGGGCAATCTCGCCCGGCTGCTCTACATCCATCCCGCCATTGCGACCGTCGCGCTCTACTGGGTCGGCATCGTGGCCGCCGGGGGCAGCCTCCTCTATCTCTGGCCGCGCACGCGCTCGTTGTTCTGGGACCGCCTGGCGGCCTCGGCCGTCGAGGTGGGCGCGGTCTTCGCGGCGCTGACGCTCGTCACCGGTTCGCTCTGGGGCCGGCCCGTGTGGGGCGTCTGGTGGACCTGGGACGCCCGCCTCACCTCGACCGCGCTCCTGTTGCTGCTCGAGATCGGCTACCTGGCGCTGCGCCGCGTGCCCGCCGATACGGCGGTCCGCGCCAAGCGGTGTGCGGTCGCCGCGCTGCTCGTCGCGGTCGACATCCCGATCGTGCACTTCTCGGTGGACTGGTGGAACACGCTGCACCAGGGCGGCACCTTCCTCGATCCCGGATTCAAGATCCACGCCTCGGCCTCCATGTCGTGGACCTTCCTGCTCGGCTTCATCGCCTTCTCGCTCGTCTTCGTCTGGTTGCTCGGCGTGCGCTACCAGGTCGAGGTGCTGCAGGACGCGGTGGGCGACGAGGAGCTCGAGGTCTCGTTGGCCGAGCGCTGGAGCGAGGACAGCGAGCTCGTCGGCACCGGCGCTCGGATCCTGCGCGCGACCGGCCGAACCCGGCGGGACGCCGTGAGCTACGTCGACGCCGGCTACGCGATCGCGCTGTCAACCCTGTTCGTCTACGCGATCAGCCTGGTCCTGCGCCGCCGGCGCTGGGAGCGCGCGCTGGCGGTGAAGGAGCCCACCCCCGACGAGGGGGCGGCCACCGCCGAGCGGTCGTGACGGACACCAGCACCGAGCCGATCCCGCCCGCGACGCCCGAGATTGCCGGCGGTCCCGCCGTCGCCTCGGCGGCCGCGGTCCGTCGTCGTCGCACCAAGCGCCGGCTCCTCGTGGTCTTCGCGCTCCTCGCCGCCGCCCTGATCTTCTTGTTGGTCGAGGGGTTGGGCAGCTCGCTGGACTACTTCGACACCGTGAACCAGGCGCTGGCGCACCGGGCCCAGTTGGGAACGACGACGTTCCGGCTCGAGGGCAACGTGGTCCCGGGCTCCATCCGCTCGACGTCCACCGGCGCCGACTTCGAGCTCTCGCAGGGGCACAACGTCGTCGCCGTGGCGAACTCCAGCAGCCCGCCCCAGCTCTTCCGGGCGAGCTGCCCCGTTGTCGTGGTGGGCCACTTCGCTTCAACGACGTCGAACCACTTCGTGTCGAACACGATCGAGGTGAAGCACTCGTCGACCTACAGCGCCCAGTACCCGGGCCGGGTGCACGGGGCAAACGGGACGGTGTGCTGATGGTCGACGCCCACCTCGGGGCGATCGGAGTCTGGCTCGCCTTCGTCGCCAGCATCGCCGGCGCCGTCGTCATCGCGGTCGGGCTGGCCCGGCGGCGTCCCGCCCCGGCACCCGCGGCCGGCGGGCGCGCCGGCGCGCAGGCGGCGGGGGACGGGCGGCTGCTGGCCCCGGTCATGCTCGTCGGCGCGCTCCTCGCGGCCGGCGCCATGGAGCATGCGCTCGTCACCCACGACTTCGCGCTCGCCTTCGTGGCCGAGAACAACAGCACGGTCACGCCCCTGCTCTACTCCATCACCGGCATGTGGTCGGCCCTGGCCGGGTCCATCTTGTTGTGGGGCCTGGTGCTGTCCGTCGTCACGTCGATCTTCGTGTGGCGCTATCGGCGCCAGCGGTTCGACCCGGTCATCCGCTGGGCCACGCTCGTGCTGTACGTGGTGTCGGCGTTCTTCTTCGGGCTCATGGTCGGCCCGGCCAATCCGTTCGATACGGCGTCGGGGGTGACCCAGGGTCTCGGGCCCGAACTCGCTCCTCCAGGACAATCCGCTGGTGGCGATCCACCCGCCGCTCCTCTACACGGGGTTCGTCCTCTTCACCGTCCCGTTCGCGTTCGCCATCGGCATGCTGGCCACGGGCCGCGTCGGCGATCGCTGGCAGATCGAGTGCCGGCGCTGGACGCTCGTCGGGTTCACCTTCTTGTCGGTGGGCATCGTGCTCGGCGCGTGGTGGTCCTACCAGGTCCTCGGGTGGGGCGGGTTCTGGGGCTGGGACCCGGTCGAGAACGCGGCTCTGCTTCCGTGGTTGTGCGGCACCGCGTACCTGCACTCGGTGCTCGTCCAGGAACGCCGCGGCCTGATGCGGGTCTGGAACCTCTCGCTGTCCATCGCCACCTTCGCCCTGACCATCCTCGGGACGTTCCTCACCCGCTCGGGCGTCATCACATCGGTGCACGCGTTCTCGGAGTCGTCGCTCGGCCCGATTCTCATCGGGTTCTTCTTCGCCGTGGTCATCGTCGGCTTCGGCCTGATCGCGTGGCGCGGGGACCGGCTGCGCTCACCCGGCGGGATCGACGCGCCGCTGGGTCGGGAGGGCGCGTTCCTCCTCAACAACCTGCATGTTCGTCGGGTTCGCGTTCGTCGTGCTGCTCGGCACGTTGTACCCCCTGCTCTACGAGGCGGTGACCCAGCAGCAGGTCACGGTCGGTGCTCCCTTCTTCAACACCGTCGCCGTGCCGGTGGGCCTCACCCTGCTGTTCCTCATGGCGGTGGCCCCCGTGCTGGGCTGGCGCAAGATGAGCGGCGGCGTCCTCTGGCAGCGCCTGGCCATCCCGGTGTGGGTCGGTGTCGGCACCGTCGTGGTCTGCGTCGCGTTCGGGCTGCGAGGGACGGCAACCCTCATCGGCTTCGGCCTCGGCGCCATGGCCGCCGCCACGGCCGCACGAGCTTGGTGCTGTCCGTCCGGGCCGCCCAAGCCCGCCACGCGGGCTGGTGGCGGGGTCTGGTCGGCCGGGCCAACGGCGGCATGATCGTGCATCTCGGCGTCGTCGTGCTGGCCGTCGGCGTGATCGCCGCCACGTCGTACCGGCACCAGGCGGAGCTCGCCCTCCACCGCGGTGACGTCGTGACCTACGACGGCCACCGCTTCGAATTCGAGGGCCTGCGCACCGTCACCTCCGCCTCGAGGACGTCGCAGGAGGCGCTGGTCAAGGTCGACGACGCCGTCTTCGCCCCCGCCACCACCAGCTTCGGCAGCGCCCTGTCCGTCGTGGGGACCCCGGCCATCGACTCGGGCCTCTTCGGCGACGTCTACCTGACGTTCGACGCCGTCGGCGGCGCTGGGGTCCACCTCGGGGAACCAGGCGATCAACAATCTGCCCCGGGGCTCGGTGGGGATCGGCGTCGTCATCGAGCCTCTCGTTGCATGGCTCTGGGCGGGCGGCCTGCTGATCGGGATCGGCGGCGCCCTCGCCCTCGTGCCGGGATCGCGGCGGCGCGCCACCGACCCGGCGTCGGCGGACTCGGCCTTGGTCACGGACGCGCCAACCGACGATGGTGGCGATCGCAGCGAGCGCGGGGCACCGGACGAGCGTGAGGATGCACCGGAGCCGGTGGGCGCATTGGTCGCCCGGGGACTTCGCCGCGCATGACCGAGCGCCGCCGCCGTCATCTGACCCGCTGGGTGGCGGGCGCGGTGCTCGTCGTCCTGGTTGTCGTCGGCATCGTCCTGGCGACCCGCACGCCGCAGGAAGCGACCGCGGTCCAGAGCCCGTTGCTGGGTCAGCGTGCCCCGAATTTCACCGGCTCGGACCTCTCGACCGGCGCGCCCGTCTCCCTGGCGTCGCTGCGCGGCCACTCTGTGGTGGTCAACTTCTTCGCCAGCTGGTGCATCCCGTGCCAGCAGGAGGCCTCCGACCTGTCGAGGTTTCATTTCCAGCAGACCCAGCGGTCGAACGGCGCCGCCATGGTGAGCGTCGTGTTCCACGACACGACATCGACCGCCCGCTCGTTCCTGCAGCGCAACGGCGACCTGTGGCCCGCCGTGAGTGATCCGGGCGGGACGATCGCCGAGCACTACGGCGTCACCGCACCGCCGACGACGTTCGTCGTCGACCCCGCCGGGCGCGTCACCGCCGTCCTCGAGGGGCCGGCCACCGAGAAGAACCTCGAGACCTTCTTGCGGGCGGCCCACGGCGCCCAGGCGGGGACCTCCGATGGCTGAGCGGCCCGACCGGCTCAGGGGCGACGCGCGTGCCGCTGTGGGCCCGGGTCCTGTTGCCGCTCGTCGTGCTCGGCGTGGCCCTCCTCATCGGGAGCGGCGCCTTCGACTCGTCGCCCGAGACGGTGGCCCAGCGCGCCGCCGGCATCGAGGCGGGCGTGCGCTGCCCGTCGTGCACCGACCTGTCGGTGGCGCAGTCCAACGCCACGACCGCCATCGCGGTGCGCCACCAGATCGAGAGCATGGTGGCGTCGGGCAGCTCCACGGCCGACATCGACCAGACCTTGGTCTCCGAGTACGGCCAGACCATCCTCTTGGTGCCGCCCGATGCCGGGGGCTTCCCCCTCCTCTGGGTCATCCCCTCGGTGCTCGGCGCCGGCGCCGCTCCTCGCCGTCGGCGTCCTGTTCTGGCGCCGCAGCCGCCAGTTCGACGCCCTGCGTGCGCACGAGGCGGTGCCATGACGGCCGATCCCTCGACGTCGGTCCGGTCGCACGGCGATTCGGGGCGCGACGAACGCTGGTATCTCGCCGACGAACAGGACTTCCTCCACCGCTCGCTCGAGGACGCCCGCCGTGAGCACGAGGCGGGCGACCTGTCCGACGAGGACTACGAGCTCCTGGCGGCACGCGACTCGGCCCGGCTGGCCGAAGTCGACAGTGAACTGGCCGCCCTGGGTCCCGAGCCGCGGCCGGACGATGCGTCGGCGTCGTCGTCAGCCGGCTCCGACTCCGACCCCGACCCCGACCCCGACAGGATCCCGATCTCGGCGACGGCGACGACGCCGCCACGCGGCCGCCGATGCCGCTGTGGCGCAAGCTCGGCATCGCGGCCTCCTGCCTGCTCATCGCATTCGGCGTCGTGCTCCTGGTCGTGCACTTCGTACAGGCCCGCCAGCCCGGTCAGCCGTCGTCGGGCAGCATCAGCGTCACGCAGGCCCAGCAGATCGAGCAACAGCTCCAACAGGCGGCGGCGCTCGCCGACGCCGGGGGTGCCAAGAACGAGCAGGCGGCGTTGGTGCAATACAACGACGTGCTGGCCGAGGACCCCTCGAACCCCGCCGCGCTGGCCGGCGCCGGCTGGCTGATGTGGAACCTGGGGACCGCAGCGCACGTGTCGGCGTACACCGTGGACGGCCGGGCCGAGGTCGACGCGCGCCGTCAAGGTGGCACCGACCTATTACCAGGCGCATCTCTATCTCGGACTGATCCTGGCCAACGAGGACCACAACAATGCCGCCGCGGTCGTGCAGTTCGACGAGTTCCTGGCCGACGGCCCGCCGACGGGCGAGCTCGCCGTCGTGGCGCCCGAGGTCGACCCGTCGTACGTCGCCCTCGGCAAGCCGGTGCCGGCGGCGCTGGCGGTCCCGCCGTCCGCGACAACGACGAAGCCGTCAGCTCCGTAGCGCGCGCAGGTCGGCGACGACGCGGGCAAAGGCGTCGGAGAACGCCGCACAGTCGTCGTCCGTCGTCGTCCAGCCGACACTGACGCGCAGCGAGTGGCTGGGATCGGCGCCCATGGCCTCGAGGACGGGCGAGGGCTCGATGGTCTCCGACGAGCAGGCAGAGCCCGAATGCACGGCCACGCCGGCCCGGTCGAGCCCGATGAGCACCGGCTCGGCCTCGACGCCGTGCACCCCGAGGCAGACCAGGTGGGGCAGCCGCGCCTCGGGGTCCGCCGCGCCCACGACCTCGGTTCCCTCGACGGCGCCTGCCCCCCGTACGACGTCTGCGATCTGCCGGCGCGCCGTGGCCGCCTCCTCGTCCATGACCCGCCCGCCGTCGCGGGCAAGCGCCCCGGCCGCCGCGCCGAAGGCCAACGCCGCCGGGATCGGTTCGAGCCCGCCGCGCCGCCCTCGTTCTTGTGCGCCGCCGACCAGCAGCGGTTCGAACCGGCTGCCGCGTCGCACGACCAACGCGCCGGCCCCGGGCACCCCTCCGAGCTTGTGCGCGCTGACGCTCACCAGGTCGGCGTCGAGCGCGCCGAGGTCGGTCGGCACGTGCCCGCACGCCGCCGCCGCGTCGACGTGCACGGTCACGCCGGCCTCACGGCACAGCTCGACCACCTCGTGGACGGGTTGGAGGGTGCCCACCTCGTGGTTGGCCCACTGGCAGTGCACGAGGGCAGGGCGGTCCGGTCCGGACGCACGAAGCCGGGTGCGCAGCGCGTCGACGTCGAGCCGGCCCGCGGCGTCGACCCGGAGCGTCTCGACCGGGGCGGACCGTTCCGAGGCGTCACGGACGGCCGAGTGCTCGACGGCGGCGCAGAGCACGGGCGCCCCGGGTGCCGCGCGGCACGCACCCCAGACGGCGGCGTTGATGGCCTCGGTCGCGCCGGACGTGAACACGACCTGTCGCGGCACGGCTCCCAGCAGTCCCGCGACCTCGCTGCGGGCCTCCTCGAGCGCGTCGCGCACGGTGCGGCCCTCCTCGTGCAGACGGCCGGGATCGCCGGGCGGGAGCGCGGCCCACTCGTTGAGCGCAGCGACGGCTTCGAGCCGGGCCGGCGTCGTGCTGGCGTGGTCGAGATAGACGCGAGCCACAGAGGCTCAGGCAGACGCGGTGCAGGCCTCGTCGCCCCGGGCGCGCGACGACAGGATCACCGGGAGTGCCGACGCCGTGCCACACAGCCCTGCGAGCAGGCCCTTGACCATGCCGCGGTCGACCGCGCAGAGCACCGGGTTGGTGGTGCTCGCTTCTCCAAAGGGGCAGTGCTCGGCGACCACGGCCGTCTTGTCGCCCCGCTCCTCGGCGTGCGCGGCGAACCCGTGCGCGGTGAGCGTGTCGGCCACGACGTGCATGGCCGCCCGCACGGTCCGCTGCCCCTCGGAAGGAGTCATGCGTGCAGCGAGCGAGCGTCCGTACTCCTCACCCACCACGGCGGCCATCTCCTCCGCCTCCTCGGCGCCCAGGCGGCGCATCGCTTCGCCCAGCAGCCGCATGAGCAGGTCGTCGCGCCGCTGCATGAGCCCCAGGGTGAGCTCGTCCTCCACGCAGAAGTACTTCTTGGAGGGGCGGCCGGCGCCGGCGGCGTTGCGCCCGGTCTCGACGCGCAGGTAGCCGCCGTCGACCAGGCGCTGGAGATGGTGCCGGGCCACGTTGGGGTGGAGCGAGAAGGTCGTGGCGACCTCGTTGGCCGTGACGCCGGGGGCGGAACGCACATGCAAGAAGATGTCGCGCCGGGTCGGGTCGCCGAACGCGGCGGCCACCGCGGCCACGGCCGCGCTGAACCTGCCGTCATCGGCATCAGCATCGGTATCGGCCGGCCGCGTGGGCTCGGCCGTGATCGGAAAGCTGCCCACGATGGGTAGTCTACCGAGGGACCAGCCCTTCGAGCTGGGGTGACGCGGGCTACGTGCTCTTCGAGCACGGGCGGCATGAGCCCCCAGGTCCCACCCGAGGGTCCCACCCGAGACGAGGGAGTGCATGGCAGGAGCTGACCAATCCGAGCTTGAGGCCGCGCTGGGCGCGGTCGTCGATCCCGAGTTGAACCTGACCCTCGGCGAGCTCGGGCTCGTGCGCTCGGTGCGCCCGAAGCGGCGCCGGGCCCTCCTCGAGGTCGCGCTGCCTGTCGCGGCCTGGCCGAGCGCCGACGCGCTCGCCGACGAGATCCACCGTGTCGCCCTCGCCGTGCCGGGCGTCGAAGAGGTCGAGCTCGACTTTGTCGTCATGGGCGAGGAGGAGCGCGGCCGGCTGCGCCAGCGCCTGCGCGCCGGCATGCTCGGGGTCGGACCCCGATACCCTCGACGACGACGAGCCCGAAGACGACCACGACCACGCGGGACATGGCCACGGTCACGGGCAGGCCGCACCGATGCCGTTGTTCCTCGCCCCCGACGCCCGGACACGGGTCATCGGCGTGTCGTCGGGCAAGGGGGGCGTGGGCAAGTCGACGGTGACGGTGAACCTGGCCATCTCGCTCGTCCAGGCCGGGTACAGCGTGGGCTTGCTCGACGCCGACGTGTACGGCTTCTCGGTGCCGAAGATGCTGGGCACCCAGCACGACCCGGTCATCCTCGGCGACATCGTCATCCCGACGACGGCCCACGGCGTCCGCTGCCTGTCGATGGGGTTCTTCGTGCCCGACGACCAGCCGGTGATCTGGCGCGGTCCCATGCTGCACAAGGCGATCCAGCAGTTCCTGACGGACGCGTACTGGGGCGAGCCCGACTTCGTCCTGATCGACATGCCACCGGGCACGGGCGATGTCGCGCTGACCCTGGCCGAGGTCATGCCGCGGGCCGAGATCGTCGTGGTCACCACCCCGCAGCCGGCCGCGCAGCGCGTGGCGCAGCGTTCGGCTTTCGCGGCGCGTCGCCTGAAGCTCTCGGTGCGCGGCGTGATCGAGAACATGAGCTGGTTCACCGGCGACGACGGGAAGCAGTACGAGTTGTTCGGCGCCGGCGGCGGCGCCACCTTGGCGGCCGACCTTGGCGTTCCGCTCCTCGGCCAGGTGCCGCTCGTCAACGCCGTCCGCCTCGGCGGCGACGAGGGGCATCCCATCACCGCGGTCGACCCGGAGAGCGAGACGGCGCAGGCCTTCCGCTCGGTGGCGGACAAGCTGGCGGCGTTGGGGCCGGCGCGGGTCTACCGGCGCGAGCTCACCCTGCAGTAGCTCCGTCGCACGGGTCGGTCCGCTGACGGCGCCGCCATGTCCGTGTGCAGACGCGTGAGCGTCGACGTCTTGATCCGCCACACGTCACCCACCTTCTCGTACGTCTCGTGGTAGTGCCCGTAGCCGTCGAGCCTGGTGCCGTTGGGCCAGATCACGACGTCGTTCAGCGCCCATATCCCGGTCGCCGTGGTCGGAGAGGTGAGGGTGATCTCGGGCATGTGACCGTGGTGCACGGTCACCGCCCCCTCGAGTGCCACCTGGAGGAACTCGAGGAATTCGTCCGCACCGCTGACCACGCCGCCGCCCGCCGCGCTGGTGTCGACGACGACGTCGTCGGTGAACACCTGACGCATCGCCGGCCAGTCCTTGGTGTCCATGGTGCGGAAGTACCGTGCCTTCAGTTGCGCGATGGCCTCGATGTCGTCCATACATCTTCTCCTAGCGAGGACCAGAGGCCCAGAAGGCCCGAGGCTCAGGCCAACGCCTCGATTTTTGAAGGCCCGCGAGCGGGTCGCAGGGTCGACGCCAGGATAGAGCGACGCGGCCGGCCGAACACCGGACGCCCGGCGAGCGGGCGTGCGGGCGAGTCGGTCAGCCTGCGTTGAGCCGCGTCCCGGTCGCGGGCTCGATGCCCCACTTCCGGTTGGCCAGGTCCCGCGCGTTGGCGCGGTACATGATCACCTGATCGCGCCCGGCCCGCTTGGCGTCGTACATGGCGTTGTCGGCGTCGCGGAGGAGCACCGCCGCCGGCACCTCCCCGTCGGAGGTGACGACGACCCCGATGCTCGCGGTCACCACCAGCTCGGCGCCGCCGAATTTGATGGGTGCGCTGAGCCCGCGGCGGAGCCGCTCGGCCATCTCCAGCGCGTCGTCGTCGTGGTCCACCTCGGCGAAGGCCACGAACTCGTCGCCGCCGAAACGGGCCACGATGTCCACGCCGCGCGTCATGGCCGTCATCCGGTTGGCCATCTCCTGGAGCACGATGTCACCGGCCGAGTGGTCGGCGCGGTCGTTCACCAGCTTGAAGCGATCGAGGTCGATGAACATCAGGGCCAGCATCGTGCTGCGCCGGCCGACGTGGCCGAGCGCCTCCTCCAGGCGTTCCATGAACAGGGTGCGGTTGGCCAGGCTGGTCAGGCTGTCGTGCGACGCCTGGAACGCGACCTGCTCGGCCATCTCGCAGCGTTCGATGGCGAGCCCGACCATGCTGGAGAGCTCGTCGAGCTTCCGGAGCTCCTCGCTCCCGAAATAGGGCATGTAGGTGCTGATCTTCACCGCGAGCACGTGGGTGGCCCCGCTATGGGTGCGCACGGTGATCCGGCGCTGCTCGCCGTGGTGACCGCCGTCCTCCTCGGGGTCGGGGCCCCATTCGTCCACGCCCTCTCCGTTGGCCCACACCGGGTAGTGGGCCACGACCGTGCCGTCGCGGGTCAGGAGCGCCGCCTTCGAGGCACCGACCAGCGCGCAGACGTGGGGCAGCAGCCGGTCGCCGACGTCCTTGGAGTCGCCCGCGGACACCAGCTCGCCCACTGCCTCGCGGAACTCCAGATCGGCTCGGCGGCTGAGGGCCACCCGCACGAACGAGGGGAGCACGAGGGCAAGGAGGAACAGGAAGCCCATCGCGACGGTGATCGCCTCGGTGACCAATGCGGTGGTCGTCCCGGTCAGTGCCAGCGCCGCGACGACGACCTGCACCTGGAGACCGGCGACCGCGACCGCCAGGAGTCGCATTCGGTACTTGGCGACCGGTGGCTCTCCGATGCCGGCCATGAAGAGGCGGACGACGACATAGGTGAAGAGGAAGGTGAATTCGACGAGGAACGAGATGCGGTAGGCGAGCCAGTGCGGTGGCGGCGGGGACCCGGGCAGCGGCAGATACTGCAACGTGAAGGTGAACGCCACGATGCCGACGGTCACCGCGATCGCGAGGCCCCGGATCGCGACATGCGGCTGGCGGAAGGACGCCGCGAAACGGAACATGCAGTACGGCATCACCAGGAGGAGCGCGATCAGCACCTTCGCCGCCGTCAGGTGCAGCAGGAGACTCTGGTCGTACTTCACGACGAGCGAGATCCCGGCCAGGATCGCGAACGCCAGCGCGACCCAGCCCGCGCCGCGGATGCGGTGTCGGATCCACTGCAGCGTGGTGAGCGCGGCCAACAGCACGAACTCGACCAAGGAAACGTTCGTTAGGACTTGAGTCCAATGTTGCACGCTATGGTCCCCTCTTCCACTGCTTCGCTCTTCGCAATCGCGTCGCCAAGCGCAGTGGTTTCCTCCGATCCAGGCTTGCCAGACCTGGACCGCCTCTCAGGACACTTTACTCCTCATAGGGGTTTCACTTAAAGAGGATTGTTCGCTTTTCATCCGGATTTCGCAACTTCTTGCCACAGAGGCGCACATTTTCACCAATCTGGCCGGAACCTGCCGCAGGGCTCGGCAGGCACGGAGCCCGTACAGCCCTCTCCAGCCGGTCGAGGCGCCGTACCGGCCCCGGGTCGAGGGGCCGCTCGGTACTGTGGACGCGAGCGAGCGGGAGGTGCGGTGGTGCAGGACTGGGCCCGGCCCGTAGTGCACTGGGAGATCGAGGCCGAGGACCCCGAACGCCAGCGGGCGTTCTACGGCGACCTCTTCAATTGGAAGATCGGGGAGGGCTTCATCATGGAGATCCCTCCCGGCATCGGCGGCCCCGAGCCGGGGCCGGCCGGGCACATCCGCCAGGGCGACCGTTCCGGTGTGACGCTCTACGTCCAGGTGGCCGACCTCCGCGCGTCGCTCGAGAAGTCGGTCACCCTGGGGGCCACCATCGTGGCCGAGCCGTTCGACGTGCCCAGGCGGCCCGACCCTGGCTGCCATCACCGATCCCGAGGGCAATCCGCTCATGCTCGTCCAGGCCTGAGTCGATGTCGATCGTCGAAGTCACCACGTTCCGGCTCGCCGAGGCGTTCAGCGACGATGCGTTCCTCGCGCTCGACAAGCGGGTGCAGACCGAGCTGGTGCCGAACCGCGCCGGGTTCCTGCGGCGGACCACGGCGCGCCACGGCGAGGAGTGGCTCGTCGTCACGTTGTGGGCCAACGAGGCCGACGCCGCAGCCTTCCAGCGCGAGACCGAGGACCATCCGCTCCAGGTGGAGCTCGCCCGCGCGATCGAGGCCGGCACCCTGCACGCGACCCGCTACACCACGCTCGACTGAGGTGGAGCTGTCGGAGCTGAGGGTGACGCGCTACGAGGTGCGTGACCGCGTGGCCACCATCACGCTGCACCGGCCCGAACGGCTCAACGCCTGGACGGGGCGCATGCACGCCGAGTACCGCGCCCTGTTGGCCCGAGCCGGCGCCGACCCCGGCGTGCGGGTCATCGTCGTCACGGGTTCGGGCCGGGGCTTCTGCGCCGGCGCCGACAGCCGGGCCCTCGAGGGTCACGTCGAGCGGGGCGGCTACGACGCCGGGCTGGGCGATGACGTCGCGATGCCCGGCTACGGCGTCCGTCCCGAGTTCGACGCCGACTTCGCCTATCAGTTCGGCATCCCCAAGCCGATCATCGCGGCGATCAACGGGCCGGCGGCCGGCGTCGGCCTCGTCCTGGCCTGCTACTGCGACCTGCGCTTCGCCGCGCAGGGCGCCAAGCTCACGACGTCGCACGGCCGGCTCGGCCTCCCGGCCGAGTACGGGCTGTCGTGGCTGCTGCCCCGCCTCATCGGCGTGACCCGCGCCGCCGACCTGTTGCTCTCCAGCCGGGTCGTGCTGGCGGAGGAGGCCGAACAACTGGGCCTGGTCAACCGCGCCCTGCCGCCCGAGGAGCTGCTGGCGCACACCTACGCCTACGCCGGCGCGCTCGCCCACGACATCGCGCCGTCGTCGCTGGCGGCGACCAAGCTGCAGCTCTATCGCGACCTCCACGGCGACGCCGCGTCCGCCGTGCGCGACGCCGGGGCCCGCATGGCCGAGATGATGCAGGGCGCCGACTTCGCCGAAGGGGTGGCCGCGCTGACCGAGAAGCGGCCGCCTGACTTCCCCGACCCGCCGGTCTGAGCGGCCGGCAGGCCGGCGCCTCCGCACGACGGCGGGCCCCTCAGCGGGGAACAGGGAATCAGCCGTCGACGCCGGCGGGCAACTTGGCCGGGTCCCAGCCGAGCAGCGCCACGGCCTGGCGGAAGGCGAAGCGGTCCGTCATCCCGGCCACGTAGGTCACCGCGGCGCGCACCGCGTCTTCGCTCCCGGCGAGCACGTCGGTCGGCCGGCCGGGCGACCCGTCGTCGGCGATCAGGTGCGGCCGGTCCGCGAAGTGCTCGACCAGCGCGCGCAGGACGGCGACGACGGCCTCGCCCTGGCGGAGCGACGCCTCGCGCAGATAGATGCGCTCGTAGTTGCAGGCCCGGAAGGCGGCGAGCGCCTCGGCCTGCTCCTCCTCCATGCCCACCTGGCCCGTGCGCAGCGAGGCCGACACCACGCCGGCGATGAAGGCGCCGAGCTGTTCGCTGCGGCGCTCCCCGCACCCGGTGCGCACCGCCTCGGGCAGTTGCGCCGGCGCCACGATGCCGGCCAGGACGGCGTCCTCCCAGTCGTGGCACACATAGGCGATGCGGTCGGCCCAGCTGACCACCTCGCCCTCGGGCGTGGACGGAGCCGGCCGCGACCAGCTGTGGTTGGCGATGCCGTCGACGGTCTCGGCGCACAGGTTGAGCGGCGCCAGCGAGACCAGGGCGCCCCACGGGGCGTGGTCGAAGCCGCCGGCCACGAAGGGGTCGAGCGCGTCCTCGCTGGCGTGGCCGCCCGGCCCGTGCCCGCAGTCGTGGCCGAGCGCGATGGCCTCGGTGAGCGACGACGTTGAGGCGCAGGGCGCGGGCGATGGCGGCGGCGACCTGCGCCACCTCGAGCGCATGGGTCAGGCGGGTGCGCTGGTGGTCCTGGGGGAAGACGAAGACCTGGGTCTTGCCGGCCAGGCGACGGAACGCGGTGGCGTGCAAGATGCGGTCGCGGTCGCGTTCGAAGCAGGTGCGCCACGCGTCGGGCTGCTCGGCGCGGGGGCGTTCGCCGGCGCCGGCGGCCCGGGTCGCACCGGGGCTGAGCAGCGATGCCTCGAGCTCTTCGCGCTCGGTGCGGCCGCACGGCGCCGCCGGCTCGGGACGTGGCGACTCCGGTGCCGCCGGGGCCGGAGTCGGGGCCGGAGGCGATGCGGGCGTGCGAGTCGGCGTGGGCCAGGCGGACGGGTCCCGAGTAGCCCGCCATCGTCGCTGCCCAGCGCACGTTGCGCTCCGTCCCCACGGCGCCGTCGGCTCCGCTCATGCCATGCAGTCTGCCGCGTGGCAGTAACGTCCAGGAGACCGGCGGGCCCCACGGACCGCTCGACGAGAGGAGTGTCACCAGGTGGACGTGCGTATCGGCATCACCCACACGCCCAAGGAGCTCGAGGTGGAGATGCCCGAGGACGCGGACCGCGACACGCTGGTGAAGGACATCGAGAAGATGCTCGAGTCGGGCGACGGGGTGCTCTGGCTCACGGACCGCAAGGGCCGCCGGGTCGGCGTGCCGGTGGTCAAGGTGGCCTATGTCGAGGTCGGGGCGCCGGCGAGCGATCGCCGCGTCGGGTTCGGCGCTCCCTGAGGACGGCGATGCCCAGGGCGGCCGGCGGGGAGCGCCGGCGGGCGCGGGCGCGGGCGCGATGCAGACGCAGTGAGCCCGCCACCCGACCTGCTCGACCTGAAGCTGGTCTTCGTCACCGGCAAGGGCGGCGTCGGCAAGACCACGGTCGCCGCCGGGTTGGCCCAACTGGCGGCCGAACACGGCAAGCGGGTGCTCGTCTGCGAGACCGACGCCAAGGGCGACGTCACCGCGCTCTTCGAGGCGCCGCCGACCGACTTCACGCCGCGGGAGGTCGCGCCGGGCATCTGGTCCATGTCGATGGACACCGAGGCGTCGCTGCGCGAGTACCTCAAGCTGCACCTGCGCATCCCGGTCGTCGGCCGCATCGGCCCGCTGGCCAAGGCGTTCGACTTCGTGGCGACCGCGGCACCCGGCGTGCGCGAGATCCTGACCGTCGGCAAATTCTGCTGGGAGGTCAAGGAGCGCCACTACGACCTCGTCGTGGTCGACGCGCCAGCCAGCGGCCACATCGTGAGCCAGCTGGCGGCCCCGCAGGCGATCAACGACCTGGTCAAGGTCGGCCTCATCCGCAGCCAGACCGACTGGATGCTCGACATCCTCTCCGACGAGCACCAGACCGGCCTCGTGGCGGTGTGCACGCCCGAGGAGATGCCGGTCAACGAGACGCTCGAGCTGGCCACGCGGGTGCGCGAGGAGACCACGGTGCGCATGTCGGCGGTGGTCGTCAACCGCGTCCTGCCCGAGCTCTTCGGCCAGCGCGAGGAGGAGATCTTCGAGCAGCTGCGCGAGCCGGACACCGAGCACGTGGTGTCCGAGCGCGCCGGCAGCCCGGTGGCGCCGGTGCTCGAGGCGGCCCGCCTGGCCGTGACCCTGCGCCGCACGCGCTCGACCCACCTGCAGCGGCTGCAGGCCGGCCTCCCCGACGGGTTGCCGGTGCTCTTGTTGCCCTACCTGTTCGCGCGGAGCTTCGGCGTCCGCACCACCCGCCAGGTCGCCCGTGCGCTGGGCGAGGAGCTCGGGCTGTGACCGCGGCGAAGGGCGGCGGCGAGCCCAAGACCGTCGCCCAGCTGCTGGCGGCCAAGGACATCGTCATTGCCTGCGGGCCGGGTGGCGTCGGCAAGACGACGACCGCCGCCGCGCTGGCGGCCACGGCGGTGGTGGAGCACGGCGGCCGCGTGCTCGTGCTCACCGTCGACCCGGCGCGCCGGCTGGCCGACGCGCTCGGCCTCAAGGGGATCGGGAACGACGAGGTCCGCATCCCCGACGAGGTGTTCACCGGGGCGGCCGCCCACCCGAGGGGCGAGCTGTGGGCGGCGATGCTCGACACCAAGCAGAGCTGGGACGACCTCATCGCGGCGCACGCGCCCGACGAGGAGACCCGCGAGAAGATCTTGGCCAACCCGCTCTACCAGAACATCTCGGGCCGCTTCGTGCAGTCGCACGACTACATCGCCATGGAGCGGCTCTACGAGATCCACACCGAGGGCAACTACGACCTCATCGTCGTCGACACCCCACCCACGCGCAACGCGCTCGACTTCCTCGATGCGCCGCAGCGCATGGCGGACTTCTTCTCCTCGCGGCTGTTGCGCTGGCTCATCGTCCCGTACCGGTCGCGGGTGGTGAACTTCGCCTCGCGGCCCTTCTACCAAGTGGCCGACCGGATTTTGGGCACGCAGTTCCTGGCCGACATCTCGGAGTTCTTCATCCTCTTCCAGTCGATGTACCAAGGCTTCGTCGAGCGGGCCGAGGCGGTGACGCGGCTGCTGTCGGACCGCCGCACCACCTTCATGGTCGTCTCCACGCTCGAGGCGACGCCGGTGCGCGAGGCGGAGTTCTTCTCGGCCGCACTGACGGAGCGCAAGTTGCATCTCGGGGCGATCGTGCTGAACAAGGTGCTGCCCGAGTACCTGCGTGACCCCAAGACCGACAAGCTGGCCCAGGCCATGGAGAAGCGGGCGCCGGAGCTGGCCGACGGCCTGACCGACGACCCGTCCGTGGCGACACGGGTGATCGAGGAGGTGGCGCACAGCTTCCTCAACTTCGCGGTCGTGGCGCGGCGCGAGGCCGAGCAGATGGCCGAGCTGCGGGGGGCGCCCGACGTGCTCGTGACCGTGCCCTTCTTCGACGCCGACATCTACGACCTGGGCGGGCTGCTGCAGCTGGGCGCGCAGGTCTGGGACTGACGGCGGGGTCGCTCCGCCGGAACCGGTCCGGCCGCCGGAGCCGGTCCGCCCGGGCCAGGCGCGTACCATCGGTGCCATGCCCCAGCTGATCAACCCCGAGGTCCTCGAGTACGCCGACGCGCACACGACGGCGCCCCCGACCTTCCTCGAGGCGGTCGACGCCTCGACCAAGGAGGACTTCGCCGCCTGGGGGATGATGGTCGGGCGTCAGGAGGGGCGCTTCCTCGAGATGCTCGTCTACGCCACCCAGGCCACGAGCGTCCTCGAGATCGGCACCTTCACCGGGTACTCGTCCATCGCCATGGCGGCCGGGCTGGCCCGGGGCGGCTCGATCATCTCGCTCGAGGTCGACCCCCACCACGCCCAGGTGGCCCGGGGCAACATCGCCGCCGCCGGGCTCGAGAGCTACATCAGCGTGATCGAGGGGCCGGCGCTGCGCTCCCTCGCGGAGCTGCAGGGGCCCTTCGACCTCGTCTTCATCGATGCCGACAAGGTCTCCTACGACGCCTACTACGAGGCGGTGCTGCCCAAGCTCTCCCCGCACGGGCTCATCGTCGTCGACAACACGCTGCAGTCGGGCGGCGTGCTGGCCTCCGAGAAGCACCCGCACGAGAACGCGCAGGCGCTGCGCGCCTTCAACGACAAGGTGGTCAACGACCCGCGCGTGGTGTGCGTGCTCACCACCGTGCGCGACGGCGTGACGCTGATCCGCCGCGCCCCCGGCCGATGACGCCGGCCGGCCAGGGCTGACCCGCAGACGCGCGCCGTGCTCGACTACCACCTCCACCTGTGGCCGCACTCGGAACACGAGACGCCCTTGCGCCTCGAGCAGCTGGCCGCCTACTGCGAGCGGGCCCAGGCGGCCGGGGTGACCGAGCTGGCGGTCACCGAGCACCTGTTCCGCTTCCGCCAGGCCGACGCGCTGGTGGGTGGCTTCTGGGACGACCCGCGGGTGCCGCCGGCGCTGGCCGAGTCGATGGCCCACTACTGGAAGTTCCACGCCACCGCCGACCTCGACGACTACGTGCAGTGCGCGCTCGAGGCCAAGGCGGCCGGGCTGCCGATCGTGATCGGGCTCGAGGTCGACTACTACGAGGGCCAGATGGACACGGTGGCCGGCCTGCTGGCCGACTACCCCTTCGACGTTCTGCTCGGGTCGGTGCACTGGGTGGGCGCGTGGCGCTTCGACGACCTCGACGACCCGGTGTCGCTGGCGGAATGGTCGGCCCGCGAGGTCGACGCCTGCTGGGACGCCTACACCGAGGCCATGGAGGAGCTGGCCGCGTCGCGGCTCGTGTGACGTGCTGGCCCATCCCGACCTGATCAAGGTGGCGGGCCACGTGCCCGCGGCACCGGCCGAGTGGTGGGACCGCATCGCCGAGGCGGCGTCGGCCAGCGGCATGGCGGCCGAGGTGTCGTCGGCCGGGTGGCGCAAGCCGGTGGGCGAGCAGTATCCAGCCGCCGGGTTGCTCGAGCGCTTCGTGGCGCGCGGCGTGCCGCTCACCACGGCCTCGGACGCGCACCGGCTCGAGCACGTGGCGGACCGCGCCGACGATCTGCGCGCCGTGCTGGGGGCCGCCGGAGCGACCTCGCTCCAGGGCTATCGAGGGCGGGTCGGCCACGAGGTGCCGGTGACGCCGGTCGCCCCGGTCGCGCCCGCGTCGGCGTCGGCGTCGGGAGGCGAGACCTAGATGCCGACCCCGGCCGAGCTGGCCCAGAGCCACACCGACCTCAAGCCCGAGGAACTCGAGCACCTCCAGCGCCTCCTCGGGAGCTGGAGCGTCCTGGCCGACCTCTCCTTCTCCGACCTCTTGTTGCTCGTGCCCGTGCACTCGAGCACCATCAAAGGGAACGGCCGGGGCCCCTCCGACGGCGCCGGCGCCGGCTCCGGCACGAGCCCGGGCTCCGGCGCCGAGCCCGGGGACGACGACACCGACCCCGAGTTGGTCGTCCTCGGCCAGATGCGGCCGAACAACCGCCCCACCCTCGTCGACCAGGACCTGGTGGGCCAGACGGTGAACGAGTCGCAGTGGGCGCTCGTGGCCAAGTGCCTGCACACGGGCGAGATCGTGCGCGGCAGCATCCACCACCCGGTCCTGGGCGAGTCGGTCCCGGTCGAGAACATCCCCGTCCGCTTCGAGGACCGCATCATCGCCGCGCTCCTCCGTGTGTCGCTGGCGCCGCTCAAGGGCCCGACGTCCATGTACGAGCGGACCTATCTCGATGTGTTCGAGCGCCTCGCCGACATGGTGGCCCAGTCCGCCTTCCCGTTCCCCGACGAGGACGTCGGCACCGAGGAGGCACCCCGCGTCGGCGACGGCGTCGTGGTGGTCGACGCCGACGGGCGGGTCGAGTTCGCGTCACCGAACGCGATGAACGCGTTCCACCGCATGGGGATCTACACCCAGCCCGAGGGCCGGCGCTTCGGCGACCTCGACATCGAGGAGTCGGCGGTCGAGTGGGCGCTGGCCACCGGGCGACCGGTCGTCGAGGAGGTGGAGCGGCGGCCCGATGTCATCGTGCTCGTCCACTGCATCCCGCTGCTGTCGCACGGCGTGGTGACGGGCGCCATGATCCTGCTCCGCGACGTGACCGACGTCCGCCGCCTCGACCGCCTCCTCTTGTCCAAGGACGCCGCCATCCGCGAGGTGCACCACCGGGTCAAGAACAACCTGCAGACGATCTCGTCGCTGCTCAGCCTCCAGGCGCGCCGGGTGGGGGACCGCGCCGCCCGCGTGGCGCTGCACGAGGCGGAGCGGCGCGTCCGCTCCATCGCGCTCGTGCACGAGATCCTCTCGCGCGACCCGAGCGACCAGGTGCCCTTCGCCGAGATCGTGGCCTCGCTGGTGCAGATGGCCGAGGACTCGGTGGTCTCGTCACAGCCCATCGTGATTGCGGTGCACGGCGACCTGGGCGACGTGGCGGCCGACGTGGCGACACCGCTGGCGGTGGCGGTCGCCGAGCTGCTGCAGAACGCCGTCGAGCACGCCTTCGATCCCGAGGCCGCGGGCGGCAGTGACGGGGCGGCCGGGCTCGAGGGTGCGGGCGGCGCCGCCGGCTACGCCCCGGTGGGCCACGTCGACCTGACGATGGACCCGGGGGAGGACGCGTTGGTGATCGAGGTGCGTGACGACGGCCTGGGCCTGCCCGAGGGCTTCGACATCGAGCAGACCACGAGCCTCGGCCTCCTGATCGTGCGCGACCTGGTGGTCAGCCAGTTGGAGGGGACGATCTCCATGGCGAGCGTGCCGGTGGCGGAGGGCGGCGGGACCCGTGTGGTGATCTCGGTGCCGCAGCGCGCGCCCCATTGAGGGTCACGCGGCGGTGGGGAGGAAGTCGGGGGTGGGGGAGTGAAGCCTGTGGGTGAAGAGGGGGTGCGTGCGGCAGGGGCGAGCCGGGCGGCCCGGGCTCGGCCTCGGGCCCGGGTTCAGCTGGCGGCGCGCTGCGAGCGGCGGGCGGCGAGCCACGCCTTGCGCAGCTTGCGGCGCTCCTCTTCGGAGGTGCCGCCCCAGACACCGGACTCCTGGTTGGTGGCCAGCGCGAAGTCCAGGCACGGTTCCATCGCGTCGCACGAGCGGCAGACCCGCTTGGCCGCCTCGATCTGGTCGACGGCCGGGCCGGTGGTGCCGACCGGAAAGAACAGATCAGGTTCCGTGTTGCGGCAGGCGGCCGAGCGCCGCCAGTCGTCCAGGTCCCAATCGACGGTCCGGTTCCACATCAGTGCCATCGGAATGTGCCTCCACCAGGATTGTGAAGCAATTCACATGATCGGGCCGAGGTCGTGCCCGTCCGTGAAATGCGGTGTACATGTGAAGGGTAACTGTCCTGGTCAAACCCCGCAAGGAGTTTTTGTGAAATTTTTCACCTGCAACGCGGAGGATTCGTGACATGACGACCTCCGTTTTCGCTCACAGGGGTTGCACGGAGGGGTTCACCGAGAACACCCTCGAGGCCTTCGCGGAGGCCCGCCGGCGCGGCGCCGACGGGGTCGAGCTCGATGTGCGCCTGACCGCCGACGGCGCCCTGGCCATCCACCACGACGCCGAGGTCCCAGGGCTCGGGCCGATCTGCGAGGTCGCCGTGGCCGACCTCCCGGCGCACGTCCCCCTCCTGGCCGACGCGCTCGCCGCCAGCGACGGCATGGTCGTCAACGTCGAGATCAAGAACGCGCCGGGCGACCCGGGGTGGGACGAGGGCGAGGCGGTGGCCGCGCTCACGGCGACGGCGATCGAGGAGGCGGGCTGGACCGACCGCGTCATCGTCTCCTCGTTCCAGCCGGCGACGCTGCGCGCCGTCCAGGCCGCCGACGGGCGCCTGCCGCTCGGTGCGCTCTGGGGCTGGTCGGGCGAGCCGGGGCCGGCGCTCGCCGAGGCGGTCGAATGCGGCTTCCGGGCCGTGCACCCGTTCGTCACCGTGGTCACCGCCGACCTGGTCGATCAGGCGCACGCGGCGGGCCTCGCCGTCAACGTCTGGACGGTCAACGCGCCGCACGACCTCGAAGCCATGGTCGCCCTCGGCGTCGATGCGGTGATCACCGATGCCCTCGGCCCCGCCCTCGCCGCCGCCCGCCGTGCCGGCGCCGCCGGCTGAGCACACCCGGACCAAGCCACAGGAGGCTCGTCTTGGCGGATGGGCGGCCGGGCCGGCCGGCCGGGCCGGGTCCGGCGGGCGGGACGCCGCCGTCTCCCAGAAGGGAGAATCGACGGGCTGAGGGGTGCCACGGTCGTTGGCCCCCCGGGAAGGGGGGCGACGGTGGAGGGGCCTGAGCGGCGAAAACTCGGCGTGAGCGGGTCGAATGGCGTGGGAAGGGCCCGGTCCACAAAGATGGTCGGCCATGAACGTCGTCGTTTGCGTCAAGCAGATTCCCGATCCGGCCGCCCCCGGGGCCCTCAAGCCGGACACCCACACGCTCGACCGTTCCGGCAAGCTGATCATGGACGACTCCGACAATTACGGCGTCGAGATGGCCCTGCAGCTGGCCGGCGGTGAAGGGGACGAGGTCACCCTCGTCTCCATGGCACCGGGGGGCGAGACCTCCGGCCTGCGCACCGGCCTCGCCATGGGCGCGGCCAAGGCCATCCTGGTGAGCGACGATGCGCTCGCCGGCAGCGACGCGCTGGGGACGGCCAAGGTGCTGGCCGCGGCCATCGGCCGGGCCAACCCCGACCTCGTGGTCATGGCGACCGAGTCGACGGACGGCTACACCGGCACGCTGCCGGTGCAGGTGGCCGAGCTCATGGGGCTGCCGTCGGTGACGTTCGCCAAGGCGATCTCGGTCGACGGCTCCTCCGTGAAGGTCGAGCGTCAGACCGAAGCGGGCTACGACGAGGTCGTCGTGCCGATGCCCGCCGTCGTGACGGTGACGGCCGGCGTCGTCGAGCCGCGCTATCCGTCGTTCAAGGGGATCATGGCGGCCAAGTCCAAGCCGGTCGACAACCTGACCGTGGCCGACCTCGGCATCGACGCCTCGCAGGTCGGTGCGGCCGGCGCCGGCCAGGAGATCACCGACGTCTCCCCGGCCGAGGAGCGCGCGGCGGGAGAGATCGTGGTGGACGAGGGCGACGGCGCGCAGCGCGTCGTGGCCTTCCTCGAGCAGCTGAAGGTGGTCTGAGATGGCGATCGACAAAGTCTGGGTGCTGGCCGAGTCCGACGGACGGCGCGCCCACGCCGGTCACCCTCGAGCTGCTGACCGAGGCCCGCACCGTGGGCTCGACGGTCGAGGCCGTGGCCTGGGGCGGCGACGTCGCCTCGCTGGCCGGGCCGCTCGGCGAGTACGGGGCGACCACGATCTACGACGTGGGCGACATCGGCGACGCCCTGCCCGGCGTGCCGGTGGCGGCCGCCGATGGCGGCGCTGGTCAAGGGCGGCAACGCGCCCGACGCGATCCTGTTCCCCGCCACCTACGAGGGCCGCGACATCGCCGGGCGCCTGTCGGCCAAGCTCGACAAGCCGGTGCTGACCAACGTCACCGGCCTCGTGGCGAGCGACGGCGGGCTGTCGAGCCAGCATCCCGCCTTCGGCGGCAACCTGATCGTGACCGCGAAGTTCACCGGCGACGGGCCGGGCCTCTTCGTCATCCGGGCCAAGTCGTTCGCGGCCGAGCCCTCGGGCGGCGGCGCGGCGTCGGTCACGGGCGCGCCGGTGCCCGACGTGGCGGCGACGAACACGGCCAAGGTCACCGAACGCCACGTCGAGGAGCGCAGCGGGCCGAAGCTCGACGAGGCGGCGGTCGTCGTCTCGGGCGGGCGCGGGCTGGGCGAGGCGGCGAACTACGCCCTGATCGAGGAGCTGGCCAAGCTGCTCCACGGTGCGGCGGGCGCGTCGCGGGCCATCGTCGACGCCGGCTGGGTGCCCTACTCGCACCAGGTCGGCCAGACCGGCAAGACGGTCAAGCCGACCGTCTACGTGGCGTGCGGGATCTCCGGGGCGACCCAGCACCTCGTCGGCATGAAGGGCTCCAAGAACATCATCGCCATCAACAAGGACCAGGAGGCCCCGATCTTCTCGGTGGCCGACCTCGGGATCGTCGGCGACGTGCACAAGGTGCTGCCGGCGCTCATCGAGGCACTCAAGGCCAAGAGCTAGCGCTCGGGGCTCGGGGCGACGGCGGTCCTCTCCCCGGCGCTCTCGCGCGGGCGCAGGCGCGGCCCCCCGGGGCGGCGCGGCACTACCACCGCCGCGCTGACCGCGCCAACCTGGGGCTGGCACGCACGGGGCGCCCGACGGCGCGCCCGGGTGGACGAGGTGGGCGGCGGTACATTCGGCGCACGCCCTGATCGCCACTGATGCTCTTTCCCACCATCGATTTCGCCATCTTCTTCGCCGTCGCGTTCACGGTGAACTGGTTGCTCAACCCCTACGCGGGCTGGTGGAAGCTCTCGATGATCGGGCTCAGCTACGTCTTCTACGGCTGGGTCGGGTGGAGCTACTGCCTCTTGCTCCTGGCGACGACGGCCGTGTCGTTCTTCGGCGGGGCGGTGGTGGGGCGGATGGGCAACGACCGCGGCCGGCGCACCGCCATGATCGTCACGGTTGCGGTGCTGCTCGGGATCCTGGCCTGGTTCAAGTACTACGGCTTCATCTCGGTGAACGTGGACAACCTGAGCCGCGCCGTGGGGCTGGGCCAGGCCGTGCCACTGCTGCAGGTGGCCCTGCCCATCGCCATCTCCTTCTTCACCTTCATGGCGATCAGCTACGTCGTCGACATCTACCGGCGCAAGCTCGAGCCGGCCAAACCGCTCGACTTCGCCGTCTACCTGTCCTTCTTCCCCCACCTCCTGGCCGGGCCGATCGTGCGCGGCACCGAGTTGCTGCCCCAGATCCGGCGCCGCCGCGACCCCGACAACGTCGACTACTCGCGGGCCTTCTGGTTGATCCTGGCCGGACTGTTCAAGAAGGTCGTCATCTCGTCGTACGTGGCGAGCCAGATCGTGAACCCTGTCTTCACCTCGCCGAGCCAGCACTCCGCGTTGGAGGCGATCTTCGCGGCGTGGGGCTACGCGGTGCAGATCTACTGCGACTTCAGCGGCTATGCCGACATCGCCATCGGCCTCGCCCTGCTGCTCGGGTTCCGCTTCCCTCAGAACTTCGACGCGCCGTACACGGCCCGCAACCTCCAGGACTTCTGGCGCCGCTGGCACATGACCCTGTCGCGCTGGCTGCGGGACTACCTCTATATCCCGCTCGGCGGCAACAGCGGCGGCGAGGCCACCACGGTGCGCAACATCATGATCACGATGGTGCTGGGCGGCCTGTGGCACGGCGCCGCCTGGACCTTCGTGATCTGGGGCGCGCTGCACGGGGTGGGGCAGAGCGTCGGGCACCTGCGCCGGGCCAGCCGGGAGCGCCGCGGCCTGCCACCGGTGGCCGACGGCCCGGTCCGCATCTGGGTGCAGCGGTTCCTCACCTTCCAGTTCGTGTGCCTGGGGTGGGTGTTCTTCAACGCGTCCGGCGTGGCGCAGGCCCTCGCCGTGCTGGGCCGCATGCTGAAGGGCTGGGGTGAGCCGTCGCCCCTGGTCACGCCGCTGCTCGTCGTGGTCGTCGCCGGGACGCTGCTCTCCCAATTCGTGCCGGCGCTCCGCGTGAACCGCCTGCAGGCGGCCTTCTCGCGCCAGCACGCCGCCATCCAGGTCGGCCTCCTCGGCTTCGCCCTGCTTGGCATCACCACGTTCGGCCCCGTGGGCGTCGCCCCGTTCATCTACTACCGGTTCTGATGAGCGCCGCCCGCCTTCCTCCGCCACCGCCGTCACCCTCACCGTCGCTGCCGGGCGACGAGCCCACTCTGCCGCCCGAACCGGAAGCGGCGACCGACGGGCGGGTGCGCCTGCCCTGGACCCGGGTCCTGCTGCTCGGCGCGCTGGCCTTCGCGCTGTGGTTCCTCTTGTTCGCGCCGACGCTGCAGCACAACGCGCAGGTCTCGCCCGTCGGCCATCGCCGCACCGTGAGCCTCGACATCACCGGCCCGGTGGCGGCGTTGAGCCGCGGCCTGGGGCTGTCGCACATCGTGTCGGCCACCGGCCGCTCCAGCCGCCAGCCCGGGGGCACGGTCGGGCTCACCATCTCGGGACCGCGTCCCGTCAAGCCGAAGCCGAAGCCGAAGACGAAGCCGAGCCAGGTCGCGCCGGTGGGCACCACCACGACGACCGTGCCGCCCGACCCCAAGCACCCCACCGCGGCCAACCCCTTGCGTGTTCTCATCGTGGGCGACTCCATCGGCCTCGACATGGGGGGCGCGCTGCAGTCGGATCTGGCGGCGACCGGGGTGGTCAACGCCGCCCTGGACGCACGGGAGAGCACCGGGCTCACCCGGCCCGACTACTTCAACTGGCCCGCCGAGCTGACCACGGACCTCCAGTCGGCGGCGCCCCAGGTGGTGGTCGTCATGATCGGCGCCAACGATGCGCAGGACTTCCTCGGCCCGCCCGACACGCCGTACGCCTCACCCACGTGGAACGCCCTGTACGCCCAACGGGTGGCGCAGTTCATGCAGATCGCGGCGAGCACCGGCGCCGCCGTGCTGTGGGTGGGCATGCCGCCCATGGAGAACTCGACGCTCAGCGGGCAGATGGCCGACCTCAACGCGGTGGTCGAGCATCAGGCTGCGGCCGCCAAGCCGCCGATCACGTTCGTCGACACGCAGAAGTCGCTGGGCTCCGCGACGGGTGGCTACACCGCGTTCGTGACCAACCCGGCCGGGCAGATCGTGAACACCCGCACGCCCGACGGCACCCACCTGACGCCCGGCGGCAGCCAGGTCGTGGCGCAGCAGGTCATCGCCCAGCTCGAGGCGAACGGGTACCACATCCCCTGACGAGGACGATGCTGGCGCGGGCTGACGTTGGCCGGACGCCCGCGTCGCTCGCCCGCTTCGCCGGCGCGTCAGGAGCCGGGCGACGCACGCTCGAGCTGCCGGTCGTCGTCCTCGCCGTACTTGAGGGGGTTGAGCGAGCCGGTGGCCACGCCGGAGCGCCGCGGGCGCACGTAGATGACCCAGTAGAGCGCCGCACCCAGCAGTACCGCGCCGAGCGTCCAGCCGAGCGCGGTGGTGCCGACCCCGACGTACTTGAGGCCCGAGGCGAAGATCACGAAGGTGATGACCGGTCGGATGAAGCGGTCCGGGGCCCGCGAGGAGATGAGCGAGCCGACGAGGACGGCGGGGACGCTGCCGATGACGATCGACGTGGTCACCGAGAACTCGACGTGCCCGAAGGCCAGCGCGCCCAGCGCGGCGGCCATGGTGAGCGGCACCGCCTGGGTGAGGTCCGTGCCGACGAGCTGATTCGCTCCGAGCACCGGGTAGAGGAAGAGCAGCAGCACGATCATCAGCGACCCGGACCCGACCGAGGTCATGCCGACGATGAAGCCGCCGACCACGCCGATGGCGACGGTGGGCAGCGGGCGCACCGTCACTTGGCCGATCAGGCCGGCCCGGCTTTGGCCCGAGCGGCGGTCGAGCGCGACGCGCAGCACCATGGCGGCCGCCCCGACGAGCAGCGCCGCGCCGAGGATCCGCTGCACGTTCGTCTCGGCCCCCGTGGAGTTGCCGAGCAGGTGCAGCGACCACGCGCCGAGCAGCGCGGCCGGGACCGACCCGAGGACCATGTAGCCGACGAGCCCGTAGTTGACCGTCTTCTTGGTCATGTGCACGACCGCGCCGACGGGGCGCATCAACACGGCGGCGACGAGGTCGCTCGAGATCGCGGTCGACGGCTTGACGTTGAAGAAGAGGATGAGCATCGGGGTCATGAGGGCCCCGCCGCCCGCGCCGGTCATGCCGACAAGGAAGCCCACCACCGCGCTGCCGACAACGATGTAGGGGTCAATCGACATCGGGCCTCCCTAGGGACGATGGCCGTTCATCGTCCACCCATAGATGATCGTTGTTTCATATTAACGATCTATTGGGTCGGGAATCACGGGCGCCCGGGCGGGTGCCGGAAGAGTGGACGGTGACCTGGGGGAACGAGGAGGAAAATGGAGGAACGGCCTAGACGAGGGGCCAGGGGTAGGGGGGCCAGTCGCCGTCGTCGACCATCTCGGGGAGGGCCCGCAGGCTGAGCAGCCAGGCCAGGCGGTCCCAGGTGGCCGCGACCTCGGCCGGCTCGAGGAGCGCGCAGAGGGCAGGCGACGGGCCGTCGTGCGCCAGCCGGCCCAGATCCTCCTGCACGCGGCGCTCGAGGGTGACGCCGCCGAAGTCCCAGATCACGGTGCGCAGCTTGTCGTGCAGGTTGAAGCAGAGTCCGTTGTCGATGGCCCACAGGCGTTCCTCGGCCAGCAGCACGTGCCCGCTCTTGCGGTCAGCGTTGTTCGCGACCACGTCGAACGCGCACAGCTGCATCAAGGCGGGATGCCACTTGGGGTCGTCGCGCAGGGTGAAGTAGTGCGACGTGCCGTCCTCGTGCACGAAGCGCTGCACCGAGCCGGGGCCGAAGGGCGCCTCGGCGCGCTCGACCGTCTCGGGGACGAGGTCCCACCCGAGGGCCTCCGAGAGGACATACGCCGCCACCTCGCGGCGGAAGAGCCCGCCCGGGAAATCCCACAGCGGACGCTCACCCTTGTGCGGCTTGTAGACGGCGAGCAGCTCGTCGGCGCCGAGGCGGCAGGTGACGAGCATGGTGGCGTTCGAGCTCCCGGCGATGCGTCCGTGCACCTCCATCTCACCTTCGGTGAGGACGCGCTCGACCGTGGCGTCGGACACCGCGGTCAGGTCGCCGGGGGACGATGCCCGTTGGTCCGCGGGCAGTCGTGGCCCGAGGGGTCCAGCGGCAGCGAACACAACGGGCAGGGGGGGCGGCCCGCCTCGACGAGGCGGGTGGCGTGGATGGCGAAGGCGGCAGCCTGCTCGCGTGTCAGCGCGACGCGCAGCACGTGCCCACTCTCGTCCACCTCGTCCTCGTCCACCTCCTCGTCTTCCTCGCCGAGACCGACTTCCTCGAGGACGATGACGATGCGATCGAGCTCCTCGTCGTAGGAGACGCCGATCGTGCCGACGACCCATTCGAATTCCTCGGTGCCGTAGAACTCGAGGTCCTCGGGCAGGTGGCCCGGACGGCCGAGCTCCTTGACGATGCGCCCGAGATAGCCCGACAGGACGCCGATCTGCTGCTTCTCCACCTTGACGGTGGTCTCGGTCAACCCCTGGCGGCAGTAGAAGAGGAACAGGCGGTTCCCGACCTCGCCGATGACGCCGACCGTGCAGTGGTCGGGCGCGTCGAAATCGAAGTCCTCGCTCATCGCTGCGCTCCGCTCACGACGCCACCAGGTCGTCGAGCGAACCGGTGGAGTTGGTGCACAACACCATGGGGCCGCCACCGGTGAAGAGGATGGCGGAGACCGAGCAGGGCGAGACCACGAGCCGCTGGATGAGGTCGAGCGGGATGCCGGCCGCGGCGGCCAGGATCGCCTTGATGGTGTCGGCGTGCGACACCGCGACGACGGTCTCGCCCGGATGCTGGCCCACCAGGTCGACCACGGCGTCCATGGAGCGGGCCGACATCTCGGCGAAGGACTCGCCACCGGGGAAACGGAAGCCACTCGGCCAGCGCTGCACCTTTGGCCATTGCTTGTCCCGATACAGGCGCGCCAACGGCTTCTCGGTCCACTCGCCGACGTCGAGCTCGAGCAGGCCAGGCGCGGTGCGGACCCGCAGGCCCACGGCCCGGGCGATGGGCGCCGCCGTCTCGCGGGTGCGCTCGAGAGGTGAGGCGTAGACGGCGGTGGGGGCCTTCTTGAGCGCGCCGATGCGCTCGGCCACCGCGGCCGCCTGAGCCTGGCCCTTCTCCGAGAGGTTCAAACCGGGGGCCCGGCCCGGGAGCTTCTTGCCGGTGGTCGGGGTCGTCCCGTGCCGCACGAGGAGCACGACGGTCGCCGACGGGGCCTTGCGGCCGCGGCGCGCCGACGGACGAGAAGAAGATGTTCGGGCTGCGGCCGGCACGGACGCCCATCGTAGGCTCTGCGCCGTGGCGTCCAACCGGGCAACCAGGGACTCCTTGACCGCCGTGCAACGGGATGTGGCGGCCTGTCGTCGCTGCCCGCGCCTGGTGGCGTGGCGCGAGGAGGTGGCGCGGACCGGGCGGGCGTCCTACGCCGGTCAGGCCTACTGGGGCCGCGGCGTTCCGGGGTTCGGCGACCCACGCGCCAGCCTCGTGATCGTGGGCCTGGCTCCGGCGGCGCACGGGGCGAACCGAACCGGTCGCATGTTCACCGGCGACCGCTCGGGCGATTGGCTCTTTGCCGCGCTCCATCGGGCCGGCTTCGCCTCCCAGCCGACGAGCACGGCACGTGACGACGGCCTGACGCTGCGGGACACCTACATCACCGCCACCGTCCACTGCGCGCCGCCGGCGAACAAGCCCCGACCCGACGAGCGCGCCGCCTGTGCGTCCTATCTGACACGGGAGCTCACACTGTTGGTCCGGGCCGCCGTGATCGTCGCGCTCGGCCAGTTCGCCTGGCAGGCGCTGGCCGCCCACTACGGACTGCGCCCGCGCCCGGCGTTCGGCCACCTGGCGGAGGTGCCGCTGCCCGACGGGCTCACCCTGCTCGGCTCGTACCACCCGAGCCAGCAGAACACCTTCACCGGCACGCTGACCCAGCCGATGTTCGACGCCGTCTTCGAGCGGGCGCGCCGGGTGATCGCCGGCTCGGGCGGGCACCCCCGGTAGCACCTGCGCCACCCGGGCGCTCCTCGTGGGTTGGATCAGCGCTGACGTCTTGGTGCGCAGGGGCACTGCGGCCCGAACGGGCGGACGATCGCTCGTGTGGGAGGCTTCGCAATCTGATCCGCCAGTAACGCAATGCACGGCTCGTTGGGACGGGTGGTGGAGGTTGCCTCGGTGGGTGGTGATTGACCAAGGAGGCAGGACACATCATGATCGGGGCGCCCGCCGGGGACGCAGTGACGGATGCGGCTCGCGCCCAGAGGCGCCGACTCCTCGTGACGGCATGTGCCCTGCTCGCGGTGCTCTCCGGTCTGGTGGTCAGCGTGACGACGATTCGCAGCCCCGCCGGCGCGGTCACGAGCCCGACCGACGGGGCCACTCGCGGCGCCGACAACGACCGGACCGGCTGGTACCCGGACCAGACTGATCTCAGCCCCGGCTTGGTCAGCGGTGGCACCTTCGGTCAGCTGTTCAAGACTGCCGTCAACGGTGAGGTCTACGGGCAGCCTCTCGTCGACGACGGGCAGTTGTTGGTCAACACCGAGAACAACTTCGCCTACGGTCTCGACCCCGTCAGCGGGGCGATCTCGTGGACCCGCCAGTTCGGCGCTCCCGTCCAGGCATCCGACCTGGGCTGTGCCGACCTGACACCGACCTTCGGCGTCACCTCCACCGCGGTCGTCGACCAGTCCACCAATGTCGAGTACCTCGTGGACAACGAATACGTGTCGGGAGGCTCAGGCCCGTCCGCCTACTTCATGCACGCACTCAATCTGGACGCCAATGGTGCTGAGATGCCCGGCTTCCCCGTGCGGATCCAGGGCAACGCCGCCAACGATCACTCGCTCACCTTCGACCCGTCGCACGAGATCCAACGTCCCGGGCTCCTCCTCCTGAACGGGACGGTCTACGCGGGCTTTGCCGCCCACTGCGACGACAAGCCCTGGGAGGGGTGGATCGCCGGCGTCACCGAAGCGGGATCCCTGCAAACCATGTGGACCACCGTCTCCACGAGCACCGACTCGTCCCCCGACTCGGGGGCGGGCATCTGGATGTCCGGCGGCGGTCTGGTCTCCGACGGCCCGGGACAGATCCTCTTCGCCACGGGCAACGGAGCGTCCAACGGCGCCGGGCCCATCCCCGGCGACAGCCCTCCGGCCGATCTGGGCGAGGCGGTCGTCCGGCTGTCCGTGCAGTCGGACGGGTCCCTCAAACCGGTCGACTTCTTCTCTCCCTACGACGCCACCACTCTCGACGAGAGCGACATCGACTTCGGGTCCGGCAGCCCCGTCGCGCTTCCCGACGCGTACTTCGGCACGGCCGCCATTCCCCACCTTGCCGTCGAGGTGGGCAAGGAGGGTTACGTCTACCTGCTCAACCGCGACAGCCTCGGGGGGGTGGGGGAGGGGCCCAACGGCACCGACGACGTCGTCGCCCGTTACGGACCCAATGGAGGTGTGTGGTCCAGTCCTGCTGTGTGGCCCGGCGACGGCGGTTACATCTACATACCGACCGCCTCGGGATCGATCTCCGGCGGAGGGACCGCCGGGGTGCTCGATGCGTACCAGTACGGCGTGACCGGCTCGGGCACACCAGCTCTCAACCTGGTGGGCCAAGCGTCCGACGCCTTCGGCTTTGGCTCGAGCGCGCCGGTCGTCACCTCCGACGGCACCGTCTCGGGCTCGGCCCTGATGTGGACGGTCTGGTCGCCCAACACGTCAGGGGAGGGTGCGCAACTCCGGGCGTACAACCCGGTTCCGGTCGACGGGGTCATGCAGCTCGTATGGAGCGCTCCTATCGGCACGGCCTCCAAGTTCAACCCCCCCGGTGTGGCCGGCAACCGCCTCTACGTGGGCACCCGCGACGGAAACGTCCTCGGGTTCGGTTCCCCGGTGGGTGCCTCGTTCACGGCTCCGAGTCCCGCGTTCCCGGCAACCGTGATCGGCCAGACCTCCACCGAGCCCCTGACCATCACGGCCAACAGCCCCGTGACCATCAACTCGTTCTCCGTCACCGGGCCGTTCACCTTGGGCACCCCCAGTCAGACCCTTCCCGCCACGCTCGCCTCTGGGACGTCCATGAGCGTGCCGGTCACCTTTGCCCCGACCACGGCGGGCCCCGCCGGCGGCAGTCTCACCATCGACGTCGGCGACCATGGGACAGATGACGTCGTGTCCCTCACCGGTTCCGGGGAGGTCGACGGCCCCAGCCTGACCTCATCGACCGCCGGGGTCAGCTTCGGCGGGCTCGCTCCAGGTGGCCAGTCCGGCCAGACCGTCGCGTTTGCCAACAATGGATCGCAACCTCTGACCATCTCGGCTGTCGACCCGCCGTCGACCCCCTTCTCCGTGTCGGGGGCACCGGAAGCGGACGCGGTGCTCCAGCCCGGGGCCGCCGTCGTGGTCAACGTGACGTTCGCGCCGACCGTCGTCGGCAGCTATTCCTCGACCATGGAGGTGGACAGCAACGGAGGGGACGTCGTGGTCGCCGTCACCGGCAACTCCGCGCCGCCCCCATTGATGTCCATCTCGACGACGTCGCTCGACTACGGATCCGTACCCCTCGGCTCCACGACGGCAGAATCGTTCACGGTGAGCAACACGGGGGGCGAGGACCTCACCATCACCAAGTCGAAGCCTCCGGTGACCGGACCCTTCAGCGCCACCACCGCGCTCGGCGAGGGTACAACGCTGCCTCCGGGTCAGAGTCTCACCGAGACCGTCGACTTCACACCCACCGCCCTCGGGACGGTCGCCGACACATGGAGCATCAACGGCGACGATGGCCAGGGGGTGCGAACGATCTCGTTTACCGGCACGGGCGTCGGGCACGGCTACTGGCTCGTGGGTTCGGACGGCGGGATCTTCAGTTTCGGCTCGGCACAGTTTCACGGCTCCATGGGCGGCGTCGCCCTGCAAAGACCGGTCGTCGGCATCGTGCCAGCCGAGGGCAAGGACGGGTACTGGCTCGACGCTTCGGATGGCGGCGTCTTCAGCTTCAACACCCTGTTCTATGGCTCGATCCCCGGTCTTGGGCTCAACCCTGCGGGTTCGGGACTGCCGAACAGCCTGAACGCCCCGATCGTGGGAATGGTGCCCTCCAGCGACGATGGCGGCTACTACATGGTGGCATCGGACGGCGGGATCTTTGCCTTTGGCGACGCACAATTCGCCGGGTCTTGCCCGGGCATCGGGGGCTGTTCCGGCCCGGCGGTTGCGGTCATGCCCGACGGTAGCGGCAACGGCTACTGGGTCGTCACCTCCACGGGGAACGTCTACGCCTTCGGCGACGCCCCCTACTTCGGCGCACCCGGACACGGCGCGGTGACATCCGCAGTCGCCACTCCCTCTGGGAACGGGTACTGGATCCTCATGAGCGACGGCGAGGTCTTCGCGTACGGCGACGCGCAATACCTCGGTGCGCCGCCGCCGGCCAACTTCAACATCCCCGACCCGGCAAGCGCCATCTTCCCGACCTCCGATGGTGCCGGCTACTGGATCGCGTCGGCCCTGGGTGCGGTCGACAGCTACGGAGACGCCCCTCCCGACGGTGACATGGCAGGGACTCCCCTCAACGGGGCCATCATCGCGGCGGCCGGGTTCTGATGTCTCAGCCCTCCGGAGCCGCTGGTCACGATACCGACGGCGCCCGGAGCGCGGCGCCCGAGTCCCGGCGGCGACACGGCGCGTCAGCGTCCTTCGGCACCGACGCAGCGTAGGGGAGCCGCGGCGGCACGGGCTACCGTCTCGGCGACGTTGGGAGGGAAGACGTGACCGAGCAGAGCGACGTGGAACCGCGCCAGGCGGCCGAGATCGCGAGCTGGGACGCGACGGTCGACGTCATCGTCGTGGGGTTCGGCGCCGCGGGTTCGACCGCCGCCTTCTGCGCCGCCGAGGCCGGCGCGGAGGTGCTCGTGACCGAGCGCACGGGCGGACCGGGCGGGGCAGCAGCGCTCGCCGAGGGGATCGTGTACCTCGGCGGCGGCACCCCCATTCAGACGGCGTGCGGGTTCGAGGACAGCCTCGACGACATGTACCGCTACATGATGGCGGCCTGCGGCCCCGACCCCGACGAGGCCAAGATTGCGCGCTATTGCGACGAGAGCCTGGGCCACTTCGATTGGCTGGTGGCGCGCGGCGTCCCGTTCGACCCGACGTTCTGCGCCGACACCTCGATGGCGCCCACCGGCACCGAGGGGCTCGTCTACTCCGGCGGCGAGGACGCCTACCCCTTCAGCGACATCGCACGGCCGGCCCCGCGCGGGCACCTGGCCAAGACGAAGCGGGCGACCGGGTGGCTGCTCATGCAGCACCTGGCGGGAGCGGCGGTGGAGGCGGGCGCGGCGGTGTCGGCCGACACGCGGGTGGACCGGCTCGTGCTCGGCGACGACGGACGTGTCATGGGCGTGGCGGCGCAGCGCTTCGGCGAGACGGTGGCGCTCCGGGCGCGGCGAGGCGTCGTGTTGACGGCCGGGGGGTTCATCTTCAACGACGACATGCTCCGCCAGCACTGCCCGCCCCTCGCGCGCGGGACGTTCAAGGTGGGCACGGAGGGAGACGACGGCCGCGGCATCCGCATGGCCCAGGCCATCGGCGCGTCCGTCCGCAACATGTACGCAGGCGAGGTGTCGCTCCCGATCACACCGCCGCGCACCCTGATCCACGGCATCCTCGTCAACGGGAAGGGCCAGCGCTTCATCAACGAGGACACCTACATGGGACGCGTCGGCCAGTCGGCGCTCTACGAGCAGGACGGCGAGGTCTACCTCCTCGTCGACGAGGCCACCTACGAGGTGAACTGGATGGGCCTGGCCGCGACGTGGGTTTGCGAGACGGCCGGGGAGCTCGAATCGGAGATGGGCCTGCCGGCGGGTTCGCTGCAGTCGACACTCGGCCTCTACAACGAGCACGCGGCGCGGGGCGAGGACCCGCTGTTCCACAAGTCGCCGGCGTGGGTGCGCCCCCTGGTCCCGCCCATCGGCGCGTTCGACCTGCGGGTCGGCCCGGCGCCCTATGCGCCGTTCACCCTCGGCGGGCTCGAGACGACGGTCGACGGCGCGGTCCTCGACGTCAGCGGCAACGCCATCCCGGGGCTGTTCGCGGCTGGCCGCACCACTGCAGGGGTCTGCGCCTTCGGCTACGCCAGCGGCCTGTCGATCGGCGACAGCACGATGTTCGGCCGCTTCGCCGGCGCGAGCGCGGCCGCGTCACCAGAATGAGGCGGGTCGAGCGACGCCTAGGCGCGTGACGCGGCGTACTCGATGACGCGGGTCATGACGGTGTCGTCGGACTTGTCCACCGAGCCACAGTCGAACGGGGGCTGCGGGTCGTACTCGATCATGAGCTGCGCCGCCTGCCCGGCCGTGCGGTCGACGAGCAATTCGACGAGCCGCAGCGCCATGTCGATCCCGCTCGAGACGCCGGCCGCGGTGATGAGCCGGCGGTCGAGGTGTTCGACCACGCGCTGGGGCGTCGGCTCGGCGCCGAGCGCCGCCAGTTCGCGGAAACACGACCAATGGGTGGTGGCGGTGAGGCCGCCCAACAGACCGGCGGCGGCCAGGACCAGCGAGCCCGTGCAGACCGAGGTGGTGAAGCGCGTCCCGGCATGCGCATGGCGGACCCAATCCAGTACCCGCTCGTCCTGCTCGAGGGGCCGGGTGCCGACGCCGCCAGGGAAGACGATGACGTCGGGGTCCGGCAGCTCCTCGAAGGTGGCATCGGCGTGCAGGCCGAGCATCGCGTTCTCGGTGCGGACCTCGCCCCTGGCGTGCCCGACGAAGGTGATGTCGAAGGCCGGGATGCGCTGCAGGACCTCGTAGGGCCCGATCGCGTCGAGCGCGGTGCAGCGGGGGAAGATCGGGATCGCGATCCGGACCCGCTCTACGGGCTCGGGTTCGTGTGCGGGCTCGATCGTGGGCTCGGTCATGCGGGTGTCCTTTCGGTCGAGGCGGTGCGGAACCGCCGGCGATAGGCGTCGGGCGCGACGCCGAGGTGGCGCTGGAAGACGCGCCGCAGCGTCTCCGCGCTGCCCAGACCGCAGCGAGTGGCGACGACGTCGAGGGTGTCGCCCGTCGTCTCGAGCTCGCGGCGCGCCGCTTCGACGCGGGTCCGTTCGACGAAGCGGCTGGGGCTCTCGCCGACCTCGGCGGTGAAGACGCGGGTGAAGTGGCGGACGCTCATCGCTGCCGCGGCGGCGAGCGCGGGCAGGCGGTGGTCGCCGCCGGGCGCGGCCTCGACGAGGTCCTGCACGGCGCGGACGGTCGAACGCTCGGCGCGGGGCACCCAGACCGGCGAGGCGAATTGGGTCTGCCCACCGGGCCGGTGCAGGAACATGACGAGCCAGCGGGCGATGGTCTGAGCCACGTCGACGCCGAGGTCGTCCTGCACCAGCGCCAGGGAGAGGTCGATGCCCGCGGTGACGCCGGCGCTCGACCAGACCTTCCCGTCGCGGACATAGATGGGATCGGAGTCGACGTGGAGGCGCGGGTAGGCGGCGCGCAGCTCTTCGGCCCGGGCCCAGTGCGTGGTGACCCGGCGGCCGTCGAACAGGCCGGCCGCGGCGCCGACGAAGGCTCCCGAGCACACGGTGGCGACGCGCCGGCAGCGAGGGGCGGTGGCGCGGATCCAGTCGACGAGGGCGGCGTCCGCCGCGGCGGCGTTGGCGCCGCCCCCGCCCGCCAGCACGAGGGTGTCGATGCGCTCGCCGTCGGCGGGGAGCGGGGCGGTGCCGAGGACGAGCCCGCTCTCGGCGGCCACGGTGCCGCCGGTCGTCGAGGCCAGCGTGACGCGGTAGCCGCCCGCCCGACCCAGCGACGCCGCGGCGCGGCCGGCGCCGGCGAACACCTCGTGCGGGCCGACCGCATCGAGCGGCTGGACCCCGTCGAAGGCGACGATGACCACGTGGCGCTCCTTCATGGCCCCCACTGTGCAGGTGCGGCGCCATGGCGTCAATGACATGGTTCCCACAGATTCGGCCAGACCCCTGGGACCTCCCGGGCGAGGCAGGCCGGGTCTCGACCGGCAGTGGGTCAGGCGCCCCGGGTGCGCCGGGTCCCGCGGGCCCGCACCCAGGCCAGCAGGTCGCCGTCGGCGCCGCGGCGGACCGTCCCGGTGAAGATGTCCTCGCGCGCGGTCGACGCTTCCCGGGTCACCTCGGCGAAGAGCTCGTCGCCGATGGCCGCCGGCTGGAGGTACTCGACGAGGACCGAGGAGATGATCCCCGAGTGCGTGTCGTCGTTGGCCGCGGCGGCGACGCGCGGCGCCGCACACCGCGTAGAAGACGGCGCCGTGCACCGTGCCGTGCGGGTTGGCATGGCGCTCGTCGGTGCGCAGGGTGGCCACGGTGTGGCCGGCGCCCCGCCGTGCCACCTCGATGCCGAGCAGCGCGGCGAAGGAGTCGGGCCTCGGCTCTGACACGGCGCGGCGACCTCCGCTAGGAGGCGGGCGCCGCGGCGGGCAACCGCCCGGGCATGGGCACCGCCGTCGCCGGCCAGCGCTTGCGGCTGGCCCGGCTGAGCTTGTTGAGCAAGGCGACCGCACCCGGGTCGTCTTCGATCGGCCGCGTCTCGATCACGCCGGCCGCCTCCATGTCGTTGAAGAGCTCCTCGCCCTTCTCGGTGCGCAGCAGCGTCAGGGTCCAGTCGCCGAACGCCCCGATGCCGCCGGTCGAAATGTCGGCGTGCTCGGCCGCGAAGTCGGGGCACGACGTGCAGCCCTCGCGGGTCCAGGCGTGCGCCTCCTTGAGCGGGATCTCGTGGTAGCTGCCGTCGCGCATCCAGACCTGGAACACGCCCTTGATGTTCATCTTGACGATGTCGGCGCGGTTGAGCCCGTACTTGGCCTCGAAGAGCTCCGGGAAGATCGCGTCGTCGAACGTCTTGGAACAGAGCAGCCCGATCGACAGGACGAAGCGGCGGGCGATCTTGCCGGCCTTGCGGGCGGCCATGACCGGCGGCGCCGAGGCCTGGCACCCCATGCCGACCAGCGCGATGCGCTCGGCCCCGCCCGCGATGGCGTCGGAGTAGGCGAGCGGGTTGGCCGAGTACGTGTAGCGCGACCCGGCCGTGGCGAGCACATCGTCCTTGCTGCGGGCCACCCGGGGCACCGCCTTCCAGGTGGAGCCGTCGCCCTCGAGGCCCGACACGAGCGCAGCGTCGATGACGTCGTGCTCGAAGGCCCAGATGAGCAACGCCGAGACCAGCCCGCCGTCCTGCCCGGTCTCCTGGACGCCGGCGTCGGCGGCGCGTGCGAGCACGGTTCGGCGGGCGATGCCCGCCACCTCGTCGTCGGTACGCGCCCGGCCGAACAGGTGCGTCTCGATGTCGGGCTCCCACGTCCGAAAGCGCGGGCAGGCGCGGGTGCACAGGGTGCAGCCCTTGAGCCCGTGGGTGCAGTTGTCGGGGCCACCGTCGGCGGCCACGTGGAACGGCTTGTAGTTGCCGTCGGCGTCGTCATAGCCCGAGCACGTCGTACGGGCACGCGATGACGCAGGCCGAGCAGCCGGTGCAGAGCCCCGACGTCACGACCTCGGTGAACAGCTCGGCCCATTGCGGCTTCTCTGGTGGCACGGGCCCACCATATTCGGCCTACCCCTGGTGGTCGGATACCTTGCGCCCGTGCCCGAGATCCTCGAAGTCGAGCGGTACCGGGCCCTGGCCGAGAAGGCGTTGCACCGCCCGGTGGCGAAGGTCTGGATGGTCGATGCCCGCTACGGGCGTGGGGGGACGACGCCCGCGCGCCTCCGATCCGCCCTGGCGGGGCGCCAATTCACCGCGGCCCGGCGCCGGGGGAAGCTCATGTTGCTCGACATCGGCGACGGCCCGACCCTCGGCGTCCGCTACGGCATGACCGGCGGCCTGGTCGTGGACGGCCAGCAGGCGCTCGACCGGCTGCGCTACGGGCCGGGCGTCTTCGACGAGAAGTGGGTGCGGGCCCGGGTGGACTTCGCCGACGGGGGAATGCTCCAACTGCACGATCCGCGGCGCTTCGGCTCGCTCGAGCTGGCGCCCGACGAGAACCGGCTCGGCCCCGATGCCCTCACGGCATCGCTGGCCGACGTGCGCCACGCGCTCGCCGTGGCGCCCCGGGCGGGACCGGTGGCCCCGCTCAAGGCGCGCCTCATGGACCAGGAGCGCCTGGCCGGCGTCGGCAACCTGCTGGCCGACGAGATCCTGTGGCGAGCCGGCTTCGACCCGGCCCGGCGCACCCCGCTCGACGAGGCCGAGCTGCGCGTGCTGCACAAGGCGCTGCGTTCCACCCTGCGCCAGTTGGATCGGAGGGGCGGGTCGCACATGGGCGACCTCATGGAGGAACGCGGGCCGGGCGGGCGCTGCCCGCGTGACGGGGCCGAGCTGCTGCACGCCCAAGTGGGAGGCCGCACGACGTACTGGTGCCCGCAGCACCAGCACTGAGCGCGGCAGCGACGGTAATTGATGCGCCGCACCCACCAGACGGTGAAGGCCCCGACGACGGCGGCCGCGCCGAGAAAGATGAGGGACTCGGAGATCTGGAAGGGCCAGTACCGGTTCGACGGCTGGTACGTCACGACGTTGGACAGGTGCAGCTGGTTGACGCAGCGCACCATGAGGCCGGAGGCGACCTGCAGGTTGCCGAGTTGGGCCCCGGAGGGTTTGAGATTGGGGCAGGAGCCCATCCCTCTGAGGGTGACGCCGTTCGGGCCCACGGCCGTGGCCGGGTTGGCCAAGAACCCGCTGCCCTTGAGCAGCGTCTGCCCGGCGCGGTTGACGATCGACTCGGACACCACCCAGGCACCCTGCGGCAGGTGCGCTCCGATCTGGATCCGGCGCGGTGACGCGATCGTGAACGGAGTGCGCAGAGTGAGTGGTGCCATCAGGTGCGGTCGTACCCACTCCGTGAACGCCACCCGTAGGCCCACGAACATCGCCAGGGTGGCTCCCATCGCAGCGACCACGTTCCGGATCAGCGCGCCCGCCGCCACGCCCAACGCGAACGCAAACGCCGCATAGGCGATCGGCACGAGCCCTCGCATGTCGTAGTTCGCGAAGGGACCCTGGCCCGACACGAGGTCCAATGGGCTGGACCACCACGTCACGAGCAGGCTGCAGAGTCCGGCGACCGCCATGGCGGCCAGTCCGAGCAGCGCCAGCTTGCACAGCGTCCAGCGGGCCCGCGAGACGCTCTGGGTCCAGACCAGGCGGAAGGTGCCCGCCTCGAGCTCCCGGGCGACCAACGGCGCTCCCCAGAAGATCCCGATGAGCCCTGGCACCACGATGACGACGCCCGACAGCCAGTGGCTCAGGGCGTCGTACTTGGCCGTGAAGGTGTTGCGAGCGGCGGCGCAGTCCTGCGAACCCGTACACGTGCTGAGGATGCCGTGGTAGTCGTGGAGGAGCTGGCTCCCGTCGATGAGCACGGCGACCGCCAGCACTGCGAGCAAGCCCGCGGCGATGACAGCCTGGGTGCGGAACTGCCGAACGCTCAGCCAGAGCACGGTGCCGCGCTCTCGGTGCATCGCTCCATCAGGTGACGCGGTGGCGGACCCACCAGGCACAGCCGCCCGCCAGCGCCAGCGCCAGCAGCACGAAGAGAACGGTCTCGATCGTCTGGAAGGCCCAGAAGTGGCTGGCCGGTTGGTAGGTGACGACCTCGTGGTACTTCGCGCCGAGACTGTGGATGCACTGGTTGAACGCATTCTCCGCGTCCGGAGCAGCTTGACGGACGGAACCGCGTCCACCGACGAGGCCACCGCTGCCCTTCGTGACGGGTGGCGGTGCAAAGATGCCGTTGCCGCACGCCTGCTTGATGGAGGCAGAGGTCGGGGTTTGTCCCGCCTTGTCGACGACGTTCACCCCGGTGACCCACGCGTTGGGCAGGTTCACGGCTTGTTCGTTGATCGAGACCGCGCCGCCCGCGCCCGGGCCGTCGAATTGGAAGCCGGTGTTGGCCGGCGTCAACGGAAAACTCGTCGTGACCGCGCTCATGTAGTGCTGCCGGATCCAGAACGTGACGGCGAAGCGGATCGCAATGAAGCCGGCCAGCGTGACCGCCATCGCCGGCAGCGTGCGCCGCATGAGCAACCCCACGGCCGCGGCAGGGCGAAGGCGAAGAGGGCGTAGCCCGCCGGCACGAACCCGTGCAGCGCGAAGCCCGACGGGCTGAAGCGGTTCTGGTTCACCTTGTCCAGCGGGCTGGCCCACCACGTCGCCATCAGGCTGAGCAAGCCGGCGGCCAGCATGCTGGCCAGGCCGACGAGGCCCAGCTTGACCAACAGCCAGCGCAGGCGGCTGACGCTCTGCGTCCAGGCCAGCCGGAACGTCCCGGTCTCGAGTTCGTGGGCGATCAGCGGTGCGCCCCAGAACATGCCGATGAGCGCCGGGACGACGAGGACGAGCGTCATCACCGCGATCTGCACGGCCTTGTAGGTCGCAGTGACGGGGTTGGTGCAGGCCGTGCTCCGTCCGCCGGACGCCTTACAGGCGGCGACCGCCGTGTCGTAGACGCTGACGAGGTGGGGCCCGGTGACGGCGAGGACGATGGCGACGACGACGAGGCCGGCCAAGCCGATGATCGCCTGCGAGCGGAACTGGCGCCACGAGAAGACGATCACCGAGCCACGTCCAGCTTCGTGACTTTGGCGTCGGTGTCCCGACTCCGACGGCGCCGACGCGTCCCGGCATCTGCCTGGCCCATGTACGCCAGGACGAGGTCCTCCATGTCGAGCTGCTCGACCGTCCACGACGGGTCGAGGACGGGGCCGTCGCACCGCACGAGCAGCGTGCTCTGCCGGTCCGTGTGGCTCTCCTCTATGACGTGCTGGTCGCGCGGCAGCGAATCGACGTCGTGGCGCGGGCCGATGAGCCGGTGATGGGACGAGAGCAACTCGTCGACCTCGCCCGCCACCTGCACCCGCGACGAGACGAGCACGACCAGGTAGTCGCACACCCGCTCCAGGTCCGCCACGAGGTGCGAGGACAACAGGACGCTCACTCCTTGCTCGGCCACGACTTCCATCAGGGTCTGGAGGAACTCGCGGCGGGCCAAGGGGTCGAGGCTGGCCACCGGCTCGTCGAGGATGAGGAATTCGGGCCGCTTGGCCACGGCGAGCGTCAGGGCCAGCTGGGCCCGCTGGCCGCCCGACAGTGTGCCGGCCCGCTGCTTGGGGTCGAGGTCCAAGTCCTCGATGCGCCGGCGGGCAATATCAGCATCCCAGCCCGGGTTCATGTGTGCGCCGAGGGCGAGGTGGTCGTTCACCGTCAATCGGGCATAGGTCGGCGTGTCCTGGGCAACGAAGCCGACACGGGCCAGCTGGGCCGGATCGTCGCTGGGCTGGCTCCCCAACACGTCGATCTCTCCGGCGCTCGGCGAGAGCAGTCCCACCGCGAGGTGGAGCAGCGTGGTCTTGCCGGCGCCGTTCGGCCCGACCAGCCCGACGACATGGCCGGCCGGGATCTCGAGGTCACATTCGCTGAGGGCCCAACGGCGGCCGTAACGCTTGCCCAGACCATGGGCGGTGAGGACCGAGCTCACGCTATGTCTTCCTGAGCTTCGGACCGAAAGGAATCGCGGAACAGCGCTTCGATGCTCTCGTCGTCGAGCCCGGCGCAGGCGCGCCTTGACAATCCAGCCTTGGAGCGCCCGGCGCAATGGTCCGTGGGCGGCGATCGAGTCGCCCCCGAGCGATCCGGTGATGAACGTCCCCACTCCGGGACGAGCGCTGGCGAGGCCCTCGTGCTCCAACTCGCGGTACGCCTTCAGCACGGTGTTCGGGTTGATCGCGAGCTGCGCGACCACCTCCTTCACCGTCGGCAGCTGATCGCCGTCGCGCAGCAGCCCGAGGCGCATGGCCTGGCGCACCTGCTGCACGATCTGCAAATAGGGGGAGACGCCCGAGCGGCTGTCGAGATGGAACTCGATCACGAGGACCTCATTTATCTAGATGACTAGATAAATATGTACCTCCCACGGTCCGGTGTCAAGGCCGGCTGCCCCCCGAACCCGCCACCGGGTACGCTCCGTCAGGTCAGCGGCGGCAGCCCCTTGGCGATCAGGTCGACGCCGAACACGAGGAACAGCACCGCCAACACCGCGGCGTTGTGCGCGCCGAGCCACGTCTTCGCCGACTCGAGCGACGTCCGGGCCCGCTCCCCGCCGAACAGCGCGTAGAGCACCGGACCCGCGATCGTCAGGCTGGCGACGACGACGAAGACCGCCGTGGCGACGACTGCATCGCTCGTCGTCAGGCCGAGCTGGGCCAGCCCCGCCGCCGACCCAATGGTCAGGATCAGGTTCTTGGGGTTCACCGCCGCGAGGACGACGCCGAGCCCGGCGGCCTTGAGCGGCGAGAGCGTGTCGACCCCCGCCATCCACTTCGGCATCGCCGGTTCCTCACCGGGCGCCGGCCGCTTGCGCCAATTGCGCCGCGCCATGGAGAGAAAGGCTACGCCGAGGACGATCTTGCCCCACGAGACCGAGTCGGATGCGGTCGAGCTGGTGGCGACGTCGCCGTCGTGGGCGAGGATGTAGACGACCGTGCTGACGGCGGCCAGCGCGACCACCCAGCCGAGCAGGAAGGCCGGCCCGTTCACGCGGGCCCGCGCCGAGAACAGCATCAGGATCACCGCGATGATCGGAAGTGGGCTGATCGCCACCGCCACGGCGAAGGTTAGGACCTCGCTGATTCCCTGTCCCACCGATCCCCCTTTCGTCCCCGGCCGCTCGGGCCCCGGGACTCCGTGTGCCGCCGAGGACACCTTCCCAGCATTCCGCCCGATCGCACGGCGGTGTCAGGGTCGAAGGTCACGAATGTCGTGCCTCAATCCGAGGCGTCGTCCCTCCACACCTGGTGGGCCGGCCGTGGGTCGCCATGTCCGGTGGTGCGGGTCAACAGGCACCCTTCCAGCAGGAACTCGACCAGGGCGTCGTCCTGCTCGGGCGTCGGGACCCCGATCCGGGCACGCTCAGCGACGAAGACCTGGCCGAGCTCGTTGCGCAGTGCTGCGTCGTGGGTCACGAGGACGCGGCCCGTGCACGAGAACGCGTCCTCGTTGTCCTCGCAGGGAAACGAGTGGAGTGCGTAGCGACCGTCTCGGCGGAGGTCACGTTGCTTGGGGGAGGGAACGATGAAGGCGAATGCGCCGCGCGCCGTGATAATCGGGCACATGGGATGCAGCCGTGGACCGCCGTCGGGCCGCGTGGTGGCGAGGTAGGCCAGCCCGACGCCGACCTGGTACAGCAGCGCACGTCCCTGTTCGGCCAGGTCCGGCCGGAGTTCGGCGAACTCGTTCCAGGTCTTCATCCGTCGCCCGGCACCGGGCCTAGCCCTCGCCGACCTCCTCGAGGACCTTGGCGGCGTGGCCGTCGGCCTTGACGTGGTACCAGGCCCGCTGCACCTTGCCGTTCGGGCCGACGAGGAAGGTGGAGCGGATCGTCCCCACGGTCTTCTTCCCGTACATCGTCTTCTCACCCCAGGCGCCGTACTTCTCCATGACCTTCTTGTCGGCGTCGGTGAGGAGAGGGAACTTCAGCTTGTACTTGCTGCGGAACTTGACGTGCTTCTCCGCCTTGTCAGGGGAGATCCCGAGCACCGTCACCCCGGCCTTCTCGAACGTCTTGAGGTTGTCGTTGAACTGGCACGCCTCCTTGGTGCAGCCGGGCGTGTCGTCGGCGGGATAGAAGTAGACGATGACCCGCTGACCCTTGAAGTCAGAGAGCTTGACCGGCTTTCCGTCCTGGTCAGGCAGGGTGAACGCAGGGGCGGTGGCGCCGGTCTCGAGTTTGGCCATCGTCGGGGTCCTCCTCAGCTCGTCGGAGCGATCACTCTTGCACAAGGTGCCGCGGGATACCCGCTCTGTGCTGGTACAATGGGCGTGCGACCACCGGCAAGGGCCGGTGAGTCGGGGCCGGTTCTCACTTCTCTGAAGGCGCACGGTCCCGCCGTAACACGCAGAGAGGGTCGATGACCGTTCAGGCCTTGACCGGCGCGGATGCCGGCACACCCACAGCCGAGGAGGGTGACTCCCCCGGCAATGACACCTACGAGACCGCCCGGACCTTCGAGTCCCTCGGCGTCTCCGAAGAACTGACCAAAGCGCTGGCTGATGAGGGCATCGTCAGCGCTTTTCCAATTCAGGCCCTGACCGTCGCCGACGCCCTGGCCGGGCGCGACGTGTGCGGCAAGGCCAAGACCGGCTCGGGCAAGACCCTGGCCTTCGGCGTGCCGCTGCTCCAACGGGCGAAGGCCACCCGGGAGGCCCACGGGATCCCGCTGGCCACCCGGCCCGCCCGGCCGCTGGCCCTGGTGCTGCTCCCGACTCGCGAGCTGGCTGTGCAGGTCCACGACGTGCTCGCACCGCTGGCCCGCAAGCTGTCCCTCCGGGCGGTCGCCGTCTACGGCGGGGCGGACATCGACCGCCAGGTCGCCAAGCTGCGCAAGGGCGTCGACGTCGTGATCGCCACCCCGGGCCGCCTGATCGACCTGGGGGATCGCGGCGAGGTCGCGGTCGACGGGCTCGAGACCCTGGTCCTCGACGAGGCGGACCGCATGGCCGACATGGGCTTCATGCCGCAGGTCGAGTGGGTGTTGCGCCGCCTGGACCAGGCGCACCAGACCCTCCTGTTCTCGGCCACGCTCGACGGTGCGGTCGACCGCCTCGTCAAGCGCTACCTCACCGACCCCGTCTTCCACGAGGTCGCGTCGACCACCCAGACCGTCACCCTCATGGAGCACCGCTTCCTCCAGGTGCACCAGATGGACAAGGTCAAGGTCGCCGCCGCGATCTGTCGCAGCCAGGAGAAGTCGCTCCTCTTCGTCCGCACCAAGCGCGGCGCCGACCGATTGGTCGAGAACCTCGGCAAGGAGGGCGTGCGCGCCGCCGCCATCCACGGTGACCTGCGCCAGACCAGCCGTGAAAAGGCGCTGGCCGACTTTCAGAGCGGCAAGCTCCCGGTGCTCGTCGCGACCGACGTCGCGGCCCGCGGCCTCCACATCGAGGCGGTCGACGGCGTCATCCACTTCGACCCGCCCGAGGACCACAAGGCCTATCTGCACCGTTCCGGCCGGACGGCGCGGGCGGGTCGCGCCGGTGTCGTCGTGAGCCTGTCGCTGTGGAACCAGCTCGTCGAGATGGAAGTGATCCAGCGCCGCCTGGGCCTGCGCATCCCCATCGTCGAGATGTTCTCCAACGACGCCCGCCTGGCCGACCTCGCCGACTGGACTCCGAAGCCAGAGGAGAGCGTCCTCTGAGCATGAGCGACGCCACCCCGATCACCCTCTGGACGCCGGAGGACGGGGTGCGACGAGTGTTGGTGGTGACCGCGCATCCCGACGACGTCGACTTCGGCACGGCCGGCAGCGTCGCCGCCTTCGCCGCCGCCGGCCTCGAGGTGACCTACTGCATCGTCACGAACGGCGAGGCCGGCGGTTCGGACCGCCAGATGTCGCGGGCAGAGATGGCGGCGCTGCGCCAGGACGAGCAGCGCGCCGCGGCCGCGGTCGTCGGCGTGAGCGACGTGCGCTTCCTCGGCCACCCCGATGGCATGGTGCAGGCGACCATCGAGTTGCGCCGCGACATCAGCCGGGTGATCCGGAAAGTGCGCCCCGGACGGGTGATCACCCAGTCGCCCGACCGCAACTGGGAGTTCATCTACGCCAGCCATCCCGATCACATGGCCGCCGGCGAGGCGGCGACGTGCGCCGTCTACCCCGACGCCCGCAACCCGTTCGCGCACCCCGAGCTCCTCGAGGTCGAAGGCCTCGAGCCGTGGACCGTGAACGAGCTCTGGATCATGGGTCCGGGCCAGCCGTCCAGCGCCATCGCAGTCGAGACGACCGACACCGTCGAACGCAAGGTCGCCGCGCTGATGTGCCACAAGAGCCAGCTCCCGGACCCCGACGCGATCGCCGAACGGGTGCGACGCTGGGGCGCGGGCGCAGGGCGAGGCGGCGGGCCTCCCCGAGGGGCGCACGGCCGAGATGTTCCGGGTCACCCGCATTCCCTGAGCGGCAGTGCGCCCGCACCCGTGGCTGGTGCTCCAGCACGTCGCCTATGAAGGGCCGGGCGCGCTCGCTCCGGCCATCCGCGCCACAGGCGCCGACCTCGAGGTGGTGCGCATCGACCAGGGGCGACGCCGTCCCTACGCCCGACTGCCGTGCGTGCCATGGCCGGACTGGTCGTGATGGGCGGCCCGATGGGGGTGCACGACGACCTGCCCTGGCTCGAGCCAGGAGCGGGCGCTGCTCCGGGCGGCCGTCGAGACGGGCGGCCGGTGCTCGGCGTCTGCCTCGGGCGCCCAACAGCTGGCGGCGGCGCTGGGCGCCGAGGTCACGGCGGGCCCGGCGCCCGAGTGCGGGGTCGGCGAGGTGCATCTTGACGCCGCGGCGCTCGCCGACCCGGTCTTCGGTCCGGCCCCGACGCCGCTGCCGTGCGTGCACTGGCACGGGGACACCTTCACCCTGCCCGACGGCGCGGTCCGCCTGGCCGGCAACGAGGCCTACGAGAACCAGGCCTTCCGGGTCGGCGCCCGGGCCTACGGGCTCCAGTTCCACGTCGAGGTCACGGGAAGCCTGGTCGCGCACTGGGGGCCGCACCTCCCGCCGGGCGTGTTCGTGCGGGCCGCCGACGTCGCCCATGTCAGCCGCGCCGGCGAGGCGCTGGTGCGCCGGTTCGTCGCGCTGGCCGGGTCGGAGGCCGGCTCGTGAGCGTCTCGGCCGCCGGCGTGCGCAAGCTCGCGCTCGCCCTGCCCGAGGCCACCGAACAACCGCATCACGATCTCACCTCGTTCCGGGTACGCGGCAAGATCTTCGCCACGATGCCCCCCGATGGCGGCCGCCTCCACGTCTTCCTGCCCGAGGACGACGTGGCGTCCTACTGTGCCGAATTTCCCGACGCGGTCGAGGAGTTGTGGTGGGGCAAGAAGCTGAGCGGCTGCCGCATCGTGCTCGGGCACGCCGACCGCGCCCTGGTGCGCGAGCTGCTCAGCGAGTCATGGCGGCGCCGGGCTCCCAAGAGCCTCTGCGCAGACTGAACGGTTGCCCGGCCGGTCCTAGCTCGCCATCTGGCGCAGCACGTACTGCAGGATCCCGCCGTGGCGGTAGTACTCCGCCTCCATCGGGGTGTCGATGCGCACCATGGCCCGGAACTCGGTGACCGAGTCGTCGTCCGCCGTAGCCCTGACGGAGACCTCCTTGGGCAGCTCGCCCTTGTTGAGCACGTCCAGGCCGGTGATGGTGTAGCGCTCCCGTGCCCGTCAGGCCCAGGCTCTCCACCGAGTCGCCCTTGTAGAACTGCAGCGGCACGACGCCCATGCCGATGAGGTTGGAGCGGTGGATGCGCTCGAGGCTCTGTGCGATGACCGCGCGCACGCCGAGCAGCGCCGTGCCCTTGGCCGCCCAGTCGCGGCTGCTCCCGGTGCCGTACTCGCGGCCGGCCAGCACGACGAGCGGCACCTCCTCCTGTGCGTACTCCATGGCCGCGTCGTAGATCGAGCTCTGCGCTGCCGTCGGGCAGGTGCACGGTCACGCCGCCCTCGGTGCCGGGCGCGAGGAGGTTGCGCAGCCGCACGTTGGCGAACGTCCCCCGCATCATCACCTCGTGGTTGCCGCGCCGCGCCCCGTAGGAGTTGAAGTCCTGCCGCTCCACGCCGTGCGCCACGAGGTACTCGCCGGCCGGCGTCGTGGGGCCGATGGAGCCAGCCGGCGAGATGTGGTCCGTGGTGACGCTGTCGCCCACCATCACCAGGACCCGAGCCTCGGCGATGTCGGTCACCGGCGCGGGCGTCATCGTCATGGTCTCGAAGAAGGGCGGGTTCTTCACGTAGGTGGACGAGTCCTGCCAGGCGTAGGTCTCGCCGCCCTCGGTCTGGACCTGGCGCCAATAGTCGTCGCCGTCGAAGACGGCGCTGTAGCGCGAGCGGAACATGTCCGAGGTCAGCGAAGCCCGTATCGTCTCGCTCACCTCGTCGAGCGAGGGCCACAGGTCCGAGAGCATGACCGGGCTGCCCTCGGTGTCGTGCCCGATGGGCTCGGTCTGCAGATCGATGTCCATCGTGCCGGCGAGCGCGTAGGCCACGACCAGCGGGGGCGACGCGAGATAGTTCATGCGCACGTCGGGGTGGATGCGCCCCTCGAAGTTGCGGTTGCCCGACAGCACAGCGGCGACCGAGAGGTCCGCCTCCTTCACCGCGTCGCTCACCCCACTCAACAGCGGGCCCGAGTTGCCGATGCACGTGGTGCACCCGAAGCCGACGAGGTAGAAGCCGAGTTCCTGCAACGGCTCGATCAGCCCGGCGCGCTCGAGGTAGTCGACCACGACCCGCGAACCGGGCGCGAGCGAGGTCTTGACCCACGGCTTGGCGCGCAGCCCGAGCGCAACGGCCTTCTTCGCCACCAGGCCGGCGCCGACCATCACCTGGGGGTTGGAGGTGTTGGTGCAGCTGGTGATGGCGGCGATCACGACGTCGCCGTCGGTCATCTGGTGGTGCGGGGCCGCCGCGGGCTCGCCGCTGGCGGCGACCGGCGTGCGATCGAGCGCGACGCGGAAGGAGTCCTTCGCGCCGGCCAGCGGCACGCGGTCCTGCGGGCGCTTCGGGCCGGCGAGCGAGGGCTCCACGTCGCCGAGGTCGAGGCTGAGGTGCTCGGAGTAGACCGGTTCGGGCGCGCCGGGGTCGTGCCACAGGCCCTGCGCCTTCGCGTAGGCCTCCACCAGGGCCAGGTGCGCGTCGTCACGCCCGGTGAAGCGCAGGTAGTCGAGGGTGACCTGGTCGATCGGGAACATGGTGCAGGTCGCTCCGTACTCGGGGCTCATGTTGCCAATGGTCGCCCGGGTCTCGAGTGGCAGCGCGGCCACACCGGGGCCGTAGCACTCGACGAACGCCCCGACGACCCCGTGGTCGCGCAGGAGCTCGGTGACGGTGAGCACGACGTCGGTGGCCGTGATGCCCGGGTTGGGTTGGCCGGAGATGCGAAGGCCCACGACGGGGGGCAACAACATGGAGAGGGGCTGGCCGAGCATGGCCGCCTCGGCCTCGATCCCGCCAACGCCCCAGCCGAGCACGCCGAGCCCGTTGACCATGGTCGTGTGCGAGTCCGTGCCGACGAGCGTGTCGCAGAAGGCGCGCCCGTCCTCGGTTGCGAACACGAGGCGCGACAGGTACTCGAGGTTCACCTGGTGACAGATCCCCATCCCGGGGGGCACGACGCGAAACCCGTCGAAGGCGCCCTGGGCCCAGCGCAGCAGCTGGTACCGCTCGATGTTGCGCTCGTACTCAATGGAGACGTTGCGGTCGTAGGACTCGGCGTCACCCGAGCGCTCGATGATCACGGAGTGGTCGATCACCAGCTCGACGGGGACGAGCGGGTTCACGCGCGCGGCGTTCCCCCCGAGGCGGTCCAGCGCGTCGCGCATGGCGGCGAGGTCGACGACGCCGGGCACGCCCGTGAAGTCCTGCATGAGGACGCGCTCGGGCGTGAGCGCGATCTCGTGGGCCGAGTCGCCGGCGCCCTGCCCGTGGCCCTCGGGGTTGGCCCCCCATCCCGCCACGGCCACGATGTCGTCGGCCGAGACGTGGGGGCTGTCCTCGTGGCGCAGCAGGTTCTCCAGGATCACCTTGATGGAGTAGGGCAGGCGGTCGATGTCGTGGCGCTCGGCGAGGGCCGGCGGCTTGATGTTGAAGATCTCGTACGTGCGGTCGCGGACGGTCAGGTCGGTCCGGGCGCCGAAGGTGTTCGGGTGTACTTCGGTCGGGTCGGGGCTCATGCACCCATTCTGCCGTGGGTCCCCGAGATGCGCCCACCGAGGCGGCCCGGAGGCCACCGGAGGCCGCTGGCGGCCTCCGGATCAGCCCACACCCACATTGAACGGGCACTTCGTAACGACTTCGTAACCCCACGTGCCGGTTCCGCGTGCCCGGCGCGTGCACAATCGTGACCGTGCGCGGACGCGGAGACGCGAGGGGAGCGAGCGGGCACAGCCGGAGGCCGGCGTCGGCCGTCGCGCTGGCCGCCTTCACCCTGGCCGCGCTCGTCACCCCTGGGCTGCTTGCGGCGGCGGGTACCGCGGCCATCGCACCGGCGGGCGCCGCGCTCGCGGCGCAGCAGGCACACGTCTACAACGACGGCGGGATGATCGGCTTCGGGAGCGTGACCAAGACCGCGCCCGACATGCCGCAGCCACTCAACTCGCCCGTCTTCTCGGGGACGGCGACGCCCGACGGCAACGGCTATCTCCTGGCCAGCGCGGACGGCGGGGTCTTCGCCTTCGGCGACGCGTCGTTCGAGGGCTCGGCGGGCGACGAGCCGTTGCAGGGGCCGATCGTCGCCATGGCCACGACGCGCGGCACCAAGGGGTACTGGCTCGGCGCGCTCGATGGCGGCGTGTTCGCCTACGGCGACGCACAGTTCCACGGCTCCATGGGTGGCACACACCTGAACCAGCCCATCGTCGGCATGGCGGCGACGCCCGACGGCAACGGCTACTGGTTGGTCGCGGCGGACGGCGGCATCTTCGCCTACGGCGACGCGCAGTTCTACGGCAGCACCGGCAGCCTCGCGCTCAACGCGCCGATCGTCGAGATGGCGCCGACGCACGACGGCAACGGCTACTGGTTGGTCGCGGCCGATGGCGGCATCTTCAACTATGGGGACGCGACCTTCCACGGCTCGGCCGGGGACCAAGACCTACCCGACCCCGTCGTCGGGATGGTGGCGTCGCCCGACGGGGGCGGCTACCTCATGGCGACGGAGAACGGCGTGGTCCTCCCCTTCGGCGACGCGCAGGCCTTCGGCGGACTGAGCCTGGACCCGACGGCGACCCAGATCTCGGGGATCATCGGCAACAACCACGGCACGGGCTACTGGCTGCTCGATCCGCAGGCCTGGCAGTACAGCTTCTCGACGCTCACGCCCGAGCCGAAGTTCGCGCAGTCCGACGCCATCGCCGCCGCCGTGGCGTCCCAGATCGAGCCGGATCCCGACACGCAGGGGCTGTACTGCAACCCGTACGGGCCCTGTGAGGAGTGGTGCGCGCTGTTCGCCACCTGGGCCTGGGAGCAGGCCGGCATCCCCATCCCGCGCTACGCCTTCACCGGTGACATCTGGAGCTGGTCGGCCGCCCGGGGCGGCGTGCTCCCGCCCACCGCCATGCCCGCCGTGGGCGACGCCGTCCTCTACGGCACCGGTCCCCAGAGCACCGCGACCTCGGTGCACGTGGGCATCGTCACCCAGGTCTGGCCGGACGACGCCATCATGACGGTGGGGGGCGACTCGGGCCCCGGCCGCGACGGTTACCTGTCGGTCGCACTGAACGGTCCGTTCCTGCCGGCCGACTCGAGCTCGTACAACGGGACACCGATCTACGCATTCGCCCAGCCGTAGGCGCCACCTCGACGGCCTTGCCTAGAGTCGTCCCGGAGGTCCTCCATGTCGCTGAGTGCATTTGACGACTACCCGCTGCACCAGGCCCCGGAGTTCATCGCGCACCCCGCGACGAGCGACCGGAACTTCTACGACCGCTACTACTTCAACATGCACCCGTGCGACGACGACTGGTTCGCCATCTTCGGCCTGGGCCAGTACCCGAATCTCGGTGTGGTCGACGCCTTCATCGACGTGCGCCTCGGGGACTCCCAGCACATCGTGCGTTCCTCGGCGCCGCTGCGCGACCGGGGTGACATCTCGGTCGGTCCCTTCCGGATCGAGGTGCTCGAGCCGTTGCGCAAGCTGCGCGTGATCGTCGAGCCGACCGAGGACCGCGTGGCGATGGACGTCACCTGGGAGGGCCACATCCCGGCGGTCGAGGAGCCCCGCCAGTACCTGCGCTCGAAGGGCAAGGTCGTCTTCGACACGCAGCGGCTGGCCCAGACCGGGGTGTGGTCGGGGACGCTGTCGGCCGGCGGCAACGACCTCGCCGTGACGCCCGACCGCTGCTGGGGCACCCGCGACCGCTCGTGGGGGGTGCGCCCCGTCGGCGAGCCCGAGAGCGACGGCATCCGCCAGGGCGAGCTCGTCCTGGCCGGGATGTGGAACTACTTCCCGATGCAATTCGACGATCACGCCATCATGTACATCTGCCACGAGCGCGATGACGGCGAGCGTCCCCTCGTCCAGTCCGAGCGGGTGTGGGCCGACCCCGCCAAGGGCATCGACGACCTTGGGCGCGCCGAACACGAACATCATCTGGTTCCCGGGACACGTGTCATCGACCGCTCCGTCGTGCGCTTCCCCGAGGCGGGAATCGAGATCGCCTGCCGGCCGATCCTGGCCAACTTCGTCTCGGTCGGCACGGGCTACGGCATCGACGCCGACTGGCGCCACGGGATGTACCACGGCCCGAAGACCGTGACCCAGGGCCTCGTGTTGTCGGTCGAGGAGATCAAGGGCCTGGCCCAGTACGGCATCGTCGACCACGTCGCCGAATTCTCCTACGGCGACAAGGTGGGCTACGGCCTGCTGGAGCACGGCTTCTTCGGCCCCTACCGCCGGTACGGCCTGATGGACGGGGCCATGGGCGCGCCCGCAGACTGAGCGCGGCCGGCTTCGCCACGACGGCGTCGCCGGGAGGGGCCGCCGCGAGGGCATGCGAAGATGGGGGATGCCCGACGCCGTCCGCGTGCTCGCCGACCGGCTCCAGGCCGCCTACGACACGGTGTCCCCCGGGGCCGACCCGGTCCTGCGCCCGTCGGACCGCGCCGACTTCCAGTCCAACGGCGCGCTGCCGTTGGCCAAGCAATTGGGTCGCCCGCCACGGGAGGTGGCCGACCAGGTGGTGGCGGCCGCCGACCTCGACGGGGTCTGCTCGTCGGTGGAGGTCAGCGGTCCCGGGTTCGTCAACCTGACCCTCTCCGACGACTTCATCGCCTCGCAGCTGGCCGAGGTGTCGGCCGACCCTCGCCTCGGCGTCGAGTTGGTGACGACTCCGCAGAGCGTGCTCATCGACTACTCCTCGCCCAACGTGGCCAAGGAGATGCACGTCGGGCACCTGCGCACGACGATCATCGGCGACGCCCTGGCGCGGATCTTGTCCTACCAGGGCCACACGGTGCTCCGGGAGAACCACATCGGGGACTGGGGGACGCCGTTCGGCATGCTGATCGAGCATCTGCTCGACGTCGACGGCGCGGCCGACGCGGAGTCCTTCAGTGTGCGCGACCTCAACGAGTTCTACACCGCCGCCCGCGTGCAGTTCGACAGCGATCCCGACTTCGCCGAGCGCAGCCGCCGCCGCGTCGTCCTGCTGCAGAGCGGCGATCCGGAGACGATGCGGCTGTGGCGGATCTTCGTGGCCGAGAGCATGCGGCACGCGCGCGAGGTGTACGAGATGCTGGGTGTCCTCCTCACCGAGGAGGACACCGTCGGTGAGAGCTTCTACAACCCGGAGCTGCCCGTCGTGGTCGAGGAGCTGACGGCCAAGGGCCTGCTCGTCGAGGACGACGGCGCCCTCTGCGTGTTCCCCGAGGGGTTCACCAACCGGCAGGGTGAGCCCCTGCCGTTCATCGTCCGCAAGTCAGACGGCGGCTACGGCTATCCCGCGACCGACCTGGCCGCCGTCCGCGACCGCACCGGCCGGCTGGGCGCGGAGCGGCTGCTCTACGTGGTCGGCGCCGAGCAGTCCCTGCACCTGCGGCTGGTCTTCGCGGTGGCCGCGCTGGCGGGCTGGCTGCGCGACGTCTCGGACGCCGTCCACGTGGCGTTCGGGTTGGTGCTCGGCGCGGACGGGAAGAAGCTGGCCAGCCGGGGCGGCGAATCGGAGCGGCTGATCGACCTGCTGTCCGAGGGGGTGGAGCGGGCGGCGGCCGCCATGAAGGACCGCGACAGCGAGCTGCCGCCCGAGCAGCAGGAGACCGTGGCGCGGGCACTCGGCATCGGCGCCGTCAAGTACGCCGACCTTTCCACGGAGCCCGGGCGCGACTACGTCTTCGACTGGGACCGCATGCTCGCCTTCGAGGGCAACACGGGGCCGTACCTGCAGTACGCCCACGCGCGGATCCGCTCGATCTTCCGCCGCGCCGAGGCGGCTCCTCCGCCGGCGGGCACCCGGCCGCGGCTCGACGAGCCGGCCGAGCGCGCGCTGGCGTTCGCGCTCCTGCGGTTCGGCGAGGCGGTGGACGCCACCGCCGAGTCGCTGAGCCCGTCCAAGCTGTGCACCTACCTCTTCGACGTGGCCACGGTCTTCACGACCTTCTACGAGGCGTGTCGGGTCCTCGTGGCCGACGAGCAGGTGCGCACGTCACGGCTCGCCCTGTGCGACGTCACGGCGCGGGTGCTCGAACGCGGACTTTCGCTGCTCGGCATGGAGGCCCCCGAGCAGATGTGACCTGGGCCGGTCCGGACCGTATCCTCTGCCCCGCACAACACGACCCCCAAGGAGCGGCAGAGACATGGATCTGAACGGCACGTCGGCAATCGTCACCGGTGGGGCCTCGGGCCTGGGCGAGGCGACCTCCCGCCTGCTGGCCGAGCGCGGCGTCCGCGTCGTGGTGGCGGACCTGCAGGCCGACAGGGGCGAGCCCCTGGCCAAGGAGATCGGCGGGCTGTTCGTCCAGACCGACGTCACCAACCCCGAGCAGGTCATCTCGGCCGTCGAGGCGGCCATCGAGATGGGGCCGCTCAAGTCGCTCGTCAACTGCGCCGGCATCGGGTGGGCCACCCGCACCATCGGGCGGGACGGCGACTACGCCTCGGCCCACGACCTCGACCTGTACCGCCGGGTGATCGAGATCAACCTGATCGGCACCTTCAACTGCATCCGCCTGGCGGCGACCAAAATGAGCCTGAACGAGCCCGACGACGACGGCGCCCGCGGCGCCATCGTGAACACCTCGTCGGTGGCCGGGGAGGACGGCCAGATCGGCCAGGCCGCCTACTCGTCGTCCAAGGGCGGCGTCATCGGCCTGACCTTGCCGGTGGCCCGCGACCTGGCGGTCGTCGGGATCCGGGTCAACACGATCCTGCCGGGCCTCATCGACACGCCGATCTACGGCGCCGGCGAGGGTTCCGAGGCCTTCAAGGGCAAGCTGGCACAGGACGTGCTGTTCCCGCACCGCCTCGGACGCGCCACCGAGTTCGCGACGCTGGCCGTCGAGCTGCTGTCGAACTCGTACATGAACGCCGAGTCGATCCGGATCGACGCCGGCATCCGGATGCAGCCGAAGTAACCGGCGACGAGGGGAGGGCACGACGATGATCGACCCGGAGCTGTCGGTGGCGCTCGACTTCATGCCGAAGATCGACCTCGACGACCCGGTGGCGGCGCGTGATGCCTTCGAAAAGCTGCTCGTCTCGATGCGCACCCCGCTGCCCGAGGCCGAGCTGCTCGAGATCGAGGACCGCCTGGTGCCCGGCTGGGAGGACGACCCCGAGGTATCCGTGCGCATCTACCGGCCCAAGGCCACGCCGGCGGACGCCGGGACCACGGTGCCGGGCATCCTCCTCATCCACGGTGGCGGCTTCATCATCGGCAGCGTCGAGGCCGAGCACGTCGGTGCCGTGCTCATGGCGGTCGACGCCGGTGCCGTGCTCGTCTCGGTGGAGTACCGCCTGGCACCCGAGCACCCGTTCCCCGCCGGGTTGCACGACTGCTACGCCGCCCTCTCGTTCCTGCACGGGGAGGCCGGCGCCGCTCGGCGTCGACCCGGCCCGGATCGCGCTCGTCGGTACGAGCGCCGGCGGCGGCCTGGCCGCGGCCACGGCGCTCCTCGCCCGGGACCGGGGTGGCCCTGCGGTGTGCTTCCAGATGCTGCACATCCCCGAGCTCGACGACCGGCTCGAGACGCCGTCCATGAGCCAGTTCGTCGACTCGCCGCTCTGGAACCAGCCGCTGGCGGTGCAGAGCTGGAAGGCGTACCTCGGCGATCTTGCCGGGACCGACGACGTGCCGGCCTACGCGGCACCAGCCCGGGCCACCGATCTGAGCGGTCTCCCGCCGGCCTATGTCTCGACCGCGGAGAACGACCCGTTGCGCGACGAGGGCATTGCGTACACGCTGGCGCTGTTGCGGGCGGGCGTGTCGGTCGAGCTGCACCAGTTCCCCGGCACCTTCCACGGCTCGGCGTTGGTGGCGCGGGCCGCCGTGTCGCGCCGGGCGCAGCACGAGGCGGCGGTCGTGCTGCGGAGAGCCCTCGGGGTGGCCGACACCTGACGTCGACGGCGTCTATTGGAGGCCCTCGGCCGACAACACCAGCAGTGCCGCCGCCATCGCCAACGGCACGCTGACCAGCCCGAGCTGCACCGCACGCCGCAGGTCGGGCCGTGCCCCCGCTGTGCCGGCCGCGCGCACCCAGAGCACCCAGGCCAGCGACCCGGTGACGAACAAGTTCGGGCCCACGTTGAGGCCGACGAGGAGCGCGTAGGGATGCGGCGGGGGATGCGCGGCCAGGAGTGACGCGGCCGGAAGGTTGTTGACCGCCACGCTCGCGAGGGCAGCCACCGCCGCGGTGGCCCGACCGTCGAGGTGCGAGAGCAGCGTGGCCGGGCCGGACCAGCCGCGGCCGAGCGCGCCGAGCGCCACCGCAAGTCCGAACAGGCCGAACAGCACCGGGAGTCCGAGCACCCGCACGGCCTCCCGCGGCGCCGGAGCGCTGCGCCCCGCCCGCCAGGCGACCGCCGCGAGGCCGACGGCAAGGACGGGGAGGGCGGGCGACCGCAGGACGACCACGAGGATGGTCACGGCGACAACGGCGACGAGGCCGATGCCGGCCACCGGTATGGCCCCGTTGCCGGAGATCGTCACGGTCGTCCGCAGGGACCTGCGGTGCGCCACCGCGATTACGAGAGCCGTGATGACGGCGGCCGCCAATCCGGCGGGTGCCATGTGGTCGAAGAAGGACCGTCCTGACAGGTGCAGGTGACCCAACACGATCACGTTCGTCAGATTCGAGCCCGGCAACAACAGCGACCCGGCGTTGGACAGGAGGAGGCACGCCAGGAGCAGCGGGGCTTCGCCCTCGCCGCGCCCGCGTGCCGCGTACACGAGCACCGGGGTCAGGAAGGTGACGGAGGTGTCGAGGTTCAACAGCGTCGTCACCACGACCACCAGAAGGGCGCTGCCCCCGTAGAGCGCCCACCCGTTCGGTGCCAGTCTGGCCAACGCGTGACCTCCCGCCGCGAACAGCCCGTCTTCGTGGGCAACGAGGCCGACCAGCAGCAGCCCGGCGACCAGAGCAAACGCGGGCCAGGCCTGCGCGGCGGCGCCCCGTGCATCGGCGGGAGACGCGGCGACGGCGGCTACGGCCGCCACGCCACCCGCGGCGGCCAGGAACCACGGGAGCCGCGCCAGGCTGCGGCCTCCCGCGGCGATGTCCGGGCTCTGCACCAACCCAACCTGCCCAGGGGGTGCGCCGCTGAAACCGTGGTGTCCGCAGCGTCTCGGCCACAATGGGGCGCATGACGGGCACCCCATCCCAGCGTCGCCGGCCCGACGCGTAAGGAGTCACGCGTGCCCGAGTTCGATCAACTGGCCGATCTCTACGACGACACCCGCGGCGGTGAGCGGCGGGGCGACGCCTTCGCCGAGCTCGTCGCGCTGGATCTTCCCGATCCCGGCACCGGCCCCGTGCTCGAAGTCGGGGTGGGGACGGGCGTCGTCGCCCTCGGCCTGGCCGCCCGCGGCTACGACGTCGTCGGCGTGGACGTCTCGGTGCCGATGCTGGCGCGGGCGAGGCAGCGCCTCGGGCCGATCGTGATCCTGGGCGATGCCATGGACCTGCCCGTGGCAGCCCGCAGCGTGTCGCGCGTCGTCTCGGTGTGGGTCGTGCAGGCCGTGCCCGATCCGGTGAGGCTCTTTGCCGAAGTGGCACGCGTCCTCTGCCCGGGCGGCCGCTACGTCGTGTGCACCACCCAGCGGCCGGCCGATGACGACGTGATCGGCCACGTCATCGCGGCGGATGGGAGAGGCGGTCGACACCCATCGCCCCGGGCGGCGGCCGCGCTCCGTCACCGTGGACCAGATCCTGGAGTGGGCCGGTCTCGCCGGGTTCCGCGCCGAGGTGCACCCGCACGAGCGCTCCTTCTTCTCGAGCCCCGAGCTCGAGCTCGATGCGATCGCGCGCAAGGCCTGGCCGCTGCTGCGCGAGCTGGACGACGAAGCGGTCGCCGACGTCACCACACCGGCGATCGACGCGCTCCGGGCGCTGCCACCCGGCGACACGGAGCGCCGCGGGATCATCGACGTGATCGTGCTCGAACGCCCCGCCGGTCGCTGACCCCCGGGCGTTACCAGCCGGTGGCCGCGATGATCGAGCCGTTCAGGTTGGTGCCCAGCATGGAGCCGTCGTTGGGGGCGTCGCCGTAGTTCGCGACCGCGCCGTTCGCCGCCGCCACCCAGTAGCCCCCGCCGTCCGACGTGGCGAAGATGGCGGCGGCCGGGTCGGCGCCACCCAACTGGCCGGCCGGGCTCCCGAAGTTCCCGGCGTCGCCGTAGTCGGAGATCGACCCGTTGGCGAAGAGGATCCAGTACCCGTGCCCGTCGGGCGTGCGCACGGCCGAGGTCACCGGTGTGGCCTGGGGGCCGGGAGCGCCGTAGTAGGGCGCGTCGCCGAAGGTGTAGACCTGCCCGCTCTGCGTCACCAGCCAGTAGCCGTTGCCGCCGGCGTCGGGCATGACCGCCACCGCGGCTCCGGAGCAGCCACCGATCCCGGGACAACTCCCCGCGAAGCGGGCGTCCCCGAAGGCGAAGACGCCGCCGTCAGAGGCGACCATGAAGTAGCCGCGGCCGTCGGCGGACGGCACCATGCCCACGATGGGAGCGTTCAACGAATTGGGCAACCCCGAGCCGGCCGGGCTGAGCCCGAGCCCGGGGATCGACCCGAAGAAGCCCGCATCGCCGAACGCGAAGATCCCGCCGTCGGACGCGTCGAGCCAGTAGCCGTTGCGGTCCGTCGTGGGCACGATGCCCACGACCGGGCGCTGGAGGTGCAGTGAACCTGTCGACCCGTGGAACTGGGCCGAACCGAAGGTGAAGATCCCGCCGTCGGAACCGACCAACCAGTACCCGTGCTGCGGAGGGGTAGAGGCCGGCGCGGATGGGGGAGGCGCCGTGACGACGAGGGCCACGGTCCCGGTCGAACCCGCGAAACCGCCTTGATAGCGCCCCGAGATCGTGTCGGTCCCGACGGGCGCGGCGGACGAGCTGCAGTGGCCGGAGCCACTCGAAAGGGTCGCGGTGCACAGCGACGTCGAACCGGTCGAGAAGAGCACCGAGCCCGTCGGCGTGCCCCCATCCGAGGTCACCACCGCCGAATAGGTCACCGACGTGCCCGCCTCCACCGGGCTCGGGCTTGCGGTGATCGACGTCTGGGTCGACGGCGGGGGTGGAGGATTCACGGTGAGGGTCGTGGTGCCCGTCGAAGCGGCGAAGCCGGACGTGCCTTGGTATTGCCCCGAGATCGTGTCGGTGCCGACGGGCGCGGCGGACGAGCTGCATTGGCCGGAGCCATTCGAAAGCGTCGCCGTGCACAGCGACGTCGAGCCGGTCGAGAAGAGCACCGAGCCGGTCGGCGTGCCCCCGCCCGAGGTCACCACCGCCGAATAGGTCACCGACGTGCCCGCGGCCACCGGGCTCGGGCTCGCGGTGATCGACGTCTGGGTCGACGGCGGTGGGGGTGGAGGATTCACGGTGAGGCTCGTGGTGCCCGTCGAAGCGGCGAAGTCCGAGGTGCCTTGGTACTGCCCCGAGATCGTGTCGGTGCCGACGGGCGCGGCGGACGAGCTGCATTGGCCGGAGCCATTCGAAAGGGTCGCGGTGCACAGCGACGTCGAACCGGTCGAGAAGAGCACCGAGCCCGTCGGCGTGCCCCCGCCCGAGGTCACCACCGCCGAATAGGTCACCGACGTGCCCGTCGCCACCGGGTTCGGGCTCGCGGTGATCGACGTCTGGGTCGGAGGGGGCGGCGGCGTGCCGTAGGTGAACTGGGCGGTGTGCGTGGTCGCCCCGGCGATGCCGGTCGCCGAGACGGTGACGGTGCCGCTTCCCGCCGGAACGACGACGGTGGCCGACGTGGCGGTCGCGGAGACGACCGTCGCCGCCGCGGATCCGAAGCTGATCGCGGCATGCTCGAGCCCGAGCCCGGTGACGGTCACCTGTCCACCGGCGTAACCCGGACTGACCGATGTCACCGCTGTGCACGCGAGCCCGGCTGCGATCGGCGTCCCGATGCCGGTCGCAGCGTCGTAGCCGGTCCCTGCCGCGAACTGATGGCTGTGGGAACCGGACAGGTCGATGTCTCCGGTCGTCACGTCGTTGAAGGCGGTGGTGTAGGAGCCCTCGGCGTACAAGGAATAGAGCAGCGCGGTGAGGTCGCCGCCGCTCTGCCCGCACCCCGAGTTGGTGTCGGCCACCAGGCCGCCCAGCAAGGGGGCGGCGAAGCTGGTCCCCGCTTCGACCGACCAGCCCCCGTTGGCGTAGATCACCATCAAGACCCCGGCGTTGGCCGAGATGTCGGGCACCTCCCGGCATTGCGTGCCGCAGGGTTGGGCGGGTGAGGCCGGCCAATTCAAGATGCCGGGTTGGCCCGGCGGACCCGTCGCCACATAGCGCGACATCCCGCCGCCGCCGGCCCCGGCGTCGCCGAAGTGATCCGCACACGAGAGGGTCTCGCTGGTCTGGCACCAGTTCCATGCCGGCTGCGAGGCGGCGCTCCCGTTGAGCTCCGTTCCGCCGACCGCGGTGACGTTCGGGTCGGAGGCGGGATAGACCACCTGTTCGGACTCTGGCACCAAGAGTGAGGGGTTGTTGCGCTCCGACGCCAGGCATCCCTCCGTACCCTGGTCCCCGCTCGCGACGAACACGGACTGGCCCTGCGTGGCCGCCTGGGTGAAGAGCGCGGCGTAGGCGCCCTGTTCTCCTCCGGCGTGCGCGTCGAATTCGCACAGCCCCCAGCTGGACGAGACGACCTGCGTGGTGTCGTCCGTCACGATCGCGTTCCACACGTCGTACGCGCCCGGCACCGTGTTGGGCCCCTCGTAGGAGACGACACCGGCCGCCGGCGCCTGGGTCATCACCTGCTCGGCGTCGAGGTCGGCCTCCACGGTGCCGTTTTGGTCGACCGTCCCGCCGCCGTCGACCTTGCGCACCGAGAAGGAGTTGCTCAGCCCGAAGCACGACTTGTAGGTCCCGACGTCGCTCGCGTGCGACGGGGAGAGCTCGTACAGGCCGACGGACTCCCCGTTGCCGTTCTGCCCGGCCGTCAACAACGAGCCGATGCCGTAGGCCGCTCCCACTTGGTCCATCGTGAGGTTCTGCGTGCCCGCCACGTTCTGGGCGTTCGTGCACGCGGTGAGCCCGTCCGCCCGCGGCAGGATCGCCTGCGGCGACTGGCCCGATGCGCCCGGCGACGCTGGGACGGCCTGGGACTCGAAGTGGTACGCCGTGTTCAAACCCAGGATCGACGAGATCCGCCCGCCCGCCAGGTTGGACGGCACCAACGGGGTCGAGGACGCGACGTAGCCGCTCCCGCCGCCCGCGAGCCGGTACCGCTCGAAGCCGGTCCCGAGGGCCTCGGCGACCTTCGACTCGGGGGCGGTGATGGTGACGAGGTAGCCCGAGACCGACGGGGAGAAGCCTTTGCCGCGCAGCCACGAGGTGACGGCCGAGACGTCGCTCGGTGACGGACCGAACTCGGAGCGGAAGGCCCCGGGTGCGAGCCACCGGTGGTAGTCGGGGGACGTGGGGTCGTACTGGCCGTGGAGCAGGCTCGTCAGCGCGGTTTGGTTCGAAGGGGGGAGGGCGACGCTCACGCTGAGGTCCTGGCTCGCCGGCACCGCACCGAGGTCCGACGAGCCCGCGGGTGGTGGCCCCGGGGCGAGGGCATGGGGGCGAACGAGGGCCGCGGACGCCGGGGTCGCCCCCAGAGGAACGGCCACCAGCGCGGCCGCCATCAGGGCCGCGGTCACGAGTTGGCGCGCTCGCCCCCTCGACCGCGTCGAACCAGGCCGGTCCCTGCGTTCCTCCCACCGCCTCACCGCCGCAGATCGTACTGCCGGGGTCTGCGGCCACCAGCGCGGGAGGATGCGGGAGGGTACGGTCCCCCTAAATTTCAAGCACTGGGAGGAGGACCGCACCGAATGGCATTCAAGGGCTGGCCGGACGCAGCGCTCGCCTTTTACGAGGGCCTCGAGGCGGACAACTCGAAGGCGTACTGGCTCGACCACAAAGAGGTCTATGAGCGTGACGTCAAGGGCCCGATGGATGCGCTCCTGGCCGAGCTGACGGGTGAGTTCGGCGAGACGAAGTTGTTCCGTCCCTACCGTGACACGCGGTTCAGCCGGGACAAGTCGCCCTACAAGACGGCCATCGCCGCCCGGATCGGGGAGGGCTACGTCCAGTTCTCAGCCGACGGGCTCTTCGCCGGCGCCGGGATGTACCACATGATGCCGGACCAGCTGGCGCGCTTCCGCCAGGCCGTCGATGCCGACAAGTCAGGGCACAAGCTCGAGGGGGTGGTCGCCCGCCTGACGAACGCGGGGCTCAACGTCCACGCCATGGAGGAGCTCAAGACGGCGCCGAAGGGCTACCCGAAGGAGCACCCGCGCATCGAGCTCTTGCGCATGAAGGGCTTGGTGGCCGCCCGCGCCTGGGAGCCCGCCGGTTGGCTCTCCACCGCGGGCGGCGAAGAAGCGTGTGATCGACGTGCTGCGCGCCACGAAGCCGCTGCTGGCCTGGCTGGACGCCAACGTCGGCCCGTCCGCCGACGCGTAGCGCGCCGCGCCGACGTCAGGCGGCCTGGTAACAGGTCATCGACAGCGAGCCGTAGGCGTACCCGTCGATCACGACCTCGGGCCGGGACCCGGCTGCCTCGGCGCAACCGGCGAAGTAGACCAGCGGGATGAAGTGGTCGGGGGTCGGCACGGCGCGCTGATAGTCGGCGTGCCTGGTGAGCTTCAGCACGTCGCCCGGCGCGTCGAGCACCAGGCCGCGCGCCGACTCGTCGAAGCGCGCCGCCCAGTCAAACGCCCCGTCGGGGTGACTCCAGTTCATCTGGCGCAGGTTGTGCACGACATTGCCGCTCGCCAGGATCAGCACGCCCCGCGCTCGCAGGGGCGCCAACCGCCGGGCCAGGTCGAGATGCGAGTCGAGCGGCTCCATCGCGTTGATGGCCAGCTGCACCACCGGCACGTCCGCCTGCGGGTACATGTGCGCGAGCACCGACCAGGCACCGTGGTCGATGCCCCAGCCGTCGCCATCGAGGCCCACCCAGCGCGGCTTGGCCACCTCGGCGACCTCCGCGGCGACTTCGCGCGAGCCTGCGCACGGGTACTTCACCGCGGAGAGCTCTTCGGGAAAGCCCATGAAGTCGTGGATGGTGCGGGGTTCGGCCATCGCCGTGACCGCCGTCGAGTTCGTGTACCAGTGGGCCGAGATGCACAGCACCGCCCGTGGCCGCTCGGGCAGCGCGGCGGCCAGGCCCGCCCACGACTCGGTGTAGCGGTTGTGCTGCAACGCGTTCATCGGGTTGCCGTGCCCGACGAACGCAACGGGCATGGCAGCAGATTCGACCGTGCGACCCATCGGTCCACCTTACGGCCGTGTCACAGCGCGTCGGTCTCGCCCTATGCGGCGATCGTCTTCACCTCGGTTGCGTCGTCCGCGCTCGACAGCGCCTTCCACAACGCCAGGTAGCTCGGGTAGGTGATGGCATCGGTGGCGTAGCCGGCGCGCAAGAGCTCGGCATGGAACGCCGGCAGGTTGCGCCATGGCACGCCCATGTCCACGTGGTGGGCGAGATGCCACCCCGTGTTGTAGGGCACGATCCAGAACCTCGCGAGCCACGATTGCCGCACGTGGTGCGTCGTCGCCCGCCGGTCCGGGCTGCGTTCCATGCCCCCGTGTTCCGCGATGGAGCGCAGTCGGTTGATGACGCGCCAGACGGTCATCCACGGCAGGAACCAGAGGAGCGGGTAGATCCACCAGCGGCCGGTGGCGGCCCACATGGCCGCCCACAACACGACCTGCACGGCGAGGATGGCGAGGCCGATGGGACGGAACGGGCCTTTGCGGGTCGTGTTCTTCACGAGCGGCACGAAGTTCTTCCACCCGCTGATCCCGACGGCGTCGCGGAACAGTCGTCGATAGAGGGCGCGCCGGGTGCACGGGTAGGGGCGGTAGAACGCGATGTCCGGCTCGTCGGGCCCGAACTCATCCTTGTGGTGCGCGAAGTGCACGCGGCGGTAGAGCTGCACCGGGGTGAAGACCGGGTACGCCACCACCCACTTACCGATCACGTCGTTCCATCGCTTGTTGGAGAACAGGAGCTTGTGCGCGGACTCGTGCATGAGGATGGCGAAGCGGGCGTACATGGGGCCCATGAGCACGAAGGCGATCAGGTAGCTCCACCACTGGTCGACCCAGACGGCGCCGCCGATGATGACGGCCACCCAGAACCACACCATGACGACCGACAGCGCGTTGCGTCCGTTGGCGATGCGCCGAAGATCGCCCCGCAGCGCGGGGATGGCCATGCCGTTCGCCAGGAGCCGCTCGCTCGGCAGGACCTCGGGCCGGTCATCGGTGGGAGGCACCATGGTGGTGGCCATGCCGACATATTACGATAACCAGTCAACTGATGCAAATACGTAATAACCCGGAGGCACCCACGCCGGGCCGCCCGCTCACCGCCCGCTCGGTCATGGCCAGCGCGCTCTTGGGCATGGATCCGCCCGAGCTGCCGGTGGCCCAGCTCGTGCGCCTCACCGGCCTGTTCGGCATCAGCGAGAACCGTGCCCGGGTGGCGCTCAGCCGCATGCTCGCCGCGGGCGAGGCCACCACCGACGGCGCCGGCCACTACCGCCTGGCCGGTCACCTCGAGGCGCGCCGGGCCCGGCAGTCGGCGAGCCGCGCCGGCGTGACCAGCCACTACGACGGCTCCTGGTGGCTCGCCGTCGTCACGACGAGCGGCAGCACGGCGGACGTGCGTGGCGCCCGTCGCCGCGCCCTCGACCTACGCGCGGCTGGCCGAGCTGCGTGAGGGGGTCTGGATGCGGCCCGCCAACGTCGCCATTCTGCTCCCCGACTCCCTGGACGGCGACGTCGAACTGATGCCCGCGGTCCCGCCCGGCGCGGACGAGCTCGCCGGCCGGCTGTGGGACCTCCCCGCCTGGGCCCGGCACGCCGACCAACTCCTCAGCGCCCTCGACGCCCGCACACCCGACGGCCCCGAGGCGCTCGCCCCGGGATTCGAGCTCTCGGCCGCCGTGCTGCGCCACCTCCAGGCCGACGCCTTGCTCCCCGTGCAACTGCAGCCGTCGGACTGGCCGGGCGCACGGTTGCGCGAGACCTACGACCGATGGGACGCGCGCTACCGGGCCACGCTCAGCTCTTGGAGCCGCGCCGACTGAGCACGCCATGGCAATCGGCTCGCCCTGACGTCCGACCCGATCCAGGTGGCACCGATAGCTTCGGAGGACATGGACATCGAGGTCGCCTTCACCGGCATCCCGGTTGCGGATCTGGCCCGTGGGTGGGACTTCTTCGAGCGCCTCTTCGGGTCGCCGCCGGACGTATTGGTCAACGACGACGAGGTGATGTGGCGCGTCGCGGAGGCAGCTTGGCTGTACGTGGTGGTCGATCCCGGTCGGGCCGGCCGGTCGCTGGCCGCGCTCTCCGTTCCCGATCTCGATGCCGCCCTGACCGAGCTCGCCACCCGGGGCATCAAGCCCTCGATCGTCGAGCAGGTGGGCGAGGCGGGGCGGAAGGCGACGATCCACGATCCTGACGGCAACTCCGTCGCGATCATCGAGGTGCGCTAGGAGCTCGGCGTCGGCTCCGCCACCTTCTCCCATACCGAGATGTGGCTTCGGCTCTCACCGGTAAAGGGCGATCGGTCCCAGTCGCTCCAGCGTTCGCGCAGGACCATTCCGGCCAGGCGTCCCATGAGGTCGAGCTCGGCCGGCCAGACGTAGCGGAACGGCGCGGAAAACGTCTCGAGCCGTCCGTCCCGGTCCCAGACGTGGTGCGACACCGAGCGCTGCGTCGCGACGTCGTACTCGTCGAAGCCGAGGTGGGTCGGATCGACCGAGAATGCTCGTACGGTCGTCCCCGGCGGGAGGCGACGCAACTCGGGCACCATCACCTCGATCGCGAACGTCCCGCCGACCCGCAGGTGCCACGCGACGTTGCGGAAGCAGGCCACCTGCGCCTCCTGCGTCGTGAGATTCATGATCGTGTTGCGCACCAAATAGGCCAGCGAGAACGACCCGGACCGTCCCTCCACCCTCGTCTCGGCGAAGTCGCCGAGCGTGACACCCACGGCGTCCGCTCCCGCTTGTTGCCGGAGCTCCTCCACCATGGCCGGCGAGAGCTCGATCCCGTGGACTTCGAGGCCCCGACTACTGAGCGGCAGGGCGAGGCGTCCGGTTCCGATGCCCAGTTCGAGGATGGCACCGCCGCCGGCCAGCCCGGCGAGAAGATCGACCGCCGGCTCCACGACGCCCGGCGCAAAGAGGTGCGGCCAGAGCGACGCGTAGTTGCGTGCGATCGGCTCCGTGAAGAAGTTCTCCGTCATTGCGCCCATGCAGCCACGGCGCTCCGAGGCGCCACAGCATCACGACTCGAACTTGTCCTGATGGCGCCGCTCACCGTCCGGGCGCAGTCAAGGCTCGGGGTGTCGCTCCACCGCATGCTCGTGTGAGGGGTGGGCCTGGTGTTTTGGGACGTTCGGCTCCACCGGTCCCTTGAAGCCGAGCTTGCGCAGCAGGAAGGTGCCGAACCGGCTCGGCGGCTTCTTCGTCTCCTCGGCTCGGGCTTCGGCCTCGTGCCCGTCGGTGATCCAGACTCCGAACGGTCCGCCCGAGCGGTGGGGAGCGTGGGGAGTGCCTTTCGACCGCCGCTTTGCCATCTCTCGATCGTACCGATCGAAACCGCGCTCAGCTGGCCCGATCCGCCGCCTACGCCGCGTGCGACTGGTTGATCCAGGTCTCGTACATCTCGGCGTAGTGCCCACCGAGCGCGACCAGCTCGCTGTGCGAGCCGACCTCGAGCAGCCGTCCATCGCCCACCACCACAATGCGGTCGGCCCGCATGGCCGTGGACAGCCGGTGGGCGATCAGGACAGCGGTCCGACCCTCGAGCAGCACGTCGAGAGCGGCCTCGACCATGGTCTCGGACTTGAGGTCGAGGTTCGACGTGGCCTCGTCGAGGACCAACACCCGCGGCTCGGCCATGAATGCCCGGCCCAGAGCGATCAGCTGGCGCTCACCCGACGACAACGACTGCCCGCGCTCGTGCACCGGTGTGTCGAGCCCGTAGGGCAGACGCTGGACGAGCTCGCCGAGGCCGACCTGGTGCACGGCGTTCCAGACTTCGTCATCTGGCGCGCCGGGCCGAGCGAAGGAGATGTTGTCCCGGATGGTGCCCGCGAAAAGGAAGGGCTCTTGGGGCACGACGCCCAGCTGTGAGCGCAGAGAGGACAGCGTCACGTGCTGGAGGTCGTAGCCGTCGATGAGCACGCGGCCCTCGGTCGGGTCGTAGAAGCGTGTCACGAGCTTGGCCATGGTCGACTTTCCGGCGCCGGTCGCGCCGACAAAGGCCACCGTCTCGCCGGGCGTGATCGTGAGGTCGACGTCGTGCAGCACCGGCACCGCCGGGTCGTAGCCGAACGACACGTGGTCGAAGCGGATCTCACCCTTGATCGGCGGGAGCTCCGTTGCGTCGGCCGCCTCGAGCACCGACGGCTCGGTCTCGAGAAGGCCCTGCAGCTTGAAGATGGACGCCCGGCCCTGCTGGAAGGTGTTGTACTGCTGCACCAGGAGCTGAATGGGCGAGAAGAAGCGGTTCACGTAGAGGAAGAACGCCGTCAGTTGTCCAAGATTGATCTCCTGCGGATGATGCAGGTACATCGATCCGCCGATACCCAGGATCAACAGCTGTCCGAAGACGCTGATGACCTGGGAGCCCGGCCCGTAGATGCCGTTGATGCGCCCCGTGTAGTTGTTGGCGTCGCGGTAGGACCCCACGACGTCGCGGTGGGTCTCGACGTTGTAACGCTGGCGGTTGTGCGCGCTGACGATCCGGACGCCCTGCAGGCTTTCGGAGAGGTCCGCCAGGACCAGCGCGATGCCGTCGCGGACCTTGTCGTAGCCCCGCTCGGAGGCCCGCTTGAACCAGACCGACATGATGACCAGTGGCGGCAGCACCGCAAAAACGGTGATGGCGGCCAAGGTGGCGTTGGTTGCGAACAGGAACACCGTGATGACGACCATGGTCAGTCCCTGAATCGCGAACTGGGCCAGACCGTCCTGGAGCAACTGTTGGAGGTTCTCGATGTCGCTCGTCATGCGGCTCATGACGACGCCGGCCTTTTCCTCGGTGAAGAAGTCGAGCGAAAGCCGCTGCAGGTGCCGGAACACCTTGATGCGGAGGTCGTTCATCACCCACGAGGCGAGCCGTCCGGTGACCCGGGCCTGCCCGTATTGCGCTCCCGCCGAGACGCAGATGGAGATCAGGTACAGCACCGCCATAAGGACCACGACGCCGAAGTCGTAGTGCGCGGTGGGGTTCTGCTTGGACGGACCAGTGAGGCCGTGGTTGATGGCGTAGTTCACGAAGCTCGGGCCGAGCTGGGTGAAGAGGGCGATGGTCCCCACCAGGAGGACGGCCAACGCACACATGCCCGGGTACTCCGTGAGGAGTGATGTGAGCGTCAGCTTCTTGGACTCGTGCGGCGAGGGCAGCTGCGTGAAGACGGCGTCGGACTCGCCGCGCTCGGGCTCCTCCTTCAAGAGAAGGTCGACGCCTGCCTGCAGCTCGTGCGGGATGCCACCGAAGGGCAGCCCCGCCTGCGTCGAACCAGGAGGTCCTCCGCCACCGATCGGCGGTCCACCACCACCACCGAACATCATTTGGACACCTCGGGCTCGGCCTCGGGTCCGACCTCAGGCGCCAGGTCCACTTCTTCGGGCTCCAGCACGTCCCCGTCGAACTCGGACTCCAGGCCCAGGTCCTCACGACCCTCTGCCGCGACAACGTCCGCGGTCTCCTCCTTGGCCGCCTGCGCCAGGACCTCGGAGTACAAAGGCGTCGACGCCAGCAGTTCGGCGTGGGTGCCGTCGGCGACGATCTGGCCCCCGTCGAGCAGCACGACCCGGTCGGCCAGGCTGATCGTCGAGAGCCGGTGGGCGATGATCAACGTCGTGCGGCCTTCCATGAGCACGCGCAGGGAGGAATGGATGCGCTGCTCGACCTTGACGTCGATGGCGCTGGTGGCGTCGTCGAGGATCAGGATCGGGCGGGTTCACGAGCAGCGCCCGGGCGATGGCGATGCGCTGGCGCTGCCCACCCGACAGCGTGTAGCCGCGCTCGCCCACCACGGTCTCGTATCCGTCGGACAGCCGGTTGATGAATCCGGCTGCACCGGCTGCCTCGGCGGCGGCGATGACCTCCTCCATGGAGGCGTCAGGCCGGCCGTAGGCGATGTTGTCGCGGATGGACACGGAGAAGAGGAACGGCTCGTCGAGGACGACGCCGATGTTGCCCCGCAGGCTCGTGAGGGTGAGGTCCCGTACGTCGTGGCCGTCCACCCGGACGGTGCCACCGGTGGCGTCGTAGAAGCGGGCCAGCACCCGCGCCACGCTCGACTTGCCGCTGCCGGTCCGCCCGACGAGTGCCACGGTCTCGCCGGGATGGAGGTGCAGGTTGAGGTGGCGCAGAATGTCGCGTCGCCCGTCGTTTTCGTCATCCGGCTTCGACAGCAGGCTGTCTGCGGCGTAGGCGAAGGTGACGTCGTCGAACTCGACGTCGCCTTCGCAGTTGACCAGGTCGACGGCGTCGGGACGGTCGACGATCGTCGGCTGCTCGTCGAGGATCTCGTAGATCCGCTCAGCCGACGCCGAGGCGCGCTGCCCCATCATGATGAGCATCCCGAGCATCATGAACGGGGCCTGCATCATGATCAGGTAGAGGTTGAACGAGACGATGGAGGCCACCGGCAGGCCCGAGTGGATGACCATCCACCCGCCCACGAGCAGCACGAGGACAAGGCCGACCTGCGAGAGGTTCTGCACCAGGGGAGCGAAGCGGGCGCGCAGGTCGGCGTCCTTGATGTAGCCCCACTGCACGCGGTCGGCCGCGGTCGCCAGCTGACGGAGCTGCTGTTGCTCGGCGGCGAAGCTGCGCACCACGCGCACGCCGTTGACGTTCTCGTCGACCACGGTGGCCACCTCGGCGAGGCGGGACTGGATGATCCACGACACCGGGAACAGCGACCTCCGCATCCGGACGCCGACGAGATAGATGAAGGGCATCGCCGCCATGGCGACGAAGGCCAGCGGCACGCTGATGGACAGCATGAAGACGAAGGCCACCACCGCGATCGAGCACTGCACCAGGATCATGGGCGCGAAGGTCAGGTACATCTGCACCGAGCGGATGTCCGAGTTGGCCCGCGAGATCAACTGACCCGACTGCACGCGGTCGTAGAAGGGAAACGACATCCGGGTGAAGTGCTCGTAGAGGATGTTGCGCAGATCGAACTCGATCGCGTACGCCACCTTGAAGAGGTTCGTGCGCGAGATGTAGCCGAAGGCCCCGGTCGCCAGGGCGAGGACGGCGATCAGCTCGACGTAGTTGTGCAGCGGCTGGGTCTTGTTGATCAGCGCGTTGGTGATGCCGTTCTGGAGGATCTTGGGGATCCACACCTGGATGATCAGCCCGAGGAACGAGAAGATCATCGCGGAGTACCACTGCACCTTGTGCGCCATGACAATCGGCGTGGCGCGCTTGATCCACCCCTTCGACCGGTCCGGGTCGATGGTGGACTTCGGCGCCTCGTAGCGGCTGAGCGCCCCCATGGGCACGTAAGCGGCGAAGGGAAGGGTCTTCTCGGGCGTGGCAACCGACCCGTCGGTCACCGGGCCGCTTCCGGTGGCCGTCATCGTCCGGCCGGTGTCGTCGAGGCGGTCCTCGGTCTTGCTCATCGGTCCGTGCCCACAGCCGGCTGGTCCGTTGATCCGGCGGCATCCTTCGGTCGCCTCGCGCGACGCCACCATGGCCTGGCCCCAGAGCTCGAGGGAGTGCAGGGCCATGGCCTCGTCCTTGTCGGGCAGGTAGCCGGCGAGGGAGGCGATGTAGTCGTCGACGGCCCGATCGGCCTCGGCCAGGATCCGCTCACCGTCCTGGGTGAGGCGGAGGGCGACCCGGCGCCGGTCGCTGTCCTCCTGCTTGCGGTCGACCAGGCCTCGAGCCACCAGTCCGTCGATCAGGGCCGTGATGGACGGGCGGCGAACCGCCAGCCGGTCGGCCAGGCCGGACGCGGCGGATGAGCCCTCGGCCAAGATGCCGAGCACCCGGAACTGGGGGAGGGTCAGGTCGACGGTGGTGAGGGTGACCTCGACCCGCTTCGACAGCCAGGCTGCGACGCGCCCGTAAGAGCCCAGGACCTGGGACGTCGCGGCCTTTTCGGCCTTCCTGGCGCCCTTGGCCCCGCCGGCGTTCCGGGGCGGTGCCGCGTCGGTGGAAGGGGGTGTGGTGACAGACACTTCGAGCATCATACAGTTAGATGCTCTAACTACGTTCGGTCGGGCGCAGAAAACCAGCATCACCCCGGTTTGGCGTCCGAGGTGGCCGGGGTAGATCCAGTCGGGTTTTAACGACTAGGTGCGGAAGAGTGGTGGGCTCAATGAAGCGTCTCGTGTCCTTGTTCGCGGTGTTGCCGACCTTGTTCTTGTTCTCATCGGTAGCCGGGGCAGCCTCAACTGCGGTCCCGGAGGTGTTCCACAACCCCATCAACATCTTGGGCGTGGAGCACAACAACGTCACCTCGACGAACTGGTCCGGCTACGCCGTTGAGTCGCCGAGCCAGTTCACCGAGGTGCTCGGCAGCTGGGTCCAGCCCACCGCCAAGTGCACGGCGCTGGGCAAGACCTACGGCGCGTTCTGGGTGGGCCTCGACGGCTACACCAGTTCGTCGGTCGAGCAGCTGGGGACCGACTCCGACTGCAAGAACGTCAATTCGCCGACGTACTACGCGTGGTACGAGATGTACCCCGCCGCTTCGGTGAATATCTCGACCACGACGTACCCGGTCAAGCCGGGAGACACGCTGACCGCGTCGGTGACCCGTTCGGGCACGAGCTACACGCTGGCACTGCACAGCAGCGAGGGCTGGACGTTCTCCACCACCCAGACCGGCAGCGACGCCAACACCTCGGCCGAATGGGTTGCCGAGGCTCCCGACACCTGCGTGCTGATCTTCTGCAGCAACACCAAAGCTCACGAACTTCGGATCGGTGACGTTCTCGAGTTCCGAGGCGGCCACCGGTGGGGCGCTGCAGCCGGTGTCGTCGTTCACGACCAATAGCGGTCCGCACGACATCACGATGACGACGAGCAGCGGGGCGACCCGGGCGAAGCCGAGCGCCCTGACCGCAAACGGTGAAGGCTTCACCGACACGTGGGCGCACAACTAAGTACCGGGCGCTGCGCTCGGGCTCCTCAGGCGTGCAGCTGAGGGAGGCCACGTCGACCTGCGCGAAGCTGGTCTACGGACGCACCGATTCGTGCGATCCCCACTCCGGGTCCAGCTGACGCAGGAACAACGCGCACCGCTGCTCCTCGTCGACCTCTCCGATCGCCGCGGCGGCGAGCTGCAGGTTGTGGAGGGAGCGGAGGAAGCCACGGTTGGGCTCGTGGCGCCAGCGCACGTAGCCCGAGCCGCGCCAACCGGCCGCCCGCAAGGCGTCGAGTCCCCGGTGGTAGCCCACACGCGCGTAGGCGTACTGCTCGATCGGATTGTCGGCGAGCTCGGCCAGGTCGGCCCACGCCTGCAGGCAACGAGGATCACGGGCCGCGACGGCCGCCACCGCCTCCCGACGACGGTCCGGCGGGAGGGACCGGGCCGCGTCGAGGGCGGCAGCCAGGTCCGGTGCGAGCGGGTCGAGGACGGTCTCCGGGGTCCCGGAGGTGAACTGGACGGAGTGCTCGGGAGTCACCGGGCCATGTTATGAGCGTGCCCCGAGGAACGGTCGGGACCCACCATCGGTCGAGCGACATCTGGCGGCGGAATGTCGGACCGCGTGGACCCGGCAGTACTGTTCCGGGCCGTGTTGGTGCCCGAGCCCGCCTCTGAGAAGTCGTTCGAGCATCACCCTGGCCTGCGCGGGCGCCAGGACGAGGCGCAGGAGATGGCCGACGTCCTGCGGCGCCTGATCCGCCTGTCGGTCAGTACGGCCCCGCCTGCAGGGGAGACGCAACGGCTGACGGCGCAGCTGGCCGCCGTGGCGGACGAACTCGAGTCGCACACGCCCGAAGTGCCGCTGCCGCGCTTCATCGCGCCCGACTCGGACGGCCCGCCCAAAGAGGTGCCGCTCGGCGGCGCCATGCCCTACGACCCCATCGTGGGCCGGTTCAACCCGCTGGCGCTGCCGGTCGTCCTCGAGTTCGACCCGCCGACCGCCCGTGGGCGCGCCGTGTTCGACGTTGCCTACGAGGGCGCGCCGGGGTGCGTGCACGGCGCCATCTTGGTGGCGGCGTTCGACATCATCTTGACGGCGGCGAACGCCATCGCAGGCCACACCGGTCCGACCGTGCAGCTCGGTGTGCGCTACAAGCGCCCGACGCTGTGCCACGAGGAAGCCGTGTTCGAGGGTTGGGTCACCGACATCGGCGAGAAGCGGATCCACTCCGAGGGCCGCATCGTGCAGGGCGGCATCGTGACGGTCGAGGCGTACGGCGAGTTCGCCATCTTCGACAACGACGGCGTGCACCGCATGGCCGCGGCCCGGCGGCGGACCTTCGACTCCGGCGAGTAACCGGGCGCCTCGGAAACTCGCTGTGGGCCGCCTGTCGCTGGAGCCTTCACGCGACCCGGCCGACTACGCCTTTGCGCACCGGCTGCGCACGCGCTTTGCCGAGACCGATGCCATGGGCGTCATCCACCACGCTGCTTACCTGCCATATCTGGAGGAGGCGCGGGTCGAGTATCTCCGCTCGATCGAGCATCCCTACGGCGCCGTGCGCAGCGGGAGGGGCGAGGACAGCCGCGACTTCCCGGTGCTCGAGGTGGCCGTGCGCTACCGCAAGCCCCTGCGCTTCGACGAGGAGGTCGACGTCTCGTTGGTGATCGGCGCCGTCACCGGCACGACCTTCCAGATCGCGTATCTGTTGTCGGTCGGGGGAGAGGCGAGCGCGACGGCGGTCACCGTGCACGGCTGCGTCGACCGGAGCGGCCGGCCGGCTCGGCTGCCGGCGTGGGTTCGGGAGAAGTTCGGGCCGACGCGGTAAGGCGCGGCTGCGCCGTCGCTGCGGGCGCGGTCGTCGGTTAAATCGTCGACACCAGCCGCGCGAACGAGTCCGCCATCGCCCGCTTCGCCGCCTCGGCGTCATCGGCCCGAGCCACCACCATGCCCGCTTGCATGATCGCGCCGAGCAGGAGATGTGACAGGGGGTCCACCGCGGTGGCGTCGATCCTTCCCATGTCGGCTGCCACCGTGAGGACGGCCTTGATCGTGCCGAACGCGTAGCGCTCGTCGAGCTCGTGCCAGGCATCCCACCCGAGCACGGTGGGCCCGTCGAGCATGACGATGCGCTGCACCTCGGGGTTGAGGCACTGGTCCAAGAACGCGTCGAAGCCGACCTCGAGAATGCGCATGGGATCGGTCTGGCCGCCCGCCGTGGCCACCTCCAGGATCTTGGCGGTCAGCTCGTCCTCGACCGCCTCGAACGCGGCCTGGAAGAGGTCCTTCTTGTTGGCGAAGTGGTGGTACAGCGCGCCGCGGCTGACCTGCGCTTCGCTCAGGATCTCCTCGGTCGACGTCGCCGCGAACCCCTTCGCCGCGAACAGGCGCCGCGCCGTGGAGATGAGGCGGCCGCGGGTCACCTCGGTGCGTTCTGCCTGCGTGGGCACGGTGGGATCTTACCCGGTCTTTACAAACAGACAGTTGGTATGTAGAGTGTCGGGTATGACCCCGACCACCAAGACACACAACAACGAGCCCGCGACGGGCGCTCCGACCGTGCTGCCCCGCCAGATGGCCGAACTCTCTGGCGGCCCTGTCGCCTACGTCGACCACGGCGACGGCGCGGCGCCGGCCGCCCTGTTCCTCCATGGTGTGCTCGTCAACGCCGACCTGTGGCGCAACGTCGTCTGGGACGTGGCCGACGTGCGCCGCTGCATCGCCCCCGACCTACCCGCGCACGGCGCGACGCCCGTGCCGGCCGAGGACGCGCCGGGGATCTCACCCTCAACGGGCACGCGGCGCGGCTCGACGAGCTCTGCGCGCACCTCGGCCTCGAGCAGGTCGACGTCGTGGCCAACGACACGGGTGGCGCGGTGGCGCAGGTGTTCGCCGCCCGCTATCCCGAGCGGATCCGCACGCTGACGCTCACGAACTGCGACGTGCACGACAACTTCCCACCCGAGCTCTTCAAGCCGTTCGTCGACATGGCGGAGGCGGGCGAGCTGGGCCCGGTCGTGGCCGCGATGGCCGGCGACTACGCGCTGGCACGGTCCGAGGCCGGGTTCGGCCAGGGCTACGCGACGGCGGAAGATCTGAGCGACGAGCTGCTGACCAGCTATGTGGGCCCGTTCGCGGCTGACGGTGGCAAGGGCCTCGAGCGCTTCCTCATCGCGCCGAAGGCGGAGGAGTTGATCGCCATTGCTCCCTTGCTGGGGGCGTTGCGGGCCCCCGTCCAGGTTGCCTGGGGCACCGGCGACATCTTCTTCGAGCCGGCCTGGGCCGAGCGGCTGCGCGAGCTGATCCCGGCCACCGAGCGGGTCACCCTGGTGCCCGACGCGATGCTCTTCTGGCCGGACGAGCGGGCGGCCGACCTCGTTGCCCTGCTGCGGGACTTCTGGGCGCTGCACCCCTGATCCTCCCGTCGGCGCCGCCACGGCCGCCCCGGTCCGCCTCCCCCCGGCGTACCGGGGCGGTGCCGTGCGCGGGTGAGCAGCGCCGAGCGTGATCTCGACAGACCCACCCTCGATCCGGGTGGGTCTGGCCGCGTGAGGGGGTTGACAGGTGGACCGTTTTGTATAACCATTTGGTTATGTCAATGGTGGCCACCGCAGAGCTGAGCGAGGGTGAGCTCGACCGGGCGTTCGGCGCCCTGTCGGATCCCACCCGGCGGGCGATCCTGGCCCGGCTGGCCCATGGCGACGCCGGCGTGCTGGACGTGGCGGCGCCCTTTCCGATGAGTCAGCCCGCCATCACCAAGCACCTCAAGGTGCTGGAGGAGGCCGGTCTCATCTCGCGGCACCGGCAGGCGCGCCAGCGGCTCTGCCACCTGGAGCCGGTGCGGCTCAAGCAGCTTTCCGACTGGGTCGGCTCGTACCGCGAATTCTGGGAGGAGAGCTTCGAGCGTCTCGACGAGCTCCTGGAGGAGCTGCAGGGCACGCCGGGGAAGCAGCCACATCAGAAGATGAAAGGAGAAGCATTGTGACCATGACTGACACACCGACCGAGATCGTCACCCCGCCGGGGGAGCCCGTCATCTACACCCGCCGGTTCTTCAGGGCGCCGCCAGAGCTGGTGTTCCGCGCGCTGACCGAGCCGGAGTACATGCGGCGCTGGTACGGGCCGCGGCACCTCGAGATCACCGAGTGCGAAGCCGACCTGCGGGTGGGCGGCACATGGCGGCTCGTGCACCGTGCCCCCGACGGCACGGAGTTTGCCTTCCACGGTGAGTTCCTCGTGCTCGATCCGCCCCGCACACGTGTGGGCACCTTCGTCTACGAAGGTGCGCCCGAGAACGTGGCGACCGAGACCATGGTGTGCGAGCCGGCGGACGGCGGCACCATGCTCCTCACGACGATGGTGCACAGCTCCGTCGAGGCCCGCGACGAGCACGTGGCCAGTGGCATGGAGGGCGGCATCATCGACGCCCACAGCCGGCTGGACGAGCTGGTGGCGGCGGAGCAGGGGCAATGACCCTCGCGACGACGCAAGAGAACATCGACCTCTACGGCTCCGCGGACATTCCGTGGAGCGAAGTCCTCGAGCGGCTCGAGGCCGGACAGGTCGAGTCGTTCTGGCTCGCCACCGTCGATTCCGACGGGGCTCCCCACCTGGCCGGCGTGGGCGCACGCTGGCTCGAAGGCAGGCTCTACTTCAAGAGCGGAGCCCGGACCCGCAAGAGCAGGAATCTCTATCGCGATCCGCGCTGTGTGATCGCCGCGCACCTCTCCGACTTCGACCTGACCTTTACCGGGCGAGCCGAGCGGGTCACCGACGAGCCGACGGTGCAACGCATCGCCGAGATCTACGCCGCCAACGGCTGGCCGGCTCGGGCAACAGGCTCCCAACTCGAGGCCGTCTACAGCGCGCCGACCGCGGGCCCACCGCCGTGGGACGTCTGGACGATGGCGCCAGACTCGGCCGTCGGCCTGGGAGCAGGCGCCATGCGTTGGCACTTTCGGTAGGGCGGCGGCACACGCCGAGGTCGCTGCTACGTGGGCGCGGGATGCCCCGGCTGCAGCGGCGGGCTCGTGCGATGGGTCAGCAACCCGTGGCCCGGGCCCGCCACGGCGCGGCTGGCCCGCACGAGAAAGGCCTCGTGGTCCCCCACCGAGAAGTGACCGAGGATGGTTCCCTCGACCGCGACGGCGACCTCGGCTAACAGCGGAGCCCCCGTCACGCCGAGCCGCCAGTCCACGGCTGAGAATTTGTCCACCACGTCACCCGTCTCCTCGCCGAAGAGCCGGGCGAGCTCGACCTGGTCGTCGCCCAGCAGGTGCAGGCCCATCGCGGTGGACCGTGCCGCGATGGCGAAGCTGTGGTTCAGGCGTGAGATGCAGGCGAGGAAGTTCGGCGGATCCATGCTGCACTGGGTGACGAAGCCCGCCAGACACCCGCTCATCTCCTCATCGGGTGCCCGCACCGTCGCCACGTAGTAGGGGTAGTCGACGCGGTCGAGGAACGGCGCGAGGTCTGCCGTCGGGTCAGTCACGAGGGACCCCCGGCAGCCGCCCCATGGGCATCATCGCCTCCACGCCTTGCACGCCGATAGTCCGAGGGGTGCGGCACCCATGTGGAGATCGGCGGAAGACCCGTCGTCGATTCCACTGGGTGGCACCCCGTCACGGTTGCAGTACCCGCGAGCTGGGTAGGCAAACCTCCATGCACGTGCGCAACCAGACGGGGCTGGGAGCACGGGGGGAAGGCTCCCTTGCGCTGGCGACCGGCGGCGCGGGTGCCAACGGCTCCGATGGGGCACCGCCGGGGTTCACCATCAAGCGGGGCGGCCTGGGCTCCGCGGCACAAGCGCTCGCCCTGGCCACGCTGTGCGCCGTCCTGTTCCTCACCTTCCTTGACAACACGGTGGTCAGTGTCGGGCTGGCCAACGTGCAAAGCGACCTGCACGCCGGCGTCACCTCGCTGCAATGGGTGGTCAACGGGTACGCCCTGACGTTCGCAAGTTTCATGCTGGCGGCGGGCATGTTGGGGGACCTGCTCGGGCGCAAGCGCATCATGCTGGCCGGCGTCGCGGTGTTCAGCATCGGGTCGGTCGTGGCCGCGTTGGCCGGCAACGTGGACTGGCTGATCGCGGGGCGCGTCATTATGGGTATTGGCGCCGCGGCGAGCGAGCCCGGGACCCTTTCGATCATCCGCCACGTGTACCCCGACCGGGAGACCCGGGCCGATGCCCTTGGCGTCTGGGCCGCGGTGTCGGGCCTCGCCCTCGCGCTCGGCCCGGTGATCGGCGGGGCGCTGGTGGGGTTCTCCAGTTGGAGGGCCATTTTCTGGTTCAACCTGGGCTTCGGGGTCGCCGCGTTCGTGCTGGCGGCGGTCGCCGTGCCCGAAACCTCGGACCGTCAGGGCCGGAGCTTCGACGTGCTCGGGTTCATCTTCGGCGCCGCGTTCCTGGCCTGCATGTCCTTTGCGGTGATCCAAGGTGAGCAGTCCGGCTACACCACGGATTGGATCGTGGCGTTATTTGTCCTGTGCGGCGTCTCGGGCGTCGCCTTCGTCGTCACCGAGCGCCGTGTCAAGAGCCCGATGTTGGACCTGTCGCTGTTTCGGCGACCGCCCTTCACCGGGTCGAACTTCGTCGCCTTCGCCGCCTACTTCGGCACGTTCTCGATCTTCTTTTTCACCGCCCTCTACCTCCAGGTGGTGGCGAATGCGTCGCCTTATCAGGTGGCGATCGACTTCTTGCCCATGGCCGCGGGCCTCATCATCGCGTCTGCGCTCACCGGCCCGCTGGTGGCCCGTGTCGGCCCGCGCTGGCCCATGACCGTCGGCTGTCTGCTGGGTGGTGGGGGCATTCTGGTCGCGAACGCGGTGCTTGACCCGACGATCGGATTCGGCACACTGGGCTGGGTGCTGCCCATCGCGGGCATCGGCATCGGCATGCTGCTGGTGCCGGTGACCTCGGTACCCCTGACGGTGGTGCCGCCGGAGCGCTCCGGTATGGCTGCGTCGGCAACCAACACCAGCCGCGAAATGGGCGCGGTGTTCGGGGTGGCCATCCTCGGCGCCATCGTCAACGCCAAGCTGACCGGCGACCTGGCGGCCCGACTGAAGGCGATCGGCATTCCCCCTAACTTCCAGAGCCTCGTCGAGCACGCGATCCAGACAGGTGGCGCGTCGAGCGGCGGCGCTGCGAGCAGTGCCGAGCACTCGAAGAACGCGACCGTCGCGCAGATCGCGACCAAGGTCGTCAAGGCCGCGTACGACGCCTTCGGTTCCGGACTCCACGAGGCACTCCTGCTCTCGGGTTCGCTCATCCTGGTTGGCGCCGTGGTCGCGTTCTTCACGATCCACCGAGTGCGAGGCGAGACCTATGAGTTGTGAGCTGACTCCTCGTCCACCACACGGCCTGCCCCGACGGTCACCAACTTCTCGGTGCGCTCCCGGCGTTCGGGGCGGGGCCAAGGTCCGACGGCCGCATCCAAGAACGACGAGTTCGGCACCTTGAGGAGACCCTGCTCGGTAAGCACCGAGACATAGGTCAGGCTCATGGAGGTCACCGTTCCGTAGAACTCGCCCCCGAGCGCGCCCGAGCGCACCCGGATGTAATTGCCGACGGCGAAGGGCCGTGCCATCAACAGCACGAGTCCGGCGAAGACGTTGCCCAAACTTTGCTGCGCGGCGATCCCGACGATCACGCCCGCGATGGCGCCACCGAGCAGGAGGCGGCCGACGGGTACCGACAGGATGGAGAGCGCCCCGATCAGCGCGACCAGGTAGCCGAACCCGGTGACGAGCATGCGCATCGCGGCGCCGGCGGTCTGTCCACCTCGCCAGCGGGCCAGGTCGTCGAGCTCCGATGCGGTCGAGCGGGCGCAGGCGACCACCAAGAGCAGAAAGAGGATCGCGGGAAGGTCGAGGACGAGGCGTCCCGTCAAGGTGCGCGCGTGGCGCGGGACCACAGAAGTCGCGACGACCAGCGTGAGCACGGCGCCAAGCCCCGTCGCGAGCGCCCGCCGAAACCGAGGCCGGCGCACCAGCTCACGGGTTGGATCCACGACCGAGACGCGCCGCTCCGGGCGCACCCTCACCGGGAGCGTCGGAACCGCGACCCGCCCCGCTCGTGGCGCTTCGTGGCGGCATTCGGAGGCCACGAGCACGAGGCCACCGAAGAGGCCGAGGTTCTTGAGGAGTTGGGTTATCTGCTGATTCCGCGCGTCCTCGTCCAGCTCCTCCCAGAACCGGTGGCCGGCCAGCGTCGTCGGGATCAGGGACCCGATGAGCACCGCGGCCGACAAACGGCGCAAGATACCGAGAGAGAGCATCGTGCCCGCGACGACCTGGGTCGCGCCGTTGAGGCGGACAAGGGTCTCGGTGTCGTCCGGGAGCGCGGTGACGCGCTGCACGATGGGCCGCGTGACCTTCTCGGCCTTCTTGACTTTGCCTTCGGGATGCAGCGCGGCGTCAAGACCACTGCGGATGAAGATGGACGCGAGCAGCGGGCTGGCCACTCGGGCAGAAATGCTCGTCGTCGACATGGAGGTTCCTTTCCTTGGGCGAGGAGCACGGGCCCTACGGACGGGTCCGGCCCGGGCGCCCTCTCATCACGTACCCCGCTGGGCTGCGATCAATCGGAATTGCGAGGTTTCGCGATGGCCTGCACAAAGACCTCGGCGGCACCCCTGGAGCCGGCAATCGGTGAACGGACGCTGGCCACCAGCGTCCACCCCAGCTGCAGCATCGTGCGCGCCGCCGACTCCACCGCCTCCGCAACCGATGCGGGGTCGGCGGCCAGCGTGGCGGCGTGCAACTCGTACGTCGGCTTCACCAGGGCCACGACGGCCGCTCCAGGCGCGAGGACGGCGGGATTGAGCTGGGGGAGCGCGTCGGCGAGCGCGAGATAAGAGAGATCGAACGTGACCAGCTCCACCGGTTGCGGCACAAGCTCGGGACCTACCTCCGCCAGGTTGGTGCGCTCGAGGTTCACGACACGTGGGTCGGCGCGCAGCCAGCCTCGCAATTGTCCGGAGCCGGCGTCGACCGCGTAGACGCGGGATGCACCCGCTTCAAGCAACGCTTGGGTGAACCCACCGGCAGCCGCTCCGAGGTCGAGGGCCCGCTTCCCGGCCACGGGCAGACGCAGCGTGCCGAGAGCACCCCGGAGTTTCAGCGTGCCGCGCAATGGCTTCGTCCTCAGGACGCGGATGGAAGAGGTGGCGCGGACGCGGGACTGCGGATTCGTGACGGGTGCGCCCTCGACCAGGACGAGACCCTGGGCGATCGCCTGGGACGGATCGACGATTGCGGGAAACCTGCTCTGCAACAGGGTGGTGAGCGCGACGAATGGCGCGCGCTTCTTGGACGGCACTCTGGGTGCTCCTCTCGCTCGGACCGGAAGGGGACCAAGCGGGCGAGGAGGCCCACGTGCGAAGGATGCGCGCCGGAGGCGAGGCGTGTGCCACTGGGCAACAGACGCCGCACCGCCGTGCGCACGGAGCTCAAGTCAGAGTTAACGGAAAGGCATGTCCCTCACATGATTCCGCAGCGACGAGGCCAGTGGCAAGGGGAATGGCCGACGGTCCGGCGCCCGGCGAGGCCTACCGCAGGAGCGGGTCAGGAGGGGAGCGACGGGCCTCGAGCACGGGCCGGAGCTCTTCGAGGAGGTCGCGGACGATGTCATGTTGGAGCCGCAAGAATGCAAGCGCCTCGTCGGCCTGCTGGCGCAGGGCGGCGATCTCGAGCTCGGTGCGCACCACCTGTTGTGCCATCTCGTCGAGCTGAGTGCCGAGATGAGCGAGCGCGGCTTCCACGGCGTCGAAGCGACGATCGGTCGCTCCGGCGACGATGCGTCGCGCCGGGGCGGTCAGGGCGGAACGGAGGGTGGGGAGCTTCTCGGCCATGCCGGCCCCACGTTAGGGCGGCGGCCTCAGCTGCCGGAAGTGGCGGCGGTGTTGTCCGCGCCCATCACGTCGATCAGGGTCCAGCCGGGGTGCAGGATAGGCATGGGTCCCGGGATGTGGCTCTCGTGCCACCACTGGCGCGGGCAGACCGTGTGCCGGCCGCTCAACCAGGCCGCCCACCACGAGAAGGTCGAGTTGGCGGTGATGTGCTCGTCGCACGCGGCCATCAGGAACAGGTCCTCGAAATTGCGGTTGTGCTCCATGAAGATGCAGTCGCGCGGCAGGTTCTGGCGGCACCACTCCAGATCATCTGAGAAGACGATGTACGGGCCCTTGGTCCGGGACATGGCCTCGTCGTAGTAGTCGGGCGTGAGCGCCACGAAGACCCCCGGATGGAGGAGGTAGTCGGTACGACGCACGTGCACCGACGTCTTGTGCTCGAGCGCCAGGAGGCCCGCAAAGCGGCTGGCGAGCCGCCGCCACACCTCCGGTCGGGGCCTGAAGTAGCTGCGCACCTCCTCCTCGACGCCTTCGAGGTACCGCAGGTCCTGGAGGTAGTCCCAGCCGAGGTCCTGCGCGCTGCGGAGCACGGGATCGGACAGTTCGGGGAAGAGCTCGTCGGGGACGCAGAAGTACGGCCGGTAGCGCCAGTCGGGAAAGCCGGCGACGTCACCGTGGCGACGCGCCTCGCCCAGGGTGCTCGCGATCTGCCAGAGCTGGTTGCCGAGCTGGCCGTTGCGGCCGAGCTGGCGGTACGTGAACACGCACCAGTATCGCGTCTCAGCGAATCCTCAGCTGGTTTGAGGAACCGGTCGCCGGAGTGGGGTGAGCCCCTGCGACGCGGCCGAGCTTTTGGCACACTTTGGGACGTTGAGCGACACAGAAGGAGAAGAACGCCATGCCTTTCATCCAGGTCGTCGAACTGACGACGGACAACTATGACGAGGTACGACAGATCGACGACGCGTGGGTCGAGGCGACGGCGGGCAAGCGCACCGCTCGCCGTCAGGTTGTGGCTCGCGACCGGAACCAGCCGGACAGGTACCTCGCCCTGGTGTTCTTCGACTCCTACGAGTCCGCCATGCAGAATTCCGCACTGCCCGAGACGGAGGAATTCGCCGGCAAATACGCGTCGGTGACGAACTCGGTCGCCTTCCATGACCTCGACGTCATTTCCGACGAGGAGTTGTAGCGCTTCTCGAGTTCGGGAGCGTTGGCGACCCCAACGCTCAACCGAGAGCGAGACCCTCGGTTGAGGAGGATTGCGGGGGATCCGGGAGTCGTACCATGCGGAACGAGTTGCCCAGGCCGAGCAGGCCGGCGACGAGCGGCACGAGAAGTGCAAAGCGAAGCGCATCATGTCTCGCGTCGGTGTTGATCCTGATGATCTCGTCGCGCGTCGCCTTCGGGCTGTCCGGCCAGCTGCGTTGCGAGCTGCGTGTTGCTCATGATCTGAGCGTCCGTCTCCAGTGCTGTTCGAGACCTGCTGTTGCTCGGCCGGGGAGAGCACCGTGCTTTGCGAGGCCAGATGGTTGAAGGAAAGGGACAGCGTCGCCAGCATGATGGCGCCGGCGAACGCCAGGCCGAACGACAGCCCGAACGATCCCGACGCCGAGTTCACCCCCGCCGCTTCGCTCACGCGCTCCTCGGAGATGGGGGCCAACGTGTAGTTGTTCAGCTGGGACACCAGGAGGCCCAGTCCCGAACCCACGATCAATAGGGGCGGGATGAGGTACCAACCCGAGTCGACCCGGGGAACAAAGGCAATGAGGAGAAGGACGCCGGCCGACGTCAACGCAAAGCCCGCCCTGATGATCGTCGCCGGTCGCCGGTTGCCTGCCTTCCTGCCGGCAAGGAGCGCCACCGCGAACATGCTCAGCGAGAGCGGGGCCATCGAGAGGCCGGCCTCCATCGCGTTGTACTCAAAGACCATTTGCAGGTAGATCGGCAGGACGATCATGAGACCACCGAGCGAGATCTGTTGCATCATCTGATCCGATGCACCGAATCGGAAGTGCTTTGACTTGAAGAGGCCCGGATCGATCAGCGCAGGCCTGCCCAGACGTTTCTGGCGCACGATCCAGAACACGAAGCCGGTCATGGCGACGCTCCCGACGGCGAGCAGGAGGACGACGGACTCACCTCCCTCCTGCCACACGAGGATGCCGAGCACGAGTCCGCCCATGCCGATGACCGAGAGGATGGCCCCGACGATGTCGATCTGTCGCGGGCCGGTATACGGAACCTCCTTGACCATGCCGATCCCCGAGAGCACGATCACGATGACGACGTCCTCGAGGAGGAACGCCACTCGCCACGACAGGTACGTGGTGATGAAGCCTCCGACGAGGGGGCCCACGGCTGCGGCGATGGCGGCAGCCGCTCCCACCAGGGCGTAGGTCCTCCGTTGCTCGGCTCCCTGGAAGTTCCCGTGGATCAGGGACTGCATGGCCGGCAAGAGCAGCGATGCGCCGAGGCCGCCGATGATCGCCCAGAAGATGATGATGATCGTCAGGCTCTGGGTGAGGGCCATGGCGAGCGCACCGACGGCATAGCCCAGGAGGCCGAGCACGTAGGCCCGCTTGCGGCCGATGAGATCGCCGACCTTGCTCCCGATCAAGATGAACGAGGCCGAGACGAGGGCCTCGAGGGCGATCGCCGACTGCACGCCGCTGACGGTGGTGCCGATGTCGTGGACGACGGCCGAGATCGACACGTTCATGATGGACGTGTCGACGACCAACACGAACATCGCCATCGCAAGCAGGAGGGCCAGCCGTGAACTTCCCTGCGTCGGTCCCGGGACCGCGTCGCCTCGCCGCCCCGGTTACGGCGGCATTGGGGTCCTGTCGTCCCTGTGGCGCAGCGCTCGCCGGATACATCAGATCAAGGCCGCCCTTCTCCTGGTCCCCCACGGAGGCCCGGTGCGGAAAAGCAGGAGCGTACTCTCGGCTTCCCGCCGGGCCGAGGACCTCGAAGCCCGGATGCTCAGTGTCGATCCATTGATTTGACTATATAGTTTTGCCTATACTAAAGGCATGGTTGGAAAGCGACAGTCCATCGGTGAGGTTCTGTTCGCCCTCGGCACCCTCGGCATTCGCCAGCGCCCGCGGGACCTGAGCCTGACCGCATTGTCGACGCTCTCGACCATCGAGCGCACCGGTCCCCGGCGTCTGACGGATCTCGCCGTCGGCGAGGGTGTGACCCAGCCCTCCATGTCTGCCCTCGTCAGTCAGCTGGAGCAATTCGGTTTGGTCGAACGTCAGTCAGACAGACAGGACAGGCGCGTCGTACGCGTCGCCATCACACAGAAAGGCCTGGAGCAGCTGAACACCTTGCGCAGGGCGGGAGCATCCGTGTTCGAGGTCTTGATCGACAAACTTGCGTCCTCCGAAGCGGCCTCCCTTCGCGCTGCACTGCCGGCATTTCTTCGCATGCTCGAGTTCGCTGACGATGACGTCGCGCCAGAAAGGAGTGTGAGATGACACCCACACCGATGACGCACGGGAAGAGCGGCGACCACCCCGGGGTCGACGGCACCGGTCGTCCTAAGCTTGTCGTCGGCATCGATGGTTCGACAACGAGCTGGGACGCGTTCGCGTGGGCAGCCGGCGAGGCGAACCGGAGCAACGGACTGATTCTGGCTGTCTTTGTGACGCCGCTCATCGAGCCGGTGGAGGCGCTTGGAAGTACCGCGCCACTCGGCTATGCGGACGCGGCGAAAGCGAGAGAACAGATGACTGAGGAGTTGGAGGCTGAGGTGGCGCGGCGGGCCGACGCCCTCTGCATGGAGGTGAGCTTTGTGAGAGCCACGGGCGACGCGACGCGGGTTCTCACGGAGGTGGCGCGGTCGCAGCATGCCGACCTCATCGTCGTCGGCCGGTCCGCGAAAATGCTGCATCGGTTAGCGGGGTCGGTCGGCCGCCGGCTCGTAATGAGTCGGGATAGTCCAGTGCTCGTTGTGGTGCCCTGAGTTTCGAGGACCTTGTGATTGTGGTCCGAACGGATCAACCCTGAGGAGCCTGGGAATGTGATGGCGAATTGACGGAGCTATTCGATGATCGCCGGCCGAACTCCGCGATCGCTTGCCGATACACGGCGACATAGCCGTCAACCATGCGGCTGCTGTTGAATCGCTGGACGGCCACGTCTCGAATCGTCTTCCGGTCGAGATGGCCGATCCGCAGCGATTGCTTCGGTCGCGGATGCGACGTCAGCCACGATGGATCCCGTCGTACCGTTATCGATGATCTCGGACATGGACCCTCGGTCGTAGGCAATCACCGGGGTACCACAGGCCATCGCCTCGACGACCGAGAGCCCGAACGGTTCGTCAAAGCCGATCAAATGGAGAAGAGCAATGGCTTCGCCCAAGAAAGATGAACGATCCTTTGCTCGGACAGGCCCGACGTACTGCACTCGATCGCCGTCCAGGTGTGGGACGACCTTTTGCTCAAAGTACGCCTGGTCCTGAATGATTCCTGCAATTCGAAGCGGGATGCCCGCTTCCTTGGCTGCGTCGATCGCCGCGACGACTCCCTTGTCCGGGTGGATGCGTCCGAAAAACGCCAAGTAGGAGCCCGGTGCAGGATTGAAGGCGAAATCGTTTGTGGCGATTCCGTGATGGACAGTGCCCACATAGTCCAGAGCGGGATGCCTGTCAGCGTCGCTGATCGCGACATAGAACGTACTCCGGTTGTATTTGGCGTAAACCGGCACAATCTTGGCGAAGAGAAGCCATGAATCGTTGTGACCACGGGAGTCGAGATCAACCTGGAGTAGGTAAGTGGCAAGAAGTCGAAGCTGTTGTGGATAACGTCAAACTCAGACGCCCGCTCAAAGACCTCCGAGATGTGTAGGCACTCGGCAACCTTCGGGTCGATACCCGGGTCCTCCGACCAGCCTCGGGGGATCACGCTACTGAGGCGAGCCGACGTTTCCGAATCACCTGTCGCGAACAGCGTGACGTCGTGTCCGAGTGCGACGAGTCCTTCAGTCAGGAGAGAGGCAAAGAGCTCCCACGGTCCGTAGTGGCGCGGCGGAACACGCCAGGCAATCGATCCGAGTACCGCGATGCGCATTGGAATGTCAACGCCCCAGTCCTATGCGATCACCCCTTTTGCCTCGCTCTTCCTTCTTCTCCTTCTTTGCCTCCCGCTTCTCCTTGAGAGACTTGCCGGGTTTCTTACCTGATGGCTTCTGGGGCGATCGGTCAGGCACGAGATGCTCCAATCTGTTGTGGGGGTTCCTCGGGTCAATCAGTGAAACTGGTCAGAGACGCAAGGAGTTCGCCCAGAGGCACCGTCGCGACGCCGATAGCCGAATCGCCGATGCCGTAGGGAAGGACCAGGGTGCCCGAGTGGAGAACGGAACCACACGAGTAGACGACATTTGGCACGTAGCCGTCCTGCTCGTCAGCACCTGGGCTCAGGAGCGGCTCTCGAAGTTGGCCGATGATCCGCGTTGGGTCTTCGAGGTCGAGCAATATGGCCCCGATGTTGTAGGTGCGCATTGGCCCGACGCCATGGGTGAGCACCAGCCAGCCCGCCTCCGTCTCGATTGGTGACCCGCAGTTGCCGAGTTGCAGGACTTCCCAGGATGCGGTCGGCAGTTGGCAGGCCAGACCCTCTTCCCAGCGATGTGGGTTGTCCGAGTAGGTGACGGTGTTGGACTCCCGGTCGCTCCGAGACAAGGCAGCGAAACGGCCCGCGATGCGGCGCGGGAATAGGGCTAGACCCTTGTTGTCGGCAGCCGCTCCCACCATCGGTGACGAGGTGAACTTCAAAAAGTCCTGTGTTTCGAGCAACTGCTGTCGGACGTCGATGCCGTTGTATGCCGTGTAGGTGGCGTAATACGTGACGGTTGCATCGTCTTCGACAAACCGAACAAAGCGAGCGTCCTCCATGCCGCTGGACTCAGCGCTCATCGTCGGCAGAAGCACCCGCTCACTCAGTGGAGTGCCGTCTTCGAACTGGACCGTGTAGCTCCGATCGGCGATCTTGCGTATGAGGCCAATGATCCTCTTTGCCTGTTTGCGCGTCGCCGTCTGCTTCTCGAGGAGTCTGAGCCTTTTCTCCAGCTCCTCCTTGGTGAATTGTTTTCCGAGGCGCCCCAGGACGTAGTCAGCATCCTCGCCGCCTCCGCGAAGGCGACGGAGTTCTCCCCTGAAAACCTCGGCATCGAGCATCGCCGCGTCCAGATGTCCTGTGACGGCAAACGTGGGCGCGGGATCAAACTCAAGGTCGTTCGAACCGATGATTGTCCCCGTCCGAAACCCGATCGACGAGCGGTGGCCCTCGCCGATAGCCCGGACGCTCGTGACAAAGCGAGCACTGCCCCGGCTGACTCCTGTCTGATCAGGGTGCATCACCATGCTCGGATTGCACACGGCAGCACCTTCTATGGCGTACTCACTCGTGAACGTTGCCCCGAGAAGCAGATGTCGGCTCGGCGAAAGATTGCCTTCTGGGTCGAGACGCTCCGAGAGTTCGTCGGCGTGCCGAAGGAACGTGTCGTTCAAGCAATGGTGTCGGCCCTTGAACCGATTCATCACATCGTCAAGGCTCCGCTGAACTTCGTCATCCGTCAGCGCCAAGACTCGTCGCAACACCGCAGAGGAACGCGACTCCTGCTCGTCGAACCCTTCGTTCCCGGGGACGAACAGACGAGTCACGACTCGCGATCTGTCGGCGGCAATGTGTACCGGGGTGCGTCGGGCGAGGCGTGACACCTGCATTGTCACTGCAGGACGCTCACAGAGGTCCGAGCGTGTTGCAGGGTCGAAAGCAGGGCGAGCGTCGACTCCGTGCCCTGATTGAGGTTGACACCCCCGATTTCCAAACCATCAAAGGATCCGCCTGTTTCGGGGTCCCACATGACGACCGATCCGTCATTGGCACCGAGAAACCACTGCGCGGCGGCCGTGACACCGTCCGCCCACCGCCGATTGCCATCCACACTCCTGGCGCGAGCACACGCATCCGCGAGAGCAGCGACCTCAATGGGCTGTTGGTCGAATCCTGGACCATGATCATCAGGCCCACTGCCTCCGGCGGGGGTCACCGAAAGATGCCCCTGAGAGGACTGGCGATCGAGCAGCCATTCCAAGAGGTCCAAACCGCGCTTGAGAAGCACCGGTCGCTCGAGCGCCGACCCGGCCGCAATCATCGCCTCTGGGAGGGTGGCGTTGGCGTAGGTGAGGCGCCGCTCCGGCCACGGCCACCCGGTCATGCCAGCGCAACCTCGTCATCGAATCGGCGGCATCCACCAGCAGTGAGCGCGCCGACTTGTCGTCGGGATAGACGGTCAGCAACTCAGCGGCACCGAGCACCGCGAACGCCGTTGCCCTCGGCCAGGGTGATCGCGGCCGCAGTGCAAGCTCGAGACCACGAACGGCCCGATGTCGTAGCTCGTCGTCGTCGCCGTGCGAGGCCGCAGTGCCCAACCCCCAGATGCATCGCCCCCAACAGTCATTGAGAGCTGGCTGGTCTTCCCAGCTGCCGTGTCTGTTCATTCGATTTCGACACTTGCCCCCGGGTTCCAGCGCTTCGAGAAGGAATCGCAGGCTGAGCACGGCCAAGTGGCGCACCGCCGGCCCACCACCCGCTTCCCGGGAAGCCACGACCAACACGCGGGCCATGTCGTCAGTGCAATAGCCGTGCTCGGGTCGTGGCTCGCGATGCAGGGCGTGTTCGAAGGTACCTCGCCCGTCAGTCATGGAGATGAGGTGGCCGAAGTCCGGTTCTGGTATGTCCCGCGTCGAGGTCACACCAATGCGAGTCGTTCCGCGACGAGGCAGTCGGCCAGTTGCAGGTACTCCCCTGCCACGACCGACCAGCCGAGGCCTGGCGCGAGCCGAGACGCTTCGGCAGCCATTTTGGCGGCCAGTTCGGGCCTCGTCAGGACTCTCCTCAGCGCGAGAGCCAGCGCATCGGGGTCATCGTGATCGACGACGAGTCCGGCACCGCTTGAAAGCAACTCAACCGCATGTGGAAATGCCGTCGCGACCACAGGTCGTCCAGCGGCAATCGCATCAACGAGGACGCCTGAGGTCACCTGGTCCTTGGAGTCATAGGGCAGGACAACCACTTTGCTGGACTGGATAAGAGCGGTCAGTGATGCGACGTCGCGGTAGTCGGAGTCGAAGGCGACGGACGAGGTAATCCCATGGCGCTCGGCCTGCTCCATTCGGTCATGACGGTAAGACTCTCCATGGGCGGCCAAAACCTTGGGGTGGGTCTGTCCGGCGACCAAATAGCGCGGGCCGCGTCGGGAGGTCGTGCAACGTCCGCATTGCCTCAATGGCCCGTTCGATTCCTTTGCCGGGCCCAATGAGTCCCCAGGTCAGTATGAGGGGTCGCCCACCGCGGTCGGGAACGACGCGTTCCCTTGGGATGGCAGCGCCGTGAGCGATGGTGGTCACCTTGCGCGCATCCACGTCGAACCGGTCGCAGAGGCGGACCCGGGCCGCCTCCGTCATGACCACAACCTGGTCCGCCAGCGCAGCCACCTCATTCAGCACGGACCACTGATGCGGCGTCGGGTTGGTCAGAATCGTATGGGCGATCACGATGGAGGGGACCTTGAGACCGCCGAGGATCTCAAGCACCTCGTCACCGTCGGTGCCACCGTAAAGTCCGTATTCGTGCTGAATCACCGCGACATCGCACTGGTTCAAGGCGTCCGAACCCGCGGCTAACGAATACTGGGACCCATTGACCACTTCGCCGATAACACGTTCGCTCGGCGCAGTCTGACGGCCCGACTCCACGACTCGGACGACTCCCACCTCGGCGTCGTGCGCAGCCAAGCCGGTCGCCAGCGCAGCGGCGAACGTGGCGAGACCGCATGCGGTCGGCGGGTAAGAGCTGAGAATCCCAAACGAGCGACCACGCCCAGCAAGGACTTCGATGGGCAGGTTCGGGACGCGCAAGGACACTCCTCAAAGAGGCTCGGTCGAGGCGTCGAACCTGCACGGGGCGACTCCGGCCGACTGGCCGTCCTGCCCAAGCGAAGCGACTCTCCCAAGGGGACGAGATACTGAGCCTACCGCGGAAAGGGCCGACTCATTCTGTCGGCCCAAATCATCTCTGGGGCGCGATCGCCGCGGGTCTTACAGACACTCAGAGCGCAAACCGAACCAGAAGTGGCGGCTGCCGCCAACCGCAGCCAACCTCAGTCGAACCGCGACTCGCGACGGCGCACGATGGCGCACACCGTTTCGTTGTAGGGCGCCTCGAGACCGAGCTCGCGGCTCAGGTCGACAACGGCTCCGTTGATGACGTCGATCTCCGAGGGTCGTCGGGCCAAATGGTCAAGGCGCATCGATGGACTCGCGTTCGGAATCGTGGCCGCGAAGTCGGTGACGTACCGGACGGGGTCGTCGAACGGGAACTCGATTCCCTTGGCGACAGCGAGCCGGTGCGCCTCGGAGGCACATCCGAGCGCCACCTTCCATGCGGCCGCGTCTGCCATCAGCTCACCGACGGTGACGTCGAAGACGGCGCACGGAGCACTGAGGGTGATGTTGCAGAGGAATTTCTCCCAGATCATGAGGGTGACGTCGGCAAAGGCTCGGACGTTGAAGCCGGCGTCGTGCCACGCCTGCTCTATCCGGCGAACCCGATCGGTCAGGCCGCCGTGCATCTCTCCGATCCTGATCAGTCGCATGCCCTCGTGGTGCACATGGCCCGGTTCGGGGATGGACGACCCGAACCCCTCGGCGATACCGATCACGATGTGCTCAGCGGGGATGTGGCGCGCCACCCTCTCGCCTGCGCCGAGCCCGTTCTGGAATGCCATGACCACGGTGTCGGGCTCGAGCAGCGGTGCGATCTCCGCCGCCACCTCTTCGACGGCGTATGCCTTGGTCGCGATCATCCAGACGTCGCAGGGCCCGGCGTCATGGGGCGAACGCCCGACATTGAGGCTGTCGACGACGAAGCGGCCGCTGGCGCCCGAGACCGTCAGTCCGGACGCCGCGATGGCGTCGATGTGCTCCTGCCAGGTGTCGATGGCCCAGACCTCGTGCCCAGCCTTGCCCAGGAGGCTGGCGTAGACCGAGCCCATCGCACCGGTTCCGACGATTGCGATCTTCATGCGCCCCCGGCAGGACTCGAACCTGCGCCACCGGCTCCGGAGGCCGGTGCTCTATCCGCTGAGCTACGGGGGCGGGCCTTGCACGGCGGCGCGCGGCTGCGCATGCAAGGGCAGCAATCGTAGCCGTCGGACTCGACACCGTTCTCGGCAGCCACGGCGGGCGCGAGTGCTGCCGTATCCTGCATCTCCATGGTGGTGGATCACGACCTCGCAACGGCACCACTGGAGCCGTACCTCCTGCCTCGCACGGCCGAGGTGGACGAGAAGGGCCACCTCCACGTCGGCCACATCGACCTCCTCGAGCTGGCGGAGGAGTTCGGCACGCCCCTCTTCGTCTACGACGAGGCGCATCTGCGACATGCCTGTCGTGAGGCCGCCGACGGCCTGGGGCGACGGAGTCGCCTACGCCACCAAGGCGTTCCTGTGCCGGGCCATGGCGCGTCTTGCGCACGAGGAGGGATTGCACCTCGATGTCGCATCGGGCGGCGAACTGCACGTGGCGCTTTCGGCCGGCGTCCCTGCCACGCGCCTCATTCTGCACGGCAACAACAAGTCGACCGAGGAGCTGGCCGCCGCGCTGGAGCACGGCGTGGGGCGCATCGTGGTCGACTCCTTCGACGAGATCGCTCGCCTCGGCGGCCTGATCGAGTCGGCACCTCCGGCCGCCTCGAGGCCGCAGGTGCTCGTCCGCGTCACGCCGGGCGTCGAGGCGCACACCCACGAGTTCGTCCGCACGGGCCAGGAGGATTCGAAGTTCGGCTTCTCCGTTTCTTCGGGAGCGGCAGCCGAAGCCGTCGCTGCGCTCGAGCTGATGCCGGGCCTCGAGCTCGTGGGCGTGCACGCCCACATCGGCAGCCAGGTCTTCGACGCCTCCTCCTTCGAACAGGCGGCCGAGGTCCTCGGCGCGTTCTTCGCCCCGCTCGGTCTGCCCGAGCTCGTCGTGGGTGGCGGGCTCGGCGTGCCCTACGTCAACGGCGAGCGCGCGCCCAGCCAGCGCGAATGGGCCGACGTCACGCGCGCCGCGTGTGCCAAGGCCGGGGTCGACCCCTCGACGCGGATCTCGGCCGAGCCGGGTCGCTCCCTCGTCGCCACGGCAGGCATCACGCTCTACACGGTCGGCACGGTCAAGCACCTTCCCGGGATCCGCACCTACGTGAGCGTCGACGGCGGCATGAGCGACAACCCGCGCCCCGTGCTGTACGGCAGCGGGTACGAGGCCTTCTTGCCCCGGGCGACTGCTTCGCCGCGGCGGCGGCCCGTGCGCGTGGTCGGCAAGCACTGTGAGAGCGGCGACCTCGTCGTGCCGGACGCCTTCGTGCCCGACGACATCGAGGTGGGCGACATCCTGGCCACACCCGTCACCGGCGCCTACGGGTACTCCATGGCCTCCAACTACAACAAGGTGCCACGCCCCGCGGTCCTCTTCGTCGCCGACGGCACGGCGCGGGTCGTCGTGCGCCGCGAGACGTTCGACGATCTGACCCGCCTCGACGGATGAAAGCCGGGTGCCTCGCCGCCCAGGGACGGCGCACGCAGCCTGTACCGTTTGGAGGTGACCGCGGCCCAGGCGAAGCTGCCCAGTGACGCGGCGGCGCAGCCGATGGTCGGGGTGACCCATGCCCACGCCGCCCCGACGGTGCGTGTCGGGCTCTTGGGCTGTGGCAACGTCGGCAGCGCCCTGGCGGAGATCCTCCTCACCCGGGCCGACGACGTCGCCGACCGTACCGGCATCCGCCTGGAGCTGGTCGGCATTGCCGTGGCCGACCCGACGAAGCCCCGTGGCCCGGCCATCGACACCGCCCTCATCGGCGCCGACGCCGCCGGGCTCGTTGCCCGTGACGACGTCGACGTCGTCGTCGAGCTCATCGGCGGCCTGCACCCGGCGCACGAATTGGTCGAGGCCGCGCTGCGCAACGGCAAACCCGTCGTCACCGGGAACAAGGCCCTGCTCGCGGTGGCCGGCGCCGAGCTGGCCGAGGTGGCCGCGGGTGCCGGCGTGGACCTGCTCTACGAGGCGGCGGTGGCCGGCGCCATACCCGTCATCCGGCCGCTCCGCGAGTCGCTGGCGGGCGAGCAGATCGTCCGCGTCATGGGAATCGTCAACGGGACGACCAACTACATCCTCACCCGGATGGAGGAGCACGGCGACAGCTTCGACGACGCCCTGCGCGAGGCGCAGGAACTGGGCCTGGCCGAGCGCGACCCCACGGCCGACGTGGAGGGTCACGACGCCGCCGCCAAGGCCGCCATCCTCGCTGCGCTGGCCTTCGGCTCCGACCTCGTCGACTCCGACGTGTACCGCGAGGGCATCAACGGGTTGCACGCCGCCGACGTGGCCTACGCGGCGCGGCTCGGCTACTCGGTGAAGCTGCTGGCCATCGCCGAGCTGGTCGACGGCGGGCCCGAGGTTTCCGTGCGGGTGCACCCGGCCATGGTCCCGCGCACGCACCCGCTTGCTTCGGTACGCGGCGCGTTCAACGCGGTATTCGTCGAGGGTGCGGTGAGCGGGGAATTGATGCTCTACGGCCGAGGCGCCGGAGGGGGCCCGACCGCCAGCGCCATGTTGGGGGACCTCGTGGACGCGTCGCGCAACTTGTTGGCCGGCGCGCCGGCGCCGGCGCCGAAGCGCACCAGCACGAGCGTGCGCGCCCAGGAGGACCTGCGTTCGGCCTTCTACCTGAGCATGGACGTGGCGGACCGCCCGGGCGTGCTGGCCGCCGTGGCGACGATCTTCGGAGAGCACAACGTCTCCATCCGGGCCATGGAACAGGTCGGCCTCGCCGAGGAGGCGCGGCTCATCTTCCTGACCCACGTGGCGCGCGAGGGCGACCTGCTGGCCACGATCGACGAGTTGCGCCAGCTCCAGGCGGTCGACCGGGTGAGCGGGGTGCTGCGCGTGATCGGCGAGGCGGACGACGTGGGCGGTGCACCGTGACGGCGGGCTGGCGCGGCGTCATCACCGAGTACCGCGACTTCCTGCCCGTCAGCGAGCGCACCCCGGTGGTGACGCTGCTCGAGGGCGGCACGCCGCTCGTGCCGGCGCCGCGTCTGTCCGAGCGCGTCAACGCCGAGGTGTGGCTGAAGGTCGAGGGCGCCAACCCGACGGGCAGCTTCAAGGACCGCGGCATGACGATGGCCATCTCCATGGCGGTCGAGGAGGGCGCGAAGGCGGTCGTCTGCGCGTCGACCGGCAACACCTCGGCCTCGGCCGCCGCCTACGCATCGCGGGCGGGACTGGCCTGCGTCGTGTTGATCCCCGACGGCCACATCGCGCTGGGAAAGCTGGCCCAGGCCCTGATGCACGGGGCGCGGGTCCTGCAGGTGCGGGGCAACTTCGACCAGTTGCTCACGATCGTGCGCGACCTGCCGAACCACGCGCCGATCACGGTCGTGAACTCGGTCAACCCGCACCGGATCGAGGGGCAGAAGACGGGCGCCTTCGAGATCGTCGACGTCCTCGGGGACGCGCCGGACGTGCACTGCATCCCGGTGGGCAACGCCGGGAATATCTCCGCCTACTGGCGGGGTTACCTCCAGTACAAGGAAGCTGGTCGCGCGACGAAGCTGCCGCGCATGTGCGGCTTTCAGGCCGCCGGTGCCGCGCCCATCGTCCTCGGCCACCCGGTTGAGGAGCCCGAGACGATCGCGACCGCGATCCGCATCGGGAACCCGGCCAGTTGGTACTGCGGCCACGGCCGCCGCGTCCGAGTCCGGCGGTTCCATCTCGGCGGTGACCGACGACGAGATCATGGACGCGTACACCTTCCTCGCCAAGGAGGAGTCCGTGTTCTGCGAGGCGGCTTCCTCGGCCTCGGTGGCGGGCCTGCTGAAGCTCGGAGTGCCCGCCGGCGCCAAGGTGGTGTGCGTCCTCACCGGGCACGGTCTGAAGGATCCGGACCTGGCCATCAAGGCCATTTCGGTGCCGTCGGTGATCGACCTGGATCTCGAGACGGTGCTGGCCGAGATTTCGCTGTGAACCCTGCTCCGGCCCTGCTCGGCGGCGACGTGGGGCGGGAAGGCCGAAGGCCGATCCGACCGGCTCGAACCGGGGCTGTGTTGGCATGACCCGCCATTCCCGCTACAGTGGACACATCCCCACTGCGCTTCGAGGCGCTCTCCGCGGGTACAAGCGGTCTCGGGAGAGCCAGACGCAGCAGCGGTGACCCTGGGGGGAGGGCATTCACACGCAACGCCCTTCTCCAACCTGAAATTCCTTCGCCGCGCGCGGACCGAACCGAGCCGGCGACAACCCTCCGTAGATAGAGGAGCCCGATGACTGCGGAACAGCAGCTCGAACGATCGGTTCTCGAAGGCAAGGAGCGCGACGAGCTCAGTGCCATCGCCCAGGCCATGTCACTCAAGACGAACAGCCGGACGAAGAAGGCCGACATCATTGATCAAATTCTCGACGCGACCGGCGTGACCTCAGGGTCCGGCGCCGCGTCAAACGGGGACGGCGAGGACTCCAACGGCACCAAGCCGGCTCGCCGCTCCCGCTCGGCTTCCGCGTCGGCTGTGGCTTCGGCCCAGCCCGACGCCAGCCGCCGACGCCACGGCGTCCTCGGGCGCCGGCGACGCGACACCCAGCACGGTTGCCGCGGACTCCGGCGACGGCGCCTCGGGCGCCGCCTCCGACGAGACCGGTGCGCCGGCCGCCACTGCCACGGCGGATGCGGCGAAGGGCAACGGCGACTCGGGTCCGGCGATCTTCGTCGAGCCGCCCGACCTGGAGCGAGCCGGCGTCGCGCCAGAACGGCCAGGGCCAAGGTGGCGGTGGCCAAGGTGGCCGGTGGCCAAGGTGGCGGCCAGGGTGGCCAGGGCAACCGCAACCGACAGAACCAGAACCAGAACCAAAACCGCCAGGACCGCCAGGACCGCCAGGCCGACGGCGACGTGGGCAACCGCCGGAGCCGCCGCCGCCGTGGACGCGAGCGTGGCGGCCAGGGCGGCCAGGGCGGCGGTGAACTGCAAGGTGGCGGCCAAGACCAGGCCTACACCGGCGAGCTCGTCGAAGTGAAGGGCATGTTGGACCTGCGCGACGAGGGCTACGGCTTCCTGCGTTGCGACGGCTACCTGCCCTCGTCCAAGGACGTCTACGTCTCCATCAGCCAGGCCCGTCGCTTTGCCTTGCGCCGGGGTGACTACGTCGAAGGCGCCTGCCGCCCCGCCTCGAACAACGAGAAGTACCCGGCGCTGTTGCGCATCGACTCGGTGTCGGGCCTCGACCCCGACGAGGCGCGCAACCGCGCCGAAGTTCGAGGACCTGACCCCGCTGTTCCCCGACTCGCGGCTCAACCTCGAGATGGAGGGCGACAAGGACAACCTGACGGCGCGGATCGTGGACCTGCTCTCGCCGATCGGCAAGGGCCAGCGCGGCATGATCGTCTCGCCGCCCAAGGCCGGCAAGACGACGGTGATGAAGCAGATCGCCCACTCGATCGAGGCGAACAACCCCGACGTGCACCTCATGGTGCTGCTGGTCGACGAGCGGCCCGAAGAAGTGACCGACATGCGCCGCACCGTCAAGGGTGAGGTCATCGCGTCGACCTTCGACCGCCCGTCCGAGGAGCACACGCAGGTGGCCGAGCTGGCGATCGAGCGGGCCAAGCGGCTCGTCGAGATGGGCCGCGACGTCGTCATCATCCTCGACGGCATCACCCGACTGGCCCGGGCCTACAACCTGGCCGCGCCGGCGACCGGCCGCATCATGTCCGGTGGCGTCGACTCCGGTGCGCTCTACCCGCCGAAGAAGTTCTTCGGTGCGGCACGGAACATCGAGGAGGGCGGATCCCTGACGATCCTGGCCTCGGCACTGGTCGAGACCGGCTCCAAGATGGACGAGGTCATCTTCGAAGAGTTCAAGGGCACCGGCAACATGGAGCTGCGGCTCGACCGTCGGCTCTCCGAGCGCCGCCTCTACCCGGCCATCGACGTCAACGCGAGCTCGACCCGCCACGAGGAGCTGTTGTTCGAGCGGGGCCAGCTGCAGCAGGTCTGGAAGCTGCGCCGGGTGCTCAACGCCCTGGCGTCGGACGGCAAGGACGCGGCGGGGTTGGAGCTGCTCATGGACAAGATCCGGACCACCTCGAGCAACGACGAGTTCCTGGCCGAGATCGCCAAGGGGCCCGGCACCTGATCCTCCGGGCCCTGGGTTCCTGGGAAGCTTTCGAGGCCCGCCGACGTTTACTGATGCAGAGCGAACTGGATCGGGCGGCAGACGCCGTAGACTGGTCCGGCTCACGAGTCTGGAGACACCAATGAAGACCGACATCCACCCTGACTACGTCGAGGCCACCGTCAAGTGCTCGTGCGGCAACACCTTCACGACGCACTCCACCAAGGCCGACCTCCACGTCGAGCTGTGCAACGAGTGCCACCCCTTCTTCACCGGCAAGCAGAAGCTGGTCGACTCGGGTGGTCGGGTGGAGCGCTTCCAGCGCCGCTACGGCGAGCGCAAGGGTCGGGCCAAGTCGACGCCCGCCTCAGCGCCCAGCCAGGACTGAACGCCTCCCTTCGCCGGCTCGGCCGGCACACCTCCACTCGCGCCCAGCGGCGCGCCGCGCCGATCGGCCGCGCCCGGTGGTCGCGACGATGCTCGCGCCACTCCGTAGCCTGGGAACACCATGATTGAGGACCGGATGGCCGCGCTGGAGGCGGAGTTCAACTCCGTCGAGGCCGAGTTGGCCGACCCGGTCACCTTGTCCGACTCCGACAAGCTGCGCGACCTGTCGCGGCGCCACAAGGAGCTCGGCGAGATCGTCAAGACCTGGCACGAGCTGACCTCGGCCCGGGAGGACATGGCCACGGCGCGCGAGATGCTGACCGAGGCCTCGGGGGACGAGCGCGAGCTCATGCGCCAGGAGGTCGACGAGTCCGAGGCGCGCGGCCTCGCGCTCGAGGAGCGCATCCAGGCCCTCCTGCTGCCCAAGGACCCCAACGAGGGTCGCAACGTGATCATGGAGATCCGCGGCGCCGTGGGAGGCGACGAGGCCAACCTCTTCGCCCGCAACCTCTACGACATGTACCTGCGCTACGCGGCCATGAACAAGTGGAAGGTCGACGTGCTCTCCGAGGACGCGTCCGACAAGGACGGGATCAACGAGGCCGTCTTCGTCGTCAAGGGACCCGACGCGTACATCCGCCTGGAACACGAGGGCGGCACGCACCGCGTGCAGCGCGTCCCGGCGACCGAGGCGAAGGGCCGGATTCACACCTCGACGGCGACGGTGACCGTGCTGCCCGAGGCCGAGGAGGTGGAGGTCCAGATCGACCCCAACGACCTCAAGATCGACGTCTACCGTTCCACCGGCCCGGGCGGGCAGTCGGTGAACACGACCGACTCGGCCGTGCGGATCACGCACCTCCCGACCGGCACCGTGGTGGCGATGCAGGACGAGAAGAGTCAGATCCAGAATCGGGCCAAGGCGATGGTCGTGTTGCGGGCCCGCTTGCTGAAGGCCGAACAGGACCGCCAGGCCGCCGAGATGTCGGCGCAGCGTCGCGGCCAGGTCGGCGCCGGCAGCCGCACCGACAAGATCCGCACGTACAACTACAAGGAGAACCGGGTCACCGATCACCGGATCAACCTCACCCTCTACAAGCTCGACCAGGTGCTGGCGGGCGACCTCAGCGAGCTGACCGACGCGCTCATGGCGGACAAGCGGGCGCGCCAGCTGGCCGGCGAGGAGGCGGAGGGCGCGTGACGCCCACCGCCGGCGTGGGTGCCGGCGCCCGCACTGGCGCCCGCACCGGCGCCCGGACGCCGGGCCGGGCCGAACTGGTGGCCGAGCTGGGCGAGGTCGTCGGCGCACCGCACGAGGCGCGCTTCATCGTCGACGAGGTGCTCGGGGGTGGACGCGGACCCGGAGCCGGTCTGGAAGTCGGGCCCCTGGACGACGCTGCCGTGTCCGCGGCACGTGCCATGGCCGCCCGGCGGGCCGCCGGCGAGCCGTTGCAGTACCTCTTCGGGCACTGGCCGTTCCGGCATCTCGATCTGATCGTGGACGAACGGGTGCTGATCCCGCGGCCCGAGACCGAACAGGTGGTGGAGCTGGCCCTGGCCGAGGCGCGCCGGCTCGCCGCGCGTCGTGGCGGCGAGCGTCTGGTCGTCGCCGATGCCGGCACCGGGTCGGGCGCCATCGCGCTCGCGCTCGCGACGGAGCTCGGGCCCGGAGTGGTGGCCGAGGTGTGGGCGACCGACGTGAGCGTCGACGCACTGGCCGTGGCGTCGTCGAACCTCGAGGCGGTGCGCCGGTCCCACCCCGCCGGCTCCCGGCTCCCGCCGGTCACCCTGCTCGAGGGCAGCTGGCTCGAGCCGTTGCCCGGCGACCGTCGGGGCCAGGTCGATCTCGTCGTGTCGAACCCGCCCTACGTGAGCGAGGCCGAATGGTCCGGCCTGTCGGAGGAAGTCCGGCGCGAGCCACGCCGCGCGCTGGTGGCCGGCGCATCCAGCGACGGAACAGCCGGCTTGGCCGACGTGGAGTCCGTGCTCCGCCAGGCGCTGGACTGGCTGCGGCGACCCGGCGCGGCCGTGATCGAGCTGGCCCCGCATCAGGCGGCGGCCGCGGCGGCTCTGGCCGAGGACCTCGGTTTCGACGCCGCCGAGGTGGCACCGGATCTGGCGGGACGGGCGCGCGCCCTGATCGCCCTGATCAGCGAGTAGAGAGGAGGGGGTGATGGGGGACAGCGAAGAGCCAGCCGGCCCGGGTGCGACCGCCGAGCCGAACGAGAAGGCGGACCGGACGGGTTGGGCCGACGCCGAACTGTCCGATCTGGGCGCACCGGTCGGGAGCGCCGACGGCTTCGAGGGTGCGGCCACGCGCGGGAGCGCCGGTGCGTACGGCGACAGGGAGGATGCGGCCAGCCCACCCGTGGTCGGCTCGGCCGACGCGGACGTCGCGACCGCCCTGGCCGAGGGTGCGGTGGTGGCCGTGCCCGGGGTCGGTGGCTACTGCCTCGCGGTGCGGATCGGCGCGCCGGGTGCCGAAGCGCGGATCGAAGCCCTGGCGGCGGACCCCGACGGTCCGCACTACGCCGTCGGCCAACTGCAGGACGCGAAGGCACTCACCTCGGGGTGGAGTGTCGAGGTCGAGCGCCTGCTCGAGCGCTGTTGGCCGGGACCGGTCGACGTCTTCTTGCCGCGCGCGGCGGCGAGTGCGGCAGCGGTGAGTGACACAGGTGACGCAGGTGACGCAGCCGACGGTCGGGGACGGAGGAGCGGAGCCGGGCGAGGGCGACGACGGCGTGGGACAGGGCGAGCGCGAGGTCGAGGTGGAGGTCGAGCCCGATACCCACCGGGGCGGGTGGGCGGTGACGGTGGGCATGCCGGACGGCCGCGCGCTGCGGCGGCTCTGCAAGGCGCACGGACCGTGGCGGACCGTCCCGCTCACCTTCAACGAGGCGAGCGAAGTCGCCAACGCGTTCGACGCGGCGGATGTCGCGCTGGTCATCGACGGAGGGCGCCGCGACGGTGAGCTGCCGACGCTGGTCGACGCCACGGTCACCCCGGTGCGCGTCCTGCGCGAGGGCGCGCTGCCGTCCAATTTCATCGACGCCACCATGGCCATGGGGGCGCGGAAACGATTCTTCGGTCGCTCGCGCGCGAAGGGGGCCTGACCGCGGACGACGCCGGACCGGCGCGGATGTGGTCCGTCGAAGCTAGGAGCCGGCGGGCACCCGCTCGACGGCGGGCAGTGTGCTGACCGAGCGCTTGGCTTCCCAGTGGCTGCGCCCGAGGGCGGCGAAATAGGGCGGCCGGTCGGTCAGCGCGTAGGTGGCCAGCCAGAGTCGCTTGAGGTGGCGCTTGTAGCCGTTGGCCGCGTCGTCCTCGTAGGCGGTGCGGCCGTGGAGCACGTGGTAGTTGTTGATGAACTGCATCTCGCCCGGCTGCAGGTCCATGTAGACGTTGAAGTCGGGATCGTTGGCGAGCTCCGACGCCTTGGCGATGGCGGCGCGGGCCTGCTCGCTCAGGCGGGGCGCGTCGGCGTGGCGCTGCGAGGCGAGGATGTACTGGGGGATGAAGCGCACGAAGAGCCGGCCGTCGTGCTCGGTGAAGGCAGGGATGGAGTAGAACGCGCTGGTGCCCTTGGCCTGCTCGCCCCGGGCGTCGTAGGGCATCGGCTCGTAGAGCGCAGCGGCCAGCTCGGGACACTCGCGCACCATCTGGTTGTGGATGGCCACCGCGTTGGCGACGCACGAGAGGCCCCCGGTCCGGGCGGTGCGCAGGCAGAGCAGGCCAACGAGGTCCGAGCCGTCGGTGTGGTAGTCGAGCGCGATGCCGCCGAGCTCGTTGCCGCGGACGGTGGGGTCGTCAATGGTCTTGCCCTGGTCGGTGACGTCGCCCAGCACGTGGCCGTGCTTGTTCTGGGCCCATGGCGCACCGAGATGCAACCCGATCCCCCAATAGAGGAGCGTGAGGTCGTCGTCGCCGTAGCGCGCCGCGTCGAGCGCCGAGATGCGGGCGAAACCCCGCCCGTTGAGCAGGACGTCGACGATGCCGTCGAGCTTGGCCGCCAGCCCTTCGAGCGGGAAGTCGTCGCGCCCGAGCTCCAGCGGGTCGGTGCTCTTCGCCTTTGCGGTCGCCAGCGCGGCGGCGAGCTCGGCGTGATCCTCCGCCCCGAGATGCAGCGTCCACGCCTCGGGGTCGGCCACGTCGGCCGCCCGCCATTCCGCCGCCGGCTCCAGCTGGTGCAGCCTGTGTGCGCTCCGTCGTCATGTCCTCTCCTCCCGTCCCCCTCGTCCCTCTTGCCCGCCCCGCACGAGTCGTCCGGGCAGCGCGCCCGTGTGCTCGCCGTCTCGATACGTCACCTGCCCGTCCACGACGGTGGCGCAGTAGCCGCGGGCACCCTGCAACAGCCGCTTGCCGCCCGCCGGCAGGTCGTAGGCCATCACCGGCGCCTCGCAGCGCACGCGGTCGAAGTCGATGACGTTGAGGTCGGCCTTCATCCCCGCCGCCACGACGCCACGGTCGTGCAGACCCACCGCCCGCGCGTTGTTCGTCGTCAGCCGCTCGATCACCCGGCCCACCGGCATGCGGCCGTGGGCGCGGTCGCGCGCCCAGTGCGACAGGAAGTAGGTGGGAAAGCTGGCGTCGGCGATGAGGCCGACGTGCGCCCCGCCGTCGCCCAGACCGAAGAGGGTGTCGGGGTGCGCCAGCATGGCGCCGCACGCGTCCAGGTTCCCGTCCGCGTAGTTGGAGAAGGGCGTGTAGAGGAAGTTGTGCCCGTCGTTCTCGGCCAGCAGGTCGAGCGTGAGGTCGGCGGGGTCGACGCCCCGGGCCCGCGCCATGCGCTCGACGCTCGCCTCCGGCGGCGGCTCGTAATCGGGCACCTCGCCGAGCGGGAACAACTTGGCGTAGTCGATGAGCCGGCGCCGCCCGCTCCGCCGCCCGCCCGCCCCGTCGTCCTCGGGCAGCTCGGCCAGCAGCCGCGCCCGGAACGTCGGGTCGTGCAGCGCCCGGGCCTGCTCGGCGACCGGCAACCCGGCCACGTCACGCCACGCCGGGAACATCAGGAAGGGGTGGTACGACGACTGCAGGCCGACCAGCAGCCCGACCGGCCGCGGCGCCACCTGGGCCCGGATCGGCAGCCCCTCGGCCACCGACTCCTCGATCCGCGCCAGCAAGTCCCGCCACGCCTCGGGCTGGCGATGGCTCTGCGCCAGCGACAGCGACAGTGGCCGCCCCGACGTCGCGACCATCGACCGCACGAGCTCGAACTCGCCGTCGGCGTCGGGCCAGAAGTCGGAGATCAACTCGATCACGCCGTGCCCGGCGTCGGCCACCCCCAACGCGATCGCCTCGAGCTCGTCGGACCTCGCCCGCAGCGACGGCGTCGGGTCGCCGCTCGCGGTGCGGTGGTTCAGCGTCCGCGAGGTCGAGAACCCGACCGCGCCGTCCCGCATCGCGTCGGCCGCCAATTGGCGCATGGCCGCCGCGTCGTCCTGCGTCGCATCCTCCAGGCGGGCGGCCCGTTCCCCCATGACGTAGAGGCGCAACGCGCCGTGGGGCAGCTGCGCGCACAGGTCGATGTCGTGGGGCCGCCGCTCGACCGCGTCGAGGTATTCGCCGAACGACTCCCACGTCCACTCGATGCCTTCGTGCAGCACGGCGCCGGGGATGTCCTCGACACCCTCCATCAACGAGATCAGTTGGTCGTGGGCGTCGGGCCGCACCGGGGCGAAGCCGACGCCGCAGTTGCCCATCACCGCCGTCGTCACGCCGTGCCAGCTCGACGGGGCCAGGCAGTCGTCCCACGTTGCCTGGCCGTCGTAGTGCGTGTGGATGTCCACGAAGCCCGGCGTCACGAGCAGGCCGTCGGCGTCGATCTCCTCGCGTCCCCGTCCGCCCACCGACCCGACCGCGGTGATCGTGCCGCCGTCGACGGCGACGTCCGCTGCCACCGGCTCGCCGCCCCGGCCGTCGGCGACCTCGCCGCCCCGGATCACGAGGTCGTGTGCCACGCCAGCCGTTGCAGTCATGCCACCCCTTTGCGTCGACGGGATTTAGTTAGATCAATCTAACTAAATCCGAGCCTCGTGTCAATGTTGCCTCACGGACCCTCACGATCCACCCGCCGCGCCGAAGACGCTGCCGAGCCGGTCCTCGCGGGTCTCGGCGTGGGCGTCGTAGAGCTCGACGAGGAAGCGACGCATCGCGGCGGGGTCCACCCCGGGCAGCAGCTCCTCCATGCGCCCGGCCAGTTCCTCCTCGAACTCGGCGAGCCGCGTCCGGCCAGATGGCGTCAGCTCCACCCGGGTCACCCGCCCGTCCCCGGCCTGGTCGACCGCATCGGTCACCCAGCCCTGCTGGCGCAGCCCGTTGATCATGGACGAGACCGTGGGCTTGGTCACCGCGTTGGCCGCGGCGAGCTCGCCCGCCCGGCGCGAGCCCCCGAGCAGGTACAAGAGGGTGCGGTACTGGGCCATGCTCATGTCGCCGCGGCGGGCCACCTGCTCGAACTCCCGGTAGAGGGAGACGACGAGGCGGACCCCGGGCGCCCGGTCGTTCCTCGCAACAGCCACCGACGCACCCTACGTTCGGCGGCGACCGGTCGGGCATAATTGCCTGGTGGTGGGTGGCGAGGACTCGACACAGGCTCTGTCGTTGGGCGCGGCCGCGCGCACCTTCGCCGGCTGGCGGTCGCCCCAGGTGATCGTCACCCTGCTGCTGCTCGCCGTGGCCGGGCGGATCATCGTCGGGCAGTGGAGCTGGTGGGACCTCCTCGTCCCCGCCCTCATCCTCGCGGCGCAGCCGTTCACCGAGTGGTTGATCCACGTGTTCCTGCTCCACTTCAAGCCTCGGGAGGTCGGCGGCCGGACCGTCGACCCGCTGGTGGCGCGCAAGCACCGGGCCCACCATGCGGATCCGAAGGACGTCGGCCTCGTGTTCGTGCCGATGCCGGCGCTCTTCGGCCTCGTCTTCGGCCTGGCCGCCGTGCTGCTCTTGACCATGCCGCTCTCACGGGGCCTCTCGGCGCTCCTCGCCGCCTACGCGATGTTGTTCGCCTACGAGTGGACGCACTTCCTCATCCACTCGTCCTACCGCCCGCAGCACGCGCCCTACCGCTACGTGTGGCGCGCCCACCGCAACCACCACTTCCGCAACGAGCACTACTGGTTCGGCGTCACCATGCACCTGGCCGACCACGTCCTGGGCACCTTCCCGGAGCGCAGCGCCGTCGAGGTGTCACCCACCGTGCGCAACCTCGGGATCGAATCGGGCTGAGCGCGCCGGCGGGCAGGCGGTCTCCCGGCATACCCCGAGCCTGGCCACGAGTGCGCTCGCTTGTAGCGCGACCTGGAGTCGAGGCACTTCGCGCTCATCACTTGAGGTCGCGCCTCTTAATTTGAGGGGGCAAATATTAAGAGCGCCTATACACCTGACACTTGCACGCGGAAGCCGACCTCAGTCGTCGAGGACCAGAACCCCGTCCGTCGCCAACACCCCACGGCGGCCGATGCCTTCCTCGACGCACAACTGCGCCAGCGTGTCGGCGTCGGTGATGTTGCCCCAGGCCCGAGCGTCCGCGGCGGTGCGGCACGCGACGATCCCACGCTCCGGCGTCCCGTCGCGATCGAAGGTCACGGTGTACGTCTCCACCCGCACGGGCCCGGTCGCCGACTCGTCAACCGCGCACTGCGGCAGCGCATCGACGGCCGGTTGGACATCACGCCAGGCAAAGGGCCCGTCGCCGACCTCGGGGGGTCGCGACGCGTACACGCCGATCGAGTGCTTGGTGGCGTACCAGCCGAGCCCGGTGACCAGCGCCGCCGTACCCGGTGCGGCTCGCAGCGCACCGACCGCACGGGCGATGCCGTGTGACGTGTAGTTGTTCCCCGGGCCGCCGCCGAAGGTGAGCCCGCCGGTCAGGGTCAACGGCCGGGACGGATCGTCCACGGCCAGTCCGAGCTCGCCCGCCGCCATTTGCACGACGGCGGGAAAGCACGAATAGAGGTCGACCGCCGCCACGTCGTCGATCCCGACGCCGGCCAGCGCCAGCGCCGCGGCACCGGCCAATCGGATGGCGGGGGAGCGGTGCAGCTCGGCTCGCTGCGAGATGAACCAGTGGTCGTTGGCGTCCGCCCCCGACAAGGGAAAGACCCATCGCTCCTCGGGCACTCCCGCCGAACGGGCGGCCTCAACCGAGCAGACGATGGAGCCGGCACCCTGGTCGACCTGCATGTTGGCCGTGCACAGCTTCGGATAGGGAAAGGAGACCATCCGGTTGTCCGGTGACGGCGTCACGATCTCGGTCGGGCGTGCGGGCCTTGCGGATCCATGCGTCGGGGTTGGCGGCGGCGACCTCGCTGAAGCGTGACCACAGGGCGCCGATCCGGGCGGCGTGCTCCTCGAGCGTCCATCCGTTGGCGGCGCGCAGGGCGTTCTCGAACAGCGGGTATGCGTGCACCGGCAGGATCACGCCGCGCTGCATCTCCAGCTCCGACGCCCCCGGCTTGTCGACCCCGAAGACCTCGGGCGCCGGGGTTTCCGCCGGCTGGGCCGCCCACTCGAGCCAGGGCTTGGCCGGGTCGCGCCGGGCCAGGGCGCGGGCGTACATGGCCTCGGCACCGGTCATCAGCACCACGTCGAGGTCCCCGCGTCCGATGGCGCGGCAGGCGTCGTGCATGAGCGCCTGCGGGGAGTTCCCGCCGATGGCGGAGACCATCAGGTGGGCGGGCTCCGATCCCGGGGCGTACCCGAGGCCCGACGCCACCGCCAACGCGGGATTGACGGCATGCCAGCCGAGCGACGCCACGACGCGGATGCTGTCGGCCCGCCGCAGCAGTGCGTGCCCGGACGGCGCTGCGCCCCCCGGCGCGGCGCCGTCGCAGTCTTCGGCCGCCGCCCGCAGCGCCGCGATCATCAGCTCGAGCGGCTCGGGCCGGTCCACGGCCGCCAGCCCGGCATCGGCTGGCGTGGTGACCTGGCCGACTCCGACCACGACGGGGGTGCGCGGGTCCAGGGTCATGGCCGGAGCAGCGTACCGGCTGCCGCCGTACGCCCCGGGGGCTGCCCAGGGCGTCGGTAGACTCGATGCCCATGCGTGTCGCCGTGGGCTCGGATCACGCGGGGTTCGACCTGAAGGAGATCCTCGGGGCCGAGCTGGCCGCGCTCGGCCACGACGTCGTCGACCTCGGGACCTACGAGGCGGACACCTCGGTGGACTACCCCGACTATGGCGCCGCCGTCGGCCGCGCCGTGGCCGGCGACCTCGCCGACCTCGGGGTCTGCGTCTGCGGCTCGGGCAACGGCATCGCCATGGCGGCCAACAAGGTCCCCGGCGTGCGGGCCGCCGTCGTGCACGACGTCACCACGGCGGCACTGGCCGGCCAACACAACCACGCCAACGTCATCTGCTTCGGAGCGCGCACGACGGGCGCCACGGTCGTCATCGACGCGCTCGCCGCCTTCCTCGACGCGCTCGGCGCCCTCGCTGACGCCCCCGAGGGGAACGACCGTCACGCCCGCCGGATCCAGAAGCTGGCCGCCCTCGACGGGCTCGACACCTCGCCCACCAGACCGCACCCGAAGGGACTCCATGAGCTACGACGACGCACTGGCCACCGATCCTGAGGTCGCCGGCCTCATCGGCCAGGAGCTCAACCGCCAGCAGACGACGCTGCAGCTGATCGCGTCGGAGAACTTCACCTCGGCCGCGGTGCTGGCGGCCACCGGCTCGGTCCTCACCAACAAGTACTCCGAGGGCTACCCGGGCCGCCGCTACTACGGCGGCAACTTCATCATCGACGAGGTGGAGGACCTCGCCCGCGACCGGGCCACGTCACTCTTCGGGGCGGCGCACGCCAACGTCCAGCCGCACGCGGGGGCCAACGCCAACCTGGCCGTCTACCAGGCCCTGCTCGAGCCCGGCGCCACCGTGCTGGCGATGCGCCTCGACCACGGCGGCCACCTGACGCACGGGTCGCCCGCCTCCATCGTCTCGAAGTTCTGGCGCTTCGTGTCCTACGGGGTCACACCCGAAGCCCACGACGACGATGCAGGTCCCGGTGAGGTCATCGACTTCGACCAGGTGGCGCACCTCGCCAAGACCGAGAAGCCCGCGCTGATCGTCGCCGGCTCCACCGCGTACTCCCGGATCATCGACCCCGTGCCCTTCCGCGAGATCGCGGACTCCGTCGGCGCCATGTTCATGTTCGACGCCGCCCACCCGGCCGGCCTGATCGCCGGCGGTGCGCACCCGAGCCCGGTCGGGTATCGCAGACGTGGTCACCCTCACGACCCACAAGACGCTGCGCGGCCCGCGCGGCGGCGCCATCCTCTGTGGCGAGCACCTGGCCAAGAAGATCGACAGCGCGGTGTTCCCCGGGCTCCAGGGCGGTCCGCTCGAGCACGTCATCGCGGCGAAGGCCGTGGCCTTCGCCGAGGCGGCCCGGCCCGAGTTCCGCCAGTACGCCGCCCAGGTCGTGGCGAACGCGGCGGCGCTGGCGGATGCGCTGGCGGCCCATGGCTTCCGCCTGGTCTCGGGCGGCACCGACAACCACATGCTGCTCGTCGACCTGCGCTCCTTCGACGCCGACCTCACGGGCAAGGAGGCCCAGGAGGTGCTCGACCGGGCCGGCATCACGTGCAACCGCAACACCATCCCCGACGACCCGCGCTCGGCCTTCCAGACCTCGGGGCTGCGGCTCGGCACGGCGGCGGAGACGACGGCGGGCATGGGACCCGCCGAGATGCAGACCGTCGCCGACCTTCTCGTGCGCACCCTCAAGGCCCGGAGCGACGAGGCGGAGATCGCGGCCGTGCGGGCCGAGGTCGCCACCCTCTGCGCGGCGTTCCCGCCCTATCCCGACCTCTTGGGATAAGGCGTGCCCGACATCGGCTGGTACGGCCTGATCCTGGCGGTGGCCGCGGGGTCGACAGCCGCACTGACCATCCCCGCCAAGCGCATCGCGCTCCGCGTGGGGTACGTCGCCCACCCGGGCGAGCGCTCGGTCCACGAGAAGCCGATCCCCTACGGCGGCGGCGCCTCGATGTTCCTGGGCTTCCTCGTCGCGGTGCTGGCGGCGGCGTGCGTGCCCCAGCTGCGGCCGATATTCCAGCACTCTCCGGAAATGACCGGCGTCGTCCTCGCCGCCGGTGCGATGTTCGCCGTCGGCCTCATCGACGACGTCCGCGACATGTCGGCGCCGGCCAAAATGGCCGGCCAGGTCCTCGCCGCCAGCATCTTGTACTTCTCCGGCGTGACGATGTACGAGCTCAAGATCCCGCTCGCCGGCTTCTACCTCCTGACGCCGGGCATCATCCCGCTCATCACCGCGATCTGGGTCATCGCGCTGACCAACGCGGTCAACCTGATCGACGGGCTCGATGGGCTCGCCGCCGGCGTCGTCGCCATCGGCAGCGGCACCTTGGCGATCTACGGCATCCGCCTCATGGGCCTCGGGCTCATCCCGGGCGACAACGTCGGCCCGCTCGTCGCGGTCATCGCCTGCGGCATCTGCCTCGGCTTCCTGCCGTTCAATTTCAACCCCGCCCGCATCTTCATGGGCGACGCCGGCGCGCACTTCCTCGGCTTGCTCATGGCTGCGTCCACGATGGTGATCGGCGGCCGCGTCCCTACCGCCGTGCCCATTTCCGGCGTGACCTACTTCTTCTTCGCGCCCCTGTTCATTCCGCTGTTCATCCTCGGCGTCCCGCTCGTCGACATGGCGTTCGCGTTCATCCGCCGGACGGCCCGGGGCCAGAAGTTCGACACGCCCGACAAGGAGCACATCCATCACCGCCTGCTCAACCTCGGCCACGGCCCCCGGCGCAGCGTCATCATCCTGTGGGCCTGGACGGCGGTGCTCTCGAGCTTCCTCCTGTTCCCGCTCTTCGTGCACCAGGTCAACGCCATCATCCCCATCGGCGCGGCGGCCCTCGGCGTCGGCCTCTACACCTTCTTCCACCCGGGCCTGCGGCGGGGAAACGGGCAGGAGGAGGACGAGCCTCCCGACCAGGAGATTCCCAGCTCCAACGGACAGGTCGAGCGGGTCTCGGAGGTGGTCCGGTTCCCCTCGTGATCGTTTGGACGCCAATCGGGCCGGGATGCGAAGATGACACCTGTGTACCCCGTCCACCTCGCCTCCTCCGGTGCTGCCTGCCCAGCCATCTGGGCGGCGGTCTCCGGCACGCCACTTTCGGCATAGCGGGGGAGAAGTCGCATGGATCGTCAGGTGACCCTCGTCCTGCGCGCCCCGTCCGGTGAGCGCCGAGCACGAACCTCCACCGTCCGGGGACCCGAAACCCCTGCCCGGAGCCGTTGCGTTCCTCAGCATGGGGATCTCGGCCGCCGTCTGCGTCGCCGTGGGCGTGGTGCTCGGCCTGTGGCTGGACAACGTGTTCCACACCGCGCCGGCGCTCCTGCTGGTCGGCCTGGCGTTGGGCCTGGTGACAGCCGCACTGAGCGTCATCACGCAGATCCGCACGTACCTGTAGGGATCGCGCCATGAACATGCTCGAGGGCCTCTCGGACCTGCAGGGCACCGCGCTGAGCAGGGTGCTGCGCCGGACCGTGCTGTCGGCACTCATCGTCGGCGCCGTCGCCGTCTTGCTCACGGCCCTGCTCGGATCGCTGTGGGGTGCCCTCGGCCTCATCGTGGGTCTCGCCATGGCGATCGTGAACCTGCGCTTCTTGGATGCGGGGATCGCCAAGCTCAAGCCCGAGGGTGAGGTCAACAACAAGGTGCTGCGCCGCGCCATGGGGACCAAGAGCGTGACGCGTCTCGGGATCATCACGGTGATCTGCATCGGCCTGATGCTGCTCAACGGCGCGCTGGGCATCGGCGCCGTCGCCGGCCTGGTCATCTTCCAGCTGCTGTTCGTCCTCAACGTCGGACGGGTCGTGATGTCGCAGGGAATTCAATGAGAGAGACGTTCATCCTGGCCAGCGGCACCATCAAGATCGGCGAGCACCGATCGGTCGGTGCATGTCGCCGGCCTGACCATCTACATGGATGTCGTCTGGACCACCCTGCTCGCCGCCGCGATCGTCCTCGGGCTCGGGCTCTTGATGCGCCGCAAGGCGACCTCGGGGGTCCCCGGCAAGCTGCAGCTCTTCTGGGAGAGTCCTCGTCGAGCAGGTGTCGGACCTCGCCGAGTCCGCCATCGGTCCGAGCGGCCGTCGTTTCGTCGGCCTCGGCGGTGACGTTCTTCTTCTTCATCCTCATCTGCAACTGGCTCGCGTTCATCCCGAGCGGCGATCCCGGGGTGCTGGCGCCGCCGACCGGCGACGTCAACCTGCCGCTGGCGATGGCCCTCATCGTGTTCTTCCTGGTCCACTACAACTCGGTGAAGGCCCGGGGCGGCCGCGGCTACTTCAAGCACTATGCGCAGCCCTACGCCGCGTTGACGCCGATCAACATCATCGAGGAGATCACCAAGCCGATCACGATGACCTTCCGGCTCTTCGGCAACATCTTCTCGGGCGTCCTGATGATCGCCGTCATCGTCACTCGGGCCTGGACTCGGTGCCATCCCGATCGGAACGTCCTGGTCCTCCCTGTATCTGGAAGCCCTTCGACGAGCTGTTCATCGGGGCGATCCAGGCCTTCATCTTCGCCCTGCTGACGATCATGTACCTCGGCATGGCGACGGCCACGGACGAGGCCCACTAGGCGGACTGCGGCCAGGCGGACGGCCGGGACCACGAAGCCGAATCTCAGAGATCTCGACAAAGGAGAAAGAAAACAATGGCAGGAACAACTGAAGGAGTCGATACGGATTGCGGGAGCGCTCGTCGGCGGCGGTCTCGCCCTCGGTGGCGGCGCCATCGGTGCAGCGGTCGGTGACGGTCTCGCCGGTTCGCAGACCATCGCGGCCATCGCCCGGCAGCCCGAGATCGAGGCCAAGGCGAGGCAGTACTTCTTCCTGACGGTCGGCCTGGTGGAGGCGATGTACTTCATCAACCTGCTCTTCATGGTCGTCTTCGTCTACGTCTTCGCCGCCAAGAGCATCACGGCCTAGTCGCCCACCGCACGCACCTCATGCGAAGCCACGTGACAGAGCACCCGGAGATCGGGAAGGCACGACCATGACTACAGCAGGCATTTTCCTGACTGCCCAACGGCACGTTCTTCATTGAGCTCATCGCGTCTCCATCGTCCTCATCCTCGCCGTGTACAAGTGGGTGCTGCCGCCCATCAACAAGGCGATGGAAGAGCGCCAGGAGAAGATCCGAGTCTCATTGGAGGCCGCCGATCAGGCCCGGCCGACGCCGAGGCGGCCGACGACGAGCGTCGGAACGTCCTCGAGCAGGCGAGGCAGCAGGCACGCGAGATCGTCGCCACTGCCAACCGCACGGCCGAGCAGGTCGAGGACTGACATGCAGGCGCGGGACAGGCCGAATACGACCGCCTCGTGGGCAACGCGGACGTCGAGATCGCGTTGGCCCGTCAGCGTGCCGTCGAGGAGGCCGCGTCCCGCATGGGCGAGGTGGTCATGGAGGTCGTCGAGCGCGTCATCGGGCGTGAGGTGAACCTCGAGGTGCACCGCGGTCTGATCGATGAGGCCGTGACCGCCCTGCGCGAGGACTCCGACAGCGCCGCCGCCGGCGCCGGAGCCAGGCCGTGAACCCAGCCCTTCAGGGCTACACGGCAGCGATCGCCGAGGCGGCCGGACCGGACGACGGCTGCTGACAACGATCGCCCGCGACCTCGAGTCGGTCGAGCAGCTGGTCCTGGCGAACTCGCAGCTGCGGGCGGCCCTGAGCGACACGGCCGTCCCGGGAACGTCGCGCCGAGCGGTGATGTCCGACCTGCTCGAGGGGAAGGTCTCCACCGAGGCGCGCCGCTTGGCCGCCTACGCGTGCGGCGCCGTCGGTGCGCCCGAAGTCACGTCGGCTCTGGGCTGGCTCGCCCTGCGGGCCCGGCACCTGGCCGAGGGACTGGACGACGAGCCCTCGCTCAGCCTCACGGCGTCGCACCAGCGGGTCGGCGGGTACGCGACCGCCGTCCACGAGGACATGTCCACCCACGAGCTGGAGTCGCTCGAGGACGATCTCTTCCGGTTCGCCCGGATCGTCGCCTCCACGCCCCAGCTCCGTTCGGCCCTGACCGACCGCGACCTCGCGGTCGAGGCCCGGCAGGGCCTGGTGGCGCCAGCTGGTCGAGGGCAAGGTCCCGGCGACCACGCTCGGCTTGCTGCGGTACGTGGTGGCCGGCGGCCGGGCCCGTGACGTCGTGGGCACGCTCGACTTCCTGGTCGAGATCACCGCACAGGCTCGAGGCTGGCGGATCGCCCGGGTCACCGCGGCGGCGCCGATCGACGACGCCCAGCGCGGCGAGCTGTCCGAATCGCTCGGCGCACTGGCCGGAGCACCGGTCGAGTTGCAGGTCGAGCTCGACGAGTCGTTGCTGAGCGGGGCGCGCATCCGCATCGGCGACCTGCAGGTGGACGCCACGGCGCGGGGCCGGCTGGAGACGTTGCGCGAGCACTTGACCCCGGCCGGCTGGGAGCCGGCGGGGTTCGGCCGACGGGGCCAGAGTTCGACAGATAACACAGAGGGAGCAAACTGATGGCAGAGCTCACCATCGACGCCGGTGAGATCACCAAGGCGCTCGAGCGTCACGTCGAGGAGTACACGCCGGCGGTCGGCACGGAGCAGATCGGACGCATCGTCGAGGTCGGCGACGGCATCGCCCGGGTGTCGGGTCTTCCCGGCGCCGCGGTGAACGAGCTGCTCGAGTTCGAGGACGGCACGCTCGGGCTGGCCCTCAACCTGGACGAGGACACCATCGGTGCGGTCGTCCTCGGCGAGGTGGACCACCTCGAGGAAGAGCAGACGGTCAAGGCCACGGGCCGGATCCAGACCGTCCCCGTCGGCGACGCCCTGCTCGGGCGCGTGGTCGACGCCCTGGGTCAGCCGCTGGACGGCAAGGGCCCCATCAACACGACCGAGACGCGCCGCATGGAGGTCCAGGCCCCCGGGCATCGTCGGGCGCCAGCCGGTGGGGGAGCCTCTGCAGACCGGCATCAAGGCCATCGACGCCATGACGCCGATCGGCCGCGGCCAGCGAGAGCTGATCATCGGCGACCGCAAGACGGGCAAGACGACGGTGGCGGTCGACACGATCATCAACCAGGCCGGTCAAGGCGTGAAGTGCATCTACGTCGCCATCGGGCAGAAGAACTCTTCGGTGGCGCAGACGGTGGCCACCCTCGAGAACCACAACGCGCTCGAGTACACCGTGGTCGTCGTGGCGTCGGCAGGGGAGCCCGCCCCGTTCAAGTACCTGGCGCCGTACGCCGGCTGCGCCATGGGACAGCACTGGATGGAGAACGGCGAGCACGCGCTCATCATCTACGACGACCTGTCCAAGCAGGCCGAGGCCTACCGTTCCGTCTCCCTGTTGCTCCGCCGCCCGCCGGGACGCGAGGCCTACCCGGGCGACGTGTTCTACCTGCACTCACGCCTGCTCGAGCGGGCCGCCAAGCTCTCCGACGCCCGCGGTGGCGGCTCGCTGACGGCGCTGCCCGTCATCGAGACGAAGGCGGGCGACATCTCGGCCTACATCCCGACCAACGTCATCTCGATCACCGACGGACAGGTCTTCCTCGAGACCGACCTGTTCAACTCGGGTATCCGGCCGGCCATCAACGTCGGCAACTCGGTGAGCCGGGTCGGCAGCGCCGCGCAGATCAAGGCCATGAAGAACGTGTCTCGGCACGCTGAAGCTCGACCTGGCCCAGTTCCGCGAGCTCGAGGCGTTCGCCACCTTCGGCTCCGAGCTGGACAGGGTGTCGCAGGCCCAGCTCGACCGTGGCTACCGGCTGACCGAGCTGCTCAAGCAGCCGCAGAACCAGCCGGTGCCGGTCGAGGAGCAGGTGATCGTGATCTACGCCGGGACCAAGGGTTGGACCGACACCGTGCCGGTGAGCGAGGTGCGCCGATTCGAGACCGAGCTCATCGAGTACCTCAAGGCGAACAACGCCGCGAGTCCTCGAGCAACATCCGTTCGAGCGGCGCCCTGCCCGACGAGGGCGAGATCGACAAGGCACTGACCGCGTTCCTCGAGACGTTCGACACGGGGAAGGTCGACTGATCCATGGCCGGAGGCCAAGAGCGCATCCTGCGGCGACGCATCCGCAGCGTGCAGTCCACGAGGAAGATCACCAAGGCCATGGAGCTCATCGCCGCCTCGCGGATCGTGCGCGCCGCAGGCGCGCATCGCGGCCAACCGTCCTTTCCGGGAGGGCATGGAGCGCGTGCTGCGCGTCACCGCGGCCGCCGACCCGCACGCGGCCGCGAAGCTGCTCGGCACGCCCGAGACGCCACGACCACGTCGGCATCCTCGCCATCGTCGGTGACCGCGGCCTGCGCCGGGTCGTACAACTCGGGCGTGCTGCGCACGACCGAGCGCCGGGTGGCGGAGCACCGGGCCAACGGCGCCGAAGTCACGGTGTGGTCCATCGGAAAGAAGGCGCCGGCCTACTTCCGCTACCGCGGGATCGAGGTCGCCGAGTCCTACGTGCGGCATCGCCGACCGCCCGGAGTTCGTCGATGCCCGCCTTGTCGCCGCCGTCGTGGCGGCGCCGTTCCTCGCGGGTGAGGTCGACCTCATCCAGATGGTCTCGACCCGGTTCATCTCGGCCGGCATCCAGCGCGTCGAGGGCCTCCAGCTGCTCCCGCTGCCCCTGCCCGAGGTCGACGAGGGGGCCCCGGCGGTCGACGACCCGACCCTCGGAGCGGCTACACCGAATTCGAGCCGGAGCCGGAGAAACTCCTCGTCGAGCTCGCGCCGAGGGCGCTCGAAGCGGAGATCTTCGCCGCTCTGCTGGAGGGCAGCGCCTCGTTCTTCACGGCCCAGCAGCGGGCCATGGCGGCCGCCACCGAGAACGCGGACGAGCTGGTCCGCACGCTGACACGAGTCATGAACCGCGCCCGTCAGGACGCCATCACCACCGAGATCATGGAAATCGTCGGTGGAGCCGAGGCGCTCCGCCAAGCGAAGGGAGCTTGACCGCAATGACCACCACCGCAACGATCCAGGACACGGCCGCGGCGGGGACCACCCTCGAGGACGGCCGGGTCGTCGCCATCGCCGGCCCGGTGATCGACGTCGAATTCCCGCCGCACGCGCTGCCTGAGATCAACCACGCCGTCGAGTTCGACATCGAGCTCGACGGGCAGAAGAACGTTGTCGCGGCCGAGGTCGCGCAGCAGATCGGTGAGGGCCGGGTGCGCTGCATCTGCATGCAGCAGACCGACGGCCTCGTCCGCGGTGCCGCCGTGCGCAACCTCGGTCACGGCATCCAGGTGCCGGTCGGCAACGCCGTGCTCGGCCACGTCTTCAACGTGCTCGGCGAGCCCCTCGACACCGACACCATCGGGACGCCCGACGACCACTGGGAGATCCACCGCAACGCGCCGGCGTTCGACCAGCTGGAGGCGCGGGCCCAGATGTTCGAGACCGGCATCAAGGTCGTCGACCTCCTGGAGCCCTACGTGCAGGGCGGCAAGATCGGCCTCTTCGGCGGTGCCGGCGTCGGCAAGACCGTCATCATCCAAGAGATGATCCACCGGGTCGCCCAGCAGCACGGTGGCGTGTCGGTGTTCGCCGGCGTGGGCGAGCGCACCCGTGAGGGCACCGACATGTGGCTCGAAATGCAGGAGTCGGGCGTCATCGACAAGGCGGCGCTCGTCTACGGCCAGATGGACGAGCCGCCGGGTGTCCGCCTGCGCGTCGGCCTGGCCGCGCTGACGATGGCGGAGTACTTCCGCGACGTGCAGAACCAGGACGTGCTGCTCTTCATCGACAACATCTTCCGCTTCGTCCAGGCCGGCTCCGAGGTCTCGACCCTGCTCGGGCGCATGCCCTCCGCGGTGGGCTACCAGCCCACCCTCGCCGACGAGATGGGCGAGCTGCAGGAGCGGATCACCTCGACCAAGGGCAAGTCGATCACCTCCCTGCAGGCCGTGTACGTGCCGGCGGACGACTACACCGACCCGGCGCCGTTCACGACCTTCACCCACCTCGATGCCACGACGGAGCTCTCCCGTCAGATCGCCGCGCTCGGCATCTACCCGGCGGTGGACCCGCTGGCGTCGACGTCGAACATCCTCGCCCCCGAGATCGTGGGCGACCGGCACTACGCCGTGGCCCGGCGCGTGCAGGAGATCCTCCAGCGCTACAAGGAGCTGCAGGACATCATCGCCATCCTCGGCATGGACGAACTGTCCGAAGAGGACCGGGTCACCGTGAACCGGGCCCGCAAGATGCAGCGCTTCCTGTCGCAGCCGTTCTTCGTGGCCGAGGTCTTCACCGGCGTGCCGGGCATCTTCGTGCCGATCGACGAGACGGTGGAGTCCTTCGAGGCGCTGGCCAACGGCGACCTCGACCACGTGCCCGAGCAGGCGTTCCTCAACGTCGGGGGCGTCGAGTCCGTGCTCGAGAAGGCCAAGAAGCTCGAGGCCGAGGCCGGCTAGTGGCGGACGGTGTCTTCGGCGTGGAGGTCGTCACGCCAGAACAGTCCCTCTATGCCGGTGGTGCCCGCTCGGTGGTGTTGGCCACCTCCGACGGCGCGCTGACGGTGCTCGACGGGCACACGCCGCTGGTCGGCGACGTCGTGCCGTGTGAGCTCAAGCTGGAGCAGGCCGACGGCCCGCTGCTGCGCTTCGCCGTGCACGGCGGGTTCCTCCAGGTCGACACGAGCCCCGGCGCAGCCGAGGGCCTTGCGGAGGGCGACGGTCCCTTGGCGGGGCTCTCGACCCGGGTGACCGTCCTGGCCGGGATCGCCGAGCTCTCCGAGGAGATCGACGTGGCCCGCGCCGAGCAGGCGCGCGACGCGGCGAGCCAGCGCGTCAACGATCTGCGGGCGGGGCGTGGCACCGCGTGGAGGCGCCGGCGGCGAAGAGATCGAGGTGGACATCGAGGTGGTGCAGGCCCAGGGCTCGCTCGACCGAGCCGAGCTGCGCCTTGCCGTGGCCGCCGGCGAGGCCTAGTCGGACACCAACGCGGCAGCCGGGCCGGTCGCCCGGTGACGCGGCGACGGACGAACCGACGATCGACGAGCTACGAGAACGAGATCGAGCTGAACTCGGCGAGCTTGCTCAGCGCGTGACTGGCGTCGATCTTGCGCAGCGTGCCCGACTTGGAGCGCATCACGAGCGACTGCGTGGTCGCGCCGAACTCGTGGTACTGGACGCCCTGGAGCAGCTCGCCGTCGGTGATGCCGGTGGCCGCGAAGAAGCAGTTGTTGCCCTGGACGAGGTCGTCGGTCGTGAGCACCGCGTCGAGGTGGTAGCCGGCCTCGAGCGCGGCGGTGCGCTCGGCTTCGTCGCGGGGGTAGAGCGTGCCCTGGATCTCGGCGCCCATGCACTTGAGGGCGGCCGCGGCCAGCACCCCCTCGGGGGTGCCCCCGATGCCGAACATGATGTCGGTGCCCGCACCCGGCCAGCCGGTCGAGATGGCGCCGGCCACGTCGCCGTCGGTGATGAGGCGGATGCGGGCGCCGGACTTGCGCACCTCGGCGATGAGGGCGTCGTGGCGGGGGCGGTCGAGGATCACCGCGGTCAGGTCGCGCACGGGCCGGCTCAGGGCCTCGGCGAGCGCGTGCAGGTTCTCGGTGGGGGTGCGGCGGATGTCGCAGGCGCCTTTGGCCCGGGGCCCCACGGCCAACTTGTCCATGTAGACGCACGGGCCCGGGTCGAACATGGCGCCCCGCTCGGCCACGGCGATCACCGCCAGGGCGCCGTTGCGTCCCTGGGCGGTCAGCGTGGTGCCGTCGATCGGGTCGACGGCGATATCGGTCATGGGCGGCGTGCCGTCGCCGATCTTCTCGCCGTTGAACAGCATCGGGCGCGTTGTCCTTCTCGCCCTCGCCGATGACGACGATGCCGTCCATCGGGACGGTGGCCAGCACGGTGCGCATCGCCTCCACGGCGGCACCGTCGGCTCCGATCTTGTCGCCCCGTCCCATCCAGCGACTGGCGGCCATGGCGGCGGCCTCGGTCGTGCGCACGAGGTCCATGGCCAGGTTGCGATCGGGGGCTTGCCGGGGAGTCTGGGCCGTCACCACGGCTGTGACCATAGTGGAGGCCAGATCGAGGATCGGGGGTCGGGGTGTCGGCCAGCGGCGATACTTGAGGGCGTGCAACAGCCCGGCGACAACGACCAGATCGTCGTCGAGGCCGGCGGCCCGCTGTCGGGCACCGTCGTTGCAGGCGGGGCGAAGAATTCGGCGCTCAAGCTCATGGTCGCCGGCCTGCTCGCCGACGGACGCTCAGTTCTCTCCAATGTCCCGCGGATCAGCGACGTCGACACGATGGCCGACGTGCTCCGGGGGTTGGGGGCGCAGATCGAGCGCCTGCCCAACGGCGACCTGGAAATGACGACGCCCGCGTCGGGGTCGCTCGTGCCGGATGCGCCACCCGAGTTGTTCGAGAAGATGCGCGCCTCGGTCGTGGTGCTGGGCCTGCTGCTGGCCCGGTGCGGCTCGGTCCGCATGCCGCTGCCGGGCGGCGACGATTTCGGCGACCGGCCGATCGACTTTCACATCAGCGGCCTGACGGCCATGGGGGCGCGCTTCGAGTCCTCACACGGTGAGGTGCGCGGCACGGTGCCGGGCGGCCGGCTGGTCGGGGCGAGGGTCGTCTTGGAGTACCCCAGCCACACGGCCACCGACAACCTCTTGATGGCGGCGGCGCTGGCCAAGGGCACCACCGTGATCGAGAACGCGGCCAAGGAGCCGGAGGTGGCCGACCTGGCCTCGATGCTGAGTGCGATGGGCGCGGTCGTGCGAGGAGCGGGGACGTCACGCATCGAGGTGGAAGGCGTGGAGTCGCTGCGGCCGGTGGCGCACGCCGTCGTGCCCGATCGCGTGGTGGCGGCGACGTTCCTGGCCGCGGTGGGCATGGCGGGCGGCGACGTCACCATCGCCGACGCCCGCCCCGAGCACATGGAGATGCTGCTGCGCAAGGTCGGCCAGATGGGCGTGGCCACCACCCTCGGCCCGGACGGCTTGCGGGCGACGTCGGAGGGCCGGCTGCTCTCGGCCGACGTGGCGACGCTGCCGTACCCGGGCGTGGCCACCGACTACTCGCCGCTGCTGGTGGCCATGCTCACGGTCGCCGACGGCGTGGGGATCCTGACCGAGAACCTGTTCTCGGGCCGGTTCCGCTACGTCGAGGAGCTGCGGCGCATGGGGGCCGACATCCGGACCGAGGGACACCACGCCGTCGTGCGCGGCGTGCCGAAGCTCTCGGGCGCGCCCGTGCGGGCGCCCGACATCCGGGCCGGGGTCGCGCTGGTGCTGGCCGGGCTGGTGGCCGAGGGCGAGACCGTCGTCGGCGGCGCCCACCACATCCGGCGGGGCTACGAGGACCTGGTCGCCTCGCTGCAGGGCCTCGGCGCCCGGGTGACCCGCCGGTGAGCGCGCCGACGCGGGCGCCGCTGCCGACGGACCCGGCGGCGCTCTTGGAGCTGGCCCGCGCCGACGACCGGGTCGCCTTGGCGCGGTTGTTGTCCTACGTCGAACGCGGGGGAGACGCGCGATGGCGGTGGCCGAGCTCGCCTACCGCGCCGACATGCCCTACACGCTCGGCCTCACCGGCGCGCCGGGTGCCGGCAAGTCGACGCTCACCGACGGCCTCATCAGCGCGGTGCGAGGGGGCTGGCCGGCGGTGGATTCGTCGTCCTCGCCGCACGAGCCGGAGCCGGTCCCGCAGGTCGCCGTGCTGGCCGTCGACCCGACGTCGCCGTTCAGCGGCGGCGCGATCCTCGGCGACCGCGTCCGCATGAGCCAGCACGCGCTCGACCCGACCGTCTTCATCCGCTCCATGGCGACGCGGGGCCACCTGGGCGGGCTGTCGCTGGCCGTGCCCGACGCGGTGCGGCTGCTCGGCGCCGCCGGCATCGAGGTCGTGATCGTCGAGACGGTCGGGGTCGGCCAGATGGAAGTCGAGATCGCGTCGGCCGCCGACACGACGGTCGTCGTCGTCACTCCCGGCTGGGGCGACTCGATGCAGGCGAACAAGGCCGGACTCCTCGAGGTGGCCGACGTCTTCGTCATCAACAAGGCCGACCGGCCGGGCGTACGCGAGGCGAGGCGCGACCTCGAGCAGATGCTCGATCTGGCCCGGCCCGGCGCCTGGCGACCCGAGATCGTCGACACGACCGCCACGGCCGCCGAGGGCGTGAACGAGCTCTGGGCGGCGGTGGCGCGCCACCGGGCCCACCTGCTCAGCTCGGCCCAGCTGACGACGCGGCGGACCGACCGCCTGTCGCTCGAGCTGCGCCGCGTGCTGCTGGCCCGCACGGAGGTGCGCATCGACGAGCTGGTGGCGGGGGAGGAGTTCACCACCGCGGTCAAGGCGCTGGCCGCCGGCGAGCTCGATCCGTACCAAGCCGCCGACCGGCTGCTGCGCGCGAGCCCCGGGTGCCCCGGCCGCCCAGGTGGGGGCCTGTCGGCCCGACGGATGGTGCCGCCAGGTCAGGTACGGTGCGGCGATGGCTGAGGCCGAGTCTGCGACTGACCAGTTCGTCACCTTGGAGCGCCGGGACGATGGCGTCGCGGTCATCCGGTTGGACCGACCGAAGGCCAACGCGCTCTCGGCCGCCGTCCTGGGCCAGCTCGAGGCGGTGGCGGGTGCCCTGCGGGACGACCCGCCCGGGTCCGTCGTGCTGTGGGGTGGCCGGCGGATCTTCGCCGCCGGGGCCGACATCGTCGAGCTGGAGGGCATCGGGGCCGAGGCGGTCGGGGCGAACTTCGCCGCCGCCCTCGGCGTGCTCGCCGCCCTGCCCCGGGCGACCATTGCCGCCGTCAACGGCTTCGCCCTCGGGGGCGGGCTCGAGCTGGCGCTGGCGTGCGACTTCCGGGTCTGCGCCGAGGACTCGAAGTTCGGCCTGCCCGAGGTGCTGCTCGGGGTGATTCCCGGCGGCGGCGGGACGCAACGGCTGCCGCGCCTGATCGGCTCGTCGCGGGCCAAGGAACTGATCATGACCGGCCGCCAGGTGCGGGCCGAGGAGGCCCACGCCATCGGGCTGGTGAACCGCGTCGTCGCGCCCGACTACGTGCTGGAGGCGGCGCTGACGTGGGCGTCCGAGCTCGCCGCCGGACCGGTGCTGGCCCACGCCTTCGCCAAGTCCGCCGTCGACCGCGGGCTCGAGGGCACGCTGGCGCGCGGGCCTCGCCATTGAGCAGGAGGCATTCGGCGCGGCGGGTCGCACCGAGGACGCCGCCCGGGGCATCCGCTCGTTCAGCGAGCACGGCCCGGGCAAGGCCACGTTCGTCGGGCGGTGAGCGGGTGAGCTCACCGCCGATCCCCGTCAGTCCCGGCGCCGGCGAGGGCGCCTTCGACCCCTCGGTCCGCTGGTTCCAGCACGCCGTCTTCTACGAGATCCTCATCCGGAGCTACAACGACGCCAACAACGACGGCACCGGGGACCTGCGTGGGCTGCGGGCGAAGCTCGACTACATCGAGTGGCTGGGCATCGACTGCATCTGGCTGCTCCCGTTCTACCCCTCGCCCATGCGCGACGGCGGCTACGACATCAGCGACTTCTTCAACGTGTCCCCCGACTACGGCAACATCGGCGACCTCGTCTCGTTCCTGGAGGACGCGCACCGCCGGGGCATCCGGGTCATCGCCGACCTCGTCATGAACCACACGAGCGACGAGCATCCGTGGTTCAAGGAGTCACGTTCGTCGCGGGACAACGCGAAGGCCGACTGGTACGTCTGGAACGACGACGACCAGAAGTGGCCCGACGCCCGCGTCGTGTTCACCGACGTCGAGCGGTCGAACTGGACCTGGGACGACACGCGCCAGCAGTACTACTGGCACCGCTTCTACCACCACCAGCCGGACCTCAACTACGACAACCCCGAAGTGGCCGACACGATGATCGACCTCGTGCGGTTCTGGCTCGACCTCGGCTTCGACGGCTTCCGGCTCGACGCGGTGCCGTACCTCTACCAGCGCGACGGGACGTCGGGCGAGCACCTGCCCGAGACGCACGCGTTCATCAAGCGCATCCGCAAGCAGATCGACGCCGACTATCCCGGACGGATCCTCCTCGCCGAGGCGAACGGCTGGCCGAGCGACGTGGCGGACTACTTCGGCGACGGCGACGAATGTCATCTCTGCTTCCACTTCCCGCTGATGCCGCGCCTGTTCATGGCCGTGCGCCGGGAGCAGCGTTACCCGATCACCGAGATCCTGGCCCAGACCCCGCTCATCGACGGCGCGTCGCAGTGGGCCATCTTCCTGCGCAACCACGACGAGCTCACGCTCGAGCAGGTGAGCGAGGAGGAGCGCGACTACCTCATCGCGGAGTACGCCAAGGACCCGCGCATGAAGCGCCACATGGGCATCGGGCGCCGCCTCGCCCCGCTGCTCGACAACGACCGGCGGACGGCCGAGCTGCTCTACGCCCTGATCCTCTCGTTGCCCGGCAGCCCGGTCATCTACTACGGCGACGAGCTGTTGATGGGCGACAACATCTATCTCGGTGACCGTGACTCGGTGCGCACGCCGATGCAGTGGTCGCCCGACCGCAACGGTGGCTTCTCGCAGGCGGACTTCGCGCAGCTCTACCTGCCGCCGCTGATGGACCCGGTCTACGGCTTCACCGCGCTCAACGTGGAGGCGCAGCTGCGCAACCAGGGGTCGTTCCTGCACTGGCTGCGGCGCATGCTCACCGAGCGCCGGGCGCTCCCCGTCATGGGGGTGGGCGAGATGGAGGTCCTGCCCTGCGCCAACCCCTCGGTGCTCGCCTACGTGCGCTCGGGCGAGGTCGCCGACATCCTCACCACGCCGCCGGCGAAGGGCCCCTCGGTCGGCGAGTCGGTCGAAGACGGGCTCGACTGGGGCCGCTCCACGGTGCTGGCCCGCACGGTCCCGGCCGGCAACGAGAGCGAGGGCGACGAGGTGCTGCGCCGGCACCAGGCCGTCCTGTGCGTGCACAACCTCAGCCGCTTCGCCCAGCCCGCCGAGCTGGCGCTGGCCAAGTGGGCCGGCGCCACCCCCTACGAGGTGCTCGGACGCGTCCCCTTCCCGATCATCAGCGAGGAGCCGTACACCATCACGCTGCCGCCCTACGGGTTCCTGTGGTTCGACCTGGTGCCCGAGGAGAGACCGGTCCAGGAATGACCGACGACGCGCGACCAGGCGCTGCGCACGCTCACCGAGGCGTGGCTGGGTCTGCGTCAGATCGCGCCGGCCACGCCACCCACCATCGTGCGCGCCGAGGTCCTGCGCCCCGGGCGCCCCGGCCTGCTCGACGTCGTGGCCGAGGTGGAGGGCCGGCGGGCCCACCTGGTGGTCGGCCTGCGCGGGGTGGCCGACGAACAGCACTTCCTGCGCTCGGGCGAGGAGGCCGCGCTCGGCCTGCTCGACGACGAGGCCGGCCTCGCCGTCTGCACCGACGCGTTGCGCGACGCGCAGCTGGCACCGCTCCTGCTGGCGACGGTCCGTGGCGTCGAGCCGCGTCCGGGCCCGGTGGGCGTCGTGCGCGACGACGAGGACGCCACGCTGCTCGACTGCGGGGACCGGGGCGACCTCATGGTCTTCCCGTGGCTCGCCGACGCACCGCGGCCCGACGTCGACGTCATGGTGGCGCTCGAGGAGGCCGGCTTCAACCACGTGGCCGCACCGCTCGTGCGCTGGGTGTGGGAGGGGCGTGACCTCGGCGTCGTGCTCGAGCCCCTGGCCGACCGCTCGGGCGGCTGGGCGCTCGCGCTCACGTCGCTCCGGGACTTCTACGCGTCCGGTGGCACGCCCGAGGCGGCCGGCGGCGACTTCGGGGCCGAGGCCCGCGCCCTCGGCGTGATGACGGCCCGGATGCATCTCGCCCTCGACCGGGCGTTCCTGCGCCACCACGAGCGCGTCGTGGAGTGGGTGGACGAGGCGGAGGCCACCATCCTCGCCACGGACCCGTCGCTGTTCGAGGCGCCGGGCGTCGCCGACCTGTTCAAGGGGCTCCACGAGTGCGAGGCGCGGCTGCCGGTGGTGCGCACCCACGGCGACCTGCAACTGGAGCGGACGGCGCGCACGGACCAGGGGTGGGTCGTCTCCGACACCCGCCCCGGCGGCGTGCCGGCGGGCGAGACCGCACCGAGTCGCCGCTCGCCGCTGGCCGACGTCGCCGACATGCTCTGGTCGTTCCACCGGGCGAGCGCCACCGCGGCCGCCGAGCGGGATCCGGCCGGACGGCTCGGGCTCGAACCCCTCGGGCAGGCCTGGGAGACGCGGAACCGCCGCGCCTTCATGAGCGGCTACCTCAACACGCCGGGCATCGGCGGGCTGGTGGGGCCGGACCGTGACCTGGTGCGGCGGCTGGTGTCGTTCCTGGAGCTGGCCCGCTCGGTGGACCAGGCCTGACCAAGACCGCGCAGCGCCGACGCCCCGACTCGCAGCGTCTCGGCCGCCTCCTCGGGCGAAAGGACGTTGATGGCCACGCCGGTCCCCAACTCGAAGCCGGCCGTGGTCGTCGCCTTCGGCCAGATGTGGGCGTGCCAGTGGTACGGCTCACCGACCCGGTACGGGGCCGAGTGGAACACGACGTTGTAGGCGATGTCGCCCACGGCCCCGCGCAGCGACAACAACACCTGCCGCAACGCCTCGCCGACGGCGATGAGGTCCTCGGTCGGGCTGCGGTGCAGGTGCGGGTTGTGCTCGCGGGGCATCACCAGCATCTCGTAGGGGACCGCGCTCCAGAACGGGCAGACGACCACGACCCGGTCGCTGGCGTAGATGACGCGCACGCCCGAGTCCTCTTCCGCCTCGATCGTCGTGCACAGCAGGCACGACCCGACGAAGCGGGCGAACCGGGCCTGCTCCTCGGCGAGCTCGCGGGGGATGAAGGACATCCCGAGCAGCTGGCCGTGCGGGTGCTCGAGCGAGGCGCCGGCCTCGCGGCCCGAGTTCACGATCGCCTGGGTGTAGCGCAGGTTCGGCTGCGACGCGTGCTCCTCGAGGCGGTCGCGGCAGCGCCGCCATCACGAGCTCGACCTGCTCGGCGCTGAGCTCGCCCAGGGTGGCGTCGTGCTCGGGGGAGAAGATCAGGATCTCGTGGATCCCGCCGGCCGTGGCCTGGGTGAAGACGGGGCCGCGGTTGGCCACCACGAACGGCTCGTCACCCTCGAAGGCGGGATACAGGTTGGGCACCACCCGCACGAGCCAGCGCCCCGTCGGCCCGTACGTCTCGAGCGCCGGCGGCGTGTCCTCTTCGTTGCCCGGGCAGAACGGGCAGGGCCGGCCCAGCGGGTCGGGCAGCTCGGGCGAGCGGGTGACGAACGAGTAGGGCCGCTCGGAGCGGCCGGGGCTCACGACGACCCAGCGACCCGACAACGGATCGAGGCGCAGCTGGTTCATGAATGCACGCCCTCGGGCGTCGCCTGGATCACCGACATCGCAAATAGCCTCATACTCTCTTCGTCACCTCTACGGTACAGGTTTCGATGCCCGCTTTGGCACCACCGTCGCGGTGCCGTCACCCGAGCGTCAGCCGAGGTCGGCGCGGGCAAAAGGAGAACTGGTCGGGCATGCACAGCCAGCCGAGCGGTGCGGCATATCGACGTCGTGCTGCTGCTCCACGTCGCCTGTGCGGTGGTCGGGATCGTGACGGTTGCGACCGGCGCTGCGGTGGCCCGGCGCCTGGGCCGCCTGGCGGGCACGGCCGCCCCGCTGCCCGAGCCGCTGCGCCGCTACTTCCGCCCCGGGGTCAACTGGGCCGGCCGGACCATCTACGGGATCCCGGTGTTCGGGTTCGCGCTGATCGCCATGAGCCACGGCGCCTACTCGTTGGGCGACGGCTGGGTGCTCGCCGGCGTGGCGCTCTTCGCCGCCCTCGCCCTCCTGGCCGAGGGTGTCCTCTGGCCCGCCGAGCGCCGCCTCCAACAGGCCGTCGCGGCGGCGGGAACCCCTGCCGCCGGGCCCGAGGCCGACCCCGGCGCCCCGCCGTGGGACGGGCCGGTGGTCGCCGACGCCGCCCGCATGGAGCGGGCGGCGGTCGGCTCCCTCGTTCTCCTGGTCGCGGCGACCGTCCTCATGGTCGCCCAGCCCTGAGCGCATCAGCGCATCAGCCGATCAGCAGATCGTGGCGATGATCTGCCCGTAGCCGTCGTGTCCCGGCGCGGGGCCGTACCCGGGCGCCACGTGCACGATGACGAGATGCACGATGTTGCCGTAGATGGTCGATCCCGACTTGTTGACCGAGGTGGACACGACCGATGACCATGTTCACCGGAACGGTCGCCGGCGGGTTCGAGCTATTGCCGGGATCCGACGTCCAGGTCGCTCCGCATGCGTAGTTGCCCGCGTTGTCGATGTACCCCTTCATCGCCGCGGGCGAGTTGTTGACGCCGCTGAACACGTTGTTCTTCCACAGCTGCGAGCCCCAGAAGTTCACCGTGGCGTTGCTCGGTGCGGCCGAGACGTTGCCCACCAGGAAGCCCCCGCCCCCGATGCCCGAGATCGAGCCCGACGTCGTCCCACCGCTCGCACCCGGGAACGCCGCCGTGATCTCGTTGACGGCGTTGCTCGCCGGCCGGTAGTACGGGTCCCCGGCGAAGGTGACCGTAATCGGGACGGAGCCGGCCGTCTGGTTGACGGTGGCGATGGTGCAGCTTGCGTTGCCCGCCGCGTTCGTCGTGCCGGTGCAGCTCTGGGCCGTGGACCCCGAACCCAGCGTCATCAGGACGGCCCGGCCACTGAGCGGCGTGGCGTCGGTCGGGTCGTCGGTGGTGAGGTGGGCGGACATGGTGAACGGCATGCCGCTCACGGCGAAGGACGGTCCGGTGTAGGTGATGGCCGTCTCCTCGAGGGTCACGACGAAGCTGTTCGAGCCAGCGGTCGACAGCAGCTGCGGCCCCCTCGACGTGTCGCCGCCGAACGATGCGGTCAGGCTGTAGGTGCCCGCCGGCTCGTTGGGCGTGATGGAGCAGGACGCCACGCCGCTGGAGTTTGTCACGGCGACGCAAGACTGCGTGCCGTTCAGGGTCAGTGTCACATGCTCTCCGGCGATGGCCGCCCCGTTGACGGCATTGGTGAGCGTGGCGGACACGGTGGCCGCGTCGGCGAAGTCGCTCGTGCCTGCACTGACGGTCAGCCGGGTCGGCGTGTACACCGTGGCCGTGGCCGTCGTCGTGGACGCCTGGTAGTAGGTGTTGTCGCCGGTGTAGGTGGTCGTGACGACGACGGTGCCGGTGGTCTGGTTCACCGAAGGCACGGTGCAGCTTGCGTGCCCGCTGGCGTCCGTGGTGCCGTGCAGCTCTGGGCCGAGGAGCCCGTGCCGATGGTGAACGTCACCGTTTGCCCGCCAACGTCGGTCCCCGGCGTCGGCTCACTGGTCGTGAGCACGCCCGAGAGGGTCGTCGGCTGGCCGTTGGTCACCGACGTCGGCCCCGTGTAGATCACCGTCGTCGGCGCCGGAGTCACCGTGAACGTGGTCGTGGAGTCGCTCGGCAGCAACTGCGGCCCGGTCGACGTGTCGCCGGGGAACGACCCCGATAGCGAGTAGGTCCCCTCTGGCTCGGTGGGCGTGACCGAGCACGTGGCGACGCCGTTGGCGTCGGTGGTCGCCGTGCACGACTGCGCGCCGTCGACCGTCAGGGTGACCGGCTCGCCGGGCACGGGCTGGTTGGTGTACGTGTTCACCAGCGTCCCCGTGATGGGCGTCGACCCGTCGTAGACGCCGGTGGTCGGGTTCACGGTGAGCTGCGTCCCCTCGGGCAGGTTCACCGTCGACGATGCGCTCGCGGTCTGGTAGTAGGCGTCGCCGGCGAAGGTGTCGGTGACCGGGATGGGCCCGGGCGCCTGGCTGCACCGAGGCGATGGTGCAGGCGGCGGTGCCCGTCGTGTCGGTCACCGCCGCGCACGTCTGGGCGCTGGCGCCCGAACCGAGCACGAAGGTGACGGTCCGGCCCGCGATGGGCGTGCCCAGGCCCGGGTCGTCGGTGGTCAGGACGCCGGACAACGGGAGCGGCTGGCCGTTGTGCGCGATCGTCGGGCCGGTGTAGGTCAGCCCGGTCTCCTCCAAGGTGACGACGAAGTTCGACGAGCCGTTCGACGCCATCAGCTGGAGCGGCTGGGCTGTCGTCGCCGGCGAAGCTCCCGGTCAGCGGATAGGTCGCCGCCGGCTCGCTGGGCGTGACGCTGCACGAGGCCGTGCCGGTGGCGTCGGTCGTGGCGGTGCACGACTCGTTGCCGTTCAGGCTCAACGTCACCTGCTTCGCCCGGGATCGGGTGGTTGGTCACCGAGTCGGTCAGGACACCCGAGACCGTCGTGGCGTCGGAGTAGTCGCCCGTCGCCGAGTGGACGGTCAAGCGTCGTCGGCTCGGTGACCGTCACCGGGGTCGTCGTGGTGGCGGCGTCTCGTAGGGGCTGCCGCCGTAAGCTGGCGGTCACCGCGACGTCGCTCACCGGTTGGTCGACCGGCGAGATGTCGCAGCTCGCCTGTCCGTCGTCGTCGGTCGTGCCGTTGCAGGACTGCGCGGTGGGGCCGGAGCCGATGCGTGAATGTCACGACCTGGCGTCGCCGAGCGGCGTGTCGGGCGTCGGCGACGTCGGTGGTCAGCGTGCCGCTCAGCGTCGTCGGCTGCCCGTTCACGGCCGTCGTCGGGCCCGTCGTAGGTGAGCGAGCTGCGCGTCCGGGTGTCACGGCGAACGTAGCTCGTCGTGCTGTCCGAGCCGATGGGCGTCGACGGCGACGAGTCGCCCGGGAACGACGCGGTGAGCGTGTAGCTCTCCGACGGTTCGCTCGGGGTGATGACGCACGTGGCGGTGCCCGTGTCGTCCGTCGTCGCCGTGCACGTCTCGGAGCCGTTGAGGGTGAACGTGACTGTCTCATTGGAGATCGGCGTGTCGGTGGACGAGTCGGTCAGGACGGCAGAGACCGGTGTCGGCGACGAGAAGTCTCCCGAGATGGGGTTGACCGTCAGCGTCGTCGGCGTGGCCGAGACCACGGTGGGCGAGGTGGCGGCCATCAGCTGTCCGTTGACGCGTCAGTCCGAAGAGGTAGCCGGTGTGCGTGTTGATCGGTCTGCAGAACACCGGCCGGTCGCGAGGTCGATCTGCCACATGTCGCCGGAGAACGAATCGCCCGTCCAGAACGAGGTGCCATCCGGGTCGACACTGACGGCGAACAGCTGGCCCTGGCAGTCTCGGCAGCGACGAGCAGGAGTAGGTCTGGATCACGTTGCCGCTCGGGTCCAGGAGCATGACCGAGTCGGAGTCCGCCACGAGTACGTTGCCGTCTCCGAGGATCCGGACCTCGAACGCCCCGTAACCGGTGAATGGGACCTGAGTTGAAGTTCGGCAACTGCGTGTTGGTGCACTTGTTGTAGCGCATGATGTCGGTGCCTTCGGTCGTGTAGTAGAGCGTGCACTGGTCGCTCGAGAGGTCGATCCAGTCGTCGCCGTACAGCTCGGTATTCAAAGGGCCGATGTCGGGAAGCCGTTGCCCCGACGGCGAGAACTCGGCGACGTACGGGGTGGTCTGCTGCCCGACGTAGAGGTTGCCGCTGCTGTCGAACACGAGCGAGAGCGGGTTCTGCAAGCCGGTGGCGAACTGTCCCATGGGCGTGCCGGTCGGCGAGAACTCGCTGATGTCGCCGGTGGTGTCGTCGGTCACGTAGAAGTTGCCGTTGGCGTCGAAGGCGCTGCCGGTCGTGTAGTGCTCACCCGTGCTGTCGACGAGTGAAGCTGAGGGGGTCTGCGCCCCGTTGCGTCGTACACGTCGACGGTCGAGAACCCGACCGACGCGAAGACCTGACCCGACTGGAACACCGTGTTGTCGGCGTGCGCGACGCCACCGGGTGTGACCACGATGGCGCCTGCCAGAAGGAGCATCGTGGCCAACGCCGCCACGACGTACCGCCGGGCCGTCATCACGAGATCGCGCAGCGCGGCACCGCCGTCGGCCGTGCTGCTGACCGCCACGCCACACCCACCGGTGCCTCGAGCGCTCGACGTTTTCATGTTCCCCCCTCGACAAGTCACGGGTGCCAATGCACCCCGACTTCCTCACGCACGCCGATCCCTGTGGCAGATGCGTGCCGACACGGGTCGAGCCAGAGGGCCCGACCGCAGTGACACCATCGTCACAACGAGAGCGATGCTTCAGTGCTCTCGCAAATATCGGCGTGACCAGGGAGAGCTGAAAGGGCCGAAAGGCCTAGCCAATCGTGACTTCAGCGACAATTGCCCGAGCGTTGTCCAAATCGCCGGCCCGCACGAGCTGGGGGAGCGGGTCCGTCGAGCAACGCCCTCCAGTCGACCGAGTCGCTCGGCCGCCCGGCCTGCCGGAGACGCTCGCGCGCCTCGCCGAGGAGATGGGCCAACGCGCCCGCGCCCGCTCCGCACTCTGCGGCCAGACGGTCGCGCAGCCACGACGAGAGCGCCGGGCTGAGGCCACCCGTCGATACGGCCACGGTCACGGGTCCATCGCGGTGCACCGCCGGGAGGATGAAGGAGGAGTGGGCGCGGTCGTCCGCACTGTTCACCCATACCCCCGCCGTCTCGGCGTCGTCGTGGACGGCGCCGTCGACGTCAGGCCGGCCGGTGGCAGTGACCACGAGACGGAACCGCGCCGCATCGCCTCGTGCATACGCACGGCGCTCGAGGTGTGCGAGCTCGTCGGAGAGCGCCTCCATCTCGGGGCCGAGCGTCGGGGCGACCACGGTGACGGCCGCCCCGCAGTCCAGGAGGGTGCGGGCCTTACGGGCGGCCACCGATCCGCCCCCGACCACCAGGCAGGCGCGCCCGGTCACATCGAGCGACGCCGGATAGAAGGAGGGGCGCGCCGGTGCCGGGTCAGTCATGGAGCCGGGGCGGCCCGACCATTCCTGCGGCGATCGTCGCGAAGGACTGCTCGTCAATCAGGACGAAGCTGCCGGTGATGCGGTCCGTGGCGTACGTGTCCACCGCGAGGGGCATGGCCGTGCGCAGCCGCACCACGCCGATGTCGTTCTCGCCCAGTTCGGCCGCCGGCGTCACGTGCAGCGCGTTGACGTCGAACTGCCCGATCACCTCTTCGACGACGACGGGCGTCACCCGGGTGGTGTGCTTGAGGCGCAGGCGGTCCCCCGCCTTGAGCGGCCGTTCCTGGAACCAGCACACGGTGGCCTCGAAGCTGTCGGTCACCTCGGGGGGCTCTTCGGCCGCCGCGATGAGGTCACCCCTGGAGACGTCGAGATGGTCGGCCAGCCGGACCGACACCGACAGGCCGACCTCGGCGCGCTGCAAGCGGGCCGTCCGCCGTGTCGATCCCGCGGATGGTGGTCTGGGCGCCGTCGGGGAGCACCTTCACCGGGTCGCCCACACGCAACGGTCCGCCGTTCACCATGCCCGCGTAGCTGCGGCCGCCGCCGGGCTGGCGGAGCACCCATTGCACGGGCAGCCGGGCGCCACTGCCCCGGTGCAGGCCGTGCTGAGCCGCCCATCCTCCCGCCTGGGCCGACTCGAGCGCGTCGAGCACGGTCGGCCCGTCGTACCAGCGGGCCGAGTCCGAGCGCTCCACGACGTTGTCGCCGTGGAGCGCCGAGATCGGGATCACGATGCACGACGAGACGCCGAGCCGGTGGGCCAGCGCCTCCATCTCGTCGACGATCCGTTGGTAGGCGGAGCGGTCCCACTCGACGAGGTCCATCTTGTTCGCGCAGACGACGAGCTGGTCCACGCCGAGCAAGGCGGCGATGCAGATGTGCCGGCGCGACTGCTCCCGCAGCCCCGAGGTCGCGTCGACGAGGACGAGTGCAAGGTCGGCCGTCGAGGCGCCGGTGGCCATGTTGCGCGTGTACTGCACGTGCCCCGGGCAGTCGGCGATCACGAACTTCCGGTGCGGGGTGGCGGCGTAGCGATACGCGACGTCGATGGTGATGCCCTGCTCGCGTTCCGCCCGCAGCCCATCGGTCACGAACGAGAGGTCGACCTCGCCGAGCCCCCGGCGCTCCGACGCCGTCTCGATGGCGGCGACCTGATCGTCGAAGAGCTGCCGGGTGTCGTAGAGCAGGCGGCCGATGAGGGTGCTCTTGCCGTCGTCGACCGATCCGACGGTCGCGAAGCGGAGCAAGATCCATCGTGTCGACGCCGAGCTCGGCGCCGCCGACCGGCGGCGAGCCGGGCAACGTCGTCATCGGCCTAGAAGTACCCCTCGCGTTTGCGGTCTTCCATGGCCGTCTCGGAGAACCGATCGTCGGCGCGGGTGGCACCCCGCTCGGAGATGCGGGACGCCGACACCTCGCGGATGATCTCCTCGACCGTGTCGGCCTCGGACCGCACGGCACCGGTGCAGGTCGCGTCGCCGACGGTGCGGAAGCGCACGGTCTCCTTGCGGACCTGCTCGCCGTCTTGTGGCGTCACCCACTCGCTGAGGGCGAGCAGCATGCCGTCACGCTCGACGACCTCGCGCTCGTGCGCGTAGTAGATCGACGGGAGCTCGATCCGCTCGCGGCGGATGTACTGCCAGATGTCGAGCTCGGTCCAGTCCGAGAGCGGGAACGCCCGCAGGTGCTCGCCCGGCCGGACCGTGCCCTGGTACAGCTGCCACAGCTCGGGGCGCTGCCGCTTGGGGTCCCATTGCCCGAACGAGTCGCGGAACGAGAGCACGCGCTCCTTGGCCCGCGCCTTGTCCTCGTCCCGGCGGGCGCCGCCGAACGCAGCGTCGAACCCGTTGGTGTTGATGGCGTCGAGGAGGGTGGTCGTCTGCAGCCGATTGCGCGAGGCGCCCGGGCCCGGGTCGACCACGCGGCCCTGGTCGATGGAGTCCTGCACCTTGGCGACGAGGAGCCGGGCGCCCTCCGTCTCCACCTGGGCGTCGCGGTAGTCGAGGACCTCGGTGAAGTTGTGGCCGGTGTCGACATGGAGCACCGGGAAGGGGATCCCCCCAGGCCGGAAGGCCTTCGAGGCCAGGTGCAACAGGACCGCGGAGTCCTTGCCCCCGCTGAAGAGGAGGACCGGCCGTTCCGACTCCGCCGCCACCTCGCGGATGATGAAGATGGCCAGGGACTCCAGCAGGTCCAGGTGGCCGAGGGGGTGCTCGACGGGCCTGACCAGGGCCGTCACCGACGCGCCCGGGTGCGCGACCGGACGTCCGGCGTCGGGGCGATCGGCTTGAGATCTGAGTGCGGCGGCGGTGTCCATGGGGCCTCTTTAAATCATGACCACTTTGGTCATATATACTAAAGCCCGCATTCGTTCGTCAGTCAAGGCAGCCGGCGGACGCCCGGGGAAGGGGCCCGACGCCCCAGGAAATTGAGGACCCGTGACCGACATCAGCGTAGGTGACCAGACGATGAGCACCGAAGACTTGGCCCTGGTCAGCAAGGAGTTCGAGACGGCTCCGGCCAGCACGGCCATCCGCTGGGCGGTCGGGGAGTTCGGGCGTTCGCTGGCCCTGGCCGCGTCGTTCGAGGACATCGTGCTGATCGACCTCGCCACCAAGGTGGACCCTGCCATCGAGGTCGTCTTCCTCGACACCGAGGCGCATTTCCCCGAGACGCTCGCCTTCGTCGAAGACGTGCGGACCCGGTACGGGCTGAACCTGACCGTCACCAAACCGGGGCCCGAGGCGGCGGCGCACCCCTGTGGCAGCGCGCAGTGCTGCCAGTTCCGCAAGGTCGAGCCGCTCAAGCAGGCCCTCGCCGGCAAGGCAGCCTGGATGACGTCGCTGAAGCGCTCCGACGCGCCGACACGAGCCGACACGCCGATCGTGAGTTGGGACGCCACGTTCGGTCTGGTGAAGGTCAATCCACTGGCGACGTGGACCGACGACGACATCACGGCCTATCTCGTCGATCACGACCTGCCCGTCCATCCGTTGTGGTCGCAGGGTTATCGCTCCATCGGGTGCGCGCCGACGACGCGCCCGGTTGCCGAGGGGGAGGACGGGCGCGCCGGGCGCTGGTCGGGTCTCGACAAGACCGAGTGCGGCCTCCACGCCTAGTGCCGCGTGACCTCGACAATCCCTACGGCATGGAATTCCGGGGCCGGCGTGACCGCGGCCTCAAGTTCGTCCGGCCCGTACCGCAACATCGGAGAGCTGAACAACGTCGAGCAGATGAAACTGGCGCGCCACCCCTTCGAGGTGGCCCAGGCGGTGATCGACACCTATTCCAAGCAGGGGGCCGACTCCATCAACAAGGTGCCGGGCGAGATGGAACGCTTGAAGTGGGTCGGCATGTACCCCCAGAAGCAGGGCGGCGACGCCTTCATGATGCGCATCAAGGTGCCCGGCGGGGTCATGACCGCGGCGCAGGTGCGGGAGGTGGGGGTGGCGGCCGACGCCTTCGCCGAGGGCCCCGACGACAGCCCGGTGTTCGGCAACCGGTACGCCGACCTCACGACCCGTCAGGACATCCAGCTGCACTGGATCCGCATCGCCGACGTGCCGCGGATCTGGCAGCGGTTCTGGGAGGTCGGGCTGACCACGGTGCAAGCATGCGGCGACTCGGCCCGCAATGTCTGCTCCTGCCCTGTCTCGGGCATCGACCAGAAGGAAGTGGTCGAGGCGTACCCGGTCGCCCAGACCATCTCGGCGTTCTTCACCGGCAACCGCGAGTACGCCAACCTGCCCCGCAAGTGGAAGATCGCCGTGACGGGATGCACCGAGGACTGCGCGCGCATCGAGATCAACGACGTCGGGCTGTGGCCGGCCGAGCGGGCGGACGGCACGGTCGGCTTCAACGTGCTGATCGGCGGCGGGCTCTCCGATGGCGAGCGCATGGCATCGGACATCGACGTGTTCATCCGGCCCGACCAGGCGGTCGAGCTGTGCCGCGGCGTCGCCGTCCTCTTCGGCGAGCTGGGCAACCGCGAGAACCGGGGGCTGGCCCGCATGCGCTACCTGGCGCAGGAGCTGGGCCCCGAGGGCTTCCGCGCCGCCCTCGACGAGCGGACGAACTTCGCGCTGGAGCCCGCCGGCCGTGAGCTCACCACCGCCTTCCGGGGCGACCACGTCGGCGTCCACCCCCAGAAGCAGCCGGGCCTGTTCTACGTCGGCTGCTCGGTGCCCGTGGGGCGCATGCACGGCATCGATCTCGTCGAGCTGGCGCGCCTGGCGGAGACCTATGGCGACGGCGGCGTGCGCATCGGCACCGACCAGAACTTCATCGTCTCGGGCGTCCCCGAGGATCGGCTCGACGACCTGCTGGCGGAGCCGCTCATCGAGCAGTACTCGCCCTTTCCCGGTCCCTTCGAGCGCGGCGTCGTCGCCTGCACCGGCTCCGAATTCTGTCGCTTTGCGGTGGTCGAGACCAAGGAGCGCGCGGTCAAGTGGGCGCGGACACTCGACGCCCAGCTCTCGGACGGCGACAACGGCAATGGCAACGGGAAGGCCGGCAGCGGTGCGGGCGTCATCCGCATGCACTTCTCGGGCTGCTCCGCCTCGTGCGCCCAACCACAGATCGCCGACATCGGTTTCCGCGGCGACATCGCGCACGTCGACGAGCACATCGAAGAGGCAGTCGACATCGGGCTTGGCGGCTCGCTCGGCCCCGACGCCGCGTTCATCGACTGGTTGGTCGGTGCCCTGCCGGTCGACCGGGTTCCCGATGCTCTCCTCCGGGTGGTCTCCCGCTACCGGGACGACCACCGTCCCGAGGAGCCCTTCTACCTGTGGGCGCGGCGCACCGCTCCCGAGGAACTGCAGTCGCTGCTGACCGGCGCGAACGAAGCGGTGACGTCGTGAAGCGTTACCGGCTTCGCGAAGAGATGAACGGCATCATCGAACCTCCCGGCAAGGTGTGGTTCTGGGAGCTCGAGGCGGGCGTGATCCACGCCGACCGCTGCATCCAGTGCGGGACGTGTGTGGCCGTGTGCCCGTCGAACTCCATCGGCATCGACGAGGACACCAACCTGCCCGAGCTGGTCAAGATGTGCACCGGCTGCTCGCTCTGCTGGGACTTCTGCCCGCGCGGCGGCCTGCGCTACGAGGCGTTGTGGCCGCCGTCGACGATCGAGGGCGGTGAGGACGCGGCGGTGCAACCGGACCAGGTGCGCTCCGACTCGTCGGACACGTACTGGAAGATCAGCGGTGGTCCACCGGCCGACGGGCTGGGGGCGGTCGTGGAGTCCTACGCGGTGCGCGCCGGCACCCAGAACGACGACGCGCAGGATGGCGGCGCGGTCAGCGCGCTCCTGATCGGCTTGCTCGCCGCCGGTGAGATCGACGGGGCCCTGGTCTCCAAGCCGAGCGCCGACCCCGACGAACAGTGGAAGGGCATCGCCACCATCGCGACGAGCGCCGACGAGATCCGGGCGTCCGCCGGGAGTTTCTACAACCAGACCATGGCGCTCGCCGAGCTCGACCTTTCGCGCTACAAGCTGCCGCCCAAACCTCGCATTGCGGTCGTCGGTACCCCGTGCGAGGTGCAGGGACTCCGCGCCATGCAGGCCCGCCGCTGGCCGACCGGCGCTCACCGCGTCGATGCGGTGGTGCTGTCCATCGCCCTGATGTGCACGAAGAACTTCGACTACGAGGCCCTGACATTGCGCGAGCTGCGCGACAAGCGGGGCGTCGACCTCGACCGTGTCTCGAAGATGGACGTCATCCACGGGCGCATGATCGTCGAGTACCGCGACGGCGAGCTCGCCGTCGACGAACCGGTGAAGGATTTCCACGGCGCCGCCCTGAAGGGTTGTGACGAGTGCGCCGATTTCCTCGGCCGTTCAGCGGACATCTCGGTCGGCAGCGTCGGTTCCATGACCGGCTGGACCAGCGTCCTCATCCGCACCGAGCGTGGCCGGCTGGCCTTCCAGGCGGCAAGGGCAAAGCTGGACGTCCGCGGCCTGGACGACCCGGCCGCCCTCCTCCGCCTGGACGCGTTGGACAAGAAGATCGCCAACCGCTCGTTGCAGCGCAAACTCGATCCCGACGCCCCCTTGTTCATCGAATTCGAAGAGCACGTGCGCGCCTACGACGGTTCGGACCGCCAGCCCGTCTACATCCGCCATTGAGCGTGACCGTCGCACCCGTGCTGCACGTGCCGGACGAGCCCCTGGTTCGGGCCGAGGCGTGGACCGACGCGGTCGTGCGCGAGGGGCGTGACCTCGAGGCCGTGCTGTGCGCCGAAGACGGCCTGGTGCCGTGGCTCTGGTCGCGCTGGAGGTCGCTTGCGACCGTCGGCCTGAGCGAGGACGGGCTGGCGCAGGTCGTCGTCGACTACCGGCAGGGAGATCTGGCTCTGGCTGGCCGGTGAGCGGACCTGGGCGCAGTGCTGCTCGGGCCTCATCGGACGGATCACGCGTCGACTCGGACCGGGCGACCCCGCCGGGGGGTGAGCCACCGCCCGGCTGTGGCGCTGCACGGCGTCACCGTCCGTCGCGATGGCGTGCCGGTGCTCGACGGCATCGACTGGCAGGTCGATCACGGCGACCGCTGGGTCGTGCTCGGTCCGAACGGCTCGGGCAAGACCACCATGCTGCAGGTCGCCGGGGCGCGCCTGTGGCCGACCTCGGGACAAGTCGACGTGTTGGGAGCGCGGCTGGGCCGTGTCGACGTCCGGACCCTGCGCCCGCGGGTCGCCTTGGTCAGCGGCGCCGTCACCCGACAGCTGCGGGCCGACGTAACCGCCCGGGAGGTCGTGGTCAGCGGACGCCATGGCGCCCTCGAGACCTGGTGGCACACCTATACGGGGGCGGACTGGGAGAAGGCCGATCGCCTCCTGGCCCAGGGCGGCGTCGCGGACGTCGCAGACAGGTCGTTCGGGGTGATCTCAGAGGGCGAGCGCCAGCAGGTGCTGTTGGCGCGGGCGCTCATGAGCGAACCCGAGCTCCTCCTGCTCGACGAGCCGTTCGCGGGGCTTGACCTGGGCGCCCGCGAGCGACTGCTGGTGCGCCTCACCGCCGTGGCCTCCGACGAGGCCAGCCCGCCGGTGGTCCTGGTGACGCATCACTGCGAGGAGATCCCGCGCGGGTTCACCCACGGTGGCCTGATGCGAGGTGGGTCGCTCATCGCGGCCGGACCACTGGGCGAGGTGATCACCTCGGAGCACGTCTCGGCCTGCTTCGACGTGCCGGTGACGGTGGGGAACTCCGACGGAAGATGGTGGAGTCGCGCCATCTCGGGCTGAGCCACCGCTCATGAGCAGGGCCGCAAGAACGCGCTTGAATCGGCCCCGCGACGTTGGTACAAATCGACACTAAGCGGAGAAGTGCCGACGTGGTCGGCGCTGTGCATTTCCCCACCATCCACCATTTCTAAAAGGCCGTTGAATAGGCTTTTTAGCTAAGAGCGAAGGTAGGTCGTCGGGGAGTGGCGATTGTGATCTTGCTGGGGCTCGTAGCTGTGCTCTGGGTGATAGTCCTGGCGCCAAGCGCGTGGCGGCGCTTTGGCGAGCGGCAGGGTGTTGGCTCCATTGAGAGCTTTCATCATCAGCTGCAGCTCCTTGAGCATGCCGGGCCGAAAACCGTTGCGCCGGCATACCGGCTGCATACAGCACTTCCCGGCGCGCCCGCACCCCAAACCTTCCCGTTGCCTCCGGACAGCTCACGCCCGAAGCTCGTCCTGCTGCGGCCGACCGAGAACGCGGCGGCAGCTGACGTGGACGACGACGAGGGTTGCCACTACGAGCGCATCGGCGTCCTGGACCGCCCCGAGCCGGTCTGCATGCCCGAGGTGGGGGCGGACCTGCGTGTCCTGCGGCGGGAGGACGCGCGCCGGCGGTTCAACATGGTGCTGCGGTGCCTGTGCGGGGTCGCCGTGTCCACGGCAATCATCGGTCTGTGGCCGGGCATGCACCTCGCCTGGATCTTCACCGGCCTGAGCGGCCTCGCCGCGCTCGCCCTGGTCGCGTTGATGGCGTACGCCAACGAGCTGCAAGCACAGCAACGGGTGCACCGATCCGGGCGGGGGGATCCGGCACCGACGCCGGGGGCCACGTGGACCCGGCCAGCGCCGGCTACCCGGGTGCCTGGGACGAGGACGAGTTCTTCGAGGCGCGGCAGGCGGCGGCCCGCTAAGGCGCTCCACGTGGTCGCCGGGCGCATTCGGGACCTCCGGGAAGCCCGAGTATCCTGAGGCCACCCCCGGGGGTGTAGCTCAGCTGGTAGAGCGCTACGTTCGCAATGTAGAGGCCGAGGGTTCGAGTCCCTTCACCTCCACGAAAAGGCCCGGCCATAGGCCTGAAGTGGATCCCCGCAGCGTCACCACGCGCCGTCGATCGTCACCGACCCGTCCTCGGGAGCGGTGCAATCGGCAGGTTCGACGCAGCCGGGGTCACTTCGAACCTGTCACGACGTAGAGCCCATTGGACAGCGAATCGAGCGGAGACACGGTCAGCTGTGTCGGGGCCAATCCCTGGTGGGCGGTCGAGGTGTAGTCGTACGTCCCGAGGAGTCCCTCGAAGTTGGCGTTCTCAAGAAAGGTGCGGATGCTGGCCGCGTCATAGGCGTTCACTCCACTGGCGGCGCTGGCGAAGAGATGGAGTGCGTCGTACCCCTGCGCATAGGTCGTCAGAGGGCTGTCGAGCTGTGTCTGATGGAGGGCGCGGAGCACCCGGGCCCGGAATGACTCCAGACCGGCAGGAACGTGGCGTGCAACGACCAACGTCTTCGGCACGATGACTTGGACGCCGTTGACGGCCGCCGCCGGGAGCACCGGGGTGCTCGGCGAGGAGGCGAGGACGGGCAGTGAAGAGCCGGCGCTGCGGCGGGCCGTGAGCAATGGAGCCAGGGTCGATCCGCTGTCGAAGACCACGACGGCGCTCGGGTGCCCGGCACTGAGCGCGGTCCAAGCCGACCTCGCGGCGGTCGGGGAATCGACGACGAAGGTCGTGGCGCCGACGGTGAGACCGGCCGAACGGGCCTTGCTCCGGAATGCGCTGGCCCCCTCGGCGGCCACCTGCGAGCTGGAGCGGACGAGGGCAACGCGGTCGAGGTGTTGGCGCTTGGCGGTCGCCACCAGCACGCCCGCCTGGTCCGTGATCGACGATGCGACTGGGAAGTTGTCGGGGAACTCACTGGGTTTGAAGGTGACGGCGAGTGCGGAGTAGCTCGCAGAGGCGGTCCCGAGCGCACCGATGTGGTCGACGTTGGCCGGATCGTCCAGGGCCAGAAAGGGTCCCACGAGAAACGAGACCTTCTCCTGATTGACAAGGTCCAAGAGGGCCTGATTGTCGACCGCAGGATCAGAGCGATCGTCTTTGTAGAGCAATTCCAGACACCGATGAGCCGACAGCACGCCCCCGCCGGCGTTGACTCCGTCGACGCCCAACTCGAGTCCCAGCAATTGGGCGCGCCCGGCCGCGCGGTCGGGACCGCTCAGAGGGAGGGAGGCACCCACCTCGACGACAGCCGAGGTGTTGCAGTGGCCCCGGACCGGATAGACGGTCGTGGCCACACCTCGGCGGGGCGCCGTCTGGCAGCTCGTCAGGATCATGGCGGCCACGGTCACGCCAACGAGGCTGACGATGGCGCCGCGAGGGCGACGGCTCACTGGGCGGCGACTCCGAGATATGACTCGATCACACGCGGATGATTCAGGACGTCCTCTGGATTCCCCGTCGTCACGACGGCGCCGACGTCGAGGGCGATCGCCCGATCCGCCAACTGGCGCAACAGGCCCATGTCGTGCTCAATGAGGATCATCGAGCAGTCGAGCCGGCGTTTGGTCTCGAGCAGGACCGGTGCCATGGCTTCGGTCTCGGCCTGGGCCAGCCCGGCCGACGGCTCGTCGAGCAGGACGATGCTCGGGCCCATGGCGATGATCACCGCCAGCTCGAGGAGGCGCCGGACGCCCGTCGAAAGATCGGAGGTGAGTTGATCGGAGTATTGCGCCAGCCCGAGAGGCTCGAGGATCTCGTCGGTGGCCTGGCGCAGGCGGCGCTCGGATCGGCGCACGGTCGGCAGGCCCAGCATGGCCGCCGCCGCCCCGGGCGAGGAGATGTGGTGTGAGATCGCCACCATCACGGACTCGTGCACCGTGAGGCCCGGCCACAACCGGGCGGCCTGGAAGGAGCGACCGAGCCCGTGCTCGGCTCTTCGATAGGCGGGCCACGACGTGATGTCGTCCTCTCCCATGGTGATCCGGCCTTGCTTGGAGCGCCGCTCGCCCGAGAGCAATTCGAAGATGGTGGTCTTGCCGGCACCGTTCGGCCCGAGCAGGCCCAGGATCTCGCCCCCGTAGAGATCGAGGTCGACATCGTCGACCGCCACCACCCCGCCGAAGCGCTGGTAGAGGCCACGGGCCGACAGCACGGCGTCGTGAGCGTCCAGAGGTGCGACGACCGGCGGCGCGAGGTCTGTGCTGGTGATGGTGACCGCCGGGACGGTGTCGGAGGGTGCATCGTCGGCTCCGCCCAGGAGCACGGCCCGGACGATGTCCTGGCGCTCGAGCAGGTCGGCGGTCGGCCCCGAGAAGACCACTTGACCCTTTTCCATGAAAATGGCCCGATCACACAGCCGGAGGGCGAGGTTGACGGATTGCTCGACCAGGATGACGGCCGTGCCGCGGTCGTGGATGCCCTCGACGATGCCCAGCAGGCTCTCGATCACCGTGGGGGCGAGCCCCAGGGACAGTTCGTCGATGATCAGGAGTTTCGGTTTGGCGATGAAGGCCATGGAGAGGCTGAGCATCTGCTGCTCGCCACCCGAGAGTGACCCCGCCGGAGTGTGCCAACGGCGGGACAGCACCGGGAAATACTCGAGCACGGTCTCGGTGGCCCGGGCCAGGTCCTGGTCCTCGCGGTCGTACAGCCAGCCGGCCACCCGAAGGCATTCGGCCACGGTGAGCCCGGGGAAGATGCCGCGACCTCCGGGCACCTGCAGGATGCCCGCCTCGGTGATCCGGTGGGCCTCGTAGGTGGTGATGGCCTGACCGTCGAACATGACCTCACCCGCGGTCGGCACCACCAGGCCGGAGATCGCCCGCATGAGCGTGGACTTGCCGGCGCCGTTGGTGCCGAGCACCGCCACCATTTCGCCGTCGTCCACATCGAGATCGACGCCGAAGACGACCTGGACGCCGTCGTAGCCCGCATCGAGTGAGCGCACCATCAGGAGATGGCCCGTCCCGGCGGCGCGTTCCCGGCGCACGATGGCATCCGCCTCCTCGGTGACCTTGCGCTTCGCCATGTCCTCGGCCACGAAACGGGAGGCCGAGCGGAGCAGCGACGCGCCGACGATGAACAGCGGCACGAAGATCCAGAACGAGGCGCGGTAGCCAAAGGCATTGGTGATGAGCGAGTTGACGGTGGGGACCCCGTTGGGGGCACCGATGAGGAGGACGCCAAAGGTCAGCCAGACCGTGGAGAGCGCGAAGCCCAAGGTGATGGTGCGGGTGGGCAACGACACCGAGAGCATGGCGTACACGCCGGCGATCACGACGGCCGAGGCGGTGACGAAGACCAGCTGCGCGGCAGCGGCCGCGGCGACATCGGGGGCGAGGGCCAAGCCCGCTGCCCCGGCGGCGGCAACCACCGCCAGCCACCCGATTGTCCGTAGCGCCTTCCCCGGGTCGGCCGCGATGCGCCGCGGCAGGAGCACCGTGCCGATGACGAGGCCGACGACTGCCCCCGGCTCGGCCAAGCCGAAGAGCAGGGCGCGTTGCGTTGCGTCCTGGTGGAAGACGTTCTCGTAGTACGCGATGGCGTAGAAGGTGAAGCCGAGCACGGTCCCGACCAGGAACGGGAGCGAGTAGTAGAGCAGGCGAAGGGATCGGGTGGTGGCGATGACCCGCGCCGCTTCGGGCAGCGTCGCGCGCTCCGCCGGAGGTTCGGCGAGGTCCGGGTCGCCTGGCGGGAGGCCGCCGGGAGGGCCGGGGTCCGGGAGCCGGGCGGCCAGCACCACAAAGAGGAGGGCACCGGCAGCCAGCACGAAGAACGACGCCTGCCAGCCGAAGGCGTAGGCCAGCGTCGCGACCAGGAGGGGGCACAGGCTGAGGCCGAAAACGAGGGCCGCCCGCTGGGCCAGAATCACCCGCGGTCGCAGGCTGACCGGGTAGTAGTCGCACAGGAGCGAGTTCTGCGTCGAGGTCAGCGCGCCGCCGCCGAGCACGACCCCGATGGCGCCCGCGTAGAGCAGGATCTGGTTGGGGAACACTCCCGCGAGCCAGAGGACGGCGGCGGCGGCGGTGAAGAATGCGCCTGCCCCGACCAGAACCCTGATCCGCGAGGTCTGGTTGGCCACCAGGGCCAACGGGAGGTCGGTGCCGAGGCCCGTCTGCACCTGCTGGACCGCCACCAGGGCCAGGATGGAGAGCCCCTGGTGGTAGGCGTCCTGCATCTGGGGCAGCAGGAGGACGAAGGTCACGGCGCTCATGGGCAGGATGGCGCCCAGGCCCATGACGGCGATCAGGGGGCGCGGCGAAAAGTCACCGGTGAGACGCGAGGGCCGGCGTCGCGGCGGGAAGGGGCCGGTGCGCTCAGCCATGGGCACCCGAATCGAGCCCGAGCGTGAGCACGTCGGCGGTCGGGCGGCTGACCGAACCGGGCCGCGGCGCTTCTTGGTCCTGTGGCGTGGGGGCGCCGCCGGGATCCTCGTCGGGCCGGCGCCAGATCCCGGCCGCGGTGATCCCGCGGCGGCGGGCGACCACGCGCAGCAGCCCGTCGCGGCCGCGGTTGAGGAGGCCGCCGATGCCTTCGGGCAGGAAGAGCAGGAGCAGCAGGATGCCCAACCCGTTGACGAACTGGGCGTAGCCCGACGGGAGGTAGTACTGCGCGCCCCACACCACCACCGCGCCGAGGATCACGCCGGGCATGGAGCCGAGGCCGCCGATGACGACCATCGAGAACATGGTGATGTTGATGTCCGCGGTGAACGACCCGCTGTTGATGCCCTGCTGCTGCACGGCGAAGAGCGAGCCGGCGAACCCGGCGATGCCGCCCGAGATGGCGAAGGCCAACAACTTGTGACCGGTCGTGTTGACGGCGGCCGCCCGCGCGGCCGGCTCGTTGTCGCGGGTGGCGATGAGGTCCCGGCCTGTTCTGCTCTGGCGCAGAGAGCGCACCGCCAGCAAGACGAGGAAGAAGCCGGCCAGGCAGAAGTAATAGACCTGCGAGTCCGAGTTCAAGATGCTCGCCCCGAACAGCGTGGGCCGGTTGGCCTGGGAGGTCACGAACCAGGGCAGGTAGTTGGGTTGCAGGAAGTACGACGAGGCGGTGACGCCGAAGGCCAGGGTCGTCACGGCCAGGAACGGCCCGGACATGCGCAGTGCCGGAAGCCCGATGAACAGGGAGACCAGGGCGCCGACGAGGACGCCAAGGGCCAGCGCGGCGAAGAAGTTCCACCCGTGGCGGGAGTAGAGGACCACGGTGGTGGCGCCTCCGATCCCGGCCAGTCCGAATTGCCCGAGCGAGATCTGTCCCGTCCATCCCGTCAGCACCAGCAGCGAGAGACCGACGATGGCGTACACCACGATGAGCGAGGCCAGATAGGTCTGGCTCCCGCTGAGCAGCAGCGGGAGCAGGGCCACCACGGCGACGAAGCCGACCTTCATGACCCGGAGGCTCCAGCGCACCTCGGGCAGGCTGGCCAGCTGGCGCGGGATGGGCCGCACCGAGGCCACGTAGCGCCAGCTCGACTGCTCGCCCTCGGTGACCCGAGCGCGGGAGCGCCGTTGCAGGAGGAGGGCCACGACGATGACGATCACCAGTGAGGCGTCCACGTAGGTCGTGTTGGAGTAGGTCCAGGTGGCCCCGGCATCGAACACGCCGATGGCCAGTGCCGCCACCACGGTCCGGGGCATGCTCTCCATCCGCCCGATCACGGCAGCAGCCAGGATGCGCAGCAGGATCTCGTCGCCTCCCGCGGTGACGGTCTGGAATCCGCCGAACCCGAGGACCGGCACCTGCAACAAGATGGCCAGGGTGGACAGGATGGCGGCCAGCACCCAGATGATGGTGTCGAGGCGGGCCACCGAGATCCCGAGCAGGGTGGCGCGATCGCTGTTCTCGGCGGCCGCCCGGATGCCCAGCCCGTACTTGGAGTAGCGCATGAACAGGGCCAGGGCGGACGCGACGAGGGCGGCCCCCACCACGGCCACGATGTCGTTGCCGCTGAACAGCACCGGACCGATGGTGAACGACACGTGGAGCGGCGTGTTGACCGACTGGCTGTTCGAGGCGTTGGTGCACGCCTGGTTGGTGGCCGGGTTGCAGAAGAGGATGGGAGCCAGGGTGGCCAACCCGGTCAACAGCTGGGCCAGCCCGATGGTGGCCACGGTCAGGATCAACCGGGAGCTGTTGCGGAAGTGGCGGGGCAACAAGCTGGCAAACGCGCCGAGGATGACGGCGGCGCCGATGCCGGCCAATGCGGCCAGCACGTAGGGAACCCCGAAGGTCACCACCAGTTCGATGGCCAGCACGGCCGGCAGGACGCCGATCTGGGCCTGGGCGAAGTTGATGATGCGGTCCCCGCGGTAGATGAGGACGATGCCCACGGCCAGGATGGCGTAGATGGAGCCGTAGACGAGACCGAGGAGCACAATGCCGAGGGGCAGGCCCTTGGGCAGGATGGCGGCCAGGAGGATCCACACCCCGATTGCGCCAAAGATCCAGGCCAGGGCGCCGCGGGTCGACCGCCACAGCGAGGCCCCTCGCTGGCGCAGGCCGCGGTCCACCTGAGCCGGCGGGGGTGCCCCGGCCTCAGGAATCGTCACGTTGCCCTGTCATCCTCAGCGCCCGGAGGCCACATGTGGCTCGACCGATCACTGCACGACGTCCATGCCACCCCCAAGTGGTCGCGCCCTGACAGCGCAAAGGTAACGCGCTGTCACTAACGTTTCCGGCCAAGCAGATGGAAGGGTGGGGGGGATCACCGCCCCACGTCGATCAGACGCAAAAGGGGGGCCATGACAACGTCGGGCCAAAGGTCGATCAACGTTGCCTCGCGACACTTTGCGGGGCGCCGGATGGTGCGCGGGGCACGCTCCGCCGTCGTGCTGGGAGCGGTCGTGCTCAGCGCACTGGTGATGGTCCCGCCTGCGGGGGCATCGAATACGTCCCCGGTGCTGAAGACCTCGGGGCCGGCCGGTGAGGGCCCGTACCCGTGGGCCTACCCGGCGTCGGGCGGCATCAAGGTGGGCACGGGCACCACCAGCGCGGGCGCCAAGTGCACGCCGTCGGCTCCGCAGTTCGCCTCGCCGTACGCCGCGCCGTGCATCCCGAAGTTCACCGGGAACAACGGTGGCGCCACTTCCAACGGCGTCACGGCCACCACCATCACCCTGGCCGAGCGCGAGTTCCCCAGTGCCGCGGACACCCAGGAGATCGAGGCGCAGGCCAAGGCGGCCGGGGGCGCGATCCCTCAGGTCATCAGCCAGGTGCAGCAGGTCTTCCTGAACTACTTCAACAAGGCCTACGACCTCTACGGGCGCAAGGTGGTCATCACGCCGTACACCACCCAAGCCAGCTTCACCACCGAGGAGCTGGGGCAGGGCCAGCCGCAGGCCTGCGCCGACGCCGACGCGATCGCCAATCAGATGCACGCCTTCGGGGAGACGGGCATCACGAACGGAGACTCCTACGGGGGCACCGGCCCCTTCTCCACCTGTGCCGCCCAGCACCACCTGGTGGAATTCCAAGGGTGACCCTTACTTCGACGAGGCATCGTTCGAGGCGGTCAATCCCTACGTGTGGTCGACCACCCAGAACTGCAACACGATCACGGACTCCGAGGCCGAGGTGGTGGCCCACATGCTGGCCGGGAAGAAGGCCACGTACGCCGGTGACCCGACCCTGAAGGGCACGGTGCGGAAGTTCGCCGCCTTCGTCCCCAACGTCTCCCAGTACCTGAACTGCACCAAGGACTTCGTCAATCAGGTCGAGCACAAGTACCACGTCAACAAGAGCGCACTGTCGCCCAGCTTCAACTACAACCTGGACATCTCCACCTTCCAGCAATCGGCGCAGCAGGCCGTCATCCAGTTCAAGGCGGCCGGGGTGACCACGGTCATCTGCTCGGCCGACCCCTTCTCGCTCGGCCTGCTGACCAAGGCGGCGGCGGCGCAGAACTACCACCCCGAGTGGTTCATGACCGGCTCGGCCCTGACCGACCAGGACCAGGTGGCCCAAGGGCTCTACGACCTGCCGGAGATCCAAGGCCACATGTTCGGCCTGTCCGAGAGCTCGCCGTCGACCGCCCTGACCGGCCCGCAGTCGCTGGCCGGCCAGCTCTACCAGAAGCTGACCGGGCACGCGATCCCCAAGGGCACCGACGGCAACTACGGCACCTGGTGGAGATCTTCAACGACCTGCAGGCGGCCGGGCCCGACCTGACGCCGAGCACGATGGCCCGGGGGATCCATGCGATGCCCACCCTCGGCGCGCCGGCCTATCAATACGGTCAGTGGACCTACAACCTGGGGCCGACGGGGAAGCCCGGGGGAGGCGTCCACACGGCGGCCGACGATGCCCGCTTCGTCTACTGGGACGGGACCAAGACGTCGCCGCTCAACGGCGTGACGGGAACCTTCGTCGCCGTCCTGGGCGGCAAGCGGTACACGCTGGGCCAGTGGCCGACCACCCTGCCCCCGCTCTTCGGGGCGAGTTGATCGCGGCAGACGGATGTGGGTTCGGACCCACAGGTCGGGGGTGACGGAGCGACTGGAGTGATGCGCCTGGTTACCGGCCGTCACCGAGGTGCCGGACGAAGAACGACTCGGCCGAGTCGTTCTCGAAGACGGGCACCTCGACGTGACCCCCCGGATTGACGTGCAGCGTCTTGTCGGTCGAACCGATGGCGTCGAAGAGGGCGACACCCGCATCGCGGGCGATCAATTCGTCGTCCCACTGGAAGAGGAACAGGATCGGCGCCCGGAGCGAGCGGGCCGCCTTCTCGAACTCGGGCCCACCCATACCGCCCCCCAAGCCGGCCAGGCCGAGCACGGCAGCCTTGACCCGGTGATCGGAGGCCACGAATCGGAGGCCGATGCCGGTACCCATGGACAGCCCCCAGTAACCCAGACGTTCGTCGCTGAACCCGGTCGAGACGAGGTCGTCGACCAAGGCGGTGAGCTCTCCGACGTGGGCGGTGAGTCGGTCGGGGAATCCAAACGGCTGGTTGGCCTGCGTCACCACGGGCAGACCGGCTCCGGGCCCCTCGTCGATGCGAGCCTGGATCAAACGGCGCCTGGCCCGGGCCGCCTCCTTGTCGGTGATGCGCTCGCCGTGCTCGGGGGCGTCGAGGGCGACGGCCGCATAGCCCCGGTGCCGCACGAGGCGCCGGGCGAGCCCGAGCACCTCGGGGGCGCGCTTGTGGACCACGCCTCCGTGACCGAGGATCACCGTCGGCCGGGGCCCGGTCGCACCCTCGGGCAGCCAGACGATGCCCGGCACGATCTCCCCGCCCTCCACCTCGAGGTCGACGCGTCGCTCGACCACACCGCGCTCGCAGACTTCCTGGACGATCTCCATGGTCCGTGCCTCCGGTCGACCTAGCCCCGATGCCCCGCCGAATACGCGCCGACGACCATGGCCACGTACGTCTCTTCGAGGACGATCCCGCTGTTCTCGCTTCGATCGAGACGCCATTGCGCCAGCACGGCGTCGAGCGCGCCCAAGAGCACGGCCGTGACCGAGATGGAACGCTCCCGATCCAGTCCGTATTGCCGGGCCGCCACGGCGGCGAAGGCCCGGACCGTGTCGCGATCTCGCGAACGTTGCTCCTGGCGGACGTCCCGGTTCCATCCGCCGGCGGCGCGGAGAGCGGTGAAGATCTGGCCCCGCTCCACCGTCGCCCGAATCGCACCGCGCAGCAGGACGCGGTACATGTCTTCGACGCTGGCTGCCGCAGCCACCTCTGCTGCGAGCTCTGCGTGCAACTTCGACGCTTCCCGCCGGTACACCGCGGCCAGGAGCTCGTCGCGGTTGGCAAAGTGCTTGTACACGAGGGGCCGACTGACCCCGGCGTGCTCGGCCACCGCCTCCATCGACACCTCGTGCACGCCGTTTGCCTCGACCAGCGCCACGGCGGTGTCGATCAGGGCATCGCGGCGGGCGGAGCTCCGGAGGCGCCCTCCGGCGACCCCTGTGCGGTCCGACGATCTGGGCGCCCTTGCGCTGGTGGGGCTCACGGTGCCATTCTGTCACAGTAAAGTGACACTTTGTCACCGAACGGGAAGGGTTGGTGCCGCCGTGGAGCCGACAACCTATGTAGGGGAGCGGAGCGTTCTCGACGCCGACAGTCATGTCATGGAGCTCGCCGACTTCCTCGACGACTTCGTCGACCCGGCGTGCAAGGACCTGCTGCGCGATGTGACGAGTGATCGCCTCGCGGCGGTGCTGGCCGACGCGGTCGCGAAATCAGAAGCGCGGCGTACGGACACAGAAGCAGCGAAGCTGGCGGAGGACCGTCTCATGCAGGACAAGGGGTGGCACGCCATGGGTGCGTTCGACCCGACCGAGCGGAGCCGGGTCCTGGACCTGCTCGGCGTCGAGGCGCAGCTCGTGTTCGCCACCTTCGCCACGGCCAGGTTCGCCGGCAAGAACGAGGATCGGCTCTATGCGGGGAGTTCGGCACAGAACAGGGCGATGGCCAACTTCTGCTCGCAGGACACACGGCTGCTGCCGGTGGCGTTCGTCCCGCTGGTCGACCCGGGTCGCGCCATCGCGCTGGCCATCGAAGCGGTCGAGACCGGTTGCGCGGCGGTCATGGTTCCCTCGACGGCCGCAGGGACGCGTGGTCCGACCCATCCGGACCTCGATGGCTTCTGGGACGTGCTCAGCGAAGCGAACGTGCCCTTCGTCCTGCACGTGGGTGGCGGTGGGAGGCTCCTCGACCCCGCCTTTCACAACAACGGGATGCCGGTTCCCGATCACCTGGGGGGTGGTGAGAACGTGCGATCGAAGGACTTCCTCGCGATCCCTCACTCCCCGGAGGTGTTCCTCGGAACGCTGATCTACGACGGGCTCTTCGACCGCTTCCCGAAGCTGCGTGGAGGTTGTATCGAGCAGGGGGCGGCTTGGGTGGTGTCGTGGATGCGCCACCTCGACTACGGGATCCGGGCGTTCCGCCGCACGGAAGAGCCGCTGCAGCGACTCGAGTTGACTCCCTCCGACTACGTGCGCCGGCATCTCAAATTCACCCCGTTCCCGGGGGAGCCGGTGGATTGGATGATCGAGCAGTCCGGCGCCGAGCTCTTCATGTTCTCGACCGACTTCCCGCACCCGGAGGGTGGCAGGAATCCGCTGCAGAAGTTCGACGATGCGCTCGCGGCATCCAGCGAACAAGATCGTTCGAAGTTCTTCTACGACAACATGGACGATCTGCTCCACGGGGCACGCACCGCCTGACCCTCGACCAGCGACCCCCCAGGGTGGGAGGGGTCGAGTCCGTTCACATTCTCCACATGGGTTGGATTTCGCGGACCTGCTCCAAGGTCGGATGTGCCGACGCAACAGAGCAGTTGCGCAACGCCACGTCGTGTCCGGCAGCCCAATTTGCTTGCCCCACCGTCGCACGAACTTACGAGTGCAGGTGTTCGAGATCCTCGGCCCTTCGCAGTTGCAGATAGATAGAATCGTCGGCGATCACACGCTGGGCATCCAGGCATGTGCAGAGGAGGCATTCGTGGCCATTGCCGTCTACTTCCACCCCAAGGGGATGACTCTCGATCAGTTCAACGAGGTGCACCGTCTGCTCAAGGAGTCGGGCAACCACAACCCTTCGGCCAGAGTCCATCATTCGTGTATTGGCGAGGATGGCGACCTCATGGTCTACGACGTCTGGGAGTCCCCCGAGGCGTTTGAAGCGTTCGGCGCGGTACTGCAGCCGATCATCGCCCAGGTCGGCTTCGACGCCGGCGAGCCGGCGGTGATGCCGGTCCACCGCCTCGAACAGGTGGCGCGGGACGGCTGAACCAATCCGACCGCCCTGAACGCACCGAGCCGCCGCCCTCGGCGCCCGGCGGTTCTCGGTAGGTCCCCGCGTGTGTCGTGCCCAGAGTAAAAATCGTGTGAGCGACGTCTGCGGGGCGTTGTTCTTCCGATGAGAATCCCGAACTTCAGCGCAAAGCGGCCGGTCACGGGCTCGGTTGCCGCACTCCTGGTGGTGCTGACCGTCTGTCTCGGCGCCGCCGCGCCGTCTCTTGCCGCGTCGCCGGGGAGCCAGGCTTCGAGCAGCGCCACGCCCGCGTTGGTCACCCAAAACCTGAGCTTCACCGCCTCGGACGGCACCGTGCTGCACGCGTCGGTCGCGGGCACCGGCTCGCTCGACCCGAGGCCACTCATCGTCGAGGACAGCCCGTACGCCCCGGCGGCCAGCACCCTGTCGTGGGCCGGATCGGACTTCAACCTCGTCGAGCTCCAGTGGCGCGGCACCGGCTTGAGCGGCGGCAGCCTCGATTCGGCCGGTACGCAGGACCAGACCGACCTGTCGCAATTCCTCGGCTGGGCCTGCACGCAGTCGTGGAGCAACGGCAGCATCGGGCTGTACGGATTCTCGGCGTCGGCGATCGTCGTCTACAACGCCATGCACCTGGATCTGCCGTGCGTGAAGGGCACCGCCCTCATGGCCGGCAGCACCGACCTCTACCGCGACCTGTTGAACATCGGGGGCATCCCGAACATCGCCGCCGGCATCTTCGTCGAAGCCGCGATCGGGAGTGAGACGCTGGCCAACGGCTTGACGCGGTTGCAGACCGAACCGTCGACCATCCCGGCCGCCGCGTTGGGCTATGTCTCGAGCGGCGCCCAGGTGCTCGGCAACCCGACCGAAGATGCGTTCTGGCAGCAGCGCACCTTCCAGGGCGACCTCGACCAGATCCCCATCCTGGCCGACACCAGCTTCTACGACGTCGAGCCGGACGGACCGTTCGCCGCCTTCAATGCGACGAAGCAGTTCGGCAGCCATCTCCTGGTCTACGGCGCGCACGACGGCTTCCCTGCCGGCCTCCCCGGGCCCTTCCCGCAATACCAGAACTGGTTCGAGCACTTCCTCCTGGGCCAGCCGTTGAGCACGGACAACCAGCCGGTCGTGAGCGCGTACCTGAGCAACGGCAGCCGCGCCCAGTTCCTGGCCGGCAACGTCACTCACCTCACGGGGACGACCTGGCCGCTCGATGGCACCAATTGGACGGACCTCTACCTGTCGGGCGCACACGACTCGTCAGTCACGTCGCTCAACTCCGGGTCGCTGGCAACGCAGCCGGCGAAGGCGGCGACCCAGCTGTATCCCTTCCTTCCCTCCGAGGTCACCGAGACGGATCTCCACAACACCGCGCTCGTCGACACAGAGCTCGACGAGCTCGGTCAGGCCTTGCCCGAACTCAACGACATGGCGCTCAGCAACCTCACGTCGTTGACCTACACGAGCGCACCGCTGACCCAGCCCTTCACCATGGTCGGCCCCGGTGCGCTCGACGTCGAGGTCTCGTCGCTCGAGCCGGTGACCGACCTCTACGCCGTCGTGGCCGACGTGGCGCCGGACGGCACGGCATACCCGGTGGCGACCGGCGCGCTGCGGACGTCCTTCCCGAACATCCTTCCGTCGTGCTCACTCAGCGACTCGCAAGGTGACGTCGTCGATCCGTGCAACGACTACTCGCAGTCCTCCAACCCTGGTTCGGGCCGGACGCGTAGCTATCAGGTGGAGCTGTTGCCGATGGGCAACGTGTTCTCGGCCGGCTCCCGGATCCGCCTGTACATCCTGGGGACCCCGCTCGATCAGATCCCCTCGTTGCCCGGCGTCAACACGGTGATGCTCGGTGGGACGAGCGGCACCCGGCTGATCCTGCCGGGCCTGGGGTCGCCGCAGTTCTAGGCGGCGGGTACGCGGGCCGGCTCGTCCTCGAGTTCTGAGGCGGTACGTCGGCAGCAGTCGACGCGGGCGTCACCTCACCAGCCGCGCAGGTCGACGTCCCAACGCTCCAGGACGTCGTCACCATCGACGATGTGCAGGTGCTCGTGATACGCGACCGTCGGGTCGATGTGGGCCGGGAGCACCCCGATGTGGTCGCCGACCCGCAGCGGCGCCGCCGGGCGCAAGGTCAGGTGCTCGTCGGAGCAGAACCACACGTCGGCGCCCTCGACGGACGGATTGCCATGGTCCATTCCGAGCGCCTTGAGCCCGCAGTCGGCCACGACCCAGTCTTTGGAGACGGAGATGACCGTGGCCAGCACGCGCAGCGCGTGGGCGAACGGCAGCCCGAGCTTGGCGTAGGCGGTGTCCATCAGGGCGTACGAACCGGCCTGGATCTCGGTGGCCCAGGTATTGATGTCGTAGGTCCCGGTACCACCGGCCGATATGACGTCGCCGCCGACGTCGGCGTGGGCGTGCACGAGCTGCGCCATGGAGACCTCGATCATCTCCTGGCCCGTCCCGCGGTCCTCCAGCCCGACGATGTGCCCCTCGTAGCCCATCACGCCCCGCACGACGAGCCCCGCCGCGCGGGCCCGGTCGGCGAGGCGTCCCGCTCCTCGGGCGCACAGCCGCAGCGGGGGAGCCCGACGTTCACGTCGATGAGCACCTCGCGCACGCCGGCCTGGGCCGCGGCGTCGATCGTCGCGTCCGAGTCCACCGCCAACGTGACCCTGGCGCCCTCGGGCCAACACGCCGAGCCGACTGGCGTCGGCCACCTCGTTGGCCAGCAGCAGGTCCTCCCCGAGGCCGGCCTCGGCCATGCCCTCCATCTCCTTGACGGTGGCGCAGGTGAACGCGGTGGTGGCCGAGCGGAGGCCTGCCGGCGCGGCCAGCGCCGTGCACTTGTGTGCTTTGACGTGGGGGCGCAGGCGATCACCCGGGAGGCGCCTCGGCCATGGTGCGCAGGTTGGCGTCCAACGCGGCCGCCTCCACCACGAGTGCGGGCGTCGTCAGCTCGGAGACCTTCATGGCGGCGAGGCTAGATCGGCGGCGCGCCGGCTCCACCGGCACCACATCGAGGAGGGCACTCCGGTACTCTCCGCGCCGTGAGCACGCCATGGCTGGGGGACGCCTGCAGCCTCGTGGAGGCGTTCCGAGCCAAGGAGATCTCGCCGCTCGAGGCACTCGACGATTGCATCGCCGCGATCCGCCAATCGCCACTGAATGCCTTCAGCTTCACGAACTTCGACCGGGCCCGCGAGGCCGCGGCCTCGGCCGACGTCTCGCTGCCGTTCGGTGGCGTGCCGTTCGGCGTCAAAGAGCTCGAGCAGGTGGCGGGCTGGCCGTACTCGGAGGCATCGGTCATCTTCAAGGATCGGGTGGCCGGCCACGACGACACCTCGGTGGCCCGCCTTCGGACCACCGGCGCCGTGCTGGCCGCCCAGACGACGGCGCCCGAGTTCGGCGGCATCAACGCGACCTATTCCGCCCTCCACGGCACGACGCGCAATCCGTGGAACCAGGAGCGGACGCCCGGCGGCTCCTCGGGTGGCACGGCAGCGGCGGTGGTCGGCGGCCTGTTGCCCATCGCCACGGGGAGTGACGGGGGTGGGTCCATTCGGGGGCCGGCGGGCTTCAGCGGACTCTTCGGCCTAAAGGCGACCTACGGGAGGATTCCGAAGGGTCCCGACGGGACGATCGAGCCGATGACCACGGTCCGCGGTTGCCTGACCCGGTCGGTCCGGGACACCGCGCGCTTCTTCGACGCCTGCAACGGCTTCGACCAGCGCGACCCGCTCAGCCTGCCGAGGGTGTACGGATGGGAGGCCGGCCTCGGCAGCCACGACCTCTCGGGCATGACGGTGGCCATCGTCGTGGACCTCGGCATTGCGCAGGTACGCGACGAGGTGGCTGAGGCCGTGGCGATCGCTGCGGCGCAGCTGGCCAGGGCGGCCGGTCTGCGCGTCGTCGAAGTGGTGCCGACCCTGCCGCCGCTGCGCGGCGCCTGGGCGATGGCGAACCAGCCGCCGATGGTGGTGGACCTGGACGACTCGTACCCCGACCGCGTCGACGAGCTGTCGCCGGAAGTCCTCATGGGCCTGAGAAGCGCCCAGGAGCGCTACACCCTGGAGCGGGCGGCCGCCATCGAGCGCTACCGGCGCCAGCTCAACGGCGCCATGGCCGATCTCTTCGACGAGGCGGATTTCGTCTTCTGCTCCACCCATCCCGATGTCGCGTTCAAGGCTGAGGGCCCGCCGCCCTCGACGCTTCCCGGCGGGGACCTGATCCACGAGATCGGCTTCACCCGCGCATCATGAACAATGCGAGGCCCACCGCACCCTCGAACCTCAACGGCAGCCCCGCCATGAGCATCCCGGGCGGCTTGGTCGATGGCTTACCCGTCGGACTGCAGGTGCTAGCGGGCCACCACCGTGAGGAGATGCTGCTCGACCTCGCGCTCGTGGCGGAGCGCGAGACGCCCTGGCCGTTGGCGGCGCCGGGCTCGCCGCATACGGGGTAGCACCCGCGGTCAGCGCTTCGTGAGCGCGGCGCTCGACGGCGACATGTCGAGGCCGGGGTACCGCGCCGGCACGCCGGCGATCGTTGCCTCGTCCCAGTAGGGGTGACCCGGGAGCGGCACGCCCAACAACGCGAGCTGACGCGGCGTCGGGTTCTGCACGTACTTGGAGAGCTCGGGCGAGAAGCCGCGGAACGGCCAGGACTGGTAGCCGCCTCGTGCCCTCGGAGCGACTGGGCTTAGCTCCAGGTCACGAGGACCAGTGCCGTGCCCATGGCCAGGTATAGGCCGAACGGCACAGCGGAACGCCGCTCGGCTTTATGGGCGGCAATGAGGCAGAGGGTGACCACGGCGGCCAACAGGTTGGCGAAGAAGAGCCCCTCAATCGAGCGCGATCCAGCTCACCCAGGCCAGGCCGAAGCCGACGACCAGGCTGAGCCGCACGTCGCCGAAGGCGATCCAGCGCGGGTTCATCAGGTTCATGACGAAGAAGAACGCAAAGAATGCGAGGCCGCCGACGGAGGCGACGAACAGTCGCTGCCACTCGTGCATGACGCCGGCAATGATGATGCCGCTCACGATCACGCCGGCGCTGAGCGCGTAGACAAGCGCCTTAGGAAGCAAGCGCCGCATCAGGTCGCAGTAGCCGAGTTGGACCAGGCCGACCAGGAGCAAGAGCGGTGGGAAGGCGATGATCGACCAGCCCACCTGGTGCAGCACGTACGCGGGCAGCAGGCCCGACAGCACCGCGAGGAGCGCCCACTGGCGTGCCGTTACCCGTGGGGCCGACTCGGCCGTGACGGTCGCGACCGGCGAGGGCGAGGTGGGTGCCGGTCCTCCGGTCGACGAGCGCGCCACCGAGACGGTCAACGCGCGCCGGGTGAACGGCACCAAGAGCGAGCCGGCGGCCATGCCGATGGCGGCGCCGCCCAGGAGCGTGAGGGGCGCGCTCACTGGACGAGGGAAACGGCGCCGCAGTTCGTGCTGAGATCGGCGATTTGCGCTCCGGCGACCTGAACGCCGACCGCTTGGAGCACGGGGCCGTACGCAGAGGCCAACACGCTCATCAGCGGGGAGACGAGAGCATTGATGACACCACTCGGCGTGAATCCCAGTGTTGGCGATGACGTGCCGACGGTCACCGGATTGGTCGGTGGCGTCGCCGTCTCAGTGGCGGTGCTCGGCGGGACGACGCTTCCGCTGTAGGTCACGGAGCCGCTCGGACCCGACACGCCGGAGACCGACAGCGAACCCTCGGTGGTCGCCACGCCCAAGAGAGTCAGCGTCACGCTGGTCGACAACGCCTGGGTGGTCGCGCCGATCGATGCACTGCTGAGGGAATTGTCGACGCAGCTCAAGGTACTCAGGGTGGCCGTGCCACTGGCGGCCGAGAGCGGAATGCTCAAGGTTCCGAGTTGGGTCCCAAGAATGGGAATGGAAAGGTTCATGGAGAGATTCGACGACACCTGCGCGGTCTTTGCGGTGGTACCGACCGGACCGTACGCCACCTGCGCCGGCTGGATCACTTGCAGCGAGAGCTTCACATTGCCGATATTCAATCCGGCGACCGTGAGGTGCAGGGCGGAACCGACGTCAATCCCGCTGGCGCCGTTGGCGAGCTCGGCCTCAGTGGTGAGCATCTGCAGGACGTTGATGCTGGCGTTGAGACCTTGGGGTGAGATCGTGCTGTTGGAGCAATTGAACTGGGTGCTACTTGTGTTGACATTCAGCAATTGGCAGAGCTTCACCTGTGTCGATGCCCCGCCGCTGAAGTTCAGCGCTTGCAACGCGGTGTAGGCGGTGCTCGAGACGCCATACTGTGTGCCGACCACGTTCAACCAGGCAGTGAGCCATTGTCCAGCGGTGAGATTTGCCGTCATGATGTTGCTGGCCGACAGTGTTGAGCTGTTGGCGCTGATCAGTTGGGCCAAGGTGACGTAGCTGGTCGCGAGGCCCTGATAGCCGACAGCGGTCACGCTCGCCGAGCCCATCGACCCGAGAACGGCATTGAGCACCGCCGACTGCTGGGTGTTCAGGCTGGCCAAGTAAGACCCGATCGAGAACCCCGCTTGGGGCGTGACGGTGGCGATGGAGGACCCCGACACTGACGAAGAGACACTGTTCCCCGCGTGGCCCTTGAGCACGTTGAACCCACCGAAGAAGATCTGGGGCACCGACTGGTTCGCGGTCACCTCAATGGCATTGCAGCCCGGCAGGACGAGTGGTGCCCTCGTAGGCTGGCAGCTCGTGCCGTTGATGCCGCCCGCTTTGAACGTCCCGTTCGCGTAGTAGCCCGCAGTGACGTTGAGTTGCGCGTTGGAGCCGTTGTCCGCATCGACAGTGAGCTTCTTGGTATCGAAGTAGTTCTGCACGGCCGTGAGGCTGCCCAGTGTGTCGGCGTAGCTGATGTACCGGGCCAGGTCGAGCGCCGCGGTGTCGGCCATGGCCTGCGCTTGGCGGCTGCCATACACACTGAACCCCACGTCCACGCCCATGGCGCTCGCCCCGAGGAGCACCACCATGCAGATCGCGGTGAAGATGAAGGTCGCGCCGCGCTCATCCGCCCGGCGAGCAACGAAAAGCTTCTTGACTCTCTTCATGGGGACTCCTACGAACCGCTCGGAGTGGAGATCTGCAGGACGTTCGTCGACGAGAGGGTTGACGGGGTGACCAGTCCCAGCCCGGGCAGCTCGGGGAACAGAGGAGACGAGCTGTAGTTGTACGACACCGTGACCGTCAGGCAGGTGTTGAGGTTGTTGGGCGAGGGGCAGGCAGCCTTGGTGGAGGTGCAGGTGATCGGGCCCGAGCCACTCGCGACGGTCACGCCGTCCTCGATCTGCGTCGAGCAACCCCCTCGGTTCATCCAACCGACATCCGTCCCCGCCTGCGCAACGGCAGTCGCGGAGGCGGTCGACGTGGCGACGATGCCGGCGCGGGCGGCGTCCGCCGCCGCCTGGGTGATCGTGGACTGCGCGGCCAGGATCAGGCCGTAGGTGATGAGGCCATAGAGAAGCGTGATGAGCAGGACGACGACGATGGCGAACTCGATCATCTCTGCGCCACGCTCGTCGTCCTCACGTCGCCGCCTCAGTCGCTTCGCAATATTCTCGATGCACGGTCCCAAGATGGACCCCCCTCCTCTGTATCTCCGGCGGCACCAATTCGTTCTTGCGTATGCACAAGGCAATTGGTCGTCACTGCGATACGTCCCGGATTGGATTCTGTGGCGTGCCGTCCGACCGGTACATAGGACATATGGACCATTTGGGGTCCCCACCAGGGGCGCTCTCTCAGAGAATGGTCAAAAGGTCCTATGTACCTCGGCTACTTCGCGTCGTACCTTCTAACGGAGCCGGCGACAGAAGCGATGCGTCTCGGGTAGGCGTACGTGGTTGACCGGTCGAGAGGGGGAAGGGTTCTGTGAAGAAGCAGACGCTGATATTGGTCCTGATCGGGGTGATCCTGTTCATAGCGGGCAGCGCCATCGCGTACGCCAGCGTGCAGGGGGCGAAGAAGAGCTCGACTTCGCCGACCACACAGGCTCCGCTGAACGTCTCGGCCGTGGTCGCCAAGTCGGACATCCCGGCCGGTACCACCGGACAGGAGATGATCTCGCAGGGGCTGGTGGCGCTCCAGTTGGTCCCGAGCAAGATCGTTCTTGCCGACCGACCTCACATCCCTGCAGGGTCTCACCGACGAGGTCCTCAGCGCGCCGATCCAGAAGGGGCACGCCGTGAGCACGACCGAGCTCACCGCCAGCACGGCCTCCATCTCGATCCCTCAGAACCAGGACGCATTGACCGTCACCATCAGCGGCGCTGGGAACCTGGCCGGCTACCTCCAGCCGGGCATCCACGTGGACGTCTACGCCAACATCACCAAGCTCTCCATTGGGGGCGCCGGCGCGGCGGCGACGGCCGGTGTCCCGCTGCCGTGCACGGAGCTGGCCATGAGCAACATCGAGGTGCTCGACGTCTCGCAGACGAGCCCGAGCCTGGCGAACTCCCAGCCTGCCGCTACCACTTCGGGCAGCTCGAGTTCCAGCTCCAGCTCCAGCTGCCAGCGCCACCCCGGCGGCCCGTTCGATCCCCGGGTCCGTCACGCTCCTGTTGGCGCTGACGCCCGGCCAGGCTCGGACGCTGCAGTTCCTGTCGCAGAACGAGTCGATCTCGGTGGTCCAGCCCCAGCAGGGCGCCGTCCCGCCGCCGGTCGGCCAGTGCATCGGCACCGACCAGACGACGACCGCACCATGATCTCGCGCCGGATTCTCGTCATCAGCCGCTCGCCGGCTCTCAGCCGGGCCATTCAGGCCTCGCTCGGCCCGGGCTACCAGATCGTCACCAGTACCAACGTCATCGACGTCGAGGACGAGGTGCGTGAGCAGGGTCCGTTCGACGTCCTCGTCGCCGGCCCGGTGTTCGATAGCCACGCCGGCATGGCCCGGCTGGCCAGCCTGCGGTCCACGGCGGCCGTGCCGGCGGTGGTCCTGGCGCTCGGCCCGAAGCCCAAGGCCAACCTGAGCGACATCGTCCGCACGGGTGCGGTAGAGCTGGTCGAGTACCCGACCAGCAAGCGCCAGTTGTCGACCGCTCTGAAGCGGGCCTTCGACATCGCGGACGTGTCGCAGGTGAACGGCGCGCCGACAATGCCGGTGGTCGCCCACGGGGTCGTGGTGGAGCGACCGCAGTTCGCCGAGGTGTTCACCGTGGCGTCGTCGAGCGGAGGCTGTGGCAAGACGTTCTACGCCACCAACCTGGCCTGCTACCTGGCCGCCCAGACGGGGCAGCGCGTCTGCCTGGTGGACCTCGACCTGCAGTTCGGCGAGGTCTCGACCGCGCTCCACCTGCGCCCGAGGTTCACCATCTCGGACCTGCTCTCACGGGAGCCCGTCGACGACGACGATCTCGACGAGCACGTCGAGGAGTACCTCGAGGACCACGAGCTCGGCTTCTCGGTGCTCGCCGCGCCGTTCAGCCCGGCCGACGCCGACATGATTGCGCCCAAGGACGTCTACAAGGTGATGGCTGCGCTGCGCCGGCACTTCGACTACATCGTCGTCGACACGCCGGCCCAGCTGTCCGAGATCGTCCTGGCGGCGTTCGACCACTCCACCCACGTGTTGTGCATGGTGACGCTGGACCTGCCGAGCATCCGCAACATGCGGGTGTTCCTCACGACGCTCGAGAAGCTCCGTATCAGCAGTGAGTCGATCGGGGTCGTCTTGAACAAGGTCGAGGAGGACATCGGCATCGACATCACCGACGTCCAAGAGGTGCTGGACAACAAGATCGTGTCGATCCTCCCGTACTCGCGGGAGGTCATGCGGTCGATCAACAAGGGCAAGCCGGCGATCGTGTCCGCCGTCAACTCGGACATCAGCAAGAAGTTGGCGGGCGGCATGCACCAGTTCCTCTCCGGCGACGTCACGCCGGTGCTCGGGACGAGCAGCAACACCGCCGAGATCGGCGCGGGGCGCGGGTTCTGGCGTTTGCGGAGGAAGGGTCGCACCACCAAGGTGCCTGAGCTCGAGAGGGCATAAGAGCGATGAACCTGTCAGAGAAGCTCGCGGCCGCCGACGGGGAAGAGGGTCCGTCCGAAGTCGCGCAGGCCCAGTCACGGGTCGCCCGGACCGGCGGACCACCGGCCAAGGAGGCCCCGAGGCGGCGGAGCAGCGACCGAGCAGCCTCGTCCGAGGAGGCGTGGTTGCAGTCCAAGGCCGTCGTCCAGGCGAAGGTCCTGGCCGAAATTGCGCCGACGGCGGCCGACCTGTCGCCGGACGAGCTGCGGACCAAGGTGCGTTCCACGGTCAACGAGATCCTCGAACGCGAGGACATCGGTATCTCGCCCATCGAGCGCCAGCGCTTCGTCGAGGAGATGCTCGAGGACTCGCTCGGCTACGGCCCGCTCGAAGCGTTGCTTTCGGACGGGTCCATCACCGAAATCATGTGCAACAAGTTCGACGAGATCTGGCTTGAGCGCGAAGGCAAGCTCACGCGCAGCAACATCGTCTTCAACTCGCCGCACCAGTACCGGCGCATCATCGACCGCATGGTCCACGCCGTCGGTCGGCGGGTCGACGAGGCCTCGCCGATGGTGGACGCCCGGCTGGCCGACGGCTCCCGTATCAACGCCATCGTGCCACCGCTGGCGCTGCACGGGCCGGTGCTCACCATCCGGAAGTTCCCCGAGCAGCCGCTGGTCATGCAGGACCTGATCGGACTCGGCTCGCTCAGCATGGACTCCGCCGTGTTCCTCGAAGCCCTCGTGCGCGGCAAGATCAGCATCATCGTCGTGGGCGGAACCGGCACCGGGAAGACCACGATGCTGAACGTGCTCACCAACTTCATCCCGGAGGGTGAGCGGCTCATCACGATCGAAGAGTCGGCCGAACTCCAGATCCAGGGGGCCCACGTGGTCACCCTGGAGACCCGCCCTTCCAACGCCGAGGGTAGTGGTGAGGTGCGCATCCGCGACCTCGTCCGCAACTCGCTGCGTATGCGACCCGACCGCATCATCGTCGGTGAGTGTCGTGGCGCCGAAACGCTGGACATGCTCCAGGCCATGAACACCGGCCACGCCGGTTCCATGACCACGGTGCACGCCAACAGCCCGCGCGAGCTGCTCGGCCGGATGGAGACCATGGTGATGATGGGCGGCGTGGAGCTGCCCCAGAAGGCCATCCGGGATCAGATCGTCATGGCGGTCGGCGTCCTGGTGCAGCTCCAGCGGACCGCGGCCGGACCCCGCGTGATCCAATCGATCACCGAGATCCAGGGCATGGAGGGTGACACCGTCCTCCTGCAGGACATCTTCCACCGCGTGGACACCTCAGAGGGGATGGGCCGGCTCGTCCCGACCGGACTGCGGCCGAAGATCCTCGACGAACTGGCGCTCAGCGGGGTCGAGGTCCCGCCGCACATCTTCCGCAACGACGTTGACGCGTCGCTCCTCTCGTCTCGACCCGGCGGGCGCCACCACCGCCCGGCGCGCCCGGGCCGGGTGGTCGAGCCGCCCTCCGAAGAGCTCTACGAAATGCTCGCGCGTCGCCGCGACGGGAGGTGAGGACCGTGATGCTGGGTGCAGCACAAACGAGCTCGACGACGGAGGCGCTGGTCGCGGCTGTCCTGGTGGGCGCCGGACTGGCCATCGCCGTTGTCGCGCTGATCATCAGGGTCCGCACCCGCCAGCGCACGCTCGCGGAGATCCTCGACGACACCATGGGCGCGGCGGCCCCGGTGCCGGTCGAGGTGGTGAGCGAGTCGCCCGAGCGCGGGGAGCTCTCTGCGCTGACCGTCCGTATCGCCGGGATCTTCGGGCGCATCGACGGCAGCGGCGAACTCGAGCAGCGCCTGGACCGGGCGGACATCCCGCTGCGCGCCGGCGAGTACCTCGTCATCAGCGGCGCGTTCGCGTGCATGCTCGCTGTCGTGGCGGGCGTTCTCGTCGGGTCGGCCATCGGCGCAGTGATCGCGCTCGCACTCGTGGCCATGATCGCCTGGTACATCCCGAGTCGCCGCGCCAACAAGCGGATCAAGGCGCTGCAGGAGCAGCTCCCTGATGCGCTGTCCCTCATAGCCGCCTCGGTCGAAGGTGGCCAGACGTTCCAACGCTCCATCGACATGTACCGGCGTGACGCTCGCGCGCCGCTGTCCCATGATCTCGACCGGGTCATGGCCGAGGTGGCGGTCGGGTCCGATCTGGTCGTCGCGCTCGAGAACATGGCCGAGCGCTCCGGCGTGGAAGACCTGAAGTGGGCGGTCGAGGCGGTGCGGATCCAGCAGTCGACCGGTGGCCGGCTGGCTCCGATTCTCCAAACGCTCGCAGGCTTCATGCGCACCCGCCAGGAGGTCCGCCGAGAGGTCCAGACGCTCTCGGCGGAAGGCCGGATGTCGGGCTATGTGCTCTTTGCCATCCCGCTCTTCCTCGTCGCCGCGCTCGAACTGAAGGATCCCGGCTACCTCACGCCGATGCTCCACGGGGCCGGCCTGGTCGTCCTCATCGGAACGGCTGGTCTGATGGCGCTGGGGTTCATGATCGTGCGCAAGATGGTCAACATCAAGGTCTGAAGGACAAAGGGGGAGTGGTCTCGTGAACGCGGCATTTTTCGTTCCGTTGGTCGGTATCACGCTGATGGCGATCGGCCTCGTCGGCGTCGGCGTGGCGGCCTGGCGTACGCACGAGTCGTCCAACAAGCTCGACTTCATCCGGTCGCTGGGCTCGGAGGCCGAGAACTACGCCGAGCCGGTGCAGATGCTCGAGCGGGTGCAGACGCCTCTCTTGAGCCGCATGTTCGGCGCGCCGGCACGCGGCCTGCGCCACAGCCTGTCGCGCCTCTACCCGTCGCAGGACATCGACCGGGTCCACGCCGACCTCCTCAAGGCCGGCCTGACCGGATCGGTGCGGGCCGAGGAATACGTCGCCATCCAGGTGGGCTCGGTCATGGTCGGCTTCGGGTTCGGACTGATCCTGCTCGTGACCGGAATGGTCAGCGTCAAGATCGGGCTGGCCGTCCTGTTCATCTTCCCGCTGATCGGAGGCCTCGCCCCGAGCTATTGGCTCCGCCACAAGATCAAGGTTCGGCGCGAGACGGTGACGAACGACCTGCCCGACCTGCTCGACCTCATGTGCATCTCGGTGGCGGCCGGGCTCGGGCTCGAGCAGGCGATGCAGGTGTCGTGCGCCCGCTTCGAGTCGCCGGTGTGCGTCGAGTTGCGGCTCACGCTGCGGGAGATGGAGCTCGGACTCTCGCGGCACGACGCGCTCGAGAACATGAAGCTCCGCACCGACATCGACGACCTCGTGACGTTCGCGGTCGTGCTCTCTCAGGCCGACGCCCTCGGGTTGCCCATCGGGCGGGTGCTGCAGGCGCAGGCCGACGAGATGCGCGACAAGCGGCGTCAGCGGGCGCGTGAGAAGGCGGCCAAGGTGCCGATCAAGATCCTCTTCCCGTTGGCGCTGTGCTTCCTGCCCGCCATCCTCATCGTCGTCCTCGGGCCCCTCGTCGGGCCGATCAAGCACGCCTTCGCCCACGGCGGCTGAGCCGCCCGGCGCCCTGCCTCGATGGGCGCCGACCATGGGCAATTCGGCCATGGGAAATTCGGCCCACCGCACCCGGGTCGCAATCTGGCTGCACCTGTCGTTTGATCAGCGAGTCGTACAATGACCTGGGGGAATACCCATCGCAGCAGCGGTGGGGGAGGAGCCGCACCGGACGTGTCCGGGGCGGGACGGAGGGGGATTCATGACGAACACAGCCTCGATCCTGTGGCCGAGCGCCGTCTCGGCCAGCCCGGTCGTCGCCCAGAGCGAGGGGTCGTTCTACTCGCAGGTTTCCGTATCGGGACCGTCGGTCTCGACGACGGTGCACCGGGGTCAACGCGTGCAGGGGCCCATCGCGACGCTCACCCGTGAGGACGCGGTCGACGTCGCGCCGGCCGCAGAGTACGAGCGCGATCGCGGTGTCAGCACCCGGCGCGTCGAGGACGACCGGCAATGGGGCCCGTGGTCGCTGACCCAGCGAGAGCTCGAGGTGCTGCAGCTGCTGGCCGAGGGTTCCACCAACAGTGAGATCTCACAGCGGCTGTACATCAGCCCGAAGACAACGAAGAACCACCTCGCCGCGATCTTTCAGAAGCTCGACGTCACCAATCGCACGCACGCGTTGGTCCGCGCCGTGGTGATGGGCCTCGTCACCATCGAATAAGGCGCGTGGTCATTTAGGCCTTTCTTCCTATGGATGGAAGAACCTTCTCCGTCCAAAATGTCGGTGGGGCCCCTGGGGGACTCGGACAAACCGTTCGAGGCATAGGGGATGAGAGAGGGGAAACCGAAATGACTGAGTTGTTCCTGAACGCGTTCGTCGCGGTCCGTGGATTCCACGGCAACCTGCTTGCGCGCGCACGGACCGAGCGTGGCGCCTCCATGGTGGAGTACGCCCTGCTCGTTGGCCTGATCGCCGTGGTCGCCGTCGTGGCGATCGCCGCGCTGGGTGGTGGCATCAAGGGGCTGTTCGACAACGCCAACACGTGCGTCGGTGGCCTCAACAGCCACTAGCTGCTAGTTCGCTGCGGCGTCGGCCGCAACGAGTTGGGCAATGCATTCCCTAAGGGAATATTCCCCCTTCCCCAAAGGGATGACGGTTGGGCTGGGTCGGCGATTGCCGGCCCAGCCCACTGTCGTTTCTGGAGGTATTTCTCGCTGCGACTTGAGCCATATTTCCGACAACAAACGCCGCAGAAATAAGGCTCTTTAGGCCCAAAAGACTATGTACTTTCGGGTGGGAGTAACCGATATTTGTAATCGGGAAACGACGATCCGTCGGTTCCTTTTGGGGTAAGTGAGGGGAGAAAGAAAAATGCTCGGACTGTTCATCAACGCGTACGTCACGGTTCGCGGTGCACACAGCGCGCTTCTCGAGCGTGCTCGCACAGAGCGTGGCGCTTCCATGGTGGAGTACGCGCTGCTGGTCGGCCTCATCGCCGTTGTCGCTGTGGTTGCAGTGGCCGCGCTCGGTGGAGGCATCAAGGGCCTGTTCGACAACGCCAACACCTGTGTTGGTGGCCTCAACAGCACCAGCTGCTAAGTGAGGCCGGCGGAACACCGCCGGCTGCAGTACAACGACGAGCTGCCTCACTGAGGTAGCTACGTTGCCGGGGGGCAACGAGGAGGGCTGGATCATCCGATCCAGCCCTCCGTCGCGTCTCAGGGCAGGGGTTCGAGGACCCGAGGGGTGTACTCGGGGTCGACGGGATAGCGATCGACCGGATCGGCGGGAGGTCCCGATGTCCCGCGCCGGCGCCGGCCCAGGCGTGGCGCCCACCAGGCCGCCTCGCCGGCCAGCTTCATGGCGGCCGGCACGAGCATCCCCCGGATCACGAAGGCGTCCAACAGGACGGCAAAGGTCAGGCCGACGGCAAAGAGCTTCATGAACGCAATGCCACTGGTGACGAGACCGAAGAAGACGATGCTCATGAGCAACGCCGCCGCCGTGATGATGCGGCCGGTCGACTGCAGACCACCGGCCACGGCCTCATCGTTGGCGGCGCCGCCGTCGCGGCGCTCCTTCATCCGCGAGACGAGGAAGACCTCGTAGTCCATGGACAGGCCGAACGCCACGCAGAACATCAAGATCGGCATGGTGTCGACCAGCGCACCGGTCGGCGTGAAGCCGAGGAGCCCGGACAGGTGGCCCTGCTGGAAGATCCACACCATGGCCCCGAACACGGCCCCGAGGCTGAGGGCGTTCAGCACCAGCGCCTTGATCGGGATGAAGACGCTGCGGAACAGGAAGAGCAACAGCAGGAAGGTGGCCGCGGCCACCAGGAAGAGCGCCAGGGGCAGGTACTCGTTGATGACGGCGGTGGAGTCGGACAAGCCCGCCGGCAGCCCGCCGACGAGCACGGGGAACGGCGCCGGATCATGGCGGATCGCCTGCACGAGCCGGGTGCCAGAGGCGGAGAGCCCGTTGCCTTCGGGGACCACCGAGTACCAGGTGCCGCCGTTGCCGGCGAACTGGGCCAGGTAGGAGCTCGGCGCGGGCAACCGCACGCCGCGGAAGTAGACGCCCGACGCGGCGTCGACCCGCTGGACGTCGGGGAGCTCGGACAGCCGCGCCGCGTAGGCGGCCTGCACGGCCGGCCCGGCGGTGCCCGTGCGAGGGGCGACCACCGCCAACGCGTCGGTCTGGCCCTGCCCGAAGTCGGCGCGCAATGTGTCGTCGACCTGGCGGACCTGGTTCGAAGGCGCCAGCACGCGGTCGTCGAGGTAGCCGAGCCGCAGATGGAGGAACGGCGTCGCGAGGACGAGCAGGATCGCGGTCACGCCGACGATGACCACCACGGGACGGCGCATGACGCCCCGTGCCACCTTGGACCAGAACCCCTCGGCCGGCGGGCGCACCGAGCGGCGCCACACGGCGAGGGAGTTGATGCGGTGGCCGAGGAGTGCGAGGGCGGCGGGGAGGACGACCAGCGCGGCCACCCCCGCCAACAGCGAGACGGTGATCCCGGCGTAGGCGAACGAGCGCAGGAACATGAGGGGAAAGACGAGGAGCGCGCTGATGGCCGCGGCGACGGTGAGCGCGCTCCCGGCGACCGTCCGCCCCGCATGGGCGAGTGTCTCTTCCAGGGCCTCGGGCACGGCGCGGCCGGCCCCGAGCTCCTCTCGGAAGCGGCTGACGATGAAGAGGCTGTAGTCGATGGCCAGGCCGAGGCCCAGCACGGTGGTCAGGTTCACGGCGAAGACCGAGACCGGCGTGATGCCGTCGAGCACGCGCAGCGACAGCAGGGTCCCCACCACGGCGACGCCGCCGATGGTGAGCGGCATGGCCGCCGCCACGAGGGACCCGAAGACGAAGAGCAGCAAAAGGAGGGTCAGGGGAATGGCGACGGCCTCGGCGCGCAGGAGATCGCGCTCGACCACGCTGTTGACTTCGTGGAAGGCGGCCGCGAACCCGCCGACCCGCACGTCGATCGGCCCGGGGGGCCGGGCGACCGCGGCGGCGACGGCCGGCTCGCGGCGGGTGATCTGGTCCTGGTCACCCACGATCCGGCCCATGACCAGCGCGCTCGTCCGGTCGCCGGTGCGCAGCACCGGGATGGCGTCGAGGCTCCAATAGGACTGGACGTTCGCCATGTTGGGCTGCGCCGCCAGGCGCGCGGTCAGCGCCCGGCCGGCGGCGGCGACGGCCGGGCTGTCGACCGTCCCCCCGTGGGCGTGGACGAGGAGGATGAAGTTGTCCGAGCCGCTGTGGAACTTCGCGGCGAGGGCGTCCGCCGCCTGGACGGACTGCTCCGAGGGCGCGTCGAAGCCGCCCTGGGAGAGGCGGGAGGCCACATTGCCCCCGAGCACCGCGGCGGCCACGACGAAGAGGCCCGTCGCCACCAGGATGGCGACGCGGTGGGCCAGGACCCCGCGGGCGAGACGCCGCAGTCCCCGCTCGACCACGGTGGCCCGGGCCGGGTCGGGGAGATGGTCGCCGCCCAAGCCGGTCCCTCCGTCGTACCGCCGGTACCTACTCACGGTATGTAGTATTCGGAGGGTCTCCCGATCTGTCAAGGAGAGGCCGTGACCAGGCCGGGAAGCAGGAGGATCGGTACGATGCGGGCCATGGAGCCGGCACGCACCCGCCGCGAGGAGTACGCCGAGGCCACCTACGAGGCCCTCCTCGAGAGCGCGGCGGCGTGCTTCATGGAGAGCGGGTTCGCCGCCACCTCGCTCGACGCCGTGGCCAAGCGGGCCCGGGTGACCAAGGGGGCGATCTACCACCACTTCGCCTCCAAGCGGGACCTCTTCATGGCCGTCCTCGATCGCCAGGAGGAGATCAGCGCCCGCACCGTGACCCAGGCCGCTACGGCGGCGGCCGACCCGTGGACGGCGATCGTCGCCGCCTTCGACGCCTTCCTCGAGACGATCTCGGACCCCGTCTACCAGCGACTCTGCTTTGTCGAGGGGCCGGCTGCCCTGGGGTTCGAGGACTGGTGGGCCACCGGCGAGCGCTACGAGATCGACGTCATCCGCACCCAATTGGACCGGGTCGCCCAGGCGGGCGCCCTGCTGATCGGGGACCTCGACATGCTCGCCCATGTGCTCTTCGGGGCGGTCACGGCCGGCGTCCTGGCCATGGCCCGCTCGGCCGACCCAGAGGGGGAACGAGCCCGTTTCCGCACCGTGATGCTCCAGGTCATGGCCGGAATGGTGCAAGGGGACGCCGCCAAGGCACCATGGGGCAACGGCGCCGCCTAGGAGGATTTCATCGTCGGTTCACAGAACGGATACCGCGATGAAATAGGGTCCGACGACACTGATTCCGACCCCCGCTCCGGTGCAGGCGCGTGCGGGCGGGGCGGGCACCAAGAGAAGCATCGAGAAGGGGAACACAGGAGAGTTCATGAGCTACCAGGCCGAGTACATCTGGATCGACGGGACCGAGCCGAGCCCGCTGCTCCGGAGCAAGACCAAGATCGTCGCCGACGGCAAGGAGCCCCCGATCTGGGGCTTCGACGGGTCGAGCACCAACCAGGCCGAGGGCAGCGACTCGGACTGCGTCCTGCAGCCCGTCTTCACCTGCCCCGACCCGCTGCGCGGCGGCGACAACAAGCTCGTCATGTGCGAGGTGCTGCTGACCGACATGTCGCCGCACCCGACGAACACGCGCCGGGCGTGTGCCGAGGCGGCCGAGAAGTACGCGAAGTTCGAGCCGTGGTTCGGCATCGAGCAGGAGTACACCTTCTTCCAGTACGGCCGGCCGCTGGGTTGGCCCGAGGCCGGGTTCCCCGCGCCGCAGGGCCCGTACTACTGCGGCGTCGGCGGCGACAAGATGCCGGGCCGCCAGATCGTCGAGCGCCACACGCAGGCGTGCATGGACGCGGGCCTGGGCATCGAGGGCACCAACGCCGAGGTGATGATGGGGCAGTGGGAGTTCCAGATCGGCGTCCTGGCGCCGCCGCTCATCGCCGACCAGCTCTGGGTGGCACGGTGGCTGCTGTTCCGCATCGCCGAGGAGTTCGACGTCTACGCCACGCTCGAGCCCAAGCCGGTGCTCGGTGACTGGAACGGTGCCGGCGCGCACACCAACTTCTCCACCAAGGCCATGCGCGAGGACGGCGGCTGGGACGCCATCATCGCCGGGCTGCGAGGCGCTCGGGAAGAACGTCGAGGAGCACGTGGCCAACTACGGCATCGGCATCGAGACCCGGTTGACCGGGGCGCACGAGACCGCGCACTTCACGCTCGTTCAGCTACGGCACGTCGGACCGCGGCGCGTCCATCCGCATCCCGTGGCAGACGGCGAAGGACAAGAAGGGCTGGATCGAGGACCGCCGGCCCAACGCCAACATGGACCCCTACGTGGTGAGCCGGCTGTTGGTGGAGACCGTGTGCGGGGACGCCGCCGGCGAGTAGGGCCAGCCGGTGCGGACGTCCGCGTCCGGCCGGCCGAAATCGAGGACGCCGTTGGTTCCGGGTCGCACCGCCCGGGGCCGGCGGCGTTTCTCTTTACGTGCCGGGCTGGTCCGAGGGCACGTGGGCCTCGCGTGCCACCTCGCCCGGACGGGGCAGCGGGCCGAACTGCAGGGCCAACGCGGCGGCGGTGTCGCCCTCGATGTAGCGGCTCGTGTCGCCGCCGGCGTCGGCCATCTCGTCCATGCCGATCGGGCCCTCGGGCTGTGCCGGCGAGGAACTGCTGGATGATCGGGTTGTCGGTCTGCGACCATGTCGGCCTTGCTGGCGAACTTGACCAGGTTGGAGCGGAACAGCACGCCCATGTAGTCCGCCGTGCGCATGACCGATTGGATGTTGTGGGTGATGATGAAGAACGTCGCCCCCGTCTCCTTTTGCGCGGTCACGACGAGCTCGTCGAGGTAGGCGACGCGCACGGGATCGAGGCCCGAGTCCGGCTCGTCGAAGAGCACGATCTCGGGCTCGGTGACCATGGCCCGCGCCAGGCCGGCCCGCTTCTTCATGCCACCCGACACCTCACCGGGGAGCTTCTTCAGGTGGTCCATCAGGCCGACCAGCTCGGCGTTGCGATGCACGAGCTCGCGGATCTCGGCCTCGTTCTTGCGCGTGTGCTCGCGCAGCGGGAACGCGATGTTGTCGTAGAGGTTCATGGAACCGAAGAGCGCGCCGTCCTGGAAGAGCACGCCGAACTTCTTGCGGACCTCGTAGAGCCGCTTCTCGCGTAGGCCGACGATCTGGTCGCCGTCGACCCAGATCTCGCCGCGCTCGGGCCGCAGCAGCCCGAGGATGTTCTTGAGGAGGACCGACTTCCCGGTGCCCGAGGGGCCGAGGATGGAGGTGATCCGGCCCTTGGGGACGTCGAAGGTGATGTCCTCGAGGACGGTGTGGGAGCCGAACGACTTCGTGACCCCGCGCAGGGAGATGATCGGTTCCCCCGGGGCGATCCACGGCGCGACGGCGTCGGTCTGCGCGGTGTCGTCGCTCCGCTGGACCGCAACCTGCTGCTCGGTATCCATACCTAGAGAACCTATGCCCCGTCCGGGGCTTGCGCCCACGTCTCGACGGGGGCGGAGAGGTTCAGTTGCCGCCGAGCAGGCCGCCGAGGGTGTCGGTCAGGCCGCCGAGCAGCCCAGAGGGTGCGGTGGTCGTGGTGGTCGAGGTGGGGCTGTTCGAGGTGCCGGAGGTGCCCGAGCCCGAGGTCCCGGCGGCACCGCCGAGCAGGCCGCTGAGGCCGAGCGAGCCGGCGAGGCCGCTCGCCGTCTGCGACAGGCCGCTGACGGTGCCCGAGAGGCCGCCGCTCAGGCCGTTGACGGTGTTGGTGACGCCGCCGCTCAGGCCGTTGACGGTGTTGTTGAGGCCGTTGGTCACACCGTTGACCGTGTTGTTGAGGCCGTTGGTGGCCCCGTTGACGGTGTTGTTCAACCCGTTGGTGACGCCGCCGCCGCCGTTGGTCAGGCCGCCGGCGAGCGACGAACCGGCCGCCGCGGCGGTGGGTGTCCCGGTACCGGTGCCCGATCCGCCCGAGCCGGAGCCGGAGCCGGAGCCTGATGCCGAGCCGTTGGAGGCGGCCGAGGCGTCGGGGGTGCTCGGCGTCGTGGTGGCCCCGGGCGGGACCGGCACGCCGAGGGCCAGCGGCGGGTCGGCGATGGCGGAGCCGGAGCCGGCAGTCCCTGCCGAGCTCGGGCCCGACAGCGCATGTGGAGCGATGAAGGCGGCGGCGACCGCGGCCCCGGTGACGGCAACGCCGGCGAACGCGTTGCGCAGGCCGCCGCCGGTGGCGCCCGCGCTCTGGGAGTGCACGCTGGCGCCGCGGTGCGCGACCCGGAAGACGGTGCGGCGGATGAGTGCGCCTCCTGCAATGATGAAGCCGGCCAAGCGCCTCCTTCGATTCGGAGACGACGGCGAACTCTCGCTTGAGGGCCTGGCGGGCGCGCCAGAGCAGCGTCTCGATCGTCCCGATCTCGACGCCCTCGTGGTCCGCGATCTGCTGGTAGGTCCAGCCGGATCCCTCGCGCATGGCGAGGACGTGGCGGTGACGGGTGGACAAGCGGCCCAACGCGCGGTTCACCAACTCGCCGTCGACCGCGGCGAACACGAGATCCTCCGAGGTGTCGCTGCCCACGACGCCGACCGGCTGTTGCGCCGTCAGCTCCATGTCCTCGGTCGGCGTACTGCGCGACCGCCGGCGCAGCATGTCGGTGCAGATGTTGCCTGCAATGACGGTGAGCCAGGGATAGAAGCGCCGCTCACCGGCGAAGCGCGGCAGCGCCTTCCAGGCCCGGGCGAACGCTTCCTGCGCCGCGTCCTCGGCCTCGTGACGGTCGTTCAGGCGTCGGAGGCAGAAACGGAGAAGGCGCTCGTAGTACCGCGCGTAGAGATTGCCGAACGCGGCCGAGTCGCCGGCCTGGCACCTTTCCACGAGCGCGCGGTCGCGATCCAGGTCGACATCGTCACAGAGGCTTGTGAGCTCTTCCTGGCGGAGCGCCAATGTTCCCGTCCTCCCCCTCCAAGTGCCTCCCACGAGGAGGTAGGTCACATTATGGCTGCAAACGACTGTTTTTTGAAAGCCCGCCACCAAACTTTCATGAACGGGGGTTGGAGGCTTCGACCTGCACTTGTTGGGGAATGGGGACCAACAGACGTTTGGGGATGGGAAGGAATTGTTGCAACGTTGATGACGCAGGCAGGGGGGAAGGCACGCCTATGGCGGGCCGGGACGGATCGGCCTACCTGGATGAGACCTGGGAGACCGCCGCCGCCAGGCACGCCGCCCGCAAGGTCCGGTCGCTGCCGGCGTTTTTCCTACCGCTGGGTAAGTGGATGGATGGGGAACGGGCGCGGGGCCGGGCCGCGATCCAAGAGGACCTCGGAAGGGGGGAGACGTTGTCGGACCGGCGTGACATGACCGACCGCACCCCCGAGCCGCCCGCCCACCCGACCGAGCCGCTCAGCCGCGAGGAGATGGCGCGCCGCCTGGGCACACCGAGCGGTCGCCCCCAGGCCGCCGCCGTGCTCACCCGGCCGAGCCGCCCGCTCACCGACGACGGAAAGTTCGCAACGGCGGTGCGCGAGACGGGCAACATGTTCGCCACCGCGTTCGAGGCGCTGCGCCAGCTTCCGCTCAAGGGCCTCCCGGTCGGCGAGTTCTTCGACCAGTGCTGGTTCCTTGCCCGCGTCACGACGCTGCCGCTCATCCTCCTGTCGATCCCGTTCGGCATGGTCATCGCGCTCGAGGTCGGGTCGCTCCTCCAGCAGATCGGTGCCCAGTCGCAGCTCGGCGCGGCCATGGTGCTCGCGGTCGTCCGGGAACAGGCGCCGGTGGCCACCGCCCTCCTCATCGCGGGCGCCGGCGGCTCGGCCATGTGCGCCGACCTCGGGTCGCGCCGCATCCGCGACGAAATCAGCGCCATGGAGGTGATGGGCGTCAACCCCCTCCACCGGCTCGTGCTCCCGCGGCTCCTGGCCGCAACCCTCGTCGCCATCCTGCTCGACGCCGTCGTCAGCGTGGCCGGCATCGCGGGCGGGCTGTGGTTCGGGACGCACGCCATCCACATCACCTCGAGCAGCTTCTTCGCCACCTTCGGCGAGCTGAGCCAGGTCGCCGACCTCGGCATCGCGCTGTTGAAGGCGGGGATCTTCGGCTTCATTGCGGCGATGGTCGCCTGCTACAAGGGCCTCTATTGCAAGAGCGGGCCGAAGGGCGTCGGTGACGCCGTCAACCAGGCCGTCGTCGTCACCTTCATCCTCGCGTTCTTCGTCAATTTCCTCCTGACCGTCTTCTACTTCAACTTCATCCCGCAAAAGGGCCTCTGATGGCGATCGACACGCCACCGCGCCCAGAGCCCACGCAGGAGCCCGCGCCCCGCCGCGAGACGCCGGCGCTTGCCTCCGCCGGCAAGGCGGTGGGGGACCGCGCGCTCGGCTTCGGCGACTCGGTCCTCGGCATCTTCGACGACTTCTACGCGGAACTGAAGTTCTACGGGCGCACCCTGCGGGCGATGCCCCGGGCGCTGCGCTACCCCAAGGAGATCCTCGTCCTGATGTCGGACATCTCCCTCGGGTCGGGAGCGCTCATCGTGGGCGGCGGCATGTTCTTCGTCGTCGTCTCCATCTCGTTCTTCACGGGGACCGAGGTCGGCCTCGAGGGCTTCAACGGCCTCCAGCAGATCGGCGCCGAGGCCTTCACCGGCGTCATCACCGCGCTGGCCAACACCCGCGAGATCACCCCGCTCGTTGCCGGGGTGGCGCTGGCCGCGCAGGTCGGCGCCGGCTTCACGGCCCAGCTGGGCGCCATGCGCATCAGCGACGAGATCGATGCGCTCGAGGTGATGGGCGTCAACAGCGTCACCTACCTCGTGGGCACGCGGGTCTGGGCCGCGCTGATCACGATGATCCCGCTGTACCTGGCGGCCCTCTTCGCCAGCTACCTGGCGTCCGAGCTCGTGGTGACCCGTTTCTTCGGCCTGTCGCCGGGGACCTACACCCACTACTTCCGGCTGTACCTGCCGCCGCTCGACATCTTCTACTCGTTCCTCAAGGCGATGATCTTCGCCGTCCTCGTCACGTTCGTGCACTGCTACTACGGCTACAACGCCACGGGCGGCCCGGCCGGTGTCGGCGTGGCGGCCGGACGGGCCATCCGCCTCTCCATCATCCTCGTCGTCGTCGTCAACCTCTTCATGTCGCTCATCCTCTTCGGCGGTGTCAACGCCACGGCCCGGTTGGTCGGATGAAGCGGCTGCTCGCCGTCGTCGTCAGCCTCGTCGTCCTGTTCGCCCTCGTCTTCGGGACGATCGAGCTCGTGCGCATGGCCAACGGCGACTTCGCCGGCGACTACAAGGTGAGCGGGACGTTCCCCAGCGCCGGCGAGGGCCTGCACCCCGGGTCGGCCGTGGTCTTCCGCGGCGTCCAGGTCGGCCGGGTCTCGACCATCACCCTGTACCAGAACCAGGCGCAGGTGACCCTGCTCATCGAGCCGACGTTCAAGGTACCGGCGACCTCGACGGCGACGATCCAGCCGGTCAACCTCTTCGGCGCCGAACAGGTGTCGATCTCCTCGCCGCACGCGAACTCCGACGCCGGCCCCTACCTGGCGCCCGGGGCGTCGTTCGCCCACGCGACGAGCAGTGACGAGCTCGGCGACCTCTTTGCGGCCGCCACCCCGTTGCTGAAGCAGATCAACACGAACCAGCTCTCGACGGTGCTGAGCGAGTTGGCGCAGGCGTCTGCGGGCGAGGGCCGCAAGATCGCGGCCGGCATCGACGCCGGCACCCAACTGGCCGGGCTGCTCGACAGGACGCTGAACGCCCAGATCCTGGCGCTGGACTCGTTCGCCAAGTTCACCCAGGCCATCGCGCCGGCCGCCGGCGACCTCAACAACCTGAACACGCAGATCAACGCCGGCCTCCCCGCCTTCAACGCCGAGGAGGCCGACTACCAGAACCTGATCAACACGCTCATCCCGTTCTCCAACCGGTTGGCGACACTGCTGGCGACGTACCACCCGGACATCGCCACGATTCTGACGTCGGGGGACAACGTGTCGCGGGTGCTCCTGGCCCAGCAGGACTACGATCGGCCAGGTCATCAACGGCGCCTATCACTACTTCCAGAAGATCGCGCAGGGCGCGTCCGGACTGAACAAGTTGCCCGACGGCAGCACCTACGCCTACTTCAACACCTTCATCCTCTTCACCGACGTCAACAGCCTCGTCTGCAACCTCATTGCGCCGCCCACGGGCGGGATGTCCTACCTCGAGCCGCTGCAGCAGGCGCTCGCGGGGGCCGGCTCGGCCTTCAACTGCTCGTCGGAGCTGTCCACCTTCAACGCGCTGCAGTCCAACGCCGCCGCGTCCACACCGGCCGCTGCACCGTCGGGAGCGACGTCGCCCACCTCGGCGGCCAACAGTGCGGGCTCGGCCGCGGCGAACCAGGTCTACGGGATCATCGGCCAGCCCGACACCTCCAAGCCCACCACGCTCGGCGGGATCCTCAACCAGCTGCTCGGGGGTTCGAAGTGAGGTTCTGGCGCCACTTCCCGGCCTCGGCGTTCAAGTTCGCCCTCTTCGCGCTCGTCTGCATCGTGCTGCTCGTCGGCCTGGCCGTGAAGATCGGCAACATCACCCTCTTCGGCAGCCAGCACACCGTCAACGCCGAGCTGAGCGACGTGACCGGCCTGGCCGGCGGGGACACGGTCAACATCGCCGGCGTGCAGGTGGGGCAGGTCAAGAGCATCGGCGTGCAGCACGGGCATGCCGTCATCTCCATGAGCATCAACAACACGGTGACGCTGCGGCAGTCGACCGACGTCGGGATGCGCTGGCACAACGTCATCGGCCAAAAGGAGATCGAGCTGTACCCGGGCAAGTCGGGCGCCGTCCTTGCGTCCGGGTCGACCATCCCGATGAACCACGACGTGACCGACGCCAGCATCGACAAGTTCTTGAACTCCATCGGCCCGGTGTTGGCGTCCATCAACCCCACCGAGGCGAACGCGTTCGTCGAGAACGTCTCGGGCGCGCTGGAGGGCGACACGGCCCAGATCAACCAGCTGATCAACAGCGGCGCCGCCGTCTCGACCACGGTGCAGGCCCTCGACACCCAGGTCGGCTCCATCATCGGCAACCTGGACCAGGTGCTCACGGCGCTGGCGTCGCGCTCGGGTGACATCGACAGCCTCGTGTCGAACCTGCAGACAGTGTCCTCCGCATTGGCGTCGAAGAACACGCTCCTCGACGGGGTCGTCGGCAACCTGTCCAAGGTGGCCACCGACCTGGCCAGCCTCATCGGCAACAACCACACCACCATCACCAACACGATCAACAACCTGCAGGCGGTCGCGGCCGACGTCCAGACCAACCAGCAGAACCTGTCGAGCAGCCTCGGCACACTGGGCGCCGGGTTGGCGCCCTACATCCAGATCTCGCAGTGGGGGCAGTGGTTCGCGGTCGAGACCATCTACACCTGCCTGGCCGGCCAGACGGTGTGCCCCTACTACCAGCCGAGCAACCCGCCGCCCGGCTCGGGCCCCTTCGGCAGCCCGCCGTTGCCCGCGCCGCTGCAGAACGTGACCACGCCGGGCCTGCCGAACCCGAACGCTCCCGCGACCTCCAAGGGCGGCGGCGCCACGTCGTCGTCGTCGACGTCGGCCGGGTCGCTGGCGGCGTCGAGCCTCGAGCAGGACCTCCAGGCCGTGAGCGGCGCCGGGACGACGACGCCGACCACCTCGGGAGGCAGCAAGTGAAGGCCGTCACCGAGCGCAACCCCAAGATCGTCGGCATCATCGCGGTGCTCATCATGGGGGCCGCCGTCCTCGCCATCCTGTTGCTGAACCGCAGCCTGTTCATGTCGGGCTACACCATCGACGCGCGCTTCCCCAACGCGGCGGGCATCTCGAACGGCACGACGGTGATGGTCGCCGGCGTGAACGTGGGCTCCGTCACCTCGGTCAAGGTGGAGGGCAACAACGTCGACGCCCAGATCTCGGTGAACAACGGGGTCCAGCTGCCCCACGTCACCACCGCCGCCGTCGAGGTCGAGACGCTGCTCGGTGTCGTCGACGTGACGCTCAAGCCGGTGAGCGGGTGGGACCAGCCGCTCAAGGCGGGGGCGATGATCACCGACACGTCGGTGCCCACCGAGTTCTACCAATTGCAGAACACCGCGGACTCGCTGCTGTCCAAGTCCAACGCGGAGGCGCTCAACAACCTGGTCACGTCGTTGGCCAACATCACCCAGGACAAGCAGAAGCAGGTGGCCCAGATCATCTCCGGGCTCGGCGCGCTGACGAGCACGGTCGACCAGCGCAGCGGCCAGGTGTCCCAGCTGATCGACTCGGCCAACGCGCTGTCGTCGACGCTGGCCAGCCGGGACCAGCAGTTGCTGTCGGTCGTGAACAACCTCAACACCGTCTCGACCGGGCTGGCAGCCCACGACCAGGACCTCTCGAACCTGATCGACAACGTCGACGCCATGGCGAGCCAGACCAACGGCCTGGTGAGCCAGGACTCGCCGGCGCTCAACTCGCTGCTCAAGAGCCTGCACACCGACCTCGGCGTCGTCGGCCAGCACCAGGACGACCTGGCCGAGGGCGTGAGCTATCTGGGCAGTGCGCTCAAGGGCTTCCAGTCCATCGCCTACAGCGGATCCACCCCGGTGCCGTGGGGCAACATCTTCGTCAACCCGGCCTTCCTGACCCAGACGTTCGGCATCATCGGCCCCTGCGGCACGCTCGACCAGGTGCTCAACCAGGTGCTCGGGCCCGACCCGGCGTCGTGCAGCGCGCAGACCGGGCCGCTGCCCGGCGAGGGCTCCAACACGGCGCCCGGCGGCGGGCCGTCGACGCCGAGCGGCTCCTCCTCGTCGTCGTCCACGACGAGCGGCGGGACCTCCAAGTCGACCAAGCCCTCGTCTTCGTCGTCGTCCAGCGGCGCGAGCGGCCCCAACTCGGGCCTGGGCGGCCTGTCCCAGCTCCTCAGCCCGTTGCTGCAGGGGGCGAAGTGATGGGCCCCGTCCGGCGCGTGCTGCGCTCCAAGGTCTTCCGCTTCGCCGTGGCCGGCCTCGTCATCGTGGCCGGCGCGGTCGTCGCGGTCGAGGTCACCAAGGGCACGCCGACCTACCCGGTCAACGTCGTCTACACGAGCGCACCGGGCCTCTTCACCGGCGCGGCGGTCGACGTCCTCGGGGTGAAGGTCGGCAGCGTGACCAACGTGGTGAACGTGGGCAACACGGTGCACGTCACGCTGGCGGTGGACCAGGGGACCAAGATCCCCACCTCCGCCTTCGCCTCGCTCGTCGCGCCGCAACTCCTCGGGTCGCCCGACGTCGACCTCAACCCGGGGTACACCGGCGGCCCCTACCTGGCGTCGAACGCCACCATCGCCCCGGACCACACCGCCGTGCCCGTCTCGACCGACGAGGTGCTCAAGGAGCTCCAGCGCACACTGAACGCGCTGAACCCCCACGCCGTGGGCAGCCTCGTGTCGAACCTGGCCACCGACCTCGACGGCCAGGGCCAGAACCTCAACAAGCTGATCGCGTCGGCGGCCGGCACCGTGCAGCTCCTGGCGAACAAGGGCAACGACCTGGGCCGGCTCAACGGCACCCTGGCCCAGCTGACCGGGACGCTGGACACCGACACCGCGCAGATCGAGCAGCTGATCAAGCAGTACGACACGGTGTCGACGACGGTGGCGCAGCACTCGGGCCAGTTGAACGACGCCATCACCCAGTTGTCCGGCGCCAGCTCGGGCCTGGTGACCCTGCTCGTGCCGAACATCGCGCCGCTCGAGGCCGACGTCGGCACGGTGACCACGGTCGGGCGGACGCTCGACCGCAACCTGGCCAACGTGGACGAGATCCTCCAGAACGGCAACAACCTCTTCCAGGGGGCCCAGCGCGCCTACGACACGAACTACAACTGGCTCGACCTCAACCTCCAGACGGCGCCCGGCGTCACCGGCGCCTACCTGGCCGGCATCCTGCGCGACCGGCTTTCCGGCATCTGCCGCCGCCTGGTGTCCAACCACTCGAGCGGCCTCTCCGCGGCCGTCGTCGCGACGCTGACGTCGTGCGGCGATCCGTCGTCGAACTTCTTCGACCCGCTGATCAACGACATCCCCACGATCATCAACACGCTGACCGGGCAGAGCAGCAACGCCACGGCGCAGTCCCTGCTCCAAAAGGGGCTCCAGCAGATTGAGAACGCGACGCAGGGCGCCGCCGGCAGCACCACCACGCCACCCGCGTCCAACACGCCGAAGAGCTCGGGCTCGCACGACACGACGACGGTGCCGCCGACCACGACCACGACGACGCAACCGTGCGGCCTCCTCAACGTGCTCCTCGGGTGCAAGTCGGGCTCGTCCCGGTTCCGGCTCGACGAAGACGAAGAGCTCGGGCGGCCTGAGCGGCCTGCTGTCCCAACAGGTGACGTCGGCGACGCAGAAGGCGTCGCTCGCCACCGGCGCGGCGCGGCGACGGCGGCGCCGTACCCGAGCCTGACCGCGCCGGCCGCCGAGCTCCTGCCGCCGCTGCCGCAGAGCCAGGGATCGGGCTCGGGCCAGAGCCACCGCGCCCACCACGCCAGTCCCGGCCTGCTCTCGCAGTGGGCCCACGACGTCGCGAGCTGGTTCTGATGCGGCTGCGACCCCGCCGTCTCGTCGTCGTCCCCGCCCTGCTCGCCCTCGTCGTGGGCCTGACCAGCTGTTCGGCGGGCGGCGGCGCGAATCAGCGCACGGCCACCGCGGTCTTCAACGACGTCGGCGACCTGGCCAACGGGGCCCAGGTGCAGCTGGCCGACGTCCCGGTCGGCACGGTGAGCGGCATCGCGCTCGAGCGGCGACAAGGCCAAGGTCACGCTCGAACTTCGACAACAACGTGCGCATCCCCGCCGACGTGAGGCGCGGCGATCGCCCGCACCACCATCCTCGGTGACCAGTTCGTGCAGCTGAACGTGCCCAAGAGCGAGATCGGCCCGGCCGCCGCCTCGGCGCCGCAGCTGGCCAACGGGGCCGTCATCCACAAGACCACGACCGCCGCCGACGTCGAGCAGTTCGTCCAGGCCGGGCGCGGAGGTCTTCGGCGCCATCTCGACGACCGAGCTCGAGCAGATCATCGCAGCGGGCGGCCAGGGCTTCACCGGCCAGGCCGCGTCGCTCAAGGCGTTCCTCGACGACCTCACCGCGGTCACCACGACCTACTCGCAGCACACGAGCGAGATCACCTCCGCCGTGAACGGCCTGAACAGCCTGTCCTCGACGCTCGCGCCGGCCAGCGGCGCCACCTCGACGGCGCTCGACAACCTGACGAAGACGGCCCAGATCCTGGCCCAGAACTCCGGCCAGTTCGAGACCCTGCTGCAGTCGCTCGACAACCTGTCGACGCAGGGCCGCAGCATTCTCGAGACCTACTACCCCCAGATCGTGACGCAGCTGCAGACGCTGGCGGGCGGTGAGCGGCCAGCTGGCCCAGCACCAGTCCGACCTGGCCGGCCTCCTCTCCGAGATCCCGCTCGCCGACAACGCCCTGCCGCAGGCGGTCCGCAACGGCTACGTCCAGCTCTACGAGAACATCATCGTCTGCGGCATCCCGGGCCTCGGGCTAGAACAACGCGCAGCCGGCGTTCTCCTGCGCGCCCAACTCCCCGGCGGGAGGTTCGGGCAAGTGATCACCCGCCGCCTCATCATCAACCTGATCGTCTTCTTCGGGGTCGAGCTTCGCGCTCGTCGCCTACGGGATCGTCAACCTGCTCGGCAACCCGCTCGCGAGCCCGACCGTGCTCACGACGACGTTCCCCGACGCGTCCGGCCTCTACGCCGGCTTCGAGGTCGAGCTGAACGGCGTGCCCGTCGGCACCGTGAGCTCCACCGCGCTCGACGAAGGACGCCACCAAGGTCACGATGACCATCAACCCGGGCACCGGCGTCCCCAACGACGTGCAGGCGTCGGTGCAGATCGCCAACGACCTGGGCGAGCAGGTGGTCAACCTGGTGCCCCAGCACGGCGGCACCGTGCCGAACCTGCAGAGCGGCGCCGATGTGCCGGCGCAGCCGAACGAGGTGCCGGCCGACGTCGGCGCCGTCGTGGCGTCGGCGACCAAGCTGCTCCGGGCCATCCCGGCCAACGACCTCAACAAGCTGATCGGCGAGCTGGCGACGGCGCTGCAGGGCCAGGCCGGCAACCTGCGCACGCTCATCGATGCGGGCACCACCTTCTCCAAGGAGTTCGTCGCCTACCAGCAGCAGTTCACCGAGCTGCTGGCCAACGCACCCCCGTCCCTCGATGCGGTCACCGCCGTCGCGCCCGAGTTGCGCCAGGACCTGGCCAACACCGCCGCGCTCGTCCAGGTGCTCGCCCAGCAGGGCAAGACGGGGCTGCACGGACTGCTCGCCAACGGCTCGTCGGCCTTCGCGGAGGTCAACAACCTCATCACCTCGCAGTCGGCCAACCTCGGCTGCGTCCTGCACGACACGGCCAACATCCTGACCAACCTGGCCCAGCCGGCGAACCTGACCAACCTGTCGCAGGGCCTGGCCTACAACAACTACTTCTTCGGCGCCGTCGAGAACATCGCCGTCGAGGGCGCGGCCAAGAACCCCACCAAGAACGGCCCCCCCACCCAGAACCAGGTCTTCCTGCGCACCCGCCTGCTGCTGCCGCCGATCCTCTCCGAGCAGGGCACCACGTACGCGGCGGCCAACCAGATCCCCAGCGTCCTCCCCGGCGCCGGCTGCTCGACCGTCTTCGGCAACGGCGCCGGCCCGGCGACCCAGCCCGGCTTCTCGCCGGCCGCCGGCGGCCAGCTCATCAAGCCGAGCGCCCAGGAGGCCAACGTCGAGCTCAGCTCGAGCACGGCCCAGCAGGTCCCCGTCAGCGCCGCCTCGTACCGGGTGCCCCGCAGCAGCGCCGGCCTGCTGCTCGCCCTGGGCGGCCTGGTCGTCCCGGTCCTGCTCCTCGCCTGGGGCGCCCGCCCCTCGCGCCGGCACTCGAGGCGCCGGGCCTGACGGGCACGTAATTAGAGGACAACCGCACCACCGGCCCTGCGCCGGGCAAGGTGCGGCCGGCCCACGCGGGCCGGCATGGGAGGATTTCGGAGGGAAATGAACGTGAGGAGCCATTCGTGGAACGCGGTGTGAAGGTCGTGGGCGCGGCGCCCGAGAAAGCCGACGACAAGTCCGGCACGGACACAGACGCCGAGGCCGGCGAGACCCCATTGGAGAGCCCGCCGCCCCCTCCCACCAAACGCCGTCCCGGCGGCCAATCGTCGGGACCCAGCCGCAAGTCGTTCCGCATCGTCGCGCTGGTCGCCGCGCTCGCCGTGGTGGGCACCATCGTCTTCGGCGTCCTCTACTTCACCAAGAGCTCGGGCCAGGTCCAAGATCCGGCCGTGCTCAGCGCCTCGAAGACGTTCCTCACTGACTTCTTCAACTTCACGCCCAAGACGGTCGACTCGGACTTCAACGCCCTCACCAGCATGGCCACCGGCAAGTTCTCCAGCCAGGCCAACCAGTTCTTCAACTCCAACATCCGCAAGGCGCTCGAGTCGGCGCTGGCCTCGTCGCGCGGCAACATCCGCTACCTGGCCGTGCAGCAGCAGGGCAACCCACCCGGCACGGCCTCGGTCTACGCCGTGATCGACCAGACCTACGCCAACAACAAGAGCTCGTCCATCGGGTCCGACGTCGTGCGCCTCACGGCCGACCTGCAGCAGGTCAACGGGGTCTGGAAGATCTCCGAGGTCACCGTGCTCGAGGGCGCGACGCCGGCCAGCACCAGCGGCAACTCGGGCTCGGGGTCCGCGGGCTCCAGCGTCCCCGGCCAGTAAGCGCCGACCCCCGATCCCGCCCCCGAGAACCAGGTCCGGCGGGACGACGGGGCGGGGCCGTCAGGCCCTCACTAGCATTGCGGCCGGGTTGCGTGCGGGTCTGTGGTTGAAAGTCGATGCCAGCCGCAGGCAAAACGACCCACGTAAGGCGACTCATGGTCGCTGAGCATGGTGCGGCTTAGAAGTAAGCCCTGCCCGCTGCGTCCCCGATCCTCGGGGGCGGGCGGAGACGAGGCGATGCGCGCCAGCGTGGTGCCGCTGGGTACGGCGCCCGGTCCAGGTGATCGGGCGAAGTGCCGCCGGTGCCGGCGCGTCACCCTCGCAGCAGGCGAGTGTGGGGTCAAAGACCAGGTCAGCCGCACGCAGCCCACTCATCACCGAGGCGCCGCCCGTCGGTTGCGACCGGTCCGGCGCCGGTAGGATCGTCCCGCTATGAGCGTGTTCACCAAGGTTCTCAAGGCGGGCGAGGGGAAGAAGGTCCGGCGCCTCGCCGAGCTGGTCCCCGACATCAACGCGCTCGAGCCCGACATGCAGTCGCTCACCGACGACGCCCTGGCGCACAAGACGGTCGAGTTCAAGGAGCGCCTGGACAACGGCGAGACACTGGACGACCTGCTGATCGAGGCCTACGCCGTCACCCGCGAGGCGGCGTGGCGCGTCCTCGGCCAGCGCCACTTCGACGTGCAGCTCATGGGCGGCATGGCGCTGCACTTCGGCTGGATCGCCGAGATGAAAACCGGCGAGGGCAAGACCCTCGTCTCCACGCTGCCCACCTACCTCAACGCGCTCGACGGGCGCGGGGTGCACCTGGTGACGGTGAACGAGTATCTCGCCTCCCGTGACGCCGAATGGATGGGGCGGGTCCACAAGTTCCTCGGCCTCTCCGTCGGCCTGATCCTGTCGTCGATCGACGACCCGACGACGAAGAAGGCGGCCTACGCCGCCGACATCACCTACGGCACCAACAGCGAGTTCGGCTTCGACTACCTGCGCGACAACATGGCGCGCAGCCGCGAGCACATGGCCCAGCGCGACCACGTCTTCGCCATCGTCGACGAGGTCGACTCCATCCTCATCGACGAGGCCCGCACGCCGCTGATCATCAGCGGCCCGGCCGACGAGGCGGCGCAGCTCTACTACCAGTTCGCCGCCATCGCCCGCACGCTGACCCGCGACGTCGACTACGAGGTCGACGAGGAGAAGAAGACGGTGGTGCCCCTCGAGTCGGGCATCGAGAAGGTCGAGCAGGCCGTCGGGGTCGACAACATCTACGACGACGTCTCGGTCAACTACGTGCACCAGCTGACCAAGGCGCTCACGGCCAAGGACCTCTACAAGCGGGACAAGGACTATCTCGTCGGGGGGCGGCGAGGTGAAGATCGTCGACGAGTTCACCGGCCGAGCGCTGGAGGGCCGGCGCTGGTCCGACGGACTGCACCAGGCGGTGGAGGCCAAGGAGCGGGTGGCCATCAAGGAGGAGAACCACACCTGGGCCACCGTGACCCTGCAGAACTACTTCCGCTTGTACGAGAAGCTCGCCGGCATGACCGGCACGGCCGAGACCGAGGCGGGCGAGTTCGCCGGCACCTACGGGCTGCCCGTCGTGCCGATCCCGACCAACAAGGAGATGGTCCGGGCCGACAACGCCGACCTCGTGTTCAAGACCGAGGAGGCCAAGTTCAACGCGGTGGCCGACGACATCGTCGAGCGCCACGCGCTGGGCCAGCCCATGCTGATCGGCACGGCGTCGGTGGCCAAGTCCGAGCTGCTCGCGCGCCTCCTCGAAAAGCGCGGCGTCAAGCACCAGGTCCTGAACGCCAAGCAGCACTTCCGGGAGGCCGAGGTCGTCGCCCAGGCGGGACGGCGCGGCGGCGTCACCGTCGCCACGAACATGGCCGGCCGCGGCGTCGACATCATCCTCGGCGGCAACCCCGAGCTCCTGGCGCAGCACGAGCTGGCGGCCGAGGGCGTCGACCTCGACAGCGAGGAGGGTCTGGCGCTGCTCGACGAGCGCCAGAAGGAAGTCGAGGCCCGGTGCCGGGCCGAGGGCGAGGAGGTGCGCAAGCTCGGCGGCCTCTACGTGCTGGGCTCCGAGCGCCACGAGTCGCGGCGCATCGACAACCAGCTGCGCGGCCGCTCCGGCCGCCAGGGCGACCCCGGCGAGTCGCGCTTCTACCTCTCGCTCGACGACGAGCTGCTGCGCCTGTTCGCCACGGGCGCCATGTCCTGGGTCATGGGGCGGACGCTGCCCGAGGACGTGCCGATCGAGTCCAAGACGGTGGCGAAGGCCATCGAGCGCGCCCAGAACACCGTCGAGGCCCGCAACGCCGAGATGCGCAAGGACGCCCTCAAGTACGACGAGGTCATGGACCAGCAGCGCAAGGTGATCTACGAGCGGCGCCTGCAGATCATCGACGGCGACGACCTCGAGGAGCACACCGAGGACCTCATCGCCGGTGCGGCCGAGAAGCTCGTCGCCGAGCACTGCGCGACCGACTTCGAAGAGGACTGGGACCTCAAGGGCCTCGTCGACTCGCTGATGCTCTACTACCCGACCAAGTTCACGGTCGAGGACCTGTCCCAGGCCGCCACGACCGACGACCTCGTCGAGTCGATCGTCGAGGAGGCGCTCGAGTACTACGAGCAGCACGGCGAGGCCATGCCGGGCGGTGCGGAGACCATGCGCCAGATCGAGCGCGACGTCTACCTGCAGATCATGGACGCCCGCTGGCGCGACCACCTCTCCGAGATGGACAACCTCAAGGACGGCATCCACCTGCGCTGGACCGTGCAGGCCGACCCCCTCAACGCCTGGCAGCAGGAGGGCTACTCCATGTTCGGCCAGCTGCTCGAGGTCATCGACAACGACTACCTGCGCTACATCCTCCATGTCGAAGCCGTCCAGCCGGCCGCCTCGGAGGAGCCGGACCTGGACAAGGCGGTGTACGTCGCCGCCGACGACCCGGTGGCCGGGACCGCCGCGCTGGCCGGGACGCTGGCCGCCGAGGCCGGCACCCAGGTGGCGCCGCAGATGCCGGTGCTGACCGCGCCCGGCGACGGTGGCAACGGGAACGGGCTGGCGGCCGACGGCAACGGCGACGGCGGCGACGGCGCCGGTCGCCAGCGTGGTGCAAAAGCGCAGGTCAAGCGGCCGAACGCCCCGGATCCCGACGCCCTGCGGCCGTTGGTGAAGGAGCAGCACGAGAAGATCGGCCGCAACGAGCCCTGCTGGTGCGGCAGCGGCAAGAAGTACAAGTTCTGCCATGGCGCCGCCTAACGCCGCCGCGGCCGGCGCTGAGGAACCCCGCGACTTCACCTCCGAGCTCGGGTCGCTGGGCGACCGCCTGGCCGAGGCGGAGCGCTACCTCGGCCGCGACAAGCTCGAGGTCCGCCGGGCCGAGCTCGAGACCGACGTGGCCCGTCCCGACCTGTGGGACGACGCCGGACAACGCCCGCGCCGTGACCAGGGAGCTGGGCCGGGTCAGCGACGACCTCGAGCAGCTCGACGGGCTGCGCACGACGCTCGATGACGCCCACGCCATCCTCGAGCTCACCGAGGAGTCGGCCGCCGCCGGCGGCGCGCGCGACGCCACCCTCGACGCCGAATTGATCGAGACGGTCGACGCGCTGGCGAAGCGCCTCGGCCGCGCTGGAGATGCAGTCGCTCTTCTCGGGCGAGTACGACGAGCTCGACGCGGTGTGCGAGGTGCACGCGGGCGCCGGCGGGACCGACGCGCAGGACTGGACCGAGGTGCTGTTGCGCATGTACCAACGCTGGGCCGAGCGCCGCGGCTTCACCGTCGAGGTCGACGAGGCGACGGAGGGACAGGAGGCCGGTCTGCTCTCCGCCACCTTCATTGTGCACGGCCGGTTCGCCTACGGCTTGTTGGCCACCGAGCGCGGCGTGCACCGCCTCGTCCGCATGTCCCCGTTCGACTCGGCGCACCGCCGCCAGACGAGCTTCGCCTCCGTGGACGTGACGCCGTTCCTCGAGGACGTGTCCAGCGAGGTGGAGATCGACGAGAAGGACCTGCGCATCGACACCTACCGCTCGTCGGGCGCCGGCGGCCAGCACGTCAACAAGACCGACTCGGCCGTGCGGCTGACCCACCTGCCGACCGGGACCGTCGTGGCGGTGCAGAACGAGCGCAGCCAGCACCAGAACAAGGCCAAGGCCCTGCAGATCCTCGGGGCCAAGCTGGCCGAACGGGCCCGGGCCGAGCGCCGGGCCGAGCTCGACGCGCTCGAGCGGCGAGCGCGTCGACAACGCGTGGGGCAGCCAGATCCGTTCGTACGTGATGGCGCCCTACCAGCTGGTGAAGGACCTGAGGACGAACCACGAGACGGGCAACGTCGACGCGGTGCTCGACGGGGACCTCGACGCCTTCATGGAGGCCGAGTTGCGCCGGCAGCGGGAGTCCGGCGCGTAGGGGTCCGCCCGCCGCTCCGGCGTGCGGCCGTCCGGGGCGGCCGACAGGCGACGCTCTGACCTGCACCGGAGCCGATGACCTGGACCCGCAATACGGACTCACTAGGATGTTTCTGGTTCGCCCGCGGGGAGGCAGCCCAATTCCCTCTTCAACTTTCGCTCCATTCGATGCGCCGATCTCCTAGATGATCCGATTTCAAAACGTCACCAAGACCTATAAGGGCTCGACCGTCGCACTGCGCGACATCACCGTCGAGATCGAGAAGGGTGAGTTCGTCTTCCTCGTCGGCGCGTCCGGCTCGGGCAAGACGACCTTCATCCGGCTCCTGCTCCGCGAGGAGTTGCCGGACGCCGGCGAGATCCTCGAGGCCGGCCGCAACATCGTGGACCTGCCCAAATGGCGAGTCCCGTACCTGCGCCGCAACATCGGCTGCGTCTTCCAGGACTTTCGCCTCCTGCCCAACAAGACGGTGTTCGAGAACGTCGCGTTCGCGCTGGAGGTCATCGGCCGCCCGCGTCACGTCGTGGCCAACCAGGTGCCGCAGGTGCTCGACCTCGTCGGGCTGTCGACCAAGCGCGACAACCTGCCCAACGAGCTGTCGGGCGGTGAGCAGCAGCGCGTCGCGGTGGCGCGCGCCTTCGTCAACCGTCCGCTGATCCTCCTGGCCGACGAGCCGACGGGCAACCTCGACCCGCAGACGAGCCAGGGCATCATGCAACTGCTCGACCGGATCAACCGCACCGGCACGACCGTGATCGTCGCGACGCACGACGAGGTGCTCGTCGACAAGATGCGCCGCCGGGTGATCGAGCTCAGCAACGGCGCGATGGTGCGCGACCAGGCGCGTGGGGTGTACGGCTTCGACGGTGCGGCCCAGCAGGCCGCTGAGGTCGCCGCTGGCGGCATGGGCTGACCATGGCGCCAGTCTCTGTCGACTACGTCCTGCGCGAGACCGCGTCCAATCTCTGGCGCAACCGGCTGATGACGATCGCCGCGATTTTGACGGTGGCGGTCTCGTTGTCGCTCGTGGGTGCGTCGTTGCTGTTGCGCCAGGGGTCGGCCAACGCCACCGGCACCCTGGAGCGGGGCACGAAGGTGACCGTGTGGATGGAGCCCGACGCCACCAAGCAGCAGATCGACGCCGTCAACACCCAGCTGACCCAGCTCAACTACGTGCGCCAGCCGTGCGAGTACTGGAACAAGGCCCGGAACTTCTCCGAGGCCCGCCAGCTGCTCCCCAACGACGTCTTTCAGGCCACGAGCCAGGCGGAGATGCCGACCTCCTACTGGTGCGTGCCCGTCGCCCTGAGCGACGCGGCCCAGGTGGTCCGCACCTTCAAGGGGACGGCGGGGGTGCTGACGGTCACGGAGCCGTCCCAGGCCATCCACAACGAGGAGACGGTGATCAACGTCATCAAGTGGGCGTTCCTGGCGATTGCGGTCGTGCTGATCATCTCGGCCGCCGTGCTCATCTTGAACACGATCCGCATGGCGATCTTCGCCCGACGGCGAGAGGTCTCGGTCATGAAACTCGTGGGGGCGACCAACTGGTTCATCCGCGTCCCCTTCATGTCCGAGGGTCTGCTGCAGGGGCTGGCGGGCTCGGTGCTGGCGGCCGGCGTGGTGTGGGTCCTCTATGCGCTCATCGACCACTGGGGCAGCGGCCGGACCACCAGCAACATCTTCACGGCGATCCACACCTCGAGCACCGAGATGATCGTGACGAACGTGGTCGTCGTGTTCGTGGGGATGGCCATCGGCACCATCGGCTCGGCCATCGCCATCCGACGGTTCCTCGACGTCTGACGTCTGACGTCGGGCGGCGGCCCGTGGGGTCAGCCCGTGGCGTCGGTGGGAACGCAGAGATAGCGGTGGTAGTCCCGTCCGTTCACGTGCACGACAGCCGTCGCGGCCGGGCGGCAGTGGTGCAGGACCCAACCCATCACCGGATTCCGGGTCAGCGGCTGGACCGCGACGAGCGTGGCCCCGATCCGGTCGGCGCGCACGTCCCGGACGAACTGCGCCACCGTCGTGCTCGGGACCTGCCCGCTGAAGCCCCCGACCGGAAGGTATTCGTGACCGGTGGCGAGGATGTCCTGGCTGACCTCGGCCGAGGTCTCCGCGGTCTCGATGCTGCGCGACGCCGGCACCGTGGCGGCCGACGCGGCCTGGGTGGCCCAGCGCGCGACGTCGTGCTGCCATCCCGCCTGTTCGGTCGAGGTCAGCGTTGCGGACTGATACGGGGAGTCGAACGGGCCGAGCCCGCTCGCGACGGCGGTGGCCGAGGCCCAGCCGGCGCCGATGAGCAGCGCGGCCGCGCCGAGGGCGAGCCCCACACGGGGCGCCCAGTGCGGTGCGGGCGGGCGGCGGCGCAGCCACAGCGCGAGACAGATGCAGGCGCCGCCGGCGAGCACCACGGTCGTCGCGACGACCCCGGCCCAGATCCCCGCACTGCGGGGGACGAGCGAAAGGGCCTCCGCGACGCCCCCGAGGACGGCGGCCGCGACCACGACGGGCACGAGCCGGGACTCGGTGCGCATGCGCCAGGCGAGCGTGAGGCCGAGACCGCACAGCGCCGCCATCGGCGGGGCCAGCGCAGCGAGGTAGTACGCGTTGAGGAAGTGGGACGAGGCGAAGAAGGCCCAGGTGAGGACCATCCACATCCCCCACAGCACGGCGGCGGCCCGCCACGGGTCCGTGCGGGGCCGGCGACGGCGGGCCACGAGGATGCCGCCGAGGGCCACCACGGCCGGGACGAAGAGCCAGGCCGCGTCGCGGCCGAACTCACCCCCCAGATACCGCGTCGGGCCCTTGTCGAGTGACGTGGTCGGTGCACCGCCCGCAGCCGTCGCCTTGACCGCGACGGGCGGGAGCGAGCAGCCGGGCTGTTCGAGCACCTTGCCGTTCAGGCGGTCCGCGCCGTTGTAGAGGAAGACCTGGCTGAACACCGAGTTGTTGCAGCTGCCGTCGACGTACGGCCGGTCGTGGGCCGGGACGAGGGTGACCATGCACATCCAGCTGAGCGACACGGCCAGCGCGACAGCCGCCGACAGGGCGACGTGGCCGTAGCGGCGGGCCAGGCTCAGCGCCGGCGCCGCCATCAGGTAGGCCACGTAGAGGGCCGGGAGGACGAGCCAGGCCTGGAGCATCTTGGCTTGGAAGGCCAGGCCGACCCACACCCCGGCCCAGACGAGCGGGCGCAGGCGCCCTGACATGAAGGCGGAGGTGGCGGCGTCCGCGGCGAGGACCAGCAGGAGGATCAACAGCGAGTCGGAGATGTTGCCGCGGTTGAGCAGGACCGTCACCGGCGTGACCGTCAGGGCAACGGCAGCAACGAGGCCCGCGCCCGGGCCCGCCACGCGTCGCACGGCCCGGTACAGGACGAGCACGGTCAGGGTGCCTTCGACGACCTGCGGCAACACCATCGACCAGATGTGGAAGCCGAACAGCCGCACGGACAGCGCCTGGAGCCAGAAGGCGCCGGGCAGTTTGTCGACCGAGACCGTGCCCCACGGGTCGAAGGCACCGAAGAAGAAGTTGTGCCAGCTCCCCGCCATGCTGCGCACGGCGCCGGCGTAGAACGTCTCGAGGATGTCGCCGTTCATGCCCCAGCCGTACGACAGCGCGGCCAGGGCCGCCACGACCAGGAGCGCCGGCCGGGCCCAGCTCGGCTGGTTCGGCGGTGACCGCCAGAAGCGCAGCCGGCTTCGGCGAGGGCCCGGTGGCGGTTGGGGCGGGTCGACGGCAGGGGCGTCAGGGCGCGCGTCGAGCGTCAATCCCCCCACAACTTCCCCCATGGGCCCGAAATTACCGTTCGGCGGGCCGCCGTCCGGGTGCGATCAGGTTGCAGTGACGGGGCTGTGCTTCTTTGCCCGCAGGACGAGACCAGCGCCGGCACGGAACGAGACCGTCCGATGGTCGACGCTGTCGAGGCCTGCGCCCGTGAAGAACGACGCGCTCGACCCGACGAAACGTTCGAGCGGGCTGCGCTTCTCGATCGCCCACACGTGCGTCACGGTCACCAGGACGCCCCCCGGCGCGAGGACCCGTCCGACCTCACGCACCGACGCGTCGAGCGGGTCCCACAGCTGCATGCTGTTGACGGCGAGCACGCCGACGAAGGTCTCGTCCGGCCACGGGATGGAGTCCGCCGTGCTCCGGGACAGGTGGACCCGTCCTGCGTCGACGGCGGCGCGATTGCGCCGGCCCGCCTGGTGGACCATGGCCGCCGAGGGGTCGACGCCACCGACGAACCCGTGGGGAAGACGGGGGACCAGTTCGGCGATCCCGACCCCGGGGCCGAAGCCGACGGCGAGCACACAGCCGTCGGGCGGTGGCGCGAGCTCGTCGATCGCGGCCCGCTCCATGTCGCGGTTCAGCGCGCCATGACCGGCCCGGCGAGCCGGCCGGCGGCGCCGTCGAAGCTGCTGGTACGGGTGTTCGTCCGGTTCTCCATGCCCGCACCCAATCACTTGAAGTAGACTTCAAGTCAATGGCGGATCAGGATCTGCTCGACATCGGGGAGGTGGCTGCCCGCTCCGGCATGGCCCCCTCGGCCCTTCGCTACTACGAGCGCGAGCTGATCATCGCCAGCGCCGACCGCAAGGGGTTGCGCCGCCAGTTCCGACCCGACGTCCTGACCACGCTGGCGGTGGTCGCGATGTGCCGTCAGGCCGGCTTCACGCTGGAGGAGATCAAGCGCGTGCTGGCGACCGGCGGTCGACCGGCCTGGAAGAACTTTGCCACCCGCAAACGCGACCAACTGCGGGCGCAGGCGGCGCATCTCGACGCCATCGCCGATCAGCTGGATCACGCGCTTCGCTGCCCGAGCCCGAACGTCTTCGACTGTGAGCACTTCCGCGCCGCGCTGGCCGATGCCCTCCCGGTGCGCGTGGACGCAGACGCAGACGGTCCCGGCCGGCGTGGACGCTGAACCCGGACCGGTGACCAACGGGAACGGTCGGTTGGACCGGTCGAACTCGCGGTTCTTCTGCAACCTGCCCCGGAAGATGTCGCTGCTCTTCGGCGTGCTGGCCTTCGCGGCCCTGGTCGTGGGCGGCGGGTTCGCGGAGATCAGCTCCAACGGCTCGCCGACGAGCCTCGAGACTGCGATCGTGCGCTGGACGATCGTCGGATCGCTGGTCATCGCGGTGACCTGTTACATCATCGGCGGTCGACTGACTGGCCGATCGGCCGCGCGACGGGGGATAGGCCCGACGTCCGGCGGGACATCGACAAGAACTTTCGTCCGTGCAAGGTGTCGTGCAAGGTTCGTACGGCAAGCCCCGATCTCCAAGCTCCGTCTCGCCCTCGAACGCGGAGGGCGAGACGAAGAGCGAAAGAAGCGAAAGCGAGGAGAGATGGCAAACACCACCACGATCATCGGCAACCTGACCCGGGAGCCCGAGATCCGCTACACGCGCGAGGGGCAGGCGACCGCCCAACTCGGGGTCGCGGTCAACCGGCGTTGGCAGGACCGGGCGTCCCAGGAATGGCAAGAGTCGACGTCCTTCTTCGACGTCATCTGCTGGCGAGACCTCGCCGAGAACGTGGCGCTGAGTCTGACCAAGGGGATGCGTGTCGTCGTGACGGGTCGACTGGAGCAGCGCACCTGGGAGACCGAGGAGGGCGAGCACCGCTCCAAGGTCGAGATCACCGCCGAGGAGGTCGGTGCGAGCCTGCGCTTCGCCACCGCCGACGTGCACAAGGTCGAGCGGCGCGGCGCGCTGAGCGGCGACGGGGACGGGGACGGCGGCGCCGAAGCCGGCGACAACGTGGCCGTCGAGGCGTGAGTGTCGCCCTGGCTGATCACGACCACCAGCTGGTCGTGGATCGTGCGCGCGACGATCCACGGCTCGGCCAGTGCCCTGGACCGCCCGGCCGTGCTGGTAGCTGCCCTGGTGGGCATGGGGTTGGCCCTGTGGGGAGCGGTCCGGCTCCGATCGCGACGTCAATCGACTTCCTGAGGGACGAGGTGGCCGACATCTGCGGCGCGCTCGCGCTCGGCGGCTCGCTCTTGCGGCGACTGGGTCTGGGCGCCGAGGCGTCCAGGCTGGAGTCGCTCTACGGCGCCGTCGCGGCCCGCCTGGCCGAAGACACCCCTTAGCCCTCGGCTGGGACGTCCTGGTCGTACGTCAGCGACAGGGAGTTGACGCAATAGCGGAGTCCGGTGTCGGTGGGCCCGTCGGGGAAGACATGCCCGAGGTGCCCGCCGCACCGGGCGCAGAGGATCTCGGTGCGGGTCATGAAAAGGGAGCGATCGGCGTGCTCGATGATCGTCCCGTTCGACTTGGCCCGATCGAAGCTGGGCCAGCCGGTCCCGGAGTCGAATTTGGCGCCGGCGTCGAACAGCTCGGCTCCACAGCCGGCGCAACGGAACACTCCATCACCGTCGACGTGCAGGAGCTCACCCGACCATGCCGGCTCGGTGCCGGCCCGGCGCAGCACGGCGTAGCGGTCGGGCGACAGTTCGGCGCGCCACTCCTCGTCGGTCTTGGTGACCTGGTACTCCGTCGTGTCCTGCGGCTTTGTCTTGCTCTTGAACATCTCTACCTCTCTGATTCCTTTTCCTGCTCAGTCCAACAATCCGCAGGTCAGAAGTGTTCCGGGGAGGCCCCGACCGCCTCATAGACGGCGCCGATCAGGCCGTGGCTGCGGGAGTCACCGGTGAACTCCATGGCCATCTTGTTCATGACATAACCGACGGCGAGCCCGTGCTCGGGGTCGGCGAAGCCGTAGGAGCCCCCGGCCCCCCCATGGCCGAACGAGCCCTCGCCGCCGAAGAGGGTGACCGGGCTCGATCTCCAGAATCCGAGCCCGATCTTCTGTTCGAGGTTGAACCCGACCGAAGCGAAGACCTGGTCCGCCCCCGAGGTCAGCGGGGTGCGGGCGCGCTCCACCTGGGCGGAGGTCAACAGCGGCTCCGACGGGCCGCCCTCCACCGGGCCGATGAGGGCGGCGTACAGCCGCGAGAGGGAGGTGGCGTTGGTGATGCCGTTGCCGGCCGGCATTTCCGCGGCGTGCCAGGCTCGTTGGTTCATCCAGTCCCGATCCCGGATGGCGCCTCCGAGGTTCAGCGCCCGGGCCACCAGCGTCGTGGCGTAGCCCGACGGCGTGGACCCGCCGCCGCCGCTGCTCCGCCGTTCCCGCTCCCGGCTCCGTCGAAGTTGGCTCCGACCATCGGCGAGACGCGGTCCTCGTACTCCTCGGGGAGCCCGATGAAGAACTCGAGCCCGAGCGGTCCCGCGACCTCGTCGGCAAAGAACGTCCCGAGCGAGCGCCCGGTGATGCGCCGGACGACCTCACCCACCAGGTAGCCGTAGGACAGGGCGTGGTACCCGTGGGCGGTGCCGGGCGTCCAGAACGGAGCCTGTTCGGCCAGTGCCTCGGCAACCGGTGTCCAGGATTGGAGCTCTTCGGGGGTGAGCCTTCGGTCGATGGCCGGCACGCCGGCCTGGTGGCTCAACAGCTGCCGCACCGGGATGGACTCCTTGCCCGCTTGTCCGAACTCGGGCCAGTACGTGGTCACCGGCGCATCCATGTCCAGGAGACCCCGTTGTGCCAGCAGGTTGGCGCAGACCGCCGTCGCCCCCTTGGTCGTCGAGAAGACCAGCTGCAAGGCGTCGGGTCCGTAGGGCTTCGAGCCGCCGCTGTCGAACGAACCGCCGCACAGGTCGACCACCTTGCGCCCCTCGACGTGCACGCAGAAGGCGGCGCCCAGCTCGTGGCCGGCGGCGAAGTTGCTGGCGAACGCGTCCCGGACGGCCTCGAAGCCGGGCTCGACGAATCCGGATCCGCTGACCGCCGTTGGTGTGGTCATCGCTCAGGCCGCCAATGCCAGGCCGGCGCTGCCCATCAGGAAGCGGAAGTTCTCCGTATAGAACTGTCGCCGGACGTCCTCGCTCCGATCCCCGAGCGAAGTCTCAAAACGCTCCAACGGCTTTCGCCCGCCCTCGACGTGCGGGTAGTCGGATGAGAACAGGACGAGGTCGGCGCCGGCCTGGTCGACGATCCAGCCGACGTCCTCGGTCGGGTACGGGGTGAAACGGACCTGCCGATGCACGTACTCCGAGGGCGACAGCGACAGTCCCTGCAGCCGCTCTTCGTGGCGTCGGAACGCTTCGAAGGCCGACTCCATCTGCCGCAGCCACGACGGCACCCAGATGGCGCCCTGTTCGATGACCCCGATGTGCAGGTCCGGGAACGTTTCGAGCACGCCGTCGAAGATCATGGTCGCCAGCGTCTGCGCTGGCGGGACCGGGATGCCCATGTAATCGACCGATCGGAAATTCTCCTCCCCGCCGTGAAAGTCGGGGGGGATGGGCCTTCCGTTGGCGAAGTAGTGCTTGTCGATCAGGTCGCCGGTTCCGCCGACATGGAAGACGACGGGGATGTTCGCCTCCTGGGCCTGCGCCCACACCCCGTAGAGGTCGGTGTGGCTCGGTGAGTACCGCGGGGGGCATCCCGACGCGATGAGGAGCGCCGCCGCGCCCTGCTCGAGGGCGTCGTGGGCCGCTGCCACCGCCTTCTCGGGGTCACAGAGCGGCACGTAGAGCGAGGGAAGCAGCCGCGGATCGACGGAGCAGAACTCGAGCATGCCCCGGTTGTGCGCACGGGCGGCCGCGTAGACGAGGTCGTCGTCGCCCGCGTGCTCCAGGTCGTGGAGCCGGCCGTTGTGGAACGTGTTGAAGACGAGCTGGCTCGAGAACCCCAGGAGGTCGAGGGCCCGGGGCCGGTCGTCGGCAATGAACGATCCGGTGGCGGCGAAGTTCTTGCGGGCCATGATCTCGGCTTCTTCGTCGGCGCGGTACTCGGACGTCCCGTGCCGTGCTCGCAGTCGTTCGAAGGCCGACTCGAGGTCCTGCTGCTGCTCCGCGGGGTCACCGGTCTGGCGGAGCTCGTTCCCGCCCGGATAACGCAACACGGGGAGCCGGTCACGGAACGCCGGCTCGGCGTGGTCGCGCAACCAGGTCGGTGTCTCCATGATGTGGGCGTCGGCGTCGTGAACGACCCGCCCCTGGGAGTACGGCATCGTGACCCTCCCTCTTCTGTCTCGGCCCCGCGCCACGAGTATTTCAGGATGGGCGGGACTGGTCCGTCCGCCGCCTCGTCGGATCTGACGCCCCGTCAGATCCGGGGTGCCGGCTTGGCTACGCTCCCGGGCGATGGATCTGCGCGACGGGCCCGAGGACGTGGCGTTCCGTGCCGAAGTACGTCGGTTCCTGGACGAGACCGTGGTCGGGGAGTTCGCCGAGCTCGGGGGCCGAGGCGGCTCGGGCGACGAGACGTTCGGGTTCGAGGTGCGCCAGCGATGGGAGAAGGTCCTGGCCGAGGGCGGCTGGACCTGTCTGGGCTGGCCCGTCGAGCATGGGGGCCGGGGCGCCACCATCACGCAGCAGGTCATCTTCAACGAGGAGTACGCCCGAGCCGCGGCGCCGGGGCGGGTGTCGATCATGGGCGAAGGGCTGCTGGGTCCGACGCTGATCCACTACGGGACAGCTGAGCAGAAGGCCCGCTTCTTGCCGCCCATCGTGCAAGGGGACGAGCTGTGGTGTCAGGGCTACTCGGAGCCGGACGCCGGGAGCGATCTCGCCAACGTCAAGACGCGGGCCCTCCGGGACGGCGACCAGTGGGTCGTCACGGGGCAGAAGGTGTGGACGTCGCTCGCCCATCAGGCCGACTGGTGCTTCGTCGTCTGCCGTACCGACCCCGATTCGGCCCGGCACAAAGGGCTGTCCTATCTCCTCGTCCCGATGGACCAGCCGGGGGTCGAAGTGCGGCCGATCACCCAGCTCACCCGGACCAGCGAGTTCAACGAGGTCTTCTTCGACGGCGCGCGCACCGACGCCGCCAACGTCGTCGGGGAGGTCGGTGATGGCTGGCGGGTCGCGTTGGCCACCTTGGCCTTCGAGCGCGGCGTGGCTCTGCTCGGACACCAACTCACCTTCCGGCGCGAGCTCGATCGAATTGTCGGTCTGGCCGAAGAGAACGGTCGCACCCGCGATCCGGTCGTGCGGCAGCGTTTGGCCCAGGCCCACATCGAGTTGACGATCATGCGCTACAACACGCTGCGCTCGCTCAGCGGGATCGACGGACCCGTGGCGCCACCCGAGGCCTCTATCGCCAAGCTCTACTGGGCCTCGTGGCATCGCCGTCTGGGCGAGCTCGCCATGGACCTGGGGGGCGTCAGCTCGACCGTGTTGGACGGAGAGGCGTTGCCCGAGAACCTGGGGTACGGGCTCGGCGAGATGCAGCGATCCTTTCTCTTCGCGAGGTCCGAGACGATCTACGGAGGGTCGAACGAGATTCAACGCAACATCATCGGCGAGCGGGTGCTGGGTCTCCCGCCGGAACCGAAAGGGGTCAGGTGACCAGCACGAGCCTCGGGGCATCTTTCGACCCGCCGCCCCCTCCGACTCCGCCGGGAGGCCATGGACTCCTGGAGGGAAAGATCGTCGTGGTCACGGCCGCCGCCGGCACCGGGATCGGATCGGCCACGGCGCGCCGCTGTCTCGAGGAAGGCGCGAGCGTCGTGGTGTCCGACGCGCACGAACGGCGTCTGGCCGAGACGGCCGAGCAGTTGGCCGGCGAAGTCGGGAAGGGCGGCCCGGAGCGGGTCCTCGCGTTGGCGTGCGACGTCCGCGACGAGTCCCAGGTCGGCGCGCTCTACGACGGGTCGGTGGAACGTTTCGGACGGATCGACGTCGCTGTGCACAACGCAGGTCTGGGCGGGACGGTGCCCCTGACCGAGATGACGGACGAGCAGTGGTCGACGGTGTTGGACATCACGTTGACGGGGACGTTTCGTTGCACCCGGGCTGCGCTGCGCCAGATGCTCCCGGCGGGCCGCGGCGTCATCGTCAACAACGCCTCGGTGCTCGGATGGCGCGCCCAGCCCGGTCAGGCTCATTACGCGGCCGCCAAGGCCGGCGTCATGGCGCTGACGAGGTGCGCCGCCGCCGAGGCGGCGCCGGCGGGAGTGAGGGTCAACGCGGTGTCCCCGAGTCTGGCCGAACACCCCTTCTTGAACCGGGCGATCCCGGACGAGGACCTCGCCGTCTTGCGACGGCGCGAGCTGTTCGGTCGTGGCGCCGAGACGTGGGAGGTGGCCAACGTCATCGTGTTCCTGGCCAGCGACTATTCCTCGTACCTGTCCGGAGAGGTCATCTCCGTGAGCAGCCAGCACCCGTGACGGACGGCATCGGCGGCGCGCCCGCCGAAGAGGAGGACCCCCGGGCCGATCTGATCTGGGGCACGGTGCCGCGACTCGTCGAGGACGCCGCGGTGCGACATGGCGCCACCGAAGCCTTGGTCGACGGCGACGTCCGGCTCACGTATGCCGAACTCGCTCCCCAGGTGGATCGCTACGCCCGTGGCTTCGTCGCGGCCGGCGTCGCGGCGGGGGACCGGGTCGGCATCTGGGCTCCGAATTGTGCGGAATGGATGCTCGCCGCGTTGGGTGTGCTGCGGTCAGGGGCGGTCATCGTTCCTTTGAACACCAGGTTCAAGGGAGGCGAGGCGGCCTACATCCTGCGCAATGCCGGCGCGACGACGTTGGTGACCGTTCGGGGCTTCCTGGGCTTCGACTACCCGGCCATGTTGGCAGGCGAAGAAGTCGGTGCCCTCGAAAAGATCCTTCTGCTCAAGGACGAGGACGTCGAGCAGCAGTCCCCGGTGCCGGTCGTCGGGGCGGACCGCTTCCTCGCGGCGGGCGACGGCGTCAGCCCGGAGGTGACCAGCGCGCGCGCCGCCGCCGTCCGACCCGATGACGTCTCGGATCTCATCTTCACGTCGGGAACGACGGGCTATCCCAAGGGGGCGGCGACCACACACGGGCAATCGCTGCGGACGTTCGGGACGTGGGCCTCGATCGTCGGGTTGGGCGCCGGCGATCGCTACCTGATCGTCAACCCGTTCTTCCATACCTTCGGCTACAAGGCCGGGATCCTGGCCTGCCTCATGGCCGGCGCCACCGTCGTGCCCGAGCCCGTGTTCGATGCCGGTGCCGTCATGCGGCGCATCGAGGCCGAGCGCATCACCGTGCTGCCCGGGCCGCCGACCCTCTACCAGACGTTGTTGAGCGATCCTGACCGGGGCAAGCACGATCTGTCCTCGTTGCGGCTCGGCGTGACCGGCGCCGCCGTGGTTCCCGTCGAGCTCGTGCACGCCATGGCCGACGAGCTCGGGTTCACGACGGTCCTCACCGCCTACGGACTCACCGAGTCGTGTGGAACCGTCACCATGTGCCGACGCAGCGATGCGCCCGAAATCGTCGCCGGCACCTCCGGACGGGCGATACCCGGCCTCGAGGTCCGTGTCGTCGCAAACGGCGACGAGGTCGCGCCGGGCGAGCCGGGCGAGATCGTCGCCCGCGGCTACACCGTCATGTCCGGCTATTGGGGCAACGAGGAGGCGACGGCCGAGGCGATCGACCGTGACGGCTGGCTCCACACGGGCGACATCGGCGTGATGGATGCCGGCGGAAACGTGACGATCACCGACCGGGTCAAGGACATGTACGTGGTGGGCGGTTTCAACGCCTATCCGGCCGAGATCGAGGCGATCCTGCGGGGCCACGACGCCGTGGCCCAGGCCGCCGTGATCGGAGTGCCCGACGACCGGATGGGGGAGGTGGGGTGTGCGTACATCGTCCCGGCGGCGGGGGCCCTGGCCGGCGACGCCGACGCCGACGAGCTGGGACGCGCCATCCTCAGTTGGTCCCGCGGCGCCATGGCGAACTACAAAGTGCCCCGCGGCATCGTTCTGGTGGACGCTCTGCCGGTCAACGCCGGCGGGAAGGTGCTGAAACGAGAGCTGCGCGATCGCCACACGTCCGGCTCGGACCGCGTGGTGACGATGGAGAGGAGCGACTAAGTGCGAGGCATCGTCTACACGGGAGAAGGGGTTGAGGTCACCGACGACCTCGAGGTGCGCGGGCCAGGCCCGAACGAGGTGCAGATCCGGATGCGGGCGGCCGGCGTCTGCCATTCCGACCTCTCGGTCATCGACGGGACCATCCCGTTTCCCGCCCCCGCCGTGCTCGGGCACGAGGGGGCCGGCGTCGTCGAGGCGGTCGGTGACGCCGTGCGGTCCGTCAAGCCCGGCGACCACGTCGTGATCGCGACGCTGGCCAGTTGTGGCAACTGCCGGGCGTGCGGCACGGGCCACCCCACGTGGTGCAAGAGCTCGCTCGGCAACATCTCGACGCCGTTCACCTTCAAGGGGGAGCCGGCGTCCAACTTCGCGGCGGCCTCGGTCTTCTCCGAGGTGACCATCGTGAGCGAGGTGCAGGCCGTGCGGATTCCAAAGGACATCCCGCTCTCGTCGGCCTGTCTGATCGGGTGCGGGGTCCTGACCGGTGTCGGCGCGGTCCTGAACCGGGCGAAGGCCCGGCCGGGCGACACCGCAGCGGTGTTCGGCGTTGGCGGCGTCGGGCTGAACGTCATTCAGGGTCTGCGCATCGCCGGGGCGACCAGGATCATCGCCGTCGACACGGTGCCGGCCAAGGAGGAGCTCGGGCGCCAGTTCGGAGCGACCCACTTCGTCGACGCGGGCGCCGGAGATGCCGCGGCCGCCGTCCGCGAGCTCGTGCCCGCCGACCGCGAGTCGGCCGCCGGCGCACTCTTCCCCCTCGGCGGCGTGACGTGGGCCTTCGACTGCGTCGGGCATCCGGCCGTGCTGCGCAGCGCGCTGGACTGTCTCGACTGGGGCGGCAACGCCGTGGCCATCGGCATCCCTCCCCGTGGCACCGAGGTGTCCGTGGACGTCAACGCACTCGCCTACGTCGACCGCGGGCTGCTCGGCTGCCGCTACGGATCGGCCCGTCCGCACCACGACATTCCCTTGATGGTGGACCTGTACAAGTCGGGGAAATTGATGTTGGACGAGCTCGTCTCGCTGACCCGTCCGCTCGACCGTTTCGGCGAGGTCGTCGACGAGATGCACGCCGGCCGAGTGGCGCGCGGCGTCCTCACGTTCGACTAGACAGACCCCATGCAATCGGCCGAGCGGGCGAGGGCGGAGGCGAGACGATGAAGGGGGTCATCCTGGCCGGCGGCACCGGCTCGCGTCTGTACCCGCTGACCCGCATCACCAACAAGCACCTGTTGCCGATCTACGACCGCCCGATGATCGCCTGGTCGATCGAGGCGGTCGTGCAGAGCGGGATCGACGAGATCATGCTGGTCACGGGCGGGACCCACGCCGGCGAGTTCCTTCGTCTGCTTGGCAACGGCCGCGAGTACGGCATCAACCAGCTCTCCTACGGCTACCAGGAGAAGGCCGGTGGGATCGCCGAGGCGCTCGGACTGGCGGCCCACTTCGCCGAGGGTGGCCCGGTGCTGGTCATGCTCGCCGACAACATCGTGGCCCGGTCCATCAAGCCCATGGTCGACGCGTTTCGTGCCGACCCGGTCGGCGCCCGCATCCTTCTCTCTCCGGTGGGCGAGCCCGAGCACTTGCGTCACCTCGGCGTTCCGGTGTTCGGGGAGGACGGGCGGGTGGCGCACATCGAGGAGAAGCCGGAGAACCCGGCCTCCGAGTACTGCGTCACGGGGATCTACTGCTACGAGGGTGGAGTGTTCGACATCATCGGCGATCTCGAGCCGTCGGGTCGGGGCGAGCTGGAGATCACCGACGTCAACAATCACTATGTCGCCAAGGGACAAATGGCCCACGACGTCCAAGATGGCTTCTGGGGCGACGCGGGTGAGTCGATCGACGCCTACTACGCGGTGAACGACTTCGTCCGCGAGAACGGCGCCAACCTCTCGTAGCGACGGCCTGTCCCGAGAACGCCCGTCGGCTCGGCCTAGCCTGAAGCCGATGGGAGGGCTGCTGGAACTCGAGGGGTTGCGGCGCACCTTCGGATCGTTGGTCGCGCTCGATGACCTGACGTTCAGCGTGCCGAGCGGCCAGGTCGTCGGCTTCCTCGGACCGAACGGCGCGGGCAAGACCACCACGATGCGCGCCATCTTCGGCCTCACCGATCTCGACGCCGGCGTCGTCCGGTGGGACGGCACCCCAGTCGGCCGCGCCCAGTGGCGGCGCTTCGGGTACATGCCCGAGGAGCGGGGCCTCTACCCCGGCATGCTCGTCGGGGAGCAGGTCGAGTATCTGGGCCGCCTGCACGGGATGCGCCCGCGTGACGCCGCGGCCGCCACGCAGAAGTGGCTCGAGCGCCTGAACATCGCCGATCGGGCCATGAGCAAGGTCGAGGCCCTCTCGCACGGCAACCAGCAGCGGGTGCAGCTGGCGGCGGCACTCGTGCACGATCCCGAACTCCTCGTCCTCGACGAGCCCCTGGCCGGTCTCGACCCGACGGGCATCGATGCCATCAGCCACGTGCTCGTCGAGCAGGCCCGCTCGGGCTGCTGCGTGCTGTTGTCCAGCCACCAGCTCGACCTCGTCGAAGACCTGTGCGAGCAGGTCACGATCATCGACCACGGTCGGCTCGTCGTCACGGGGACGGTGGACGACCTGGCCAGCAGCGGGGCCCGCCGCCTGGTCGTGCGGGTCGAGGGCGACCGGACGGCGGAGTGGGCGCGCCGACTCCCGGGGGTCACGGTCTCCGAGGTCTCCGCGGGTGCCAGCCGTCTCGTCCTTGACGACGACGTGGACAGCGACGTCGTCCTGCGCGCCGCCATGGCTACCGGACGCGTCACGCAATTCTCCTTCGAGCGCCGCCGGCTGTCCGAAGTCTTCCGTGAGGCCGTGCGATGAAGGTCGTCATCATCGTGATCATCGTCGCCGCACTGCTCGCGTTGCGGGTCTCCATACGGCAACGCCGGCGGAAGCGCCCCGCCGACCGTCCCACACGGCCAAGGTTTGCCGTCGGCGCCAACCTCGGCGACGTCGGCCTCGTGGCACGACGCGAAGTCCTCGAGCGGGTCCGGGGACGGATCTTCCGGGTCGGCACGATCATCATTCTCCTCGCGGTCGGCGCCGCCATCGTGATCCCGAAGATCCACAGCGGCCACACCTCGCCACCCCAGCACGTCGCCGTCGTGGGCGCGCCCAACGCCGCGGTCGACCAGGTCATCAAGGACAGCGGGAAGCAGAGCAACAACGCGGTGCGGGTCGTGACGGAACCGACGCAGCAGTCGGCGGAGGCGGCACTGCGCTCGGGCCAACTCGACGTCGTCGTCGTCAACGGGGACAAGATCCTCGTCAACCAGCCCATCTCCGCCGACAGTTCGTCGGGCACCGCCGGACTCGTCCAGGTCCTCGCGCCGGAGCTCGGCGTCCTCCACGCCTACCAGCAGGCCGGCCTGACGGTGCCCCAGATCGAACACGTCGCCCAGGCCCGGGCGGTCCCCGTCGAGAGCCTGCAGGGAACCACCACGCGGAGCGTCACCAAGGGCACGTCGGTGATCGGCGTGGTCCTGATCTTCTTGATGCTCACCCAGTACAACACCTGGATCCTCATGGGCGTCATGCAGGAGAAGGCCAGCCGTGTCGTCGAGGTGCTGTTGGCCGCCGTCAGGCCGGTCCAGTTGCTCGGCGGCAAGGTGCTGGGCATCGGGCTCGTCGCCATGGGCCAGGCCGCGCTCATCGTGGCGTTCGCGTTCGTCGTCAGCAAGGCGGTCGGGTCGGACCTCTTGAAAGGCGCGGGACCGGTGCTCTTGCTCAGCGACCTCGTGTGGTTGGTGCTGGGCTACGCGTTCTACTCGTGGCTCTACGCCGCCGCCGGATCGACGGCCGAGCGCCAGGACCAGGTCCAGACGCTCGCCCTCCCGCTGAGCCTGCCCATCCTCATCGCCTACGTGTACTCCATCACCGTGGCCAGCTCGGGCAACCCGAGCCTTCTCTTCAAGGTCCTTGCCTACTTCCCGCCCACGGCCCCCTTCGCCATGCCGGTGCTGGTCGGTTTGGACCAGGTGGCCTGGTGGCAATTCCTGATCGCCGTCGCGCTCTCCATCGCCGGCACGGCGGTCATGGCGTGGTTCGCCGCGGGGATCTATCGAAGGGCGGTGCTGCGGTCAGGTCAGCGTGTCAGTCTGCGCGACCTGCGTGGTGGGCCACGCCGTCGTCCGGCCTGAAGCCCTTCGGTCAGTGCGGCGGCTCGGCCGTCACTTCGAGCTTGACGCGCCGCACGCTCTCGGCGACACCGGCGCCGTCCAGTCCCAGGCTGGCCAGGATGTCGTCCGCCTTGCCCTGCGCCAGGTACTGACGGGGGACGCCGAGGATCCTGATCGCCGGCATGGACAGGCCCTCCGACTCGACCTGCGCCGCCATCGCGTCGATGAGGAACGCACCGGCCCCACCGTGGCGCACCCCGTCCTCGGCCGTGACGACCAGCTGGTGGCGGGCGGCGTCGGCCAGCATCGCCACGTCGGGAGGACTGATCACCCGTGCGTCCCACACCGTCGCGTCGATCCCCTCACCAGCGAGCTCGTCGGCCGCCGCCAGACACGCGCCGACCATTTTCCCCACGCCGAGCAGGCAGACCGATCCGTCACCTCGCCGCAGCCGGCGGGCCGACAGCCCCTCGCCCACCTCGTCGAGCGCCACGTGGCGTGGCGCCGTCTTGGGGAAGCGGATCGTCGACGGTCCGGACAACGACAGCGCGGTCCGCAGCATCGGTTCCACCTCCTCCGCCGAGGAGGGGGCGAACACCGTCATGCCGGGGATCGACAACGCCAGCGCCATGTCGAGGATGCCGTGGTGGCTCGGCCCGTCGTCGCCCGTGATACCGGCGCGGTCCAGCACGAAGACCACCGGGCACCCGTGCAACCCGACGTCCAGGTTGGCCTGGTCGAAGGCCCGGCTCAGGAACGTCGAGTACACGGCCACCACCGGTCGGAGCCCGGCCATGGACATCCCTGCGGCCGCCGTCACCTCGTGCTGCTCGGCGATCCCGACGTCGAAGAAGCGATCGGGGAAGCGCGCCTGGAAGGGGAGGAGACCGGTCGGGCCCGGCATCGCTGCCGTCAGCGCCACGATGCGGGGATCCTCCTCGGCGACCGACAACAGCGCCCGTGAGAACGCGTCCCCGTACGTCGCCGCCCGTGACACCGCTCCGTCGACGTCGGCCTCCGGCACCGATCCCGGCGACGACAGGCCGCCACTGTCGGTGCTCGTCGGACCGCCCACCGCGATGCCGGCCGACGACCCGACGGTGTTCTCCGGCGCCACCGCAGGCACCGCAGGCGCCGCAGCGGTCGGCACCTTGAAATCGTGCAACCGCTGCACGTCGTCCTCTTCGGCCGGCGCGTACCCCCGGCCCTTCTGCGTCAGCACGTGGACGACGATCGGCCCGTCCCACTCGGCGGCGTGGGCGAACGCCTGCTCCATGTGCTCAATGTCGTGCCCGTCGATCGGTCCCGCGTACCGGACCCCCAACGCCTCGAAGAAGGTGTGGGGCGCCACCATCTCGCGCAACGCGCTGGTCAAGGAGTGCGCACTCGAGTACGCCAGCTCCCCAATGGCAGGCAGCTCACGCAGCCGCAAGCCGCAAGCCGCTCACGGGCCGCCGTGTACGTCGGGTTCAACCGCAGCGTGGTCAGTGACTGCGACAGCTGCGACACCGTGGGCGCGTACGACCGCCCGTTGTCGTTCAGCACGATCACGACCCGGCGTCGGGAATGGCCGAGGTTGTTCAGCGCCTCGTAGGCCATCCCACCGGTCAGCGCCCCGTCGCCCACCACGGCGACGACCCGTCGCTCGCCCTCGACGCCCCGCAGGGCGAAGCCCGACGCCAGACCGTGCGCGTACGACAGCGCCGTCGACGCATGCGAGTTCTCGATCCAGTCGTGCTCGGACTCCGCCCGGCTCGGGTACCCCGAAAGCCCGCCCGCCTGCCGCAGGTTCTTGAAGCCGTAGCGGCGCCCGGTCACAAGCTTGTGCACGTAGCCCTGGTGCCCGGTGTCCCAGAGCAGCACGTCACGAGGCGAGTCGAACACCCGGTGGAGGGCCAACGTCAGCTCCACCGCCCCCAGGTTCGACCCCAGGTGGCCGCCGGTCGTGGTCACCGTCTCGACGATGAAGGCCCGTATCTCGTCGCACAGCTGGGCCAGCTCTTCGCTGGTCAGGGCCTTGACGTCGGCTGGCGTCTCGATACTTTGCAAGAATCATGACAGGTGGCGTCAGGCTACCTGCTGCCCCCGCCACCTCGCAGTCGTAGACGAGCCCCCGCCGGACCTCGTCGACCACTCAGCGCGGTCAGCACCGCCACCCCGAAGGCCGCCACCGCCAGGACCTGGAGTCCCCGCGCCGGCCCGACCGCTTCGGACACCCAGCCCACGATCGGCGCCCCCGCCACCCAACCGACGTAGCCCGCCGCGGTGAACGTCCCCACCGCGCTCACGACCTGCGTCGCCTGCCGGCTCACCGAGCTCATCACCAGCGGCCAGAACAAGGACGCCCCGCCGGCGCCCAGCGCCAGCCCCACCGCGGCCACCCCCGCCGCCGGCGCGACCGACTCCAGCACGATCCCCCCGCCCGCCACACACCCACCCACGATCAGCGCAGTCCGGCGTCGACATCCGCCCCAACAGCGGCCCCCCGGCGCCCCGCGTCGTCGCCGCCATCAGCTGGCCGACGACATAGGCGCTCGCCCCCAACAAGACGCCCGTCGCCAAGTGGTTCCGCAGGAACAGCACGCCCCAGGTGTCGACGCCGCCCTCGGTCACCTCGGCGAGGGCGAACACGGCCAGCAACACCAACAGCCCGTCCCGGCGCAGCCGCCGCAACGGGTGCGTCGTCGTCAAGGCGGCCCCCTCATCAGACGAGCCGGCCGCGATGGGCGTGCCGGAGTCGGTCGCGGCGGCCCACAGCCCGACCGCCGCCGCAATGACGGCGATCGCCGGCCACATCCAGCGCCAGGAGAGGCCGGCGTGGATGAGGACGGCCGCCACCGCGGCCCCCGCCAGCGCCCCGGTGTTGAACAGCGCGTGCAGCCGGACCAACATCGACGGATGGTGGATCAGGCGGTGCGACGCCTCGGCGTTCATCGCGGTGTCGATGCTGCCTCCCGCCACCTCGGTCAGCACCAGGACCGTCACAAAGCCCCAGCGCTCCCGCGTCAACGCCAACACGCAGAGCAGCGCGGCCCAGGCGAAGAGCGCCAGCCACAGCATGCGCCGCGCACCGACCCGGTCGGCCAGGTGCGCCATCACCGCGCTCGACGCGCCCGCCACGGCGATCGCGATGGCCAGCAACACACCGAGCTCGGCGTCGGACAACGAGAACGCATGCTGGATGTTGAACAGCATCACCGCCCAGCTGCCCCAGAACAGTCCGAACGTGACGAACGACGCGATGACGGGCCCGGCTCCCGCCAGCGGCCCCACCCTCGTCGACGAGGTCGTCAGGACTTGTCCGTTGCGCCGGCCTTGGCCAGGAACGTGGCGCGGTCGAGCACCACCCTCGTCACACGTCCGGCTCCGACGAGCCCGCCGCCGTCCCCCTCCAACCTCGCCGCCGACACGGTGAAGATGAGCCGGCGGCCCTCGACCTTGACCAGCGTCGCCTCGGCCAGGACGACCGACCCCACCGCCACCGGCGCCAGGTGGTCGAACTGCACCCGCGTCGCCACGCTCGCCTGCCAGTCCTCGAGGTGCCCGTCGGTGGCCCGGCACGTGGCCTCCTCGCACAGGGCGAGCAGGCGGGGTGTCGCCAGGACCGGGACGTCGCCGGAGCGGAAATGCTCGGCCGTGTCGTCCTCGCCGACGGTCAGCTCGAGCTGGGCGCTCAGCCCGGCGTGCGGCCCGTGTCCGGCGGCCGTCCCCGCGCCCGCGGCGGTCGGGCTCTCGGAGGGACGATCGGGCACGACGATTACGATACCGCCGTGACCGACACCGCCCTCATCGAACCTGACGTGCTCGAACGCGTCCTGTCAACGGCGTTGCAGGCCGGCGGCGACATGGCGGAGGTGTTCGGCGAGGACGCCGTGACCTCGGGCGCCATGCTCGACGACCGGCGCATCGAAGAGCTTTCCTCGGGCCGCTCCCGTGGCGCCGGCATCCGCGTCGTCGACGGCGAGACCACCGGGTTCGCGCACACGGCGGATCTGACCGAGCCCGGCCTCCTCGCTGCGGCCCGGGCCGCCGCCGCCGTGGCGCGAGAAGGAGGCGCCGGCGTGCGCACCGTCGCCCTCGGGCCCCTGGCCGACCACGACCGGCGCGGGCGCACCGTCCCCGGCGACGTCGACAAGGCCCGCAAGCTCGAGCTCCTCACCCGGGCCGACGACGCCGCTCGATCCGCCGGCGACGCCATCACCCAGGTCCAGGTCGGCGTCGGCGACAGCCGCCGGCGCGTCCTCATCGCGAACTCCGAAGGCCTCCTCGCCCAGGACGACCAAATCCGGACCCGCTTCAACGTCCAGTGCGTCGCCAACGGCGACACCGGCATGCAGACCGGCTACGAGTCGCTCGCCCGCACCGAGGGCTTCGAGATCTTCGACCACCATCGCGTCGAGGACATCGCCCACACGGCCGCCGCCCGCGCCCTCGCCAAGCTCTCCGCCCGCCCGGCCCCCTCGGGCGAGGTCCCCATCGTCCTCGCCGGCGGCTCCGGCGGCATCCTGTTCCACGAGGCGTGCGGCCACGGCCTCGAAGCCGACCACATCGTCAAGGACGCGTCCGTCTACGCCGGCCGCGTCGGGGAGCTCGTCGCCAGCCCCCTCGTCACGCTCGTCGACGACGGCACCGTCCTCGGCGAGTGGGGCAACTTCGCCGTCGACGACGAGGGCAACCTGCCCGCCCGCAACGTCCTCATCGAGAAGGGCGTCCTGACCGACTACATGTGGGACTGGCTGCGGGCCCGCAAGGAAGGCCGCAAGTCGTCGGGCAACGGGCGCCGGCAGAACTACCAGTGCCTGCCGATGGTGCGCATGACCAACACGTTCCTCCTCGCCGGCGCCGACGACCCCGACGAGATCATCGCCCAGACCCCCACCGGCGTGTACGTCAAGAAGCTCGGCGGCGGTCAGGTCAACACGGCGACGGGCGACTTCGTCTTCGGCACGACCGAGGCCTACCTGATCGAGAACGGCCGCATCACCGAGCCGCTCCGTGACGCCAACCTGATCGGCAACGGGCCCGAGGTCCTGCGCCGCATCGACGCCGTCGCCACCGACTTCGACATGACGCCGGGCACCTGCGGCAAGGACGGACAGAGCGTGCCCGTCGGCTGCGGCCAGGCCACGCTGCGCATCACGGGGATCACCCTCGGCGGCACCGCATGAGCGACGCCGCCGACCTGTTGACCATCGCCAACTCCGTGGTCGTGCAGGCGCACGCCGGCGAAGGGCTCGAGGTCTACGTCACCCGCGGCACCGACACCGAGGTCCGCGCCTACGAGGGCGAGATCGAGTCGCTCACCCAGGCCGACTCCTCCGGCGTGGGCATCCGCGTCCTCGTCGACACCGACGACGGCAGCCGCGTCGGCTTTGCGTGGGCCGGTTCCCTCGACCCCGATGTCATCGCCGCCACCCTGTCCGACGCCCGGGACAACGCCCGCTTCGCCACGCCCGACCCCGACGTCGCGCTTGCCGTGCCCGACGGGGTCAGCGCCACCGAGCTCGACCTGTGGGACGACGGCGTCGCGTCCACCCCGATGGAGAAGAAGGTCGACCTGGCCGTCCAACTCGAGCGCGCCACGCGCAGCGCCGATCCCCGGGTCCGACAGGTGTCCTCGGCTGACTACTCGGACAGCCGGACCGAAGTGGCGCTCGCCTCGACCACCGGCATCTCGTCGTCCCGGAGGCGCACGTCGGCCTTCCTCTCCGTCGACGCCATCGTCGGGACGGGTGACGACACGCAGACCGGGACGGGCTTCAGCGTCGGGCGAGGGCCGGGGGAGTTGGTGCCGGACGAAGCGATGGACGAGGCCGTCCTGCGGGCCACGCGGATGCTCGGGGCGCAGAAGCCGCCCTCGGGTCGCTGCACCGTGGTCTTCGACCCCCGAGTGGTGTCGACGTTGCTCGGCATCGTGTCGTCGGCGCTGTCGGGCGAGGCCGTGGTCAAGGGCCGGTCCTTCTTCGCCGGCCGCATCGGAGAGACGGTTGCCGCACCGACCATCACCCTCGTCGACGACCCGACCGACGCCCGTGCCTTCGGGGCGGCGTCACACGACGGGGAGGGTCTGGCCTGCCGGCGCAACGTCCTCATCTCCGACGGCGTGCTGCGCATGTTCGTCTACGACACCGTCTCAGCTCGGCGTGCCGGGACGGTGTCGACCGGCTCGGCGGTCCGCGGCGGCTTCGCCGGCACGCCCGGCGCCGGTTGCCGCGCCCTCGTGCTCACGCCGGGTGACGCCACCCCGGAGCAAATCCTCGCCGACGTGGCCGACGGGCTCTACGTGCAGTCCGTGAGCGGCATCCACTCGGGCGTGAACCCGGTCAGCGGCGACTTCTCCGTCGGCGCCGAGGGCTTGATGATCCGCGACGGCGTCGCTGGCCGAGCCGGTCCGGGAGATCACGGTGGCCTCGACGCTCCAGCGCATGCTGCAGTCGGTCGTGGCGATCGGTGGCGACCTGCGGTGGTTGCCGGGCTCGGCGGCGGGTCAGACGCTCGCCATCGCCGACATGCAGCTCAGCGGCGACTAGGTCGAGGAGCCGGAGCCGGAGCCGGAACTCGAGCCCGAGCCGGAACTCGGCGAGCCGGAGCTGGCCGCGGCCGCTGCAGGCTTGGCGTCCTTGCTCGACGTCGAGCTGTCCGACGACTTGGTCGGCGACGACTCCTTGTCCTTGTCCTTATTGCTCTTGGAGCCCTTGCCGTTGCTGGCGCCGGCGGCGGCCCGGGAGTCGGTCTTGTAGAAGCCGCTGCCCTTGAGCACGATCCCGACCGCGCCGTAGACCTTGCGCAGGGCGCTGCCGCACTCGGGGCACTCCGTCAACGGGTCGTCCGAGAATTTCTGGACGGCCTCGAGCCGGTGCCCGCACGCCGTGCAGGCGTATTCGTAGGTCGGCAATGGATTCCTCCTGCGGCGCTCGCTGGCACTCACTACCTGAGACTGCCAAGTCTATCCGCTGGACCACCGTTCTCGGCAGTTCAGGCCCGCCCCAGGCCGTAGACTGCTGCTTCGTGTCCGACCGCCGGCTGGCCAACCTCGACCCGCTGGGCGGTGCCCGAATGGTCGACGTCACGCCTCGGGAGCCGACGCACCGCCGGGCGCTGGCCCGCTGCCGTGTCTCGATGCTGCCCGAGACGACGACCAAGGTGGCCAACAATGCGATCACCAAGGGGGACGTCCTGGCGGCCGCACGGATCGCCGGGATTCAGGCGGCCAAGCGCACCGCCGAGCTGGTGCCCATGTGCCATCCGGTGCTGGTGGGCTCCATCGGGGTGAACTTCTCCATCGGCGACGACTACGTCGAGGTGGAGGCCCAGGTCGAGACGGTCGACCGGACCGGCGTCGAGATGGAGGCCATGACCGCCTGTGCGGTCGCCGCCCTCACGGTCTACGACATGTGCAAGTCGGCGGACCGGACGATGACGATCGAGCACCTGGCCCTCTGGGAGAAGTCAGGCGGCCGTTCCGGCCCCTGGCGCCGCGCCGAGGTCAACCACCTCTAATTCTCGCTGGCTCGGCTCCGTCGCTCCGGCCTCTTCGTGCCGCGGCGGGGCGCCGTCACCCGGGTCCACAACGGCGAGGGGCGCGAGGTCATGATCCGACCGCTCGGGCCGGCGAAGCTGAGCTCGTCGTTCGCGTCACCCGAGACGTCGCCATTGCTTGGAATGGACCAGGTGATGGTGGTGCTCGCAGAGAAGCGCCAAATTGTCGAGGTCCGTCGGTCCGCGATCGCGTCGCCACCAGCGGAGGTGGTGGGGATTGACGAAGGTGGCGTTGGCGCAGCCGGGGAATCGACAATGCCGATCTCGTCGCCAGAGCTCCCGGCGCTGGGTGGGGGTCGGATCTCGGCGGGCCCGCCCCTCGTACATGGTGTGCCCCACGTCGTCGTCGAGGGCAACGACAAGCGTGGCGTCACAGGCCAGGCGGCGCACGACGTCGGCGTCGACTAGGCCCCGGTGCTCGAGCTCACCCGCCAGCGCCGTGTCCTCGTCGACGAGTGTGGCGAGCGGCACGTGGGCGACCACGACGTACGGAGCTCGGGGCGGGCTCCGCCGGAGCGGACGTCCGGCCGCGGACCAGGGAGACCAAGGCGTCGGCGAGGCGCTGGTCATAGCGGGTCTCGCCGTCAGAGGGGAACTGGCGGGCACGGGCCTCGACGCCGGCCCGCACCTCGGCGTAGGTCTCGGTCGGCAGCTGCGCCGTCATGGTGCGGCACGCATCGTTGAAGCGGACGGCTCGGGTCTCGTGCTCCCGGGCGGCCGTGACGGCGGCGCGATGACACGATCTCGCTCTTGGCCAGTTCGGTCAGCTGGCGCACCGAGCATTCGGTGGCCTGGGCCCGGAGCGCCGCGTCGCGCTCGGGCGTCGCCACGTCGACGACGGCGCGTACCTGGTCGAAGCTGAGCGCGCCGCTGGTCAGGCCCTTCGGCCAGGTGCGGCAGGTCGAAGAGCCGGGCGCCGACGTGGGCCCAGGCCCGAGCCGTGGCGGGCGCCACGGCGCAGCGCTCGGTCAGCCAGGCCTCGAGCGAGGTCGCGCCGTCGGTGCGCCAGCCCTCGCGGCGATCGAGCTCCGCGGCGAGCAGGACGATGCGGCCCGCCAGGGAGGCCAGGGTCCGGGACGTCTCGGCGGCCTCGTCCATCAATTCGGACGTGGCCAGCTTGGCGATCGACGAGATCGTCGCGGTCTGTCGGTGCCATCGGCGGGAGAACGGTCGGGCCGGAGTTGGGCTGTACATTCGGCAGCGGTGACCACGACGGAGGCGCCTGAGGTCGGAAAGGGCATCGTCGGCGCCGTCACGTCGGTCGTCGGGCGCATCGGCGGGCGCAACGTCGTCATCTGCCGTGCGCTCGGATCGATGCGGCGGGGGGCGATCACCCACGCCGACGGGGTCCGCCTGGCCGAGGCGGCGGACCAGGCGAGGGAGCTGGGGATCCCGTTTGTGTTCTTTGTCGTATCGAGCGGGGCCGACGTCAACGACGGCATCGCCGCCCTGCACGGGTGGGGGCAGGCGGCGGCGGCAATCTCACGGTGCAGCGGGCAGGTGCCGGTGATCGCGGCGGCGACGGGGCCCGTCGTGTCCGGGCCGGCGCTGCTCCTCGGACTGTCCGACCTCGTCGTGATGAACTCCGACGCGGTCGCCTTCGTGTCGGGGCCGCAGATGGTGCGGGAGTTCACGGGGATCGACATCGGGCTGAGCCAGTTGGGCGGGACGCATGCGCACGCGACATCGAGCGGGCTCTGCACCGTCGAGTCCGACGACGTCGACGGGGCGGTGGCGGAGCTCCTCGAGTACCTGCCCTCGAGCACCGACGACCTGCCGCCGTCGGTGCCGACGGGTGACTCGGTCATGCGGTCGACGCCGGAGCTGCAGACGGTGATCCCCGACCGCAAGGCGGCGACGTACGACGTGCGCGAGGTCATCCGCTCCTTGTGCGACGACGGCGAGTTCTGTGAGCTGTGGCCCCGATGGGCCGGACAGATCGTGACGGCCTTCGCCCGGATGGGCGGGCTGTCCGTCGGGTTCGTCGCCAATCAGCCACGGATCCTGGCGGGGACGCTCGACATCGTGGCGTCGCAGAAGGCCGCCCGCTTCGTCCGTCTGTGCGACGCCTTCAACCTGCCGATCGTGAGCCTCGTCGACACGCCGGGGTTCCTGCCCGGGAAGGACCTCGAGTGGCGCGGGATGATCCGCCACGGGGCCGAGCTGGCCTTCGCGTACGCGCAGGCGACGGTGCCCCGCCTGTGCCTGATCATGCGCAAGGCGTTCGGCGGTGCCTACATCGTCATGGACTCCCGGGGGATGGGCAACGACATCTGCGTCGCCTGGCCCGGGGCCGAGGTGGCGGTGATGGGGGCGTCGGGTGCGGTCCAGATCTTGCACCGGGGGCTGGAGCCGGGCGCCCGGGCCGACCGGGAACAGGCCTACGAGGAGACGTATCTCAATCCCTGGCCGGCCTCGGAACGGGGCCTCGTCGACGAGGTCATCGACCCGGCCGACAGCCGGATTGTGCTCTGTTCGGTCCTCCGCCAGCTGGCCACGAAACGGGAGTTGGTGGCGGGTCGGAAGCACGACACGGGACCGCAATAGAGCCCACGGCCAGGGACGACGCGAATTGTCATCGAATTCGTAACGATCCTGAGGTGCATTCGACGCCGAACCCGGTAAGAGATCGGGCATGATCACCGATGTGGTCCCCCCCACAGACGACTCCCTCTTCGTCCTCGAGTCGTGCCACAGCACCTGGATCTTCGACACGGACCGACTGCGATTCCGGCGCGTCCTGAAGGGCCTGGCCCTCGACGCGCCGTCGGCCACGACCGCCTGGCGGGCCTATTACGGGCTCGAGATCGACCCGATTTCGGAGTCCTTCGTCGTCATGCTGAACCCTGAGGGGACCCGGCTGCTTCGCTCGTGGCGGCACGTGGAGCATTGCCCCCAGTGCGGCGGGAACCAGACCGCCGAACTGTCGTTGGACGAGCTGCGGAGCGCCTCCCTGGCCTGACCGCCGGGACGTCGCGTCTCGACCGACTCCGGACGCCGTCCGGGTGTCAGAAATGGATCACGTGCACGGCGGAGAGCAGCAGCAGGGTCAGCGTCACGGTGAGCGCGCCGACAATGGCGAACTGCAACACGCGTGAGACGGCGGGACGCGGCCACCGGGTCCGCAGCCCGTGGTCCCCGGCCCGGCCCCGGATCCACTCTTCCGTCGCCTCGGGGTCGTCGGTGGCCAGGACGAAACGATGGCGCCGGCTCCGGTCGCGCTCGACGACGACGATGACGACGCCGTCTCTCCCGTCGGGCAGCACGGAGCGCTCGACGGGCGCCATCTCCTGAAGCTCCGACCAGCTGCAGTCCCAGACCGCCTCGCCGTCCGCCTTGTCGAGCTCGAGCCCGCCCTCGCGAAAGGTCAGCGTGAGGTGGGGAACGGCGACCTGGCCCTGCGAGCCATCGGTCAAGAGGAAGACGTCGGGCACGGTCCACGTCTCCTCCATATGACCTGCAGACGCTACTGCCACTGCCGCCGCACGAAGGAGGCATAGGCGCCCGCCATGTGGGCCGGGAGAATCGGCGGGTCGCGGCGCGTCACGGTGAGCAGGGCGGCGTCGACCGACGGCACGGGCCGGAACGCCGCGGCCGGGATGCGCCGACCGACCTGGAACGACCACCACGGTGCCCACGTCGTGGAGAGCAGGGTCGTCGGAGGCAGGACGGCGCGTTTGCGTGCCACCTCCCACTGCACGATGAGGTCGGCCCGGACCAGGTGGGTGTCGGGGTCATCGAGGAGATGGCGCAGGATCGACGTGGTCGATCCGAACGGGATGGAGCCGAAGACCCGGAAGGGCCGCCGGGGCATGCGGTAGTCGAGCGCGTCGCAACACAGCACCCTGACGTCGTGGAGGCCCCGGCGAACGACCTCGCCGCGCAACGAGGCGGCCCAGCGCGGGTCCTTCTCCAACGCGACGAGGCGCACGCCACGGCGGGCGAGGGCGTACGTCGAGCGCGCCGCGGCCGGCGCCGATTTCGACCACATGGTCGCCGGCCGCCAGCGCGGCGTCCGCGACCAGCTCGTCGGCCCGGTCAGATCGAAGGAAGTTTTGTCCGAGACTGCGTCGCCGCTCGTCCCGCCGCGTCCGCTTGTCCACGGACACGGACCATCACCGTCATACCCATAGGCCACCATTGTGCATCGAGACGGTGGAGCGACGCCATCAGGTGCCGTCCTGCGGTGGTGGCAGGAGGTCGCGCCAGCCGTGCCGTCGCTCGCGCCGGTCTGCGCGCTCGATCTCACGCTCCACGTCGGACCACATCAGCGGCTCGGCGTCGCGGCCGGCGGTGTCGGCGGCGTCGGCCCGCGTCATGACCACGAAGGCCACGGTCCAGAGCACCGCGATCGTGCCCAGCTTGGCCACGAACCCCGAGATCTGCTGGTCGAGCAGGGGGGAGAGGGCGACGACCTTGCCGGTGCCAGCGCCGGCGTGGGCGTAGGGCGCGTACAGCGGGTGACGGGCGAAGATCCACACGATCGACAGGAAGCTCGGCACGATCGACTGGACGATCAGGTAGGCCCCACGCCCCAGCGCCGACAGCTTCGGTGCGCCCGGCAGCTCGTGCAGGACCGGCGCCCAGAGGACGAAGCCCGACGCCAGGACGACGAGCTCCAGGACCACCTGCGCCGGCGACGACCGGTCGGCCCAGTTCACCGCCCCGGTGGTCAACGTCGCCACCGCCACCGACGGTCACGATCGCCACGGCCGGGATCGGGCGCACGACGACCCGCAGCACGGCGTCGATCGCCACCGGCCTCGTCAGACGAACCAACAAGGGGCGGGGCGTCCCGAGCACGAGGAGCGGCGGCACGGCCAGGGTGAGCAGCAGCCGTTGGAGCACGAGGGCCACGAGCAGCCAGTGCGCGGCCAGGTCGCCAGCGGCCACGTCACCGAGAAGCCGAGCAGGACCGCACCGCGAGATGAAGAGGAATCGTTGGCGCCCGGTCGCCGCCCAACGGGACGAGGTCGTGGCCCAGAGGTAGGCCGCGATCAGGGCCACCACGGCGAGCAGCCACACGATGTGCAGGTGCCAGTCGAACGGGTGCCCGACGCCCGACGACCGTCGTCAGCACGTGACGGGCGTGGCGGCGGAGGTCTTAGGCTCGTGCCGATGGCCACCACCACCCCGGCCACCCCGGCCCCCGCCAAGCTCGACCGGCTCGAGCGCGTCACCGACCTCGTGCTGGTGCTGCTCGAGACGCAACAGCCCCTCACGCTCGATGCCATCGCGCACCAGGTCCCGGGCTACCCGGCCGAACATGCCGCCCGCCGCCAGGCCTTCGAGCGCGACAAGCGACTGCTCCGAGACGAAGGCATCCCCGTCCTCACCGAGCGCCTGCCGGGAAACGAGCAGTACGGGTACCGGATCGATCGCGATGCGTTCTATCTGCCCGACCTGGCGCTCGAGCCGGACGAGCAGGTTGCGCTCCACCTCGCCGTCGCCGGCGTCCACCTGGGCGATCCTAGTGGTCGAGATGCGCTGCTGAAGTTGGGCGCGGCGGGCCTCGGCGACGTCCGGCCGATCGCCAGCATGGTCCCGACGCCCGCGCTGATCGAGCTCTTCGAGGCGGTCCGCACGAAGGCCAGCCGCCGCCTTCGCCTACCGCACGGGCCGCGACCGCCGCGTGGCGCCGCTCGGCCTCTGGTTCCGCTTCGGGCACTGGTATCTCGTCGCGTGGGACCTCGACAGCCTTGCCGTGCGCACGTTCCGCGTCGACCGGATCGAGGGCGACGTCACGAGGGGCGAGGCCGGCGCGGAGGGCGTCCCCGAGGACATCGACATCGAGGCGGCGCTCCCCGACGAGCCCTGGGACGCCGACGGCGAGAACGTGGTCGAGATGCGCATCAAGGTCGACGCCCTCGAGGCCCGCCGCGTCGCCGACGAGGTCGGTGAGGACAAGGTCACCCGCCGACTCGACGACGGCTCGATCGAGCTCGTCCTCGGCGTCTCGTCCTTCGCCTCCATCCGCTCGTGGGTGCTCGGGCTGGCCGACCACGCCACCGTGCTGGAGCCGCCGGCGTTCCGAGACGAGCTCGTCGAGTGGCTGACCGCGCTGACCGAAGCGGAGACCGAGACGCGATCAAGGGTCCGGCGAAGAAGATGGTGGCCGCCGCGCCCGATGAGGGCAGCACCGGCGCGGCGGGCGGACCGCGGACCGCCCCAGGAGCGGAGACGAGCCGGCGGCTGCGACGGCTGCTCGCGGTGATCGGGTGGCTGGCGCAGGTGGGCGAGGCGCCGATCGCGGAGGTGTCGCGGCGTTTCGGCATGAGCGAGCAGGATCTCGTGGCCGAGTTGGAGCTGGCGGCGTGCTGCGGGACGCCGCCGTATACGCCGGACACGCTGATGGAGATCGAGGTGTCGGAGTCGTCGGTGCGGGCGTTCCTGCCGCCCGAGGTACGCGCGGCCGCGGCCGTTGACGCCGGCGGAGGGGTTCGCCGTGGCGGCGTCGGCGCGCTTGTTGCTGGCCGTGCCGGGTTCCGACGACGACGCGCTGCGGCGGGCGCTGGCGAAGTTGGACGCGGCGCTTGGGTCGCGGGCGGCAGTCGGGCTCGACGTCGATACGCCCGGGCTCCTGGGCGAGGTGCGGGAGGCGACCGAGGCGGGGCGTTCGCTCGAGATCGAGTACCTGTCGGGGTCGCGGGACGAGGTGACCACCCGGGTGGTCGATCCGGTGCAGGTCATGACGATCGACGGGCACTGGTATCTCGACGGGTTCTGTCACCGGGCGGGCGACATGCGGCGGTTCCGGGTCGACCGGATCATCTCGGTGAAGGATGCGCCCGCCGGGGACCTCGTCTGACGAGGTGACGTCGGGGCGGACGCGGCCGATGGAGGAGATGTTCGTGCCGGGGCCGGGCGCGGTCGAGGTGCACGTGCGGCTCGGTCCGTCGGGGCAGTGGGTGCCCGAGTCGGTGCCGGTGCGGTCCGTGGCGCGGGACGACGACGGGCGGGTCACCGACGTCGTGCTCGACGTGGCCGGGATGGCGTGGTTCGAGCGCCTGTTGCTGCAGCTGGGCCCCGCGGCTCGGGTCGTGCGGCCCCCCGAGCTGACCGGGTTGGCTGCCGACGCGGCGAGACGGGTGCTGGCCCGCTACCGGTAGGTGCCAGATGAGCGACTTCAACACTCCGATCATCGACGAGTTCCGGGCCAACCACGGGCATGGTGGGCGGTCCGTTTCGAAGGGGCGTCGCTGGTGCTCCTGACCACGAAGGGCGCGCGGTCGGGCCAGAGCGGGCGAACCCGCTCGCCACACTCCCCGAGGACGGGACGCTGTACGTCTTCGGCTCGAGGGGCGGTGCGCCGACCAATCCGGACTGGTACTACAACCTGGTCGCGCATCCCGACGTGGTGGTGGAGTACGGCGACGACCGCTTCGAGGCGACGGCCCACGTCCTCACGGGCGCCGAGCGGGATCGGGTGTACGCCGCGCAAGCCTCGAGGGACCCCGCCTTCGCGACGTACGAGAAGACGACGCGGCGGCCGGGTGATCCCCGTCGTGGAGTTGCGCCGGAAGGACTGAACAGCGGCGGCGAGCGCGACCGTTCGTCCCCGTGACGTTGGGGATCCGGCGGATCGGCGCAGGACGGGCGGACTACTACCTCTCCGACCTGGCGACGGAGCTGCCCGCGACGGGCCGGTCGGGTCGGTGGGTCGGGGCCGCCGCCCCCGGAGTTGGGCTCGACGCGTCGGAGCCGGTGGACGCCGCGGCCTTCCGTTCGATGCTGCAGGGGCGCCACCCCCGGACGGGGCTGCCGCTGCCCTTGCCCTCGGCGGTGCGGGTGGCGGGGTACGACCTGACCTTCAGCGCGCCCAAGTCGGCGAGCGTCGTGTTCGCACTGGGCGGCGAGGACGCGGCACGGGCGGTGATGGCGGCGCACGGCGAGGCGGTGGAGGGGGCGGTGCGCTACCTCGAGTCGCACGCACTGGGCGCCGTCCGGCGGGCGTCGGGCGGTGGGCGCGAGGTCGTCGCCACGTCGGGCTTCGCCGGTGCGGAGTTCACGCACGGGGTCAGCCGGAACCTCGACCCGCATCTGCACAGCCACGTGGTCGTCGTCAACGCGGTCCACGGCGCCGACGGGCGCTGGAGTGCCTGCGACGGACGGGGCCTGGACGCGCATCGCCGCGCCGCCTCGGGCGTCTACGAGGCGCATCTGCGCTGGGCGCTGACCGAGTCGCTCGGCGTGCGCTGGGACGGCCGCACGGCCGAGATCGTCGGCGTGGCGCCGGCGGTACTCGGTGAGTTCTCCTCACGGAGCGCCGACGTCCGGCGCCACGCGTTCGAGACGGCCAGCGGTCATCACGTCGCGTGGGCGGCGACCCGCCCGCCCAAGGTGACCGGGACGTCGTACGACGAGCTGGCGGCCGACTGGTCCCGCCGGGCCGCCGTCGCGGGGCCGGCGCTCGAGCTGGACCGGGGACGAGGACGGGCGCCGACGCCGCCGTCGTTCGACGAGCACCGCTACGCCGGGGTCATCTCCCTCACGCCCCACGGCGGGGCGCACCGGCGCGACGTCGTCGGCGCCTTCGCCGTGGCTGCTCCCGACGGCGCGCCCGCCGCGGCGCTCGCACGCGTGACCGACCTGTGGGCCCCCGCCGAGCGGGTCGGCGTGGCCGAGGACCTGCTCACCCGCCGGTCCGTGGTGCCGGCGGGCCACCACCTCCGGGCCCTCGGTCCCCGCCCGGTCGACCCGGCCGGCCACGAGACCTGGCTCGGCGCGGCGCGGGTGATCGACGCGTACCGGGAACGGTGGGGGATCGGCCGCGCCGCCGAACCGCTGGGGCCGAACGCCTTTCGTCGCTCCCGGCGGCCCGACTGGCCGATCACCTGCGGGTGGCGCGTCGAGCTCGATGCCGCCCGCAGCAGCCTGGGCCGGCGCGCGCCCGGCGGAGAGAGACCTCGGTCTGGGCCGCTGACCGCTCAACGACCGAGACCGAGTGGCTCCGCGAGGAGTGCGCCCGCTCCAGCGGCACCAGGTCGCGCCACGGTGCGCGCGCATGGGCCGGCGTCAAGGTGACCTCACCGATGTCCTTGTCGGGCCCGAGCACGAGGGCGCGCCCGTCGGCGCCCCGGGCCACGGCGTCGACGGGGAGCCGTGCTTGCGCGCGACGGGCTGACGGACGTGGACGGGCGGATACGTCCCCAGTGATCGACCGAGCGGTTGATCGTCGTCGACGGCACCTCGCGCGTCGCCGGCGAGCGCACTCAGGTCGCGGAGGGTCGAGGTGTCGGCGATGCCGCGCAACACGACCGTGGTGCCGAAGAGCGAGAGGAAGCCGTCGGCCGCCTGCCCCCAGCGTGCCCGCGCCTGGGACAGGTCCTGCAGGCAGGCCAGGACCAGCAGCCCCTGCCCGGCTCCCTCGCTCACCATGGCCGGCAGGTCGGGGATGGGCGCAATATTGGCGATCTCGTCGAGGGCCAACAGCGTGGGCGGCCCGTCGTGCCCGTCACGAGCTCGGGCGTAGGTGGCATCTCGCACGTCGCCGATGCCGGCGACGACGAGGGGTGCGAATTGTCGTTGCCGCCGCCCGGCGAGCAGAGGTAGAGCGTGTTCGGGTCCCGCGCAGAACTCGTCGAAGTCGAGCGGTGGCGTGCCCGTCGACGCCATGGCGGCCTCGGTGCGATAGGCGGCGAGCACACCGGAGGCGGTGGACCAGATGCCCGATTGCTCCCTCGGGTCGGTGGCCACGATGCCGGACAGCAGATCGGTGGCCGCTTCGTGCCCACGAGCATCGAGGACCTCGAGGGCCGGGGCGCCGTCATGGCGGTCGATCCAGCGCAGCACGTCTCGCATCGGGTGGTCGCCAGCGCGGCGGCGTGGATCAGCGTGGACAGGAGGGCACTGGCTCGTTCGGTCCAGTGGTGTTCGGCGCTCCGCAGCCCGTGCACTCTCGTGGCGCCCACCATGGCGTCGGCGGTGACGACGGCCGCATCCCACGATGACGCGGTCGTCAGCGGCGACCATCCGACACGTTCGACGCCGGGCGGACATTCGACTTCGCCGCTCGGGTCGTAAAGAAACGCCCAACCTTCCTGCGCACGCGACGGCAGCAGTCGCCCGCATCACGTCCGGCTTTGTGGACGTCGAAACCACCGGTCCGTCCGACAGCAAAATATTGGGTATGACCAGGGAAGATGTCTTCCCTGACCGAGGTGGGCCGAGCACCAGCGTGGATCGCTGCGCGCCCGCCCACACCCACCCGTTGGTGCCCTCTCCAACATAGATGCTGTGGCGCGCAAAACGGTGGATCTCATGCAATGCAGCACTCGAATGTACGAACGGATCAGTGCGTTCCATGCATGCGACGTTTGCGTTGGGGAACAGAGAATTTCATTGGGACATATCCATCAATGCAGTGATGAGCAAATCTCTGACATGTCATGCATCTGCAGCGTGAGCATCATTTGCGTGCGTAGAACGGTCTCAATCAAAGGTGGTTTGCGAACCCAAAATGACCGCGCAAACAAAGAATGCTTGACCTGAGCGTGTTGACAACAGAAGAATGTGTGTACCCGAAGTGTGAGGGAGGGTTGACATGTGCTGCGACACGACAATGTGTGGCGCGCAAAGCGAAGGATGTCGGATCGCTCTTTGCGCGCCTGGCGTCGGGTCGCTGTGCGTCAACTTGACGTCGCAGCTCGGGCAACCAAGGCGGCCTGGCGTGACGTGGGGACGTTGTTGATGACGTCACCGCGGATGCGTCATCCGCTGGAAATGACAATGAATCCGGTGCGGCAGTGCGCACGGCGTGGGGCATTCGTCCTCGACGTGGCGCAGGCTGCACCTCTATTCAGTGACCATGCTCCTAGGGAGGTGCACCTGTGGCAGTAGCCGCGAAGAGAAGGGCCCCGGCCAGAAAGGCCGCAAAAAAGCGGGCGCCCGCAAAGAAAGCAGCTAAGCGCTCGACAGCCAAGAAGGCCGTCAAGCGGGCTCCGGCACGGAAGGCCGTGAAGCGGACCGCGAAGAAGCGGTCCGTCAAGCGGGCTCCGGCGAAGAAGGCCGCCAAGCGGCGTTCACCGGCGAAGAAGCGGGCTCCGGCGAAGAAGGCCGCCAAGCGGCGTTCACCGGCGAAGCGGCGCGCGCCGGCGAAGAAGGCCGCCAAGCGGCGTGCACACGAAGAAGCGGGCTCCGGCCAAGAAGGCTGCGAAGCGCCGTTCGCCGGCGAAGAAGCGGGCTCCGGCCAAGAAGGCTGCGAAGCGGCGTCCGGCCAAGCGGCGTGCGGCTGCGAAGCGCGCGCCGGCCAAGAGGACGGCTCGTCCTCGGGCCCGCAAGGCGGCGCGTCGGCGCTAGGCCCGATGTTCCGTTTGGAACGTGTGCGACCGGGGGCCTTCGGGCCCCCGGTTCCGCGTCCCGGCTACGAAGGAGCGCCGAGCTCCGCCACGTCTGCCGGCCAGTCGACGTCATAGGCGAGGTCGGGGTCGCGTACGACGCGGACGGCCAGGCCCAGACGCGTCGCTTCGGCACGATGGGCCCGGAACGAACTCGGGCCGTAGGCGAAGCGGAAATCGCACTCGGCCGGGAGGCGCATGACGTTGGTGCCGTCGTCCCGCCGATCGGGCACCAGGGTGACGCCGTCGAACGAGGGCAAGGTCCCGAGGTCGTGGGCCCGGGGGAGGTCCCCGTGGGCGATGGTCACCCATTTGGCTCCGGCGGCCGCGAGCCGTCCGACGCCCGCCCGGACCGCCCCGTTGAGCCCTTGTCCGGGCTCCCACAGCACGGAGGCGCCCAGGTCAGCGGCCCAAGCGGCCACCGTCTCGTCGTCGCAGACCACCGCCACCGGCAGCGGCGCACACGCCGCCACCACGTGCGTGGCCATGGTGCGGACAAGCCGTTCCCGCTCGGGTTCGGCCAGGACCGGATCGAGGCGTCGCTTGGCCTGGTGGAAGGCCTTGACCGGGATCAGGACGACCTCCGGCCCGAGGCGCACGTCGTCGACGTTCGCGTCGGTGGTCACCCTCGACACCGGGACAGTGTACGGGCGAAGGCCGGGCGCGCCGCAGGGCCGCCGTAGTCTCTTCTGACATGAACAGCGATCGGGTGGCGGTGATCGGTGCGGGCTCGTGGGGTACGGCCGTGGCAACCCTCGTCGGTGCGTCGCACGCGACCTCTTTATGGGTGCGCTCACCCGACCTCGCCACGTCCATGCACGAGACCCGGGAGAACGCCAAATACCTCCCGGACATCCGCCTGCCCGACGGACTCACGGTGACGTCGTCGCTCGAAGAGGCGCTCGACGGCGTGACGGTCGTATTCATGGCGGTCCCCTCCCACGGCTTCCGCGCGGTGCTGGGTGACCTGGCCCCGCTCGCGGACGGTGTCGAGGCGGTCGTCAGCCTGGCCAAGGGCATCGAGATCGGATCGAACCTGCGGATGTCCCAGGTGATCGCCGAGGTGCTGCCCGGCGTGGCCCCCGGAGTGCTGACCGGCCCCAACCTGGCCCGCGAGGTCGCCCAGGGGCATCCGGCGGCCTGTGTCGTGGCGCTGCCCGACGAGGACCTGGCGTGCCGGGTCCAGGAGCTCGTCCACACGAAGACGTTCCGCGCCTACACGGGCACCGACGTCGTGGGCTGCGAGATCGCAGGGGCGACCAAGAACGTCATGGCGATCGCCGCGGGGATCGGCGACGGCCTCGGTCTCGGGGACAACACCCGCGCCGTGCTCATCACCAGAGGACTGGCGGAGCTCGGGCGCCTGGGCGTCACCCTGGGCGGAAAAGTCCTCACCTTCGGCGGCCTGGCCGGGGTCGGCGACCTCGTCGCGACGTGCGCCAGCCCGAAGAGCCGCAACCGCATGGTGGGGTTCGCCCTCGGGGAGGGCCAATCCCTCGACGACATCATCAGCGGCATGCACATGGTGGCGGAGGGAGTGAAGAGCGCCGGGCCACTGGTCGGCCTGGCGCGCGCCGCCGGCGTCGAGATGCCGATCGCGGAACAGGTCGACGCCATCGTCCAGGGGCAGTGCTCGCCGGTGGAGGCGTTGATGTCGCTCATGGGACGGCCGTCGCGCCCGGAGTGGGACGAGACGCTCTTGCGAGGCCTGCCGACGTGACCGGTCTGTTCGGTGGGTTCGAGGACCCGTCCGAGGGCACCGACGAGGCTCGCCGTGCCGCCGCGCTCTCCCACGTCAAGGAGCTGCTTCTGATGCGCGGTGCCACCGAAGAGGAGATCGACGGCGCCGTGGCGGACGGCGTCATCGACCTCTTCGTGGCGGACCGCATGCTCGTGCCCTCCCGGCGCCGCTACACCAGGATGGAGGTCTCGGAGCTGACCGGTGTCACGATCGACAAGCTCGAGCGCTTCTGGAGAGCGCTGGGCTTTCCCGGCGTCGACGACGCCGACACCGTCTTCACCGACCTCGACCTCGAGGCGGTTCGTATCTATCAGGGCATGCAGGCCCTGGGTGCGGCGGACGTGGACACCTCGGTCCAGCTGGCCCGGGTCATCGGCTCCTCCATGGCCCGGATCGCCGAGGCCGAGCTCGGGAACGGCAGCATGGTCAGCACCGAGGTCGACCCGGTCATCTCGGCCGACGCCTTTGCCAGCGTGGCGGACGTGACCATCCCGGCCATGGCGAAGCTGCTCGAGTTCGTCTGGCGCCGCCAGGTCGCGGCCGGGATCCAGCGCAACATGATGCTGCGCAGCCACGGGCTGGCTCCGGGACAGAGCCCCGTCATGGCGGTCGGTTTCGCCGACATGGTCGGGTTCACGCTCCTGAGCCAGCACCTGAGCGACGAGGAGCTCGCGGCCGTGGTGCGGCGCTTCGAGGACATCTCGCACGACATCGTGACGAACGCGCGGGGCCGGGTGGTCAAGATGATCGGCGACGAGGTCATGTTCGTGGTTGACAACGTGGTGGATGCCGCCCGCATCGGCCTCGGGCTGGCCGACGCCTATGCCGACGACGACCTGCTCTCCGACGTGCGGGTGGGACTGGCCTTCGGACCGGTGCTGCTCCGCGACGGCGACTACTTCGGGCCGACGGTGAACCTGGCGCACCGGATCGTCAACATCGGGAACCCCGGCACCGTGCTGATGTCCGACGAGTTCCACAACGCACTCATGGTGGAGGCGCCCGAGGAGTTCACGGGCACGTCGCTGCGGCCGCGCCTGTTGAAGGACCTGGGGCGGGTCCAGCTGTGGTGGTGTGGCCGGACCGGGCAGGAAGCCGACGGGACCGGGGCGGCGGCGGACCGCCGGCGCAACGTGCGCTGGGAGCGCCTCAGCGAGGTCCTGCGCGACCTCGAGGAGCTGCGCGGCGTCGGCGAACGGTTGCTGACCTCGAGTCGGGCGGGAGAATCAGTCGCCGCGCAGCCGGGCGGTGGCGATTCCGAAGGGCCGTAGCTCGAACGAGCCTTCGAACGGCTCCTGGGGATACCCGCGGAGGTCGACCAGCCAACCGGATCGCCCAGGGACCGACACGACCGTGGGCTCGGAGGTCGGGTTGAAGACCCGGACCTCGAGGACACCGCCCTCGCGGCGGAGCGCGCTGACCTCGGCCCCGTCGATGGTGAGCTCGCTGCCCGAAGCCGGACGGGTGCCGCCGCCGAGACTCGACGCGGTCTCGAGCGGAAGGAGCACGTCGTCCGCCAAGCCGTACGGGTCGGTGCAGTCGAGGGCCAGCGCGTAGCGCAGGGTCACCCGCTTCCCGCGCATCTGCAGGCCCTCGACCGGCGTCATCGGCCCGGCGGGGAAGGGACGGTAGGCCATGCCGAGACGCGAGAGCATCCCGGTCGAGCGGACCACGGTGAGCGCCAGCGTGCGGGCCGCATCGTTCTCAATGTCGATCAGCTCGTACTCGCAGACCCCATCGTGGGCCACGGTCAGGCGTCCGGCCGTCACGAAGCGCTGGGCCGGGGCGGTCGGGAGACCGAACTCGTCGGCCCGCCCTTCGGCGGTGAGGCCCCGCGTCACGACCGCGAAGGCGCTCTCCGCGTGCGACTCCGATGGCCGGCTCGGGCAGCGGGAGGTGCACGCGCAGGCGGTGGTCGCCGCTGGGGTTCACGAAGCTGGTCGTGAGTCGGACGGTCCGGTCGTCCGCCCGCAGCTCCACCTCGCTCTCGACCTCGACCAGGTGCTCGCCGACGCGGGCCTGGGACGAGCCGTCGACGTGGTCGGGCCAGGCGTAGGTCGCCGTGATGAGGGCCCGGGCCCGCACCGGCCCCCGCTCGGTGACCAGCACCACCACCGACTGTGGCGTGTCCACGAACGAGTCCTGTCGTGGCGGCGAGTAGTTGTAGGAGTCGCCGAGGTCGCCGCCGTCGACGAGCCGCCCGTACCCGCCCAGCCCGTCGAGCGCGAACGTGCCGCTGGCGCGGTCGATCTCGACGCGCGACGAGCCCGTTGGTGAGCACCACGGGACCGTCGCCGGACTCGCTGACCTCGACCGGATGGGCCAGCGGCTCGGGCACAAAGCTGCTCCAGCCGAAGCCCGGTACTTCGGCGGTCCGGGCGACGATGCGGCGGATCGAGGGCTGGTCCATCGCGACCCGGACGACGGCGTCGGGCCTCGCGCCGAGCTTGGTGTAGACGTCCTGCTTGGCCTCGGCGATCGGGACGTTCGGCTTCTCCTCGGTGCCGACCGCAATCGTGACGTCGATCCCCTCGTCGGTCTCGACGACCTTGACCTCGTGGATCCACGCGTCGTCGCTGATCCGGGGGCCCTGCATCATGCCGAGCACGGTGCGGACCGTGTCGGCGTCCAGCACCATCGAACCCGGCAGTCCCGCGCGTTCCGACAGCACCTGGACGTACTCGGGCGCCGGATCGTCGGCCGGCACGACCAGCTCGACGACCCCCGCCCGGGACCGCGGCGACGGGTTGAGCACGGAGGGACCCGGCCGGGCCAACGAATGGGCGAAGGCCTTGAGGGCGCGGTCGGCCAACCCGGCCGCGATCGTGCGGGCCTCGGCGTAGCGGTGGAGGACGGCGTCGACGACGTCGTCGACCGAGCAGGCACAGATGGAGTCGTGCGCCGAGTTGCGCACGATCTCGCGCCACGCGAGGTCGAGGAGGCGCGTCGGGTACTGCTCGGCGGGCTCGAACAGCGCGCACAGCGGCTCGGCTCGTCGCTCCAGTTCGCGCTCGGCCAGCGCACCCTGGCGCTTCACGTCGACCCGGTTGGAGGTCACCCCCATCAGCATGTTGGCCCGGAAACCCGAGCGCAGCTCGCCGTGCACGCGGGTCAGTCCGTCGGTGCTGCGGCCGGACAGGTAGCTCGAGAGGGAGGTCACCTCGAAGTGCAGGTCGTCCTGCAGGTCGTTCGCCTCGGCGACGACGCGCCCGAGCCAGGGCTGGGGCATGAGATGGTCGGAGCCGTTCATGCAGAGCAGGTCGCCGGAGACGAACTCGGCGACCTCCTGCAGGTGGTCGTTGGTCCGGCGGACGAGCGCCTTGGCGTCGTCGGGCAGCGCGGCACCGTTGCCGTAGCCCACCGGCAGGTACTCGGCGCGCACGGCCGAGCCGTCCGGGGCCTCCCAGACGAAGGCGTTCGAGGTCACCTGCGACGGCACGCCGCGCCAGACGACTGTGTCGCCGAAGCCGGCGAGGCGCAGGATCTGGGGCATCTGGGCGATGTGGCCGAACATGTCGGGCAGGTAGCCGACATCCATGACGCCGCCGAAGGCCGCCCCCCGGCGGATGCCCATCTGCAGGTTCCGCACGATGGTCTCGGCCGAGGCGAGGAACTCGTCCATGAGGATGTACCAGGGACCCATGCTCACCCGGCCGGACGCGGCCAGCGCGCGCAGCCGGTCCTCGTTCTCCGGCCGGACCTCGAGGTAGTCGTCGACGACCGCCATCTGGCCGTCGAGCATGAAGTAGGGATAGCTCGCGTCGCGCTCGAGGAGCGGGATCAGCGTGTCGATCAGTTCGACCAGCGCGAGGCGAAAGTCCTGGTAGGACTTGTACCATTCCCGATCCCAGTGCGTATGCGGAACGATGGCAATCCGACGGGCGGTCATGACCGCCACCTTATGACGTGCGGTCGCCGGCGGTGATGGCGCTGATACCCGCCGGGGCGATGGCCCGACCGCCCTCGCGTCGGTCCGGGTGCGACGCTCCCCGGCCTGTGGCTGGCGCGCTGGGAGGCCCAGCCCGATCGGGTGGTGCTGGTCGACGGGCGCGATCCGGCGCGTGCGGTGGACGGCGCGCGTCTGATCGAACGGACGGCGCACGTCGCGTCGGTGCTGGCCGGCCTGGGCGCCCGTCCGGGCACCCGCGTGCTGTGGTGTGCACGGGCCACGTTGGACTCGGTCGAAGCCCTGATCGCCGTCCTCCGAACCGGCGCCACGCTCGTGCCACTCAACCCCGCGGCGAGCGAGACGGAGATCGCGCACGTCGTCGAGGACGCCGAGCCGGTGGTCGCCCTGACCGACCGGCCCGACGGCCGGCAGGCCTTCGGTCCCACCGTGACGACCCTGTCCGTCGACGAGTTGTCCCCGACGCCGCCGGACGTCGGTACCTTCGCCGCGCCCGCGATCGCCCCCGGCGACGACGCCCTCATCGTCTACACGTCCGGGACCACGGGACGGCCCAAGGGTGCGGTGCACACGCACGACTCACTCCTGGCGGGCATCGGGACGCTGCACGCCGCCTGGGGCTGGCAGCCCGACGACCGGCTCGTCCTGTCGCTGCCGCTCTTCCACGTGCACGGCCTCGTGGCCGGTCTGTTCGGATCGCTGACCGCCGGTGCCAGTGCGACGGTCTTCGACCGGTTCGACGAGACGTCCGTGCTCGCCGCGGCGGCCACGCACACCATGTTCTTCGGGGTCCCGACCATGTACCACCGGCTGGCCGCCACCGGGCAGGCGGGCGAGCTGGCTGCGTTGCGCCTGTGCGTCTCCGGTTCGGCGGCCCTGTCGGCCGACCTGTGGCACGAGCTGGCCGGCCAGGGCGTCGAGGTGCTCGAGCGCTACGGCATGACCGAGACGTTGTTGACGCTGTCCAACCCGTTGCACGGCGAACGCCGGCCCGGGTCGGTGGGCGTGCCGCTGCCGGGCGTCGAGGCCGCGATCGGCGATCCCGACAGCGAGGGTGTGGGCGAGCTCTACGTGCGTGGCCCAACGCTGTGCCGTGGCTACTGGCGGCGCCCCGACGACGGGGCGTCCGACGGCTGGTTCGCTACCGGCGACCTCGTCGCCGTGGCGGAGGACGGGTACGTCACCATCCGGGGTCGCCGTACCGAGCTGATCATCACCGGCGGGCACAACGTCTACCCCGCGGAGGTCGAGGCGGTCCTGGCCCGGCACCCCGGTGTGCGCGAGGTGGCGGTGATCGGGGTCGCCTCGGCCGAATGGGGCGAAACGGTGGAGGCGTTCGTGGTCGGAGCGCCCGACCTGGCGTCGTTGGAGGCGCGGGCGACCAAAGAGCTGGCGGCGTTCAAGCGACCACGACGCATCCACATCGTCGAGGCGCTGCCGCGCAACGCGTTGGGCAAGGTGGTCCGCGGCGACCTCCGGCCGGGGTGACTGCGGGCCGGAGGTCGGCCGCGCCCCTGAGGTAGCGTGACCCCATGGCGACCTTCCTCATGCTGTCGACGGTCGGACCCGACGGTGCGGCGACGCTGACCGAGAACCCCGACCGCCTCAAGGCGGTCAACTCGGAGGTCGAGGCGATGGGCGTGCGTGTCGTGGCGCAATGGGCGCTGCTCGGCCAGTACGACTTCTGCACCGTGCTCGACGCGCCGGACGAGCAGACGATGGCCCGGGTCGCGTTGGTGCTCGGTTCGCGGGGGACCCTCAAGACGCTGACGCTGTCGGCGATCCCGATCGATGAGTACATCGAGAACGTGCTGAAGGCGAAGTCGGGAAAGAGCTGACGCCCTTTCGTGTCCTCAGTGCCACCAGAAGCCCTGGCGCTGGCGTTCCCGGCGGACGTCGTCCCGCGAGAACAGCTCGCCCAGGATGCTGCCGTCCGAGAGCCGGCGGATGCGGTAGCCGTCCGGCGTGGCCTCGGCGACCTCGAAACCCCTGACCCACGTCCCCTGGTAGCGGTTGCGCACGTCGACCTTCGTCCCGGGGTCAAGGGGGGACCGTACGTTCGGATCGAGTGCATCCCCCCCGCCGGTACTCACGGCCCCCATCGTATTGAGAGGTGCCGCCGCGGTCGTGACCCGATGCGCCCGTGACCGTCTGCGACCCCGATCTGAAGGAGGAGCGCCGGCTGCGGCGCGAGGGGCACGAGTGGGTGGCCGGGCTCGACGAGGTGGGCCGCGGCGCCTGGGCCGGCCCGCTCACGGTCGGTGTCGCCGTGATCAGGCCCCGCGTCCAGATCCGTTCCGTCCCGGCCTGGTTGCGCGATTCGAAGATGCTGAGCGAGGCCCGGCGCGAGGAGATCTTCGCCGCCGTCGGGAAGTGGTGCGAGGCCTGGTCGGTCGGCCACGCGACCTCCCGCGAATGCGACGAGTGGGGCATGACCGAGGCCCTGCGGGTCGCGGCATGCAGGGCGCTCGCCGGCCTCGGCCAACTGCCCGATGCGCTGCTCGTCGACGGGCCGGTGAACCTGCTTCGGCCCCAGGACGACCCTGAGTCCTACGGCGGCGTGGTCCGCCCCATCGTCGACGGCGACGCCCGCTGTGTGTCGGTGGCGGCGGCGTCGGTCCTGGCCAAGGTCGTGCGCGACCGCATCATGCGCGAGGAGGCGGGCCACTACCCGGCCTACGCCTTCGACCGCAACAAGGGCTACCCGTCGCTGGTCCATCAGACGGCGCTCCGTGGGTACGGGCCGTCGGCCATCCACCGCCGGAGCTGGGCCTTCGTCCGGGACCTGCCCTGGTGCGGCCAGCCCTGGTTCGGGCGGAGGTCAGACGACGGCGGCGACGTCGGCGAAGTGGCAGGCGACGGGATGGCCCTGCCCCCGCTCGACCAGGGCCGGCTCTTCGGTGGCGCAGATCTCCTGTGCCTTCCAGCACCGGGTCCGGAAGCGGCAGCCGGAGGGGGGTGACTGCGGGCTCGGCACGTCGCCCTCGAGCACGATGTGCTTGCGGGCGCGTTCGGCCCGGGGATCGGGAATGGGCACCGCCGAGAGGAGGGCCTGGGTGTACGGATGCGCCGGGTGCTCGTAGACCGCCTTCTTGTCGCCGATCTCGACGATCTTGCCGAGGTACATGACGGCCACCCGGTGCGAGATGTGCCGGACCACCGAGAGGTCGTGCGCGATGAAGAGGTACGCGACGCCGAGCTCCTTTTGGAGGTCTTCGAGCAGGTTGACCACGCCGGCCTGAATGGAGACGTCGAGGGCGGAGACCGGCTCGTCGAGGACGAGGAGCTTGGGCTGCAGCACGAGGGCCCGTGCGATGCCCACCCGTTGGCGCTGCCCGCCGGAGAACTCGTTCGGATACCGGTTGGCGTGGTACGGCTCGAGGCCGACGACCTTGAGCATCTCGGACACCCTCCGTTGTTGCGCCGGAGCGGTCGCGGATGCCGTGGATCTGCAGCGGCTCGGCGATCGCCTCGCCGACGGGGAGCCGGGGGTCCAAGGAGGCGAACGGGTCCTGGAAGACGACCTGGATCTGGCGGCGCATCTTGCGCATCTCGCCGGAGTCGAGCTCCGTCAGCTCCGTCCCGTCGAACAGGACCGAGCCCGACGTCGGCTTGATCAGCTGCAGAACCGCCCGGCCGGTCGTCGTCTTCCCGCACCCGGATTCGCCGACCAGGCCCAGTGTTTCGCCGGGCGCGATGGAAAAGGACACCCCCGACACCGCTTGGACCTCGCCGACGTTGCGGCGGAAGAGCCCCCCGCCGCGGACGGGGAAGTGCTTGAACAGGTCGGTCACTTCCAGCAGCGCCGGCTGTGCCGGCGGAGTCTCCACCGAGGGCACCGTCATGCGATCACGTTGTCGATGACGCCGTCGGAGAACACCTTGCCGTGGTCGCCACGCCCGACCTCTGCGGCGAAGTGGCACGCCGCTTGGTGCTCACCAGCCTGGGAGGTGACTGACTCGACGGTGATGAGGGGCGGTTCGGTCGTCGTGCAGACGTCCTGCGCCAAAGGGCAGCGTGGGGCGAAGGGGCAGCCAACCCGGTCACCCACCATCGAGGGGGGAGCGCCGGGGATCTGGCGCAGCCGCTCCGTGCCGTCGCTGTCCAGCCGCGGCAGCGATCCCAACAGGCCCAACGTGTACGGCATCGACGGGCGGTAGAAGACGTCCTCGGCCGTGCCGGTCTCGACCGGGCGCCCGGCGTACATGACCATGACGCGGTCGGCCAGGCCGGCGATGACGCCCAGGTCGTGCGTGATGAGCAGGAGCGACGCCCCCGTCTCCTCCAGCGCGGTGCGCAGCGAATCGAGCACCTGCGCCTGCACGGTGACGTCGAGGGCGGTGGTGGGCTCGTCCGCCAGGATCACATCGGGATCGTTGGCCATGGCGATGGCGATGACCGCCCGCTGCCGCATCCCGCCCGAGAATTCGTGCGGATAGTTGTCGACGCGTTCGGCGGGGTTCGGGATGCCCACTTTGGCCAACAGGTCGATGGCGCGTTGATGCGCCTCGTCCTTCGTCAGATCCTGGTGGGCGAGGATCGCCTCGGCGATCTGCCAGCCGATCGTGTAGACGGGGTTCAGCGACGTCATCGGGTCCTGGAAGATCATGGCGATCCCGGTGCCGCGCACGGTCGTCAGCTGCTTCTCTTTTTGCCCGAGCAGCTCGTCACCCTTGAACCGGATGGAGCCGTGGACCTGCGCGCTCTTGGGGAGCAGGCCCATGCAAGCCAGCGCCGTGACGGACTTGCCCGAGCCCGACTCGCCGACGATCCCGAGCACCTCGCCCGGCGCGAGCGTGAGGTCGACGCCGCGCACGGCGTGGACGACGCCCTCCTTCGTCCGGAAATCGACCTCGAGATGGTCGACCTGCAGCGTGGGATCAGCCACTCAGGCCCTGACCCGGCTCTTCTTGGGGTCGAACGCCTCGCGGAAGCCGTCCCCGATGAGGAAGATCGACAGGATGAGGATGATCAGGAAGGCGACCGGGAAGACGAACAGCCACCACTCGGTCGTGGCGGAGTCCTGACCCTGGTTCACCAGGAGCCCGAGCGAGACCTGGGGCGGCTGGACGCCGAGCCCGAGGAACGACAGCGTCGACTCGAAGATGATGCTCAGGGCGACGGTCAAGGTCGCGTTGACGATGATCGGCCCGACCGCGTTGGGCAGCATGTGCTTGACGATGATCCGCCGGTTCGTGGCGCCGAGGGCCCGGGACGCTTCGACAAAGTCGCGTTCTCGCAGAGAAAGGAAATCGGCTCGCACGAGCCGGGCGACGTAGGTCCAGGAGAGCAAGCCGATGATGACGGCGAGACCGAGCCAGTTGCTCGACTGCTTGGCCAGCTTGTTCGAGAGCAGGATGAGGACCGCGAGCACCGGCAACACCAGCACGAGGTCGACGAACCGCATGAGGAGCGAGTCGACCCAGCCGCGGTAGAACCCGGCGATGGCGCCGACCGTGACGCCGATCAGGGTGGCCATGGCGGCAACGGTGAGGGCGATCTCGATGTCCTTCTGCACACCCGCCATGACCTGGGCGAACATGTCGCCCCCGATGGAATTCGTCCCGAACGGGTGGCCCCATGACGGTGGGGCGTTGAGGTCGTTGGTGATGTCGGTGTAGCTGTACTGCCAGAAGTGCCCGACCAGGACCGACGCCACGCCGAGGGCGATAAAGGTGCACAGGCCGATCATGGCCAGTCGCTGATGGACGAAGCGGCTGAGGACGATGCGAGATTGGCTCTTGGCCTCGCCGGTCAGCCCGTAGGCGTCGGAGGCCGTGAGCTCGACGCCCGCCCCGACGCTCTCGAGCGTATGCGTTCCCGCCTCGACGGTGGCAACGCGTTCGGGCGTCTGAAGGACGAAGTTTTCCTTGGCGGGCGGATCAGGCATAGCGGATCCTCGGATCCAAGACGCCGTAGAGGATGTCGGCGGCCAAGTTGAACAGGATCACAAAGGTCGCGGTGATCAGGAGATAGGCCAGCATCACGTTCACGTCGAGGGTGGTGACGCCCATGACGTACCACTGCCCGAGGCCCTGCCAGCCGAAGACGATCTCCGACGAGGATCGCGCCGCCGAGTACGGCCGCGAAGTCGAGCGCAACGACGGTGGTCACCGGGATCAGGGCGTTGCGGAGCACGTGGCGGATCAGCACGCGGCGGGAACTCAAGCCTTTGGCGCGGGCCAGCCGCACGTAGTCCGCGTCCATGGTCTCGATCGTGGACGAGCGTTGATAGATCGCCCACGACGTGTACGACACCAGGATGAGCGTGAGGATCGGCAAGGCGCTGTGGGCGGCATAGTCAGGTAGACGGATGCAGGAACGGTCCCGCCAGCGTGGGGCTCTGTTCGCCGTCGGTGTAGAAGATCGTCGACCCCACGTGTTGGTTGACCGGGATGGCCACGAACTCCTTGAGCGCAAGCCCGAGGACGAAGACCGGTGTCGCCAGAAGGACGAAGTTGGTGACCGTGATCACGTGGTCGGCGGCCTTGCCTTGCCGCACCGCCGCGACGACCCCCAGGGTGATGGCAATGACGACGGCGATCACGGTGGCGATGAGGACCATGCGCAGCGTCACCAGCAGATGGGAGATCGCCTGGGGTGCCACTTCCTGCCCGTTGATGGTCGTGCCGAGGTTGCCGTGGAGGGCATTGGTGAGCCAGATCCAGTAGCGCTGCCACAGCGGGTCGTTGAGGTGCAGCAGGTTCTCTCGGGCGACGATCGTCGAGTGCGGGACGTGGGGATTGGCTTCGAGAAGGGAGAGCGGGTTGCCCGAGCTTGCAACCAGAAGGAAAACAAGGATGGTCGCGAAGAAGAGGACGACGATGCTGATCAGTAAGACGCCTAATGACGTAGGCGAACATGCGCGGATTCTAGGTATGCAAGGGAAGTTGAGGGAAGGGGCCGGCCGAAAATCGGCCGGCCCCTTCCCTCGCGTTCGACCTGCGGTTACCCGCTGATGGTCCAGTTCTCGGCGTTCCAGGTCACGCCCAGCGTTGGACGTGTTGGGAAACACGTTCTTGAGGTTGTTGGACCACGCCCAGTACTGCGGCTTCTGGTACAGGGGCAAGGTCACCATGTTCTGCCACAGGATCGAGTCGGCCTTGTTGTAGTCGTTCGCTTCCAGTGACGCACTCGAGGCCTCCGCTCCGGTCTTCAGGAGCTGGTCGACCTGCGTGTTCGCCGCGTGGTTGTAGTTCTGCGAGCACGTCGTGGTGTCCGTGTACGAGCAGTAGATCGACTGGTTGCCCGAGACGAACGGCGTGCTCACCCAGGCGAACTCGGCGATCTGGAACATCCCACCCGGCAGGTTCGTGCCGAAGAGCGTGTTGGCGTCGTAGTTCTGGATGTTGATCTTGACGCCGATCGTCTTCATCTGAGCCTGGAACAGCTGCTCGGTCTGCGAACGGATGGGGTTGCCCGACGTGGTCTGGATCGTGAAGGTCAGGTCGTGCCCCTTCTGCGGCCCGTAGTTGGGTTGCCAGTAGCCGTCGGATCCCTTCTTGAAGCCGAGCTCCTTGAACAGGTTGGCGGACTCACTCGTGCTGAAGGCATAGTTCGTGCTCTTGAAGTTCGGCTGATTCGGCATCAGCATGCGATTGCCCAGCGGCTTGACTGCGTTGCTGATCTCTCCGACGGTGCGGGCGATGATCGTCTGACGGTTCACCCCGTGCGCGATGGCCTCGCGCACCTGGGCCTTGGCCAGGTACGGGTCCGACTGGTTGAAGTCGAAGTGTTCGAACTCGAGTCCGGGCTGCGTCGCCGTCTTGGTGTTGGGGACCTGCGCGGCCGTCTGCTTGATCGACAGGCTCACCGTCGCCGGGTTGAAGATGTCGATCTCCTTGTTCTGGAGTGCGGGCACCAGCTGCGTGTCGTCAGAGAAGAACTGGAAGACCAGCTTGTTCAGCTTCGCCGGCGTGCCCCAATACTTCGGGTTCCGCACGAGCACCAGGGACTGGTTCTCGTTGTAGCTCTGGATCTCGAACCAGCTTCCGGAGATCGTCTGTTGCGCACCGCTGAAGCCGGTGTTCCAACCAACGGTGCGGGAGATGTGGGCCGGAACCACGTTGATGAACAGGGCGCGCCAGTCCGTGAACGACGGCTTGAGCGTCACCGTGATCGTGCGGCCATTCGGGCACATGCCGACATTGCGGTCGGCGGCGGTCCCGGGATCACACGCCGCGCCACCCGACGGGTCGGATCCGACAACGGACGTGATTTGGTTGTATCCCGCTGTTGCCGCGGTGTCGTAGGGCTTGCCCACCGACGTCGGTGTAGGCGGAGCTCCCGCTCTGGGCTTGCCAGTTGTAGATGAAGTCGTCCGCGGTGATCGGCGTACCGTCCGACCACACGGCCTTCGGGTTCAGCTTGTAGACGATCGTTTGCGGGACTGCTGCTGGTCTGCGTCGCGCTTTCCATCAGCTGGGTGTTCAATACCGGCTTGAGCTTGTTGTTCACGATGAACACCTGCGGCCAGACCATGTTCATGATCTCCTGCAGGACGAACTCCGGCCGCGGCGGTCGTGTTGATGTTCAACCCGGCCAGTGTTCTCGTCGAGTGCCATGGTGGCCGTCCCGCCCGAAGACGACGACGCCTTGGTCGACGCTCCGCTCGTCGCGGGCGATACCGCCACCACTGACACGCTCAGAGCCCCTACCGCGAGGGCGGCAACGACCGACCGCTTCAGCAACCCCATCAGTCCCATGGACCTCTCCCCTCGATGATCCGGCCGCCCCGGTGACAGCCGGCACCCTCTTCCACCACTTTCCCGGTAGCGGAAGATGTCACAAATGTAACCGAACTGCCACATTCTGAATAGCTCAGTTCATCAGAATTTCTGCAGAAACCCGCCTCCGAGAGAGTCGATTCGGTGCATCAGGGCGACCCGCACACGAATTCCGCGTCACAGGGGTTGTTCGGCGCAGCGAACAGTATCTGGGCGCCAGCTGTGCACCCACTGCGTGCTTTGTGACGGACGCTGATTAACATTCCTGCTGAGGCGATGGTCTATGTCCTTGCTGTAGCCGCAGCTCTTTCCAACGCGCTGACCAGCGTGTTCCAGCGGATGGGCGTCGAGGACGCCCCCGAAGAGACCACCATGCGCCTGAGCCTGATGGCCCACGCCATCCGACGCGGTGTCTGGATCCTCGGCTTCGGCTTCATGATCTGCTCGTTCTTGTTCCAGTCGTTCGCCCTGCACATCGGCCGCCTCTCCGTGGTCCAGCCCATTCTCACGATGGAGCTGTTGTTCCTGGTCGCCATCCTCGGGACGTATTTCCGCTTTTCCATATCCATCCGCGAGTGGGTCGGTGCATCGGCCATTGCGTTCGGCCTCGCGGGATTCCTGTTCTTCGCCGCCCCCGGAGGTGGCGACGAAGTGCCGACCAACCTCGGTTGGATCGTGGTCGGCACCGGCACGGTGTTCCTCATGGTGGTCACCGTCATCGCGACCCGGTGGGGCCCCCGCTGGTGGAAGGCGGCCATGTTCGGCAGCGCCGCCGCCATCGCCTACGCGTTCACCGCGGCCCTCATCAAGACGGTCAGCGACTACGCCGCCAACGACTGGGTCACCATGCTCGGGCACTGGCAGACCTACGCCGTCATCGTCTTCGGCCTGGCCGGCCTCTTCCTCACCCAGAACGCGTTCCACGCGGGCCCGCTCGCCGCATCGCAATCGACGCTCGTCCTGGTCGACCCGTTGGTCAGCATCTGTCTCGGCATCGCGCTCTACGGCGACAGCCTGCGGACGTCGGGTCCCTACGGCCCACTCGAGGCCGTGTCACTCCTCGTCATGTTCATGGGTGCGGTCTTCCTCTCCAACTCGCCGCTCATCACCGGCATGAAGAGCGAGGGGAAGGGCGTCGAGTACGACGAGATGCTGTCGCGGCGGCTCAAGCATCCGCGCCACACCACCCAGCACGCCGGCGCGCAGCCACTCACCTGACCGCGTCGAGGCGGCGCGACCGGCTCTACCCCGTCGTCGCCCGCTCGATCACCAGCCGCGTCATCGCGGCGAAGTGGTCCGGGTGCGACAGGTGCGCGCCGTGCTGCGCTCCCTCCACCTCGTAGACGACCCCACCCGGCACATGCTCCCCCAGCCACTGGACGCTGCGGCGGTGATGCGGCTGCGTCGTCGGTCCCCCCATCCCGAACACAGCGGGCATCGCAAGCGCCGTGACGTCGAACGGCGCGCCCTCACCGCGCAGGCTGCGCAAGTCCGCTACGAGGGCTGGCCCATCGGCCCGGCGCGACGCCTTGCCCTCGTCGGTCAGGCGGGCCCAGCCGCCCGGGCTCATCATCCGGGAGAAGAACCGCTCGACCTCCTCGCCCGGGTCGTCGGCGATGGGCGGCCACGGCCGGGGCGCCGAGGCCCCCGACGCCGCGTCCCGTCGGAACCCCAGCCACGGCATCGGCGGCTCGAACACCCCGATGGCGTCGAACAGGGACGGCTCCGCCAGCGCTGCGCCGATCACGACGTCACCACCCAGGCTGTGCCCGACGCACACCACGGGCCCCGCCGCCCGCGCCTCGTCCCGGACCTCCTCCATCACGGCCAGCAGGTCCTCGATATGGCCGCCCAAACCCACCACCCCGCCGCCTCGCGACCCCTGGTAGCCGCGCCGGTCGTACGCCACGACCCCCACGTCGGGCAGCCGGCGCATCACCCGGCGAAAGCTGTCGCCCCGGTCCAGCGAGCCGTGCACGAACACCACCGTGGCCGCCCCGGCGCTGTCACCCGACGCCGTCCGCGCCGTGACGTGGAGGGCGGCCGGGTAGCTCATGAGCAGGCCAGACGCTAGCAACCCGCCTCCCAGGCCCGACCGCCACCGGTAGAGTCGGCTCGTGACCCAATTCGGCGGCTCCGGGGGCTCCTTCGGGCCCAATGCGTGGCTGGTCGACGACATGTACGACCGGTTCCTGGCCGATCCCGACTCGGTGTCCGAGAGCTGGCGCGAGTTCTTCGCGGACTACAAGCCCGGTTCGGTCCCGGCCCCGCCCCAGCCCGCCGCCCCGGCTCAGCCGGCCACCACCACCGCCACTCCTCCCGCGTCGTCGGGCGCCGCCGCTCCGCCGGCGGCCGCCGCCCCGGCTCCGACTTCCACCGTGCCGGCGGTGAGCGAGGCGGCCACCCCGCTCGCGGTGCGGCCTCCCGGATCGTCGCCAACATGGAAGCCAGCCTGGCCGTCCCGACCGCGACCAGCGTCCGCACCGTGCCGGCGCGCCTGCTCGAGGTGAACCGCCTCATCCTCAACAATCAGCTCGCCCGGACGACCGGCGCCAAGGTCAGCTTCACCCACATCATCGGCTACGCCGTGGTGCGCGCCCTGCACGACGTGCCCGCGCTGAACTCCGCCTTCGTCCCCGACGTCGAGGGGTCGGGCAAGCCGGGCGTCATTCACCACAAGCACGTCGGGCTCGGCCTGGCCGTCGACCAGGAGAAGAGCGACGGCACCCGCACGCTGCTCGTCCCGTGCATCAAGGACGCCGACACCCTCGACTTCCGTTCCTTCGTCCTCGCCTACGAGGACCTCATCCGCAAGATCCACACCGGGAAGATCACCCCGGACGACTTCACCGGCACGACGGTGTCGCTGACCAACCCCGGCACCCTCGGCACGGTGCAATCGGTGCCCCGCCTCATGCCAGGCCAGGGCGCCATCATCGGCGTCGGCGCGCTCGGCTATCCGCCGGGCTTCGAGGCGGCGGACCCGCACGTCATCGCGCAGCTCGGGCTGGGCAAGGTGGTCACCCTCACGTCGACGTACGACCACCGCATCATCCAGGGCGCGGAGTCGGGACTGTTCCTCGGCCGCGTCGCGGCCCTCCTCACCGGCGCGGAGGGCTTCTACGAGGGCCTGTTCGAGGCGATGGCCGTGCCCTACGAGCCGGTGCGCTGGCAGGTGGACTCGAACGCCGGGGTCGGCGAGGGCGGTGAGCAACACCTGGTCAAGCAGGTGCACGTTCAGACGCTGATCAACATGTACCGGGTTCGTGGGCACCTCATCGCCCACCTCGACCCCCTCGACGCCGAGCCGCCCCACATCCATCCCGAGCTCGACCCGCTGACCTACGGCCTCACCATCTGGGACCTGCCGCGCGAGTTCGTGGCGGACGGGCTGGCCGGCCGCGACGTCGCCACGCTCGACGCGATCCTCCACGTCCTGCGCGACGCGTACTGCCGCACCCTCGGCATCGAGTACATGCACATCCAGGATCCCGAGCAGAAGCGCTGGATCCAAGAACACGTCGAGGGCCAGCCGACCACCCTCAACCTCGAGGAGCAGCGTCACATCCTCGACCGCCTCAACGCGGCGGAAGTGTTCGAACGGTTCCTCCACACGCGGTACGTCGGACAGAAGCGCTTCGGGCTCGAGGGGGCCGAGTCGACCATCGTGCTGCTCGACGCGCTGCTGGACTCGGCCGCAGGTGCCAGCGTTGCCGAGGTCGTCATGGGCATGGCCCACCGCGGCCGCCTCAACGTGCTCGCCAACATCGTGGGCAAGTCGTACCGCGAGATCTTCGAAGAGTTCGAGGGCAACCTCGACCCGGAATCCGTGCAGGGATCGGGCGACGTGAAGTACCACAAGGGAGCCCACGGCGTGTTCCATGGCAGCGCCGGCGAGGAGCTGCCGATCACCCTCTCGTCGAACCCTTCGCACCTCGAGGCCGTCGACCCCGTGGTCGAGGGAATGACGCGGGCCAAGCAGGACCGCCTCTCGCCGCCCACCGACGGCACCCCCGCCGCCGCGGCCGAGGGTGCCGACGGGTTCCCATGCATGTCCGTCCTCGTGCACGGCGACGCGGCTTTTGCCGGCCAAGGCGTGGTGGCCGAGACGCTCAACCTCTCGGGCCTCTCCGGTTACCGCACGGGCGGCACGGTGCATGTCGTCATCAACAACCAGCTCGGCTTCACCACGGCACCGGCGTCGGCGCGCACTTCGGTGTACCCGACGGATGTCGCCAAGATGGTCCAGGCACCGATCTTCCACGTCAACGGCGACGACCCCGAGGCCTGCGTCCGCGCCGCCCGGCTCGCCTTCGCCTTCCGCCAGTCCTTCCACAAGGACGTGGTGATCGACCTCGTCTGCTACCGCAAGCACGGGCACAACGAGGGCGACGACCCCAGTTACACCCAGCCCCTCATGTACCAGCGCATTGACGCCAAGCGGTCGGTCCGCAAGCTCTACACCGAGACGTTGGTCCGGCGCGGCGACATCACCCTCGAAGAGGCGGAGTCCGCGCTCGACGACTTCAACGGCAAGTTGCAGACGGTGCTCGACGAGGTGCGCGGGGAGCCGTCGCTCGCTCCGACCGAGTTGCCGGCGCCCGCGGCCGTACCCGTGGACACCCCCTCCATCGAGACGGGGGTCGCGCCCGACGTGCTGCGGGCCCTGTCGTCGGTCGTGCGCTCCGTGCCCGACGGCTTCACCGTCCACCCCAAGCTCCTGCGGCAGTTCGCCCAGCGCGACGAGCTCGTGGCGGCCGGTCAGGTGGACTGGGCGCTGGGCGAGGCGCTGGCCATCGGCTCGCTGATGTACGAGGGTGTCAGCGTCCGGCTCACGGGCCAGGACACCCGGCGGGGCACCTTCAGCCACCGCCACGCCGTCCTGGTCGACTACTCCAACGGTGAGGAGTACGTCCCTCTGGCGCACATTCGCGACGGCCTGCGCCGCACCGGTGCGACCTCGCTCGAACCATCGGGGCACATGGGCAACTTCACCGTGCGCGACTCCCTGCTGTCCGAGTACGCCTCCGTCGGCTTCGAGTACGGCTATTCGGTGGAGGCGCCCGAGGCCCTCGTTGCCTGGGAAGCCCAGTTCGGCGACTTCGTCAACGGCGCGCAGATCATCATCGACAACTTCATGGTGGCGGCCGAGAACAAGTGGGGCCAGTACTCGGGTCTCGTTCTCCTACTGCCGCACGGCTACGAGGGACAGGGCCCGGAGCACTCGTCGGCGCGATTCGAACGCTTCCTCTCCTTGTCTGCGCGCGGCAACATGCGGGTCACGCTCCCGTCGACATCCGCCCAGTACTTCCACCTGCTGCGGTCGCAGGCCCTGACGACCCCCCAGCGACCGCTGATCGTCGTGACGCCGAAGTCGATGCTGCGGGCGCACGCGTCGCGCTCGACGTTGGATCAGCTGGAGTCGGGCTCGTTCCAGCACGTGATCGACGATGCCTCCGTGGAGGACCCCGCCGCCGTTCGACGGATCGTGCTGTGCAGCGGGAAGATCGGCCACGAGGCGGAGCAGCGCCGGGCCGAACTCGACCCCTCCGACGCGGCCCAGATCGCCCTGGTGTGGGTCGAGCAGCTCTACCCGTGGCCCGTTGACCTGCTCAAAGCCGTCTTCGAACGGTACGGGGAGGCGAACGAGGTCGTGTGGCTGCAGGAGGAGCCCGAGAACATGGGGGCCTGGTCCTTCGTCCACGCGCGCCTCCACGCCTGCCTGCCCGAGCGGTTGCGGCTCCGCCACGTGAGCCGTCCCGAGTCAGCCAGCCCCGCCATCGGGAGCGCAGCCCTGCACCAGTTGGAGCAGGCGGACCTGTTACGGCGTGCCATTGGCTGACGCACACCACGTCGTGGTGGACGGGTCGAACCTGGCCACCGAAGGCAGAAGCTTCCCCGAGTCTCAAGCAGCTCGACGAGGCCGTCCGCTCCTACGCGTCGGAGGACCCGGGCGCCAACATCATCGTGGTCGTCGACGCCACCTTCGAACACCGCGTCTCCGACGCGGAGCGCGACGAGGTCCGTACGGCGATGCTCAACGGTGAGATCATCTCGCCTCCCGCCGGCGCCATCGGCCGGGGCGACGCGTTCGTGCTGCGCATCGCCGAACGGACGGGCGCCACGGTGCTCTCGAACGACTCGTTCCAGGAATTTCACGGGGAGCACCCGTGGCTCTTTGACGACGGCCGGCTGATCGGCGGCAAGCCGGTGCCCGGTGTCGGGTGGATCTTCACTCCGCGCCTGCCGATCCGTGGCCCCAAGAGCCGTGCGGCGACGGCCGAGGCCAAGGCCAAGAAGGAGGACCCTTCGTCCGCTCCGGCCAAGGCCGCCGAATTGGCGCGGGCGGCGAAAAAGGCGGACAAGCGGGCGGGGAAGGCCAAGAAGGCGTCGAAGAAGGCGTCCCCCGCGGTCGACGCTTCTTGGCCCATCACCCCGACGGCGCCACCGCCCCGGCGGGGCAAGGTCGACCCCGTCGTGTCGAGCGCGATCGAAGAGGCACTTGAAGAGGTGCTGCACCCGCCGGCGCCCGAGAAACCGCGAGGGTCGGCGAAGAAGCAGGCCGCGGCCAAGAAGGCATCGCCCCAGAAGAGCGCCAAAGCGAAGAAGGATGCCTCCGCCGGCAAGGAACGCGACGGGAAGGGATCGCATGCGAAGGCCGAGACGGCGACCTCGCACGCGCAGCCGCAATCGAAGGGCCGCAAGAAGCGATCGGCTCCGCCGCCGGCGGTCAACGAGCCGCTGGCCTTCATCAACTTCGTGGCCGACTTCGCGGTGGGCAGCACCATCGACGGCGAGGTGGTCTCGTTCACCTCGCACGGTGCGATGGTGGACGTCTCGCTGCCGGGTGGGGGAGTCCTGCACTGCTACATCCCTCTCAGCGCGATGGGCAAGCCGCCTCCGACGAAGGCCCGCCAGGTGTTGAAGAAAGGGGAGCTGCGCCCGTTCGTCCTGGCCGGACTCGATCCGTCGCGCCGTGTCGCCGAGCTGACCCTGCCGGTACTCGAACAAAAGAAGAAGAAGGGTGGGCCGGCCGCGACCGAGACCCCGCCGGTCCCGGTCACGAAGGCAGCCAAGAAGGCGAAGGCGGCTTCGGCGCCGACTCCCGCGCCCCGGCGCGGACAGGCCCGGGCCGAGAAGGCGGCCAAGAAGCAGGCGAAAAAGGCGGCACCGGCCAAGAAGGCGCCTGCCCGCGCCGCACCGGCCAAGAAGGCCACCAAGTCGAAGCAGGCCGGCAAGGCGACCCCTGCCAGGGCGAAGGCGCCGGCCAAGAAGTCCGCCGCGACCCCGGCGAAGCGGGTCACCAAGGCCAAGAAGGCACCGGCGAAGAAGGCGTCCAAGGGGCGACCCTGATGTGCCCTGCCGCGCCCCGAGGAGGTGCTCCCGCACCGGTCCCCGTTCCTCTTCGTCTCCGAGGTGACCGCGGTCGAACCGGGCGCCTCCGCGCACGGGTACTGGGAGCTGACGGGGGAGGAGGCCTTCTTCGCCGGCCATTTCCCGGGGCGGCCCACCCTGCCCGGCGTGCTCATGGTCGAGTCGCTCGCGCAGCTGGGCGGCATTGCCGTTCTGCTCGACCCCCGGTACGCCGGCAAGCTCCCGCTCTTCGGCGGCATCGAACGGGCACGCTTTCGCCGTCAGGTGGTGCCGGGCGACAGGCTCGAGCTCGAGGTCACCATGGACCGGTTGTCGGCCCGAGCCGGCAAAGGGCACGGCAGGGCGTCGGTGGATGGTCAGACCGCCTGCGAGGCCGATCTCCTCTTCGTCATCGTCGACAGCGACGGAGGTGCCGGCTGATGCGGCTGGCCACGTGGAACGTGAACTCCCTGACGGCGCGCCTGCCGAGGGTCACCGAGTGGGTCGAGGCCAACGAACCCGACGTGCTCTGCATGCAGGAGACGAAGCTGGCGGATGACAAGTTTCCCGAAAAGGAATTCGCAGAGCTGGGCTACGAGGTCGCCAGCAACGGCGACGGTCGTTGGAACGGCGTTGCCATTGCCAGCAAGGTCGGGCTCGACGACGTCACGCGCGGTTTCGGTACCGCTGACGACGAGCACGGGCGGCGGGTGATCTCCGCCGTGTGCGAGGGCACGCGGGTGTTCTCGGTCTACGTGCCCAACGGGCGATCCCTCGACAACGAGTTCTATCCGGTCAAGCTCGCGTGGCTCGCCCAGCTCCGAACGACCCTCGACCAGACGTGTCCTCCCGGGTCGTCCGTGGCCGTCCTCGGCGACTTCAACGTGGCGCCTGACGACGGCGATGTCTGGGATCCCGCCGCGTACGTCGGTGCCACCCACGTGAGTGAGCCCGAGCGCGCCGCGCTCCGCGAGATCGAGGCCTGGGGCCTCGACGACGTGTTCCGCCGCTTCAACGAGCCAGGCACGTTCACGTGGTGGGACTACCGGGCGGGCGACTTTCACAACGGTCGGGGCATGCGCATCGACCTCGTGCTCGTGAGCGACGACCTGGTCGAGCGCGCGACCGGGGCCTACCGCGATCGTGACGCCCGGAAGGGCAAGAAACCCTCCGACCATGCCCCCGTGGTCGTGGACTTCGCTGGTTCCTGACCGGACGCTTGGCCGTCGCCAAGATCAGCGCCGAAGCGCTGATCAGCCAAGCGCCCGATCAGCCGGGGTTAGCGGAGCTCGAGCAGCACGTCGCGCAGCGGCGTGCCGTTACAGATGCGGGATGATCTCTTCGAGGTCGCCGGGCGTCACCGCACGTTGCACCTCTGGCCACGTCTGCGCGCCTTCGCTCACGTAGTTGAGGAAGATCTCCCAGACGGCGAGCCGCTTGCGCATGCGCTCCACTTCGAACTCGAGGATGGCGAAGTCGATCGGCGCGCGATCCGAGAAGTCCGCATCTTCGGCGACGACAGCCGGCGTGTCGAGCACGTCACGGCGCAGAGCGCACCGGAGGTGCTTCGTCGCTGGAGCGTGTGTTCTGCATCTGGCCGGGTCCTCTCGGATGATCGGCGGTGCACGCAGTGGAACACCGTCGCTTCAAAATCTTGACACCCAGTCTCCGAACCGCGTAGAGCCGTTGTGCCCTATTGTGCACGTCCGCGTCCAACGTTGTGCACCCATTGATGCGGCGGATCGTTTCCGTTGACACCGCCGCGTACCCCTGAACAGGGCACCCCATTTGCAGGGTGACGACTACAGCACCACTTCGACAACGGATGGTCCCGGCTCCGCCATGCCGCTGCTCGAGCGCGGTCGACGAGGTCTTCAGCGCTCTCAGCCCGACGCGCCGGCACGCCCATCCCGCGCGCCAGGTCGCAGAAGTTCAGATCGGGTTCGGTGAGATCGAGCAGCCGGCGCGCCTGGGGACCACCCGCGTCGGCGCCCACCCGATGCAGTTCGATGTTCAAGATCGCGTAACTGCGGTTCGCCAGTACGACGGTCGTGACGTTGAGCCCCTCGCGCGCCTGGGTCCACAGGGCCTGCGGCGTGTACATCGCGCTGCCGTCGGCTTGGAGACAGAGCACCGGCCGGTCCGGAGCGGCCACCGCGGCGCCGGTCGCCAGCGGGAGCCCGATGCCGATCGCTCCGCCCGTCAGGGTGAGCCAGTCGTGGCGCGGCGCCCCCGCCGTCGCACCCGGGACGAAGAGGCCGGACGTGTTGCCCTCGTCGACCACGATCGTGCCCTCGGGCAGCACCGCTCCCACCGCGGCAGCCAGGGTCTCAGTGGTCAGGGCGCCGCTCGGGCGTTCGGGCCGCTGCGCCGGTGCCGGCACGCCGCCGTCGGCCGGGGCGCCGACCGCGTCGGCCAGGGCCTCCAGGGCTCCGGTCGCGTCCTCGCCGGAATGGGCCAGCGTGTGGACGGTGCAGCCCTCCGGCACCAGGTCGCTCGCCTTGTCCGGGTAGGCGAAGAAGGAGACGGGTGAGGTCGTGTCGACGAGCACCAGTTGGCGCACGCCGTCGAGCTGAGCCTGCGCCATCTCGGAGAAGTAGGCGAGGCGTTCCACCGCCGGGATGCCCGCACCGCGCTCGAGGTTGGCCGGGAAGGTCTCGCCGAGCAGCGCGGCCCCCGTGGCGACGGCGACCCGGCTCGCCGCGTGCAGGCCGTCGGCGCGCAGGGCGCTCCCACCCAGGAGCAGGGCCGTGCGCTCGCCCGAGCGCAACGCCTTGGCGACCTCCTCGACGGTGTCGGACGGCACCACGGTGCGCCGGCCGAGGGGCCGAGGCGGGTGGGGACCCGTCGACGACTCCGACCACGAGGCGTCGGCCGGGAGGACAAGCGTGGCGACGCAGCCGGGCGGACCCATGGCGGCCGCCACTGCGTCCGCCGCGTCGGCCGCCACGTCGTCGGCCCGGGCGGTCGAGCGGTACCAGCCCGACACGGCGCTGGCGATCGAGGCAATGTCCGACTGCAGCGGCGCGTCATAGCGCGCGTGGTAGGTGGCGTGATCGCCCACCACGTTGACGATCGGGGTGTGGGCCCGGCGCGCGTTGTGCAGGTTGGCGAGCCCGTTGCCGAGGCCGGGCCCGAGGTGCAGCAGTGTCGCCGCGGGACGCCCCGCCACCCGGCCGTAGCCGTCGGCGGCGCCGGTCACCACGCCCTCGAACAGGCACAGGACGCCGCGCATGGCGGGCACGTCGTCGAGCGCGGCGACGAAGTGCATCTCCGAGGTGCCGGGGTTGGCGAAGCACACGTCGACGCCGGCGTCGACCAGCGTCGAGAGGAGGGCGCGGGCACCGTTCATGACGTCTCTCCTGTCTGGCTCACGCCGAGCATCCGGTCGGGGCCGAGGATGCCGAGCGGGTCGAACACCTGCTTGATCGAGCGCATGAGCTCGAGCGCCGCCGGATCCGCCGTCTCGAGGAAGTAGGGCGCCTTCTCGGTGCCGAGGCCATGCTCACCCGAGATGGCGCCGCCGGCCTCGACCGCGACCCGGAAGATGTCCCGCGTGATCGCCTTGCGCTTCTCGACGTCGGGCTGGAAGAGCGCGAGGTGCACGTTGCCGTCGCCCACGTGGCCGCAGCCGCTGACGAACGTCTCGTGCGCCGCTCCGAGCTCGGCCACCTTGGCCAGGTAGTCGGGGATCGCCGCCCGCGGGATCACCGCATCGATGATGTCGTCGGCTCCCGCCGCCTTGGTCACGAAGAACAGCCGCTCGCGCGCTTCGATCAGGCCGGCGCCCGCCTGCGGCGGCAGGACGTAGACGTCGAGGGCGCCGAGCTCGCCGAGCAAGGTCCCGAGCTGCTCCACGTCTTCATCGAGGCGAGCTTCTGAGGACTGCTCGAGCACGACCACCAGGTAGGCGGTCGCCGCCTGCTGCACGTCCTCGGGGATGCCGAGGTCCAGCCCGGCCGCCCGGGTCATGCTGCCGAGGACAAGGGCGTCGGCGTATTCGAGGATCGTCGGATTGACGCCGCTCGCCACGATCCTCGGCACGGCGTGGGTCACCTCGCCCAGTGTGGCGAAGGGGACGAGCACGGTGGTGGTCTCGGTCGGCCGGGGCTGCACCTTCACCGTCACCTCGGTCGTCACGGCCAGGGTCCCCTCGGAGCCGATGAGGAGCTGGGTCAGGTCGTAGCCGGTCGAACACTTCACGAACTTCCCGCCGGTGCGCAGCACCCGGCCGTCGGCCAACACGACCTCGAGGCCGAGGACGTGATGACGGGTCACCCCGTAGCGGACGGCACGCATCCCGCCGGCGTTGGTCCCGACGTTGCCCCCGAGCGAGGCGCTCTGCTCGCCCGGAGAGACGGGGTACGTGAGGCCGAAGCGGCAGGAGCGCGGCGTTGAGCTGCTCGAGGGTCACGCCGGGCTCGACGACGGCGACCTGGTTCTCGGTGTCGATCTCGCGGATGCGGGCCATCCGGTCGAAGGCCAGCAGGATCCCGTCGGCCACCGGGACGGCGGCACCCGACAGCCCGGTGCCGCTGCCGCGGGCCACGACGGGCACGCGGTGCTCGGTGGCCAGCCGCAGCACCTCGGCGACCTCGTCGGTGGTGCCCGGGCAGCACGAGGGCCAGCGGCAGGACCGGCGAGACGGTCAGCGTCTCGTCGTGGGTGTAGTCCGCGTGCACGGCCTCGCCGACGCGTACGTGGCTCTCGCCGACGGCTTTGCGCAGCTGCTCTAGGAGATCCGACATGCGACGGCCACCCCCACCTCGGGTCGATCGGGCGGACCGACCTTACCGGGTCGTCTCGGCGTCCTCGGTTCCGTCCTCGAGCCGTCGTCGCAGCTCGGCCACCCGGGCCGACACCTCGGACGCCGCGGTCGGTGCGGCCTCCTTCTCGAGCTCGGCGACCGCCTGCTCGATGGGTGCCAGCCACGGGCTCGGCCCGCGGCCGGCCGCCCTCCCCGACGGGTCGTCACCCGTCCGCTCGAACCAGCTGCACCACAGCTCGTCCTCCGAGCGGGTGAGCGCGACGTAGAGGAGGCGTCGTTCCTCGTCGATCGCCGCGTCCGTCCGTGCCGAGGCGATCGGCATCAGTCCGGCACCGAGCCCGAGCACCATCACGGTCGGCCACTGCAATCCCTTGGCGCGGTGGAACGTCGTCAGCACGACCTCGTCCCGCGCCGCCGGGTCGACGACGAGCCGGTCGTCGTCGAGGTCGTCATCGACCCCGCCCCGGCCGCCGCCGGCGGTGGCGTCCGCCGCGCAGGTCGCTGGCCGGGCCCAGATCCGACCCGGCCACCCGGCTCGGCACGCGGGCGGCGTCCATGGCGGCCTGCACCCTCTCCAGTTGGGCGTTGGTCCGCGTGAGCACGGCGATGCTGGACCAGCGGCGCCCGGGGGTACGCGACAGCTTCGCCTGGGTCGCGGCCCAGGCCGCCTCGTCCTCGTCGGTGGCGTGGGCGATGACCTTGGGCACCGGACCGTCGACGCGCGTCGTGCGGGGCGCCACCACCTCGCCGTCGCCGGAGAAGGAGCCGCCCTCGCGCAGCACCGCGGTGGCGACGGCCACGACCTGGGGTGTGCAGCGGTGGTTCTCGTCGAGGCGGATGACCTTGGTGCCGCGCAGGAGCTCGGGCAGGCGGCCGAGCAAGGTGGGGTCGGCGCCGTTGAACCCGTAGACCGACTGGTTGGGGTCGCCGACCACGAAGAGGTCCGGCTCGTCGGCCAGCATGGCGGTGAGGAGGCGGAACTGGGCCGGGTTCACGTCCTGCATCTCGTCGACGAAGAGGTGGCGGGTGCGCCAGCGAACGGAGGCGGCGAACTCGGCGTCGCCCGCCAGCGCGTCCGCGCAGGCCACGATGAGGTCGTCGAAGTCGAGGAGCCGCCGCTTGGTGCGTTCCACTTCGTAGCGGGCGTACGCCTCGGCCACCTGCTCGATGCTCAGCCCGCTGCGCCGCCGGTGCCGGCGGGCCTCGGCCTCGTACCGCTCGGGCGTGACGAGACGCGCCTTGGCCCACCCGATCTCACCGTCGAGGGCGCGCGTGCGGCGGGCGTCGCCGCTCGAGACGTCGGCCAGCAGGCGGCGGCGGTCCGTCATCAGCTGGGGCGCCGGCCGGTTCCGCAGCTCGCGGTGTTCACGCAGCAAGCCGAGCGCCGTGCGGTGGAACGTGCCGGCCTTGACGCCGGACACGCCGAGCGACCACAGCCGTGTGCGCAATTCCTCGGCCGCCTTGCGGCTGAAGGTCGTGACGAGCGTGCGGTCGCCCTCGATCGTCCCCTCGCGCACCCGGCGCGCCACCCGGAGCGTCAGGACCCTCGTCTTGCCGGCGCCGGCGCCGGCGACGACACAGAGGAGCGGCTCGTCGGACTCGATCGCCTCGCGCTGGGCCAGGGTGAGACGGCTGGCGCCAGGGAGGGCCTCCCAGGTGTCGCTCTCGAAGCCCTCGAACGTCATCACCACACTCCGCACGATACAAATGGGGTGCTCGCAGACCGGCAGCTCCGATGGCGGGACCGGGCGGGAGGACCTGGCCCTATCGTGGCCGACGGGGACCGGGTGTGCCCATCCCGCCGAGCGGAAGAGGCTGGCGGGGCGGTCGGGGCCAGCGTGCGGGCGTGCGGCCGAGGGTGTCAGCCGGCCTGATCGCCGGTCAGATCACCTCGATGGCCTGCATCATCCCCAGGTCCTCGTGCCCCAGCACGTGGCAGTGCTCGACGAACTTGCCCCGGAAGTCGCTGAAGTCCATCTCGAAGGTCAGCGAGTCGCCCGTCATCTTGGTCAGCACGAAGGTGTCGCGCCACATCGGCTTCGTGACGGGCCGTCCGTTGATCTTCGTCAGTTTGAACGGGTTGACGTGGATGTGGAACACGTGGGCGTGGTCCATCAGCTTGGCGTCGTGCGCGTTGACCAGGGTCCACTCCTCGGCCGTGCCGAGCGGCACCTGGTAGGGCTTGCGGTTGGGGTCGAAGGGAATGCCGTCCACCCCGAACGAGATGAACTCGTTGTTGGCGTCGCGCTGCACGGTGAAGGCGAACTGCCGCTTCCGGGCGATGGGCGGCATCGGAGGGTTGAAGGCGGGCAGGCCCGTCGGCAACCCCATCTCCGGACCGGTCCCCACCACCTCGACCGTCAGGATCGTCCGCGCGTCGAGCTCGCCTCGCAGGACGGTCATGTCGGGCGCGCTGTTCGTCGGCACCATGGCGCGCATGGCGGCCGCGCTCATCTGGGGCAGAGGCTTTACGTGCACGGCGTCCTGCATCGACGCGGAGGCGGGCATGCCGGGGATGCGCGGCTTCTGGCTCGATCCCGGCGTGAGGACCAGGTTGTACGTGCCGGGCTGTCCCGCCTTGACCATCACGTCGCACCGGTTGCCGGCCGAGAGCATGAGGTCCTCGACCACCTCGGGTGCGCTCAGGGTCAGGCCGTCGTAGGCGACGGCGTTCCACGGGTGCTTCTCCAGGCGCAGCGACAGGTACTTCCCCTCCGCGGCGTTGAGCAGCCGCCAGCGCTGCACCTCGCCGGGGTACATCGTGACCTTGGGCGTGAGCGTGCCGTTGACCGTGTAGAGCACGTTGGTGCGCGGGAAGAAGGCTTCGGTCTTGGTCGGGTCGGGGATGGGGTCGAGCAGCTGGAAGTCGTTCCCGAGCTCGATCGACTGGAACACCATGACCTGTTCCTTGGCCGCCGCGATCTCGGGCACCTGGTCGATCTCGCCCCGCACGATCAGCATGCCGGCCATGCCGGCGCGCACCTGCTGGGTCACGGCACCGTGGCGGTGCGGGTGGTACCACATCGTCCCGCCCGTATGGTCGGCCGGGATGTCGATCTGGTACTGCTGCCGGCTCGCCGGGCGCGATGTCGAGGAACACGTTGTCGCTGTTGCCGGAGGGCGAAACGTGCAGCCCGTGGGTGTGGAGGTTGGTATTGGTCCACTCGTGCGGGCGGTCCATGATCATGTGGTTCGCGGCGGCGCCGCGGGCGCCAGGTTGTTGATCAGGTCGACCTGGAGCTGGTCGCCGGCGTTGAGGTCCCAGGTGTAGCCGGGCACCACGCCGTTAAAGGTGTAGGTGTTCACCAACTTGGCCGCCCCCATGTCGACCATGGCGCGCTTCGCCACGAGCTGGACCGGCAGGATGCCCCCCTGACTCTTCTGGGGCAAGGGCTGGGGAAGTTCCATCGGGCCCGCGCCGGCCCGACGGCGGCGCTGCTGCGTGGCCGCACTGGCTGCGCCGGCAGGAAGGGCGCCGCCGGCCGCTCCGGCCGCCGCGGCGCCGAGGCCGTATCCCAGGAGCTGTCGGCGGGAGATGGGCGCCGTCATGCGACCGAGACCGGGATGCTCTGCGTGTTCTGGAACAGGTTGCCCGGGTCGTATTTGGATTTGATCTGCACCAGGCGGGGGAAGTTCTCGGCGTAGTACGCCTGTTGCCAGTCCGAGATCATCCGGTTGGGGAAGTTCTGGTAGCTCTCGTTCGGCGTGTACGGGTTCAAGACGTCGATCACCGAGTTCGTCCAATCGTTCAAGTCACGACCGACCGAGGGGTCGGCGGTGTCGTCCCACACGGTCGTCGGACGCATGAGTGTCGACATGCCGCGATGCACGTACGCGGTGTCCGTCCGGCCGATCTTATTTACCACGTTCCCGCCGACCCATCCGAGCGACCAGATCGAACCGTTGTTGTCGTCGTTGTCACGGACCGGACAGAGCGCCACGAGGTCCACGAGGTCCGTCACCGCGCTCTGCGGCAGTGGATCGATGGCGTAGCGCGAGATGTCCCCGAACGCGTGCGACGGGGGTTCCTCCGTCGAGATCAACTTCACCACGTCCCAGAAGGTTGTGGGGCGCAGCTCCTTCTTGCCCGGCAGCGGCTCGCCCGCTGCGTCGATCAGGGGTTGCACGAGGTCCCGCAACTCGTCGAGCGGGCCGATGTACTGGCCCCGGGAGAAGACCTGAATCGCCTCACGCGGGTCGCCGCCCTTCTCCACCGGGAGGGCCGTGGCCGCCGCCACCGCGTTGAGCGCGTCGGGGGCCTTGGCGATGAGGTTGTTGAACGTGTAGAGGACCGCCTCCGCCGCCTCGGCCCCCCGCCAGTCGAAGCGGTACCACGAGACGGTCGGCGGCACCTCGACCAAGGAGAATTCGAAGGCCGTGTTGAGGCCGAAGCTGCCCCCGGCCCCGCCCCGGCAGGCCCAGAAGAGGTCGGGGTTCTCCGTCTCGCTGAGCTGGAGGACGTCGCCCGAGGCGGTCACGATGCGCGACGACAGCATGTGGTCGCACGTCAGCCCGGCCCAGTGCGTCTGGTACCCGATGCCACCGCCGAGGGCGAGGCCCCCGACGCCCACGCCGAAGCACGTGCCACCGGGCAGGAAGAGCGGGCCGCCGTTGGCGACGTCGTAGAAGTTCTTGTTGAGTGCCGCCCCGCCGGAGCTGACGGTCGCGTTCTGTTTGTCGACCGTGACGTGGTTCAGGAGCTTCAGGCTGATCATGAGGCCAGTCGTGGTGGAGTAGCCGGCGTAGCTGTGCCCGCCGCCGCGGCCGACCGGCATGACGCCGTTGCGCCGGACCCAGTTGACGCAGGTGACGACGTCCGCCTCGTTCGCGCACTCCGCCACGGCGATGGGCCGGACGAACCGGTAGCGCCCGTTGGCCGGCGCGCTCGCCTTGAGGTAGTCCGGATCGCCGGGCAGCAGCAGCCGGCCCTTCAATTGCCGCTGCAACTGGCGCAGGGCGTGCTGCGAGGGAGGCTTTTTCGACGCGGCGCCGGCGGGCGCCGCAAGAGGGTCGAGCGCGTCGAGCCCCGCCCCGAGGGCGACGGTGCTCGCCGCACCTGCTGCCCCGGCGCGGAGGAAGTCCCGCCGACTGAGCCTGTCCATGTCCCGTCCCTCCTTGCTGTCGTGCCCGGCTGTCGAGCTCAGGACCAGCTGTCCGCGTAGCGGAAGCCCACCTGAATCGAGTCCGCGCTGTCGTAGAAGTCGCTCACGCCGTTGACCTTGGCGTAGGCCACGACCTCACCGGGCTCGCCGTAGGCGAAATTGCGGCCCTTGCTCCCGTTGCCCTGCAACCCGGTGTCGTTCCCGTCGGCGTAGGTGAACCCGAGGGCTTCGGGGACGTCGCCGGTGTAGCCGAACACGGCGACCAGCGGACCCTCCTGGTTGACGCCCTTGGCGGTGGGCGCGCCCACGCTGATGTCGAAGCCGTGCGGGTTGGAGTTCGACCCACCGTTCTGGTCGCCCTGGCGGGGCCCCTGGACGCCGCCGTAGGAGACTTGGATCGCGTCGAGGCGGTCGTAGCCCCACATGGTGAAGTGTGTGATGGGCTTGAGCCCCGCGCCGTTGGGCGAGGGAGTGCCGTTGTTGTCGATGGTGCCGGCCAGCGGCGAGTAGATGATGCGGGTGTTGATCGCCGTCACCGGCTTCGGGTACTTGGCCGGATCCATGTAGGTCCAGAAGAACGACAGGTCGCTGGTCATCGGCACCAGCGTCAGGTCGAGGGACGCGTTCTCGTTGTAGTTGATCACGTTGGAGCGTTTGGCGTCGCTCGACGTCGGCAACGACTTGTGCGTCTCGGCCTGTTGCTTGGCGACGTACGCCTGCCCGGTGGCGATCGCCGCGGTGAGCTGCTTCTGGTAGTCGGCCACCACGGCGGCGGAGAGACCGAGGTCACTGGCGTGCTCGATCCCGTCGCGGAGCTGGGTGATGAGCAGCCCGTTGGCCTGGACGTACTCGGGGAGCACGAGATACGCACGGGCCGGCGACGAGAACGACGGGACGTCGTGGGTGAGGTGGTTGAGCGCGGTGACGTAGGTCTCCTGCAGGTACGCCGTGTTCTTCTTGTCGTTGAGCGCCACCGCGTAGTTGTGCAGCACGCCTTCGAGGCCGGTGAGCGTCGCATCGAGGCTGCGTTTGGTGGCGTCGTCGAGCGACTGGTTGATCTGTTTTGTGATCTTGTCCTCGATCTCCTTCCAGACCTGGTTCGGGTCCGCCTCGTCGTCGGGCCACAGGATCTCGAGCAGCGCGGCCAGGATCGCGCCGACCTCGGGGATCTCGTGCAGCACCCCCTGGAGCAAGATGCGGATGATGTCGCTGACGGACTTCGCCGCGTCGAGCGAGTCGCTCTTGCGGGCGCACTGGGGCAGGGCGCCCAGCGGGTTCTCGAACCCGATCAGGTTCGTCACCTTGCCCTGGTCGGGGATCTGCCTGACGATCGCGTTCCCCTTGGTCGTGAAGGTTGAGGCTTGCGCCGTGGTGATCAGGCCGGTCGCCGCCTGGTGTTGGGCCTGGGTCACCCAGGTCGCCATGAGCTCGTTGGCGCCGGTGAGGTTGTTCTGCGCCATGGCGTCGTTGACGTAGGCCAGCTCCATGTCGTACTCCGCCCCGACCTCACACGAGAGGTTCCAGCCGTGGACGACCGACTCGAGCTCTCTTGACCGCGACGGCGGCTGCTGAGGCCTGTCGGCTGACGTCCCTGAGGTTCACCGACGGCTTGGCCGGCGAGGTGCCGGCCCGTTCCGACGCTCCCGCCGGGGTACACGCCACCAGCATGGTGGCGACGGTGGCTGCGGCGGACAGCAGCGCGACGGCCTTGGTCAGTGTCCGCTGCACGGTCCGATTCCTCTGCCCGTTTGGATCGTGCGGGGGCCAGGCCTTGGGGAGATCACCGCCCGGGATGCCGCCGGACCGGGTTCCGGCGGGCCCCCGACGTTCTGCCCGCCGAACGCAGCACGGCGCCCGCACGCCGTGCCCGCCGAGTCGCCAACTGCCCATGCGATCCCCTTCCCCCGAACCCCACCACGCCAATCGCGCGGACCCTGGCCTTCAGTGCTGCAAATACTGCCCGGTCGGACCGGGGTTGAGGTGGTCAACCGCGCGAATTTTCGCGATCCGGGGCAGAAATCTGCGGCGCGGGATCAATCCACACGGTGGGTGCGCAGGGTCCGGCGGTGGGCGTGGCGGGCCCGGGCGAGGCGGACGAGCTCCTCGACCACGGAGGCGAACGACATGCCCTCGGCCTCCCAGAGCATCGGGAACATGGAGATGGGCGTGAAGCCGGGCATGGTGTTGACCTCGTTGATGACGATCTCGTCGTCGTCGCCGAGGAAGAGGTCGACGCGGGCGAGCCCCTCGACGCGCAGGGCCCGGTAGGCCGCCGTGGCCACCCGCTGCGCGTGGGCGAGCTGCACGTCGGTGAGGTCGGTGGGCGCGACGGTCTCGGCGAGGCCGAGCACGTACTTGTCGTCGTAGTCGTAGAAGTCTCGGCTGGCGATGATCTCGCCCGCCTTGGTGACGCGGACGTCCTCGTTGCCCAGCGCGCCCAGTTCGAGCTCGCGCCCGCGGATGAACTCCTCGAGGATGACGTGGTCGTCGAACTCGAACGCCGCGCCGCACCGCATCGCCCAGCGCGGCGACGTCGGTCGCCTTGGCGACGCCGATGGAGGAGCCGAGGTTGGCCGGCTTGACGAAGAGCGGGCAGGCCCGAGCGCGGCGACCGCCTCCTCGACGAGGTCGCGCGACCACGTGGCGCGGTGCGCCACCCGCCAGGCGGCGACGGGCAGGCCGTGGTCGTGCAGGACGGACTTGGCGATGCCCTTGTCCATGCAGATGGCCGAGGACAGCACGCCCGCCCCGACGTAGGGGACGCCGAGCGCCTCGAGGTGGCCCTGGAGCACGCCGTCCTCGCCGAACGGCCCGTGCAGGACCGGGAACACGACGGCGCCCGGTGGCAGGCCGGCGGCGAGGCCCGGCGAGCTCGGTGTCGGGGAACTCGGCGAGCACATCGTCGGGCGACACGAGTGCCTCGCCGGCGGACACGTCGACCAGCACGGAGCGCGCGTCCACCCATCGCTTGTCGTGGGTGAGCCCGACGACCGTGACCGACCACCCGCCGTCCAACGCCGTCTGCACGATGCGGCGGGCCGAGACGCACGACACCTCGTGCTCGGCGGATGGACCCCCGTAGATCACCGCCAACTCTCCGGCTTGCTGCATCGACGAAGGCTATACAATCGTCCGCCGAGGACATGCGTGCGCTTCTCGACATCTGAGCTGGCGAACCACGTCGGCGGAGCGCTCATCGGGCCCGATGTCACGGTCGACGGCGCGAGCATCGACTCGCGCACCGTCCGGCCGGGTCAGCTCTTCGTCCCGATCGTGGCGGCGCGTGACGGCCATGCCTTCATCGACGCCGCGGTCGAGGCCGGTTCGCCGGCCTACCTGACGTCGCACGAGCCGGTCGGCGCCACCGCCGTCGTGGTCGACGACACCGCCGCCGCGCTGCTGCGGCTCGGCACGGCGGCGCGTGAGCGGATTGCGGGCGGGGTGGTCGGCATCACGGGGTCGGTCGGCAAGACGACGACCAAGGACCTGGTGCGGCACTGCCTGGCCTCGGCCTTCACGACGGCGGCGAGCGAGCGCTCCTTCAACAACGAGCTCGGCCTCCCCCTCACGCTGCTCAATGCGCCCGACGACGCGCGCTGGGTGGTGCTCGAGATGGGAGCGCGGGGGTTCGGGCACATCGAGCAGTTGGCCCGCATCGGACGGCCCGACGTCGGGATCGTGACGAGCGTGGCCATGGCGCACGTCGAGTATCTCGGCGACCTCGACGGGGTGGCGCGGGCGAAGCGCGAGCTGGTCACCTCCCTGCCGGCCGACGGTGTCGCCGTGCTCAACCTGGACGACCGGCGCGTCGCCGCGATGCGATCGGCCAGCCCGTGCCCGGTCCTCGGCTACGCGGTGGGGGCCGACGCGGAGGCGGACGTGCGCGCCGAGGGCGTCACGGTCGACGACGACCTGCGGCCCCGGTTCCGGCTCACGACGCCCTGGGGAAAGGGCGAGGTGCGGCTGGCGCTGCACGGGCTCCCGCAAGTGTCGAATGCGCTGGCGGCGGCGGCGGCGGCCCTGTGGTGCGGTGTTCCCTTCGACGGCGCCGTCGCGGCGTTGGGGGAGGTCGATGCCTCGTCGCTCCGGATGGAGGTGCGTCACCCGGCGGGCGGCCCGACGCTGGTCGTCGACTGCTACAACGCCAACCCGGCGTCGACGGAGGCCGCCCTGCGCTCGCTCGCCGCGCTGGCGGCCGGCCGCCGGCTCGCGCTCCTCGGCCTCATGGCCGAACTGGGCGCGGCGACCGAGGACGAGCACCGGCGCCTCGCCCAGCTGGCGGAGGAGCTCGGGATCGAGGTGGTCGGCTACGGGACGGACCTCTACGGCACCGCCCGGGTGGACGGGGTGGATGCCGCGGTGGCGCTGCTGCGGACGGCCGGCCCCGGCGACGCTGCGCTCGTGAAGGGCAGCCGGGTGGCCCGGCTCGAGGACGTGGTGCGCGCCTACGAGGCGGGCTGAACGAGCACGCGGCGACTGAGCTCGCCGTAGAGCGTCTCGGTGCGCGGGGAGGGCACCGCCCCCGGATCGAGCGCGTCGACGCGCCGCTGGCACTCGCGCCACTCGAGGCGGAGCCGGTCGGCGTCACCCTCGACGGCGGCCAACTCCATGGCGGCGCGGGACAGCGCCTCGCTGTACGGCTCGACCAGCCGGGCCCGCTCCAGGCCCCGACGGGCGAGGTCGAAGTGACCGGCCTCGGCCGCCAGCGCCGCCAGGCAGCACGCCGCGTCGACCAGGACGGCCGCGATGCGGGCACCGTGGCCCTCGGCCTCCCACCACGAGTACCCGGAGAGCGCGTTGGCCAGCGGCTCGCCCTCCACGAGCTCGAGCGCGGCGCGGTAGTGCGCCATGGCCAGCTGCGGGTCGGCGTGCGCCTTCGCCTCGGCGGCCAGCGTGGCGGCGCGCTCGACGTCGACGGTCACCTGGGGCGAGACCTGGTAGAGCCCGTTGCGGGTGCCGGCGGGGAACAGCGCCTCGCCCGCCTCGTCGGCCCCCATGGCGCGGCGGGCGGCGTAGGCGGTGTTGAACAACGTCTTCGCCGCGGCGTCGGCGTCGGACGAGCCGAGCACCCGCGTGCGCAGCCGGTCGCTGGTGATCACGTCAGGCTGGTGCAGGGCGAGGTAGGCGACGAGTTCGACGGCGCGCCGGGTGCGGTTCGGCGGGAGCTCCTCGGCCAGGCCGTCGAGTCGCGGCGTCACCGTCAGCAGCCTGACGTCGACGGGCCCCGGGGTGAGCGCATGTGGAGCGGCGGCCGCGACGGGGCGCACCGGCCGGTCGAGGGCCGGGACGCCCGCCGGGTCGGTCGGGGGAGCCACGAGCTCGGCGAGCAGCTCGCCGGCGGCGGCCGACTGCAGATGCGGGCGCAGGACCCGACCGACCGGGTGCAGCGTCGCCGCCTGCCGGTCCACCAGCACGGTGAGGTCGCTGGCCGCGACCGGCGACGCGGTGACGACCGCGGCGTGGCGTGCCAGCCCGGGCCGGAGCGACGCCGGGTCGCCGAAGAAGAGCGCCGGGACCGCGCCCGACGGCTGCAACGCAGGATCGCCCGGGTCGTCGGTGACGACCATGAGGTCCGACCACGTCCAGGATTCCGCCGCGGCGCGAGCGGCGCGCAGCAGGTCGGCGGCCGACTCGCCGAGCACGGGCAGGACGTCGCCCGGCCCGAGCGCCACCAGCCAGGTGCCCTCGTCGTCGTCGCCGACGGGCAGGACGACCGGCACGTAGGGGAACGCGGGGTCGACCGCATCGAGTTCCGCGTGGTCGACGCGCCAGGCGGCGTCGCCGGCGACCGCAACGAACCCCGGCGGGGCGTCGCCGTGGTCGCCGGCCAGGAAGAAGGTCACGCCCGTGGGAGAGACACACACGGTCCGGACCCGGGGTGGCGCGGCGTGGTGCCGGAGCACGCCTGCGAGTAGGGCGTTGGCGGCCTCGAACGCCGTGAGCGCCGGAACGGACCCGAAGCGCTGCAAGAGCGTGTCGGTGTCGACGGCCGCCTCGGACACCGAGCGGGCGAGGACGGGCGGGTCGAGCTCGGCGGCGAACGGCGCCGGACGATGACGCCGCCTGGACCGACGCGCCAGGGCCGCGCAGGCCAGGGAGCCGACCCCGAGGGCCACCAGCTCGGGCAGGCGGTCGGGCGTCGCGGGCCGGTCCCGATGGTCCGTGCGGCGGTGCGGCTCCTCCCGACGATGCGCGCCGGCGGGCAGCCGGAGCCGCCAGCCCGCCACGAGGTGGTCGGGGTCGACGAAGCGCTGCCCGCCGCCCATGTCGCGGCCGAGGTTGAGGGCGGCGAGGTGCGTCCAGTCGGCGCCGTCGCCGAGCTCGTCCTGCGCGATCTGCCACAGGCCCTCGCCGGGCCGGACCGCATGCAGCTCGGCCGCGGCCGGGGCCGGGGCCTCGGTCGCCGGCACCGGGTGCGGCGACGCCGCGCTCGCGACGACGAGCGGCCGGGTCGCGGCGCCGGCACCCGACGACAGCGCGAGGGGGACACCGGCGGAGGAAAGGGCGAGGACGCCGACGGCAATGCGCGCGGCCACGCGATCGAGCGGGGACATCAGGCCGAGCGGGCGAACCTCGCCCCGGCGCACGTGGGCCACGACGCCGCGGAGCAACTGTGAGGTGCAGGCGGCCCAGGCGATCCACGCCGCGAGGGCGAGCGCGCAGAGCGCGTCTCGCGGCGCCGGTTGCCACGAGTGGCCGAGCCCGCCCGAGAGCGGATTGCCGACCACGAGGACGAGGACCGCGGGCACCGCGGTGAAGGCAAGCAGCGCGGCGACCGCGGCACCGAGGACGTCGGTGACGCGACGGCTAGCCACCGGCGGGCCCGATCGTGATCGTGTACGTCAGGGCGGTCGACTCCGTCGTTGGCTCGCTGACCGTGGCCAGGCAGCTCCCGCTGGCGTCGGGGAGCGAGGCCGCCATGGCCGACGACCCGCCGACGCTCTGGCTGCCGCTCGGGCAGCTGACCTGCATGGTCAGGTAGGTGTCGCCGGACCAGACCACCGAGACCTGCATGGCGCCCGTGCCGGTGAAGCCGAAGCTGCTCGACCGCTGTTGCGGCGGCTCGATGACGCCTTGCGACTCGGTGCGGTCGGCCGGTTGTGCGACGACCGGCTGCGGCGCCGTCGTGGTGGTCGTCGTCGCGACGCTGGTCGTCGTGGTCGGTCCAGAGGGGGGAGCGGTGGTCCCGGCGTGGCTCGAGCTCGACAGCAACGACGTCGCCGACGACGTCGGCGCGTCCTTCGACGGCGCGACCGGCGACGCGGTGGTCGTCGTCGTGGTCCCGGCGGCGCGGCGTGGGTCGTGCGCGTCCTTCGTCGGCGCGGTCGCCAACGCGGGCGAGCCGTGCACGGGGCGCCTGGGATTGCCCGCGGTGGCGACGAGCAACGCCATCAAGCCCAGCGACACCGCGAGGATCACCCACCAATTGGGGCGGCCGCGAGCCAGCCGCGGGTGCTGACTCTCGGTGGTCTTGATCCCCTCAACCACTGGCTCCAAACCATACGCACGCGACATCCGGTCCGTACAGGGGTCAGGACGCCAAGAGGCGGCGGCGCGCCCGGTCCCGCCGGGCGTAGAGGCCGCGGCGATCCCGACCCGTGACGACGGCGAGCTCCGCGATCGAATAGCCGAGGACGCTGTGGGTGTAGAGCACCTCCACTTCGTCGGCGGGCATGCCGGCGCGGTGGTGGTCGACCAGCGTCCGGGCCAGCTCGTCGAGCAGCGTCTCGGTCGACGCGCCGCGGTCGGCCGCGTCGTCCGCTCCCATCGCGATGGTGCGGGCGGCGCGGTCCTTGGCGCGGAACAGCTGGCGCCGGAGCCGGCACCGGATGGCCGAGAGGAGGTCGAGCACCGCATAGCGGCGGTCCTGACCAGCCCATTCGGCAATGACACACCAGGTGGTGGACAGCAGCTCGCCGAAGAACTCCTCACCGTCCTGCCAGTCGCCCCCCTGACCCCAGCGGAGTTTCCCGGCGACGCTGATGAGGCCGGGCACCAGGGCCTGGACCAGCATCCGGGTGACGAACGGGTCGGCGCCGGCCTCCCGGAGCAGGATCCGCACCAGGCGGGCCGCCTCGTCGCGCCCGGCGCGACCCGAGGCCCGGCGCATGTGGGCGACCAGGTCGCAGGGGGTGGGGCAGCGCGGGGGTTCGCCCTCGCCGTCGCCGTCGCCGTCGCCGTCGCCGAAGACGAGGAGGGCGAGCCCCGGGTCGCGGCGCGCGACGTCATGCAGCGCACGGACGGCCGGCCTGGTGCGGCCGATCGTCCGCCATTCGGCCGCCATCTGGTCGATGACGGCGACGCGGGGACGCTGCGGACGAGGACTGGTGGAGGTCGGCATGGCCCCAAGGTCGCGACCGCCGTTCCCCCGATCGCTCCCACCGCGCGACCGAGCGTGTGCGAGGAGCGATCGCCCTGGTCGGCAGTAGTGTGCCGCCGATGGACATCGACGAGTTCTACGAAGCCGACCCTCGCCGCCGGGCCTCCGCCGAGCTGGAGCTGGGCGCCGAGTGGCTGGACGAGGACAACGTCCGCCACGAGCTGAACTACGTAGAGGACACGGGTGAGCTCTACGTCCTGCGGGAGCCGGCCCCCCACGTCAGCGAGGACCCGTTCGGCGGCCTCCACGTCAAGGCGCCGCCCGGGTACGACAAGAAGATGACCGTGCACGTCATCGCACAGATCCCGACCAAGGACGACCTGCACCGGATCCTGCAGGGGTGGCAGGAGCAGATGACCAGCCCCGGGGGCCCCCAGTGGCTCGGTGACCGCTTGCGCGCCGCCGGGGTCGCGGTGGGCCCGCCCGGTGACGCCATCGCCGACGACGGGCCCGACGGGCCGTCCTGACCCGGAGGGACGGAGCCGAGGCGGAGCGCTAGGCCGGGAGGTCGAGCTCGAGCATCGTCGTGAGGAGCTGGGTGGCGATGTTGTTCGTGCCCATGTCGGACTCCTGGGGCAGGATGTCGCTCCCGACCAGGAGGTCGGACAGCCGCAGCATGATGGCGGCGAAGCGGAAGCCCGAGAACACCTCGTAGAAGAAGACGTGCTGCATCGGCCGGCCCATGAGCTCGGAGTAGCGCTCGATCGTCTCTTCGTGGGAGCCGAAGCCGGGCGGGCGCGGCACGCCGAGGGGATCGGCGAACTGGCGGTTGAAGTAGAGGTACCAGCCCAGGTCCATCTCGGGCTGTCCGAGTGACGCCATCTCCCAGTCGAGCACGGCCACGGCACGGAAGTCGTCCCAGATGATGTTGCCGATCCGGCTGTCGCCCCAGCTCAGCACGACGTCGCCGTCCTCGGGCGGCTGGTGGTCGACGAGCCACTGCCACGTCGCTTCGAGGACGGGGACCTTGAGCCCCTGGGCCGCCCAGTCGAGGAAGTCGCGGTAATAGGACATCTGCTGCACGATGCCCGGCTTGCCACGCCCCGCCATACCGAGCCAATCGAGGCCGAGGGCGCGCCAATCGGTTCTGTGCACCGCGGCGAGCGCATCGAGGCCGCTCCACCACAGGCGGGCCTGCTCCTCGGGCGTCGCCTCGATCACCCACCCCTCCATCGTGTAGGGGATGTTGTCCGACGGGACCTTGCCCTCCACGTGGTCCATGGTGAAGAACGGCACGCCCAGGTACTGCGGGTCCTCCTCGTAGAAGCCGAGCGTCGGGAGGGGGACCGCCGAGCCGCCGTCGGCGAGCGCCTTCATGACGCGGTACTGGGTGGAGAACTCGGCGTCCATGAACAAGAGGTGCTTGGTCGGCGCGACGCGCACGACGAGTCGCCGCTCCTCGCCGTCGTCGGCGCGGGTGCGGCACAGGATCGTCTCGTTGGAGAACCCGTTGGAGGCGGGCGCCTCGACCCCGAAGACCTCGGGACCGTTCCCCCCGGGCGACTTGGTGGCGAGCCACCGGGTCAGGATGGCCGCCACCTCGTCGGGGTCTCGTTGGTCGATGTCGGGCACGGGGCGGCACTCTACCGACGACCGGGCCCGGACACCGCAGTGTCCTCTCCGCACGCGGCGGCGCTAAGTTCCCAAATGACCTGCTCCCGACAACCGAAGGAACCTCGTGACCCTCATCGAGTACCAGCTCAGCGACGGCGTGGCGACCATCCGCCTCGACGACGGGAAGGTCAACGCGCTGAGCCTGGACATGCAGGCCGCGATCGGCGAGGCGATCGATCGCGCCGACGCGGACGGCGCCGCCATCGTGCTCACCGGGCGACCGGGCATCTTCTCGGCCGGCTTCGACCTGCGGACGATCGCGGCCGGTGGGCAAGAGACCGCGGCCATGGTGATCGGCGGGTTCCGGCTCGCCGAACGCATCCTCACCTATCCGCGGCCCGTGGTGGTCGGTTGCACGGGCCACGCGATCGCGATGGGCACGTTTCTGCTGTTGAGCGGGGACTACCGGATCGGCCCCGAGGGGGGCTCCTACAAGTGGGTCGCGAACGAGGTGGCCATCGGCATGACGATGCCGCGAACGGCGATCGAGCTGGTCCGGATGCGCCTCACGCCCGCCGCCTGCGACAAGGCCATCAACCTGTCACACCAATTCGGACCGGCGGACGCCTTGACGAGTGGGTATCTCGACGAGTTGGTCCCGGTCGACGAGGTCGTGGCGACCGCCACCGCGGCGGCGCGCGCGGCGCTCTCGCTCGATGCCCGGGCGCACGCGGCCAGCAAGCTGCGCACCCGCGCGCCGGCGCTGGCGAAACTGGCCCAGGCGATCAAGGAGGACGAAGACGACTTCGACACCTGGCTCGCCGCGATCCCCAAATAAGGAGGATCGGCCCGGCGATGCGCATCGTGATCGACCTCTCCGAGTCGAGGGTCCACCTCCAGGAGCCCGGCGACTTCACCCGCTTCTCGGTGGCCACCGAAGGCGGGGGTGACCTGGCCGAAGTGGTGCACCAGTCAGGGCTCGGCCGGCTCAGGGACGACGGCGAGCACGTCGTGGTCGACCCGGTGGCCCTGCGGGCGCTGGCCGGTCCCGCCGCGACCGACGAGTGGGACGAGGGCTTCGCCGGCATGTGCGCGTACGCCGCCGGCAAGGGCTGGGTCGAGCCGGACGGCGGCATCGTCGCCCACGTCGAACGGCGCGACGAGCCGGGCTGAGCCCGCCGAGCGCCGGGCGGACTGTCCTGTCCCGGGGCGGGCGCCGCTACCCTTTGAGGCGCCGAGGGGTGCCACCTTCGGCGAGGGCGCGGGCCCTCTGAGCCTGGGAGGGACGCATGGCGATTCGGGACTACGACCGCTTGTTCATCGGCGGCGACTGGGTCGCCCCGGAGGGCACCGACACCATCGGCATCGTCTCGCCGGTCACCGAGGAGGTCATCGCCCGGGTGCCCGACGGCTCCGAGGCCGACATCGACAAGGCGGTCGCGGCGGCGAGGATCGCCTTCGACCGCGGACCGTGGCCCCGCATGGCGCCGGCCGAGCGGGGCGAGATCCTGCGGCAGGCCGCCGCGCAGATCACGGCCGAGATGGGCGACATGGCCGAGATCATCACGCGGGAGATGGGCGCGCCGATCACCTTCTCCAACCTGGGCCAGGTGCTCGCGCCGACGATGATCTTCAACTACTACGCGGACCTGGCCGGCACGTTCGCCTTCGACGAGGTGCGCGACGGCCTGCTGAACCCCAAGGTGCTGGTGACCAAGGAGCCGGTGGGCGTCGTGGGCGCGATCGCCCCGTGGAACGTGCCGCTCTTCATCGCCGCCGCCAAGCTGGCTCCGTCGCTCGCCGCCGGCTGCACCGTCGTCTACAAGCCGGCGCCCGAGACCCCGCTCGACGCGTTCCGGCTGGCCGAGATCTTCGAAGCCTGCGGGCTGCCCAAGGGCGTGCTCTCCGTCGTGCCGGCCGGCCGCGAGGTCTCCGAGCACCTCGTGACGCACCCCGGCGTCGACAAGATCTCCTTCACCGGATCCGGGGTGGGCGGCAAGCGCATCGGCGGGCTGTGCGGGGAGCGTCTCAAGCGCTGCACGCTCGAGCTCGGCGGCAAGTCGGCGGCCATCATCCTGGACGACGCCGACCTGGCCACCACGATCCCGACGCTGCTGCCGAACGCGATCATGAACAACGGGCAGGCCTGCATCGCCCAGACCAGGATCCTGGCGCCGCGCAGCCGCTACAGCGAGGTCGTCGAGGCCGTCGTGTCGGGCGTGTCCGCCATGAAGGTGGGCGACCCGATGGACCCGGCCACCGAGGTCGGGCCGGTGGTCGCGGAGCGGCAGCGCAGCCGGATCGAGGGCTACCTCGAGAGCGGGCGGGAGGAGGGTGCCACCGTCGCGCTCGGCGGTGGGCGCCCGAGCGGCAGCGACTTCGGCAAGGGCTGGTACGTCGAGCCGACCGTCTTCTCCGAGGTCGACAACAAGATGAGGATCGCACAGGAGGAGATCTTCGGGCCGGTGCTCGTCGTCATCCCCTACGACGGTGACGACAACGCGGTGGAGATCGCCAACGACTCGAACTACGGCCTCTGTGGCTCGGTGTGGACCGACGACAACGACCGCGGGCTCGGCGTGGCCCGCCAGGTGCGCACGGGGACGTACATGCTCAACACGTTCGCCCCGATCGACTTCGCGACGCCGTTCGGCGGCTTCAAGGAGTCTGGTGTGGGCCGCGAGTTCGGGCCCGAGGGCCTCGGGAGCTTCCTGGAGATGAAGTCCATCGGGCTGCCGGCCGATTACACGCCGGGGCCGAGGGCGGGGTCGTAACGACCGAGCGGCGGCGAGTAGGCGGGCGGCGAACGACATGACCCTGGCGGGGGAGGGAGTACCGGGCACGGCGCCCGGCGCGCGCCCCGGACCATCCGCGTCACCGACTGGCCCATGTGGGTCGTCGGGTTCACGCTCCTCATCGACGGCCTCGACCAGTACATCGTCCGGGGCGACAGCGACCAGCTGAAGGCGGCCTTCCACGTCGGGGACACGGCGATCGCCGTGCTGTTCTCGGCCTTTATTTTGGTGAACGGCATCGCCACGCTGCCCTCGGGCTACCTGGCCGACCGCTGGAACCGGACGAAGGCCATGGCGGTGACGATCGTGGCCTGGTCGGTCATCAGTGCGATCGGCGGGCTGGTGCCGACGTCCGCCTTCGTGCTGCTCGTCGTCATCCGCGGCACGCTCGGGTTCGGCCAGGCGATCACCGACCCGTCGGGCAGCAGCGTGATCGCCGACTTCTACGGCACCGAGCAGCGCGGCAAGGCCTTCTCCATCCAGCAGTGCATGAACTACGTCGGCCTCGGGCGTCGGCCTGGTGATCGGCGGCGCCCTCGGCCCGCTCTTCGGTGGCCAGGGGTGGCGGGTCGCGTTCTTCGTCTCCATCATCCCCGGCCTCGCCGTGGCCTGGATGTGCTGGCGGCTGCCCGAGCCAAGCCGAGGCACGGCCGACCGCGCGCACGTGACCCACAGCGATGCGATGGAGGTCTCCGACCAGAAGCTCGAAAAGCTGTTCCCCCACGGCGTGAGGGTGTTCACCCGAGAGATGATCTCCGGGCTCAACCGTGACATGCGGGTGATCATCAACATCCCGACCCTGCGCTACGCGCTGGTCGGCGTGTCGACGGTCGGATTCGTCGTCACGGCCGTGGGCACCTGGATGCCGAGCTTCTACCAGAACCAACTCGGACTGACCCAGACCAAGGCCACCACGACGTTCGGCCTTCTGCTCGTCGTCGGCGGCATTCCCGGGACCATCGGGGGCGGCTGGGTGGCCGACCGCTGGGTCAACCGCGTGATGGGCGCGCGCGTCGTGATTCCCGCCGTCTGCATGCTGGTGAGCGCGTCGCTCTTCGTGCTCTCGTTCACCCGCATCCCGCACGGCCTCGTCTTCCTGTTGCAACTGCTCGGCCTCCTCGCCGCGACGGCCGCCGTGCCGGCGCTGCGGGCCGGCCTCTCGGACGCCTCGCCGGCTCAGGTCCGCGGGGCCGGGTTCGCCGCCTTCAACCTGGCCTCCGTCGTCTTCGGCGCGGCGGCGGCGCCGCTGGTCACCGCGGCGGTGGCCTCACAGTTCGACAACAACTACCGCACGGCCTTCCTCATCGTCATGCCGATCGCCTTCGTCGGTGCGGCCTTCCTCCTCATGGCGCGCCGTCACATCGAGGAGGACTCGGCCAAGGTGTTCGAGGCCGTGGTCACGGCCATGGCGGCCAACCAGGCCGAGGAGGCCGCCTACGCCGCGTCCGGTCAGGACGAGGTCGACGGGCCGGACGGCGCCGACGGCGACACGTAGCCCGACAGCGGCGCGCCCTTGCCCTTCACGTCGGCATCGGCCTGGTTGCTCCCTGCTTCGACCACGCTGAAGCCGGTGCGGTCACCGTCGCCGTTGACGACGTCGGGCGCGTTGGCCTTCCCGGTGGCCGCAACGACGACCGCGACATGCACCGCGGTGTAGGCGGTGGTGTCGAGCCCGTAGATGGCCACGTCACCGGGCTGGGGGACGTAGCCCGAGCCGACCGGGTGCCAGGTGCCGTGGCGGGTGCCCCACACGTAGAAGCTGGCCGAATCGCCGTTGAGGTATCCGGGTGCCAGCCGGTACGAGACGAGCGCCCCGGCCTTGTTCCACGCCCAGGCGGCGAAGTCGGCGCACCACTTCTCGTCGAGGTTGCTGTTGCCACAGTCGTTGACCCCGGTGTCCCAGTAGGCGCTGAACTTGTTGCAGTAGGTGTCTGACGGGTCGGTGTGGTAGCCGATCTGGCCCTCGCGCCAGGGACACGATGCGAGCCCGCATCGGGCTCAGGCCCGAGTTGCTGTCGAAGTGGATGACGGCGACCGTCACGCCGGCGCCAAGCGCCACGACCAGGACCAACGCGAGGACGAGGCGGCGCCGCGCCGTGGGGCTCCGACGGGGTAGTGGGGCGGCCAATGGTCGGGTCGGGCTCAGGGGGCTTCAGGGTAGTGACCGAGCGTCCGTCTCTGGTGGCACCCCGATAGCACCCCGATCGCGCCCTGAGGTGCACTCAGGAGTCTGCGACAATGGCAGATCCTCGGGCACCCGGACGGCGGAGCCCACTTGACCGAACCGGGAGGGCAGGGACGGATGCAGGACGACGAGAGCGCGGTCTCGCACACTCGTCTCGCCTATCTGCCGGGACTCGACGGCGTGCGTGCCTTCGCCGTGGTCGCGGTGATGATGTTCCACGGCGGAGTCCCGCACATGGACGGCGGGTTCATGGGCGTCGACGCCTTCTTCGTCCTCTCCGGGTTCCTGATCACGTCGTTGCTCATCGGGGAGTGGCGTCAGACCTTGACGATCAAGCTCGGTGCGTTCTGGGCCCGCCGGGCGCGGCGCCTGTTGCCGGCACTGTTGATGATGCTGCTCTTCGTTGCGTTCTTCGCCTCGGTCGTCGTGCCGAAGGGGACCTACGGCGCCTTACGACTCGACGCGCTCTCCACGCTGCTCTACGTGAGCAACTGGCACTTCGTGCTCGTCAATTCGAGCTACTTCAACGAGACGGCCGCGTCGTCGCCGCTGCTGCACACGTGGTCGCTGGCGGTGGAGGAGCAGTTCTACCTGATCTGGCCGCTCGTGGTCCTGGGCGTCATGTACGTCACGCGGAGCCTCAAGGCGCTCTTCGCGCTCTGCCTGGCGGCGGCGCTCGGCTCGGCCATCTGGATGCACGTGGTCTACAACGGCGGCCTGAATACGAACCGGGCCTACCTGGGCACCGACACCCGATCGCAGTGCCTGTTCATCGGGTGCGCGCTGGCGGTGGGACTCGTGCTGCTGGCGCAACGGAGCCACGAGGAGGGCCGACTGGCCAAGGGAGAGCTGTGGCGACCGGCCAACAGCGCCGGCCTCGCCGTCTGCGGCGCCCTCGGGATCGTCGGCGCGATCACGGCGGTGGTGATCTGGGCGGTCACCACGTCGGGGTCGTCGTTCCCCTACTCGGGCGGCTTCTTCCTCATCGGACTCTCGGTCGGCGCGGTCATCCTCGCCGTGGTGGCGGCGCCGCGCAGCATCGTGCCGCGCTTCTTGGCGCTGACCCCGATCCGCTACGTGGGGCGTATCTCGTACGGCCTCTACATCTGGCACTGGCCGATCTTCATCTGGCTGAACAACGAGCGGACCGGCCTCCTCGGCTGGGAGCTCTTCGTGGTGCGGGTGGCGGTGACCTTCGGTGTCTCCGTCGCCTCCTTCCACCTCGTCGAGCGGCCGATCCGGATGGGCACGTTCATCAGCCAATGGCGGGCCTGGCTCGTCGTGCCGGCCGGCGTCGGCGCGGTCATCGTCGCCCTCATCGCCGCGACCACCACGACGGCGGCCGTGGCGGGCATCCCGAGCCAGGGCATCGGCACCACGGCGGGGACCACGACGACCACGACGACGTTGCCGGACACGCCGCCGAGCGCGCAGCCGGTCCGGGTCCTGCTCTTCGGCGACTCGGTTGCGCTCACGCTGGGCCTCGGGCTGGCGGACTCGGCGGCACAGTCCAAGTACGGCTACGTGCTCTCGGACAAGGGCATCCTCGGGTGCGGCGTCGTGGACGGGCCGGAGGTACAGGTGCTGGGCAGCCGCGACTCCACGCCCACGGCGTGTGACGGCTCGCCCTTCGTGCCGGGCGAGACCGAGGACGACGAGCCGTGGCCGTACCAGTGGCTGTTGGCCATGGGCGAGGTGAAGCCCAACGTCGTCGTGCTGCTGGCCGGGCGCTGGGAGGTGGTCGACCGCGAGTACCAGGGGCAGTGGACGAACATCTTGAACCCCGTGTTTGCCGCCTACGTGAAGCAGCAGTTGGACCAGGCGTCCAACCTCGTCACCGCGACCGGCGCCCGGATGGTCTTCCTCACGGCGCCGTGCACCAACGAGGGTGAGCAGCCGGACGGCGCGCCGTGGCCCGAGGACAGCGCGCAGCGCCTGCAGGCGTTCAACTCGGTGGTGCGCCAGGTGGCCGCCTCGCACCCGCAAACCGACTCGCTGGTGGACCTCGATGCGGCGACCTGCCCGGGCGGCAAATACACCACCACCATCGACGGGGTCACTATCCGGCGCACCGATGGCGTCCACTACACCATCGCCGGCGGACAGTTCCTGGCCCCCAAGATCATGCCGGCCATCGTGGCGGCGGGCCGCGCCCAGGCAGCGGCCACGGGCGGGGGCTGAGCCGGGCTCAGCCCGACGCGGGCTTCGGGTTCACGTTCCCCGTCGGCGGAGTGTTGCCACCACCGCCACCACCGCCACCGCCGCCACCGGTGCCGGGATTCTGCGGGTTGACGTTCTGGTTGGCGTCGGCCCGGCCGCACTGCGCCTGCAGCGACAGCAGGAGGTGCCCTTCGTCGACGGTGCCGATCTCCGAGATCGTCGTCATGAGCGAGTTCCACGTGCCGTCATCGGAGTTCGCGGCAGCGGCCAGTGGCAGGGCCAGGCGGAGTTGCTCGTCGGCCTTCCTCTGAAGATCCGCCACCGCCGACGCGGCCGTCCCCGCGCGGACGAGTCGCGCCATTCGGCGACCGATCGGTGCACGTGGACGCAGGCCTGCTGCGCCAACGCCTGCCCGTCCTGGGCCGAGGTGCACGCGGCCAAGCCCAACGGGACGAGGACGATTCCCACCACGACGGCCCAGACCCGACCCCGGCGGGTCCGCCTCACGTCAGGCCAGCCAGCCTTCGGCGGATTCGAGAAGGAACCGGCTCACGGCGAGCGCACGGTCGAAGACGTCACAGAGGAGCTCCTCGCCACTGAGCACCCGCGCCAGCGACACGGGGTGGCGGGCCACGATGCTGAGGCGGCGCTCCGAGCCGTCGGTGGCGTTGGCGAAGGAGTCGATCGCCGAGACCTCGAGGGGCAGCTCGATCCCGCCGACGCCGGCCAGGTCGATGGCGAGGCGCAGCAGGTCGGGGCCGCTCGGCAGCGGCGGGAGCGCCCAGGTGAAGGTCAGCGGGAAGTGGAACTCGTCGGGCGGCTCCTCGTCGTCGGCGAGCAGGACGACGGCGTCCTCGAAGGAGAGCAGCACCCGCGGGTCCACGTCCAGAGCGAGATGCAGGTCGAGCGGTCCCCCGCAACCCTCCTCGGGATGCAGGTCCACTTCCCAGACCTGGCGCAGCGAGTACGTCTCGACGAAGTGCCGCTCGTCGTGGACGTGAAACCCGTGGTCGACCGAGTGGTCTTTCAGGTCGGCCACATAGCCGGCGACATCGATGGCAGCCACAGCACGATGAGCCTAGACAGCACGGGCGAACGTCCACACACGGGGACGGCGGCCGGCGCCCCTCTATGGTGAGCGGGTGGACGAGGCTCGCCTGCTCGAAGTGCTCGACGACGCCGTCGTCGCGGTCCGCGCTGCGCTCGACGACCACGAGGAGTCGGGCCTCACCGGGACGAGGCCCGGGCAGTACCGCCTCGATGTGGTGGCTGACGACGCCGCCCTCCCGGTGTTGCAGGGCGCGGGCCTGGCCGTCCTGTCGGAGGAGTCGGGGCTGAGCGGCGACGGGCCGTCGGGCCTGTTGGCCGTCATCGATCCCGTCGACGGCTCGACGAACGCCGACCGCGGTGTGCCGTTCTATTCGACGAGCATCTGCCTGCTTGACGACGAAGGGCCGCTCGTCGGCCTCGTCGTCAACCAGGCCGACGGCACACGCTACGCGGCGACGCGTGGCGCCGGCGCCGAACGAGACGGCAGGGCCATCGCTCCGTCGCGCTGCGAAGAGCTCGGGGGCGCGATCGTCGGCATATCGGGCCTTCCCGGTCGCCATCCCGGCTGGGCGCAGTTCCGGGCGCTGGGCGCAGCGTCGCTCGAGTGCTGCGCCGTGGCCGAGGGAGTGCTCGATGCGTACCTGACCGTGGGGCGGAGCACGCTGTACGGGTGGGACTACCTGGCAGGACTGTTGATCTGCCGCGAGGCGGGCGCGGCGACGGCTGAGCGCGAGGGCCGGGACCTCATCGTCCGCGACGCCTCGAGCCGCCGGCCCGTCGTGGCGGCGACCCGAACGCTGGCCGAGCAGCTCGGCCGAGAGGAGACGTTGTGAGCGAGGACGGCGCGCTGCTGGCGCGCAAGACGTGGAGAACGGTGGAGCCGCTGCACGGAATGGTCTATTTCGTCCCCGAGGCGGCGGAGGCGTACGCCCGGCTGGGCATCACGGGCAGGACGGGCTATTTCGCGTCGCGGTCGGCGCCGATGGGCGCGGTGGGCGCCGACGTCGTGATCGCGACCTTCTTCAACTTCAACCCTGAGCTGGTGCGTGCGGCGATCCCGGGCGCGTGGGAGATCGCGTCACCCGAGGCCATAGTGGCGGCCCGTTTCGAAGCGGTCGACGCCGCATTCCGCCGCATCCTGGGCGACGAGGTCGTCCGCTCGCCGGAGATGGCGCGGGCGGCCGAGTTGGCGCGCACCGCCGCCGAGGAGGCGGCGCGTCACGTCGAGGGGCGCCCGCTGGCCGCGGCGCACGCAGACCTCGCGTGGCCGGCCCCACCTCATCTGCAGCTGTGGCATGCGCAGTCGATCCTGCGTGAGTTCCGGGGCGACGCGCACATCGCGCTGCTCGTCGTCCACGGGCTGTCGGGCATCGACGCGTTGGTGACCCATGCGGCGGCCGGCGACGTGCCGGTGCGCATCCTGCTGGCGACGCGGGCCTGGGCCGACAGCGACTGGCGGGCCGCCGTCGACGACCTGAGCGGGCGGGGCTGGCTCGAACCGGGCGACGAGCTCCGGTTCAGCGCCTCGGGCGAGGCGCGCCGCAAGGAGATCGAGGAGGGCACCGACGCGCTGTCCGCGGCGCCCTACGAAGTGCTGGGCGAGGAGCTCTGCGCGGAGTTGCGCAGCCTGGTGCGTCCGTGGAGCAAGGCCTTCGCCGAGCACTTGCGCTGACAGGCACCCGCGCGTGCAAGTACGGCGGCGGGGATCGGCAATAATTGACCGGGCGCTACAGCGCTTGGGCGCTTAGCTCAGTTGGTTAGAGCAGCTGGCTTACAACCAGCAGGCCGGGGGTTCGAGTCCCTCAGCGCCCACCAATGTGATGTCTCAGAGGCATCGCGACCACACGGACCCATGCAGTCGTGGATCGTCACGAGGCACTGTGGGCGTCACCTTTCGCCTAGCGCCTCAATCGTCAATGGACTCCACCCGGCCGCGCCGGATGGCGGCTGTCAGCGCCATGTGATCCCGATCGTTCTGGTCTGCGTAGAGGCGGGCGAAATTGCACATGGCCTTGGTGAACGCGTCGCTCTTTCCCATGTAGGCATCGATCGCCACGGGGTCGCCGGAGCGGGCATGCGCCCGGGCCAGCGTGTTGCCGCAGGCGACGCCGAACTTGGCCAGGACCGGCGCGATCAGATTCGTGGTGGGGATGAGTTTCATGTCACGGAACTGACGGACGTAGAAGTCGCGTCCGCCGAGGGAGCCCCAGCCCGAAAAGATGTCGGTTGCACTCTGCACCATGCGCTTGCCGGCTATGACTCGGGCGCCGTGGTTGTCGTACTCGCTGGCGTACGTGAACGATTCGTAGACGGAAGCTCCGGCCTGTTTGCACTGTAGGAAGAGTGGATCGCGCGTCGAGCTCCCCTCGAGCAGCACGAGGTACACCACCATCCCGACGCTGCCGACCCCCACCACCTGGCGGACGATGTCCACCGGGACGAATCGGTCGAACAGGTTGCGCCGATCATCCAGGAGTGTGAGGCGATAGCCGCCGAGCAGGCTCTCTACGATGTCGCCCTGCTCATGGTCATCGAGCGTCACGCGCAGCGGAGGTTGCGGGGTGATACGTGGACGCCCGCGGCGATCCGTCGTGAGCTTGGCGAAGGCTCCGCGGCTCGTCCGCGTTTCCTTCCCCTTCTCCATCTGCACCTTCACCTGACCGCGGTCAGCGGGTTCGAAGTAGTCGATGAACTGGTCGAAGCGTGTGCCCTCGTACCAGATATCGAGGATCGGAAGGGAGGAGTAGTACCGCATCCGGTTGCGGTAGGCGTCGACCGTCGCCCTCACGGCGGCGTCCGATTTGCTTTGCTTCACGCCGTTCTCCCTGGCGGCGACGACCAGGCTGGCGGCCAGCCGGGCCACGTCCCACTCGAATGGCCCCGGCAGGGTTTCGTCGAAGTCGCGTAGGTCGAAGTTGAGATTGCGCTCCGGTGTGGCCCAGAGCCCGAAGTTCAGGACGTGGGCGTCGCCGCAGAGCTGAACTTCGATCCGGCTGTGCGGCCGCGAGGCCAGGTCGGCCGCCATCACGGCGGCGGCGCCCCGGTAGAAGTTCCATGGCGAGAGCGACATGCGCTGGTGCCGGAGCGGGGCGAGTTCGGAGAGTCGAATGTCGTTCTGAGCCAGGATCCTGTCAATGGGGTCGTGCCCGCGGTTCCGCTCGTCCCATTGGCCCAGATCGACCCGGGGCGCCACTATCCGGGCCTGCCGTCCTATCTGGCGGCGGTCGGCGGCCGTGGCCGCAAGGTCGTGCCTGGCTGCCACGAGTGTGGGTCTGCGGGCATTGCTCACGGCCTTTCCTCCCTTCTACCCCCGGGTATCCGCACACATTGTGCCCGGTCGGGGATCCTCGGGGGCCCCACTGAGCGCGAAGCGCCGCGCTACGTGACCCGCCGCCCACGGCAGGTCTGATGCAAATCGCCACCCGCGAACTACGGTGCTTCGCATGATCGTCTCCGCTTCCCCCGGGTGAACGACCACGCGCGCTGATCACGAGTCGCTGATCCACGGCTACGTCGAACTCCCTGAGGGGTGGTCTCGGAGAACGGCGCGCGGGCTGGGCCCATTCGTCACCTGCGAGGAGCTGATTCGGGCCGACGGGAGCAGGGTGCTCTGGGACTCGCGCTGGCACCGCAAGCACCCTCACGCGGAGGCAACGGGATCCACATGGTGGGCTCCCGGCGCAATCGCCTGGTGGATCGGTGTCCTGTTCGCCGTCGGGTCCGCCTGCTTCGCTCTGGGCGCGCTCCCCGCGTACGCCGACGCCGTCGGGACGAACGCGGACAACCTGACGTACTTCATCGGCTCCATCTTCTTCACGACCGCTGCCTTCCTTCAATATTTCGAAGCGGCGTCCACGAATCCGCATCTCGACCGGCCCCACCATCGTCGGTTCAGGCGGCTCTTCGAAGCGCAGCTCGGGCGCATCGACTGGTGGGCGTCGCTCGTGCAGTTCATCGGCACGCTCTGGTTCAACCGCACGACTCTCAGCGCCCTGGTCGTCGGTCTCGGCGCCCCCGGTGCGCATCATCCCGTCTGGCGGCCAGACGCCCTCGGGTCGATCTGCTTCCTGGTCGCAAGCTGGCTCGCCTGGGCCGAGGTGTGTCACGGGCCTTTTCAGTGGCGACCCGGTGACCTGTCGTGGTGGATCGCCTTCCTCAACCTCGTCGGTTCGGTCGCGTTCGGTGTGTCCGCCATCGCGTCGTACGTGAAGCCGAACGGGCAGCTGGTCAGCCTGGCGTGGACCAATCTCGGTACGTTCGTCGGCGCGCTCTGTTTCCTCGTTGGCGGGATCTTGCTCCTTCCCGAGCGGACCAGGCCGGCGGATGCCGCGCCGGCGCCGCGCTCCCGTCAGCACTCCCAGGCGAGCTGATGCCACGTGCACGCCAACAGGGGCCGCTGGTTCTCAGCCTTCGCTCGGCCCAGTGCGCGCCAGGCACGCTTGCGCCGCGGCGTAGGTGAGCATCACGACCCCCTCCTGGCCGGGGACCTCCACGTCACCGAACCGGCCCAGAGCCAAGAGGCTGTCCGACGCCATGAAGAGCACCCCTCCCATTGCGGTGATGCGATCACCCGTGTCGAGCGCGGCGAGCGCCGTCGAGAGCAGGGCGCCGCTGTACACGAGCACGGGCACCCGGTTCTTGCCGGTGCGCGGCCACAGATAGGCATTGAGACCGATCCAGGCCGCCACATAGGGAAGGACGAGCGCTGGTCGCCGCGCCATCACGTGGTGCGACCGTGCCCGGAGCGCGACCACCCAGGCCACATGACCGGCAAGGAAGCTGACGAGACCACCCGTGAACGCAGCGTCCGACCGGCCGAGCAGCGCGACGTCGCCCAGGCCGCCCAAGCCGAGCGCCCTTTGCACCGAGCGTTCCCGACCCACCATGAGCAGCGGCATGAGGAAGGGCTTCGTGAAGCGGCGGGCTCGGTCCCGGCCGGTGGTGGCCAGGGCGGCATCGGTCGCGGCGAGAGCCAGGAACGGCACGGTGGCACGGTGCGGCACGCGAGAAACATAGTGGCGTTCACCGCAGGCGAGTCGGAGCGGTCGACGCCGCCGCGTTGACGCCCTTGGGTGGTGATTCCGCGTTTCGCGACCCATCGTCTGCGAAGCTCTGACCGGTGCCGATCTTTCCCCGCGTCGCCGACGACGAGAACATGCCGGGGATCGACCGCCTGCTGGCCCTGACCGATGGTGTTGTCGCAATCGCGCTGACGCTCCTGGTGCTGCAGTTGACGATCCCGATGGCGCAGGCGCTCAACGGCAACACCAACTCGGCAAAAGCGCTGTGGCACGCGCTCAATCCGGACGGGGCCGAGCTGACCAGCTATCTCGTCTCTTTCGTCGTCATTGCACAGTTCTGGCTGGTCCACCACCGGATCCTGCGCACCATGCGTGGTCACAGCGAAGGGTTGGCCTGGCGCAACTTCGCGTTCCTGCTCGCGCTGACCCTCATGCCCTTCACGTCCGACCTGATGGGTCGTTACAGCGACAACCCGCTCGCCGTCACGTTGTTCGCGATCAACCTGGTGGCGATCAGCCTCAGCACCCAGTGGATCTACGAATACGCGGCCCATCACAAGCTCCTGGCCGATGAGCGACGTTCGCGTTATGAGGAGCGGGTGGGGCGGGTCCGGGCGTTGCTGACGCTCGCGGTCGTCTCGCTCGCCGTCGCCGTGGCCTGGACCGATACGGCTCTGGCCCGGTACGTCTGGCTCCTCTTCCTGGTGGTGCCACTCATCGGCAGTCGCATCGCGGCACGGATCGAGCCAGCGCAAGAGGCCGGCATGTCAGCTGGACCTTGAAGCCGATCTTTGACACCCTCTCGGGCGTCCCGAAAAGGAGCGCGAGATGTTCTTGATGCGATTCGACATGCGGGCGCCGGCCTCGGGCGCCCCGGCCCCGGATCTCTACGCCGCCGCCCTCGAAATGGCCGCATGGGGCGAGGGTCGAGGCGCGCTCACTGCAATCGTGTGCGAACACCACGGAATGACCGATGGTTACCTGCCCTCACCGATGATCCTCGCGACCGCGCTCGCCACCCGGACGACCACCTTGCCGATCACCGTGGCGGTGGTGGTGCTGCCGCTCTACCAACCGATCCGTCTCGCCGAGGACATGGCCGTGCTCGACATCATCAGCCGGGGCCGGGTCAACTACGTCGCCGCCATCGGCTACGTCCCGGAGGAGTACGAGCAGCACGGAGTCGAATTCCGTCGACGTGGGCGCATCGCAGACGAGGCCCTGACGCTGCTTCTCAAGGCGAAGACTGGTAAATCGTTTGAACACGAGGGCCGGCGGATCCACGTCACGCCGCAGCCGTTCACTCCCGGAGGACCGCATATCGCCTGGGGTGGTGGCAGTGCTCCCGCCGCAGCCCGTGCGGGTCGGCACGGCTTGGACTTCTTGGCTCAGGGTGGTGACCCGTCACTGGTCGACGTGTACGAAGATGCCGCGCGGTCCAGCGGGCATGTTCCGGGCGCCTGCATGATCCCGCCCCTCGACTTGGCGACCACGGTGTTCGTGGCTGATGACGTCGACCGTGCCTGGGACGAGCTGGGTGACCACATGCTGCACGACGTCACGAGCTACGCCAGGATCAACGTCGGAAACACCCACACCGCGAGCATCTCGAGGGCAGAAACCGTGGAGGAGCTACGAACGGAGGACCGGACGCACCGCATCATCACGGTCGAGGAGGCGGTGAACATGATCCGCTCGGGCATGCCGTTGCAGCTCCAACCTCTGATCGGAGGCGTCCCTCCGGAAGTCGCGTGGCCCTACCTGCGGATCGTCACCGATGTCGTCATGCCCCAAGTCACGAGCACCGCCTGAGGGCGGGTCATTCGGCCGGGATTGGTGTTACCCCGCGGTGGACTCGAGGGCCGCGGCGAGACGATCCAACGTCAGGCTCATCGTCCGTCGGTTGCGTTCGGCACGGTCGTCGATGCCTGAGACCTGCTTGCTGAACTCCAAAGCGGACTCCGGGCGCAGATCGTCGCTCCACTCGGTGACCCGGCATCCCGTGTCCGTCGGTTCGATCCGGTAACCCCACGTCGAGTAGTGGAAGTCCATCATCGAGCACTCGAAGGCGAAGGCGCGACCCGGCTCGGCTTCGATCACCTTGCCCTGGGTCGTCCAGGCGAGGTCGCCATTGCGATTGTGACCGTCGAACGTGGCGCCGACGACGGGCCCGTCGAAGCCCTCGCGCCAGTCGCAGGCGACGCACTCTTCCGACCACTCGCCCATCCGGGTCACCTCGGAGACGGCCGCGTACACGCGTTCGGGTGACGCTTCGATGTCACGGGAGATCTCGATCTTGTCGGCCATGGGCCCAGACTCTACGTTCCATCACTAGTGCAACCAAAGGGTGGCGCGGGTGTGTGGACCCGAGCACGGGTGATTCCCCGGGACGTTTTTCGCTACGGTTGTTGCATGGCGGTGTGGCAACCTCGCACTTCCTTCGCCTTCACACCCGATGGCGCGCGGGTGGCGTATCAGGTGGTGGGGAGTGGCGATCGTGACGTGGTGTTCCTGACCGACTGGTCGCATTCGATCGACCTCATGTGGGAGCTGCCCGAAATTCGAGCGCTTCCTCCGGCGCTTGGCCTCCGTGGGGCGGCTAATCCTGTTCGACAAGCGGGGGAACGGCGCCTCCGACGGCCGGGTCTTCGGGAAGGACGACTTCCTCGGCGTGGTCGAACAGTCGGCCGAAGACCTCCTGGCCGTCCTCGACGCCGTGGGGTCCGAACGGGCCGACCTGGTCGCCAGCACCGCCGGGGGGATCGTCGCGCTCCTTTTCGCGGCCACCCACCCTGAGCGCTGTGGACGCCTCGTCCTCCAGGACACGTGCCCATCGATCTTGTCGACGCCCGAGTATCCCAACGGCTTGGACGAGGCCGCACTGCAGACGATCATCGACGGGATCCGCACCGGGTGGGGCAAGGGTTCGACCATGTGGTTGCAGCCGGATCTGTTCGAGGACCGGGAATTGCGACTGTGGTGCGGTCGCTACGAGCGGATGGCGGTGGAGCGTTCTTGGATGGTGCAGGCCTGGGAGCAGATCGCGCTCGTCGACATCCGTTCGGTCCTGCCCTCGGTGCAGGCGCCAACGCTGTTGCTCGTCCACGACGATGCGCCGGGCTTCGGCAACGGCCACGGGCGGTACCTGGCGGAGCAACTGTCGTCCGCGACATTGCTCGAGCTCGACGGTCCAGGGTGTCTCTTCTGGGCCGACGACACCGTCGCCGAGGAGGCCGTGGCGTACCTCGACGCGGCCGCTCCGGTGGGCATCGTCGACGAAAACCGCGTGCTCGCCACCATCGTGTTGACCGACCTGGTGTCGTCGACGCTCGCGCTGGCCGAAATGGGAGACCGCCGCTGGCGCTCCTTCCTCGACGCCCACGACCACCTGACGGATGACTTGGTGCACCAGTTCCGGGGACGACTGGTCAACCGAACCGGCGACGGAATCGTTGCGACCTTCGACGGTCCCGCCCGCGGTGTCCGCTGTGCCCAGGCCATGTGCCAAGAGGTGAGCGGCCTCGGCGTCGACGTACGGGCCGGGGTGCACGTGGGCGAGATCGAGCTGCGCGGTGCGGAGATCGGTGGGATCGCCGTGCATCTCGCCGCTCGGGTGATGTCGGAGGCGGGGGCCGGCGAGGTCATGGTGACCAGGACCGTCAAGGACCTGACGGCCGGGTCGGGACTGGACTTTGATGACCTGGGGCCCCGTTCGCTCAAAGGCATCCCTGAGGAGTGGCAGCTCCTCCTGCTGAAGTCGTAGGACGGGCCGCCCGACCGCCGGGCGGCGTCGCTCAGCCCGCGAGCGACATCTCCAAGAGCCCTTCGAGCTCGGCCAGCGCAACGTCGGGATCGGTGACCTTGATCGTGTGCATCCCGAGCGCCCGGGCCGGCTTCAGGTTCACCCCGAGGTCGTCGAGGAACACGCACTCGTCGGGCTGCACCTCGAGGGTCTCGCACGCGAGCTCGTAGAAGCGCGGGTCGGGCTTGCGCACGCCAAGCACGCGGGACTCGAGGATGGCGTCGAAGAGGTCGTAGACCGCCGCCACCGCATCGGAGAGAACGGCCTCCGCCCGGGTGAAGTTATTCGTGAGGCAGGCCGTCTTGTACTCGGTCTTGCAGGCGCGGATGGCGTCGACCATCTGCGGCCGGATCTCACCAGCCGAGCCGCTCGAGAACCAGCCGCCCGTCGAGCTCGTGGCCGAGGGCGCGGGCCTCGGCCGACCAGCGTGCCCCGAACGTCTCGAGGTCGACCTCGCCGCGCTCGAGCTGCGCCCAGGCGTTGGTGTCGGGGTTGGTGGCGTTGACGGTCCGGATGAAGTCAGGCGGGAGCCCTCGCTCCTGCTCCAGGTGGGCGAACGCCTCGAACGGGCTCGACGAGATGACGCCTCCGAAATCGAACAGCACGGCTCGAATGGCCAACGGACCTCCCAGATCGGCGCTCATTCTCGCGTGTCGCCGCAGACCCGGTCGCCCAGGGCCTCCATCACGCGTCGGATCCGCTCCCGAAGGTCCTGGTCTCCGATCTCTCCGTCCGTTCCGAGCGACGAACTCGGAATTGGGATCTCGGCGTTGACGTCGTCGAGCACCGCCGCGTGGGCGTAGCCCAACACCGTGCGCAATGAGTCGTGCGCAGCCACTGCACCCCGCGGCGAGGCGTTGATCCACGCCACTGGCTTCGTGTAGATCGAGCGGGCATCGTCGTCCCCGATGAGCCACTCCAACATGTTCTTGAGCGCGCCGGGCAATGCGCCCGCATATTCCGGTGTGCAGAACACCAACGCGTCAGCCTGATGCACCTGCGTCCGCAAGTCCGCGACGGAGGGCGGGAGCGGATCAACGTCTTCATCGGGATTGAAATGGGGGAGCGCCCCGAGTCCGCCGTAGAGCGAGCATTCCATGTAGTCGGGAGCCACTCGCCACGCCGTGCGGAGCACAGCGGAGTTCGTCGATCCGGAGCGGAGGCTCCCCGAGACTAGGAGCACGGCACAACCCATACATCCACCAACACCCCGACGTGTCCGATGTTCCCGGCGTGTGCCCTCCGAGGGGGTCCCACCTTGTACTGCGACCTGGGGTCGAGGCGGCACTTCGCGCTGTATATGCGCTCTTAATTTGAGAGGAAGAATCTTAAGAGGGAGGACCCTCCCGGTTCCCGGGACCTGCTCTTAATTTGAGAGGGAGAATCTTAAGGGGGCATATACACTCGAACCTGAGGCGCCGAGCATCGGGGGGCTGCCGTGTACGCAGGCGTGTCCGCCTGCCGCGTCGCGGCTGAAGACCGACAGCGCGGGCCCGATCCACCGACCGGCCACCAGGTCAGACGAAGTCCGAGCCCCCGTCCGCGTTGACGCACGCGCCGGTGACGTAGCCGTTGCGCCGCGAGGCCAGGTACACCACCAGCGAGGCGACCTCGTCGGGCAGCCCGGCCCGGCCCAGGTCCGCCGGCTGGTGGAACGTCCGCTCGATCCAGGTCATCACGTCGTGCGGGTCGGCCGGGTCCAGGTCCTCCGCCGCGAAGATCTCGCGCAGGTTCTCGGTGAAGCTCGCCGTGACGATCGACCCGGGGCACACCGCGTTCACGAGAATGCCGTCGGGCGCCAGCGACTTGGCCAGGTTCTTGGCGATGCTCGTGACGGCCGCCTTCGATGCGGTGTACGCCACGAGGATCGGGCTCTGGCGCTGGATCGAGTGGGCCGAGAAGATCACGACGCGTCCCCACTCCGCCGACCGCAACAGCGGCAGCGCCGAGCGCACGCTGCGCACCGCCGACATCGTGCCGAGCTCGAACGCGGCGTCCCAGCCGGAGTCGTCGAGCTCCTCGAAGCGGCCGGCGCCCGGACCGATCGTGTGGACGAGGATGTTGAGGGGGCCCCAGCGTTCGCGCACCTCGTCGAACCCGGCGTCGATCGACGCGGGGTCGGTCATGTCGACGCTGAGGCCCATGACGTCGGGGCTGCCCAGGGCCGTCAACGACGCCGCCGTCTCGTCGAGCGCCTCGCGGCCCCGCGCCATGACGGCGACCCGCGCCCCGTCGGTCGCCAGGATCTCCGCCACGGCGCGCCCCATGCCCTTGCTGCCACCGGTGACGACCGCCGTCGCGTCGGCGATTCCGAGATCCACTCTTCAGCCTCCTCTTGCGGTCCCGACCCGCCTACGTCGCGGCATCGTACGCGTCGAGGTAGCGGGCGAAGCTTTGGCGTATCTGGTCGACCTCGAGCCCGAACTGCGCCAGCTCGTAGGAGTGCTGGCCGTGCGCGCCCGGCTTGTGCCCGCCGGCCCAACGGGTCACCGCCTCGCGGGATCGGTCGGTGAACTCCAGTCCGATCCGGTCGTAGGCCGACGCCAGCGCGCCGACCGGATCGGTCTGCAGGTCGGCCCAGGCGAGGTCGGCGAAGCGGTCGCCGCCGACCCGGCTCCGGAAGTCCATGGCCCGCGTCGATCGCCTCGGACCAGCGGCCCAGTTGCTCGGGGCCGAGTTCCACGCGAGTCGTCGCGGTCGCTGGCCCAGCTGCGCGTGTAGTGGATCAGGTTGCAGACCGATCCGAGCACCTTGGCCGGGTCCCGGTGGCTCCACAGGAATTTGGCGTCCGGGTAGGCCGCAAGGAGCGAGTCCAACGCGAACATGTGCACGGGCGTCTTGAGGTGCCACAGGCGCGGCGGGCAGTGCCACTGCAGCAGCCGCAGCACCCGGCGGTGGTAGCGGTAGGTGGCGTCCATGTCGCACTCGGTCACCCACGCCAGGTAGGACGGCACCCGCGCGAAGCCGTCGAAGTGCACGGTGCGAAAGCTCATGCCGAGCAGGTCCTGGCACTCGGTCGGTCCGGTCGCCTCCTCGTGATGCATCGACGCCATCAGCGGGAACATCTCGTTCATCATCTGCAGGCCGGCCTCGGCCTGGGCGATGCGCGGATCGGTGTGCTCGGTCGCCGACTCGGGCGGCGGGCACGGGTCGGACGACTCCCACAACCGCAGCGAGCGGAACTGCGGGTCGGCCGCGACGAGTTGGCTGAGCGCGGTCGTCCCGGTCCGCGGCAGGCCGATGACGAAGACCGGCCCCTCGATCTGCTCGTCGTCGATCTCGGGATGGGCGCGGTAGGTGTCCTCCACCCGGAGCCGTGACCCGAGCGGCGCCGGCCAGGCGCATCCGCAGCATGACCTCGCCCGCCTCGGTCAGGTCGCCCTCGGTGTTCATCGACGCCGTGAGGCGCTCGAGCCCCTCCCGGTGCGACCCGTCGCCGAAGTCCGACAGACCCGTGGCTGCTCGCGCGTCCGCTTCGAGCGCGTCGGCGTCGAGCGTCATCGCGCGAATCGCTTGCTCACGGCGAGCCGCCGCGCCGCGATGACCGCACGCCGTTCCGGCGGGGTCACCCGGCGCGTGCCCGCCGGCAACGCGCCGGCCACGTCGGTGAACGGGACCACCCGTGTCGTCGGCACGGGTGCCGACTCGGTGCGCACGCAGCGCAGGATCACCGGGCCGGCGCTGTGCCCGGCCGTGTCCAGCCAGTTGGCGACACCGGGGTCCTCGTGGGCGATGACGACGCGCAGGATCCCGTCGTCGTCGACCACCGCCTGGTGCCCGTTGAGGCTGCTCTGGTGGCGCGCGTAGTCGATCGTCTCCCACCACGGGTTCCCGAGCGAGTAGCTCCAGTAGAGGCCCTGCGGCGGGGTGACCTCGACCACCAACGCCTCGTCCGCCTCGAGTTCGAACGACCCGATGACCGGTCGGTTCTCGGCCGCCGCTCCCATGGCCGTTCCGTCGAGCGGCGGGAGGAAGGTGTTCGGTGCCTCCGGCCGGGAGAATTGGAGGAAGAAGTCGAGGTTGCCGACCACGAAGTCGCCCAGCGCGATCAGCTGGCGCGCCGCCACCTCGCGCGGGTCCGACGGCGGCCGCCCCGCCCGGCCGTCCGCACCGCCGCCACCACCAGCGCCGGCACCGACCCGCTCGATCGACAGGGACGACGCCACCTCGGTGTCCCAGTCGTAGAAGAAGTGGCGCACCACGAGCGCCGTGGCGTTCTCCGCGATGGGCAGCCAGTTGCCGTCGTGGCGCTCCGCCGACAGGGTGAGCTCGACCTCGCCGTCCGGCCCGAGGTCGAGCTCGTCGAGGAGCACGTTGGCCGACGACGCCATGCCCGCCATCGCCTGCAGGCCGACGTAGCGGGCGGTGCCCCGGTCGCCCCGGATCCGATACGTCTCGCCTCCGCGCAGCGGTGCGCCGGTGTAGATGCAGTCGGGGCAGTCCATGCCCCACTTGTAGACGTTGTCGACGCTCGAGGGGCTCACCGCCAGGATCGGATCGGGCTCGGCGCGCAGCGCCTGGTCGGCCCCGAGCGACAGCAGCACGAGCAGGTGCCGGAACCCGGCCGCCAGGTCGGCCGGATTGCGCGCTGCCGCGTTGGTGCTGACGACCTCGGCCGCCTTGCCGAGTGCCTCGAGCAGGTGCGACCACGCACGCCCCGACGTCAGGTCCTCTGCGGTCGCGTCGCCCGCCTTGGCCGCCTCGCCGACCGAGTGCGGCATCCACGACGGGTTGACGAACGAGCCCGTCATCGGGTTCCGCGCGAGTGAATCACCGGCTGCACCACCAAGGCCCGACCCCCGTCCGAAGAGAGTCGCCATGCTTTCGCGGCGCCCCGGAGGCGTCAACCGGCGCCGGCGCCCGACATCACGCCGCACCGAGACCCCCAAGGCCTAGCGTGGTGCCCCGGAGGTGGCTTGGGCGTGCCACGACAGGCGGTGCATCGGGGAAGGACAGCCGGTTGACGGCGGCCCAGGCCGTCCCGACGCTGGTCCTCATCGCCCTGGCGGCGGTGCTGGCGCCGATCCTGGCGGACGCCTCCCGGCGGATCGTCCCCATCCCCGAGGTCGTCATCCAGATCGGGCTCGGCATCCTGATCGGGCCCTACGTGCTCGCGCTGACGCACCCGAGCACGATCGTCTCCGCGCTGTCCGACCTCGGGCTCACCTACCTGATGTTCCTGGCCGGCACCGAGCTCGACCTGAACCGCCTCCGCGAGGGGCACATGAGCTTGGCCGCGACGTCCTGGCTGGCGTCGCTCGTCCTGGCGCTGGCGCTCGGTGCAATGCTCAAGGCGACCGGGCTCGTCCTCGACACCGTCGTGGTCGGGTTGTGCCTCACGACGACCGCTCTCGGCACCCTGCTCCCGGTCCTGCGCGACACCGGGGTGCTCAAGACCTCCTTCGGGCCGACCGTCCTCTCCGTCGGGGCGGTCGGCGAGTTCGGGCCCGTGCTCGCGGTGGCGCTGCTGCTGACGAGCCGCGACGCCAGCCTCACCGTCCTTCTCCTGGCCGCCTTCGTGGCGATCGCCGTGCTGGCCGCGCTCTTGGCCACGCAGGTGCACCCACCCCGGCTCGTCGCCATGCTCAGCCGCCACCTGCACTCGTCGTCGCAGCTGCCGGTCCGTATCTCGGTCCTGCTGGTCATCCTGCTCGTCTATCTAGCCATGAAGCTCAGCCTCGATGTGCTCCTCGGCGCCTTCGCCGCCGGCGTCGTCGTCCGGCTCTTCATCCGGGGCGAGACAGCGAGCCGATCGTCAGCAAGCTCGAGGCCATCGGCTTCGGTTTCCTCATCCCGATCTTCTTCATCGAGAGCGGCGTGAACTTCGACCTGAGCGCGCTCGAGCACAAGCCGAAGGTGCTGCTGCTGGTGCCGCTGTTCGCCGCTGCTGTTCCTCGTCACCCGGGGACTGCCGACCCTCGTCTTCTTCCGCCGCGTCCTCGAGCCGCGCCAGCTCAAGGCGCTCGCCATCCTGGCCTCCACCGGACTGCCGCTCATCGTGGTCATCACCACCATCGGGGTGCAGGAGCACAAGATGAAGCCGCAGAACGCGTCCGCCCTCATCGCCGCCGGCATGCTGTCGGTCCTCATCTACCCGATCGTGGGTCTCCGCCAGCTCCGCGCCGCCACCGGGACGGCGGCCGACGAGGACCCCGTGCACGAGGACCCATGACGGCGGTGCCCTCGACCGTCCGCGGCATCGTGCCCGCGCCCTTCAGTGCGCGCCGTGCCCACCTGCGGGAGATGCGCCGCGAGTCCCTCTGGTTCTGGCCGGCGCTCGCGGCGATCGCGGCGTGGGTGGGCGGCGACATCGCGGCCAAGAACCTGCACAGCTTCAGCGTTCCACCAGGGTCTGTTCCCGACCAACCTGGACGACGCCCGCACGCTGCTCGCCACGATCGCCACCGCGCTGCTCACCTTCACCGGCGTGGTGTTCTCCATCACCCTGGTCGCGCTCCAGATGGCGAGCACGCAGTACTCGCCGCGGGTACTGCGCACGTTCGTGCGAAAACCGGTGACCAAGCTGGCGCTGTCCACGTTCATCGCGACCTTCGTGTACTCGCTCACGCTGCTGTCCCGCATCGGCACGGCCTCGACGGCGCGTACCGTGGCCCAGGGTGCGGTGGGGCTGGCGTACCTCCTCGTCATGATCTCCGTCATCGTGTTCGTGTTCTTCGTGCACTCGACCGTGCGTTCCATGCGGGTCACGTACGTGATCGAAGCGGTCTTCCGCGAGACGGTCGGCTCGGCGACGACCGTGTTCGCCGAGCCCTCCGCCTACGTCGACGCCGAGCTGCCCCAAGGCCTCCCCGTCACGGGGCGCATCGACTTCGACCACGCGGATGCCGTGCTCGATGGCATCGACGCCCACCGGCTGGTCCAGGTGGCGGCGGACCACGGCTGCGTGCTGCGCCTGACCATGCCGGTCGGCACGTACGTCCCACGTGGCTTCGAGGTGATGGAGGCGCTCGGCGGCACGGCGCCCGGGCCGAGCACCGTCCTGCGGGCGGTGAACAGCTCGGCCGCCCGCACCATCTACCAGGACCCGAGCTACGGGGTGCGCCAGCTGGTCGACATCGCCATCCGTGCCCTCTCGCCGGCGATCAACGACCCCACGACCGCAGTGCAGGCGCTCGATCGTCTGCACGGGGTGCTCCGCGCCGTGTCCGCCCGCCCGGACCCCACCGGCTACTACGTCGACGCCGAGGGCTCGGTCCGGCTGATCGTCCCGGTGCCGGGGTGGGACCGCCTCGTCGAGCTGGCCTTCACCGAGATCGCGCTGTACGGGTCGGGTTCCCCCCAGATCACGCGGAAGCTGACTGCGGTCTTCGACGACCTCCCCAACTGCGTCCCACCCGAGCGCGTCGGTGCCATCGACGCGCAGCGCGCCTGGCTGCAAGAGGAGGTCGGCCGTCAGCCGACCATGCCGGCCGGACGCGTCTTGCGGCCCGATCCCTTAGGTTTGGGCTAGGGCAAGCCCTGAGGTTTGGGCGAGGCAAGGAGGTATGCCGTGCTGCTGAACGGGGTCAACCACGTGGCCATCCTGACCAAGGACACCAAACGGTTCGTCGACTTCTACCGCGACATGTTCGAGGCGGTGGTCGATGGTCAACAGCAGATGGGGGACGAGGGCCTCCTCACCTTCGTGCGCATCGGCGAGGCGTGCCGAGATCAACCTGTTCGAGGTCGAGGGCAACACCGAGGCCGACCGCCAGATCCCCATGTTCGGGCGGGGCCGCATCGACCATCTCGGCCTCCAGGCGGAATCCCTCGCGGCCTTCGAGGAGATTCGCCGCCGGCTGATCGCACGCGGCGCCGCCGATGAGTTCGTCACCGACTTCGGGCCGGTACTGTCCATGTTCTTCACCGACCCCGACGGGCTCGAGGGCGAGGTCGTCGTGGCGAACCCCGACGTCCAGCCCGGCGTGTTCAACCCACCCGGCACGCCGGCGGCCCGCTACCAGTAGCCGCCCACCCCTCCGGACCTCAACGACCTGCCCAATTGGGGCCGTTCGGCCCCCTCGATCCATTGCTATCGCCCGGGCCGGGCATCTACGATTGCAAGGCAGCGCGGCGAGGCCGCGAGCAAGGTCAAGGGGGAACACGTGAAGAATCTGCGTCGCGCACTCGGTGCGTTGTCGGGAGCAGGTCTGCTCACTTCGGCGCTCATCATCTCGGCCGGTGCCGGGACGGCGGCCACCGCCGCAACCGCTACCGCCACAGCGGCGCCTGTCATCGCGCACCCACCTCGAATCCCGGTTCCCGCACCGGGCGCACCGGGCGGCCCGGCCAAGCCGGCCGGCGCGGGCGTCGTCAACACCTGGGCGGCGTCGAACTGGTCCGGCTACGCCGAGACCGGGACGTTCACCGGGGTCACCTCGACGTGGACCGTTCCCTCCGTCGCCTCGTCCGCGACGCCCACCTATTCGTCGGCCTGGATCGGCGTCGACGGCTTCAACAACAGCAACCTCATCCAGACCGGGACGGAGGAGGACTTCTACAACGGCGCCGCCCACTACAACGCGTGGTGGGAGATCCTGCCGGCCGCCGAGACCGCGCTGCCGGGTTCCTACGTCGTCGTGAGCGGGCGACCGCATGAAGGCGTCGATCTACGAGACGTCGACCCTCTCGGGCGGCGGGGGTCCTGGCGGCAAAGGTGGTCCCGGGCGGTCAGAGAAGGCAGCCCCGTCGCAGCACGTCTGGGTGATCACCCTGAGCAACACCACGCGCGGCTGGACGTTCACGACGAACCAGGCCTACAGCGGCCCCGGTACCTCGGCCGAATGGGTGATGGAGGCGCCGTCGGTCGGCGGCCGGATCGCCACGCTCGCCAAATACGCCTTCAACCCGCCGAGCCAACACGGGCGACTTCGACAGCGCCGGCGTGCTCAAGACCATCGTCAGCAGCGGGACGCCCGCCTACACGAGCGCCGCGCTCAACTACCAGAACGACGCCGGCGTCATGATCCAGGGCAACAAGCAAGTGTCGACGCCGGGCAACCCCGACAGCGTCCTGACGGCGTTCAACGCCGCCTACGGGGCGACGCTGCCGTCCACTCCGACCGGCTGACGCCGCCACACGGCGGCCGACGAGCCGCCTAGCTGTCCGGCCCACCCGTGAAGAGGCTCGGGTGCGGCCGCGCCGGTGGCGTCACGAAGAACGGGCGCACGTGCGTCTCCATGATCTCCTCCACCACTGACGCCGCCAACGGGTCAGCCAGGAGGTCGTGGTCCTCGGCCGGGTCCTCCAACAGGTCGAAGAGCTGGCACGGCGTGCCCGCGTCCTCGTCGACGACCAGCTTGTGACGTTCGGTCTCGAACACGGCGAAGCCCCAGTTCTCGCTGACGGCGACGTCGCGCGCCGGGGGATCGCCGCCGCCGAGCACCGCCAGCAGCGATCGACCCGCGCTGTCGGGCACCTCGGGGGCGCCCGCGAGCTCGCGCACCGTCGCCGGCACGTCGAGCTGCTCAATGAGCGAGTCGACCACCCGTGGCGTGCACCCTCCCGGTGGCCGCACGATGAGGGGGACGCGCACCGCCGGCTCGTACAACACGCACTTCGACATCAGCCCGTGGCTCCCGGCCATCTCGCCGTGGTCGCTGGTGTAGACGATCCAGGTCGAGTCGAGCAGCCCGCGCCGGTCGAGTGCATCGACGATCCGCCCGAGAGCGTGGTCGATAACGGTGATGTCGGCGGCGTAGGAGCGCCGCATGCCCCGGATGGCGTCGTCGGTCATCGACTCGGAGTCGGACACCCACATGAACCCCTGCAGCAACCCCCCGTAGCGGCCCGTCCCCTCGACCACGGGGCGTGTCGTCGAGGCCGGCATGGAGATGTCGACCCCGTCGTACCGGGCCACCGCCTCCGCCGGGGCGTCCCAGGGATCATGCGGTCCGGGGAACCCGACGAACAAGAAGAAGGGCGCATCGCGGTCGTACTCCTCGATCCAGCGCGCCGCCTGGGCGCCGTGCCAGGTGTCCACATAGGCCTCGAGCGGGAGCGGCATCGGCGTCGAGTCCCACATCGGCACGCACTTGGTGGCGTTCTGCCCGTCCTCGTTCTCGCCCTGGTAGCTCCGGTCGGCGATGTGCTGGCGGTAGGCCTCCAACAGACCCTGCCCGGCCAGGTAGTCGCTGTAATTGGTCGGGATCTTCGGCAGGAACTTGTCGCCCGTCTCGAAGACCTCGGCGAACCCGAGTGCCTCGAGCCGGCTCGCCATCTCGTTCATGTGGGCGACCGGCAGGTTCTCTTCCCGGTAGAGGTGCGCCTTGCCGAGCAGGGCCGTGTGGTAGCCGGCCTCGCGCAGCGCCCGCACGTAGGTCGGGCTGTCCGGCGCGATCTCCTCCCAGTTCGTGAAGACGCCGTGGTCGCGCACGTAGCGCTCGGTCATGAACGATGCCCGCGACGGCATGCACAGCGGGCCTTGGCACGACACCCGCGAGAAGCGGACCCCCGTCGCGGCGAGGCCGTCGAGCGCGGGCGTCTGCATGCTCGCGTCGCCCGCGCAGTGCATCATGTCGGCCCGGTGCTGGTCGGACATGACGAGCAGGATGTTCGGGCTGGTCGTGGTCACGCGCCGTCTCCCTCCCCGGTGGTCCCTGGCGATCTTGGCATGAAACGGCGCCGTTGCCCGGGTGGCTGGGCAGGAACAGGACTTCGGCTGGGTGCGAACCGAGCGCCGGTGGTGTCCGGGGCGGCGCGGCCGCCGATAACCTCAACGAACCGTCCGCCCGAACCATGGAGCCCGCTGCATGCCCTTTGAACTGAAGAAGGTGTTGGAGGAGCGAAAGGGCGAGAACTTCAGCCTCCATTCGAAATACGTCAATCCCCAACTGCCCCGTGTCCTCGGCACCATCGAGTTCGACCGCTTCTTCGAAAAGGGGGAGGGCTGCTACCTCATCGACGACAAGGGGGAGCGCTACCTCGACTTCCTCTCCGGCTTCGGGGTCTTCGCCCTCGGCCGCGGCCACCGCGGGGATCGCCCAGGCCCTGCACGAGGCGCTCGATGCCGATCTGCCGAACCTCGTCCAGATGGACTGCGCCCTCCTGCCCGGCGTCCTGGCCGAGGAGCTCGTCAAGCGGTCGCACTCGGGCATCGAGCGGGTCTTCTTCACCAACTCGGGCGCCGAGGCGATCGAGAGTGCGATCAAGTTCGCCCGCGCCGCCACGAAGAAGACGCGCATCCTCTACTGCGACCACGCCTTCCACGGCCTGACGACCGGCGCGCTCGCACTCAACGGCGGGCGCGAGTTCCGCAGCGGCTTCGGGCCGCTCCTGCCCGGGGCCGACATGATCCCGTTCGGCGACATCGGCGCACTGGGCCGTGAATTGCGGCGCGGCGACGTGGCGGCGCTGATCATCGAGCCCATCCAGGGCAAGGGGGTCAACCTCGCGCCCGACGAGTTCTGGCTCGAGGCGCAGGCGCTCTGCCGCAAGCACAAGGCCCTCATGGTGCTCGACGAGGTGCAGGCCGGGATGGGGCGCAGCGGGACCTTCCACTGCCACGAGCAGTTCGGCATCACCCCCGACATCATCACGGTGTCCAAGGCGCTCTCGGGGGGCTACATCCCGGTCGGCGCCATGCTGTGTTCGGCCGAGGTGTCCGACGCCGTGTTCAGCTCCATGGACCGCGCCGTCGTGCACTCGTCGACCTTCAGCCAGAACCAGCTGGCCATGGTGGCCGGCCTGGCCACGCTGGCGGCGTTCGACGACGAGGACATCCTCGACCGTGTCCAGCGCACGGGCAAGGCGTTCACCAAGGCGCTCGGCCCGCTCGTCGATCGCTACGAGTTCCTCCACGAGGTGCGCGGCATGGGCCTGATGATCGGCCTCGTCTTCGGTGAGCCGACGACACCGAGCCTCCGCCGGCGCTTCCGCATGATCGAGGCGCTCCGCTCGGCCCTGTTCTCGCAGATGATCGTCGTCCCGCTCTTCCACCGGCACCGGATCCTCACCCAGGTCGCGGCGGACAACATGAACGTCGTCAAGCTCCTGCCACCGCTGATCGCCGGCGACGACGAGGTCGAGATGTTCACCGACGCCCTCGACGACGTCCTCGCCAGTGCCGAGAAGGGATCGAGCCTGATCTTCGAGTTCGGCAAGACCATGGCCATGGGCTCGCTGCACAAGTACCGGCTGTGAGGCTCGAGTCGGGCGACCGCGTCCTGGTCACGGGCGCCACCGGGTTCATCGGCTCCGCCGTCACCCGCAACCTGCTGGCGCGTGGCCAGGAGGTCGTCGCGCTCGTCGAGCCGCAGGCCGACACGGCCAACCTCGACGGTCTCGACGTGAAGCAGGTGGTGGGCGACCTGCGGAGCGCCGAGGACGTGCGCCAGGTCGTGCACGGCTGCCGCGCCGTCTTTCACGTGGCGGCGCTCTACCGGTTCTGGGCCCGCGACCCCTCGGCCTTCTATGCCATCAACGTCGACGGCACGCGCAACGTGCTCGGCGCCGCTACCGAGGCCGGCGTGGAGCGGCTCGTCTACACGAGCACGGTCGGCACGCTCGGGCTCGAGCACGTCACCGACGGGAGCACCGCCGCCGACGAGCGCTCGTTCCCCGACGTGCGCCACCTCTACGGCTCGTACAAGCGATCCAAGTACGTCGCCGAACACGAGGTGCTGCGCGCCATCGCGGAGGGCCTGCCGGCATCCATCATCCTGCCGACCTTCCCGCTCGGCCCGGGGGACCGCGCCCCGACGCCGACCGGCCAGCTCGTCCTCGACTACCTCAACGGCCGTGTGCCGGGCTTCGTCGACACCATCCTCAACGTGGCCCACGTCGACGACGTCGCCGAGGGCCAGGTGCTCGCCCTCGAGCAGGGCCGCAACGGTCGCAGCTACATCCTGGGCGGCGAGAACCTGACGCTCGAGCAGCTGCTCGGCCGGCTGGCCGCCATCACGGGGTTGCCGAGGGCTCGCACTCAAGGTCCCCCGTGCGCTGTCCCTCGCCGTTGCCGCGGTGTCCGAGACGATCGAGGGTCGCATCCTCCACCGCCATCCCTCCATCCCGCTCGAGGCCGCTCGCATGTCGACGTCCCAGATGGCGTTCGACGTGTCCCGCGCCCGCGCCGAGCTCGGCTACTCGCCCCGGCCGGCCGACGAGGCCCTCGAGGCCTCCGCCCGCTGGTTCGTCGACAGCGGCATGGTGAGCGAGCGCCGGCGGCGCCGCATCACCTGGCCCGGGTCCGCCTAGAACGACCGACGAACTGAGGCCCGATCGCCATCGGGCACACTGGTCGCCATGGCCCCCCAGTTCATCTACACCATGCGCGGCCTCAAGCGCTTCTACCCACCCGACCGCGAGGTCCTCAAGGGCATCAACCTGTCCTTCTATCCCGGCGCCAAGATCGGCGTCATCGGCTCGAACGGCTCGGGCAAGTCCTCGCTGTTGCGCATCATGGCGGGTGAGGACGACGGCTTCACCGGCGAGGCCCGCCTGACGCCGGGGTTCACCGTCGGCTACCTGCCCCAGGAGCCGCAGCTCGACCCCACCAAGGACGTGGCGGGCAACGTGGCCGAGGGCGTCGGCGAGGCGAAGCAACTGGTCGACCGCTACAACGAGGTGTGCGCCGCCTTCGGCGACCCCGAGGCCGACATCGACGCGCTGCTCAAGGAGCAGGCCGACCTCCAGACCAAGATCGACGCCGCCGGTGCGTGGGAGCTCGACCGGACCTTCGAGATCGCCATGGACGCCCTCCGCCTCCCGCCCGGCGACGCCAAGGTCGAGACGCTCTCCGGCGGAGAGCGCCGCCGCGTCGCGCTGTGCCGGCTCCTGCTCGCCAAGCCGGACCTCCTGCTGCTCGACGAGCCGACCAACCACCTCGACGCCGAGTCCGTCGCCTGGCTCGAGCGGACGCTCCAGGAGTACCCCGGCACCGTCGTCGCCGTCACCCACGACCGCTACTTCCTCGACAACGTGGCCGGCTGGATCCTCGAGCTCGACCGCGGCGCCGGCATCCCCTGGGAGGGCAACTACTCCTCGTGGCTCGAGCAGAAGCAGGCGCGCCTCGCCGCCGAGGAGCGGGCCGACCGCTCCCGCCAGGCCTCCCTCGAGCGCGAGCTCGACTGGATCCGCATGTCGCCCCGGGCCCGCCAGAGCAAGGGCAAGGCGCGCATCACGGCCTACAACGACCTGGTCGCCGAGGCGGAGGCGGCCGAGCGGCGGGCCGACAATGTCGAGTTGGCCATCCCGCCCGGTCCGCGCCTGGGCGATCAGGTGGTCGACGCCAAGGACGTGGCGAAGGGCTTCGGCGACCGGCTGCTGATCGACGACCTGACCTTCTACCTTCCGCCCGGTGGGATCGTCGGCGTCATCGGCGCGAACGGCGCGGGCAAGACCACCCTGTTCCGCATGATCGTGGGCGAGGAGAAGCCCGACGAGGGCAGCCTCACCATCGGCGCCACGGTCCAGCTCGCGTACGTCGACCAGTCACGCGACACCCTGCAGGGCGACCAGACGGTGTTCGAGGAGATCACCGGGGGAGCGGACCGCATGGTCGTGGGCGGCCGCGAGATGCACGGCCGGGCCTACGTCGCCGGCTTCGGCTTCAAGGGCAGCGACCAGCAGAAGAAGGTGGGCCAGCTCTCCGGCGGGGAACGGAACCGCGTCCTGCTGGCCAAGGTGTTGAGCAGCGGCGGCAACGTGCTCCTGCTCGACGAGCCGACCAACGACCTCGACGTCGACACCCTGCGTGCCCTCGAGGACGCATTGCTCGGGTTCCCCGGTTGTGCGGTGGTCATCAGCCACGACCGATGGTTCCTCGATCGGATCGCCACCCACGTGCTCGCCTTCGAGGGCGACTCGGCCGTGCGGTGGTGGGAGGGCAACTTCAGCGACTACGAGGCCGACCGCCACAAGCGCCTCGGTGTCGACGCCGACCAGCCCCACCGCATCAAGTACAAGCCACTCGTCCGCAGCTAGGCACCCGAGCCCCACAACCCCGAGCCGTCCTCGTACGCGGCCGTACACGGCGGCCCGTCCGCCACCCACAGCCGGGGCGGCACGCCGGCCACCGCCCCCACCCGCACCAGGCACGACGACCGCGTCCCGAACCCGTCGAGGTGCACGCACGTCGCCGCGTTCGGCCGCTCGTCCCCCTCGGGGATCCGGTGGTCGGTCAGCACGCGCCCGGAACGCCTCGACGATGGCGTCCCCCGAAGCCGGTGCGCCCACGGCCGAGCGCACGAGATCGACCTTGGGCGAAGGCTCGTCGACCGAGCGGTTCTCCAGCACGTGGATCCCCGGGGGCAACTCGACCGCCGACACCGCCGCCCCGGTGAAGTCCACGAAGTACAGCGACGAGCGGTCGCCGACGAGCAGCCACGCGCCGTTGTAGTCCGCCGGGTCGTAGTCCCGGACCAGCGTGTCGACCCCGGCCGCCGCCGTCGGGCAGCGGGCGGCCGCGAGCGGGAGCTCGCCCCGCGAGCGCTTGGTGGGATCCTTCAGGTCGCCGAGCGGCTGGTTCGTCAGCCCGGCGCAGACGCCGTCCTCGTTGACGGCGAGCCACGTCCCGCCCGATTGCTCGTCGCGCCCGCCGAGCACCCGGGGCGGGCCCTCGTCGAGCACGGTGAGCGATATCGCCGGCCGGTCCAGCACCTCGTCTCGGTTGGCCCCGACGATCAGCGGCTCTCCCGGCACGACCTGGGACGGCAACGACCAAGAGGCACATGGCGGCGCCACCCTACCGCAGCACCCCCGCTACCGCCCGCCCGGGCGCCTCGCCGCACGAAAATCGACGCAGAAATTCACCCCGGCGCCCGGGGTTGCGAGGTACCGTTCTGGCATGCGAACTCGTGCCCTCACCATCGCAGCCGCCGTGGGCCTCGCCCTGGTCGTGCTGCCCGCCCTGCCGGCCTCGGCCAAGGGGCTCAGCCAGTCCCAGATCAAGCACGCTCGAGAAGAACCTCAACAACGCGAAGAAGCTGACCTACCAGGTCACCTACACCGACACCGGACGGTGGAAAGGCGACCACGGTCACCATCGCGCAGCAGTCCGGGCAAGTCGAACTTCACGACGTCGGACGGCTCGAGCGTCATCGGCACCGGAAAGAAGACCTACTTCTGCTCGCCGAGCGACAGCTCGCAACAGCGGCAGCTCGGGCAACTGCGGGAACTCCGGCAACTCGGGGAACTCGGGCAACTCGGGGTCGACGACCACGACCACCAAGGCGGGCAGCGTGCAGTGCACCAGCGAGTGCGGCGCCAACCCGCTGCTCGGCGCTCGAGGGTGCGTTCAGCCCCACGGCGTTGCTCGGGGTGCTCAACGAGGCCAAGGCGGGTGCCGTCGCCCGGGCCCTCGGCATCAAGGTCACGACGTCGAGCGCAGACCTTCGCCGGGCAACAAGCGACCTGCCTCTCGGCCACCGTGAAGGGGAAGTCGGGCAAGTACTGCGTCACCAAGCAGGGCCTCCTGGCCTACGTCGGAACGAACGGCTCGACCGTCTTCAAGATGACGAAGTACTCCTCCAAGCCGTCAGCGAGCCTCTTCGTTGCTCCCGGCGGGTGCCACCACGGTGACGGTCCCGTCCATCCCGAACGTCTCCATCCCCGACGTCTCCATCCCGTAGGGCGACCGCCGCGCCGAGCGGCGAACCAACCCGCACACTCAACGCTCGATTCGGTGCCCGGTCGCTGGCAGGAGAGTGACGTCCCGCGGGGCGCCGCCTACGACCGTCGCTTCGAAGACCTGGCTGCGACCGGCATGGACATGCACGGCGAAGCCGCGCTCGTGGCGTCGTACCGCCCCATCACCGTGCTCGATGCGGGTTGCGGCACCGGCCGCGTCGCCATCGAGCTCAGCCGCCGCGGCCATGACGTCGTCGGCCTCGACGTCGACGCGGCCATGCTCGAGGCGGCCCGGGCCAAGGCGCCCGACCTCACCTGGATCGAGGGCGACCTCGCCGACCCGGCGCTGGACCTCGGCCGCACCTTCGACGTCGTCGTCATGGCCGGCAACGTCCTCATCTTCGTGCCCTCGGGCACCGAGGGACAGGTGATCGCCAACGCGGCTCGCCATGTGCATCCTGGCGGCCGCCTCGTCGCCGGCTACTCCCAACGTCGCGGAGGGCTCCAGCCTTCCGGCCACGATGCCCACGCCGCTGCCGCGGGGCTCGAGCTCGAGGACCGCTGGTCCTCGTGGGACCGCCACCCCTCTGCCCCCGGCGACGCCTACGCCGTCTCGGTACACCGCCGGCCCGCCTGAGGCCCAGCTGGGTAGTTACGCAACGGAGTTGGGCGTAAAACGGCCCGAAATCGCACCGAACGTGCAGACGAACCGCGTTTCGTTAGGCTTATAGCCATGGGAACTGAGGAACTCGACCCGATTGATCACCAGATCATCGAGTTACTGTCACACAACGCCCGGCGCACGATGGCCGATATCGGCGAGCAGGTCTCGCTGTCAGCTTCGGCCGTGACCCGCCGGATCGAGCGGCTCGAACGGACCGGGGTGATCGCCGGCTACACGGTGGTTGTCGACCACCGGAAGGCCGGACGGCCCATCCAGGCCTTCACCGAGGTGCGCTTCGCCGGCACAGCTGATCTCCAGGAGATCAAGGAAACGGCGATGCAGCTGGCCGAGGTGCAGGCCGTCTTCACGACCGCCGGGGACCCCGACGCGCTGGTCTGGCTGCAGGTGCCCGACGTCGAGCGTCTCGGTCACGTCATCGAGCAGTTGCGTCGCCGCGGCCGCGTCACCGGCACCAAGACGCTCATCGTGCTCGACACGTGGTCGCGCCACCGGGCTCTCGAGGCCAACGGTCTCCCGGTCCAGCAGTAGTGCGCGGACGTCGCGCTTCGCTCCGGGCCGCGCTGGTCGGTCGTCGCGCTCGCGGCGCTCCCGGTCCTCGTGGCCGCGTGCAGCTCGTCGCCCGCGACCTTCGGGTGCCCGCGACCACGACCACGTCGACCAAGCCGACGCCGGTCCCGCTGGGTAGTGGTCGCCGGCCATTCCCGTCGCGTCGGGCGCCAATCTGACGACGATCTCGTGCCCGTCGGCCGGGCACCTGCATCGCCGGTGACGCGAACGGCAACACGTACCGCCTCGAGTTCGACAAGGTGAAGGCGCTCGGTCCGGCCCTGCCGTCGCCCGCACCCCAGGGCGTCTCCTATCTCTCGTGTGTCTCCGCCACCTTCTGCGCCGCCGCACCCAGCCAGAACCAGGTGGCGACCTACAACGGGTCGGCCTGGCTGCCCCCGGCCACCATCTCGGCGGCCCAGGGCTTCACCGCCATCGACTGCACGAGCCCCACCTTCTGCATCACCGTCGACGGCGAGGGGAACTCGTTCGCCTTCAACGGCTCGGGCTGGTCGGGCAACCTCGGGGCCTGGGGCGCGGCCAACCAGATCTCCTGCGTGTCGCCCGGATTCTGCATCGCGGCCGAGGGCGGGCCCTCGGTGTTCAACGGCCACAGCTGGACCCAGCCCAACGACGCCGACGCGCAGGGCCAGCTGAACTCGGTCTCGTGTGCCGCGACGACGTATTGCGCCCTCGTCGACAGCAGCGGCAGCGTCCTGACCTGGAACGGGCTCGGGTTCACCCCGCCCGTCTCGATCGCCACGGAGCCGCCCCTCAGTGGCACCGACGCCTCGGGCCTCACGGGCGTGTCGTGTCCGACTCCGACCTTCTGTCGCGCCGTGGACTCCATCGGCCGCGTCTTCGGCTGGAACGGCACCGCCTGGAGTAGCGGCACGCTGATCGACAACGGCCACGCGCTCGACAGCGATCTCGTGTCCGACGACGACCTATTGCGTCGCCGTCGACCGCTCCGGCCGGGCCTTCTTCTCCAGCTAGGGACCCCGCCGGCACCGTGTGTCGGTCCGGGGTCCGAGACCCGGTCGGGCCGATTTGTGCTACAAAACCCGCCAGATGCGCGCGAGGCGGATGTTGCGTGGGACGGTGGTGGGTCTCGTTCTGCTCGTCGGCGGCGCGGTCTCGGCCGGTCCGGCCGGTGCGGCACCTACGGCGACGGCGCCGCACTACCCGGTCGTCTGGTCGTTCCTCACCACGGCGATCGTCGCCGCGTCCGAGGACGGGCCCGGCGTGGCTCCACCTGGGTCCAACGTCCCGTGCACGCCGAGCGCCGAGCATCCCGACCCGGTGGTGCTGGTGCACGGGCTCGCCGCGAACCAAAACGACAACTGGCAGACGATGGCGCCCTACCTGGCCAACCATGGCTACTGCGTCTTTTCGTTGACCTACGGCAACATGGCCGCGGCGCCGCGGCCCTTCGACCAGATCGGCGGGCTCACCGACATGGTGGCGAGTGCGCACCAGCTGGCCGCGTTCGTCGACTGGGTCTTGGCCGCGACCCACGCGTCGAAGGTGGACATCGTGGGCCACTCCGAGGGCGGGACGATGCCCGACTACTACCTGAAGTTCCTGGGCGGTTCGCAGCTCGTGGAGCACTTCGTGATGTTGAGCGGCCTGCCCCACGGGACCACTCTGTGGGGGCTCTCCGACCTCTACGACCTCGGGGCGGCGTATGGGTTCTCCGCCCAGGAGAATGCATTCCTGGGCTCGTTCTGCGGGTCCTGCACCGAGTTCCTGGTGGGATCGCCCTTCATCAAGATGCTCGACGCCCCGAACGCGCAGGCGACCCCGGGCGAGGCGGCCACCTGCCCCTTTGACGGAGCCGCCGTCGACGGCGTGAGCTACACCTCCATCGCCACCGAGTACGACGAGCTCGTGCGTCCCTACACGAGCGATTTCATCGATCCCAGGTGTGCCACTGCGGCCTCCGGCATCGGCGTGGACAACATCGTCGTGCAGCACCAGTGCGCCTCCGACTTGGCCGACCATCTCGCCATCGAGTCCGATCAGGTGGCCGCGCAAGACGTCCTCAACGCGCTCGACCCCGAGCAGGCACAGCGAGTGCCGTGCGTCCTGACGCTGCCGGCGATCGGCTGAAGGACCTCTGCAGTACCCTCCAAAGCCGAACAGGCGGGAGCATCGAAAGACGAGTCTGGGGCTGGCGAAGCGGCTAGACCATAGCGTCATGGCAGCAGCGTCTCCCCAGGTCATCTCGCTGTCGCTCACGAGTCCCGAAGAGATGTTCGTGTTGGCACCAGCAGACCAGTTCTCCGAGTACCGCAACTTCATGACGGGGCTCGAGTACTGCATCAGCGTCTTGCGAAGCCGTCGATCCGGCGGACCCGTAAAGATCGACTTGGCCCTACCTGCGGACCGCATCTCAGAAGGCATGGATCAGCGGATTCGCCGTACCCTCAGCCGTTACTGCGACCATCGAATCGAATACAACGAACGAGAACGTCGAGCGACCCGACTCGACGGAATCTTCTCACTGTGGGTTGGGCTCCCCATTGTCGTTCTGGGATTCGTTCTCGTGATCATCAAAGGGAGCATTGTGGGCGCGACCGGGAACGCCAACCTGGTCCTTGACACCGGCGGGTGGGTGTTGGTGTGGCTCGGTATTTGGTTTCCTCTCGACACGCTCCTGTTCACGCCGCTCTCTTATGGGAGAGAGAACCGGGTGCTCAAACGCCTTCGAACGGCCGATGTCGTCATCGAACCGCACCCGACGATGAAGCACTGACCAACCGCGTGCACACTCTCTGGTGAGTCAAAAGAAGCTCATCGGCGCTGGAATCGTGGCGACCCTTGCGCTCTTCGGCGCAGCATGCGCCGCCGTCCCCACGAACAACAGCAGCCAAACAACAGCCTCGAGCACGAGGACCAGCACCACGGCGACAACCTCCGAACCGCTCCCGACAACAGCCCCGCCTACAACAACATCCACCTCACTTGCCTCGGGCATTCAGGTCGGCCCTGGCCCGCAGGCGACCTACACGATCCAGCCGCAACCGGCTCCCGGGTCGTGCCACTACACCTACTCCGGTTCTTATCCGCTGCCCGATCCCCGATGTACTCCGGGCGCGATCAACCCGCAGGTAACCCAAGCCACGATCTCTTCGACGATCTGTTCGCGTGGGTATACCGAGAGTATTCGCCCGCCGGAGAGGGTCACGGAACCGGAAAAGGTCGCATCGGCGGCCGCGTACGGCTACATGGGGTCATTCCACACGGCGGAGTACGACCACCTGATTTCGTTGGAGTTGGGCGGGGATCCGAACGATCCGGCCAACCTGTGGGTCGAACCAAATGACCGAGCGGCAGCAACGACGACCTCCAACACGAAGGACTCGTTGGAAAATAGCCTCAAGAGACTCGTTTGTTCCGGCCAGATGACGCTCGCTGCGGCTCGCCAGGCGATCGCAACCAACTGGGTCGCCGCCTATCAGCAGTACGGCTAGGTGTGGGCGACTTCGTTGATCACCCACACATGAAGGTGGGCCACTCACGCCCGCGCTCACACAAAAAACTCGAGAGCGAGAAGGTGATGCTCGAGTGGTCCGACGCATCGCCCGATTGGCCACCTGGGCGATAGATTGATTTGATGTCGACCAGCCCGAATGGTGAGGCTGGGACCTGGGGTGTCGAGCGCTTGAGCGGGAGCCTGGGCGCTTCTGTGAGCGGAGTCGACTTGGTCCGTGTTGAGGACGGTGCAGGTCTGCGGCGCCTGCTCTATGAGCACCTTGTGCTCGTGTTCCCGGGCCAGGCGCTGTCCAAGGCTGGTCAGGTGCGTCTGGCGGGTTTGTTGGGTACCCCGACACCGGCGCATCCGGTAGTGCCTGGTGACCCTGCGCATCCCGAGGTCCTGGTCCTCGACGGGGCTCGGGGTGGCCGCAACGCAAGGTGGCACACCGACATCACCTTCGTCCTGCGTCCGGCGGCGGCGTCGGTTCTGGTCGCCGAAACCCTCCCCGCGTGGGGTGGAGACACGCTGTGGGCCGATGCCCGCTCCGCGTACGAGCGCCTCGCAGAGCCCTTGCGTCGAGCCCTGGACGAGCTGAGCGCCGTCCATCGGATTACCCCATTGGCCTATTGGGGCGAGCCAGCCGACTCGGCCCTCGCACGCTCTGACGCGCAGGCGCTGCTGGATCAGGCCGCCACCGTCCCACCGGTCGTCCACCCTGTGGTGCGCGTCCACCCTGTGACCGGCCGCCGGTCGCTCTTCGTCAATCCTGGGTTCACCTCCCACATAGTGGGCCTGTCACGGATCGAGAGCGACAATCTCCTTCGCCTGTGCTACGAGCACCTGAGCCAACCCGAGCTCACGTACCGGCATCGCTGGCAGCCGGGCGACGTAGTCATCTCGGACAACCAGGCCACTCTGCACTACGCAACGGACGACTATGGCGGAGGGGATCGGCGCATGCGCCGGGTTACCGTCGCTGGCTCAATTCCGGTCGGACCAAACGGCACACCAAGCGAGATAGTCGCCGACCCGTTGGTCGCTATTCGCTGATAATCAGAGTCGAGGAGCGAAGTTGCCCGTCCTCCCTGGCGCAAGAGGAACGGCTATCCGCCGCTCACCACGGCCTTAGCTCCGGGGCGTCGCCGCGCCCGATGATCCAGGCCAGCAGTTCCGTTGCGTCGGTGCGCTCGCCCAACCGCGGCAGCTCGCGGGCGAGCCACTCCTCGACGAGCGCCCGGCGGCTGGGGCACCGGCCCGAAGCCGAGGTCGCCGTGGTGCACGACCACCTCACGCCAGCGTGAGAAGACGGCGTCGCGCGACGGCTCGACCACGCCCTTGGAGGTGCGCGACGGCGCGTCCCAAGCCGCCTCCGGCAGTTCGGCCAGCACTCGCGCCACGGCCGCCGAGCTCGCCCGCACGTCGGCCACCAGCTCAGCCGCCGGCCGCCCCGCCCCCGCCTCAATGTCGTCCCGCCGTTGCGACACCCCGCCGGGATACTGGTCACGCAGCTCGCCTCGCGCCGCACCCTCGAGCCGCCACACCACGCTGTCGCCGTTGCGCGGCGACGTGGGTGAGCACGTGGCCGACGCTCCACCCCGGCAGCAGGCTCGCGGCACGGGCGGTGGCGTCCTCCAGGCCCTCGAGGTCCGCCTCGAGGGCCGCCTGTGCGGCCAGGCATCCGGCCACCCACTCCCGCGGTGCGCCGCCGCCGGCCGCGCCGCCGCCAGCGGAGCGCGTCACTTCGTGGGAATCGCAGACTGCCCGTCGAGCATGTCGGCCATGACGGCACGGATGAACTCGTCCGCCTCGTCAGTCATGCCGCCCGCCACCCCGCCGTAGATGGCCCCCGACCGCGGCGCCTCGGCGGCGTGCTCCTTGGCGTAGCCGACCGCCTCGGCCAGGTCGGTGGCGAACTCCTCGCGCACCTGGGGCTGGGTCTGGGGCCGGGTGACCGCCATGTGCAGTGCGTTGGGGTACTGCTGGCCGTTGAAGCGCCACCCACGCTGCCGCATGAAGTCGTTCACGTGGTAGATGTCGAACTCGTCGGAAGTGAACGAGAAGAGGAACGTGGGCTTGCCCACCAGCCGCAGCTCTTCATGCGACAGCACGGCCTCCTGCATGGCGAAGGACGTCTCGAAGATCTGCTTCGCGTAGCCCAGGTACCCGGCGTGCCCCAGCTGGACCATGGAGGCCCATGTCGCGGCGATCAGCCCGCCCGAACGTGATCCCTCCATGCCGGGCGAGGTGTACTTCCCGCCGCTCCAGTCGGTCAGGTAGAAGTACTGCGCGTTGCGCAACGCCTTGGTGCGGAAGCTGCACACCGACGAGCCCTTGAACGCGTAGCCGTATTTGTGGGTGTCCGCCGACATCGACGTCACGCCGGGCAGCGAGTAGTCGAAGGCCGGAATGTCGTAGCCGAGCTCGCGCCCGAAGGGGAGGATGAAGCCGCCGAGGCAGGCGTCGACGTGCAACCCGATGCCCTTTTCGAGCGCCAGGTCCGACAACTCGGCGATCGGGTCCACCGTGCCGTAGCCGTAGTTACAGGCCGACCCGATCATGGCGATGGTCCCCTCATCAATATGGTCGCGCACCCAGTCCACGTCGACCTGTGTCGTGACCGGGTCGACCGGGGCACGCCGCAGCTCCACGCCGAAGAGGTGACACGCCTTGTCGAACGCCGGGTGTGCCGTCTCGGGCTTGATCACGTTGGGCCGGGTGATGCCGCGGGTCTGGGCCGCATGCTCCCGGTAGGCGAGGATCGCGTGCAGGATGCTCCCGGTTCCACCGGTGGTGACGAGACCACAGGGGTCGTCGCCCGCCGCGCTCGGCGGCTTCGCCCGAGAAGAGGCCGAGTGTCATCCCGATGATCTCGGCTTCGAACTTGGTGGCGCTCGGGCACATGTCGCGCTGCAGGACGTTCACGTGCGCGAACAGACCGAAGGCCTCGTTCATGAACCGGTAGTGGTCGTGGTCGCCGCAGTACATGGTGCCCGAGCACTTTCCGGTCTCCCAGAAGGCGTCTTCCTCGGTCGCCATGGTGTGGAGCTGCGACAGCACCTCGTCGCGGGTCATGCCTTGCTCGGGCAGTGATCGATGGATGGCGAAGCGGTCGGCGTAGGGGTAGTCGCTCATGATGTCGGGGCCTCCTTCAGCCTCGTCCAGCCTCGTGCGGTCGGCTGCGGCCTGCGGCGGGCGACTCGGCTGAAGCCCGAGACTATTCAATCGGTATCGGTCGCACGGCGCTGCAGGTGGGAGAAGATGTCGCGGTGCGGTCACCCCTCGTCCTCACCTCCTTGCGCGGGTACCAACGCGCCTGGGTGAGCGCCGACGTCGTGGCCGGGCTGACCCTCCTGGCCATCGCCCTCCCCGAGCAACTGGCGACCTCCCGGCTGGCCGGGATGCCCCCGGTGACCGGCTTCTACGCCTTCATCGCCGGCACGGTGCTGTTCGCCCTCCTGGGCTCGAACCCGCAGATGTCGGTGGGGGCCGACTCGACCATCGCGCCGCTCTTCGCCGCCGGGGTCGTCGGGCTCGCCGCGCTGGGGTCGCCGCACTACATCGAGTTGGTGGGGATCCTGGCCGTGATGGTCGGTCTGATGGTGATGCTCGTGGGCATCCTGCGCCTGGGCTGGATCGCCGAATTCCTCTCCACTCCGATCGTGACCGGCTTTCTCTCCGGCGTGGCCGTGATCATCGTCATCCACCAGCTTCCCGACTTCCTGGGCCTGCCGGCGACGGGCGGCTCGAACGAGCACCGGTTCGGCTACGTCCTGACCCACCTCAACGAGATCAACGGCGGCGCCCTCGCCATCGGTCTCGGCGTGCTCGCCGTGATGATCGTGTCCTTCCGTATCGACCGGCGCATTCCGGGCGCCCTCATCGCGCTCGTGCTCTCGATCGCCGCGGTCAATGCGTTCGACCTGCAGGCGCACGGCGTTCCCGTCCTCGGGACGGTCAAGTCCGGAGCGCCCCACTTCGGGCTCACCGGCCTGTCCTGGACGACGCTGGGCGACCTCGCCCCGCTGGCTGCGGTCGTCGCGCTCGTCGTCGTCACACAGACCGCCGCGACCACGCGGGCGTTCGCCGAGCAGGGCGGCTACGACATCGACGCCGGACGCGACTTCCTGGCCGTCGGTGCCGGCAGCATCCTGTCCGGTCTGGTCGGGTCGTTCCCCGTCGACGCCAGCCCGCCCCGGACGGGGGCGGTGGTCACCGCCGGCGGCCGAACCCAGGCCGGCGCGCTCGGCGCGGCCGCTGCGGTGCTCCTCCTCCTGCCCGTGGCCGGCGTGCTGAAGGACCTGCCGCTGTCGATGCTCGCGGCGGTCCTCATGTTCGTGGCGTACCGGCTCTTCAAGTGGCGGGATCTCGTCACCGTCGCCCGCTTCGACAGTTTCGAGTTCGCGTTGGCCGCCATCACGCTCCTCGTGGTCGTGCTCATCGGGGTCGAGCAGGGGATCGCCGCCGCTGTCGTCTTGGCCCTCCTCGATCGGATCCGCCTGACGGCACGCCCGCAGCTGCACGTCATGGGCCGCGTGGCGGGCACGACCAGCTGGACGCCGCTGTCGGCCGACGTCGATGCCGCCCCGATGCCCGGGGTCCTCGTCGTCCTCTTCGCCACGCCGCTCTGGTACGCCAACGCCGTCCATTTTCGCGAGGAGGTCGAGACTGCGCTCGCGCATGGCGGCAGCGGCACGCATGTCCTCGTACTCGACACCATCGGCATGTCGGATCTCGACTTCACCGGCACCCGGGCGCTGACGCAGATCGTGGATCGATGCGAACGAGACCACATCGACTTCGCCCTCGCCCGGGTCGGCGACCACGTCCGCGCGGAGCCTGCAGCGCAGTGGCCTGTTGCGGCGTATCGGCGAGGACCGGATCTTCACGACTGTCGGCGCGGCGGTGACCGCCCTCACCGAGACGCCGCCCTCCGGCGTGGGTCGAGAGCTAGGGCCCGCTGCAGGCGTTGAACGTCGTGTTCGCCCCGGTGCTGAGCGTCTCGCCCTGCTCGGGGAAGTACCACTTGACCTGTTGGTAGGCCGGCACTGCCGCCACACGCCCCGAGGTCGAACGCGACCACGGTCGCCGTCTCCCGCATGCCCTGGGCCGCGGTCTGGTTGGGCCCGACGAAGGTGCCGGTGCCCGTACCGGTGGCCGGCTCCCGCCCCAGGACTGCCAGGTGATGCCGGTCAGCTCGCCGCTCGGGTCTCCACCGAGCAGAGATCTCCGCCGGCCTCACCTGTCCGAAGCCGACGGCCGCGGCACCCCACGTCGAGGCCACGCCGAGCTTCGGCCCCGCCCCCGAACCTGCAGCGGCACCACCTCCGGCGACCGTCGTCGTTGTGGCCGTCGCCCCGGCCGTCGTCGACGTCGAGCCGGTCGCATGCAGGCGCGGCGGCACGCGCACCGTCGTGGTCGCTCCCGCTCCCGCTGCCCGTGCGCCGGTCCCGCCGGGGAGCTCGAGCACGCGGCCAGGACGAGCGCCGACAGCGCAGCCCACGCCGACCCACCCTCCCGACGCCACCCGACAACTCTCGCACCCGCACAAGCGTCCGGTCCCGCACCGTCAGCCCAATTCCAGCTCCGCTCGCACCGGCCGATGGTCCGACCCAGCGTGGGGCAGCACCGCGCCCCGCACGGGACGCACGGCCCCGCGCACCAAGATGTGGTCGATCTGGCTGTGCGGACGCCACGTCGGCCACGTCCGCCCCACGACGGCCCGTTGCCAGCCGGGGATGAAGGCGTGCACCAGCGGTCCCCAGGTGTTCATGTCGCCCGCCAAGCACGGCGTCGGGCCGCGCCTCGGTCTTCAACTGGTGTCCGAGCTCGGACCAGTTGCGCGTGCGAGCCGAAGACGAGGTGCGACATGTGCGTGCCCGCGATCGAGATGGGGCTGCCCGTCCACGCGTCACGTCGACCACCAGCGCCGCCCGGCGCACGCGGTCGCGCGCGCAACGGGCTCATGTGCACGAGCCGCGTCGCCTCCACGGGCAGCGTCGGTCGCACCAGCACGGCGATGCCCCAGCGATCCCGGCTCGGCCTCTTGCCAACGCGCGAGCGTCTGCCTGCTCCTCGGGCGGCGGCCGCACGCCGTCCATGTAGAGGGCCCGGTTCTGCTCGGCCCACGATCGGCCAGGCGACCCAGGCGTCGGTCGCGTCCGGCTGCGGGCGGATCCGCCGGCCCTCGGCGAGCTGCGTGGGTGAACACCTCGAACCCGAGCGCCCGGGCCGCCTCCTCGGCCTGGCCCTCTGCCTCGCCCTCGGTCGTCCAGGACTCCTCGAGCACGATGACGTCGGCGTCCAAGAGTCCCGATGGCGGCGACGATAGTCGAAGGGCCTGCCCCACCCGTCCATCCCGCAGTGCATGTTGTAGTTGGCGACGCTGAGCACGGTGGGCGCAGACCATAGGCGCCAGAAATCGCCGGGTACGATCGGCGGGCGTGGCAGCCGGGGACGCTGAGATCGACCCCGCCGCGCCACGACTCCGCCACCGACGCCGCGACGCCCACCCGCAGCTGGCGGAGCGCCTGCGCCCGTTCACCACGACGATCTTCGCCACCATGTCGGAGCTGGCCATCGCCACCGACTCGGTCAATCTCGGCCAGGGCTTCCCCGATACCGACGGCCCCGCCGAGCTCAAGGAGATCGCCGCCGACGCCATCCGCCACGGCAACAACCAGTACCCGCCGAGCGCCGGCATCCCCGAGCTGCGCCGCGCCGTCGCCGCGCACCAGCGCGCCTGGTACGACCTCGACCTCGAATCCGGACAACGAGGTCCTCGTCACCGTCGGCGCCACCGAGGCCATCGCCGCCACCTTGCTCGCCCTCTGCGAGCCCGGCGACGAGGTCGTCATGTTCGAGCCGTCCTACGACTCCTACGCCGCCTGCGCGTCGATGGCCGGCGCCGTGCCCCGCCTCGTCCGCCTGCACCCGCCCGACTGGACCTTCGACCCGGACGAGCTCGCCGCCGCGGCGGCCTCGCCCCGCGCCCGGCTCCTCCTCCTCAACACCCCGCACAACCCGACCGGCAAGGTGTTCTCGGCCGACGAATTGGGGCAGGCGGCCGCCCTGTGCCGGGCCCACGACCTCCTGGCGGTGACCGACGAGGTCTACGAGCACCTCGTCTTCGACGGCGCGCACGTGCCGCTGGCCACCCTGCCCGGCATGCGCGAGCGCACGCTCACCATTTCCTCGGGCGGCAAGACGTTCTCCTTCACCGGCTGGAAGGTCGGCTGGGGTCAGCGGCCCGGCGCCGCTCGTGGCCGCCGTCCGCGCCGCCAAGCAGTTCCTCACCTACACCAGCCCGGCGCCCCTCCAGCTCGCCATCGCGCACGGCCTCGGCTTCGAACCGGCGCCAGGCTGCACGCCCTCGCCGACGGAGCTCGCCGCCAAGCGCGACCTGCTCTGCGACGGCCTGGCCGGCCTCGGCTACAGGTCTACCGCCCGTCGGCCACGTACTTCGCCACGACCGACATCGCCGCCCGTCGCGCCCGGCCTGAGCGCGCACGACTTCTGCCTCGCCCTGCCGCGAGCGCTGCGGGGTGGTCGCCATCCCGAGCTCGGTCTTCTACGACCCGGCCGATCCCGACGCCGGGCGCACGCTCGTCCGGTGGGCCTTCTGCAAGCAGGACGCCGTGCTGCACGACGCCGTCACCCGCTTAGCATCGTGGTCACCGTGACCATTCCTCTCGCCTGGGTCGACGCCTTCAGCGACGCGCCCTTCGGGGGTAATCCGGCCGGGCGTCTGCCTGCTCGACGCAGCCCCTCGACGAGGCGCGCATGCAGTCGATCGCCTTCGAGCTCGGCATCGCCGAGACGGCGTTCCTCGTGCCCGGCGACGCGCCCACCACCTTCGGGCTGCGCTGGTTCTCGCCGGCCACCGAGATCGACCTCTGCGGCCACGCCACCCTCGCTTCGGCGCACGCCCTGCGCCAGTGGGGGACCGTCGACGGCACGGCCCCGCTCACCTTCCACACCAAGAGCGGGCCGCTGCACGCCGCCTTCGACGCCGACCGCGTCGTCCTCGACTTCCCGGCCGATCCCATTACCGCCTCGCCGCTGCCCGATTCCCTCGACGGACAGTGGCCCGGTGCGGTCGTCCACACGCGGTCGCACGGCGTTCTTCACCTTCGTGGTCGTGTCCTCGGCCGGAGGCCGTGGGGGCCTACGAGCCGGACCTCGAGGCGATCGCCGCCACCGGTGACAAGGCCCTCCTGCTCACCGCGGCGGCCGACGCCGCCTCCGGCGCCGACTACGTGGTGCGGGTCTTCGGCCCGAACGTCGGCATCCCCGAGGACCCCGCCACCGGCTCGGCGGCGTGCTCCGCGGGCCCGTACTGGGCGGCGCAGTTGGGGCGGCACGACCTGGTCGGCCGCCAGCTGTCCCAGCGGGGGGCCACGCTCTACGTGCGCCCCGAAGGCGAGAGGGTGCGGATCGCCGGCCACGCAACCACCGTGCTCACGGGCCACCTGTGCTAATCAGTCCCATCATGGGCGCCACCACGGCGGACCTGCGGGCACTCGTCGAAGGTCACGAGCCGGCGACGCCGCGGGAGGCCGCGGCCAAGGGGCGATTCCTCGAGGAATTGGCCCGGCTGCCGTCGCCGTGCGACGAGCACGCCGACCCGCACCCACGTCACCGCCTCGGGCATCGTCGTGGGACGCCCGCGGCACCGTGCTGCACCTGCACAAGCGTCTCGGCATCTGGATGCAGCCCGGCGGCCACATCGACGCCGGGGAGACCCCCGACGTGGCGGCCCGGCGCGAGGCCATCGAGGAGCTCGGCCTGGAGGTCGCGCACCCGGTGAGCGGCCCGCAGCCTGATCCACCTCGACGTGCACGAGGCGGCGCTCGGCCACACGCACCTCGACCTGCGCTACCTCCTCATCGCCGGCGACGACGACCCGCACCCGCCACCGGACGAGAGTCCCGACGCACGCTGGTGCAGCTGGGACGAGGCGATCGCCATGGCCGACGCCGCGTTCGTCGACGCGCTGCCGCTGGCCCGCGCCGCCTACGAGGCCGACCGGACGCCAGCGGGCGGGGGACCGGTCGTGACCGACACCCTCACCCGGCTGCTCGCGGTGCAGGACCTCGACACCTCGATCACCCAGATGGAGCACCGGCGCGATGCGTTGCCCGAGGCGTCGGGACTGGCTGCCGTCGAGACCGAGCTGGCCGGCCTGGAGGCTCGAGCGAGCCGACGCCGACGGCGCGCCGGGCGGCCCTGGCCGCCACCCAGTCCGACCTCGAGGCGCAGATCGCCGCCATCACCGAGCGGCGCAACCACGTGGAGCAGCGCCTCTACGCGACGACCAGCTCCGTCGGGGCGCGACCTGCAGGCCATGAACGAGGAGGTGAAGCACCTCACCGAGCGGCGCGCCCAGCTCGAGGAGCAGGAGCTCGTCGTCATGCTCGACCAGGACCCCATCGATGCCGAACTCGCCGCGCTGCGCGGCGCGGATCGACCCGCTCGAGAGCCGCGCCAAGGAACTGCGCGGCCAGGTCGAGCACGAGCGCCTCGAAATCGAGGCCGCCATCGCCTCGGCCGTCGGGACGCGCGCGGCCGAGGCGGCACAGCTGCCCGAGCGCGCTGTCCGACCGCTACGAGAAGTTGCGCGACCCACCTGAAGGGCACCGGGGCGGCGCGTCTGATCAAGAGCCACTGCGACGGTTGCCACCTCGAGCTCTCCTCGGTCGAGGTCGAGCGCATCCGCGCGCTGCCGCCGGGCGAGGTCGCGACGTGCGAGCAGTGCGGGTCGCATCCTCATGCCGGCCTGAGCCCGTGCGCCCCGACGTGCTGATCCTCGTTCGCCACGGCGAGTCCGTGGCGAACGCGCAGGGGCTGCTGTTGGGCCGCACCGACGCCGAGCTGACGGAGTACGGCCGGGCCCAGGCGGCCGCCGTGCCCACGTTCTTCGAGCGCCCGGTGCCGAGCTGCGCTCGAGCCCGCTGCGCCGCGCCGTGGACACGGCCGATGCTGCTCGGGACTCGAGCTCCCCGTCGACATCGACGAGCGCTGGATCGAGGTGGACTACGGCGAGTTCGAGTGCCAGCCGCTCGGGAGTATCCCGGCCGAGGTCTGGCAGAAATGGCAGCGCGACCGTGGCTTCTGCCCGGCGGGCGGCGAGTCGCTGGCCACGGTGGACGTGCGCATCGCGGCCGCCTGCGAGGAACTGTTCGCCACCGACGGGAGCGGCGCGCGCCGCGCCGACGGCGACGTCGTCGTGGTCAGCCACGTCACGCCGATCAAGGCCGCGGTCGCCTGGGCGCTCGGGACGCCGGATCTGTACTGGCGCCTCTACCTGCGCACGGCGTCGGTGACCCGCATCAGCTGGAACCGCAACGCCCCGATCCTGCACGGCTTCAACGAGGTGGCGTTGGCGCCCGAACGGATCGGGGACGCCAAAATCACGCCGTGCCTGAGACATCACCGACCCTCGGTCGTGCCGATCACCGCGACGCCGACCGTCGACGCACTCCGCCCCGCTACCGGGTTCGGACGAGGCGCCGGTGCACCGCCGCTCCATCGACATCGAGATGTTCCTCCGCGACGAGTACTTCGTCGTCATCGGCACGCTGGCCGACGTGCGGCCGTGGGCCAGCGGCACACTCGGGCCCCGCGAACTGCACGGCATGGAGTTGGCCATCGTGGTCCGCCGCGCCGACCTGATGATCGTCGACGCCCTCGCCGACATGCAGACGTTCCCGCACGCCGAATGCACGGACATCGAGCCGAAGTTCTCCGAGTTGATCGGGCTGTCGGTGGCCCGCGGGCTACACGTCGGCCGTGCAGGAGCGCTTCGGGCGTGAGCGCGGCTGCAGCCACCTCGAGTTCCTGGCCCGCGCCATCGGGCCGGCGGTCGTCCAGTCGGTCACGTCGGCCGCCGCGCAGCAGTTCGAGCGGGGCGACGTCGTACCCGGGGGGCGAGCGTGCCCTGACCTTCCTGTCCAACACCTGTCACGTCTTCGTCGACGACGGCCCCGGGAGTACAGAAGATCGAGATCGGCTGGCGGCCCGGGATGTTCGGCTATCCCGCGCCCACGGTGGCCGAGATCCGTCGGCGCATCACGGAGGGGGACTCCGGAAACGGAGCCGCCGGCGCGGCGCCCTGACGCGCCGGCGGGGTCAGCGACCCGGCGTCAGGATACGGCGGCGACGTGCACGCCACGTCGCATGCTTGCCGGAGCCGCGCACAACGCGTCCAGCATGCGGGTCATCACGCGCTTCGTCCCGCGCACTTCCAACAACGAGATGGTGCGCAGCCGCTCCCACGCCTCCCAGGACGACGCCACGTCCATCGCCTCGAGTACCTCGATCCGGGCGCTCGCCGGAAGAGCCGTGAGCTCTGGAACGAACGTCTCCTTGAGGCTCTCGAGCAGCAAGCCATCCGCCGCCACGATCGCGGCGCACACCCCCTCGGACGAGGCCATCCGCCGCACGAGGGCCCGCCGGATCGGCGAGATCTCCTCGTACAACGCGGCGCGGTGGGCCACGATGCGCTCGAGCCGCGTGGCCAACGCCAGCTTGGGGGAGACGCCGGGCATGTCCGACCACTGGCGTCGGAGCAGCAACGCCGCGACGTAGTGGTACAGGTCGTCCATTTCGGCGAAGTGGTGGAAGACGAGCCGCAGTGAGACACCCGCCCGCTCCGCCACCGCTCGAGCCGTTGGTTCGGGGTCGCCCTCTCGGAGCAACGACATGAGCGCTTCCGCCACGTTCCGCCGGGTTCGCTGTCCTCGCGCGACGCGGCCGTCGGTGACGACCGTCGCGGCCTCGTCCTCGACCTCGGCGAGGGCGAATTCGGGCGGCAAGAGGTCCGGGACCGGAATTCCGATCTTCACGTCTCCACCGTTTGTCCCGCCCGTCGCCAAATTGGAGCTGGGAGTCACCAGCAGCACCTTCCTGTCACAGAGATAATCCAACGGTCGCTGGATACTTGCGCCGGCAGTTGGAGACCCGCTTTCGGCCCGCCACAGGCACATTCCGGGGGGCACCCGCCGACCCCCGGCTCCAGCAGGCTCCCATGTTGCAATCCCCATGTCAAAGGGAAGAATCGGCCGGCTGGGACGTGCCGGTTCCGTCAGCCACCGGACGCAGTGCGCCGACCTGCTAGGCAACCGGCGGGACAGGGGAGGCGCAGATGGCACAACGGAGCAGTTCACGGCGGGGAGGGGTCGGAGCAGCGGTGGCCCTGGCCGCCCTGGTTCTGGCCGGGGCGGCGCTGGCGGCGTGCTCGTCGTCCCACTCGCCGGCCGTCCTGCTCGTCGGCAGCTACCACGGCATGGCCGGGTCGTACTCGTCCATCCAGACGGCGGTCGACGCGGCACAGCCCGGCGACTACGTCCTGGTCGCCCCCGGCGACTACCACGAGGCCGACGACGCCCACCTGACCTCGTCGGCGCAGTTCTCCAACGGCGAACACGGCGGTGTGGTCGTGACCAAGGCGGGCCTGCACATCCGGGGGATGAACCGCGACTCCGTGATCGTCGACGGCACCAAGGCGGGGGCGCCGACCCCGTGCAGCTCCGATCCGCAGTTCCAGAACTTGGGCCCGGTGGTGGGCGGCAAGGCTCAGGGCCGCAACGGCATCGTCGTGTGGAAGGCCGACAACGTCAGCATCGAGAACCTCACCGTGTGCAACTTCCTGGGCGGCCCGGGCGACTCGGGCAACGAGGTGTGGTGGAACGGCGGCGACGGCTCGGGGAAGATCGGCCTCGCGGGCTACACCGGCGCCTACCTGACCGGGACCTCGACCTTCTTCGCCACCGAGGACACGGCGGCGGGGTACGGCATCTTCTCGTCCAACGCACAGGGTCCCGCAAGCTGGAACCAGATCTACGGCAGCAACATGAACGACTCGGGCATGTACGTCGGCGCCTGCCTCCAACTCTGCGACGTCACGATCAACCACGCCTGGATGGAGTACAACGCCCTCGGTTACTCCGGAACCAACTCGGGCGGCACCATCGTCATCGAGAACTCGCAGTTCGACAACAACCAGGACGGTCTGGACACCAACACGCAGATCGCGGGCGACCCGCCCCCGCCCCAGAACGGTGCCTGCCCGAACGGCGGCACCAGCCCGATCACCCACACCCACTCGTGCTGGGTGTTCATGCACAACAACGTGCACGACAACAACAACGCCAACGCGCCCCAGGCCGGCAGCGCCGCCGCCGGCCCGATCGGGACCGGCATGACGCTCTCGGGCGGCCGCAACGACACCGTCATGGACAACACGTTCGCCAACAACGGCGCCTGGGGTGCGCTGTTCGTCCCCTACCCCGACTCGGGCACCCCGTCGCTGCACCAGAAGTGCGCCAACTACGGCGGCTTCCAGACCAGCGGCCTCGGTTGCGTCTTCGAGACGGAGAACGACGCATTGCTCGGCAATACCTTCACCAACGACGGCTTCTTCGGCAATCCGACCAACGCCGACTTCGGCCAGATCGTCATCAACAGCGGCCTACCCAGCAATTGTTACGCGAACAACACGGCGCCGCTCGGGAGTGCGCCGGCCAACTTGGAGCAGCTGCAGCCGACGTGCGGCGTGAAGTCGACGGCCACCAACCTGGACGGCACACTGGTCGCCCAGGTGGAGTGCGACACGCGCCTCGCCGCGTGCCCGGCCGGGTCGAACTACCCGCCGCAGACGGGCGTGCATCTCGAGCCGATGCCGCACGGGTTGCCCACGATGGCCAATCCCTGCGCCGGCGTGCCGACGAACGCGTGGTGCCCGTCGTCCTCTTCGTCCGGTTCGTCCCTCGGGCGCACGTCCCACCACGGCGCGCTGACCGCTGGCTCGAAGCTCGCGGTGGCCGCGGCCTACCGCCCCGTCGTCCCTAATGCCTCATGAAGCCGGCGGGGCCGTGACGCGCCCCGCCTCGAGCGTGACCGTGGTCTCGCAGCGCGCCGCCTCGCCGGCGCGATGGGTGATCAGTAACACGCTCCGCTCGCCCGACGACTCCAGGACCCCCGCGACGAGCTGATCGGCCAGAACGGCGTCGAGACCGCTGGTCGGTTCGTCGAGGATCAGCAGTGGCCCCGGTGCGAGCAGGGCGCGGGCGACGGCGAGGCGCCGCCGTTCGCCCCCCGAGACGGCGACTCCATCCTCGCCCACCGGGGTGTCGAGACCCTGGGGCAGCGTGGCCACCCAGTCGGCCAGCCAGGCGGCGCGCAGCGCCGCGTCGATCTCGTCGTCCGTCGCGTCGGGGCGTCCCAGCGTGAGATTCGAGCGCAGCGTCCCCGCGAAGAGCTGGGCGCGCTGGTCGGCCAGCGCGCTGGCACCCCGGGCCTCGGCCTGGGCGAGCCGGCTCACGTTGGTGCCGCCGAGCGACGAGCGCGCCCGACTCGAGCGGCCAGTACCGCAAGCAGCGCGTTGACGACGCTCGACTTGCCGGCCCCGCTCGAGCCGGTGAGGGCAAGCCGGCCACCGGCCGCCAGGCGCAAGTTCACCCCGTCGAGGCGCGCGGCAGCTCCGGCGCGTAGCGCAGCGACCGCGTCCTCGAACCTGACCTCGGGCACGCCCGCGCCGAGCCGCTCGGGCGAGGAGGGGGTCGGCCACGGGGACCGGGACGTCGTCCAGCGCAAAGAGGCGATCGGCCGAGGCCTGCACGCTCCGCGCCCGCGCCACTGCGAGCGGCACGCCGGGCACCATTTCGAAGGAGGCCAGCGCCGCGAGCGGCAGCACCGCGATCATCACCTGGCCGATGCGGTGGTCGTGAACGGCCACCACGCCAAGGGCCAGCACCGCGGTGACGGCGACCGCGAGGCACACCTGGATCGCCAGGGCGGCGCCGGCAGCGACGCGGGCATGGTGGCGTTCCACCGCGTCGGACCGCGCACCCATCGCCTCGATGGTCGCCAGCGCGGCATCATCGGCGCCGAAGGCCAGGAGTTCGGGCGCGCCCTCGCAGCGCGTCCACCACCTGGGCCGACAGCGCACCGGCCAGCTCGGCCACCTCGTCGTCACCGCTGCGCCGCCAGGTCAGCAGCGCCGGAACCACCAACGCCACGGCGAGGGTCACCCCCAGCGCCAGCGCGGCCCAGGGAAGGATGACGCCGACCGCCACCGTGGCGATCACGGCTGCGCCGACGGCGATCGCGACGGGCAGGAGCGTGCGGAGGTAGAGGTCCTGCAGCGCGTCCACGTCGTCGACGGCGCGGGACAGGAGATCGCCGCTGCGCCAGCCGGCCAGGCCGGCGGGCACGCGGGGCGACAGCCGGTCGTAGAGCCAGACGCGCCACCGCGTCAGCGCGCGCAGCGCGGCGTCGTGCCCGACGAGGCGCTCGGCGTAGCGCAGCGGCCCGCGCAAGAAGGCGAGGACCTCGACCGCGGCCAGGATCCCGACGATGGCATCGAGACCCGGGCGCAGCGCCGCCCGGCCGACGACGTAACCAGAACCGGCCAGGAGGCCGATGGTCGCGGCCGCCGAGGCCAGGCCCAGGAGCCCGGCGCCAGCCAGACGGCCGTACGGCGTGCCGTGCTCGGAGAGGACACGCCGCAACGAACCCCGCGGGCGGCTCACGAGGGCACCGTCATGGCGTGCGAGGCGCGGAGCGTGACGACCGCATCGAAGCGCGGCAGGAGGATTGGCTCGTGCGCCGCCACCACGACGGTGCGGTCACCCAGCCACGGCTCGAGCGCCGGAGCGAGCCGCTCCACGGTCGGCGGGTCGAGCGACGCGGTGGGCTCGTCGAGCAACACCACCGGTGCGGGTCGCAGCAGGGTACGTGCCAGCGCGACCCGCTGGCGCTCCCCGGCGCTGAGTGTGAGCCCGTCGTGGCCGACCGGGGTCGCCAGCCCGGCGGGCAGGCCGGCCACGAGGTCATGCAGCCCCACCGCGATCGAGCACGGCGCGGAGTTCGTCGTCGGTCGCCTCCGGAGCGCCGAGGCGAAGGTTCTCCGCCAGCGATGGTATTGAAGAGGTGGGGCCGCTGGGGCAGCCAGGTGAACAGCCCCCGCCACTGCGCCAGGTCGTCACCGCCGAGCCGCTCGCCGAAGGACATGGTGCCGGCGCTCGGCTCGACGAAGCCCAAGAGCGCGGCGAACACCGTCGACTTGCCCGAGCCCGACGGACCGGTCAGCGCAACGCGTGCGCCGGACGGGACCCGCATCGAGAAGGACGCCAGGGCAGGGAGGTCGCGGTGCTCGTACTCGACGCCGAGCCCGTCGACGGCCAGGGTGGCCGGGACAGGTGGCACCGTAACGCGATGCACGCCCGGGCCCGACGGGGCGGAGGCGGGAGTCGGCGTCCCGCCGCCGCCCGTGCCGAGCACCTCGAGCACGCGGTCCGCGGCCGCCTGCCCCTCCGTGCTGGCGTGGAACTCGGCGCCGGCGCGCCGCAGGGGGATGAAGATCTCCGGCGCCACGAGCAGGACGGCCATTGCGGTCTGCAGGCCGAGCTGTCCCCACAGCAGGCGCAGGCCGAGCACCATGGCGACGAACCCGACGCCGAATCCGGCGATCATGTCCATGGAGAGCGCGGAGAGGAAGGCAACGCGCAGCGTGCGCATGGTGGCGGAGCGGACGCCGTCGGTCGCGGCCTCGACCTCGCGGCGCCCCTGGGCCTCCCGCCCGAAGGCGCGCAATGTGGGAAGGCCCTCGACCAACTGCAGGAATCGTCCGGCCAGGGAGGAAAGCCGACGCCATTGGCGCTGGGCCCGCTGGGTCGCCTCGCGCCCGAAGTAGATCATCGTCAGCGGCACGGCGAGCACGAGCACGATGACGACCACGAACGACAGCCAGTCCTGGGTCGCCACCCAGACCAAGAGGATGACCGGGATGACCGCAGCAGCGGCAGCTTGGGGGAGGTAGCGCGCGTAAGTACGTATGCAGCGAGCGCAGCCCGCGCGTGGCCGTCAGTGACAGCTCACCGGTGCGCTCTCCAGCCAACCAGGCCGGACCAAGGTCGAGGGCGTGGTGCAGCAGGTCGCGACGCAGCCGGCCGACGACGCGGTCGGCCGCGGCCAGCGCGGAAAGGTCGCCCACCGCGTGCAACAGGGCCCGCACTACCAGGGCCAGTCCGACGAGAACGAGTTCGCCGGTCACCTCGCTCAGTGGCGCGTGATGGAGGAGCGAGCGGTCGACCACCCGCGCGAGGGCGACTGCCTGCACCACGACCACCGCGGCGCTGCACGCGGCAAGGAGGAGCGCCACCGCGGCGACTCGTCGCAACCCGGGCACCCGTGCCGCCAGGGCCGGGTCGACCAGACGGGGCCGACTTGGCCGAGAGGGCGGGGCGTTCACAGTCGAAATGTCGTGTCCTTCACCTTGACCGCCCGGCCGACGAGACCTTCGGCGACGGCGAGGTGGGCGGTGTCGGCATCTTCACAGGTGGCTGCGCTGCGGACCCCATCGGCCAGGTCGGCGACGATGGCCGTCCGCACCGGCTCCAAGCCGTCGACACCACCGTACGTGACGGTGTAGCTGGCGACCGTCGCTGCGCACTCGTCCGGCAGGGGGGCGTCCGCTATCGGCAAGGTCTCAGTGGCGGCGAGCGCCTCCCGCGCCAGGTCGGCCACGAGCGGCGCCTCCCGAGGCGGCGACGCCGCCCACACGGCCAGGCCCGGTTTCGACAGCATCCCCGAGACGGTCGTCAGCAGACCGAGCTCGTCCGGGTCGTCGCGGAGACGACGACCCAAGGTGACGAGTGACTGCAGCACGAAGTGGTTGAAGGGACCGCCGGCGAAGGCCATGCCGCCGGTGAGCGTCGGCGTGCCTGCGAGGTCGAGGCCGAGCTCGCGTTGTTGCACGCGGACCGCGGCGGGGAAGCACGAGTACACCTCGGCCAGCCGCACCTCTCGCAGCCGCAGGCCGGCGTGTGCCTCGGCCGCTCGCCCGAGGACGCCCATGGCGGGCCAGGCATGTAAGTGGCGGCGGGCCGTGAGCGTCACGGCCTCCGAACAATGCAGCGCCACGTGGGGGAAGAGCCATCGGTCCGACGGCACGCCCGCCTCGGCGGCGCGACCGGCGGAGCAGATGAGCAGCGCGGAGGCTTGGTCGACCGTCCACTGGGTCGAGTGCCGCAGGTTGTAGGGGTAGGCGAGGGGGCGGTTGCGCGGCCCTGGTGTCGCGATGTCCGCCGCCTTCGCGCGGCGTGCCGAACGCCGCCTCCGGGTTGCGCGTCGCCACCTCATTGAAGCGGGCCCAAAGGGCCGCGATTTCGTCGCGCTGGGCGTCGCCCGACAGATGTTCGGCGGCGCCCAGGGCATTCTCAATGAGCGCGTACTCCTGGACGACCGGCCACACGAGGCCCGCCGCGATCTCAATCGGGGCAATGAACTCCGGCGGGCGTGTGAGCACCTCGTCGGGAGGACCCGGCGCATCGTCGATCTCGACGCCGCCTTCTCGCTCCCACGCCGCGCCTCGGCGCCGACGACCACGACGACCTCGCACTCTCCCGAGTCGACCGCAGCGAGCGCGTGGTTGATGACTTCCTGCTGGGAGACGCCGACTTCGGCCAAGACCGTGCGAGCCCCGGGTGCTCCGATGCGGGCCGCGACCGTGCGGGCAGGGTCAGTGAGCCTCCACGAGCCCTGCGGATACACGAGCCGGTCGATCGATCCGAGCAACCTCGGCGCACCCGCGTCCGACGCGGCGCGCCGGACAGCCTCGGTCATGAGATCGGCGACCGGGCCGGACTCGTTCGCCGTGCCCAGTCCGACGAGAACGGGGCGCCGAGGATCGAGCGAACGTCCCGGTGCCATCACGACGGGCGATGCTACGGTCCGCGGATGGCGACCAGCGAAACGAAGTGGCAGGACGCGCTCGAGGGCTTCACCAAGGAGTCGTTCGAGGCGGACGGGAAGCAACGGGACATCTATCGCATCGGGAGTGGGCCCGCGGTGATCGTGATCAGCGAAATCCCGGGCATCACGCCGCTCGTGGCCCAGTTCGGGCGCCGCGTCGCCACCGCGGGCTGCACCGCCGTGCTGCCGCACCTCTTCGGCGACCCGGGCCGGCCGGCCTCGCCGGGCTACGCGATGCGCTCGATCGGTCCCGCCTGCGTCTCGCGGGAATTCGCATGGTTCGCGCTGAAGAAGACGAGCCCGGTCACCTCGTGGTTGCGCAAGTTGGCGGCTGCCGAGCACGAGCGGTGCGGCGGGCCGGGCGTCGGCGTCATCGGCATGTGCTTCACGGGCGGGTTCGCCCTGGCGATGATGGTCGACGACATCGTGTTGGCGCCGGTGCTCAGCCAGCCGTCACTGCCCTTCCCACTCTCCAAGAAGCGCAAGGCCGACATCGGGATCTCCGACGGCGACCTCGCCCGGGTCAAGCAGCGGACGGAGGCCGGCACCTGCCTGCTCGGCCTGCGCTTTACCAACGACCCGTTCTGCTTCCCCGAGCGCTTCGAGACGCTGCGCCGCGAGCTCGGCGACAAGTTCATCGCAGTGGAGATCGATTCGGCGCCCGGCAATCCGTTCGGCCACCCGAAGCAGGCCCACTCGGTGGTGACCGAGCACCTGGTCGACAAGGAGGGCACACCGACCCGGGCGGCGCTGGACCAGACCCTGACGTTCTTCCGCGAGAAGCTTGGCGTGGGATCCGGGCCGGGGCTCCGGCCCGTCGGGATGGGGGACTGACCCAAACCCACCGCTGAACGATCAGCGGCCGGCGGCCAGGATCTCTTCGCAGACCCGCTCACCGGAGCGCACCGCGCCGTCCATGGCGCCGAACGAGGTTGTCGCGGTCTCGGTGCCCGCCCAGTGGATGCGCCCGACCGGCTCGCGCAACAGCCGCCCGTACTGGGTCAGCACGCCGGGCGCGAAGTGCGCGCACGAGCAGCCGCGCGTCCAGCGCTCCTCGGACCAGTTGATCTCCTTGATCTCGAGCGGCTGGGCCGCCTTCGGCCCCAGCCTCGTCGTCAGGGTCTGCAACAAGACAGAGCGGCGCTCGCTCTCGGGCAGCGCCCACAAGGCCCGCGCCCGCGGGCCCGCCGAGTAGGTGCCGATCACGCCGTGGGAGTGCCCGGGCTGCGTCGTGTCCAGCGTCACCTCGATCAGGTCGTCGGTCGCCACCGTCGCCCCGGACACGCCGTCGCCCCGCCAGAACGGCTCGTCGTAGATCGCCACCGTCTTCACCTCGGTGCCGGCCGGGATCTTGTGGATCAGCAACACGTGGTCCCCCGGCAGCGCCGGCTCGAAGCGGATGCCGGCCGCCAGGGCCCGCGGGAGGGCGAGGACGACCCGGCGGCGCCGTCACCGTCGCCGCGTCGGACACCACCTCGACCCGGTCGGCCTGTTGGGTCACCGCGCTCACCGGCGCACTGCAGCACGACCGCGTCCCCGAGGTCCTGCGCCATGACCTCTGGGGATCTGGTCTACCCCGCCCTCGAACTGGGAGTCCTGGTAGCCGCCCGCGATGTTCATCAGCGACTCGACGCCGCCGGCCGAGCTCACCAACAGCAGCCAGCAGAGCAACGAGACCTCGGACATGTCGCAGGTGAAGCACGCACGCACGGTCGCCTCGACGAGATCGCGGGCGAGCTTGGTGGGCACCCGCCCAGGCGTGAGCCAGGTGCGCACCGATTGCGCGTCCCACTCGGCGGCGCGCGGCGCATCCCAAGGGGCAGCGGGGGAGACCTTCTTGGCCATCGAGCTCATGCGGGCCACCGCCTGGCCTGCGCTCACGAGTGCGATCGGGCTGATCTTCGGGATATCGCCTCGATACCGCCGCACCTTGCCCCCGGTCGCCAGCACGTTGTCGCCCTCGACGTACGTCTTGAAGGTGGCGACGCCGGTCTCCTTGGCCAGCGCGTGGAGGAAGTCGTGGTTCGGCCCGATGAAGCAGCCGCCCATGTCGATGGGGACCCCACCGTCCGAGGTCTGGGTCCAGACCCGGCCGCCCACCCGTTCCCGTGCCTCGAGCACCACCACCGATTGGCCGGCCTGGGAGAGCCGCCGAGCCGCGGTCAACCCGGCCAGCCCTGCCCCCACCACGCACACGTCCGCTTCCAGGATCTTGTCGGGCATTTCGCCACCTCCACGTCTGAGGTACGCTAACATGCGTGCTGCCCGCATGTAAACCAGACATCCGCTCAGCTCGTAGAAGGGCGAGGCCATATACAGCCTGAATCGGCGCCCGACTTTCGCCGCGTATAGACCTCGACTCGACGCCCCGGGTCTCGAACAAGGACGAGGATGACCACGACGACAACCCAGGTCACGACCGCCACGGCCACCACCCGCCGGCCCCGGCGTACCCAGGCCGATCGCTCGGCGACGACCCGCGCCGCATTGGTCAAGGCGGCGAGGGAGCTGTTCGCCGACAAAGGTTTCGCGGCGACGAGCCGGGACGAGATCGCCAAGCGGGCCGGCGTCACCCGCGGCGCCCTCTACCACCACTTCGAGTCCAAGACCGCCGTGGCCGCGGCCGTGGTGGCCGAGCTCGAGGACGAGCTCGTCGAGCGGGTGGTCACCGCCGCCTCCGAGGGTGAGGGCGTTCGGGAGCAGCTGCACCTCGGCTGCCGGGCCTACATGGACGCCTGCGCCGACCCCACGATCGCCCGCATCCTGGCCGACGCCCCGGCCGTGCTCGGAGTCGCCGCGTGCCGGGCGCTCGACGCCGAGGCGTGCCTGCCCCTCCTCGAGGACGGCTTCGCCCGGGCGGAGGTCGAGGGCGTCGAGGTCCCTGGGGATCCGGGCGTGGCCGCCGCCCTGCTCCTCGGTTTCCTCAACGAGGCGGCCGGACTCATCGCCGCCGCACCCTTCAACCGGGCCCGCCGCGAGGCGGTCACCGCCACGGTCGACGCCTTCCTCACCAAGCTCTTCGGCTGACGCACGCCCACCGGAACTCAGCCCATTGAGCTGACCCCACCCGCGGTGGGAGGATGGCGGCACCACACCAGGGTGGGGGAGCCAGTCCGAAGGAGCGCCATGTCCGACTTCGTCATGACCATCGCCGGGAGAGCCCGCGGCCACCGAGGGCAGCTTCGGCGTGCGCAACCCCGCCACCGGCGAGGTGTTCGCGCAGGCACCGGAGTGCTCGCGCCAGCAGCTCGACGCAGCCTTCGACGCCGCCGCCAAGGCCGCCCGCGACTGGAAGGCCGACGAGGCGCAGCGCCGTGCCGTGCTGAACCGCGCCGCCGAGGTGCTCATGGGCTCGGGCGCCGAGCTGGCCCCGGTGCTCACGGCCGAGCAGGGCAAGCCGCTGAGCGACGCCGGCATCGAGGTCTTTGCGTCGGCGATCTGGTGCCAGTACTTCGCCAACCTCGAGGTGCCGCCGACGATCATCCAGGACGACGACACCGCCTTCGTCGAGCTGGCCCGCCGCCCGCTCGGCGTCGTAGCCGCCATCACGCCGTGGAACTTCCCGCTGACGCTCGCCTTCTGGAAGATCGCCCCGGCGCTGCTGGCCGGCAACACCCTCGTCCTCAAGCCCTCGCCCTACACCCCGCTGACGACGCTCAAGGTGGGCGAGATGCTCCGTGACGTCTTCCCGCCCGGGGTCGTCAACATCGTCAGCGGCAGCGACGAGCTCGGCGCCTGGATGACCACGCACCCCGTCCCGCGCAAGGTCAGCTTCACCGGGTCGGTCGAGACCGGGAAGAAGGTCGCCATGGCGGCCGCGCCGGATCTCAAGCGCGTCACGCTCGAGCTCGGCGGCAACGACCCGGCCATCGTCCTGGACGATGCCGACCCGGCCACCGTCGCCTCCGCCATCTTCGCCGGCGCGTTCAACAACAACGGCCAGGTCTGCTCGGCCATCAAGCGCGTCTACGTCCCCGAGGCGCTCTACGACGATGTGGTCGAGGGCCTCGCCGCCCACGCCCGCACCATCAAGGTGGGGGAGGGGACCGAGGAGGGCGTGAAGCTCGGCCCGATCAACAACGAACCGCAGTACGAGCGGGTCAAGGAGCTGGTGGCCGACGCGCTGTCGCACGGCGCCACTGCCGTGACCGGCGGCAAGGCCATGGACCGTCCCGGCTACTTCTTTGAGCCCACCATCCTCACCGGGCTCTCCGACGGCACCCGCATCGTCGACGAGGAGCAGTTCGGCCCCGCGCTGCCCATCGTCTCCTACCGCGACCTGGGCGACGCGATCGACCGGGCCAACGCGACCCACTTCGGCCTGTCAGGCTCGGTGTGGGGCGGCGACGCCGACCGGGCGACCGAGGTGGCGGCCCAGCTCGAGTGCGGCACGGCGTGGGTGAACACCCACCTCGCGCTCGCGCCCAACCAACCATTCGGCGGCTTCAAGTGGAGCGGCATCGGCGTCGAGAACGGCCCCTGGGGCCTGGCCGAGTTCTCCGAGTTCCAGGTGGTGCACCGCTCCAAGGCGCCGGACGGGCTGAACGTCAACACGGCGTCGCTGCTCAGCTAAGGCACGGCACCACACCACATCTTCTCCAGGGGCATACCGAGGGCGTCGCCCGCCGGGCACCGGGAATGGGTTGGTGCCCGGCGGTGACGACCCGCCCCGACGAGGTGGTGCTCTGAAGATCAGCTCGTCGTGGTCGTGGTGGCGCCGCCTGCCCCGGCGCCGTGCGCCAGGCCGGGGCGCAGGACCTGGACGATCTGCACCACGTCCTGACGCGCCTTCTTGATCGCAGCGTTCGCCGTCTTGTCGTCCGACCTCGCCGGCGACAGCAACTCGTGGTTCCCGTTCCACTGGGCCGGCGTGTAGCCGAGCACCGTTGTGGCCAACCCGTTGGTGGCGGTGGTCGCCGCGCTGATCTGCGCGTTCAGGTCGTCGATGAGCGGCTGCAACTGCGCCTGGTTGGTGGAGTTCTCGTGCGCCTGTGCCTTTGTCGCCGCCGACGTGAGCCTCGGCAGCACCGTGGTGGTGATCCGGTCGGCGTCACCGGCGAGACGCGCCGCGGGCAGCACGAGCAGGTAGACGCGGTAGCCGCTGAAGATCGTGCCGGCGTCCTGGCGGGCCTGCTGGAGCGTCGTGTCGCTCTGGATCTTCGTGTTCAACTGCTGCAGGGGCGCGATGTCCGTCCCCAGGTACGACGCCAGCGTCGCCTGGGCCGAACCGAGGCCCTTGGCCGCGTTGACCTTGGCGATGGCGGCGTTCAGTGCGTCGACCCGCTTGGTGACCGCCGCGGCCGCCTTCGCCTGGATCCCCGACAGCGTGGCGGGCGTCGCAGCGCTCCCGCTTCCCGAACCGGCCGCGCCGGCGACGCCGCCGGCCACGCCGGCCACGCCCAGACCGGCGGCGGAGGCGACGGCCACCGCCCCGAGGCGGATGAGTCGAGTGCGCACCTGCGACATGCCTGCTCCTCTCCTCTGGGTCACCCGGCGGTGCCCGATGTACCGACCCATGGTGCGGCCCAGCGGTGAGCAGTTTGTGCGCCAAACGTGATGGTTCTGTAAGGGACGGCGCGCTTGGCGGCCATTTCGGCATCGGGAGATGCGAGGCTTGGGGCGTGAGCACGGACAACGGGACGGTGGTGGTCGTCGAGGACGATCCGAACATCGCCGACCTCGTCGACCTGTACCTGCGGCGCGAGGGCTACCGCGTGCTGCTGGCCGGCGACGGCCAGAAGGGCCTCGACCTGTGTCTGCAGGAGGATCCCTGGATCGTCATCCTCGACGTCGGCCTGCCGGGTACCCGCGACGGCTTCGAGGTTTGCCGCCAGATCCGCGCCCGCAGCTCGGTGCCCGTCCTTTTCCTCACCGCCCGCGACGACGAGGTCGACCGCATCCTCGGGCTCGAGCTCGGAGCCGACGACTATCTCGTCAAGCCGTTCTCGCCCCGCGAGCTCGTGGCCCGGGTCCGCGCCATCCTGCGCCGCACACGTGAAGCGCCGCCCGCCGCAGGAGGTGGTCAGCATCGGGGCCGTCGAGGTCGACCTGCGCCGGCGCGAGGCGCGTCACGACGGTGAGGTCGTGCCCCTCACCACCCGCGAGTTCGACCTGCTGGCCTTCCTGGCCGACAACGAAGGCCTCGCGCTCTCGCGCCAGCAACTGCTCAATGGCGTGTGGGGCAGCGACTGGTACGGCGACGAGCGCACCGTCGACGTCCACGTGGCCCAGCTGCGCAAGAAGTTCGGTCCCGACCTCCCGCTCGCCACCGTGTGGGGCGTGGGCTACCGGTTCGGTTGACCATGCGCCGCCGCCTCATGTTCGCCATGGTCGGCCTCGTCGCCTTCGTCCTGGTGATCGCCGGCGTCGGCACCCTGCTGCTGACCCGGAACGCGGCGCGCAACCAGGCCCAGCAGCAACTCGTCACCGAGGCGAACTCGCTGACGTCGGCCCAGGCGCAGACGCGGTCGCCCGCGGTCTTCCGGGTCCTCAAGCACACGCTCGCCCTCGAGAACGCTGAGATCATTCGCATCGACCGCCTGGGCGCCATCATCACGCCGCTGCCGTCCAACATCTCCCAGGACGACATCGACGTCGCGGCGGTGCAGTCGGGACAGACCACCTCGGGCCGGGTGGGCAACACGGTCTTCGCCGTGGCGCCGGTCTCCCTGACCAACGCCGAACGGGTCAGGCTCAAGATCGGTCCACAAGGCACGTTCGCCGTGCTCCTGACCCGCGACGTCGGGGACCTCGGGCCCAGTTGGGGGTATTTCATCGTCGCCGGGGGAGCCGCCCTCCTCATCGCCGCGCTGGTCGCCTGGCAGATGAGCCGTCGTATGGCACGTCCGCTGGTCGACGCCATGCAGGTCACCGGGCGCATCGCCGCCGGCGAGCTGGAGAGCCGCGTTCCCGTCCGCAAGCACGACTACCCCGAGTCGACCTCGCTGGCCGGCTCTATCAACGACATGGCCCAGAGCCTCGAGGACAGCCGGGCCCGGGAGCGTCACCTGCTCCTCGCCGTCTCGCACGACCTGCGTACACCGCTCACCTCCATCCGCGGCTTCGCCGAGGCGATCAAGGACGGCGCGATCGACGACAGCGGGCGGGCGGCCGACGTGATCATCGCCGAGTCGCGCCGGCTGGAACGCCTCGTCGGCGACCTGCTCGATCTGACCAAGCTCGAGGCGCGCCAGCTGTCGATCTCGTTGCGCCCGACGGACGCGGCCGAGGTCGTGACGACCACCGCGGAGGGATTCCGTCCGGCGGCGGCCAAGGCCGGTCTCGACATCGCGCTCCACGTGCCGGGCGCGCCGCGCCACGACCGATGACGACGCCGGCCAGCACGCCGGCCGGCTTGGCGACCCCCTCCCAGCTCGCCCTTCCGCCCGTCGCGGCCGACCCCGATCGGCTGGCGCAGCTGGTGGCCAACCTCATCGAGAACGCGTGCACCTTTGCCCGCACACGGATCACCGTGGGACTCGCCGAGGCGCCCGGCCCTGCGGGCGGCTGCGTCATCACGGTCGACGACGATGGCCCCGGCATCGCACCCGGCGACCTCGACCGCGTCTTCGAGCGCTTCTACCAAGCGGACCGCGGCCGCAACCGCCTCATGGGCTCAGGGCTCGGCCTCACCATCGTCGCCGAGCTCGCCACGGCCATGGGTGGGACCGTCCGGGCCGTCTCGCCGCTCGGCCCCGCCGGGGGCTCGCGCTTCGAGGTCTGGCTGGCTCGCTGGCCTGCGACGCCGGCGCCGGCCGAGCAACTTCCCAGCCCCGGTTCCTGCAACGCCCAGGGCATAAGACCGCCAAGCTCCGCGACCCAAAAAGCCACTGTTCCTGGGCAAACACGCCGTGTACCCTCCGAACAGATGGACGTCCAGGAAGCCGTCAAGAACGCACCGCTCTTCGCCAACCTGCCGAAGAAGGACGTCAAGCATCTGGTCGCCGCCCTGACCGAGCGCCAGATCCCCGCGGGCACCGTGATCATCGAACAAGGCAAGCCCGGCGTGGGCTTCTTCGTCATCGCGACCGGCTCGGCCACGGTGTCGGTCCGGGGCAAGGCGATCCGCACCCTCGCCGCAGGCGACCACTTCGGCGAGGTGGCCCTGATCGACGACGGCCCGCGCATGGCGGAGGTCACGGCCGCGACCGACATGGAGTGTTATGCGCTGCCGGCCTGGCAGTTCCGCGCCTTCGTGATGGACCACCCGGAGGTGGCGTGGGCGCTGATGCAGTCGCTCGTGAAGCGGATCGTGCGCGATTCGGAGGCTGACGGGTAGCTCGAGCCTGCCGGGGAGCCCGGCGCGGACGCAGCCTCCGCAAGAACGCACAAAAGTTGCGCTTCTTTGCATCCGTGCGCCACAATGAGGACCTCGCCATGGCCCCCGACGCCGAGATGCTCGCCCTGCCCGTCCTCACGGAGCGCCTCCCGCTCCCGCCGGACCCTGCGCTCGACCCGGTCCTCGACGCCGCCATCGAATGCCTGGCCCGTCACGGGATCTCCAAGACCACCCTGAGCGACATCGCCCGCGAGATGGGCGTCGCCCCGAGCACCGTGTACCGCAAGGTCGGCTCGGTCGACAACGTCACGATGCTGGTCTTTGCCCGCGAGGCGCAGCGCTTCCTCGAGCGGGTCCCGGCCACCCTGACGGCCGCCGACGGCCCGCAAGCCATCACGGGGCTCATGGCCGACGCGATCGCAGACCCTGGCCGACCACCCGGTGGCCGCCAAGGTCCTGCGCGACGAGGGCGACTGGATGGGCCGCATGGTCACCCGCCAGCTCGACCACCTCCTGGCCCAGGGGGTCGAGGTCGCCGCCCCGCTCCTCGCCGCCGCGATGGCCGCCGGCCTCATCCGCACCCAGGACGCCGCAGCTCCTGGCCCACTGGCTGCTCCGCATCGCGCTCGCCGCCCTCGTGAGCCCGCCCCCGGGCGACCTCCGAGCGGCCCTCGACGACCTGCTCTTCCCGTCCTCGCCCCGACGCCGATGACCGCACACCATGACCTCGACAACCCGACCACCACCGCACCGACCCGACACCGACACCGGCCCCATCACCCACCTCGGCCCCGGCGGCAAGCCGCCCAAAGAGCTCCACGACTTGCTCACGCCCGGCCACCGTCTCGCTCGCCGGCGCCAACATCGTGATGCAGCTGGCCCAGCTCCCCGTCGGCCGGGGCGTGGCCGAGAGCAAGGTCGACAGCGGGAACCTCTACAAGCACCCGATCAAGCGGGGCCGCACGACCTTCGGCTACGTGATGGTGGCCATTTTCGGCACCGACGCCGAACGCGAGGTCCTCGCCGACGCGGTGACGAAGGTGCACCGCCAGGTCCGCTCGGGCCCGGGCGACCCCGTGCGCTACACCGCGCTCGACCCGAAGCTCCAGCTCTGGGTAGCCGCCTGCATCTACCGCGGCTTCGAGGACGGCTACGCCTTCCTCCACGGGCCGCCGCCCCCCGAGCTGGCCGACCTCATGTACCGCCACGGGGCCCGCCTCGCCACCATGCTCCAGGTTCCGGCCTCCATGTGGCCGACCGACCGCGCCGCCTTCGAGGACTACTGGGCCGAGGCAGAGGCCCGCATCGAGATGGACGAGGTCACCCGCGCCTATCTCTACGACTTCGCCTCTCTCGGGTTCTTGCCCTGGCCCGTGCCCAAGCTCTTTGGGTGGTTCCACCGCGCCGTGACCGCCGGCTTCCTCCCGGCGGCCTTCCGTCGGGAGCTCGGCCTGGCTTGGGGCCCCCGCGAGCAGCGGGCCTTCGCGCTCAACCGCCGGGCCCTGCGCGCCGCCAACACCATCACTCCTCGACCGCTGCGCGCGCTGCCCTTCGACCTCTACCTGTGGGACATGCGTCGCCGCATCCGCCACGGCACGCGCATCCTCTGAGCGTCGGCCTTTCCCGATCGGACATTCCGTGCGGGGAATCTCTGCGCGAGTTCGCGGACCGGGGTTGCGTCGCATCGGGGTCGGACTGAGCACCGAGGCCTCGGGTAAGTGGTACAAAACACGCCGTGACCTCGCGGACGGCAACGAAACGAGCGAGTGCCGACGCGCCGGCTCGAAAGGCACGCCGCCCCCGCGTCAGCGTCTTCAGCCCGAGCCACCAGACGCGCTACCTCGACGACTGCCTGCAGAGCCTGCTGGGGCAGACCTACGAGGGCTGGGAATGGATCGTCGTCCTCAACCAGGGGGCGCGGTGGCGACCACCGGTAGAGGACCCGCGCCTCAGGATCGTCATCAAGGACGACCTGTCGGGCGTCGGTGCGGCCAAGCGCTACGCCTGCTCCCTGGCCCTCGGCGAGTTCCTCGTCGAGCTCGATCACGACGACGAGCTCCGCTCCGACGCGCTCGAGCTCATCGTCGAGGCGTTCGACGGCCACCCGGAAATCGGGTTCGTCTTCAGCAGCTTCGCCCAAATCAAAGAAGATGGTGCACGCGACGATTCGACGTTCGACGTCAGCAACGGGTGGGTCTACGAAGAGACCAAAGTCGACGGGCGCTCGATGCTGATGTGCCACGCGCTGGAGGCGTCTCCCCAGAACGTCAGCTACATCTGGTTCGCGCCGAACCATGTTCGCTCGTTCCGCCGTTCGGCCTACGAACTCACAACCGGATACGACACCACACGCGACGTGCTCGATGACCAGGATCTCATGTGCAAGTTGTTTCAAGTTACCGACTTCTTTCTCATCGACGAGTGTCTGTACCTGCAGCGCATGCACGCGAAGAACACGCAGCGCGAGGAGGAGATCAACGCTCGCATCCAAGTCGAGACCGTCGCCCTCTACGACCAGCAGATTGAGCCCAACGCCGCCGCGTGGTCCCGACGTCATGACCTCAGCACGCTCTACCTGGGCCCACCGGCCAGCAAGCCCGAGGGGTTTTTGGGTATCGGCACGGTCGAGGCACCCGGGGTGGACATCGTCGGCGATGTCAGTGCCGGCCTCGACCTGCCCGATTCCAGCGTCGGGCTCATCCGCGTCATCGACTTCCTCGAGCGGTTACCCGACAAGATCGGCCTGTTCAACGAGTTCTACCGGCTGCTCGCGCACGGCGGTCTCGTACTGATCCTGACGCCCAGCACCGACGGCCGCGGTGCGTTTCAGGATCCGAGTCATGTGTCGTTCTACAACGAGAACTCATTTTGGTATTACACGGATGCGACCTTTGCGCAGTACTCCCCGGAGCTGAAGTGCCGGTTCCAGGTGAGCCGCCTTGTGACTTACTTCCCGACCGAGTGGCACCAGCAGAATCAGATCCCTTACGTCTGCGCGAACCTGATCGCCGTCAAGGATGGGCCGCGCCAGGGCGGCCAGCTCCGGATCTGATCGTCGCCCGCCTCGGTCGGTCCATCTCGTCGCCACCTCGTCGGAGTGGAACGGGTGGTGGGTGGTTACCGCTAGTCGGCGTCGAAGAAGAACAACTGGACCAACCGGGTCGGCGCCGTTCCGCTGTCCGAAAAGTTGGCGTAGGACGTGGCCGAATGGATCAGGCTGGCGTCCCAGATCACGAGGCGGTTGTACAAGCCCGCCACCGATTCGACCAGCTCCCAGTTGTCGGCCTCGACCAGGTTCGTGGGGTCGTACACCACCTTCTCGGCCGACTGCACCGCCTCCATGCTCCCGAGCCGCTCAGCTTCCATGGGATGCGACGGCCGCCGCCGGCAGCCGTAGGTGCGGTCACGCCAAAAGCTGGTGCCAGAGCTCGGAGGCGCGTCCGGTGTGAGGTAGACGGCCGCGGCCCAGCCCTGCGAGTCGTGGTGCCAGACGAGCGAGTCGTCCACGCTCGTCTGTTGGAAGATGCCATTGGCGCCGTGACCGAGCCACTCGGTCACGGGTCGGCCCAGAAGGCGGCCGAATTCCTCACGCAGCCCCGGCCACAGGAAGCGCTCGTGGGTTCGCAGGCCCTTGTAGAAGCGGACATCGGCGCCGTACTCCTGGGCAAGGGCCAACGCGCGCACCTCGTCGGGGTTTTGGAAGAAGTTGTCCACGATGACGATGCCGGGCGTACGGCTGGTGAATTGTGGCGAGACGGGGACAACTTGGTGGCTCTTGAGGATGTCCTCGGGGATCCACATCGGCAGTCGGACTTCGCCGTTCTCGATGAGATAGGCGGTCCGACCTTCGCGCTCGCCGACGGCGCTGACGACACTCTCGCTGCCGGCGAAGTTGACGAGGTCGCCGACTCGAAACGCCATACGGGGATTATCGCGAACTTCAGCTCGCGACTCGTCCTGGGGACAGACGGCCCACTTTCACAATCTCTCAGCACTTTGGATGCGGCCAGCCACGTGGCGACCTGCAGCTCGCCCACCCGGGCCACCGAAGCCGGCAGCGGGCCTGCGGGTCAGCGCCGGCCGCGCTGGGCGGCGGCCGCAGATCAACCAGGAGATGCCACTTCCGAGTTCAATCTGGGGCTGTTGGGCGTGCAGTCAGGTCAGGCGGCAGAGGGCAAGCAGCTTCTTCACACAGCAGTGGTGGCAGAGCCCGGCCTCGCCAGGCGGATTCCGGCGGGGATCACGGTACCGTAACGGTCCGCAAGCGATGCTGACAGTAGGAGTGCTGAGGTCGTGACAATCTACGTGGGGCCTTCACGGGCGACCCGGTGGTCCCTGGCCATGATCGTCAGGGATGCCGAAGCGCAGATCGAAGACGTCCTCGAGGATGCGTCGGCCATCTGTGAGGAGCTGATCGTCGTCGATACCGGCTCGACGGACGCCACCAAGGAACTGGCGGCGGCCCGCGGCGCGAAGGTGATCGATTTCGAATGGATCGACGATTTCGCGGCCGCTCGCAACGTGTCGTTCGAGCACTGCACCGGCGACTGGATCCTCTGGCTCGACGCCGACGACAGGATTCCACCGCCGGCCCAGGAGCAGTTCTTGCAACTCAAGCGAGAGCTGCCGGCGCTGCAGGAGGTCGACGTCGTCATGATCCCCTACCGCGTGAGCTTCTCGCAGGCGGACCCCGGGATCTGCACGTTCAGCTTCGAACGGGAACGGGTTGTCCGACGAAGCGCCGGAATCCGCTGGGTCGGTCCGGTCCACGAGACGGTCGGTGTGCCCAGTCCGCCAATTCGTTGGCCCGGGGCCTGGATCGAGCACCGTCCCCGGACGGAGGACAGGCCGGGCAAGGTCGACCGAAACCTGCGGATCCTCGAGCGGGCCTATGAATCGGGCGACCGATCACCACGCACGGTCTTCTATTTCGCCAACGAGCTCAAGGACCACGAGCGTTGGGAGGACGCTCTCGCCAAGTACCAGGAGTACCTCGAGTCCAGTGAGGCGGTTGTCTGGGAACGGCACTCGGCGCTGCTGTCGATGTCAGTGTGTGCCGAGATGCTTGGCCGCGAGGAGGCGAAGCTCAATTTCCTGTTTTCCGCGATGAAGCTCGACAGCACTCGGGCCGAGCCCTTTCTGCGGCTCGGCCTGCATCATTACGGACAAAAGGAGTGGCGACAGGCAATTCCCTATTTCCTCGCCGCGACCGCCCTTCCTCGTCCGACCGACGGATTCGTCGATGACACCGCCTACACCTGGGCCCCTTGGGACTATCTCTCCATTTGCCACAGCGAGTTGGGCATGTACCAAGAGGCGCTCGAGGAGACCGTGAAGGCCCTCGCGACTTCGTACGACCGTCCCCGCCTCTTCAAGAATGTCGAGTTCTACATCGATCAGCTGCGGGCCGAGCGGGAACGGGGCACGAACTCCTAAAGGACGAGGAGGTCGTAGATCTCGTTGCCCAAGGGAGCGATGGCTGTCTCGATCCGGTTGGTCCCTTGCAGCGACATCTGAATCACTGCGCATTGCCCGTGCAGGACACCCTCACCGCTGGGATTGAGAAAGACGCCCGTGTCGTCCGTTGGCGTCCTTGGTCTCCGAGCGAGACTCGTCCCGACGTAGAGCGTCCGGTGAGGGCCAAACGCAAGGCCGCGTGAGTAGCCGGACAGGTACGCGACCACTTCATCTCCGAGGTTCAGTGATCCCTCCTGGGAATTGCACACGAAGAGTTGTCCCTCGTGCCAGGTGGCCGAATGTGGCTGGCGGAGCCTCTCGAGAACGGTCATGCCGGCGGTGATGTCCCGGACGTACCCGTGTCGGGCCGTCGACCACGAGTCGTTGCCATTGTCCCTGGGCCCGAACGCGAGCAGTAGAGGTGCCCGTCGGCATAGGCGAGCGAGTTGAGGTGATGGGTGTCTCGACCCGAGTCGGTAGGGCTCCACACTTGGCGGGGCGTCCCAAGCGCATGCCCGTCCAACGGATACGCAAGAACCTGATCCGTTCCGCTCGAAACAACGATCAGTTCGTCGTCGATCCTTCGGACCGAGTGGCCGTCCACAACCTCGGGGAGTTCTTGCACGTGCAGGACCTCGAGGCTCTCTCGGTCCAAGATCGTGATCATGTTCCGAAAGTCGGCTTGTGCAACACAGAGGTGGTAGATCAGACGCTCGTCGGCGTGGAGCCCGGCGCCGCTCACCAAAAGGTCGCCGTACCCAACGTCGACCCACTCCATGCTCTGTGTCGAGAGGTCGAGACGCAGCAGGCAACTTGGCTGAGGGTGGGCCGCGACGTTCGGGATCGAGACGAGCAACCGGGTCCGCACCCCAGCTGCACCAGCTGCAGCAGCCATCCGTGTCCAGCTCAGGCGTGTCTATACGAGGGCGAGCTCACCGTGCTTACGGCGTCACCCCGGGAGGCACGCGACTCTTCAGCGCCGGATTAATAAGGACGGCTTTCTGCACATCCGCCTGCCCTTCTGTCTTCTGACCCTGATTGAACAGGATCAGGCCGAGGTTGTAGAGGACGTTGGAATCGTTCGGATTGATCTTGAGAAGCTGGTTGTACAGGTTGATCGCATCCTGGGGGCTCGACGTCGTGTCCAGGATCGCCAGGTTGTAGAGCGCCGGCTTGTAGGAGGCGTCGGCGAGGATCGCCTTGTTGTAGTAACTCGCCGCCTGTGTCGGCTGCTTCACGTACTGCTGGTAGATGACGCCGAGGTCGTAGTAGGCGACGGGGCTGACCGGGTTCTTCGCCGCCGCGGCCTTGAAGTCGTCGATCGCCTGTTGTGTGTGTCCGGACTTCTCCGCTTTCAGGCCCTGGGAGACGAGGGCATTCGCTGAGCTGCTGGGCGAGTTCGAGTTGCCACTGCCGCCTCCACTGCACGCGGCGGCCAGAGCAGCGACGCTCACGAGGACCGCCGGGAGGGCGATGGCCCTGAAGCCTCTGAGCTTTGGGATACGGCTCTCGGAAGCGAGTTCCTCTGGAAGGGTCTCGGTCTTGGGGGCGGTCGGCATGGAACCTCGCATACGTTCAGTGTCGCGTCCGGATCGGGTGTCGCCCGGCAAACGCTCGGGCCGGCGGGGATCCGCAACCGTAGCGCTTAGGGTACATCGGTCCAGGTCACCCACCGATTCCGGCCGCCACACCTGATGCGTTGTGAGCGGGCTTTATTCGAGGAGCGTCCAGCAGGTGCCGTGTTGCCTCAGGACGAAATGAACATCTCTGCGAATCCCTGGAGCCACTCGGTGGGACCGGGTGCCGGGGACCAGGGCGGACCCACGAAGATCCAGTCGGCGCCGAAGTCCTCGAGTTCGCCGAGCCGCTGACGGACCCGGTCACCTTCCTGATCGAAGCGGGACAAGCCCGGCCCGGAGTAGCCGAGGATGAGCTCGAGGTCTTCGTACCGGTCGCCGGCGAAACGCTGCAGCACGTCGAGGCGCTCGCGTAGCTCCTCGGTCGTGGTGACGGGCGGGGTGCGGGCGGTCTTCGCAACCGAGGCAGGTGCCGTCATCGGCATCCACCCCGCGGCGAACTTTGCGGCCCGTCGCAATGCGGCGTCGGAGTTGCCACCCATCCAGATCGGGACGGCGTTTCCTCTGGGCGCCGGCCGCGCCTGGATGTCGCGGGCGGAGAAGTGCCGGCCCTCGAAATTGAACGGCTGGCCGCTCCAGTGCAACTGCATCACCTCGAGCGACTCTTCGAAGAGGGCGTTGCGCTCCTCAAAATCCACACCAAGGGCGAAGTACTCGGACTTCAGGTAGCCCGCCCCCGCCCCAAGATAGAAGCGGCCCTCGGACACTCGGTTCAACGTGGCCGCTGTCTTGGCCAACAGCAACGGGTTTCTATACGGCACGACACTGAGATTGGTCACCAACGAGAGCCGGGTGGTCGCTCCCGCCGCCGCCGCGAGGGCCACGAATGGATCGAGGCTCTGGTGGCCGCCGGTATGCAGCCAACGGCTGCTCGGCGCCGGGTGTTCGGTGAGCGCGATGCCGTGCCAGCCTGCGGCTTCGGCCGCCGCGGCAACCTCCGAGATCGCGCCAGCGTCGAGGAGGTCGATCTCGCTGCCTGTTGCCTCGGGGTACTGAAGGATGAAACGCACCGCCCCTCCCTTCCTCGTGCTCGATCATCTGCCGGGTGCGGGCGGTCGAACCCTATCGAGGTCGGCTCGAACGGCGCCTAGACCTCGGGGAAGCTCCACGTGTGTGGGGCCGCGCCTCCACTGGGTCCCTCGGGTCGTGGGAAGTTCTGCCACGATGGCGCCTTCGATGCTGATCACACCCTCCAACCGAAGCGATGCGCGCCGGAGCAGCAGGAAGGCAGTCGTCAGCCGGTGAGTGCGGTCACCCCGAAAGAGCGGGAGAGATGGGAGCAAGACGGCTGGTGCCTCCTCGAGGAATTCCTGCCGCCGGAGGTCGTCGCGGGAGCCCAGACGGCGCTGTCGGGCCTGTTTCCCACCGCCGAGGAGTTCGCCGCCGATTCTGATCCCGCGCGCAACGAGCCGTTTCGTCATGACTCGCACCGAGTGCTGCCAAAGTTCCCCTTCGAAGCGGCGGTGCTCAACGACATCGTCGTCCACGACCGGATCATCGATCTCGCAGAGCAATTGCTCGGGATCCCCGATCCGCGGATGTACCAGGCCATGGCCGGCGCGAAGTACGGAGGTGGTGCGGCGAGCGACGAGCAAATGCTCCACGCAGACTTTGGCAATCACACACTGGTCGTCCCTCGCAACGACCCCGGCTACCAGCAGCTCGAGATGTTCGTCTACTTGAGCGACGTCACGCCCGAAACCGGGGCCACACGGATGGTGTCGCTGTCGTTGACGGAAGCCATCCCGGTCGAGCGGACCTATCTCAGCCCGACCGACTACGCCGACCTGTATGCGGCAGAGGTGCCGGCAGCCGGGCGGGCCGGCTCGGTCCTGGCCTACCGGCCCGACGTCTACCACCGTGGGGTGCAGATGACGGTCCCGGGAACGGCGCGCTTCATGCTCCACGTCTCGTACAAGCCCGCCGGCGCCGATTGGCTCAACTCGTTCGGCCTGCCCAACGCCGGCGAGGACCTGGAGTGGTATCGGTTCGTGGGTTGCGCGACCCTGCGCCAGCTCACCGTGTTGGGCTTTCCCGAGCCGGGGCACGCGTACTGGACGGCCGAGACGCTGGCGGGGACGGCGGCCCGCTATCCGATGCTCGACATGACCCCATGGCGGGAGCGTCTCGAGCGTCCGGTCGAGAACTGACCCAGGAGAAGGAGCCGAATGGATCGCCTCAACGGCAAGGTCGCCATCGTCACGGGCGGTGGTGGCGGCATCGGCGGAGCCACGGCACGTGCGCTGGCCCGGGAGGGCGCGTCGGTGCTCGTCGTCGACATCAACGAGGAGGCAGCGGCTGGTGTGGCGGAGGGCATCGGAGCAAACGGAGGAGCGGCCGTGGCATTCCGGGCCGACCTGTCCGAGGAGCGCGAGGTCGTGGCGGTGATGGGCGAGGTCAGGGAGCGGTTCGGCCGCCTCGACATCGTGCACAACAACGCCGCCCTGACCGACTCCGACTTCCTGAGTGGCGACACCGCCGTCACAGAGCTGTCGGTCGACGTATGGGAGCGGACCATGGCGGTGAACCTGCGCAGCCAGATGCTCATGTGCAAGCACGCCGTGCCGATGATGGCGGAAGGGGGCGGCGGCTCCATCATCAACATGTCCTCGGGCGCCTCGCTCAAGGGCGACCGGACGCGGACCGCCTACGGGGTGTCGAAGGCCGGGGTCAACGCGCTCACCATGTACGTGGCGACGAGCCACGGGAAGAAGGGCATCCGGGTCAACACGATCCTGCCGGGGCTCGTCATCACCGACGCCGTGCGGGCGCATCTCGACGAGGACATGCTGGCGTCGCTCAGCAAGGCGACGCTGACCCCCTCGGTGGGCCAGCCCGAGGACATCGCCGACGTGGTCGTCTTCCTGGCCTCGGACGAGTCGCGCTACATCACCGGGCAGATGATCGCCGTGGACGGTGGCATGTCGGCCCACGTGGGGCTCGGGGACGGCTGAGCGGACGATGACCCGGCTTCCGGGGATGTGGGCGGGACGAGGCGGACGACGATGCCCTCAGGTGGGGCCGAGGACGTAGTCGCCGCGGTCGGGGTGGTGGTACCAGCCGCTGGCGGCCTGGGTGCCCCCGTCGACGTGGATGGTCTGCCCCGTGACGTAGCTGGAGAGGGCGCCGGCCAGGAAGACGGCGGCGCCGGCCATCTCGTCGACGTGGCCGGCCCGGCCCATGGGCACGGTGAGTCCGAAGCGCTGCTGTTGGCCCTCGGGGTCGGGCGCGATGGCGGCGAGGCCCTCGGTCCAGGTGATGTCGGGGGCGAGGGCGTTGACCCGGATGCCGTAGGGGGCGAGCTCGAGGGCGGCCGTCTTGGTGTAGTTGATGACGCCCGCCTTGGCCGCCGCGTAGGCGGCGTAGCCCGGGGCCGCCCGCACGCCCTCGATGGACGTCACGCTCATGATGCTCCCGGGGAGCTCGTGCTCGACCATCTGGCGGGCGACGCGCTGGGTGCAGAGGATGACGTGCTTGAGGTTGGAGCGGTAGAGGGCGTCCCAGCCGTTCTCGGTCGTCTCGAGGAGCGGCGAGTGGAAGACGCCGCCGGCGTTGTTGACCAGGATGCTGACCGGCCCGAGCTCGGCGACCGTGCGCTCGAGGGCCTGGTCGACCTCGGCCGAGTCCCGGACGTCGACCTGGAGGCCGAGGCCGCCGACCTCCTCGCCGGCGGCGGCGGCCGTGTCGGCGTGGCGCTCCCAGATGGCGACCTTGGCGCCGAAGGCGGCAAATCCGTTGGCGATGCCACGCCCGATCCCCGAGCCTCCGCCGGTAACCACGGCGACGCGGTCGGTCAGGAGGACGTCGGAGGGGTCGATGGGCATGAACTGACGTTAGTGTCAGGGATGTCCCCGCCGACGGGGAGACGAAGCAGCCTGCCGGGTGAGGCCCGGGGGCGGACAGGGGGTTGTGTGCCGAGGATCGAGCCGATTCCGCTGGAGGAGATGGCGCCGGAGCCGCGCCGCATCATCGAGGAGGGGGTGGCCGAGGGGCTGTACGCCACGCCGATCCCGCTCCAGATCTTCGCCTACAAGACGCAGCAGATCCTGATGACGAACGCGGCCCGGAAGGTCATGGGGAGCGGGTCACTGCTGGGCGGCCGGATCCTCGAGCTCTTGCGGATCCGCAGTGCCCAGCTCGGCGAGTGCCAGCCCTGCATGCAGTCGCGCAAGCACGACTCCATCACCGAGGAGGACGTGGCCTGCCTGGTGTCGCCGGGAGGGGCGGAGCTCAACGACCAGGAGCGCCTGGCCGTCGAGTTCCTCGACCTGCTGTCGGCCGATCATCACGCCATCGACGACGAGGTCTACCGGCGGCTGGGTGAGCACTTCACGGCGGCCCAGATCATCGAGCTCGGGTTTGCCTGCGCGAACTCGATGGGCCTGCACCGCTTCATCCACACGCTCGACGTGTTCGGCCAGTCGGAGCCGGTGATCAAGTACAACGCCGACCAGGTCGACTCGGCGATCGAGGAGCCCTCGGTCCGCGCCGCATCATGAGCCAGACCGTCCTGGTGACGGGAGCCACCGGGCTGGCCGGCGCCAACATCTGCAAGCTGCTGGTGCAGCGGGGCGACGCCGTGCGGGCGTTGGCCCGGGAGACGCGCCGACGTCGGTCCGTTGGTCGAGCTCGGGGTCGAGGTGGTGACCGGTGACGTCACCGACGCCGAGGCGGTAGTGCGGGCGGCGCGGGGGACCGATTCGGCGATCCACTGCGCGGCGCTACTCGGCGGGGCGAGCCAGAACCTGGCCGACTTCGAGGCAGTGAACGTGGCGGCACCAAGAACGTGCTGGACGCCGCCGAGGCGGTGGGTTGGGCCGGGTTGTGGCGGTGAGCACGGGGACATTCTTCGATACGGCGGGCGGTCTCGACCGCGAGGACGCGCCGGTGATGAAGGAGCCGAGCCAGGATCCCTACACCGTCACCAAGATGGCGGCCTTCCTCGACGCCATGTCGCGGGCCGAAAAGGGCCGGGACGTGGTGAGCGCGCACCCGGGGGCGATCTTCGGCCCGTCGCCGGTTGTCAGCAACGCCCTGGGGATGACCAGCTTCAACCGGGTGCTGTTGTCGGCGGCACGGGGGCGGATCGAGCGGTACTTGAAGTTCCCGGTCAGCTGGGTGTTCGCGGAGGACATCGCCGCGGCTGCATCCTGGCGCTGGACAAGGGCGTGGCGGGGGAGCGCTACATGCTCGACGGCCGGCCCGAGGACGTCGTCAGCATCGCGAACGCGTGTAATCGGATGTGCCGACTGGCGGGGCTCGACCATGAGGTGGTCGATGTCCTGCCGTCGGACGACCCGGAACTGGCCAAGGTCTTCGGGCCGACGTTGGTGGCCATCGCGGAGAAGGCGGCCCGGGCGACGCCCGAGCGCAAGAGCCTCGAGGACTCCAAGACCTTCAAGCGGCTCGGCTACAGCCCCATCAGCCTGGACGAGGGGCTGGCGACGACGCTGGAGTGGTTCCGGGCCATCGGCCGCATCGCCGGGCTCTAAGTGTCGGGGGCGCCGTCCTCCGGGCGGACGGGCGCCGTTCCGCGTACTGTCGAGAAGGCGTGATTCTTCGTCGCCGATTCAAGCGGACGGAATATACGCCGGAGAAGCAAAAACTGAAATGAATCTCGTCCAGGCGGAGTTCCAGGTGTCGATGTGTCAGAAGCCTAGGTGACATCGGATTTCAAGAGGGTTCCCTCAAGCCGACCCCGGTTTGGGCGAATACGTGGCACTAAGTTCATCCGGAGAAGGTTGTTGACGCAGGTAGGACATGTTTACTTTTAAGCGTCTGGCGTCCGAGTGGCTAATAAATCGTTGGCCGCGGTTGATCTCAGCGAGGCTCACGGGGGATAGATGACGAAGCGGCAAAGGGAAAACAAGGGTGGGCGCTACACGGCACCAGGACGCAACAAGATTGCGACCGCCGCGTTGGGTGTGACCGCTCTCGTTACCACCGGCGGCCAACTCATCGGCGCGATCGAGTCCACTCCGCGGGCGCGGCGACGTCGTCGCCATTCAATGGCGCCTCGTTGAGCACCCGGGCCACCTGCCGAACGGTCTCGGGTACTGGGAAGTCGCCTCGGACGGCGGTGTGTTCTCGTTCGGCGGCGCCCAGTTCTTTGGTTCGCTTCCCCAGCTGGGGATCTTCGTCCACAACATCATTGGCATCGTCGCGACACCGACGGGTCAGGGCTACTGGATGATCGGCTCGGACGGCGGGATCTTCAGCTTCGGCGATGCCACGTTCCTCGGCTCAATGGGTGGTACGCCCCTCAACAAGCCGGTCGTGGGCGCTGCAGCAGTGCCCTCCGCGGAGCGCAAGGTGCTGCGGGTCCGCAGGGTGCAATCGGGCCTCAAGGCGCCATCGGATCGGAGCCCAGGGCAACACAGGCGAAACGGGCAACACAGGCAACACAGGCGACACGGGCACACGGGCGTCACCGGGCCAGGGCGTCACCGGCTCGCAGGGTGTCACCGGCGTCCAAGGCCTGACGGGTCCAAACGGCGCCCAGGGCGTGACGGGGGCCCAGGGTGTCACCGGTGCCCAAGGCGCGATTGGCGCTCAGGGTGGGACCGGCGCCCAGGGTGTCACCGGCGCCCAGGGCGACACCGGCGACACGGGCAACCCGGTAGCACGGGCGTCACCGGCGCCCAGGGTTTCACGCAGGGCTAACGACCAAGGCAACACCGGCGCCCAGGGTTTAGGCGCCCAGGGCTTCACCGGCGCCCAGGGCTTCACCGGACCCCAGGGTCTCACCGGCGCCCAAGGTCTCACCGGAGCCCAGGGCGTGACCGGCGCGCAGGGCGTGACCGGCGCGCAGGGTCTCACGGGCGCGCAGGTCTGACTGGTGCGCAAGGTGTGACCGGCCCCCAGGGCGCACGGGTGCGCAGGGTCTAACCGGCGGCGCCGGCACGCCCTACATCAGGGACTTCACCGGCGGCAACCTCCCAGGTAAGACGACGGCATGGGTTGGCGACGGGACAAGCTCGGACGGAAGCGTCGCTGGCAACGAAGGCGTCGGAATGGATTCCTCCAGCGACGATCACCACGACGCAGGGCGGCTGTCAGGCGGCAGGCGCCGGGGCCTCGGTCACCTTTGAGATTTTCGATAGCTCGGGATCTCAGGTTGGCACGTGGGCATGCACGGTTGCCGCATCCGGCACCAGCGGCACCGTTTCGGGCACATCGACACTCACTGGTGGCTCTCGGTACGCGGTCAAGGCAGTTTCCAGGTGCGACTTGCCTGGCAAGCCAGCCTGGTGGGAGTTCTTCTAGGCCACTGCGGTCTGCTGACGTCGCCAGGGCGAGGGCTATGCGACCCTTGCCCGCTGCATAGTCGGGTGCTGTGCAAAGCCACAGTCTTTGATTCGGTGCCGTGTTCGTATTGACGGACACGGCACCAGTCGAGGAACCCGATTGGCATGCCCTTTGGCGAATCATGCCGACTGACCCACCGGATCCGTCCGACGGCCTACTGTTGGCGAGGCTGCGATCTGGGCTCGATGCCGCTGGTTATAAGTCCGCGAACCTCGAGCGCCTCATTCCAAAGGAGCACCGCGCGGCGCCTACCTGGACGGCTGGAACAACCCCGCCCTCCGACGCACGGAACCGAGCACGCCACTTTCGACGTTGACTCGCCTCTTCACGCTCGGGCTGAACGTACCGGTCGCCGATCTCGACGATGTGCCGGGCACCGATGTGTCCGATTGGGTGAGGGCGCGGCTGGCGGTCGTCCGGCGCACGCCGTCCGACCTCTCGTTTCCATCCAGCCGTTCCGAGTTGGAGCCGTGGAACTCCGACTGGTGTCTGAAGTCCCGAACCCGAGCCTCGGCAGCCAGGGTTTCAGGAGTTCGTCATGGGTGCAGCTGGGTCGTCGTCTCAACTGGCGAAATGACCCTGCGGCGACGGTTCGAACGTGCCCTCGACGTAGGAACGGGTAACGGAGTCCAGGCGATCCTGGCTCCGCGGCATTGCCGATCGGTGGTGGCCACTGACGTCAATCCCCGAGCTTTGGCTTTCACCCGGTTCAACCTGGCCTGGAACGACAGGACAGACGTCGATCTCCGCGTGGGAGACCGTTATAGACCGGTGAAAGACGGAGTTTGACTGGTGGTCTGCAACCCCCCGTTCGTCGTCTCACCGGCAAGGACGGTCCAGTTCCGAGACAGCGGGCTGCCGACCGACACCATCAGCGCCACCACAGTGATCGGGGCTACCGAGCACTTGGCGCCCGGTGGGTGGGCACAGATCAGTGCCAACGGGTTCACCATGACGGCGAGAGCTGGCATGACCGAGTGGCCAACTGGGGCTGGGACACGCTGCGACGCCTGGGCTGTGCAGTACGACGCTCGGGACTCGGTGTCTCATGCGGTCGACTGGTTGACGGAATTGGGCAGGGTGGACCCGAAGGAGGCCGACCGTCAATTCGAGCAGTGGATGGACTACTTCGACAGCGAGGGCATCGTCGGTCTTGGCTCGGGTTTCATCGTGCTGCGAAAGGCCACGAGCGCAGCGCCGTGGTTCGTGTCTGCGGAGCTGAGCATTGATGTCGCCGACGAAGCCGGCGAGGCAGTTGCGAAGTTCTTCGACACTCAAGACTGGTTGCGGGCAAATCCGGCTCCCGTGGCCATCCTCGATACTTCCTGGAGTCTTGCCGAGCACGTTCGCCTTGACGTGGCCGAGGCGCAGCCGCACAGGGGAAGGCGCCAAATCACCACGTCTTGAAGCACTGGAGGACGGATTTCGGACATCCACTCTGATCACAAAGGATATGGCCGAGATCGTCACGAGGTGCGACGGTAATCAGTCGCTCCGAACCGTCGTCGGTGATCACGTGGCGGGAAGATGGCGAGACGCCGCGCGCCACGAGGGCGGAGGTCGAACCCGCCTTCCGGCAGCTCGTCGAGGGCGGGTTCGTGGTGAGGGTGGCGGAGACACCATGAACTTCGTAGAGGTGGGTGTCCGACGCCAGCGCCGGACCGCAGTCATACGTTGGAGATTCGCGACTACGGGGTGATTCCTGCGGGCACTCGGGCGGCGAGCGCTGAATCCAATGAGATGGCCCTCTTTAGGGCTGCGTGGCCTGGGACAGGCTGATTCTGAGCGATCAAGAGGAGCCCGAGGTTGAAGCTCGCGTTGGCGTCCTTCGGGTTCTGTAGCAGGAGTTCGTTGTAGAGATTCAGAGCGCTCTGTGGCTGGTTCGGCGTGTCGACGATCGCAAGGTTGAACATGGCGGATCGGTACTTCGGTTTCATCGTCAGCGCTTTCTTGTACGCCTGCGCCGCCTTGTCCGAGATTTGTGGAGTACCTGCTGATAGAGGACCCCAAGTTGGTAATAGGGGACCGCGTCGGAGCGGTCTGCGGCGGCCGCGGCGTTGAAGTCGTGCACGGCTTGCTGGGTGTTTCCAGCCGACTCTGCATGGAGCCCCTGCGAGATTAGGGAGTTCGCAGTCGACGAGGCCGTCGGGCTGCTGCCACAGCCAGCGGCAAACAGACCAGCCGCAACGGCGATGGTCAGGAGGAGGGTCACTCGACCACCTCTTTGGACTCGACGTCTGCAGGATCGCTCGGCACCTGATGTTGCAGGCTCGTTTGTCGTCCGCGCCGATCGCGCGGGTCACACCTCTCCTGTCGCTTCGATATACGGGCATCTTCCGCTGTACCCCTCGGCAGCAGCTCAGATCCCCAACGCCGGGGTCCGGCGCAGTCGAAACTCATTGCCCGACCTCCTCCCGATTCCATCATTCGGACCCGCTCTTCTATCACCCTGACAAAAAATTGTGGTGGCGGCCATGCGTGTGGACTCCCGGGGGCGCCGAAATCAGCGCCGCTTCCTAGGCGTATTGGTCGTAGGCAGCGACCCAGTTGGTCGCGATCGCTTGCTGCGCGGTTTCGAGGGTGAGCTTGCCGCTACAGACAAGATCGTGCAGGCGGTTCTCCAACACGTCCTTTGTATTTGCGGTGGTCGTCGCCGCCGGCCGGTCGTTCGGCTCGACCCAGAGGTTCGCTGGGTCGTTGGGGTCGCCGCCGAGCTCGAGCGAGATCAAGTGGTCGTACTCGGCGGTGTGTAACGAGCCGGTGTAGTCGTAGGCCTCGGCCGAAGCGATTTTCTCGGGCTCGGTGATGCTTTCGGGTGGCCGGATGGATGAGGTGTACCCGGAGACGCAGATCGTCGAATTGATCGTGGCTTGCGTGACCTTTGGGTTGAGGGCTCCTGGTGTGCAGTGCGGGTCCGGTAGCGGGTATGGCCCCGAGTACGCGTAGTGGCACGACCCCGCCGCAGGCTGCACCTGGACGGTGTAGGCGACCTGAGGCCCGGGTCCGACCACGATGCCCGATGCCGCCTGCGTGGTCGAAGTTGTCGCGGCCGGGACGGTCGTGGGTAAGAGCGTGGTGGGCCCGGCCGTCGCTGTCGTTGCGGGCAACGTCGACGGAGTGGCGGTCGTTGCGGTAGACGAGTTCTTCGTCACCGGGCCACTGCTACAGGCAGCCGCAATGGCCGCGAGAGGAATCAGAAGTGCGTAGGGAGCCAGTCGTCTGGGACCCGTCTCTCGGCCACTCATTCGTGGGCACGCTAGTCCGAGCAGTCGTGCCCGTAGCACAGGAGCCGCTGTCCGTCTCGCCGTCTCAGCTCCCGACCCGAACCGACGGCTCCGCGGTCTACGCGTTCCGCGACGAACCATCAACCAACCGCCGATCAGCAGTGCCGCTCCCGCGGTAGGCGCACATCACGGCGAAGCCCGTCCAGGGGCTGAAGGTGGGCCCGATGTCGAACGGCCGACCGACCGACGTCATGGCATTGATGATGACGAAGGGCATGTACTTCAGCACCGGATGGCCGATGCTGGACGGCAGCGCCTCGATGATGAGCGGCAAGACAAGGCAACGCACCCACACGTAGGCGGTGATCGCGCCGGCGGTATGCCGGACGATGGCGCCCAGGCCGAGCGTGAACAACCCGAAGACAGGGACGAGGAGCCCGCCGCCGACCACTGCGCGCAGCACGCCTGGCTCGCTCAGCGTGGCGTGGGGCGCCGGGTCTGACAGCAGGACCTGACACAAGAAGAAGGCGCCGAAGGAGAGAATCTCGCCGACGATCGTTGCGAGAACCGCGAAGACCAATGCCTTTGAAATCAGCACGAGGGGGCGATGGGGGACCGCACTCAGCGTCGCTCGGATTGTCACGGTGCCGTATTCGGCGCTGATGATGAGCACCCCGAGCACGCCGATGACGAGCTCGCTGAAGAGGAGGCCGCAGGCCTAGCCCGGTGGGGTCGAACGTGATCTTTTCGGGCAGCGAGAACGTGCTCCACTGGTGCGTCACGGTGACGCCGGCGATCACGGCGACGCCGAGCGTGATGAGCGTCATGGCGAAGATGCTCCAGCCAGTCGAGCGGACCGAACGCATCTTGATCCATTCTGAGGCGAGCACGCTGCGGACGTGGGAGGTGGTGACCTTCGGCGGGCGACAACGTCGTCGACGCGAGGAGGGCGACCGTCACGATGACTCCTGAGGTGAGGACCCGAACGTGGCCGCGGCGGCGGGACTTCCGGGATCGGTTTGCGGCAGATCAGGTGGCGGGGGCGATCGGTCGTTGGCAACGGTTCGCCGTGGAACTCGACGCTCTCACGGGTGATCTCCATGAACGCCTCTTCAAGTGACGCCGACTGCGTCGAGAGCTCGTGAAGGAAAAGGCCGTTGGTCCCGGCAAGGTCTCCGATCGGGGCGCAGGGAGCCCGGAGACGCAAGCGCGCCGTCGGGCTCGCGCCGGACGACCGCCGCTTTCGCGGAAGAGACCTCCAGGCGATCGATCTGGGGACCGGACCCGAACGAACTGGCCCGAGCTCTCGGCGATGAATTCGGCCGTCGATCCGGCGGAGATCAGCCTGCCCCGGCCGATGACCACGCGGTCGGCAGTCAGTGCCATCTCACTCATCAGGTGGCTCGAGACGAACACGGTTCTGCCCTCGGCGGCCAGGCTCTTCAGCAGATTCCTGACCCAGAGGATCCCTCGGGATCGAGCCGTTGACCGGCTCATCGAAGAGCAGGACCGGCGGGTCGCCGAGGAGTGCCGCCGCGATGCCGAGGCGCTGGCCCATCCAAGCGAGAATGCCGGCTCGCTTCCGCGCGACAGAGTCGAGCCCGACCATCTCGAGGACCTGGCGCCGCGCGGCGGGGGAGTCGTCTCGAACGCGCCAGGTACCAGAGGTGGTTGTAGGCGCTGCGGCCGGGGTGTATGGCGCGGGCCTCGAGCAGCGCGCCGACCTCGCGCAGAGGAAGGGGCAGATCGTGGAAGCGGCGGCCGTTGACGGTCGGCAAACCCGAGTCGGCGGCGTCGAGGCCCATGACGATCCGCATCGTGGTCGACTTGCCGGAGCCGTTCGGACCCAGGAACCCGGTCACCTGTCCCGGTTTGACGTCGAACGAGAGATCGTCGACGGCCACCGTCTCCTTGAACGGTTTCGTGACACCACGCACTTCGATCACACCGACTGCACCGTCTTCATTTGATCCTCCGCCGTCCCCGACCGACTTCCGAGCCAGAGCGGCGGGGGGAGATTTGGTTTTCGTCGCCTACCGCGACCCACCATCATTCACCCGCCGGGAGGCGTCGGCCATCCACCGGAGGTCGCATTCGCCGGCGGTTCTTTAGGGGTTTCCCCTACTCGTTGACCAACCGGGCGTCAACGCCGAATCCTCAGGTACTCGGTCGCCCAACGCCGGCGTGCGCGCTCGGACAGGGTCATGGTCCCGACCCGGCCGGTGAGGCGAAGGTCGGGGAGGCATCCTTCTCGGCGGCCCTATGGCAACACCGGGCCGGTCATCCATCGCAGGCGGCCGTTCTGGCAAGAATTGCCGGCAGGTGGCAAGACAGGCGAACGCCCGTTCGTAACCGAGGTGGAAAGACCTCCGGCAACCGGTGTGGAACACTTAGGGGTGGAGGAGACCCAGCGGCTCCGGTCGCAACAGTCTTATTAGGGGATGTACGCAAATGAAGCAGGCCCGACCCGCTCATAGCGCAGCGCGACCGCGAGGCGCGAGGTGCTTGTTGAGTCGCCATGCGTATGGGCCTTCGGAGGCCGGCGCATGAAGTGCCCCCGTCGGCTCCCCTCGCCGATTCGCTGGCGGTCGCTGGCGTGATCGTCCTCGTGACCATCGGCGGGTACTTCTTCCTACAGCACAGCGTTGACCAGCAGGAGTCGGCGCTGCTCATGGGCCAGACGACCGACGCGGGAACCACGGCCTCGTCCTTCTTCGGTCAGATCATTACCCAGGTGTCGAACCAGCCGCCCTCGCGGGGACCACCGGCAAGACGCCGGCCGAATTCGCCGCGCATTTCAAGCCGTCGTCCCAGAATCCCCTGACGCCCAACCTCGTCGAGAAGTCGGGCCAGCAATATCTCGTTGTGGTGCCGACGATCGCCGGCCTCTCGGCTGGGCAGGTCTTGAGCGGGCCAGCCCTTGCCACGCTCCAAAAGGTGAAGGCAAGCGGTGTGGTGACGGGGCCGGTCACGTCGAACGCAAGCTGAGCACCGCCCGCTTCGCAACCAACCTGAGCACGGCGCCTACATCTACCTGCAGTTCGCGATCCCGCCGCGCATCAACATCGCTTCGGCTCTGCACTCGTCGGCCTTCAGCCAGCTGAACGTGGCGCTCTATGGGCCGGGCTCGTCCACCCGCAGAACCTGCTGGTGACCACGACGAAGCAGCTCCCCCTGACGGGATCCACCGCGCACGCCAGGTAAAGGTCGGCGCGTCGAATTAGAACCTCGTCGCAACAGCCAAAGCCCCGTTCGTCTCGGGCCTGGCCTCGTCCGGGCCCCTGATCCTTCTCGTCCTCGGTCTGTTCATCGCGCTGTTCGTCATGCTGACCATCGAGATCGTCCAACGGCGTCACCGCTATGCGCAGGCCCTCGTCCAGGAGCGGACAGCCGACTTGAATGCATCGCTGCAAGAGCTCAAGGACACCCAGGATGCCCTCGTCCAAAGCGAGCGGCTGACTGCGGTCGGCGAGATGGCGTCGGTGATCGGTCACGAGCTCCGCAATCCGCTGGCCGCGGTCACGAACTCCCTCTTCATCGTGCGGAACGACCTGGGCGAGGTGTCGCCGACAACCGAGAAGTACTTGTCGGTGGCCGAACGGGAGACGTCGAAGGCGGCGACGCTGGCGGACACCTGACGGCGTTCGTCCGGCCTCGCGAACTGAAGAAGACGGAGATCGAACTGCCCGATCTCGTCGACGAGGTCATGGGTGCGACGCCGCATCCGGAGGGCGTCGAGGTACTCGTCGACGTCGAACCCATCTCGGTCGTCGGCGACCGTGGTCAGCTCGCCGAGGTCTTCACCAATCTCGTCACCAACGCCTACCAGGCGATGCCTGAGGGGGCACCCTGCGTCTCAGCGGGTCGAACGGCCAGCGGGCGACAGTCGTCGTCGAGGACACGGGCGACGGGGTCGATCATACGGTGATGGATCAGGTGTTCGACCCCTTCTTCACCACGAAGACCAGCGGCACCGGACTCGGCCTGGCCATCGTGTACCGCCTCGTCGAGGCCCACGAAGGCAAGATCACCCTCGAGAACCTGGCCACCGGCGGCGTCCGGGTGACCGTGGTCCTCCCGACCGTCATGGGGGGGTGCCGGTGTGAACGGCGTGATGCTGGCCGACATCATGGTGGTCGACGACGAAGAGCCGGTCCGGTCGTCCGTCGCCGAGATCTTGCGGTCGGCCGGCTACTCGGTGGTCGAGGCCGAGGACGGACAGGTCGCGCTCGACCTGCTCGAGTCCGGCAGCGTCGGGTGATCCTCCTCGACATCCGGATGCCGCGAAGGAGCGGCATCGAGGTCCTCAAGGCGCTGGACGCCCCGCCCAACGTGATCTTGATGTCTGCCTTCCGATTCGAGGGCGAGGACCAAAGGAATGTGGGGGACAAGGTGTTCTCGCATCTGGTGAAGCCGGTCGCACCTCGCCGCCTGCTGGACGAGGTCGGTGCGGCCATGGGGCGGAACTAAACCCGCCGTGACGTCGCCCCCTTCGGCGCGTCGGACCCCGCGAAGTCGTCCTCCTGGTCGACGACGACGAGGAGCTCCGACAGACCCTCGTCGGGGTGCTGGCTCTCGAGGGGATCGAGACCATCACGGCCGGGCGGGTGGACGACGCGCTCGAGCTCGTCGTGGCGCAAAAGCCGGCCGTCGTCGTCGTCGACTACCAGTTGCCCGACGGCAGCGGGATCGAGCTCGCCAAACAAGTCAAGGCACACGACCCGGAGCTCCCCGTCCTTCTGCTGACCGGCAACGCGACCTTCGACACCGCCGTCGAGGCCGTCGGGCAACTCGACGCCTACCTGATCAAGCCGGTCGCCCCGCAGCAGCTGCTGAACAGCGTGCCAACGCGCTGTCACGGCGACGGCTCCTCAACCAGAACCGGAGCCTCGTCGATCGCCTCACCCGGATCAATGCGTACCAGGCCATGTACGACCCGCTCACAGGGCTCCTCAACCGTGCGCTGCTTGACGATCGCCTGCAGCAGAACCTGGCGATCAGCGAGCGAACGGGCGGGTCGCTGGCGCTGTTCTTCTTGGACTTGGACCGGTTCAAGGTCGTGAACGACCTGTTCGGCCATCAGGTGGGCGATCAGGTCCTCCAAGAAGTGGCCAACCGACTGCTGCACTCGGCCGAAAGACCGACAGCGTGGCCCGCTTCGGCGGTGACGAGTTCGTCATCATCTGTCCGACATCAGGGATACGGCCGATGCGTGCGTGTTCGCCGACCACATCCTCGAGAACTTCAAGGAGCCCATGGAGATCGATGGCTTCGAGCATGCGCTCAGCGCCAGCCTCGGGATCGCCGTGACCGTGCCGGGAACCGCCGGCAGTCGGCCGAGACCTTGCTCCGCAACGCCGATACGGCGATGTACCGGGCCAAGGAAGCGGGTCGGGGCCGCTGGGAGCTCTTCGACGACGAGATGCGCGCGCAGGTCATCGAGCGGTTCGAGGTGGAGCGGGGTCTGCCCGTCGCTCTCGCCGACGGTGGATCTGTCCTTGTTGTACCAAGCCGTCGTCGACCCGAAGGACGAGACGGTCGTCGGCGCGGAGGCGCTCCTGCGGTGGGATCGTCCCGGCCACGGGATGGTGCTGCCGGAGCGGTTCCTGCACATCGCGGAGGACTGCGGCCTGATCGTGCCCATCGGCGCCTGGGTGCTGCAGGAGGCGGCCTCCGAGCTGGCCCGTTGGAAGGCCGAGGACCGCCTGCCCGATCCGTTCCGCCTCTGGGTCGACGTGTCGCCGCGACAGCTCGCCGATCCCTCGTTCCCCGACCTGGTCGTCGACGTCTTGACGAAGCACCACCTTTCGCCCGAATGGCTCGGCTTCGAGATCCTCGAAGAGGCACTGCTCGACGTCGGCTCGGCCAAGGGAGTCATGAAGAACCTGCGCTCGCTGGGCATCGCCCTCGCGCTCGACGACTTCGGCGCCGGCTACTCCAACCTGTGGTGGCTCCAGGACCTGCCGATCACCGGGATAAAGATCGATCGTCGGTTCGTCAGCACGCTTGATTCCGGTGACCCTCGAGGTGCCGCCATCGCGCAGGGCCTGGTCAACCTCGGCCATTCACTGGATCTCTCGGTGGTGGGCGAAGGAGTCGAGACCGCCGAACAGGCACGCGTCCTGCGTGCGATCGGGTGCGAGTCGATGCAGGGATTTTTGTACGGGTATCCCGGGCCGGCGGAGCAGTTGTGGGATGCGACGGGTCAGGCCGAGATTTCGGTCGAGTCGAAGGAGCCGGACGACATGGAGGTCAGTCGCCGGTAGGCCGAACTTCTGTCGGCGCGCCCTGACCCGATCTGGGCCAGTCAGGCCACCGGCTTGCTCTGGAGGCGGTGGTCGCCGAGGATCGACTTCTCTGCCAGGGACGCGGCCTGGGTACGGTTGCGAACTCCAAGCTTGGTGTAGAGGCTCCGCAGATGCGTCTTGATCGTGTTCTCGCTGACGTAGAGAAGCACGCCGAGTTCCTGGTTCGTCATTCCTGAAGACAACAAGGAAAGAAGCTCGCTTTCGCGTTCGGTAAGCCCGATATCGCGGCCCGGCCAACGCAGCGCCTCATCGACCTGAGCATGTTGCGACCTTTGGGTAAAGATGACGCGCTCGCCCCTTGCCGCCGCCTGGATGCCATCGATGATCTGATGCCGTGGTACCGCTTTCGAGATGAACCCTTGCGCACCCGCGCGGATGGCATGCTGCACCGCCTTGGGTTGATCGGAAAAGCTGAACACCACGATCGCACCGTTGCTCGAGTCAGCGCGAAGAGTGCGCACCCTTTCGCCGAGCGATTCGAGTTCTCCATAGGTATCGAGGAGGGTCACATCGACACCTCGCCTGGGTGTCTTCCCAATATCGAGTTCGACGACTTGGATCTCCGACGCACTGGTCTGCAGGAGGGCTCGGAGGCCCTCCAGGACGATCATGTAATCGTTGACGAGGGCGACCCGGATGGGCTTGGACACGGCCTCACTCTAAGAGAGGCCCCGTTGCCGTCATAATCACCCGATCGGGTGATTGTAAGGGGCGGCGACTTCCGTCAGGCTGAAGGGGCGGTAGATCCAAGCCGTTGCGGTAGATGCACCAAGTAGCAGGCTCCTGAGGAGTTCGACTCCGTCACCCCGAAGCTCGAGGGCGAGAAAGCCGCTGCGGCGGTCACGTACGGGTGGGAGATAGGTAGATGCTGTGGATCCCTTAGGGATTACTTCTCACGACTTCGATGGAGGTCGTGTTTTCGCCCTCACGGGAGAGCTTGATGCGGCGAGTTGTCGGGGACTCGCTGGCAATTGACCAGTTCCTGTGGTTCGCTCATCGTCGTCGATCTCAGCCAGCTCACCTTCATTGACTCCTCGGGGCTGGGCGCGATCCACGTGGCACGGCGAGAGGCGATCACGCGGGGCGGAGACCTGGTCGTCTCTCGCCCCACGTTGATGGTGTACAGGGTGCTGGAGATCACCGGCCTTGACACTTGGGTCAGAGATTGGGATCCGAGGTGGTCGAAAACCTCCCCCTGTGGACGGGCGGGACGGCTAGCTTCGCCTCTTTGCAGGGGCTGACCGCTTCTTGGCCGTCTTCTTGGCGGTCGTGCTCTTGCGCTTAACGGCGGTCACCCGCTTGTTGGCGGTCTTCTTGGCTCGCGTCGCCTTGCGCTTCGCTGGTGCGCTCCGCTTCTTCGCCGCCTTCTTGGCGGTCGTGCTCTTGCGCTTGACGGCGGTCACGCGCTTTCTGGCTGCCTTCTTGGCGGTCGTGCTCTTGCGCTTGACGGCGGTCACCCGCTTGTTGGCCGTCTTCTTGGCTCGCGTCGCCTTGCGCTTCGCTGGTGCGCTCCGCTTCTTGGCCGTCTTCTTGGGCCGGTGGCCCGCTTCTTCGCCGCCTTCTTGGAGGTCGTGCTCTTGCGCTTGACGGCCGCGACCTGCTTCTTGCCGATCTGCTTCAGGCGCCTTGTCTGTTTCGCCGCCTTCTTGACGAGGGGACGTGTTTGCTTCTCAACACGTTGGGCGGTCTTGGAGGATTCGATAGCGGAAACGGCCTCATCGAGGCCGTCGCGCACTTTTGACCCAGCAGTCGCTGTGGCTGTTTGAACGGTGCCCACAGCGTCGCCCGCCAATTCCGCGGCTTTGTCCAATGTCCCAGGCATATTTACATCCGTTCGACTCGTTGACTGTCGTGGTCGTACGGCGGTTGCTCTACCCCGGAATACTTAGATCTACACCCATCGATGAATAATAAGCGTCCCTGCGATAGATGTCGGTGACCACGGGTAGTTCAGACAACGTGACCAGGAATACCACAGCGGACGTCGAGGCGCTTCGAGACCGTCGGTGCTCGGTGCGCAGTAGCCGCCCTCGTGGGTGTGGTCTCGGGAATTGGCGGAGCCTTCTTGGTCGTCGTGGCAGGCAGCGATTCTCGTGGGCTGGGATGCTGCCGCCATCTGTTACTTGGCGTGGACCTGGGGATCGTCGGACATCTCGATCCGGAGGGCACAAAGCGACACGCCAACATTGAGGATGCCAGCCGGCGTACCGGCTGAGGCCATCGTGCTCATCGCGGGGGTGGCACTTCTTGCTGCCGTAGGGCTCGTGCTGGTCAAGGCAGGTCAAGCTCACGGGGGCACAAAGGCCTACTCTGATCACCATTGGCATCGTGAGCGTGGTGCTTTCATGGGCGACGGTGCATACGGTCTTTACGCTCCGATACACGAGATCCCATTATCAAGAACCAGAGGGCGGGGTTGATTTCAATGAGTCGGATCCTCCGGCCTATCTTGACTTTGCCTACCTCGCCTTCACCATCGGAATGACATTCCAGGTCTCCGATACTGATCTCACGACGAAGTCGATTCGGCGCATCGCCCTCGGTCACGCCCTGATGTCCTACCTTTTCGGTGCGGTGATCGTGGCGCTCGCGATCAACATCGTGGCGAGTCTGTTGAGCTGACTTCACCTCGATCGGTGAAGCGGACGGGCCCTTGTGTCCCAGATGGTTTCTCCAGCGCTCTGCGAGGAGGATTATCGGCTGGCTGATCCGGTCCGGACGGCTGTGACATCCATACAGAGCCGATATCGCGGGCTTACAGTGCAACGGATCCTCCCATAGCCCCGCTCAAGCAGTAATTGTCGGATGTGCCGAAACGAGAAATTGTGGAAATGCTCGATCTCCGCCCAGTAAGGATTGTTCCCCTCGGCATCCAGCTGCTTCCACGTAAGCGAGTCTCGATTGGGGCAGGAGATAGCCAGCACGCCGTTAGGTGAAAGTGCGTGCGTAGCTGCGTCCAGCGCCGGTACAGGGAACGCCATGTGTTCGAGAACATCGCACAACGAGATGATGTCGAATAGACCGGCAGGCATGTCGACTAGGTCTTGCAATCGGTCCAGGAGCACCTCGATCCCGATGCGTCGGAGGGCTTGAGCGACCTCATCGCGAAGTTCGAGTGCTGTGACGTCGTAGCCGCATTCTGAGGCCAGCGCGAGCAACATACCGGACCCGGCCCCAACGTCAAGCCACCTTCCTTCCGGCCGAAGAGTCCCCACCGCATCGATAAGGGACACCCATTGCCACCGAGCAGCTTCCATGGAATCCCCAGTCATTCCGGAAGCCGTCTGGATGGCCGACGCCTCACTGAAGATTATTTTGAATGCCTCGTCAGTGTGGTAGCCCCAGGTGAACTGATGGCCACATTTGCTGCATTGCATCCAGCGAATAATCGTGGTCAATGGTTCTTTGTAATCGGGTCGCCCGGTCCAATTTTGGTCCCGGAGCCATTGGGGATCTCCGCCACATAGCGGGCAGGCGAGATAAGGAGTCCGATAAGGATCTTCGAATGCGTCGACCATGTGAGAAGTCTCTCAGGATCTCTACCAGGAGATCACGCAATGTCCCTACGACATGAGCCAGCTTGTAAGCAGAAGGCTGTCAGGCCCACAGCCCCCTGGATGGCAGAAGGCCTGCATGGCCGATCTCAAACACAGCATTCCCACTTCGACGCATCGTTTGAAGAACGTTGACGGTGAGCCGGCCTGTAGGCGGGATTCTGTGGCCTGCGAGCGTCTGACCTTGGATGAGAGTTGGGATAGTCGCTCCGAGCTGCACTTTTCTTGACGGTGAGGACGCACTAATCACCAAGGGTGACGGCCGTTTGAGGACCGTGTGAGGACCTTCGGATCATCGAGCGAGGAAGAACCTCCAACGCGCCCCGGGGGTGTGGTCACGGCGCATTGGGGCAGCAGTCGCACTCATCGACGGTAGGGATGCTACCGCCGCGTCATCGCTACCTTGTGCGGCGCTGTGAATGCGCTGCCGCCGACGCCACGCATGCAGGCAATGCGGATGGCAGATCGGTGCACGTGATTGCCGTGAAATGAGCGGTTCCGCTCACAGAGAAGGGGCCGTTCGACCCTAGAAAGGCACCGCAGGGTAGGAGCACAAGACTGCCGCAAGTGCGGACGGCAGCGAGAGCGGGTTAGGGGGTGGCGGTTTCGTCTTGCTGCAGTGATCGGAGTGCTGACTGACGCGCCGGTGCACATGACGAGGGTGTCCGCGCCAGACCCGGCACATCTCGACCATCGCGCTCCGACATGGCAAACGGCGAGACGAGCAACGAACCCGAAGGATCGTCAGTTGCCAAGAGAAGGGTGGTTCAGAGCCAGATACAAAGCGACAGAAGGCACGGAACAACGGGCGTTACACCGCGCCGCGGCGCAACAAGATCGTGAGCGCGGCCCTGGGCGTCACGGCGCTGGCCACCGGGAGCGGTCAGCTCGTCGGTGCGGCGCTGTCGTCACCGCCGACGGGCGCGGCAGCGCCGGCTTCCGTGGGGCCATCCGGCGTGCTCAACACCGCGAACCTGAGCACGCGGGCCACCTGCCCGGTGGCGGCGGGTACTGGCTGGTCGGCTCCGACGGCGGGGTCTTCGCGTTCGGGGGCGCCCAGTTCTACGGCTCGTTACCCCAGATCGGCGTCCACGTGCACAACATCGTGGGGATCATCTCGACGCCCACAGGCCAGGGCTACTGGCTGATCGGATCCGACGGTGGCGTCTTCAGCTTCGGCGACGCGAGTTTCCTCGGTTCCGAGGGTGGCACCACGCTCAATGACCCGGTCGTGGGCGCGGCCCTTTCGCTGCCGAGTGGGCCACTAGGGGCAGTCGGACCGCAGGGCGCTTCTGGAGCACAGGGCGGGACCGGTGTGCAGGGCCTCACTGGCTCTCAAGGTGCGCAGGGGTTCGTCGGAGCGCAGGGCGGCCCGGAGCGCAAGGTGGCACGGGGGCTCAGGGCGTCACTGGCGCGCAGGGAGTGAGCGGGGCCCAGGGCTCGACGGGCGCGCAAGGTGGTACGGGCGCCCAGGGTGCCATCGGCCCACAGGGTCTGACCGGCGCGCAGGGTGCCACTGGTGCGCAGGGAGTGAGCGGCGCCCTGGGGTCACCGGAGCGCAAGGTGGCACGGGAGCCCAGGGTCTCACCGGCGCGCAGGGTCTGACCGGAGCCCAGGGCTCGACCGGCGCCCAGGGCTCTCACCGGGGCTCAGGGCCTCACCGGGGCTCAGGGCACGACTGGCGCCCAAGGCTCGACCGGAGCGGGTTCGGGGGTCTACGAGTCGAGCGGCGGGGTGAACATGGCCGTCGACGGACTCGGACTGTCCGTGCTAAGTGGATTGCTCCCTGTCGACGGGGCCGTGCAGACTGCTCCGTCTGCACAATTGAGCGGAGGCATGATCGGAGGCAGCATCTCGCCACCCTTCAATTCGTACGTTGCGCAGGTTGTGCCCAACGACGAGACCGTCACCTCGATGGCCGTGAGTTTCATCACCACCACCCCGTTCATACTTCTCAGCGCGAACACTGTGCAGGCCACGGTCTACGTCAGCAGCAATGGCGGCGTGTCCTTCAGCCCGGAACCTAGCGCCACCGTACTGCTGCCACCTCTCACCGGCGTAGTGCCGCAAGGCCTCGTCGTCAACGGGAGCGTGAGCGGGCTCAACGTCGCTGTCACGGCCGGCGAACTCCTCATGGTGGTGCTCTCGTCCTCTGCCACTCTCGGCGACCCGAACACCGACATAACGGGAGTAGCCACTGCCGGCATCACCTTCACCGGGAGCTGACCTTCGGCCGCTCCGAGCCGCGGTGTCGGGTCGGCTGCTGCCTGGCTTTGATGATCGACGGTCAGCCGGTCTGTAGACGGGATGCTTTCCGACCCCCTGCCCCGATGAGAGGGAGAAGGCCGGGTGGCCATCCATCGGAGCGGCCTACCTGGGGAGTGCCTTCTCAGGGACCGGACGAGCAGCCCTTCGCGCACGCTTCGTATCACGGGTTGGTACACCTCCAACTACGAAAGAGGGCAACAATCGTCCTGCACCCCGGGACGCGGACCGCGCTCGGTGCTCGGGTCAAACCTCATTGACGAGTGTTACCCTTGCGCAAGCTGGCGGGCGAACGGTTCGGCCTACATGGCGGTAATGGCGGTGGCAGTGCGGGTTTGGTTCTTTCGATCAGGAGCGTCCGGCTCCTGCTGTGCGTGACTTGCGGATCCTGTTCGTTCCGGTCGGAATCGGTGTAGCCGATTCTGGAGATGGCGGTTTCTGGCCTTCGAAGAAGTAGAGATTTGGTCCTTAAAAGCGAGAGGCGGCGCAGCAAGATGACAAAGCGGCAGCAGGATCAAAAAGGCGGTCGTTACACCCCGCCACGGCGGAACAAGGTTGCCTCAGCGGCTTTGGGCGTGACTGCTCTCGTTACCACTGGTGGCCCACTCGTTGCCGCAGGTCTCGCTGCGCCACCTGCGGGGGCGGCAGAGCACAGCGTCTCGGCGTCAACTGCCCTCGGCTCCAATGCAGTCAAGAGTCGGGCCGACCTGCCCAGCGGGACGGGGTACTGGATCGTCGGTCGAGACGGCGGGGTCTTTGCCTTCGGTGGGGCGCAGTTCTACGGCTCGCTGCCCCAGGACGGGATCCATGTGAACAACATCGTGGGCATCGTCGCCACACCGACCGGCCTCGGCTACTGGCTGATTGGATCCGACGGAGGGATCTTCAGCTTCGGCGATGCCAGCTTCATGGGTTCAATGGGCGGCCAGCCTCTCGACTCAGCGATCGTGGGCGGGGCCGTCGTGCCGAGCACTGGACCTCAGGGCCCGCCGGGCTCTCAGGGGGCCCAGGGCGCGGGCTCCACCGGCTTGCTTGGTAGCGGACACCGCGGCGCTCAGGGCGCGCAGGGAGCGCAGGGCGCCAGGGGACCGCAAGGCGCCGTTGGGCCCCAGGGCCCGAGCGGCGCACAAGGTGGCAAGGGCGCGCAAGGGAATACTGGTGCGCAAGGTGCTTCCGGTGTACGAGGCGTTCAAGGTGCCGCTGGGGCCCAGGGACAGATCGGCGCGCAGGGTGCAGCTGGAGCTCATGGCGTCACGGGGGCGGGAGTGACCGGCGCCCAAGGAGCTGTCGGTGCGACCGGCCCCCCCTTCATGATTGGCGAGACAGTGGCCAACCTTCCGAGCACACAAAGCGCGTGGGTCGGGCATGGCGTCAGCATGGATGCAAGTGAAGGAACGAGTCCCCTCAATACTCTCCCCGCGATGTGGGTTGCTCCGGCGACGATGACAACCACGCACGGCGCCTGTTACGTGCCCCCAGGTGCGTCTCAGGGTGTGATGTTCTGGATCGTCAACGAGGGTACGGGGTTGCGGGATGGCAGCTGGCAATGCACCCTGGCCCACGGCGATGTCGTTGGAGTCATTTCGGGGAGAACGACGATCACCGCAGGCGCTTCCTACGTGGTCGCGGCGATTTCAACGACGAGTAGCAGATTGCCCTCAACGCCAGCCTGGTGGGAGTTCTACTAGAGACGGCTTGTTGCCACGCGCCCCGGGCAGGGACGCATGTCCGGTCAGGACGCGGCCGGCCCTGGGGGGCAACCTGTCGGCGTCGCCAACGTCTTCGGTGGCGGCGCGTCGTTCGGAGCGATAGATGTCGCAATCTGGCGCCACAGCAGATCTGCGGTGTTGCCGTAATCGCCCTGGCAGTCGAACGCGCCCGGCTTGAAGGTCGTCACCACTGCAATCGCGATCTTCTTGGAGGGCAGATAGGCATCGACCGCGCTGTAACCACCCAGGAGGGGAGTCTGCGCCATCCACGATCCCGTGAGGACAACGCCGAGCCCGAAGTTGTACGCGGTGGACTGTGTGAAGCACGAGGGCGCGCAGTTCGTCTGCTTCTGTCCGAAGCCGATGAGCTCGGGATCGGTCATGGCGTGATAACTCGATTTGGAGAGGAGCTTCCCGGTGCCCACGGCAACGGCCGTCTTGGCCAGGTCGTAGATGTTGGTCGTCTCCGCGGCGCCGTCGGGCGTGCCCCACTGGGCGTTCCAGAACGTCGCCTCCTCGTAGAACGGGCTCGTGTCGGGGATGCCCAGGTAGGACCGCCGGTCGGAGGTGTACGAGTGGAGGACCGGGCTCGGGATGAACGAAGTGGTGTAGCTCTTCGTCTGCGTGAGTCCCATCGGCGTCAGCACCTTGTTCTTCAGCAGGACCGACAGCGGCGCCTTGCCGACCATGGACAGGATCTTGCCCAGGATCATGAAGTTGGTGTGCGAGTAGCTCCAGTTGGTGCCCGGAGCGAACTGGACCGGGCGATTGAAAGCGTCCTGGATGCGCTCCTGGTAACTGAAGATCTGGAACGGGTCGGCGGCGATACGACGCACTCCAGGCCGGGTCGGTCTCGAAGTCGGGGTATCCGGTCGTCTGGTTGGCCAGCATCTTGAGCGTCACCTGGTGCGCCTCGGGAAGGTCGGGCAACCAGTGGTCGATCGTCTCGTCGAGGGTGACCTTGTGCTCGTCGACGTATTGGAGGAGCAGCGTGGAGACGTATTCGAAGGCCACGGCCCCGTTGCGGAAATTCATGGCCGTCGTGGCCGGCACACCGTCCATCGAGGTCCCAAGGGCCAGGGTGTCGATGACCTTGTTGCCCTCGGTCACCCGGACGATGGCGGACCGCAATTGGTACTGCGTCATGGTCTGGCGAACGATGGTTGCGATCGACGCGGCCGAGGTGTCCTTCACGGCGGCGCCCGCGCCGGTCGAGGTGGCGACGGAGATCGGGGTCACCCCCAACGCGCAAGCGCTCAGTGCCACTGACGCCATTGCGATGCCGCGCCACCACGGCGTTTTGCGTTCGTCTTGCCCCGTCACGTCGACCTCCGCTCAGCCGCGGGAACCGGTCAGCCAAGCGGCAAACAGCCGTCGGCGTTCCCGCGGGAAGCACGGTAGTCCCGGTTCCTGAGATGACGGTGAGCCGGCCTGTAGGCGGGATTCTGTCCGACCCCTGCCCCGATGAGAGGCAGAAGGCCGGGGTGGCCATCCATCTGAGCGGCCTACCTGGGGAGCGCCCCTTCTCAGGGACCGGACGAGCAGCCCGTCTCCCACGCTTGGCCTTGCTCCGGGTGGGGTTTACCGAGCCGGCGGGGTCACCCCCGTCGCTGGTGCGCTCTTACCGCACCTTTTCACCCTTACCTGTGCGGCCCCGGCACCCCGGGCCCGCCATCGGCGGTTTGTTTTCTGTGGCACTGTCCTGCGAGTCACCTCGACTGGCTTCGCCAGCACCCTGCTCTGTGGAGTCCCGACCTTCCTCGACACGATCCCGCTTGCGCGGTCCGGGCCGCGGCCACCCGGCCGACTCACCGTCGTCTCCAGTCTGCCACCGGGGGTGGGTCGGGCCGGACGGGGCGCCCGGGAAGGTCGCCGGTGGTCGCACAGGGCCTCGGTAACGTGGCCGGCAGTGCCTCGCTCGCCCGCGTCCGTGCCTGCGTCTCCGCCCGGGGGGGCGGCCGCGGGCGCTCGCCAGCTCTTCGATCCGGAGGAGCTGCCGGTCGAGGACGCTGACGTCGGGCCTCGACCAGGTCGTCGAGGCGCAGCCGGAGGCGCAGCCGAGGAGCGGGCCGGCGTCCTCTCTATCGGAGGGCTGTACGACGAGGTCGAGGCGGCGCTGGCCCAGTCCTTCCCACGGCGTCGGCACCTGTGGGTGCGAGGGGAGATCCAGCACCTGTCGGACCACCGGTCGGGCCATCTCTACCTGGACCTGGTGGACCCGGAGGGGGAGGAGGAAGGGCTCGGCCGGGGTCGTGGACGTGGCCGTGCGTGCGGCCCGGGGTGGGGAGCCGGTCCTGAAGGTCAAGTGTTGGCGCACCTCGTGGACTCCCTTGCGGCACACGTTGGGCAAGGAGGGCATCGAGCTGGCGGAAGGCATGGTCGTCGTGCTGCGCGGATCGTTGGATCTGTATCGAGCCAAGGGCGAGCTCAGTCTGATCCTGGCCGACATCGACGTCACCGCCCTGCTCGGTCGCTTGGCGGCGCAGCGGACCGCGTTGCTGCGGACGTTGGAGGGAGAGGGACTGCTGCGCCGGAATGCCGGCGTGGCGCTGCCCGAGGTCGCGTTGCACGTCGGGCTGGTGGCCAGCCCGGAGACCGAGGGGTGTCGCGATTTTCTCGGCCAGCTCGTCGGCTCGGGCTTCGGGTTCCGCGTGTCGCACGTCAAGGTGCCCGTGCAGGGTCCCGGCGCGCCGGCGTCGATTGCCCGGGCGGTGTCGATGCTCGGCCGCAGTGGATGCGACGTGATCGCGGTGGTGCGCGGCGGGGGCGGCCGGGGTGACCTGGCCGCGTTCGAGTCGGAGGTCGTGGCACGGGCGATCGCCGGTTCGGGAGTGCAGGTGTGGACCGGCATCGGGCACACCGGCGACCAGACGGTGGCAGATGTCGTCGCGGCGCGTTCGTGGATCACGCCGACAGAGTGCGGCCAGGCGATCGTGGCGCGGACCGGGCAATGGTGGGCGGCGCGCGTGGCGGCTCCGGCCTCGGTGTTGTCAGAGCGGGTGCCCGCCTTCTTGGCCAATGCCTCGGCGCGGGACACCCAGGCGCGGGGCCGCCTGACCGCAGCGGCGCGCCAGCAGCTCCGAGTGCACGGCGAGCGGCTCTCGGGACGGGCGGTGGCGGCGGGGCGGCGCGCCCCGGGTGTCGTCGTGCGGTCGGAGGCGGCGCTGCGGGAGCGGTCCGGGCGGTTGGGCTCGGTCTCCGTGATGGCGCTGGAGCGCCGGGACGAGCAGCTCCGCAGCTGGCGCCGGCTCCTGGCCGCGTACGACGTGGACCGTCAGCTCGAACGCGGGTACAGCCTGACCATGAGCGCCGACGGGTCCTTGGTGCGCAGCGCCCGCGACCTGGCCCACGGTCAGGAGATCGTGACAAGGTTGGCCGACGGTAGCGTGCGCAGCACGGTTGCAGCGGTTGAAGCGGTGGAGGAAGTGGAAGCGGTGGAAGAAGTCGAAGCGGTGGAGGAAGTGGACGGAGACGGGATGGTCGACCGAGACCGGCCTGACGAGGGCACGGCGACATGACGGCCGCCGCCGGGGGCGCCGCGCCGTCACCCGTGGTGCCGGTCGAGAAGTTGACCTACACCGAAGCCAGCCGCGAGCTCGATGCGATCGTCGACTTCTTCGAGCAGCGCGAGGTCGACGTGGACGTGCTGGTGACGCGCCTCGAGCGCGCCACGGCGCTCATCGACGAACTGGACAAGCGGCTGCGCCAGACCCGCGCGCAGGTCGAGGAGTTGGTGCCGCGGCTGGAGTCGTTGGCCACGGAGACCGGTGGTGCCGGTGGTGCCGGTGGCGCCGGTGGTGCCGGTGGCGCCGGGCGAGGGGATGACGCCGATGAGTGAGGCCGGCGTGGCGCACGGGCTGGATGACCGCGTGTACTTCAAGCAGTTGCTCTCGGGTCGCGACTTCGCCCGCGGCGACATGATGGCCCGACAGATGGTGAACTTCGTGTACCTGATCGGCGACCGGGAGACCGGCGAGGCTCTGGTCGTCGACCCGGCCTACGCGGTGCAGGACCTGCTGGACATCGTCGAGGCCGACGGCATGCGGCTTACCGGAGTGCTCGGCACGCACTTTCACCCGGATCATCTTGGCGGGACGATGGCCGGCTGGTCCCTCGAGGGGATCAGCGCGCTGCTCGAAAAGGTGTCGGTGCCGATCCACGTGCAGGCCGACGAGGTGCCCTGGGTCGAGCGCACCACCGGCGTGGGCGGTGACGATCTCGTGGGCCACGACAGCGGTGACGTGGTCCGGGTCGGCGGCGTCGACGTGGAGCTCATCCACACGCCGGGCCATACCCCCGGCAGCCAGTGCTTCCTCGTCGACGGCCGGCTGGTCGCCGGCGACACCCTGTTTCTGGAGGGGTGTGGCCGGACGGACTTCCCCGGGTCAGATCCCCTCGCCATGTACGAGTCGATCCACACCCGCCTGGCCCGCGTCCCCGACGATGCCATCCTCTTCCCCGGCCACCTGTACTCGGCCGAGCCTTCGCAGAGCATGGGGGAGACCCGGAAGTGGAACTACGTCTTCCGGCCCCGCTCCGCGCAGGAGTGGATGACGATGTTCGGCGGCTGAAGAGTTCTCGCCATGGATTCCGTGATCGTGGTCGGGGCCTCGCTGGCCGGCTGGCGCGCCGATCGAGGGGCTGCGCGCCGAGGGGTACGAGGGAAAGATCAGCCTGGTCGGGGAGGAGCGCCACCTGCCCTACGACCGCCCGCCATTGTCGAAGCAGGTGCTCGCCGGCACCTGGCCGGCCGAGAAGGCCGTCCTGGCAGACAAGAAGCGCTCGAGCGAGCTGCAGGTGCACGAGGTGCTCGGGCGGTCCGCCGTCGGGCTCGACGTCGAAGGGCGCACCGTGTCGCTCGCCGACGGGACCGTGTTGTCGGCGGACGGCATCGTGCTGGCGACCGGGGCAGCGCCCCGGCGCCTTCCGGGTACCGAGTCGCTCGGGCCGGCCGACGGCCTCTTCACGTTGCGCACGCTCGACGACTCGCTGGCGTTGCGCGCGGCGGTGACCGCCGTCGAAGGGGCGCGGGTCGTGGTCATCGGCGCGGGGTTCATCGGCTCCGAGGTGGCCTCGACCTGTGCGGGCTTGGGCTGCCGGGTCACCGTGCTCGAGGCGATGACCGTCCCGTTGGCGACCGTGCTCGGCCCCGTGGTCGGCGCACACTGCGGGTCGTTGCACGGGGCGAACGGCGTCGAATTGCACACGGAGGTCTCGATCGCCGCGATCGAGGCGCGGGGGCCTGACGCGGCGAGCCGGCTCCAGGTCTGGCTCGAGTCCGGGGTGGCGTTCGACGCCGACGTCGTCGTCGTGGGCATCGGCGTCAGTCCCAGCACGCAGTGGCTCGAGGGGTCGGGGTTGACCATCGAGAACGGTCTGGTGTGCGACGACCGGCTGTTCGTGGCCGACGGCATCGTCGCCGCCGGCGACATCGCCCGTTGGGTGTGGCGCCACGACGGTGGCGAGGAGCTGATCCGGATCGAGCACTGGGAGGTGGCCGCGAACGCGGGCGCCGCGGCGGCGCGCAGCCTGCTCGCCGGGCGTGCCGATGCGCCGTCGTTCACTCCGGTGCCGTACTTCTGGTCCGACCAGTACGGCATCCGCATCCAGGTGATCGGCAATCCCGGGGGCGGCGACGAGATGGTCATCGCCGACGGCTCCTTCGAGGAGGGCAAGTTCGTCGCGTTGTACGGACGGGCGGGCCGCTTGCGTGCCGTCATGGCCATCGGCAAGCCGCGCCAGCTCATGGGGTTCCGGCCCTTGCTCCAGAACGGCGCGAGCTGGGACGAGGCGCTGGCGCGTGCTCGCCGGCTGAGGCCGCTCGTCGGTTAACGACCTCAGGCTGTCGTTGATCAGAAGGACAGTCCCGAGAGCTCCGGGATCGTCGCCTCCGCCTTCGCCCGCGCGGCGAGCCAACGTTCCCGCGTCGCTTATTCGGGTCTCGTCGTCGAGTTGCGGGCTCGACGGTGCGGCGTGGGGTGAACGTCGCGGCGAGCTCGTCGGTCGACGAGTAGGCGCCGATGGCGAGGCCGGCGAGGAGGCCGGCCCCCAGCGTGGTCGCCTCGAGGACGGGCGACACCTGAATGGGGCGGCCGGTGGCGTCGGCCAGGGCCTGGACGAACACGTCGTTGTCGGACATGCCGCCGTCGACGCGCAGCGACGCGATCGGGTAGCCGCTGTCGGCCTCGGAGGCCTCGACGAGGTCGGCCCCCCGGTGGGCCACTCCTTCGAGCACCGCGCGCGACGATCTCGGCGCGCCCCGAGCCCCGGGTGAGCCCGACCAGCGTCCCCCGAGCGCCGAAGTCCCACACCGGGGTCCCCAGGCCGAGCAGGGCCGGGACGAACCAGACGTCGCCCGTGCTGTCGACCTGCGCCGCGACCGATTCCGATTCGTGCGACGTCGAGAGCAGCCCGAGGTCGTCGCGCAGCCATTCGACGCAGGTGCCGGCCGAGAGCATGACCGCCTCGGTGCCCCAGGTCGCCTCGCCGTCCACGCGGAAGGCGACGATCGGGAAGGTGCCGGCCCGCGCCGCGCTGCGTGCTCGTCGGCCCTTGGCCGGGCCCGACGCACTGGTCGAGCATGCCCCCCGTGCCGAAGGTGGCCTTGGCCATCCCGGGCCGGGTGCAGCCCTGCCCGACGAGCGAGGCCTGCTGGTCGCCGGCGATGCCGCAGATCGTCGGCGCGCCCGGGAGCGTGCTGGCCGCGCCGACGGCGCCCGCCGAGTCGACGATGACGGGCAGCACGGCGGCCGGGATCTTGAGCCTCGCGAGCAGGTCGGCGTCCCAATCGATGGTGCGGGGGTTGGCCAGCGCGGTGACGCCGGCGTTGGTGGCGTCCGTCACGTGCAAGGCGTCGGGTCCGCCGCCGCTCAGCGTCCAGGCCACCCAGCTGTCCACGGTGCCGACGCACAGCTCGCCGCGCTCGGATCGGGTGCGGTCGGGATCGACCTGATCGAGGAGCGCCATCACCTTGGTGGCCGACGCGTTGGGGGCGATGCGGATCCCCTCGGCCTGCAGCTCGAGGCAGGTGCCGACGGTCCGCAGGTCCTGCCACCCGATGCCCGGCGCGAGGGCGTTGCCACTGGCGCGCTCCCACACGATCACCGAGGCCCGTTGGTTGGCGATGCCCACTCCGGCCACCGGGCCGCCGTCCGCCAACGCCTCGGTGGCGACGCTGAGCACGGCGTCGGCCATGCGGGTGGCGTCGAACTCCACCAGACCCGGCGCGGGGGTGTCGGGGAGGACGTGGACGTGGTGCTCGTGCGCCACGGTGGCGTCGGGTCGCACGATGGCGGCGCGGACCCCCGACGTGCCGACGTCGACGACGAGGACGCTGTCGCTCACGAGCTCACGCCCAGGGCGCCGGTCCGAACGGCGAGGCCAGGCCGAACTTGCCCGGGTTGAGGATGCCGTTGGGGTCGAACGTCTCCTTGAGGCCGCGCAGGACCTCGAAGCCGGTGCCCAGGGCGTGGGGCAGGAACCGGCTTCGGTTGAGGCCGATGCCGTGGTGGTGGCTGATCGCCGCGCCGTGCGCCATCGTGGCCTCGGTGACGACGTCCCACGCCTGGCGGTAGTAGCGCTCGCGCCACGCCGCGTCGTTTTCGGGGCCCCGTCCGCCGAAGGTGAAGTAGAGGCAGGCGCCGTCGACGTAGGCGTGCGACTGGTGGGCCGAGGCGGCCAAGCGTGCCGTCGATCGCCTTGAGCACGCCGACCACCTCTTCGTAGAGGCCGGGCAAGGCGGCCCACTCGCCCGACATCTCCGCCGTGTCCACCACGATGCCGGCGCGCCACAGCGGCGCCAGCGCGGAGACGTCGTTGCGGTGCCCGAGCCAGCGCTCGACGAGCGCGACGTCGAGGGGGTGCGCGCCGGCCTCCGGGCCGCACTCCGCGTCGACCACGGCCATGGTGCCGGTCAGGACGTCGGGGTCGGCCTCATCGAGCACGATCAGCACGTTGGTGTCGCCCTGTTCGAAGTTGCGCTCCGACTCGGTCTCGTCGTAGAGCCGCACGACGGCCGGGGTGGCGCCCCGGCGCATGATGCGGCGGCAGGCCTCGAGACCCTGCTCGAAGCTCGCGAAGCCGAAGGCGCGCCGCTCCTGGGCCGCCGGCAAGCGGGTGCATGCGCAGACGCGCCTCGGTGATCACGCCGAGGGTGCCTTCGCTGCCGACGAAGAGCTGGGTCAGGTTGGGCCCGGTGGCGGCCCGGGGCCCCTTGCCCTCGGTGCGCACGACGCGGCCGTCGGCGAGCACCACCTCGAGGCCGATGACCATGTCCTCGATCTTCCCGTACCGCGTCGAGTACTGGCCGGCTCCCCGGCAGGCCAGCCAGCCGCCCACCGTCGACAGGTCCATCGACTGGGGCCAGTGACCGACGGTGTAACCGTCGCCGACCTGGCCGAGCGCGGCCTCGAGGTCGGGGCCGAAGGTGCCGGCCCGCACGTCGGCGGTGAGCGACGTCTCGTCGACGCGGACGAGACCCTCGAGGCCCGTCAGGTCGAGCGCCACGCCGCCATGGACGGGAATGGAGCCGCCGCAGACGCCGCTGCGGCCCGCCGCCGGCGTGACCGGCACGCGCGCCTCGTTGCAGGCGGCGAGCACGGCGGCCACCTGCTCGGTCGTGGTGGGCCGCACCACGACCGAGGGACGCTGGGGCACGCCGCCCTCGGCGGCCCAGCCGATGGCCAGCGGCCACCAGTCGCGCCCCGCCTCGGCGCGGGCATCGTCGTCGCTGCTGACCGTCGCGCCGGTGGCTTCGAGGCGCGCCCGCAGGTCGGGCGGGACCTCGACAACGCGAGCGCCGAGCCGGTCGGTCACCGCATCGGACGCGGCGTCGATCGGCGTGACGGGCGTGGGCGTGGTGCGCGCGGTCACCGCAGGTCGAGCCCGGCCGTGAGGAGCTCCTTCTCGCACGACTCGGTGAAGCGCGCCGCCTGCTCGGCGGCCTCCGACGCGCTCCAGCCCATGTCGGGCGCGATCAGTGTCGCCGCGACCGGCGCCGCTTCCACGGTGGCTTGCGCCCTTTGGATCATGGCTCGCGTCCGCCGGGCCAAGACGTCGTCGAGGGTCTGGGCCATCTCCTCGCGCGCGGCGTAGACGAGCTCGGCCCGCGTGTAGGGCAGGCCGTCGATGGCGGGTTCGAGCAGATCGGATCGCCCGTCGGCGAGCGCGAGCACGGCGGCCGACTCGGTGCCGTAGCGCCCGAGCAGGCGCCCCTGGGGCTGGGCCGTGACGACCGGGTCGCGCGTCTTGGTCGTGGCGCCGATCAGTTGCAGGCTCTTGGTCACGCAGCGGCGGCGGCGCGGGGACTCGCCCAACCGGCGCACGACCACGTCGACGGTGTCCTGGGCCATTTTGCGATAGGTCGTCAGCTTGCCGCCGGTGACGGTGACGACGCCGTCGCCCGAGGTCAGCACCGTGTGCCGGCGCGACAGGTCCGCCGTGCGCGCTGAGACGTGGCCGCCCGTCGGGGCGAGGAGCGGCCGCAGGCCCGCCCACACCCCGGTCACGTCGGCCCGCGTCAGGCGCGAGGTCGTGATGTTGTTCGCCGCCTCGAGCAGGTAGTCGACGTCCTCGGGCGTGCACGCCGGATCGTCCAGGGGACCGGTGTAGTCGGTGTCGGTCGTCCCGAGGTAGACGAGGTCGGTGCCCGGCCACGACACCACGAAGATCGACCGCTTGTCCTTGGGCACCGGAATGACGGCGGCGATGTCGCACGGCAGGCGGTCGGCCGGCACGGTCACGTGCACGCCCTTGGCGGGGCGGATGGAGTGGGGGTGCGTGCCCTCGTCGAGCGCGCGGATGGCGTCGGACCACACCCCGGTCGCGTTGACGACGACGCGGGCGCGGATGTCGAACGCGCTCGAGGGGTCGGCCCGGTCGGGCTGGACTCGGGCGCCGCGGGTGGTGCCGCCGACGGTGGTCATGCCGACGACCGGCGTGTAATTGGCGATGGCGGCGCCGAACTCGATGGCCGCCGTCCGGGCCAGCGTGAGGGTCAGGCGCGCGTCGTCGGCCCGGGCGTCGAAGTAGAGGAAGCCCGCCACCAGGTGGTCGGTGTTCAGCGTCGGCAGGTGCGCCAGCGCCTCGTCCTTGGAGACCTCGCGGTGGCGCTCGCCGATCCGCCAGCCCCCGGTGATGTCGTACATCCACAGAGCGGACGAGTACGAGCGAGCGACCGTCTTGGAGACGACGCCGTCGCGCCCGAAGAGGGGGATCAGGAAGGGAAGGGGGGAGACGAGATGCGGTGCGTTGGTGAGCAGCCGCTGGCGCTCCGCGAGGTTCTCGTAGACGAGACGGATCTCGCGTTGTTGGAGGTAGCGGAGGCCGCCGTGGATCATCTTCGACGACTTCGACGACGTGCCCGACGCGAAGTCGTCCTTCTCGACGAGCGCGGTCTTCAGGCCGCGGCTGGCGGCGTCCAGGGCCACGCCGGCCCCGGTGACGCCACCGCCGATGACGAGCACGTCGAACTCCTCGTCCGCCAGGCGGCGCAGCGCGTCCTCGCGGCGAAAGGGGTGCACCGACCCAGCCTGCCACAGCCGCCACAGGCACAATCCGGTGCGCTCCGGTGTCGCCACACGGGGGATTCAGCCGCCAAGCTCGGTCGAGCGGGCATCGGGTGCGTAGCGTCGCGTCGGTGGAGGTGCTGCCGCCGGACGACCCGTGGGCCAGCTACGCGCGGACGGTCGTTGCGATCGCCCGGCCCGGGGCGACGAACCTGGTGGTCGAGGCGGTCGCGACCGGCGCGGGATCCTGGCCGTGGGAGCCGGCGTTGCTCTTCCACATCCTCACGGCGTGGGACCCGGGCGACGAACGACCGGACGAGGCGGAGAACCGAGCGCGGCAGGCGGCGCTCGAGGCGGACCTGCGGTTGCTCGGCCCCGGCGAGTTGTGGACCGCGGTCGGGGTCGATCCCGTGTCCGGCCACCGCGAAGAGGGCGTCGCGGTGGCCGGCCTGGAGACGGCGTCGGTGCTGGCCCTCGGGGCGCGCTACGGGCAGGACGCGGTGTTCGAGTGGACGCCGGCCGAGTGGGCCATCGTGGCGTGTCGAGGCGCGCGGCGGGCGGTCTTCGGTTGGTCGGTCCGGCCGGAGTGAGCGGCGAGGGCGGAGCGGGAGCCCGAGCCGGAGCTCTTGCGGTACTACGTCTCACGTAGTAATCTGCCCGGGCATGGCACGCCGCTCCGCATCGAAGGGTGACCTCGGCCGGAGCAACGAGCCGCCCGTCCTCATCCTGACCAGCCTGGCCGCCGGGCCCAAGCACGGCTACGCGCTGACCAAGGACATCGAGGAGTTCGCCGGCGTCAACCTCGGTCCCGGCACCCTCTACGGCGCCATCGCCCGTCTCGAGGAGCGCGGCTTCATCGCGCCCGAGCCGGCCGGCAGCGACGCGCGCCGGCGCCCCTACCGGATCACGGGCGACGGCCGGGTGGCCCTGGAGTCGGCGGTGCGCGAGATGCGCACGCTCGCCGATGTCGGCGCCACGCGGCTCGGGATCGCCGGGTCCGTGGCGGGCCTGGGGGGACGTCGGCATGACGGTCGAGGCGCTACGACGAGCTGCTGCGGTGGTACCCGGCGCAGTGGCGGGACCGCTACGGCGACGAGATGACGGCCCTCCTCGAGGACACGTACGCCACCGCCGGCGAGGTGCCGCTGCGCCAGCGCGTCGGGCTCGCCTGGTCGGGCCTGGCGGAACGGGTGCGGTCGGCCGGATTCGTGGGGTGGTCACAGGAACCCGACGTGCGCGTGCGCGGCGGGTCGCTGCTCGTGCTGTGCGGGTGGGCCTTGTTCGTCGTCGCCGTGGCCGTGTTCGGCAAGGTGACGGACAACTGGTCCGCCGAGACGCCGCCCGCCGGCCGCTGGGTGGCCGACGCCGGCTACAGCGTCGTCGCCGTCGCGGCCGGCGTGGGGTGCCTGGTGGTGCTGCTCGCCGCCGTCCTCGTGCTGCCTGCCTTCGTCCGGTTCTTGCGGGCCGGCGGCTGGCGCCGGATCTGGCGTCCGGTCGTCGTGGCCGTCGCGTCGGTGGTCGCCGCCGCCGTGTTGCTCGCCATCGCCGTCGCCTGGGCGCACAACCTGAGCGCGCACGACCGCAACGGGGGCCTACCGATCTACGGCGGGTTCTTCGTCGTCGTCGCCCTGGCCTTCGTGGCCGCCGTCGGCTGTGCCACGGTTGCCGTCGTCTCGGTGGCGCGGCGGATCGAGCTGTCGCACCGGACGGTGCGCGCGCTCGGGGCCATGGCGCTGGGGCTGGTCGTTCGTGATGGCACTCGTGTTCGTGGCGCTGCTGGCGTGGTGGGTGTCCGAGGCGGTCCACGCCCCGGCCTACCTGCTCCAGAGCATCGGCAACGGCGTGCCCTTCACGTCGAGCGCGGCGCCGCCGACCCTGCTGGCGTCGGGGTTGCTGATGACGTGCGGGCTCGTGGTGGCGGGGTGGGGCGTGTTCCGCATCGTGCGTTCGCTCGGGCCGGAGGGTCAGGCCGTCGCCTGAGAGCCCGACCGGGCAGAATGGCGTCCGTGACGTTGGCCGCCCGCGTCTTCGCCGCCTCCCACCTGACGGGGTCGTTCGTCCTGCGCTCCGGGCGCACGGCCGACCACTACTTCGACAAGTACCGCTTCGAGTCGGACCCCGCCTTGCTGGCCGACATCGTCGCGGCGCTCGTGCCGTTGCTGCCGCCCGGGGTCGAGGGCCTGGCCGGGCTGGAGCTCGGGGGCGTGCCGCTGGCCACGATGCTCTCGTCGGTGACCGGCCTGCCGGCCTTCTTCGTGCGCAAGGCGCCCAAGAAGTACGGCACCGAGCAGGTGTGCGAGGGCGGCGACGTCGAGGGCCGGCGCCTGGTGATCATCGAGGACGTCGTGACCACGGGCGGCCAGATGGTCCTCTCGGCCCAGGACCTGCGCGCCGAGGGTGCCGTCGTGGAGCACGCCGTGTGCGTGATCGACCGCGAGGGCGGGGGTGCGGATGTGGTGGGCGCCGAGGGGATCGCGCTGCAGGCGTTGTTCACCATGCGCGACCTCGAGGAGTTCCGGACCTGACCCGACGGCGGCTCGCCCGTATGGACTGCCGGGCTCGTCGTCGTGGCGGGTAGCGTCCCCGAAATGTCCGACTACGTGATTCCAGAGCCAGAGCCACAGGAGATCGACGAGCGCCTCTCCATGGAGCTCAGCCACCTGGTGGACAACCAGGTTCTCCGTGGACATCCGTCCGGCGACGAGCGGTGCGACAACTGCCGCTACTACCTCGACGAGACCAAGGACCTCTCGTACTGCTGGCACCCGAAGCTCCGCATCCTGGTGGGGGGGAACTGGTGGTGCCAGTGGTGGGAGGAGATTCCCGCGGAGGGCGTGTAGGCCGCGCGCGGCGGACCGCCGCAGGTCGCACGCTGATTTCGACAATCATTGTCAAAAAGGGTGACCGGGACGCTAGGGTGGCGACGCGATGCAGTCACCCGAGGCACTGACGGACCTGTTCCGGGAGAGCGGTCGCAAGATCACGGCCCAGCGCCAGTGCATCTTCCGCGCCCTCGAGGGCGACGTCACCCATCCCTCGGCCGAGCGGGTGCACGAGAGGGTCCGCCGCGAGATGCCCAACGTCTCGCTCAAGACCGTGTACCAGACCCTCAACGACCTGGCCGAGCTCGGCGCCATCTCCGTGCTCGACGTCGGCACCGGCTCCGCCCGCTTCGACCCCAACGTCGAGACGACGCACCACCACCTGGTCTGCCGCTCCTGCGGCAAGGTGCGCGACCTGGCGGCCGACTTTCCGGGCCTGACCGTCTCGCGGCGGGCGGCCCAGGGCTTCGCCGTCGAGAGCGCCGAGGTCGTCTTCCGGGGGGAGTGCGACGAGTGCCGGGACCGCCGGTGACGGTGCCGACGATCACGCCGACCTCGCCAGAACCGATCGACCACACGACAGATCCAAGAGAGAAAGGGACGTACCAGCCATGGCAGCACTGAAGGGGAGCAAGACCGAAGCCAACCTGAAGGAGGCGTTCGCCGGCGAGAGCCAGGCCAACCGCCGCTACCTCTACTTCGCCCAGAAGGCCGACATCGAGGGCTACCCCGACGTGGCGGCGCTGTTCCGCTCGGTCGCCGAGGGTGAGACGGGCCACGCCTTCGGGCACTTCGACTTCCTGCGCCCAGGTCGGGGACCCCGTCACCGGCGTGGCCGTGGGCCCCACCGAGGACAATCTCAAGTCGGCCATCGAGGGCGAGACCTACGAGTACACCGAGATGTACCCGGGCTTCGCCAAGACCGCACGCGACGAGGGCTTCGAGGAGATCGCCGAGTGGCTCGAGACCCTGGCCCGCGCCGAGAAGTCGCACGCCGGCCGCTTCACCAAGGGGCTCGAGCAGGTCTCGTAGGAGGGCGCCCGAGTGACGGGAGCGGCCGTGCGGTGACGGCCGGAGCGGCCTTGACGCTCGATGACGTGCTGGACCTGCGCGCCTACGAGCGGGTGCGCGAGCGCTACCGGGCCGAGGTGATCGCGCGGAAGAAGCACCGTCGCGTCGCGCTCGGCCCCATCATGACCCTGGTCTTCGAGTGCCTCGACACCGTGCGCTTCCAGGTCCAGGAGATGGCCCGGGTGGAGAAGATCATCAGCGACGAGGCGCTCCAGGTCGAGCTCGACATCTACAACCGGCTGCTGCCGGCGCCCGGAGAGCTGTCGGCGACGCTGTTCATCGAGCTGACCTCCGAGCCGGCGCTGCGGGAGTGGCTGCCCAAGCTGGTGGGGATCGAGACGGCGATCGGGTTCTCCATGGACGGCGAGGTCGTACTGAGCGTGCCCGAGGCCGAGCACGGCGCCGCGCTGACCCGCGAGACGGTCACGCCGGCGGTCCACTACGTGCGCTTCGGCTTCTCCGAGGCCCAGGTGGCGGCGTTCCGCTCGGCCGACGAGGTGGCGCTCGTGTCGACGCACCCCGCCTACGAGGCCCGGACCGTGCTGGCGCCGGCGGTCCGCCAGGAGCTCCTCGGGGACCTGCTCGGCACAACAAAGCCTCTATCCCTCGCCTGAGCTGGGACAATTCTGTGCGCCACTCTTTACAGGCGCATGAATCTTGAGCCATACTCTTCGTTCGCCGAATTCGGAGCTGTTGCCTTCGGTCCTCGGACCGACAGGGCCTCTGAACAGGGCGAATGCCAATATCCGTTTTTCACCCGTGAGGATGTGTTTCCCATGACCGCCACCCTGTGGCGCAAGCAAGGCGCCTGCCGGGGCCTCGACGTCGAGGTCTTCTACCCGGTCACCGAGGACGAGGCCGACGCGGCCGAGGCCAAGGCTGTCTGTGCCGAATGCCCGGTCCGCCAGCTGTGCCTCGAGCATGCGCTGGCCCACCGCGAGCGTGAGGGTGTCTGGGGTGGCACGACCGAGCGGGAGCGCCGGCGCATCGTGCGGCAGCGCCGCAAGTCGGCCTAGGCCCTTCCGGAGGGGCCGCAGGGCCTCGCCTCCCCGACGCTCGCTGCGGTCGCAGCGGAACGTCGGGTCGCCGGTCCACCGACCCGACGCGTCGGGCCACGTTCATGCAACACTGCGCGTGCAAGATTCCCACGTAGCTGAAATCGGGCGTCCCGGGACGGCCCGGTCAGGGAGGTTGTCATGCGCTCTGCGATGCGTGTTCTGACGGCTGGATGTGCGGTCGGCCCTCGCGGCGCTCCCAGTGGTCCTGCTCGAGGCGCCGGGGGTCGAGTGGGGCGGCGCCCCACGCCCTCACCGTGCCGGCGCAGGTCGACGGCGTCGAACTGGTCGGTGGCGCCCGGGCCGACGCCGGCGCCGACCGGGAGTAACGCCGAGAGCGTGTCGTGCGTCGCGTCCACGTTCTGCGTGGGGGTCGGCCACCTCGACCCGCTGTACTACGTGCAGCAATGGAACGGTACCGAGTGGACCCAGCCGGCGCTGCCGCCGGTGTCCGGTGCCAACCCCGAGCTCAGCGGTGCGTCCTGCGTCAGCGCAACGTGGTGCGTGGCGGTCGGAACGGATGATTTCACCAATTTCTCACCGCTGATCCTGCAATGGGACGGCACCCGCTGGTCAGTGGTCCAGGACGCGAGCACCCCTGACGAAGGAGTCCTGCATGCGTGTCTCTTGCGCCGGACCCTCGTCGTGCCTCGCCGTCGGCAATTCCGGCACCGCCGAGTGCGGCGATCGCCGAACAGTGGAACGGTACGAGCTGGACGCCGAGTCACTCTTCCGAACCTGCCCGGTTCGACCTCCTCCTGAGTTCGAATGGGGTTTCGTGCTCGACGCCCACGTCGTGCATGGCCGTCGGCAGCAACACGACCAGCGGTGGGGGTGCTCCCTTGGCGGAGTATTGGAATGGCGCCGTCTGGACCGTGGTCCCCACCACCGCATTCCCGGGAGGTTTCAGCAACTTCAGCGGTGTGTCGTGTGTCGGCACCGGCTTCTGCGCCGCCGCGGGAAGCGGGAGTCCCTCCGGCCCGGGCACAAGCCTGGTCCAGATGTGGAGCGGTTCGACGTTCACACCGGCCGTCCTCCCGAACGTGACCGCCGTGAACAGCGACCTGAGCGGCATCAGTTGCATCAGCGAGACCTCCTGTACCGCCGTGGGCATCGCCGACACGGGGCCGAGTGTGAATATCGCCATCGCAATGACATGGGACGGGCAGACCTGGCGGAGGCCCTCCCTCCCGAGCGGTGCTGCCGGGGTGCAAACGGGGCTGGGTGGGGTCAGCTGTGTGACCAATTGGGCCTGCATGGCTGTCGGGGACGGCTTCAACGGCTCGACGACCACCCCCTTCAACGTGATGGCCCCGATTGCCCGCAACGGCTACCGCTTCGTGGCCTCCGACGGCGGGGTCTTCGCCTACGGGCCCGGCGCCCCGTTCTTGGGCTCCATGGGCGGGATGCACCTCAACGCCCCGATCGTGGGCATGGCGACCATGCCCGCGGGCGACGGCTACTACCTCGTCGCCGCCGACGGCGGGGTCTTCAACTTCGGCTAGCGCCCGGTTCTACGGTTCGGCGGGGAGCCTGCATCTGAACGCGCCCGATCGTGGGCATGGCGGTGACCGCGGACGGGGCGGGCTACTGGCTGGTCGCGTCCGACGGCGGGATCTTCGCCTACGGCGACGCCCAGTTCTACGGCTCGACCGGCTCGCTCACGCTCAACAAGCCGGTGGTCGGCATGGCGGCCACCCCGAACGGGCTCGGCTACTACCTCGTCGCCTCCGACGGCGGGATCTTCAACTACGGCAACGCCGTCTTCTCGGGCTCGACGGGCTCGCTCGTGCTGAACAAGCCGGTGGTCGGCATGACGGTGCCGGTCGCGCGGCGGGTACTACCTGGTGGCTTCCGACGGGGGCATCTTCAGCTTCCCGACCGGCCGGGCGGACCCGCCCTTCTTCGGCTCGACCGGGTCGATCATGTTGAACAAGCCGATCGTGGGCATGGCCACGACGTCGGGTGGCTACTACCTGAGCGGCTCCGACGGCGGGATCTTCGCCTTCCCCGGCGGCGGCGTGCCGCACCTTCTTCGGCTCGACGGGCTCCATCACGCTCAACGCGCCGATCGTGGGGGTCTCGGGTTAGAACCTGGGCCGGCGGGACCGGCCGCGACACTGAGACCGAGGGCAGCGGCCAGGGCCGCGAGATCGTGCTGCAGCGTTGCGCCCTCGGCGCCGCCGATCTTGCCGTGCTGCACGCCCATCTCGATGGTCATGGCCACCTGTTGCAGATCCTTCGCCGCCTGGTCGGCCTTTCCTGCGTTCTGGTCGGAGATGGCCTGTTGCGCCTGGCTCGAGATGGACTGGGCCGAACCTTTGTCGATGGTGCCGGCGGACTGGCCCCCGGCCACGTCGCCGACGAGGGCGGCGAGGGCCGCGGGGCCCGTCGCCACCGGGGCCGTCGTGGTGGTGGTCGACGTTGACGACGTCGACGTCGGCGGGGGGCGTGTCGTCGTGGTGGTGACCGAGCCGAGGCGCCCGGGAGAATTCGACCCGAGCCCGAGAACGAGACCGACGATGAGGGCCGCCAGGGCGAGTACCGCGAGCACGGCGAGCCAGCGGCGGTCAGGTCGCTGCGGCGGCGCGAGTGGGGGAGGACCGACCCGGGTGGCGTCGGGATCGAGCGGTGCCGTGGCGGCGGCCCGACGCCGGAGCCAACGCGGTGGGATCGAGACCGCCGTCTCGGTGACGTGATCCTTCGGGGACGGGTCAGAGGGCTCCCACGGAGAGCGGAACGCCGGCGTGGCCAGGAGCGCGGCGGCGTCCCCGGCACTCAGGCGTCGTTCCGGCTGATGGTCGAGCATGCCGCGCAGAAGGAGTGCCCACGGGTTCGGCAGATTCGCCGGAATGGGCACCGGACCGGCCATCCGCCTCGCCACGACTTCGCTCGCGGACCCCTGATAGATCTGATGTCCGGTCAGGCATTCGAGCAGGACCATCCCGAGCGACCACACATCGGCGGCCGGCCCGACTCGGTGGTTCTCCATCTGTTCGGGGGCCATATAGGCGGCGGTCCCAAGGGTGGACCCCGCCATCGTGAGCGTCGAGGCGTCGTCGAGCCGTGCGATGCCGAAGTCACTGAGCTTCGCGTGACCGTCTGCCTCCACCAGGATGTTGGAGGGCTTGACGTCGCGATGCACCATGCCCTGGTCGTGCACGTAGGCCAGCGCGCCGGCCAGCTCCACCCCGAGGTCGGCGCTCCGCTCGGTCCCGAGCGGGCCTTCGCGCAGCCGATCAGCCAGCGTGGTGCCCTCGACCAGCTCCATGACCATGAAGGCCTGGCCGTCGACCAGGCCTGAATCGAGGAGTCGGACCAGGCCCGGGTGGGTGACCCGTGACAACGCGTGCGCTTCACGCGCCAGGCGCTGCGCGAGCTCGGGATCTGCCGAGCGCACGATCTTGAACGCGACGGACGTGTCGTTCGGCTGGTCGAGCGCCTCGTAGACGTCCGACATTCCGCCGTGGCCCAGAAGACCGACGAGGCGGTAGCGCCCTCCGACCACATCACCGATCGCCGCCACTCGGGCTAGTGCTTCTTCTTCAGCGTCGTCGGCGTCTGGGTCGGCGCCGCCTGGGTCGACGCGCCCAGGGTGCACGGGAAGGGGTTCCACGGTTCCGGCTGGGTGTTCGTCTCCACGTCGCCCGGGATGGTCGTCGTGGTGGTCGGGGCTCCCGGGGATCGTCGTGGTCGTGGTCGTCGTCGTCGTCGTGCCGGCGCCGGTCGAGCCCGTCGTGCCGGTGGCGCCCGAGTTGCCCGACGACGGCTTCACGGTGAGGGCCGTCCCGGCGACGAGGAGTTCGACCGTCTGGCCGCTCTGGCTCGCGTCGGCCTTGAGGAGCACCGGGCCGCCGAGGTCGGCCGCCAGCGTCTGCGCGGCGGCGTAACCGGAGGGGCCGTAGAGGATCTCCGACGTGGTGCTGCCGAGCGGGCTCGGCGCGTCGGCGATCTCGTTGATGGTGAAGCCTCCGGTGGCCAGCGCGCCGGCGACCAGGTGCGCCAGGCCGTTGGTGCTCGCTCCGGTCGATGCGTTGAGCACGTCGACCTCGACCTGGCGGTGGGGGAGCGTCGTCGTGGTGGTGGTCGTGGAGGTGCCGGCCTTGGCGCCGTTGGGGTTGGCGACCGCCGTGGCCGGCGGCGTGGTACCGATCGCGTTGAAGGCGTTGATCATGTTCTGCGCGTAGGGCTGGGCCAGCTTGAGCACGTCGGCCCCGCCGTCGGTGACGAAGCCGATCGTGGGCAGCGTCTCGGTGATCAGGTGCGAGGACGCCAGCCCGCGGAAGTCCGTGGCCATGTTGAAGAGATCGGCCTGGGTCAGCGTGTCGTCGATGGTCAGGTTGCCCACGGTCGCGCCGAGGAACGAGTTGATGGCGAACGGGTTCGTGATGGACGCGTTCGCCTTGGCCAGCACGGCCCGGAAGAAATTGTCCTGGCGCTGGATGCGGCTGAAGTCCGACAGGCCGTCACCCTCCCAGTAGCCGTTCGGGTTCACGTACTCGAGGTGGCGGGCCGCACGAGCTGTAGCGCCGTGACCCCGTTGACGACCTGACAGCCCGTCTGGGTGACGTCGAGGCCGGTGTACTGGTCCTTGATCGGCGTGGGGAAGTCCAGCGCGATGCCGCCCAGCGCGTTGACCATGTCCGAGAAGCCGGGGAAGTTGACGGCAACGTAGTGGTTGATGTTGAGGCCGAGGTCCTTCTCGATCGTCTGGATCAGCAGGTCGGGGCCCGAGTCGTACGCAGCGTTGATGCGGTTCATCCCCTGGATCGAGCCGTCACCGGGGATGTCGACCCACAGGTCGCGCGGGATGGAGAGCACGGTCACCGTCTTGTTGGCCGGGTCGAAGCGGGCCACCATCGTGACGTCGCTGCGTTGGCCGCCGGCGTTGCCTTCGTTTCCGACCTCGCTGGACAGGGTCTGGTTGTCGCCGACGAAGGCCCGCGAGTCTGAGCCGACGACGAGGATGTCGAAGGGCTTGCTCGGTGCTGCCGGCTGGGCCACCAGGTGTTTGGCGTGGATCTTCTTGATCTGGTCGTAGCGGTACTTGGCGTAGAAGTACACGCCCCCGGCTCCGAGCGCTCCGATCAGGACAATGGCGGACAGCGCGTAGATGGTGCGCCGGCGCCAGCGGTGCTTGCGCTTGCGCTCCTTCTTGCGCGACTTGCGCAGGTCGGCTTGCAGGTCCGCCCGCGAGCGGCCCGACTCGTCGAGGATGTCGATGGCGTCGGGCGGACCCGTGCTCGCCGCCGCGTCGGCTTCGGCGTCCTCCGTGTCGGCGGCCACTCCGCTCGTCTCGCCCTCGACCGCGCCTTCGGCGGCGCCCTCAGCTTCGACCGCGTCCGGAGCCCCGGGGACGTCAGCCGCCCCCTCGCCACCGTCGGTGGGAGGGGTCTCGCCGCCCTCTGGGGGCTCGGCTGCGTCGGGGGTCAAGAACTAGAAAATACCTGCCCTGGGGGTTCGGTAGCCTGCGCCGGTGCACTTCGACCTTTCCGACGAACTGGCAGCGTTGCAGGCCTCCGTCCGCCGGCTGGCCCAGGACAAGGTGCAGCCCCGGGCCCGGGCCATCGACAAGGAGAGCGCCTACCCGCAGGACCTCTTCGACGCCTTCCGTGACGCGGGGCTGCTCGGGCTGTGCATCCCACCCGAATACGGCGGCTCGGGGGCGGGCATCCTGGGCCTGGCCCTCGCGATGGAGGAGGTGGCCAAGTACTCGAACACCGCGGCGCTGATGCTGCTGCTGACCCGCCTGCCCACCGGCCCGGTCATGATCGCCGGTACCGAGGAGCAGAAGAAGCAGTACCTGCCGGGCATCTGCGACGGGTCGCTGCGGGCGGCTTTCGGGCTGTCCGAGCCCCAGGCCGGCAGCGACGTGATGGGCATGCGGACGCGGGCGGTGCCCGACACGGGGAGCGACGGCGGCTGGGTCCTCAACGGCACCAAGTGCTGGATGTCGGGCGTGCGCGAGGCGGACTGGTACACCGTCTTCGCCAAGACGAGCGACCCGACGAGCCGCGCCCACGACTCCATCACGGCCTTCATCGTCGAGCGCGCCTGGGACGGCGTCGACGTCGGCCGCACCGACCACAAGATGGGCGTGCGCGGCGTCGACACCGGCGAGCTCCTCCTGACCGACGTCCACGTGCCCGGCCGAGAACGTGATCGGCGAGGTCGGCGGCTTCCGCCTGGCCATGCTCGGCCTCAACGCGATGCGCCCCATCGTCGCGGCGCGGGGCATCGGCCTGGCCGAGGGCGCGCTCATGTACGCCACCGAGTACGTGCAGCAGCGCGCCGCGTTCGGCAAGACGATCGCGGACTTCCAGGGGATCCAGTGGGAGATCGCGAAGTGCGCGGTCGACATCGAGGCGGCGCGCCTGCTCACCTACCGGGCGGCCGTGCTCGCCGACGAGGGCAAGTTCACCAAGGAGTACGTGCCGTACCTGTCGATGGCCAAGTACCACGCCACCGAGCTCGCCGTGCGCGCCTCGTCGTTGGCCGTCCAGCTGCTGGGCGCCGCCGGCTACATGGAGGACCACCCGACCGAGCAGTGGTACCGCGACGCCAAGCAGCTCACCATCGTGGAGGGCACCTCCCAGGTCCAGCTCGGCCTCATCGCCCGCGGCGTGCTCGACCGCGACCTCTGGTGGAACTGAGTCACTCCGAGCGCCGGCCTGGCCTGGCCCGAGATCCTGGCCGCCCTCACGCGCCGCGAGCACCTCACCGCGGCGCAGGCCGAGGACACGATGCGGGTCATCCTCGCCGGCGACGCCACCCCCGCCCAGATCGGCGCGTTCCTCACCTTGTTGCACGCCAAGGGCGAGACGGCCGAAGAGGTGACGGGCCTCGCCCGCGCCATGGTCGACGCCGCGGTGCCCTGCCCGCTCGGCCTGCCCGACGACGCCGTCGTGCTCGACCTCGTCGGCACGGGCGGCGACCGCCTCGCCTCCATCAACGTCACCACGCTGGCGTCGTTCATCACGGCGGGCGCGGGCGTGCCGGTGTGCAAGCACGGCAACCGCGCCGCCTCGTCCGCCGTCGGCACGGCCGACGTGCTCGAGGCGCTCGGCGTCGCCATCGAGGTCGGCCCCGAGGGCGTGGCCGAGTGCGTGCGCACGGCCGGCATGGGCTTCTGCTTCGCCCAGCGCTTCCACCCGGCCATGCGCTTCGTCGGCCCGGTGCGCAAGGAGCTCGGCGTGCCGACCGTCTTCAACTATCTCGGCCCGCTCACCAACCCCGCCCGCACTCGATACCAACTCGTCGGCGTCTCCGACCCCGCCATCGCGCCGATCATGGCCGGCGTCTTCGGCGCCACCGGCAGCCGGCGCACCTTCATCATCCACGCCGACGACGGCCTCGACGAGCTGAGCGTCACCTCCCCGGCCGACGTCCTCGAGGTCCGTGCCACCACCGCCGGCGACTTCGAGCTCTCGGACTGGCGGGTCGACCCCCGCGACCTCGGCCTCGCCCCCGCCACCATGGCCGATCTCAAGGGCGGCGACGCCGCCTTCAACGCCAAGGTCATCCGCTCGGTGCTCGAGGGCGAAACGGGCGCCCGCCGCGACATCGGCGTCCTCAACGCCGCCGCCGCGCTCATGGTGGCCGGCCGTGTCGACGACCTCGCCTCCGGCATCGCCCTGGCCCAGGAGTCCATCGACAGCGGGCGCGCCCTCGCCGTCTTGGCGTCGCTCGTCGCTACGTCGCAAGCAGCGCTGCGCCGCCAGCCGGGCTGATCCGCCAGGCCCGTCTCGGCGAGTGGGCCGTCGGATCCAAAGCCGGCGAATCGCCCATGCACAGCGCGATGACACAGCCGCCGAACCCGCCCCCCGACATCCGCGCCCCCAGCACTCCCGGCTGCGCCAGCACGTCGTCGACCACTTCGTCGACGGCGGGCACCGACACTCGATAGTCCACCGCCAGGCTCCGGTGGCCCTCGGTCATGATCGCTCCCAGCGCGACGAGGTTGCCCCGCGCCAGCGCTCGCTCGGCTTCGCGCACCCGTGCACACTCGGTCACGACGTGCCGTGCCCTCCGCCGCAACACCGGGTCGCTGAGCTCGCTCAAGTCGCCCAGCGTGCAGAGCCCCAACGGCCGCCCCAGCATCTGCGCCGCTCGCTCGCACTCGGCACGCCGCGTCGCGTACGGCGAGTCCACCAACAGCCGGGGCGCCTCGCTGTGCACGATCACGAACGCCGCGTCGTCGGGGATCCGCACCTGCCGGGTCTCGAGCGTGTGGAAGTCGATGCGCAGCGCGTGCCCCTCCTGCGCCCCGGCGATGGCGAGCGGGTCGAGCAGCCCGACGTGTGCACCGGCGAGGCGCTCGGCCTCCTGGCACGTCCGCGCCAGGGCCAGCGGCTCGTCGCGGTGCCCCAGGGCCAACAGCAGCGCCACGGCGAATGCGGCGCTCGACGACAGGCCCGCACCCACCGGCAGCGTGCTCTTCACCTTGATCGAACCGCCCGCTGGCGGCCGCACGAGGCGCAGCAGCCCCGCCGCCAGCCGCCCGTGCTCGGGGACCGCTCCGCCGTTGCGGCCGCCTCCGTCGTCATCGTCGCCGACGGCGAGCTCGAGGGGCTGGTCGGGGAACTGGTCCGACTCGATGCCCATGAAGAAGCTCCCCGGCTTGGGCGTGGAGGAGACCTCGGTTTCCAGCTGAATGGCCATGGGCAGCGAGAGGCCGCCGTTGTAGTCGGTGTGGTCACCGATCAGCGTGACGCGTCCGGGCGCACGAGCCGTAGGCACGTCCCCCAGCTTGACGCGGGCCGGACCGGCTTGACCGCCACCCGCGGGCCGGGTCAGCATCCTTCGATGGCCGATCGAGTGCGTACGGGCCCGCTGAGCGGGATCAAGATCATCGAGTTGGCGGGGATCGGGCCGGCGCCCTACACCTGCATGATGCTGGCCGATGCCGGCGCCCAGGTGTTGCGCCTGGAGCGGGCGCCCGCCGGCGCCGTCGAGGCGGGCGAGGAGTTCGCCAAGTCCGGCGCCGGCTCCTACTGGGACCTGCTGAACCGATCGCGGCCCTCGGTGGGCATCGACCTCAAGAACCCTGACGCCCTCGAGCTGGTGCTCGGGCTCGTCGAAGAGGCCGACGGGCTGATCGAGGGGTTCCGCCCCGGGGTGGCCGAGCGCCTCGGCGTGGGGCCCGAAGATTGCTTCGCCCGCAACAAGCGCCTGGTCTACGGCCGCATGACCGGGTGGGGGCAGGACGGGCCCATGGCCCCGATGGCCGGCCACGACATCGACTACATCGCCATCGGCGGTGCGCTGTGGTCGCTCGGACGGGCCGACTCGGCGCCCGTGCCGCCGCTCAACCTCGTCGGTGACTTCGGCGGTGGTGGCATGCTCCTGGCCTTCGGCATGGTCGCCGCCCTGCTCGAGGCGGCCCGTTCCGGCGAGGGTCAGGTCGTCGACGCCGCCATGGTCGACGGCGCGGCGTCGCTCATGACGATGATCCACGCCTTCCACCGCCACGGGCTCTGGGGCGACGAGCGCGGGTCGAACATGCTCGACACGGGCGCCCCCTTCTACGAGGTCTACGAGACGTCCGACGGGAAGTGGATGGCGGTCGGCGGGATCGAAGCGCAGTTCTACGCCGAGCTGATCAAGGGGCTCGGCCTCGAGGGCGACTCGTCCTTCCCTCATCAGATGTCGCGCGACCAATGGCCGGCCATGAAGGCCCGCTTCGCCGAGATCTTCAAGACGAAGACCCGGGACGAGTGGTCGGCCATCTTCGACGGCACCGACTCGTGCGTGGCACCCGTCTTGTCGCCGTGGGAGGCCCACCTGCACCCGCACAACGTGGCCCGCTCGACGTTCGTCGAGGTCGAGGGCGCGGTGCAGCCGGCGCCGGCCCCCCGTTTCTCCCGCACGCCGTCTGCCATCTCCAAGCCACCGTCCCCGCCTGGCGCCGACACGGTTTCGGGCTTGGTGGAGTGGGGCGTGTCCGAAGACGCAGTCGCGAAACTCCGCGAATCAGGGGCGCTCAGCTAACTGCTGGGTTCGGCACCTGCACGGCTAGGTACCGAGCGCCAATCCGGCGACGTCATCGATGCCGCTCCCGCCAAGGCTCCCTTCGAACGGCGCGTTGCCGTAACTGAAGACGCCCCCGTCCGAAGCCACGAACCAGTAGCCCCCGCCGTTGCGAGTGGGCACCATGCCCTCGATCGGCTTGTTCAGGACGATGCCTCCGGTCGATCCGTAGAACTGCGCGTCGCCGTAGGCGAAGATCCCGCCGTCAGAAGCGACGAGCCAGTAGCCGTTGCCGCTTGGTGTCGACGCCATGCCGACAATGGGTTTGTTCAGCTGGATGGAGCCGGTGGAGCCATGGAACTGCGCGTCGCCGTAGGCGAAGATCCCGCCGTCGGACGCCACCAGCCAGTACCCGTTGCCAGTCGGCGCCGCCGCCATGCCCACGATCGGCTTGTTCAGGTGCATGGAGCCAGTGGAGCCGTAGAACTGGGCGTCGCCGTAGCTGAAGATGCCCCCGTCGGACGCGACGAACCAATAGCCCCTGCCGTCGGGCGTCGCCGCCATACCGACGATCGGCTGGTTCAAACGCAGGTTCCCGGTCGATCCGTAGAAGGGTGCGTCGCCGCTCGAGAAGACGCCGCCGTCGGAACCCACCATCCAGTAGCCCCCGCCGTCGGGCGTGGCGGCCATCCCGACAATCGGTGCATTCAGGTTGTAGTCCGCCGCGCCGTCCAGATACACCAGGTAGTTGTCGTTCCCGAAGCCGGCCAACTCACCCTGCTGTCCGAAGATGTAATACCCATCGTTCGGGTCGGTGGGGAAGACGTTGTAGGCGATGGTGCCCGAGATCTCGTAGTTGGCGTCGATGCAGTCGAATTGCACGGCCGCCGCCTGCTGTTGGCCGTTGAACACAAATTGGTCGACCTCGATGTAGAAGGTCTGCGATTGGCAACCCGCAGAGCCAACGACGACCTGGTCGCCTCCGTCGCTGGAATAGCTGCCTGGGCCGTTGATGTTGCCGAAGACAAAATGGCCGGGCGAGATGTTATCGGTGAAGGCGAGGCACACGGAAGTGGGATCGGGTGCCCCGCACCGATTCCCAGCGAAGCCAACTCCGGATTGGGTCGAAACCTGGTGTGCCTCCGTCAACGAAGAATCACCGGTGTGAAGGTTCGTGACACTGATAATCGCCAAGTTCAAGGGCGCCACCGGCGACGTACGCGGATGCAGTCCGGCCGGCGCGGCCGCTACATGGGCGGTACCAGCGTGCGGCCCGTAGCTCGTCCCCGCGATCGTGGGCGCAGCAAGTCCCAGCGTCAAGACCGTCACACCACATACCGTCAGGAGGGCAGCCGCAGCGCGGCGCGAATTCCTTGCCACCCGATTCCCCTTTCGCCAAGTCATCGCCAGTCGAGCGCCCCCCCGTGGGACACGTCGAGCGCAGAGGATACACAGGCACGCGCCTCCCAGGATGGCTTTACGCCGGCTTCTCTGGGGTGGATCGGTACCTACAACCGCAGTGCGATATCAGCAGGCCCCATAGGGGTCGATCGGTGCGGTCGACCGCCCCATAACCACCCACGAGTTGGACGCCTCGTTCATGTAGGCCGCCGGACACGGCTCGGCGATGGCGATGAGCAACTCGCCCGCACAGATGCCCGGCTCGTTGTAACACGTCATGGCTTCTTTGCCGACCGCGTAAGCCGGACACTCCAGCACCGCGCCGGGGTAGGCGTAGGCGCTCAGGTAGGCCAGCGCGGCCGCGCAGCCCCACTGCGTGGCCTGTCCCGCCGCCGGAACTGCCCCCGGTGCGGGCTGCACGGAGGGCGTCTGCGCCGGTGGAGGTGCCGGGGGTGCCGTCGTCGTGGTGGTGGTCGGCTGCGGTGACGCGGGTGTCGCCTGCGCCACTGGTTGTGGCGGCAAGGTCGTGGTTGTCGTCGGCGCCCGCGCTGGCCAGGTCGGTGCAGTCGTGGTTGACGTCTTCGGCGGCCAGTTCGGAGCAGTCGTGGTGGCCGCGGCGGAGCGCAGAGCATTCGAGGCGCTCCCGAAGAAGGGTGCGCCTGAATCCGCATGAGATGAGTGGGCTGAGTGCGCGAAAGCGGCGACTTGGACGACGATGACAGCGCAACTCGCGATGAGCAGGATCGGCACGAGCATGGCCGAGCGGCCGCGCCGCGTCGGATGGGAAGGCATGGGTTGGGTCTCCCGAGATCTCTAGCGATTGAGAAAGTCGAAAAGCCCTACCCAACTCACGGTCGCCGAATCCTTTCTTGCCGAGATTCCTCAAATTTCGAAGGTTCGAGACGGCAAGGGATCTCTCCTGAATCCCGATTCACGACAAGGCCAACGCCAGTTGCAATGCACTGTCGCCTCCAGGCCGCCGGGGCTCGACCGCTATCGGCGGAGTGCCTCACGAGTGCATACGCGGAAAAATTCGCCGCGCCGTGCCGAACCGTATACGCGGCAAAATTGGCGGCTCGCCTGCTGCCCTCCACGCGGGGTGGGTGGCGCTGCGCCGGGGTGTATACGGGCGGTCCGGACGACCGTATAGACCCAGATGGGCCCGCCAGAATTGCCATGTATGCACTCGCGCGGGTGCGCCCGATGAGTGCCGGCTGGGGCCGGCCAGCTGGACCGATCGGGGCCGACCGGCGTTGTCCCGCATCGGGGAGGTCAGAGGCGGACGATGGGGCAGGTGATGGTGCGGGTGATGCCCTCGATCTGCTGGATGTCCCGGACGACCATGCGGCCGAGGTCGTTCATCGACGGGGCCTCGGCCCGGGCGATGACGTCGTATGGGCCCGTCACCGCCTCGGAGAGAGTGACGCCGTCAATCGCACCGATCAGGTCGGCGACGTGCGCCGCTTTGCCGATATCCGTCTGGATCAGGACGTACGCGTGGACGGTCACGGCACACCGTACATTGGCTTCGTGGCCATGTCCGCCAGAGTCGAGCAGTTCAAGGAGATGGCGCGGCAGGCCCGCCGCGACCTGTTCGACCAGACCCACCCGATCGGGCGGCTCTCGCTGTTGCAGTGCGCCATGCTCGGGGGTGGGACGCTTGTCACGATCTCGCTCGCCGGGTCGTTGTTCTTCTCGATCTCACCCGATGCGGCCGACCACAACGTGTTGCTGTACCTGCTCTTCACGCTGGCGCCGTTCGCGATCGTGTCGCCGCTGCTGGGGCCGCTGATCGACAAGAGCCGGGGGGCTCGCCGGGCCATGTGCGTCGTGTCGGCCGTGGGGCAGGTCGTCCTGTGCCCATTGATGGCGTTGCACATCCACGGGTTGCTGTTGTTCCCCTTGGCCTTCTTGGTCCTGGTGTTCCAGAAGCTGTACCTGGTGACCAAGGGCGCGTTGGTGCCGGAGATGGCGGCGATGACGGCGCCGGACGAGGACACCGGGGAGCAGGCGGGGTACGCGCCGCTGAACGCCCGGCTGACGTTGCTGGGCACGTTGGCTGGGTTCGTCGTCTCGGTGCCGGGCGTGATCCTCTACAAGCTCGCCGGCTCGCCGGCCGTCCTGGTCTTCGCGACGATCGTGTTCGTCGGAGCGGCCGTGGCGGCGGCCCGGCTCCCGGTGATATCGGGACGGCGGGCCGAGCGGTTGTGGACGGATCAGGAGTCCCGGGTGCGCGAGTACGGCTCGGCGGGCGACGCGATGGCGCGCGAGCAGGATCTGCTGCGGTTGCAGCCGATCGCAAACCCAGAGGTGATGTTGGGGCTGACGGCCATGTGCATCGTGCGGGGACTCACCGGGTTCATGACGTTCATGCTCGCGTTCGGCCTGCGGCGCATGAAGGGGGTGGGCCTCGAGTGGTACGGGTTGGTGTTGGCCGGGACGGGGGTGGGGGCGATCATCGGGTTGGTCTTGGTCGGGCGCCTCCGCAAGCGGTTCTCGGAGCAGCAGCTGTTACTTGGCGCGTTGTGGCTCATCGCTGCCACGGCCGCTGGTTGCGCGGTCTGGGGCACGTTGTTCGCCCAGGTCGTGTTGGCCTTCATGGTCGGCTTGTGCGGAGCGGTGGCCCAGCCGTCGTTCGACTCGATGACCCAGCGCTTCATTCCGCTCTCGGCGCAGGGGCGGGCCTTTGCCCGCTTCGGGATGCGCCAGCAGCTGGTGTGGGTGGTGGGGTCGTTGATTCCGGTGATCATCAGCTTCTCGCTGCCGCAGGGTGACGCCACCATGGCCGTGCTGGCTGCCCTCGGTGGGGTGTCGTATGTCTCGGGGCGCCGGGCGGCGCATGCGCCTCGGGTGGCGCGTGGGATCCGTGACGTCGGCCCCATCCGCGACGTCGGGGAGTTCGGGGGGTCGGCGGGGGGTTAGGGCCCGCCCGATGACCTCCTTCACTTCAACGTCGGGAAATGGACCACAGAAGAATTCGCTAACGAGATGGCGGACCCTCACCCTCACCTCAGAGAAATGCATGCACCCCTCAAGGAGCCTCGCATGACGATTCGCACCAACCTTGGAGCTGGCTCCATGTGGCGGTCGGCCGCCGGCGCGACCGCAGCTGCGATTGTCTTGACCTCCCTGCCCCTTTCCGTTCTTGCAGCATCCCCGAGTGCAGCGGGGGTACGCCATCGAAGCTCAGTGTCGGCCGCCCGGAACAAACGGGACGACAAGAGCTTCCATTACAAGGGAACCATCGGGGTGGGCCATCGGATCGTTGCCACGATCAACCTGAACTGCAGGGACAAGTATCGCTCTCACGGCTACGTGGCCCGGCGCCCGGGGGATCCGGAGTCCATCTTCAATCGGCCCGACGTGCAGTCGAATCTCACCGGAGGAAAGTCGGGGGGCGTCACGAACTGGGCCCCTACTGCGAGCGTGCAGTGGCCGCACCCGACGCCCGGATCTCGGTTGGCGACGGCCATCCGTGTCACCGTCCAAGCGAATCAAACCCGCACCCCCGTCGACTACGACGTGACTATTTGGTGCGGCCCCCAGGCCGGCGCAGGTGGTCGACACAGCGGTGCCTGGATCATCGTGGGCTGACCCGAGGCACCAAGCAGGACTCGATCTTCAACCCGGACACTTCTCGATGTACAGATCGAACACCTTGTAACTGGTACCGAACACCTCGTCAACGTCCCTGTGATTTCCATCCTCGAGGCGCTTCACGACCAATTTCGATCCGCTGTAGTTGAACGTGTGGCTCTCGTTGACAGAGAAGGTGTGTTCCGACCCGATACCTTTGCCCGGATCTTCCGCCCGGCGGTACAACTCGGCCTTTGGGAAACCAAGCGCTGGATTGGAGAACTTGAGCTCGCCGCAGGCCTCGGTGTTATTTCCGACGAAACCCAGGATGTTGACCGATACTTCCTTTGAGCCGGTGCCACTTGTCCAGCTGGTGTTGGGAGACAGATATTGGTGCAAGCCGACCCCGGTGAGGCTCCCAAGGAGGAGCGTCTTTTGGGTCTTGTTGTAGACGTGAATCTTCACCGTCTTCGTGAGGGCCTCGGCGGGTGCCGACGAGATCATTGTCATTGCGACGATCACAACACCAGTCGCCGCGACCCAGCGGAGACGGAATATCGAACGACGGAACATCTTGGCGCCCTCCAGTTGTTCGTTTCGCCGACACCGTACGTGACGGCGCCCGGGGACGGGGTGCGGCTGGACGGGTCAGGCTGGGAGCGTCAGCCGAGGCGCTTCTCGAGCAGGTCGACCTGGTCGGCCAACGCGCCGGGCAGCCGGTCGCCGAACTTGGCGTAGTACTCGCGGATCAAGCGGCACCTCGGCCCGCCACCCGTCGGAGTCGACCCGCAGCAACTCGTCCATGTCGTCACCCGACACGCCGAGGCCGTCGGTGTCGATGGCGTCGACCGTCGGGACCGACCCGATCGGCGTCTCGACTGCCGGAGCCTTGTCGGCGACGCGGTGGAAGATCCACTCGAGCACCCGTGAGTTCTCGCCGTAGCCGGGCCACAGGAACTTGCCGTTGGCGTCCTTGCGGAACCAGTTGACGTAGAAGATCTTCGGCAGGGCGCCGGGGTCCGGTGCTTCCGCGCCGATGTGGAGCCAGTGCGCGAAGTAGTCAGCCATGTTGTACCCGCAGAACGGCAGCATGGCGAAGGGGTCGCGGCGCAGGTTGCCGACGGCGCCGGCCTGGGCGGCCGTGGTCTCCGAGGCCATGATCGAGCCGAGGAAGACGCCGTGCTCCCAGTCGTGGGACTGGAAGACCAGCGGCACGACGCCGGCGCGGCGGCCGCCGAAGAGGATGGCGCTGATCGGGACGCCCTTGGGGTCCTCCCACTCGGGCGCGATGGCGGGGTCCTGGGCCGCCGGCGCCGTGAAGCGGGCGTTGGGGTGGGCGGCCGGCGTGTCCGAGGCGGGCGTCCAGTCGTTGCCCTTCCAGTCGATCAGGTGCGCCGGCGGCTCGTCGGTCATGCCCTCCCACCAGATGTCGCCGTCGTCGGTCAGCGCGGTGTTGGTGAAGATGCAGTTGCCGTCGAGGGTGAGGATGGCGTTCGGGTTGGTGTGCGAGTTGGTGCCGGGCGCGACGCCGAAGAAGCCGGCCTCGGGGTTGATGGCGTAGAGGCGGCCGTCGGACCCGAACTTCATCCAGCAGATGTCGTCGCCGACGGTCTCGACCTTCCATCCGTCGATCGTCGGGATGAGCATGGCGAGATTGGTCTTGCCACAGGCGGACGGGAACGCGCCGGCGATGTAGCGGGTCTCGCCCTCGGGGGAGGTGAGCTTGAGGATGAGCATGTGCTCGGCCAGCCAGCCGGCGTCGCGGGCCATGACCGACGCGATGCGCAGCGCGAAGCACTTCTTGCCCAGCAGCGCGTTGCCGCCGTAGCCCGAGCCGTAGCTCACGATCTCGCGGGTCTCGGGGAAGTGGACGATGTACTTGTTCTCGGCGTTGCAGGGCCACGCCACGTCGGCCTGGCCCGGCTCGAGCGGGGCGCCGATGGAGTGGAGGCACGGCACGAACTCGCCGTCGTCGCCGAGCACCTCGAGGGCGCCCTTGCCCATGCGGGTCATGATGCGCATCGACACCGCCACGTAGGGCGAGTCGGTCAGCTGCACGCCGATGTGGGCGATGTCCGAGCCCAGCGGGCCCATGGAGAAGGGGACCACGTACATGGTGCGGCCCTGCATGGCGCCCTTGAAGAGGCCGTTGAGGTGCTCCCGCATCTCGGCGGGGTCGCGCCAGTTGTTGGTCGGGCCGGCGTCGATCTCCTTCTCCGAGCAGATGAAGGTGCGGTCCTCGACGCGGGCCACGTCACCGGGGTCGGAATGTGCCCAGTAGCTGTTGGGCCGCTTGGCGTCGGACAACCTCGTGAAGGTGCCGGCGTCCACCAGTTCCTGACAGAGGCGGTCGTACTCGTCCGCCGACCCGTCACACCACACGACGCGGTCCGGTGTGGTCAGGTTTGCGACCTCATCGACCCAGGCCAGGAGTTTCGCGTGCTTTGTCTGCGCCATTTCGGGGGGATCAGCTCCTTCGTCCGACCGGTTTCGGTGGGGTCCAATGCTAGGCATGAGCCGTGGGATCCCCCAAACCAAGGCGCATCACACATCTCGCCACTGAAGACGAGGTCCTCCAGTCTATTCGGCAGCGCCTCGGAAACGGAATCGAGCTGTTCGGCTTGCGTGACGACGCCGGCGTCGTCACCACGCCGGGCGGGGAATCCCTGGTCGTGTCCGTCGACAGCGTGGTCGAGGGCGTCCACTTCGACCTTGCCTTCGGCACGCCGTCCGACGTGGGCTGGAAGGCCCTGATGCAGGCCCTGAGCGACCTGGCGGCCATGGGGGCCGCGCCGCTGGGCGCGCTGATTGCGCTCGGGGTGCCCCGGGATCGGGACGGGGAGCTGGTCCTGGGCGTCACCGACGGCGTGGCGGAGGCTTCGAGGGCCGCCGCGTGCCCCATCATCGGCGGCGACGTGTCATCGGCGGGCGAGCTCGTCGTGGCGGTGACGGTGCTGGGCACGGTGGCCGACGGGGACTCGCCGGTGTCGCGTTCGGGCGCCCGGCCGGGCGACGTCATCGTGGTCACGGGCCCGTGCGGCGCCTCGGCCGCGGGGTTACGGGAGTTGCGGGCCGGCCGGCCAGATGCGGACGCCCACCGCTCGTACCGGCGCCCGGTGGCCCGGCTGCACGAGGGGGAAGTGGCCCGGCGCGGCGGCGCCCACGCCATGATCGACGTGTCCGACGGGCTGGCGCTCGATCTGCACCGGCTCGCCGACGCCTCCGACGTGGGCTTCACGCTCGAGGACGTGCCGGTGGCGGCGGCCGCCACGTTCGACGAGGCGCTCGGCGGCGGCGAGGACTACGAGCTCCTGATTGCGGTGGCCGAAGCGGACGTCGACGCGTTGGAGGCCCGGTTCGACGCGGCGGGACTGCGGGAGCCGGTGCGTCTCGGCCGGATCGTCGACGACCCCGAGCTCCGGGTCCTAGGCACGAGCCCGCTCGAGCGGCTCGGCTGGCAGCACCGGTTGGGCTGACCGTTCCCGCCAAACGTTCAGGCGGGCGAGCGCAGCGCGCGCCGCCCTCCGCCCGGGTCGCCCTGCGGCCGGGCTCAGTTGGCCTGGGTGCTCGCCTCGAAGTTGCGGCGCGGCGGCTTGGTGACCTTGCCCGCCCGGATGCACGAGGTGCACACGTGCAGGCGCTTGGGCGCGCCGTCGACGAGCGCACGCACCCGCTGCACGTTGGGGTTCCAACGCCGCTTGGTGCGACGGTGCGAGTGGCTCACGTTCATGCCGAAGCCGGGCTTCTTGCCGCAGATTTCGCACACAGATGCCATTGAGGTGAACCTTCCTGGGGAGAGCTTGACGAAGAACTGACGAAGGACCGACGACGGCCGCGGCCAAAGGACCAGCTAGGCCTTCGTGAACGGCCTAAAGGTTAGCATCAGCAGCCATGACCTCCCCGGCCGCCCCGGCATCACCGGCGGCCCTGCACGCGGAAGACCTGCGTGCGGTCATGGGGGGCTATCGAGATGCCCTCCGGCTCCACCAAACCGACATCAACCGCCTCAACGTCTACCCGGTCCCCGACGGTGACACGGGCACCAACATGGCGCTCACCCTCGAGGCCGTGGTCGCCGAGCTCGAGACCGTCGAGGTCCCCGCCGGCCTCCCCGAGGTCTGCAAGGCCATCGGCCACGGGTCGCTCATGGGCGCCCGGGGCAACTCCGGCGTGATCCTGTCCCAGCTCCTGCGCGGCATGAGCGAGCGCATGGGCGCCGCCGGCGCCGGGGGCGTCGGCCCCGAGCTGCTCGTCGACGCCATCACCCACGCCTCCGAGCTCGCCCGCAAGGCCGTCGTCCGCCCCGTCGAGGGCACCATCCTCACCGTGGCCTCCGCCGCCGCCGAGGGCGCCGCCCACGGCTCCGGGGCCGGCTCCGGCTCCGGCGCCACCCTCCTCGCCGTCGTCGAGGGCGCCCGCGACCAGGCCGCTGACGCGCTGGCCAAGACCCCCGAGCAACTGCCCGTCCTCGCCCAGGCCGGTGTCGTCGACGCCGGCGGCGCGGGCTTCATCCTTCTCCTCGACGCGTTCCTTCTGGTGTTGGACGGCCGCCCGTTGCCGCAACCCTCCGGCGTGGCGGCGCCCGACCTTTCCGCCCTGAACGGCCACCTCTCCGGCGACGCCCACCCGGGCGCGGCCGGCGCCGACGGCGAGTCACGCGGCGTCGGCGACCTGCGCTACGAGGTCATGTACATGCTGGCGGCGCCGGACGACTCCATCGAGGCGTTCAAGGAGGTCTGGGCCGGCATCGGCGACTCCATCGTGGTCGTCGGCGGCGACGGGCTGTTCAACTGCCACATCCACACCAACGACGTCGGCGCGGCCATCGAGGCGGCACTCGACAGCGGCCGTCCGTCGCGCATCCGCGTCACCGACCTCGACGAGCAGGTGGAGGAGGAGCGCTGGGTACGCGAGAGCGTCGGCGCCCCCGGCGCCGGCCCGAGCACGGAGGGCACCGGCCCCGCGCCGACGACCGGCGTCGTCGCCGTCGTCTCGGGAGACGGCATCGGACGCATCTTCCGCTCGCTCGGCGTGCACCACCTCGTGGTCGGCGGCCAGACGATGAACCCCGCCACCGCCGACCTGGTCAAGGCCGTCGAGGCGGTGGGCTCGGACCAGGTGGTGATCCTGCCGAACAACAAGAACATCCGCCCCGTGGCCGAACAGGTGGACGGGCTCATCGACAAGCACGTGCAGGTGGTGTCGACCGGCTCCATCGTCGAGGGCTTCGCCGCGCTGCTCGCCTACGACCCGGCGGCCGACGTGGCGACGAACGCCGCCGCCATGAGCGAGTCCGCCGTGCGGGTCGTCCCCGCCGAGGTGACCCGGGCGGTGCGCGACTCGACGACCGACGCCGGCGAGGTCCACGAGGGGGACTGGATCGGCATCTCGCGCGACGGCGTCGTCTCCATCGCCGACAACATCGTCGTGTGCACCCGCCTCCTCCTCAGCCGCCTGCTCGATCCGACCCACGAGCTCGTCACCCTCATCGAGGGGGAGGGGGCGCGGGTGGCGGACACGAGGCGGATCGAAGAGTGGCTGTCCGAGGAGTACCCCGACGTCGCGCTCGAGGTGCACCAGGGCGGGCAGCCGCTATACCCGTACCTGCTCGGGATTGAGTAGCACCGGCCGCACCCTGCGCGCCCTGAGCGCGATCGAGGTCGACGCGGCTCCACGGCATTTCGGAGCGGCGCACTAAGGCGCTGGGCGAGCTCGGGATCGAGAGCGTCCTCGACCTGCATCACCACCTACCCGCGGCGCTACATCGACCGCACCCGCCAGGCCGACGTCTCCGATCTCGTCGTGGGCGACGAAGCGGCGGTGCTCGCGGCCGTGCAGTCGGTGCGCTCCCGGCCCACGCGCCAGCGTCGGGCCATGGTCGAGGTGACCGTGCGCGACGACACCGGCGGGCTCAACATCGTCTTTTTCAACCAGCCCTGGCGGGCCAAGCAGCTGGAAGCAGGAACCGAAGCCATCTTCTTCGGCAAGGTCAACGAGTACCGGGGCCAACGGCAGATGGCCAACCCGGTCGTCGACGTGATCGCCGGGCGCCACGGCCGAGCGGCGCACCCTGCGCATCATTCCCGTCTACCCGGCGTCGGCCAAGGTCGGCCTGACCAGCTGGGAGATCAACGCCTTCGTCGAGGAGGCCCTCGTGCGAGCCGGCGAGTTCGCCGACCCGGTGCCCGAGGAGTGGCGCACATCGCTCGAGCTGTGGGGCCGTACCGAATCCTTCGAAGCCATCCACCGGCCCGAGTCGTTCGAGGCAAAGGACCGGGCCCACCGCCGCCTGGTCTTCGACGAGCTGTTCCGGCTCCAGCTGGCGCTCGTCCTGCGCCGCCGCGCCTTCGAGGTGAACGCCCGCGCCCTGCGCCACGACGTGTCGCCGCGCGAGGTCACCGGCAACGTGTCCGACACGCTCGTGGCGCGCTTCCTCGCCGGCCTGCCCTACGAGCTCACGACGGCGCAGCGCCGCGCCCTCGCGGTGATCGTGGCCGACATGGCCGGGCCGTTCCCCATGCACCGCCTGCTCCAGGGCGACGTGGGCTCGGGCAAGACGGTCGTCGCGCTCGCCGCGCTCCTCGCCGCGGTGCAAAGCGGGCACCAGGGCGCGCTCGATGGTGCCGACCGAGGTGCTGGCCGAGCAGCACTTCACGGCCGTCCGCGCGCTGCTCGGCGACCTCGAGGGCCCCGGCGGCATGATCGGCGGCCTCGTCCGGGTCGAGCTGCTCACCAGCAAGGTGAAGGGCAAGGCCCGCGCCGCCGTCCTCGAGGGCCTGGCCTCGGGTGCCATCGGTGTCGTCGTCGGCACCCACGCGTTGTTGACCGAGGAGGTGGCGTTCCACTCCCTCGGCTGCGTCGTGATCGACGAGCAGCATCGCTTCGGCGTGGAGCAGCGGGCCACCCTGCGCGCCAAGGGGACCGACGGCGACCCCGACCTGTTGGTCATGACGGCGACGCCCATCCCGCGCACGGCCGCCATGGTGATCTTCGGCGACCTCGACCTCACCACGCTCGACGAGCTCCCGCCCGGTCGGGTGCCCATCACGACGAGTGGTTGCCGGGCGCCGGCGAGGCGCGACGAGGCCTGGGACCGCGTGCGCAGCGAGGTCGCCCAGGGCCACCGGGCCTTCGTCGTCTACCCCTTGGTGAGCGAATCGCCCCGGGTGGAGGCGAAGTCGGCCAAGGAGGAGTTCGAGCGGCTGTCGGCCAACGAGCTGTCCGGCCTCCGGGTCGGGCTATGCACGGGCAGATGGCGACGGCTCGACCCGAGAAGAGGTGATGGAGCAATTCCGCGCCGGCGAGGTCCAGGTGCTCGTGGCGACGACGGTCATCGAGGTGGGCGTGGACGTGCCGGAGGCGACGGTGATGGTGGTGGAGAGCGCCGACCGCTTCGGCATCGCGCAGCTCCACCAACTCCGGGGCCGTGTCGGTCGCGGCCAGGACGCCAGCTGGTGCTACCTCCTCGGTGGCGACGACGACAACGAGCGCCTGGCCGCCGTGGCCGGCTCGACCGACGGGTTCGCGCTGGCCGAGGCCGACCTGCGCCTGCGGGGCGAGGGCACGCTGCTGGGCGCCCGTCAGAAGGGGCAGAGCGACCTGCAAACTGGCGTCGCTGAGCGACGAGGGCGACATCGCGCTCCTCGGCGAGGCCAAGAAGGCCGCGGAGACCATCGTCGACGCCGACCCGCAGCTCGCCGAGCACGAGAGCCTGCGCGAAGAGGTGGGCCTGCTCCTCAGCGAGGACGAAGGGGAGTACCTCTTCAAGAGCTGAGCGCCCGCGGCTGGGCACCAAACCCGACCCGCCGCGAGCGGAGCGCCAATCTGCCTTACGCTCCCGCCATGCGGTGGCGAACGCAATCTGCGCCCAGGGTCTGGGCCGGGTCGGCGCTCGTCGGCGCGTTGGCGGCGGCCATCGTGCTGAGCGGTTGCAGCCAGGCCGCCGGGCCCAAGGCGAGCAGCGGAACCGCGACCACCTCGACCACAAATATCGAACGCATCCTCAAGCCGTCGTCCGTTCGCACGGGGCAGATCTACGTCCCGTCGGGCCGCTCCGCCACCAAGGGCCCGATCGACGCGAGCCCGAGACGCGAAGGCGGCCTGTCGTTGAACATTCTCTCCGGGCTGGAAGGCGATGACCCGATCTACGACGGCGACTTCGCCGACCCGACGGCGCTCCCCTCCGGGAACACGCTCTACTTCTACGCCTCGAGCAGCCAGCGTTCCCGCTACGACCCCGGCGCCAATCTGCCGGTCATCGCGCTGTCACGGGGAGCCGGCTTCTCGGGCCGCCTCGCCGGCGACGCGTTGCCCAAGGTGCCGACCTGGTCCGTGCCCGGGTACCAGTGGGGCCCCGACGTCTGGGCCCGACCGGGCGGCACGTATGTCCTCTACTACTCCACGCCCGCCACCGTGCCGCTGGGATGCCTCGCCAAGCCGCCGGCGCACGGCTGCGTCAAGACCGTCAACGGTGAGACCAACGCCGAGTGCATCTCCCGCGCCACCTCGGCGTCGCCGGCCGGTCCCTTCGTCGACAACTCGTCCTCGGCGTTCATCTGTCCGCTCGACGAGGGCGGCGCCATCGACCCGAGCGTGTTCGTCGACTCGAGCGGGACGCCGTGGCTGTTGTGGAAGAGCGACGGCGACTGCTGCGACGAGGCGACCTACATCTATTCGCAGCAGCTGTCGTCCGATGGGCTCTCCACCGTCGGGCCGGCCCACCGGCTGCTCGGGGCCACCCAACCGTGGGAGGACCATCTCGTCGAGGCGCCGTCGATGATCGAGGACCACGACCACGTCTGGCTCTTCTATTCGGGGAGCCTGTGGGGGCACAAGACCTACGGCATCGGGATCGCCCGCTGCGCCTCGGTGGTCGGACCGTGCACCAAGCCGCTCGACCACGCCTGGGTGGCCTCCCGAGAGGACGGAGTCGGCGACCAGGGGCCCGGCGGCGAGGAGTTCTACGAGACCGGCTCGATCGTCTGGATGGTCCACCACGGCCTGGCTCCCGGCCAGAGTGGGAACAGCGCGCAGCGCCGGCTCTACGTCGACCTCGTCGCCTTCCCGCCCGGACGGCTCCCGCACCTGGCGGCGAGAGAGCCCGCGGCCGCGGCCGCCGCGGCGGAGGTCTACTACGGGGACCCGTCCCTGCCGAAGAACACCCGCGCCGCGTACCTCGCGGTCATGCACCTGGCGGGCGTGTCGGCGCACGCGAACGACGCCGCGCTCGTCACGGCGGCCGCAACGGCGTGCACGGCCCTCGCGCACAAGCAGCGCTACGACCAGATCGAAGCCGCTCTCAAGGCTCGGGGCCTCACGACGTACGAGGCGTACCTCACCATCATCCTGTCGGCCCAGTACGAGTGCCCGTCGCGCATCCCCGAGGCCACGCAGGTGATGGTCGGCGCGCTGAACCAGCTGCCCTCGACGGCCTGACGTTGCCCTGACCCTGACCCTGACCCTGGCCCTGACGCCGTCGCGGTCGCCGTAGGGTGGGCCGATGCGGGTCATCGGAGGCCGGAGCCGTGGGCGACGGCTCGCCGCCAAGCTGCCCAAGTCGGTGCGACCGACGTCGGACCGGGTCCGCGAGTCGATCTTCGACATCCTCGGTTCGCAGGGGGGCGTCGAAGGCCAGCGCGTCATCGACCTCTTCTGCGGCAGTGGCGCCCTGGGTGTCGAGGCGCTCTCCCGGGGAGCCGCGTCGGCCACCTTCGTCGACCTGGACCCCGACGCCCTCGCCGCCGTGCAGCAGAACCTGGCGGCCGTCGGTCTCGCCGATGCCGAGACAACCCTCGTGCGGGCCGCCCTGCCGGGGTGGCTCCGGACCCCCGCCCGAGCCCTGGGTGGGTCGGGTGCGGGGGGCGGGCATGCCTACGACCTCGCGCTCTGCGACCCCCCGTACGACTTCAGCGACTGGCCGGCGCTCCTCGAGACGCTCGATGCCGAGCTCGTGGTCATGGAATCGTCATCGCCCATCGCGCTGCCCGACACCTGGGTGGTCGCAAGGGAACGGCGGTACGGCGGTACGCTCGTCACCGTGGCTCATCACCGCGACACGGCAGGCGAGGCAGGCGAGGCAGGGGAGGACCGCCGATGAAGATCGGCCTCTTCCCGGGTTCCTTCGACCCCTTTCACAACGGGCATCTCGAAATCGTCGAACGCGCCAGCAAGCTGTTCGACAAGGTCGTCGTGGCGGCCGTGCGCAACCCGCAAAAGGGAGCCCAGCTCTTCGAGCTCGAAGAGCGCAAGGCGCTGCTCGAGGACGTCACCGCGCACCTGCCGGGCGTCAGCATCGTCTCCATGTCGACGCTGACGGTCTACGTGGCGCGCGACGTCGGCGCGGACGCCATCATCCGCGGCCTGCGGGCCGTCTCGGACTTCGAGGCCGAGATGCAGATGGCCCAGATGAACAACCACCTCTCCGGCGTCGAGACGATCTTCATCCCGACGAGCCCCGAATGGTCCTTCGTGGCCTCGAAGTTGGTCCGTGAGGTCTGGCGCTTCGGCGGGGACGTCTCGGCCTTCGTACCTGAGCCCGTGGCGAAGGCGCTGGCGGCCCGATACGAGGAGGGTAGGGAAGAGCAGTGAGCGACCGCTTCCTCGATGTCGACGAGGAACAGCCGGTCGAGGAGGTCGGGATCGAGACGATCCTCCACCAGCTGCTCGATCTCATCGCCGCCGCGAAGTCGATGCCCCTCTCCTCGTCGGTGATGGTCTCGCGCGACGAGGTCACCTCGCTCCTGCAGGCGGCCGTCGAGTGCCTGCCCGACGAGCTGCGCCAGGCGCGCTGGCTGCTGCGTGAGCGCGAGGAGTTCATGGCCGAGCGCGGCCGCGAGGCCGAGGCGTTGATGGACGAGGTGCGCGCCCAGGCCGAGCACATGGTGCAGCGCACCGAGATCGTGCGGCAGGCCAACGCCGTGGCCCAGCGCATCCTCGACGACGCCAACGAGGAGGCCCGCGCCCTGCGGCACCAGGCCGAGGACTTCGTCGACACCAAGCTCGCCGGGATGGAGATCGTGCTCGATCGCCTCACCCGGACCGTCCAGGCCGGCCGTTCCCGGCTGGCCGCACCGACCGTGGAGGCCCCGCCCGAGGACGAGGTGGCCGCAGCGGAGGAGGACGGCTTCTTCGACCAGGACCAGTCGTAGTGGCGGCGGACCCCTTCGTCGTCCACGTCGCCCGGCTGCGGCGCAAGAGCGGTCTCCATGCGCACGAGGTGCGCCGGGGCGAGATCGCCATGGCCGGCCCGCTGCACGAGAAGGGCATCGACGAGAACCGCAGCGTCGTGCCGGCGGGGGCGGAGATCGAGGCCGACGTGGAGCTGGTGTCCTTCGAGGGCGGGATCGAGGTCGAGGGCACCGTGCGGGCGCCCTGGGTCGGCATCTGCCGGCGCTGCACCGAGCCGGTGGAGGGCGAGCTGCTGATCCCCGTGCACGAGCGCTTCGCCGACGCCGCCGTGGCCGGCCCGAGCGACGAGGACTTCTACCCGATCGAGCTCGACGCCATCGACCTGGCCCCGCTCGTGCGCGACGCCGTCGTGCTCGAGCTCCCCATGGCGCCCCTGTGCCGGGAGGACTGCGCCGGGCTCTGCCCCCAGTGCGGGGCCAATCGCAACGAGGGCGACTGTGGCTGCGTTGCCCCCCGGGACCCCCGGTGGGCTAACCTCGACGTGCTCCGGTAGCCCCTCCCCGGAGGGCTTGCACCGTCTCAGAGCGCCCAAGGCGTGCCGCGCAGGCGGCGCACCCCAAAGAGCGACCCGAACCGATCGTTGGAGTCCGTCCATGGCAGTCCCGAAGAAGAAGAAGTCCAAGGCCAAGGGCCGCAGCCACCAGGCGGCGGCGTGGCGTCTGGGCCGGCCCGCCCGCAGCGTGTGCCCGCACTGCCAGGCCGCCAAGACCCCGCACGTGGTCTGCCCCAGTTGCGGCTGGTACAAGGGTCGCCAGGCCGTCGAGGTCGACTGACTTGAGCCGCCGGGGCGAGCGTCCGTCGCCCGAGGCATTGGCCAAGCTCCCGGTCGCCGTCGACGCCATGGGCGGCGACAAGGCGCCGGGCGAGATCGTCGAGGGCGCCCGTCGGGCCGCCACCGAGCACGGCGTCGGCATCGTGCTGGTCGGCCCGCCCGAGCAGGTCGGCGACACCATGGGCCTCGAGCTCGTGGCCTGCACCGAGGTCATCGGCATGGACGAGGACCCGGCCAAGGGCGTGCGCCGCAAGAAGGACTCGTCGCTCGTGCGCGCCGCCGAGCTCGTGCGCGACGGCAAGGCGTCCGCGATGGTCTCGGCCGGCAACACCGGGGCGACGATGGCCGCCGCCCTCCTGCGCATGGGCCGGCTGCCCAAGGTGGTGCGGCCGTGCATCGCCACGCCGCTGCCGCGTCTCGGCCGCACGCCCGCCGTGCTGGTCGACGCCGGCGCCAACTCGGAGTGCACCGCCGCCATGCTGGTGCAGTTCGCCCAGATGGGCGCCGCCTACGTGTCGGCCCGCTTCGGCACCGCGTCGCCCAGCGTCGGCCTGCTCTCCATCGGCGAGGAGCCGACCAAGGGCACGCCGCTGGTCAAGGAGACCCACCACCTGCTGGCCGACGATGCGGCCCGCCGGGCGGGACCCTCGAGTTCGTCGGGAACCTCGAGGGTCGCGACCTGCTGCCCTCGCCGGCCGACGTGATCGTGACCGACGGGTTCACCGGCAACGTGACGCTGAAGACGCTCGAGGGCTCTCTGCGCTTCCTGTTCGACACCATGCTCGGCATCTTCGGCACCGACGACGACACCCGGGCCGCGGCGGAGGTCCTGCTGCCGCACCTCCTCCCGCTGGCGGCGCAGTTCGAGCCGGAGAACACCGGCGGCGCCATGCTGCTGGGCACCGACGGCGTGTGCGTCATCAGCCACGGCTCCTCCAACGCCACGGCCATGATGAACGCCGTCCTCGTGGCCCACGAGTGCGCCACCCGGGGCCTGGTCGACCAGGTGGCGGCGTCGGTCCGCACGGTCGAGGGCGCCGAGGGCGAGGACGAGGGCGCCCCGGGCGACGGCGACGGGGCGTCGGCGCCGGCCTGAGGGCGGTCCCGGCGAGACCCCCGGGAGGGGTCCGGCGGGCGGATCGGGGCGGTCGGGCCAATTCGGCCAATTTCCGGTATTCGCCATAAGCGCAGCTCAGAAGGGGTAAACGGGCAATTCCACGCGCGTGACACCTACACTGTTCGGCGTGCCAGCCGAGACCCACACCAACCAGGGCCCCCTTGACCGAAACGGGGTGTTCGAGCTGATCAGGGACCAGCTGGCGGACATCTTGGAGACCGATCCGTCGTCGATCACCGAGGGGGCCTCCTTCGTGGAGGACCTCGACGCCGACTCGCTGGCCCTGATCGAGCTGGTGGAGGCGCTCGAGGAGGAGCTCGGGGAGCGCACCGTCGGCTTTCGCATCGACGACGAGGATCTCGAGGACCTGCGCACGGTCCGTGACGCTGTTGACTACGTCTACGCCAAGCTCGAGAAGGGATGAGGCCGGCGCTGAGGGCGCGGCCATCCTGGCCGCACGGCTAGGCCACACCTTCGGCGATCTGAGCCTTCTCCAGCACGCCCTCGCCCACCGCAGCTGGTGCGGTGAGCAGGAGGGCGGCGCCCCGTCGAACGAGCGCTTGGAATTCCTGGGCGACGCCGTCCTCGGCCTCATCGTGGCCGGCTACTGCTACGAGTCGTACCCCGACTTCGCCGAGGGGAAGCTGGCCAAGGTGCGCAGCGCGGTCGTGAACGCGCGCGTGCTGGCGCAGGTGGCGGCCCGGCTCGGGGTCGGTGAGGTCCTCCTGCTGGGCCGCGGCGAGGAGGGATCGGGCGGCCGGACCAAGGCCTCGATCCTCTCCGACGCGTTCGAAGCCATCCTCGGCGCCGTGTATCTCGACGCCGGCTGGGAGGCGGCGCGGTCGTTGGTGCTGCGCGAGCTCGGCGACGCCATCGCCCGGGCGGGCGAGGAGCCCGACGACTTCGACCACAAGAGCCGGTTGCAGGAGAAGGCGGTGCGCGACGGCGACGGGACGCCCAAGTACGTCGTCGTGGGCACCGGGCCCGACCACGACCGGGCGTACAAGGCGGAGGTCTTCTTGGGGGAGACGTGCTGGGGCACTGGCGAGGGGCGCTCCAAGAAGGACGCCGAGCAAGAGGCCGCCCGCGCGGCCTGGGAGGAGCTCACCAATGCCTGAGCTGCCAGAGGTCGAGACCCTGCGCCAGGACCTGGCACGCGAGGTGGTGGGCCGCAAGATCAAGTCCGTGGCGGTGGCCAACGGGCGCTCCGTGCGCCGGCACCCGTCGGCCAAGCACTTCCGCGCCCTGCTCGAGGGCCGCACCATCAAGTCGGTGGGGCGCCTCGGCAAGTACCTGCTGTTGACGATGGACAACGGGGACACGCTGGTCGTGCATCTCGGCATGAGCGGGCAGCTGCTGCGGGTGAAGTCGCTGAAGGACCCCAAACCGAAGCACACCCACGTCGTCATCACGTTCACCCAGGGCGGCGAGCTGCGCTACGTCGACCCGAGGACGTTCGGCGAGCTCTTCGTCTCCACACCGCCGCTCAAGTCCGACGGCACGCCGCTGTCGCCCGTCTCGGGCACGGCCGGCGGGGACGGGGCGGCCATCCGCAAGGCCATCCCCGAGCTGGCCCACCTGGGGTTCGACCCGATTGAGGACCTCATGAGCTGGGACCGCTTCGGCGCGCTGTTGCACCAGCACCACGGCGGCGTCAAGGCGCTGCTCATGGACCAGAGCTTCACCGCCGGCATCGGGAACCTGTATTCGGACGAGATGCTGTACCAGGCGGGGCTGCGCTACGACCGGGCGGCCGACTCGCTCACGGCGACCGAGGTGCGGCGCCTCTACCGGGCTATCGTCGAGACGCTGGCCGACGCGATCAAGCACCGCGGCTCCTCGCTGGCCGACGAGCAGTACCGGGATTTGTTTGGTGAGATCGGCGACTTCCAGGGCTCGCACCAGGTCTACGACCGGGAGGGCCAGCCCTGCCGGCGCTGCCGCAATTCGATCGTCCGGGTGAAGACCGGCGGGCGCTCGACCTTCTTCTGCGAGCACTGCCAGGTCTGAGCCGAGCAGCGGGCTGGGTGCGATCCGCCGCGGTCGCATCCAGGGAGTGGAGCGTCGTGGGTGGGTGTATATGGCCTTTCCTGCTCATTCGCGACGTTTTGAGCAGGACGCTGTACTCAACGCCGGCGGTTTTGAGCACAACGGTGTGCTCATTCCCTGTTGAATGAGCACCCATCCGCGCATACACCTCCATGGGGTGCAAGGGGTCCCCGCACATAGGCTCGGACCGGGATTCGGGGCTCTCGTGGCTCCGGGGCTCCTTTGCTGGGAGCCTCCTGAAAAACGTCCGGCCAACCCTCCCGAACGGCCCGCCGTGACCCGATAGGGTCGCTCCGAATGTTCCTGAAGTCCCTCAGCATGAAGGGGTTCAAGTCCTTCGCCGACCCCACGGTGCTCGAGTTCGAGCCCGGGATCACCGTCGTCGTCGGCCCCAACGGGAGCGGCAAGTCCAACGTGGTCGACGCCGTCACCTGGGTCTTGGGGGCGCAGGGGCCGCGTTCGCTGCGCTCGGCGAAAATGGAGGACGTCATCTTCGCGGGGACGTCGTCGCGGCCCCAGCTCGGCCGGGCCGAGGTCTCGCTCACGATCGACAACTCCTCGGGCAAGCTGCCGGTCGACCTCGCCGAGGTCACGATCACCCGGACGCTGTTCCGCTCGGGCGACAGCGAGTACGCCATCAACGGCGCGCCCTGCCGGTTGCTCGACATCCAGGAGCTGCTCAGCGACTCGGGCGTCGGGCGCCAGCAGCACATGATCATCGGCCAGGGCCAGCTCGACACCGTGCTGAACGCCCGGCCCGAGGACCGGCGGGCCATCATCGAGGAGGCGGCGGGCGTCCTGAAGCACCGGCGCCGCCGGGAGCGGGCCGAGCGCCGCCTGGCCGCGACGGCCGAGAACCTCGAGCGCCTCGGCGACCTGGTCCGCGAGGTCCGCCGGCAGATCCGGCCCTTGGAGCGCCAGGCCGCCGCCGCCCGCAGCCACGATGCGGTCGCCTCCGAGCTCCTGGCCGTGCGCCGCTACCTGGCCGGGGCCGAGATGGCCGACCTCACGGCCCGCCGCCTGGCCGCCTCGCAGAACCTCACCGTGTGCCGCGACGAGGAGCGCGAGCTGCACGCCGCGCTCGAGCAACTCGACGCCGAGGCCTCGTCGACGACGGCCGAGCTCTCGTCGCGCCGGGAGGAAGACCTGGCCAACGCGCTCGGCCGGGTGCAGGGCCTCGTCGAGCGGGCCCGCGGCCTCCAAGGCGTGCTGCGCGAGCGCGGCCGCGCCGTACTCGCCGCGCTGGACGCGGCGGCCGACGTCGACGTCGTCTCCACGCTCGAGGCCGAGGCCGCCCGCCTGGCCGGCGAGCTGCGCACCGCCGAGGTCGAGGAGGCGGCCGGCGCCGCCCCCGAGCGCGCCGAGCACGCCGCCGCGTTGACGGCGTTGGAGGCCGAGGACGCCGCGTTGCGCGAGCGCTGGGCCGACGTCTTGGGCGGTGACGCCCCGGACCAGGCCATGGCGCGCACCCGGGAACGGCGCGAGCAGACCACGCGGGCCGCCGGACGCCAGCAGCAGGATCTCGACGCCCTGGGCGCACGGGTCGCCACGCTCGAGCAACGCCAGGCGGGCGCCGCCGTGCGCGCCGACCTGTTGGTCCGCGAGTCCGAAGGGCTCGACGACGCGACCGCCGCGCTCGACGCCGCACTGGCCGCCACGACCGAAGAGCTCCAGCAGGCGGCGCGGGCGGCCGAGGCCGCGCAGGCCGCCGCCGACGAGGCCGCCGACGCACGCCACCGCGGCGAGGCCCGGGCCGAGGCGCTCGAGCGCGCGCTGGCCGAGCTGCAGGGCGCCGGCGGACGCGAGCTGTTGCGCGACATCGACGGCGTCGTCGGCTCGCTGGTCGACCTCGTCGAGATCGACGCCGGCTGGGAGGCGGCCTTCGAGGCGGCCGCCGGCGCGGGCGTCGCCGCCGTCGTGGTCGACGGGCGCCGCTCGGCCCAGGCCGCCCTCACGACGTTGCGCGAGCGCGGCGTCACGGGCGCGGTGCTGGCGCCGCGCGAGAACGGTGGTGCGGGTGCGGGTGCGGGCGCCGCCGCCGCCGCAGCCGCCGCAGACCTCCCGCCCGGCAGCAGCGCCCAGTCCGTGCGCGCGCACGTGCGGGCGCGCCAGGGCGGCGCCGTCGCCGAGTCCGTGCTCGACTCGCTGGTCGGCAAGGCCGTGCGCGTCGACGGCTGGGAGGAGGCCATCGACCTCTCCCTGGCCCGCGACGACCTCGTCGTCGTGACGCCCGAGGGCGACCGCTTCGCCGCCACCGGCTGGCGCGTCCGTTCGGCCGCCGGCGTGGTCACCAAGGCCGCCGTCGAGGAGGCGCAGCGCCGGGCCGACACGGCCGCCGGCGCGGCCGAGCTGGCCAAGGCCCACCTGACCGAGGCGCGCATCGCCTCGTCCCGCGCCCGCGACGCCCGCGCCGCGGCGGAGCGCGACGCCGACCGCCACGGCGCCGCCCTCGAGGCCAAGCGCAACGAGGTCGAGCGCGCCGCGGAGGAACAGACCCGCCTGATCGCCGAGCTCGACGACGCGCGCGAGGCGGTCTTCGCCGCCCAACAGCGGCTGGCCGAGGTCACGGCGGAGGAGGCGCAACTCGACCGGGCGCTGCCGGACCTGACCGAGGCGTTGGGTGCCTGGCGCGAGCTGCAGGAGCGCCGCGACGCCATCCTGGCCCGGCGCCAGGAGCTCGAGGTCCGGGTCGCCGGCGTGGCCGAGCGACGCCGCGTCCTCACCGAGCGCCACGCCGAGGTCGAGCGACGCCTGGCCGGCCACGCCGAGGAGCGGGCGAGCGCGGCGGCGCGCCGGGAACGGCTCGAGGCCGAGGGCACGGCGCTCACCCGCCTCGAACACCTCGTCCAGCAGGAACAGCAGCGGCTCGACCAGGTCTTCGACGACCTGCGCCACGACTACCAGGACCAGGTCGACGCCGTCCGCGCCGGCGGCCAGAAGCTCGAGCAGCTCCGACAGGACCGCCACACGACGGAGCAGCGGCTCGATGCGGTGCGCACCCGCACCCGCGCCCTCGACCTCGAGGCCAACGAGGTCGACCTGCGCACCGAGTCGCTGCACGAGCACATCGGTCGCGACCTGGGCGCGCGCCCCGAGGAGCTCGTCGGCCTGCCCGAGCCCGAGGCGCCCGAGCACACGACGCTCCAACAGCACGCCGACGAGCTCGACCGCAAGCTCACCGCGCTCGGGCCCGTCAACCCGCTGGCGCTCGAGGAGCTCTCACAACTCGAGGAACGCCACAAGGAGCTCGAGGCACAGGTCGACGACGTCCGGGGCGCCCGCCGCGAGCTGCACGAGGTCGTGCGCACGCTCGACCACGAGATCATGACGCAGTTCGCCGCCGCGGCCGCCGACGTCAACGAGCACTTCTCGGCGCTCATCTCGATGCTGTTCCCCGGCGGCACCGGCCGGCTCAGCCTGGTCGACCCCGACGACCTCCTCAACACGGGCGTCGAGATCGAGGTGCGCCCCGCCGGCCGCAACATCCGCCGCGTCTCACTCCTCAGCGGCGGCGAGCGCTCGATGGCCGCGCTGGCGTTCCTCTTCGCCGTGTTCCGCAGCCGCCCCTCGCCCTTCTACATGATGGACGAGGTGGAGGCGGCGCTCGATGACGTCAACCTCTCCCGCTTCCTCGCCCTCGTCCACGAGTTCCGCGACGAGGCGCAACTGCTCATCGTGAGCCACCAGAAGCGCACGATGGAGACGGGCGACGCGCTCTACGGCGTCACCATGGCGCCGGGCGGCTCGTCCCAGGTCGTCAGCCAGAAGGTCGAGAAGGAAAAAGAGCAGGAGCCGTCACCGGCGTGATCGCAACGATGCTCGGCACCTACATCATCATCGCCATCGTGGTGGCCGTGTTGGCCATTGCGGCCGGGTCGGTTGCCCTCACGCGCTCGCGGCGGCGTGACCGTGGTGCCGCCGGACCGGCGTCGGCGCCGCCGACGGCGCCGCCGACCAGACCCCCGACACAACCGTCGACCGCGCCGCCGGCGTCGACCGCCGAGCGCCGCACCCCTCGCCAGCGCCGCCGGCTGCGGTCGCCGAGCCGGTCGCCGAGCCGGCCGTCGAGGCACCACCGTCGTACCGCAGCCGCCTCGGCGGCGTGCGTGGCCTGTTCGGCGGCGCCGTCGCCGCGCTGCGGGCCGGCCGCATCGATGCCGCCACGTGGGACTCCCTCGAGGAAGCGCTCATCCGCGCCGACGTCGGCGTCGCCACCGCGGACGCGCTGCTGGCCGACCTGCGGGCGAAGGTCGAGTCCAAGGAGATCCGGGGCGGCGACGACCTGCTGGCTGCGCTCGGCGTCTCCATCCGCGAGCTGCTCGAGACCGCCGAGGACCGGGCGCTGCGCTTCGACGGCAAGGAGGGTGCGCCGGACGTCTGGCTCATCGTCGGCGTGAACGGCGTGGGCAAGACGACGACGATCGGCAAGCTGGCCCGGCGCCAGTCCGCCGCCGGCCGTTCGGTGCTGCTGGCGGCGGGGGACACGTTCCGTGCGGCGGCGGCCGACCAGCTCGCCCTGTGGGCCGAGCGGACCGGCACCGAGATCGTGCGCGGCGCCGAGGGCGGCGACCCTTCCGCCATCGTGTTCGACGCGGTGCAGCGCGCGGCGGCACGGGGCAACGACCTCGTGCTGGCCGACACCGCGGGACGGCTGCACACCAAGGTCAACCTCGTCGAGGAGTTGAAGAAGATCCGTCGCGTGGCCGACCGCGACCCCGGCAACGTCACCGAGGTCCTGCTCGTGCTCGATGCGACCACCGGCCAGAACGCGCTCGCCCAGGCCCGCCAGTTCACCGCGGCCGTCGAGGTCACCGGGATCGTCCTGACCAAGCTCGACGGCACGGCCAAGGGCGGCATCGTCATCGCGGTCCAGCGCGAGCTCGGCCTGCCTGTCAAGCTGGTCGGGTTGGGTGAGGGTCCCGACGACCTCGTGGACTTCGACCCCGACGAGTTCGTCGACGCGTTGCTCGCCGGCGACTGAGGCCGGCCCCCGCGGCGGGTCACCGAGGCAACCGAGCGAACCGAGCCAGCCGAGCGAGAGGAGTCCGATGAGCGAGAAAGGTCCGATGACCCCGAGGCGCAAGCAGGTCCTGGCCGTCGCGCTGGTGCTCCACGTGATCTTGGTGAGCCTCACCTGGCGCGACCTACGCCGCCGCCCCGCCGCCGCCGTCCGCGGCAAGAAGCGCATGTGGCGCGTTGCCTCGATCATGAACACGAGCGGCTCGGTGGCCTACTGGCTTCTCGGTCGCCGTCGCGTGCCGGAGCTGGCGCTGGTCGAGCCCGGCGGCTGAGCCGAAGATGCGCGTGTCGTGGCTGGATCGCTACGTCGAAGCCTGGGTGGGGCACCCACAAGCCGGCGGCGAAGGCGGCGCGGAGGAGTTGGCCGCCCTGCTCGTCTTCATGAGTGACGACGTGCGCTACGAGGACGTGCCGACGGGCGCGATCTTCGTCGGCCATGACGGCATCCGGCAGATGGGTGCCGGCGCCCTCTTGATGGCCGCGGACATGACGTTCGAGGTCGGCCTGCGCGTCGCCGGTGAGGGTTCCTACGCGTTCGAAACCGTGTGTCGTGGCACGAACACCGGCGCCATCGGCCCACTCCCGGGAACGGGCACGCCCTTCGCCTTCCGGGGCATCTCGATCGGGGAGGTCTCTGCGGCCGGCCTCGTCACCTCGCAGCGGGACTACTGGGATTTGGCTGGGCTCCTCGGGCAGCTCGGGGCCACCCTGGCTTAGTCTTTTGGGGACCAGGAGGAGGGCCCCCATGTTCCTCGATCTCGGCTCCACGACCCCGACCGCGCCCCGCGACGGCGCTCTCGATCGCATCGGCGATCGTGGCGAACTGGTGCCGCCGCCGCCTTCGCCGCCGGAGTGTGCGCGCTGTCATTCGGCGCGACGGCCGCCGGCGCTGCGGCAACCGGGGGTCAGACGACGTTCAAGTTGACGGGCACCGTCTCGGGGACGCTGAGTGCACCCGACACGCCGTGCAGCCAGCAGGTCGTAACCGCCAAGGGCGCGACGTTCATGCTGACGGGCACGCTCAAGGGTGCGCCGGCCGACCAATGGACCATCCAGCTCTACACCCCGAAGGCCGGAACGTCGAAGAAGTTCGGCCAGGAGAGCGGGAACGGTCCGAACGTCACCCTGATCGGAACCGACGCCAACGGGAACCAAAACTGGAACTGGACGTCCGTGACCAAGAACGGGTCGATCACCACGACGAAGACCTCCGGCAAGATCACCATCACCCTCGGTCCCTACAGCTCGTTCCGCGGCAAGGCGGGGAAGGGTCACGTGCACGTGACCGGATCGTGGGGCTGCACCTCTTAGGGCGTCAGACGATGCGTCGCATCCCGTGCCCTTGTGTGCTCAGCAGGGGTAGATCCGGCCTCCAGCGAGGATCGCCGTGACGTAGTAGGGCACGCAGCCCACGGAGAAGACGAGGGGGAGGGGCACGTTGAGGACGTTTGCCACCACCGTGCTCACCTCTGCCTCGAGCGCCGCGACCGTCGGACCCAGGTCCACGCCACCCGAACTCGCCGCCTGCGTCACGGGCGCTGAGGTGGTCGATGCACCAGCCGCCAACGGCGCGGCGGTGAGGCTGCCGATCATGAGGAGTGGAAGGAGGGCGAACGACGAGCGCTTGAGGAGACGCAGATGCCGTGCACCGGGACCGCTTGACGACAAAGAAACCATGGGAACCGCCCTTTCTTCAGGTCCCCCCACGGTTGAAAACGCTTCGGCGGGCGTCGCCTTTCGGAACAGCGGCTCCCGAATACTGCGACCGCAATGGCAATTGCAACCACGGGACTCGACCGAGCGTGCGACCGGGCTGAGCCGTCCCCGCGCCGCCATCTCCGTTAGGACCAGCGCACCTGCACGGCGTCGCCGAACGAGTCGAGCACCGACCGGTCGCCCTGGATCTGCAGCCGCTCGCCGTCGGCGCGGTTCCACAACGCGAGATACAGGTCGCCCGCCGCGCCCCGCACGGTGCAGACGGCGTCGCCGGCGCCCACCGAGGTCGTGACGCCGTCGGGCCCGATGGTGAGGACCCAGGCGCCGTCGTCGTCGACACAGCGCACGCCGAGCGTGGCCGGCGCCTCGGCGCGCAACCCCGTCGAGCGCCGGGGGACGAAGCACGTCAACAGCTCGTCGACGCCGTCGGCCGCGAAGGCCGGGGTGAAGGGCGCGACGTCGGCGAGCGCACGCCCGGCCGCCAGCTCGGTGTCGACGCGGTGGATCGCCGTCTCGTGCGCCTGGCGGCGGCTCCACATGGCGAGCGGCGAGGGGGCAGGCAGGAAGGTCCAGCACTGCAGGTCGGCGGGCGCCGACTCCAGGGCCGCCACCAGCGCGGCGCACCCGGCCTCGAACCAGTCGGCCAACTCGTCGTCCTCGGGCCAGCGGCCGACGACCTCGTCCAAACCGCCGGGCCGGACCTCGGTACGCGCCTCGGCGACGTAGCTCGTGGCCCAGCGGTGGACGCCGCCCATGTGGCGGATCAGGTCACGCGCCACCCAGCCGGGACAGCTCGGCACCGCCGCGTCGGGCGCCGCCGCCCGCGCCGCGGCGGTCATGCGGGCGCCCTCGTGGCGCAGCGACTCGATATGGCCGGCGATCTCCATGGTCTCCCTCGACGGAGACCAGCCTGTCAGTTGAGCTTCTGCAGGTCGACCACGAAGACGAGGGTGTCGTTGGCGGGGATGCCCTGTCCGCCGGCGCCGTAGGCCAGATCGGGCGGGATGATCAGCTCCCGCCGTCCCCCGGCCTTCATGCCGACGAGTCCCTCCGTCCAGCCCTTGATCAGCTGGGTCACGCCGAGCGTCAGCGTGAAGGGCTGGCTCGTCCACGACGACTGGAGCACCTTGCCGCTCGCGTAGTCGGCCAGGACGTACTGCACGGTGAGGGCGTCGCCCTTGACCGCGCCCGGGCCCGTGCCGGCGATGAGGTCGGCGCTCTCGAGCTGGGTCGGCGGCGTCCCGGCCGGGACGGTCACCGTCGGCGCCGTGCCGGCCGTGCCGGCGGCGGAGCGGTCGGCGGCCGGGATCGGCGCGATGGCGTTGAGCGGGCTGCCGGCGGGGGCCGTCGGGGGGGTCGTCGTGGTCGACGGCCCGACCCCGCTGCCGCCGGCGGTCGTCGTGGTGGCGGACCCCGAGGAGTTCGAGGGCGAGGAGCTGCAGGCGGACAGGCCGAGGGCGCCGATCAGCACCAGCCCGAGCGCCGCGGCGAACGCACGGGGCGCGGGCGTAAACGCAAGGAGGGGTGGGACATGGCGCCAGACGGTAGCCGCTGCCCGCGGCGCCGGTGGGGCGCCCCACTAACCTGAGACCCCATGTTCGACGCCTTGTCCGACCGCCTCGAGCGGATCTCGACACGCCTGCGCGGCAAGGGCCGCATCAGCGAGGAAGACCTCGACGAGGCGCTCAAGGAGATCCGCACCGCACTGCTCGATGCGGATGTCGAGCTCTCCGTCGCCCGGCGCTTCTGCGACGGCATCCGCCTGCGGGTCAGCACCGAGGCGCTGTCGAAGAGCCTGACGCCCGGCCAGCAGGTCATCAAGGCCGTGCACGAGGAACTGGTGAACGTCCTCGGCGGCGAGTCGCTCAAGCTGAGTTACGCCTCGCGCCCGCCGACCGTCGTCCTCATGGCCGGGCTCCAAGGGTCGGGCAAGACGACCAACTCGGCCAAGCTCGCGCAGTGGTGGAAGCAGCAGGGGCGCAACCCGCTGCTCGTGGGGGCCGACCTGCAGCGGCCCGCCGCCGTCGAGCAGCTGCGCGTCCTCGGCGAGCAGGCCGGCGTCACCGTCTTCTCGGAGTCGACCGATCCCGTCCGCTGCGCGCAGGCCGGGTTGGAAGAGGCGCGGCGGCTGGGCCGGGACATCTGCATCATCGACACGGCCGGACGTCTCACGATCGACGCCGAGATGATGGACCAGATCAAGGCCATCTCCGCCGCCACGCAGCCGCACTACACGTTCCTGGTCATCGACGCCATGATCGGCCAGGACGCCGTCGCCACCGCGAAGGCGTTCGACGACGCGCTCGAGCTGAGCGGCGTCATCCTCACCAAGCTCGACGGCGACGCCCGCGGCGGCGCGGCGCTGTCGGTCAAGGGCGTCGTCGGCAAGCCGATCGCGTTCGCCTCGACGGGCGAGCGGCTGGGCGACTTCGACCTGTTCCACCCCGACCGCATGGCCGATCGGATCCTCGGCATGGGCGACATGCTGAGCCTGATCGAGCAGGCCGAGCGCACCATGGACACCGACGAGGTGGCGAAGAGCGCCAGCCGCCTCATGGCCGGCCACTTCACGCTCGACGACTTCCTCTCGCAGCTGCGCCAGGTGAAGAAGATGGGCTCGCTCGGCGGCCTCATGCGACTGATGCCCGGGATGTCGCAAGGACATGCGGGAGGCGGCCGGGCAGATCGACGACGGGGAGGTGGCCAAGGTCGAGGCGATCGTCTGCTCCATGACGCCCGCGGAGCGCAACGACACCTCGGTCATGGACGGCTCGCGCCGCTCCCGGGTGGCTCGGGGTTCGGGCACCTCCGTGCAGGACGTCAACGCGCTCCTCAAGCAGTTCAAGGAGATGCAGAAGATGATGAAGGGGATGGCGTCGGGCAACATGCCCAACCTCCCCGGAATGCCGAACATGTCGGGGATGATCGGCCGCGCCGCCAAGAAACTGGCCCAACAGGCGGGCGGACTCGGTGCCGCCGGAGCAGGGGCTCCCGGCGGGCCCGATGGGCGCCGACTTCGACATGCTGTCCCAGCTGATGGGCGACGGGTCGGGCTCCGAGCTGGCCGCCGGCTTCCCCGGGCTGCCGCCGGGGGGCTCGCCCAAACCCGTGGTCACGCGTCAACAAGGGGACCAAGAAGAAGAAGAAGGGCGGGCGGGTGACGCCGCCCAAGAACCGCTAGGACCCGCCGGGAGTCGCCCCGTTCGGGCCCTCGTTTGGGCCGTCGGCCGGCCCGGTAGGGCCACCACCTGCGCCATCTGGCAGAATGGTGATCCGGGCGCGTCCGTCGACGCGCCGCCCCCGGGACTCTCGGCGAACCAGCGGAGACCAGCTCGGGGTGAGCGAACGCTCGCAAGATGCGCAGAGTGGAAGGAAACAATTCGTGGCAGTCAAGCTCCGCCTGGTGCGGATGGGCAAGAAGAAGCAGCCGACCTACCGGGTCGTGGCGGCCGACAGCCGCTCGCCCCGCGACGGCCGGTTCCTCGAGATCCTGGGCACCTACGCCCCCCGGGGCGCCTCGACCGCCGAGCCCGACGCCGTGGTCAAGATCGACAACGAGAAGGCCGTGAAGTGGTTGGTCAACGGCGCCCAGCCGACCGAGCGCGGTCGAGCGCCTGCTGAAGACCTCCGGGGCCTGGGACGAGTTCTCGGCCGCCAAGGCGAAGTGAGGATTCGGTGACAGATCTCTACGAGGCCGGTGACATCAACCAGACCGGCGGCGGTGGTGGCGGCGGTGGCGCCGAGGTCGACGACGACTACGACGACACGTACGACGACGTGGACGACGCGGTCGACGAGGGCAACGACATCGGCGAGGGCAACGAGCGGCGCGAGGTCGACGGGGGCACGGCGCTGACGGTGCTGACGTATCTGGCCAAGTCGCTGTCCAACGACCCCGAGGCCGTCTCGATCGAGACCGAGGAGCGCCGCAACGGCATGCGCCTCAACCTCCACGTGGCCCCCGAGGACATGGGACGGGTCATCGGCCGACGGGGCCGGACGGCCCAGGCCATCCGCACCCTGGTCAACGTGGCCGGCGCCAAGGACGGCGTCCAGGCCAGCGTCGACATCGTCGACGACTGACAGCTGGCACCTGACGCCACGGACCTGCTCAAGGTCGGCCGGGTCACCAAGGCCCACGGCCTGAAGGGCGAGGTCGTCGTCCAGCTCTGGACCGACCAGACGCAACGCCTGAACCCGGGGACCGTGCTGTCGACGGCGTCGGGCCCGCTGCAGGTGGAAGACGCCCGGCCGATGGCGGGCGACCGGTGGATCGTGCGGTTCGCCGCCGTGGCCGACCGGCCGGCGGCCGAAGCGCTGCGGGGGCTGGAGCTCGAGGCCGAGCCGCTCGAGGTGCCCGGGACCCTGTGGGTGCACGAGCTGGTGGGCGCACTCGTGCGTGACGCCGAGCGGGACGGAGCTGGGTCGGGTGGCCGCGGTGGAGGCGAACCCGGCGAGTGACCTGATGGTCCTCGAGTCGGGTGGGTTGATCCCGGTGCGCTTCGTCACGGCGCACGATGCCGCCGCGGGGACGGTCGACGTCGACATCCCCGAGGGGCTGCTCGACCCGTGAGGACTCGTGATCGTGATCGTGATCGGAGCCCGGCGTGAGGGTCGACGTCTTCACGATCTTCCCCGACGTGGTGGCCGGCTACTGCGGCGCGTCGATCCTCGGGCGGCGCCCTCGAGTCGGGCGCGCTCGATGTGCGAGTGCACGACCTGCGCCAGGGGGCCGACGACGCCCGGCGTTCGGTCGACGACAGCCCGTTCGGCGGCGGCGCCGGCATGGTCCTCATGGCCGAGCCGCTCTTCCGCCGCGTCGAGGCGGTGCCCGATCTGCCCCGGCCCCTGTTCCTGCTGGCCCCCGGCGGGCGGCCCTTCGACCAGTCGGTGGCGACCGAGCTGGCCGCGCTGGCCGACGGGCCCTCCGGGGGGTTCTCCCTGCTCTGTGGCCGCTACGAGGGCGTCGACCAGCGGGTGGCCGACCACCTGGTGGACGGCGAGCTGTCGGTGGGCGACTTCGTCCTGGCGGGCGGGGAGCTGGGGGCGCTGGTGGTGTTGGAGACGGTGGCCCGGCTGCGCCCCGACGTGCTGGGCAACGAGGACTCGGCGGCGGACGAGAGCTTCTCCGACGGGCTGCTCGAGTACCCCCAGTACACGCGACCGGCGGAGTTCCGGGGTTGGGCGGTCCCCGCCGTGCTGCGGTCCGGCGATCACGGGGCGGTCGCCGCCTGGCGGCGGACCCAGGCGTTGCTGCGCACGGCGACGCGGCGGCCCGACCTGCTCGAGCGCCTGGTCAGGGCATCGGCGCTCAGCGACGACGACGTGCGGGCCCTGTCCGAGCACGGCTACGATGTTCCGTCCGGCTCAGAGCGGATGGACCCCACCGAGCCGGCGTGACCCGAAGGACTCTGTCATGCACCCGACCGAAACGATCGACCGCGACAGCCTGCGCGACGACATCCCCGACTTTCGCCCCGGCGACACCGTCAAGGTGCACGTCCGGGTCGTCGAGGGCAACCGGGAGCGGGTGCAGGTCTTCCAGGGCGCCGTCATGCGGCGCCAGGGGGGCGGGGTGCAGGAGACCTTCACCGTCCGCAAGGTGAGCTTCGGCGTCGGGGTCGAGCGGACCTTCCCGGTGCACTCGCCGACCATCGCCAAGATCGAGGTCACCACGCTCGGCGACGTGCGGCGGGCCAAGCTGTACTACCTGCGGGAGCGGCATGGGAAGGCGGCCAAGATCAAGGAGCGGCGCGTGGCCCGTGGGGCCGGGAAGGCCGCGGCCGCGGCTGTGGTCGAGGTGGTCGAGGTCGACGAGGTCGACGAGGTCGACGAGGTGGACGAGCTCGAGGAGCTGACCCTCGACGACGTGGAGCTCGCCGATGCCGAGGTGACGGACGAGGCGACGGACGAGGTGACGGACGAGGCGAGCGACGGGGCTGCCGAGGAGGCCGCTGACGAGTAGGGCCGGCACCGCGTGAGCGAGGAAGACCTCGAGCGCTACGAGTCGGAGATTGAGCTCGGGCTCGTCCAGGAGTATCGGGCCGTCCTCCCGGTCTTCGCGTACGTGATCGAGACCGAGCGGCGTTTCTACCTGGCGAACGAAGTGTCGCTGAACGTGCGCGCCGACACGACGCCGGCCTGCATCGAGGTGGAGCTCAAGGACGCCTGGGTGTGGGACATGTACCGGCCGGCCCGCTTCGTGCCCGAGGTGCGCATCGTGACGTTCCGTGACGTGAACATCGAGCGGCTGCCCGAACAGGAGCTCTAAGGGCCTCCGATTTCGCGCTCGGGGCGACCGTTCACCTGGCGTGAGCAACCGCCGGATCGCGTTGGGCCATCGGGGCGAGGACTGGGCCGCCGAGTGGTACGTGGAGAACGGGTACGAGATCCTGACGCGCAATTGGCGCTGCGCCCAGGGCGAGATCGACCTTCTGTGCACCCAGGTGAACCCGCCGGGCTGCGTGACCCTCGTCATCTGTGAGGTGAAGGCGCGGACGTCGAACAACCGGGGGCACCCGTTGGAGGCCGTGACGCCCGCGAAGCAGCACCGGCTGCGCCGACTCGCCACGGCCTATCTCGGCAGCCAGGACACGTACTACGACCACATCCGCTTCGACGTGGTCGGGTTCACGGGCCAGGGCATGTGCATCGTCGAAGGTGCGTTCTGAGAGGTCCAGCGGCGTAGGGTCGGTCCCCATGGAGACCCTTATCGTCGAGCGTAAGGACGGTGTCGTCACCGTCACGATGAACCGGCCCGAGCGCAAGAACGCGGCCAACGGCCGGATGCTCGCGGAGCTGCGTGAGATCTTCGCGGAGGTCGAGGACAGCCCGGACGACCGGGTGATGATCCTCACCGGCGCCGGCGGGGCGTTCTGCTCGGGCGCGGACTTGGGGGACTCCAGCGGTCCCACGAACGACGCCTCGCAAGCGGGACTGTCCCGGATGCGCCGGCTGGGCGACGTGGCGCTGGCGTTGCACCACATCAGCAAGCCGACGATCGCCAAGGTCGACGGCGTGGCCGTCGGGGCCGGCTTCTCGCTGGCGCTCGGGTGCGATCTCGTGGTCTGCACGGAGTTGGCCCGGCTCTCCATGATCTTCTCCAAGCGGGGCCTCTCGCTCGACAACGGCGCCTCGTGGCTGCTGCCCCGGCTCATCGGCATGGCGCGGGCCAAGGAGGTGGCGCTGTTCGGTGACATGTGGAGCGCCGAGGAGGCGCTGGCCATCGGCCTGGTCAATCGGGTGCTTCCCGTCGACCAGATCGACGCCTTCGTGGAGGACTGGGCGCGCCGGCTGGCGGACGGGCCGCCGTTGGCGTTGTCCATGACCAAGTCGCTGCTCCACGCCTCCTCGATGGCCTCCATGGAGCAGGCGGTCGAGGACGAGGCCCGGTGTCAGGCCCTGAATTTCTCGACCAAGGACACCAACGAGGCCATGGCCGCCTTTGCCGAGAAGCGGACGCCGGTATTTATCGGCCGGTAATAGGGTGGAGGCCGTGCTCAACGGCGTTCAAGGGATGATCGGGGATTCCGCCCTGGTCACCAAGGCGATAGAGGGCGCGCACCACCCCGGAAGGATCCGGGCGAGGGGCGAGGAGTGGTTGGCAATCCCCCTGGACCCCGACGCCAGTATCCCTGTCGGGACCGATGTCGTCGTCGCTGACGTCGAGCGAGGCCTGCTCGTCGTCTACGCCGCCGACTCTTAGAAGAGAGGTACCCCATGCTCGCATCGGCCGGAGAAGTTGTGGGGATCGTGATCGTCGCCGCCCTGGCCGGGCTCGGGATCTTCACCCTGTTCGCCTCGCGGTTCGTCAAGATCGTCCAGCAGGGAAGCGTCGGCGTCGTCAAGCGACTGGGTGAGTTCAAGACCGTCGGCCAGCCGGGCCTGCACGTCCTCACCCCGTTCATCGACAAGATGGAAAAGGTCGACGTCCGCGAGTTCCCGATGACGGGTGACCAGCAGGCGGTCATCACCAAGGACAACGTGTCCCTCCAGGTGAGCGCGACGATCTTCTGCCAGGTGATCGACGTCAGGTCCGCACTCTTCGAGATCAACGACTTCCAGTTGGCGGTCGACCAGCTCTCTCGGACCGCGCTGCGTGCGGTGTTCGGTGAGCTCTCGCTCGACCAGGCCTTGAGCGAGCGCGAGACGATCAACAGCCGGATGCAGGACCACATGGCCGACGCCACCGCCAAGTGGGGTGTGCGTTTGAACCGGATCGAGATCCTCGACATCACCCCGCCGCTGAACGTCGTGCAGGCCATGTCCGAGCAGAAGGAGGCCGAGCAGCACAAGCGAGCGGCGATCCTGAAGTCCGAAGGGGAGCAGCAGGCGGCCATCAACAGCGCCGGCGGCCGGAAGCAGGCGGCCGTGCTCGAGGCCGAGGGAGCCAAGCAGTCCGCCATCCTGCGGGCCGAGGCGCAAATGAAGGTCTTGGAGCTGCAGGCCGAGGGCGAAAAGAAGGCGCTCGAGCTCCGCGGCCAGGGCGAGGCGGCGCGCCTCACCTCCATCGACACCGTCACCATCAACCCCCACACGCTGGCCGTCCTGCAGCTGCGGGCGCTCCAGGACATCGCCGCCGCCGACAACGCCAAGGTCGTGGTGCCCTACGAGGCGACGAGCCTGATGGGCGCGGCCGAGGTCCTGCTGTCGTCGCTGCGCAACGAGGACCTGGGCGCCAGCAGCAACGGCGCGACGCCGAAGGCCGTGGCCACGCCTGCGTCACCGCCCAAGGAGCTGCCCCCGCAGGGCTGAGCGATCACTCTCTGCCCGCCCGGTTTTGGGGAGGGCAGAGCGCTGGCCTGGTGATCCCCGACGGACGTCGCAGGCCGTTCGAGAGTGTGTACGCGGCGGACGTCGGCGCGTCGTCGCGGACCGTATACGCGGCGGACCTCGCGCGTCGGTCAAAGCCGTGTACGCGGCGGTCTCGACACCCGACTCGAAGGTGTCTACGCCTACCCGTCGGGGCACGTCGCGTGTGTATACGCGCGTGGGCGGCTCCCGTATACGACATGAGGGGCGCGCCGAATTTCGGCATGTATACACCTCGTGGCGAGGCGCCTGGTTCTCGCTGCTGGGAGGCCGCGAGGGCCTGCGGGGGAAAATCTCGAGAAGTTCCGAAAGCGACGACCGGCAATCGGCGGGACCGTTCATCGGCATGATTGCTTCTATCACCTCTGCCACCCTCAGCGGCGCGGTCGGTTGTGCCGTCTCGGTGGAAGTTCATGTCTCCAACGGCCTGCCCGGCTTCACGATCGTGGGACTGCCGGATACGGCGGTCCGCGAGGCTCGAGACCGGGTTCGAGCAGCGATCCTGTCGAGCGGGTTGCCCTGGCCCATGCGGCGCGTCACCGTCAATCTGGCACCCTCAGGTGTCCGGAAGGTGGGCGCCGGACTCGATCTGCCCATTGCAATCGGGCTGCTCGTTGCCACCGAACAGCTGAGCTCAGACTGCACGAACGGGCTCGCATTCTGTGGCGAACTCGGGCTCAACGGCTCGCTTCGCCACGTTCCGGGCATGATCGCATTGGCCGATGCGATGTCATCACCGCTCCTGGTGGTGCCTCTCTGTGACGTCCACGAGGCCGCTCTCGTCAGGGGGGCCGACATTCGGGGTGCGGCCACGCTGGTCGAACTCGTCCGGGTCTTGCGCAGGCAGGCACCGTGGCCTCCGATCCCCGAATCACCACCGCCCGCGGTTCGCCGCCAGCGACGTGGGCCTGACCTTGCGGACGTGCGAGGTCAGACGGTCGGACGCCGTGCGGTCGAGGTCGCCGCGGCGGGCCGGCACCATCTTCTCCTGATCGGTCCGCCGGGCTCGGGCAAGACCATGTTGGCGGAGCGACTTCCCGGACTGCTGCCTCCGCTGACGCTGGAGGAGGCGCTGACGGTCACCCGACTTCATTCGGCGGCCGGTGCCGCGTTGCCGGAAGGCACGCTCTTCGAACGTCCACCGTTTCGCGCTCCGCACCACCAGGCCACGATCATCTCGCTCGTCGGAGGCGGCAACATGTCGCTGCGACCCGGTGAGGCGAGCTTGGCGACCCATGGCGTCCTGTTCCTCGATGAACTCGGTGAGTTCCCGGTCGCGGCCATTGAGTCCCTCCGCCAACCACTGGAGGAGGGAGCCATCCGGGTGAACCGCCTCGGCGGCGCGGTGACCTTTCCAGCGGCGTTCCTCCTGGTGGCGGCCATGAATCCGTGTCCGTGCGGAGAGGGTGTCTACGACGGCGCCTGCACGTGCTCTGTGGTGACCCGAGCGCGGTATCGCCGGCGGATCTCGGCGCCGTTCCTGGACCGGTTCGATCTCATCGTCCCCGTGAGCAGACCCGACCCCGACGATCTGCTGTCGGGAATCCCGGGCGAATCGAGTTCGACGGTTGCCGCACGGGTGGCGGAGCACGTGTCTCGTGCGGCGGAGCGGTCGGACCGCGAACCGATGTCTGACCCGGGAGGCCAGCGATCTCGTTGGCGTCGAGACTTCGGGAGGGTGCGCTGAGCGCGCGTGGCCTCAAAAAGGTCTCCCGAGTCGCCCAGACCGTGGCCGACCTGGCTGGCGAGGACACCGTTGCGTTCGAGCACGTCTCCGAGGCGATGGCGTTGCGAGCCGGCCGATCGGTGGTGGCCGCATGAGTGACCGACTCCCAGAAGAGGCGTATGCGATCGCGTTGTCGCTGTGGCCGGCCGTTGGTCCCGCCACGCTGCGCAGACTGCTGTACGAAAACCCACCGTCCGCAGTGTGGGCGAGCGTCGCAGGCCCATCTCGCGTTGCCGACAACGAGGTGGCGGCTACATGGCAGCGCCACCTCGACCTCGGCATTTCGGTGCTCCTCCGGGGACACGCCCATTACCCGACTCGGCTCATCGGCGATCCCAAAGCGCCCCCGATTGTCTTCTGCATCGGTGACCCCGGGGTACTGAACGGAACGCCTACCTGTGCGCTGGTGGGGACGCGTGCCCCAACTCGCTACGGGATCGGGGTGGCGGCCCAGCTTGGCGCCGACCTCGCGTCGGCGGGCGTCAGCGTGGTCTCGGGACTCGCGCTCGGCGTCGACGGTGCGGCCCACGAGGGAGCCTGCGGCGCTGGGGCGCCTCCTGTCGGCGTCGTGGCCGGCGGGCTGGATGCGCCCTACCCGATTCGCAACGCCCGTCTCTGGGAGAGGGTGGCGACCTCCGGAGCCATCGTGTCGGAGGCACCCGCGGGCGGGACGACAGAAAAGTGGCGGTTCCCAGTTCGCAACCGCCTCTTGGCCGCGCTGAGCGACGTCGTCGTGGTGGTCGAGATGCGGCACCACAGCGGCGCGCAACACACGGTGAACGCCGCCATTGCTCGGAGCACACCGGTGGGAGCCGTTCCGGGTTCCATCCGAAGCGCGAACTCCGAAGGCACCAACGCGCTCCTGGGCACCGGGGCCTTCCCGGTCTGCTCGGCCGGTGACATCCTGATCGCACTCGCCCTCAAGGGCGCCATCGTGCCGCCACCCTCCGTGGTCGAGACGAGACCGACCACCCAAGACGACGAGATTCCTGAGCGAGACCTTGACCTGTACAAGGTGCTGACGCAGGACCCGACTTCCTTGGACGATCTGGCCCGCGCCTCGGGCCTCACGTCTGCCCGAGCTCTGTGGCGGGTTGGAGCGACTGGCGCGGGCGGGCTACGCCCGTGACGTCGGCGGCTGGTGGGAGCGGATCTGAGGTCGGACCTCAAGCCCTTGGCGTAGTCCGACGCGCCCCACCAGTCGATCAGGACGACCGGCTCCTCGCCGACCACCCAGGCGTCGTGACCCTCGGGGACGGCAACGACATCGCCCGGGCCACACTCGAGCACCCGACCGTCGGCCATCTCGATGTTGAGGGAACCGCGCGACCTGGTACTGGAAATGGGGAGCCTCGCAGAGCTCGGTGCCCGCCAGGGGCTTGACGTGGCTCGACCAACGCCATCCCGGCTCGAGGGTCAAGCGGCCGATGTCGCTGCCCGCAACGTGGACAATCTCGACACGGCCCCGCTCGAAGGTGCGGGTCTCGTCCGGGTCGGCAAACGTCTTCTGCTCGGCTTTGGCCATGGCAATTCGGACCTCCTCGGTGGGCCCGGAGCCTCCGGGCCTCCATGGGAGAGTGCGCTCCCGGGTGCTTGCCATGGGTTTGCCAAGGTCGCGGCAAGCCCAGTGGCAAGGGCCAACCCACAGACTGGGTCGAGCAGGGAGCGACCAAGGAGGAACAGCATGGGCACGATGAAGCACGACCGAAGCGGACGCAGGTGGTCGACCGGTTCCTCGCCGCGATCGAGGCGGGCGGGATGCCGGCGCCGGACGTCTTCGCCCCGGACGCCGTCCTGGACGCAACGGTGCCGAACTGGCGATTCGCCGTTCGAGGTGGAGAAGCCGTGCGCGGCGAGCTCGCACGCTGGTACGCCGACAGCGGGACGTTCGAGGACCTGGCCCGGACGCCGGTACCGGGCGGAGAGCTGGTGAGGTTCACGCTGCGCTGGGAGGAGAGCGGCGTCCCGCACGCCGCCCATCAGGCCCACGTCCTGTCGATCGAGGACGGCCGGATCCAGACCGACCAGGTGTGGTGCGGCGGTCGCTGGCCGGCGGCGCTGCTGGCAGAGATGGCCGGGACGGCCGGTGGGTGACGTCCCGTTGGCCGACCTCCTCGCCCGCGCCGAGGAGAGGCGGGCGTGGGAGCCCGACGACACGAAGTCCGGGGCGCGCTTCGAACGGGTGACGATCGACGGCGAGCGAGTTCGTCCTCAAGTACCAGGACCCCCGCGACGACTGGTTGTTGCGTGCCGCCGGCGATCCTGGGCGCTCGCTACGTCCGGCTGTGGGAGAGCGGGTTGCTCGATCGACTGCCGAGCGTGATCGATCACGCAGTCGTTGCCGCCGCCTTCGACGGAGAGGTCGGGATGGTGCTGTTGCGCGACGTCAGCAGCACGCTGCTCGACCCTGAGCGCCCGTTCACCGGCCGCCCAGCACGCGCGGTACATCGATCACATGGCGGCGTTGCACGCCACCTTCTGGGGATGGACCGACGATGTGGGACTGACCGAGCTCGGGCGGCGGTATCTGATGCTCTCTCCGGCGGTGGCGACAGTCCGAAGCGGCCCGAGGCAGCGACGCCCTTGTGCCCAAGGTCATGGCCGAAGGTTGGGGGCGGCTGCCCGAGGTGTCGCCCAAGATGGCGGAGGTGGTGCTGCCGCTCCTCGACGAGCCCGAGCGCGCTGCTCGCGGCGCTCCAGCGAAGTGCCGCACACCCTGGTCCACGGCGACTGGAAGGCCGCCAACATTGGGCACGCACGACGACGGACGCACGGTGCTCCTCGATTTCGGCGAAATACCCGGGCGAGGCGTCGCCTCTCGCCGACCTCGCGTGGTATCTGGCCCTCAATGCCGCCCTGCTCCCCGAGTCAAAGGACGACGTGGTCGAGCGATACCGGGCGTCTCTGGAGAGCCACGGGGTCGACACGAGCGGATGGTGGGAAGCGCGCGGTCGACCTCGAGCTCCTCGGCTGCATGCTGCAGTTCGGCTGGGAGAAGGCGCTCGGCGGCACGGGGCCGGAGCTTGCGTGGTGGGAGGACGGGGCGCTGCGTGGGGCGCGTCGCCTCTGACGACACGGCGTGGGCGTCCGCTCAGGTCAAGATTCGCGCCGCGGCCGCACGACGCAGCGACTCCTCGTAGGGCCCCGCGACGGCCATGAGGTCGTGGACCCTCGACCCGGCGAGGGCTGCGCCAGCGAGGCGACGCCGAACTCCTCCGCCACCTCTGCCGTCAGCCACCACGACTCCAAGCCGGCGAGCCGGGGGAGTTCGCCGAGGAGCCGATCGATCTCGTCGAGGTCGGGTGGCAGGCCCGAACGCCGCGGCCGCGACCGCATGGAGCAGCCGAGCCTGGAGCGCGTGGCGGGCGGCACCGAGGGCGGACGCGTCGTCGGCGAGCGCCTCGCGCGCCGGTCCATGGCGGCATCGAGTTGACCCGAGTCCAACTGCAAGCGGGTCTCGAGCAGCCGTCGGCGGAGCCGGTGGCGCCACCGGAAGGCGTGGTCTTGACCTTCGAGGAGCTCGGCTTGCGCCAGGAGCGCGACGTGCCGGCGGCGTCGGCCGCCAAGAGGCGCCCGGCGGCGAGGTCGAGCAGGCCGTGGGCGAGCGGCTCGGCCAGGTCGCTCTCGTCGGGAGCACCTCGATCGCCTCCGTGTTGCGGTCGTCGGCCTCCGACGTCTCGCCGAGGTTCCGGGCGATCCAGCCGCGCAGGTTGTGCGGCCTCGGGACCCATCGAGCGGCGTCCATGCGGTCGATGTCACGTTCGAGCAGCTTGAGACTGGCCAGGGCGCGATCGGGCCGGCCCAACATGGCGTGCGCCATGGTGGCGGCCATCAGGGCGTACGCGTTGGGGTAGCGGTAGGCGGCCAACCCGGTCCCGTCGGAGACGTGGACCAGGCCGACCGTGTCCTCGGGCTGGCCCTGGCTGACTCGAAGCCAGGCCAGCCACGACTCGGCCTGGAGCGCCCGGCCGGGTGGCGCGACCCGAAGGGCTTCTTCGAGGCGTTGTTCGGACCCGATCAGGTCACCGGAGGCCAGCGCGACCCAACCGCCGAGCGCAAGGCAGCCGGCGCGGAGTTCGTCGGAGTCGGCGTCGCGGGCTCCCTGGTCGGCCAGGACGAGGGCCTCACCCATGTGACGTTGGAAGTGGGCGGACCAGGCGGCGACCTCGAGTACCTCGGGGCCCGCTCCGAGCTCCTTTGCCCTCTGCAGGTCAGCGGCGACCTCTTTCGGCTGATTGAGCATGGTGAAGATGCGCGCCCGCTCCACCCGCGCCCGGGCCGTGTCGTCGAGGGCGATGGCGTCACCGAGCAGCCCCAGGGCTTCAGTCGGGGTCGAATCGGCTCACCGCGATCTGGGCCGCGGCGATCAGCGCGTCGGCGGCACCGACGAGATCCCCGCCGAGTCGCGCGTGGCGTGCCACCGACAGCGGATCGGCGCGAAGACGCGACGAAAGCACCCGAGCGGCTTCGCGGTGGATGAACGCCGTGCGGGCCGCTCCGACCGTCGAGGCGAGCGCTTCGCGCACCAGGGCGTGCGTGAACTCGAACCGCGGGCCGCTCTCCACGAGAAAGCGGCGATGCACGCCCTGCTCGAGGTGGTTGAGCAACTCGCTCGGGGGAAGCGCCGGTCACGCCGGAGAGCACGTCGAGCTCGACATCGGGCCCGATCACCGCGGCCGTTCGCAAGGTCGTGGCCGCCGACCCGGCCCTCGTCACACGTTCTTCGACACTCCGACGGATGCTCTGGGGCAGTTCGTCCGAAGCGGGTTGGTCGGTCTCCCACGCTGCGAGCTCGGACAGGAAGAGCGGGTTGCCACCGCTTCGAGCGAGGAGATGCGGGCGCCCGGGCCGGGCCGACCAGCTCGGTGACCGCCTCGAGGTTGAGCGGATCGAGTAGCAGGTGCTCAGTGACGCCGTGGAGGTGCACGCCCTCCTCGCGTACGGGCGCTTGCCACGATCATGACCGGTGCGTTCGAGAGATCGGCGGACGCGTGGGAGAGCCAACGGATCGTCGCCGGATCGGCGAAGTGGAGGTCGTCGATCACGAGGATCAGAGCGCCGGATACCGCTGCTCGGCGGATGGCGCGGGTCAGGGCGCCCGAGACGAGGCTCTGACCGGCGCCGGGCTCGGTTACAGCGGCGATCTGTTCGGGCGCCTTCGCCGGCCCGAGGAGTGGACCGAGCACCGCCGCGTCGGCTCCGGCGAGCGAGGCGGGGCCGCCCAGGTCGGGAAGCTGGGCGAGCCGGTCGATCAGGTCGAGGAGTGGCTGCAACGACAAGCCCTGGCCGAGCTCGTCGCACGTCACCATGGCGACGCTCGCTGTACGGCTGCCACTGCACGAGTCGATCCAGGTCCGGAGCACGGCCGTCTTGCCGGCTCCCGCCTCACCCTCGACGAGGCAGAGCAGGGCGCGACCGTGTGCCGACTCGTCGGCGAGCGCATCGAGCCGGCGGAGGGTTCCGACTCGTCCGGGAAGGGAAGGAGTCGCAGCAAGGCCGGAGGGGCGGGGACGGGAGCGGTCGGCGGGCCGGGAAGCGTGCCCTGCAGGAGGTGGAGGTGCAGGGCCTCCGTCTCGTCATCGGGGCTCACGCCGAGCTCATCGGCCAGGAGTTGCCGGAACTCGGCGTACGCGGCGAGTGCCGAGGCGCCGCGGCCCGATCGGGCCATGGCGGTCATCTGCGCGCGGAGCGCCACCTCGTCGAACGGATCTGCGGCCATCAGGTCTCGTGCCTGCTGTTCGGCGGCCGGCCACTCGTGCACCGACATCGTGGCGGCGAGGACGACGTGGCGCAGGCGGCGGACGGCGTGTTCGGCGGCGGCCGACTCACTCGCCGCCCACCACGGGTCGCGTTCGTCGGCCAGCAGCGGTCCGCGGACCAGTGAGAGTCCCGCCGCGGCCGCTGTCCGGGTGGCGGCGAGACGGGCGGGGTCGTGCGCCATCCGGCGTTCCGCCTCGTCCGCGTAGTCGGCGAGGGCGTCGACATCGAGCCAGTCGACGCTGAGCGCGTAGCCGGCGTCGGTCCGGCGTGATCCGCTCGGCGCCGAGCGTGGCGCGCAGCCGGCTCACCAGGACGGAGATCTGGTCGGGGGCCCGGTCCGGCACCTCCTCGCCCCAGAGACACTCCGCCAACCGATCGGTGCTGACGGGCCGGCCGTGGCGTAGGGCGAGCACCTTGAGCAGCGTGCGCTGCTGGCGTCGGCCGAGGGATCGTGCCTCGATGCCGTCGACGTGGAGCTCGCCCAACAGCCGCACGCGCAGGCTCAGCACGGCCCCATCCTGTCGCCCCCACGAGTGGAGCGGTGGCTGCACGGGGGCGGTGGGGTCGAGGCGGGGGCGGGGGCGGGCCGACGAGCCTGACCTGGAACGACACCGGGTGGGGGTGTCGTGGGCCGTAACCTGCCTGGCCGTGGACGGACTCTCTCTCCGGGTTCTTCGAGCCGAGGACGTGGGCGAATTGCGGGCCCAGGCCGTCCGGGCGGCCCACGAGGGGACGGAGGCGATCCTGGTCGGCGAGGGGCCGCTGGGCGACCCCTTCGTGCTGCTGGCCGGGCTGTGCGACGAGGTGCCCGGGATGTGGCTGGCGGCGCGGGTGGAACTGGGCGGGGGGGCGCGGCATCCGGCGCTGTTGGCCCGCGAGGCCACGAGCCTCGACCTGGTCTGCGGGGGACGCACCGTGCTGTGCTTCGCCCCGCCGTTCGGGGAGGGCCTCGGGGAGGCGATCGGCCTGTGCCGAGCCATGTGGCGCGACGGCGAGGTCACGAGCGCCGGCCCCGTGTACCCCGTGGCCGGCGCGGTGAACCGGCCGCAGCCGGCGGGTCCGGGGAGCCCGCTGCTCGCGTTGGACCTGCGGGGGTCCGGCGCCCGGGAGGAGGCCGGCGGCAGCGCGGCGTTGGTCGACATGGTCGTGCTGCCGATGGAGGGTGGAGACGGGTCGGTGGGCCGGCTGGAGCGGGTGCGGGTGTGACGGACACGACGACGGCGCTGGCGGAGGTGGAGGCGGGGAGGGTCTCGGGGACGGGCGTGACGGCCGTCACGGGGCGGCACCTGCCGGCGCTGAACGGGCTGCGGGGGGTGGCGGTGATCGGGGTGGTGCTGTACCACCTGCAGCTGAGTTGGGCGCGGGGCGGGTATCTGGGCGTCGACCTCTTCTTCGTGCTGTCGGGATTCCTCATCACGACGCTGTTGCTCGAGGAGTGGGTCGGGAGCGGGCGGATCGCGCTGGGCGCGTTCTGGGGCCGGCGGGCCAAGCGGTTGTTGCCGGCGCTGTTCTTGGTGGTGGCCGCGCTGGCCGTCTACCTGATCGTGAACGCGGTGTGGGGCGGGCCGGGGGCGAACGGGTTGGTCGACCTGGCGGGGTTGCGCGGGCGACGCCATCTCGACGCTGTTGTACGTCAACAACTGGCACGCGATCTTCGTCCACCAGTCGTACTTCGCGCAGTTCTCGTCACCGTCGCCGCTGCAGCACACGTGGTCACTGGCTATCGAGGAGCAGTTCTATCTGGTGTGGCCGCTCGTGTTGCTGGCGCTGCTGCACTTCGCCGGGCGGCGCCGCCGGGCCGGGCGCAGACCGGGCGGGGCCGGCGGGGGACGTGGGGGTCGTGGAGCTGGCGGGGGCCCGGGATCGCGCTCACGGTGGGGCTCGGCGTGCTGTCCGCCACCTTGATGGCCGTCCTGTTCAACCCGGCGTCGGGGGCGGACCCGACGCGGGTGTACTACGGCACCGACACCCGGCTCTTCGACCTGATGGCCGGGGCCACCATCGCGTTCATCGCCGCGGCGCGGCGCCAGCCCAACGCGCGGGCGCGCCGGACGCTGCACGTGGTCGGCCCGCTGGCCGGCGCCGCGCTGCTGGTGTTCTGGGTGAAGGCGGGCACGGCGGGCGGGCTGCCGACCAACTTCATGTTCGAGGGCGGCTTCCTCCTGTGCGCCGCGTTGGCGGGGTTGGTCGTGGCGGACGCCCGGATGGCCGAGAAGCCCGGTTGGTTCTCACGCGGCCTGGCCTGGGGGCCGCTGCACTTCCTGGGGACGATCTCGTACGGCGTCTACCTGTGGCACTGGCCGGTGATCGTGTACCTGAACGGGGCGCGGACGGGCCTGTCGACGTGGCCGTTGGACATCCTGCGGGTGATCGTGACGCTGGCGGTGTCGACGGCGAGCTACTACCTGGTCGAGCGGCCGATCCGTCTCGCCCGCCTGCACGGCTGGGTGCGGTACTGGGGTGCCCCGGCGGCCGGGCTGCTGAGCGCCGTCCTCATCGTGACGGCCACCTTCCCGGCGGTCGCCGACCCGGCCACGGTGGCGCACACCACGCACGTCGCCAGCAGCACCGGGGGTGGCGCGACCGTGCCGGGGGCGGGAGGCTTCGAGGGACAGACGCCGATCCATCTCGCCGTGGCGCCGACGCCGGCCGACCCGCTGCGCGTCATGATCCTCGGCGACTCGGTCATGCACGACGCGTCCTACGGCATCACCGCCGCGCTCGGCGCGACCGGTGAGGCGACCGTGGCCACCCGCACCATCGACGGCTTCGGGCTCACCACGGCCACCAACTGGCCGACGTCGCTCCCGAACCTCATCCGCCAGACGCACGCCCAGCTGATCGTGGCCTCGTGGAGCTGGGACCAGTACGGGCCGACGACGCCGAACGCGCTGCACGACCCCGTCGCCTACACCCGGCTGCTCAAGAGCGCGGTCGCCACCATGCTCACCCCGGGCAACGGCGTCGACGGCATCATCTTCACCGAGTTCCCCCAGTCGGGCGCGATCCCCGCCCAGAACCCCGCCGACCAGGCGGCCTACAACTCGGCGCGCACGGCCGGCGTGGTGGCCTGGAACACCATCGCCGAGAGCATGACCAAGTACTTCCCCGGCCGGGTCATGTACTTCCCGCTCGCCGACTCGGTGCTCCTCCACGGCCACTATTCGGCCTGGCTCCCACCCGAGGACGACCTGCACGCGCCGAGCGCGCAGTGGATCCGCGTGCGCAAGCTGGACAAGGTCCACCTGTGCCCGGAGGGCAGTGCCCGCTACGCGGCGGCGCTCCTCACCGACATGACGCAGGTCTTCGTGCTGGCGCCGACGACGGGGAACTGGTCCCAGGACCCCTGGACGTCAGACCCCAACTTCAACGACCCGCCCGGAGCGTGTCCGGATGACCACCCTCCGGGCGGGTGAAGCGTTGAAGGTTCCTCAGCTGTAGCCGAAGGCGATGGCGCCGTTGATCGGCTCGTTCAGCACGATGCCGCCCAGCGAGCCCTCGAACGGTGCGTCGCCGAAGGTGAAGACGCCGCCGTCCGCCGCGAACTCCCAGTAGCCCTGGGCGTTCGATGTCGGCTGGCCGAACACCACGGGGGCGTTCAGCGGGGTGGTGATCTCGCCGAAGGAGCTGGCGTCGCCGAAGGGCGGCCACCCGTCCGTTGCGCTGGAACATCCAGTAGCCCACGCCGTCGGGCGTGGTGGCGAGCGTCACGACGAAGTCGTTCACGTGACCGGGGCCCTGAGCCGATGTTCGGGGGCGCGTTCCCGAAGGGGTACACATCGCCCAAGGAGTCGACGAGCCAGTACCCGGCGTCGTCACCACTCGTCGTGGTGCCGAACGGGTAGGTCGTCGCGCTCGGCGATCGGCCCGGGCGGGGTGATGAACTCACCCGGCAGCGAGCCCTCGAAGAGGGCGTCGCCGAAGTCGAACACGCCGCCGTCGGTGGCGAACATGCGGTAGCCGTTGCCGTCGGGCGCCGCCTCGGCCGCCACGATCGGGCCGTTGAGGTGCCGATGCTGGGGATCGAGGACGCCCGGCACCGAGCCGTAGAACTGCGCGTCACCGAAGGCGAACACGCCACCGTCCGCGGCGAACAGCCAGTAGCCCTGGTGGTCGGGCGTGTCGGCCATGGCCACGATCGGCTGGTTGAGCGGCTTGCCACCCATGGAGCCGAAGAACTGCGCACCGCCGAAGGCGAAGACGCCGCCGTCGGACGCCGACATCCAGTAGCCGGGCGCGATGTAGGTGAAGTTCTCCGGTGAGCGGGCCGATCCGCCCGGCGTCATCACGACGACGGGGACCGTGCCGATTGCCCGGGCGGCTCGGTGACGGTGATCGTGGTGCAGTCGGCGTGATGTTCGTGATGGTCGCCGTGGCGCTGCCGAACATGACGCTGGTCGCGTTGCACAGGTTCGTGCCCTTGATGATCACCGTCTCGCCGCCCTGGGTCGGGCCGCTGGTCGGGCTGATGCCCGACACCGTCGGCGCAATGATGTAGGTGAACGTGACCGGCGGGTTGTTGTTCGACGTCCCGCCGACGTCGGTGACGATGACCGGCACGGGGCCGGCACCTGATCCGGGCAGCGGGCTGGGCGGCGTCAGGGCCAGGATCGTCGTCGGGTTCTCGACGTTCACCTGGGTGGCGTGCGGCACCGCCGAAGGTCACCGGTCACGTTCGGGTCACCGGTCGGGAAGTTGCTGCCGGTGATCGTCACCGGCGTGCCACCCGTGGTCGGGCCCTGGTTCGGGTTGATGCCGTTGGTGTTGATGACCGGCGGTGCCCTCGAACGTGAACTCCTCGGCCGCCGGCGCCGTGCCGCCCGTCGCGGTGATGCAGACGACGGCCGGACCGTCGGCGAAGGCCGGGGTGGTCACCCTGGCCTGGGTGTCGCTGACGGGCGTGACGCTCGTGCCCGCGCGTGAACGAGCCGTTGCCGCAGTGCGGTGAAGTCCGACGCCTTGGTGAAGGTGACGCCGGTGATCCCGGTCAGGCCGGTCCCGGTCATGGTGACCACGGTGCCGCCGGTGTCCGGGCCGAAGGCCGGGTTCAACCCGTTGACGCCGACGTGGGCGGCGCGATGTAGGTGAACGGCTCGGTGTTCGACGTGCCGCCGATATCGGTCACCGTCACGTTCACCGTGCCGGGATCGCCCGGCGGGGTGTCGGCGGTGATGTGGGAAGAGTCCACGACGACCACGTTGGTGGCCAGCGGGCCGGTGGGACCGCCGAACTGCACGGTCGACCCCGGTGAGGAAGCCGGTACCGGTGATCGTGACGTGGGTGCCGCCCGTGGTCGGACCGCTGTCGGGGACGATGCCGGTCAAGCCGGGCCCGGCGGGATTGATCGTCGGCGCGGCGAAGTAGGTGAACACGTCACCCGCGTTCGTCGCCGACGTTCCGCCCGAGGTGGTCACCGTGACGTCCACCGGACCGGAGTGGTCGACGGACGGCAGCGTGCTCGCCGGCGACACCGCGGTGATGGTCTCGGCGTCGACGACGACGACGTTCGTGGCGAGGTTGGCCCCGAAGTGCACCGCGAGGTGCGGGTCACCGGCGGCGAAGTTGGTGCCGGTGATGGTCACGGGCGTGCCGCCCGCGACGGGTCCCTGGTTGGGGACGACGCCGTTGGTCGAGGCGATCGTCGGCGCGTCCAGGTAGGTGAACTCGTCAGCCGCCACGGCGGGACTGGTGGTGACCGGTGTCGTGACGGTCACGTCCACCGTGCCCGCCACGTGCGCCGGGATGGACGGCACCGTGATCTGGGTGTCGGTGTTCGACGGTGTACCGTCGTGATGGTGGTCGCACCGAAGTGGATCGCCGTGGCGCCGGTGAGGCCGTTGCCGTGGATGACGACCGAGATGCCACCGGCGATCGGGCCGAAGTTGGGACGACGCTCGTGACGTTCATGTTGGATGTGAAGTAGGTGTACGTCAGCGGCGCCGAGGTGCCGCCCGCGTCCGTCACGGTGACGTTCACCGGACCGACCGCTCCGGGCGGTGTTCGGCCGGTGAGCGAGAGCTCGTTGTTGGCGACGACGACGTTCGTCGCCGGCCCGTCGGCGCCGAAGGTCACGACGGAGTCGGGCCCGAGGCTCGATCCGTTGATCGTGAAGGCCTGCCCACCCGTCGTCGGCCCGGTGTTGGGGACGATGTTCGAGGCGATCGGCGTGACCTCGTACAAGAAACCGTTGGCGATGGAGGCCGTGGTCGTGCTCGTCCCGAAGGTATTCGACACGTTGACGGCGACCAGTGAGTTGCTGGCCTGGTTCGTGGCCGGCGGGCTGACCGCGGTGATCTCGGTCGAGCTGACGACGTTGACGTTCGTGGCGTTGTTGGCGCCGAACTTCACGGTCGAGGTGGGGACGAAGCCCGTGCCCTTGATGTCGACCGCAGTACCGCCGGGGCAGGACCGAGGTCGGGCGTGACCGACGTCACCGACGGCGGGGCCTCGATGTCGGAGCCCGTGGCCTGGCAGAACGACTGGGCGGCGTCGATCTACGATGCCGCCGTTGAGCGCGCCGAGGAGCTGGATATGCAGGCCGATCACCTGGATGCTCGTGCCGTTGAGCGACGGGTCGATCCTTCGTCTGTGCGGCCGGCTGGTTGTTCAGCGTGATGTTCACGAGCCCGGCGAGCGGGCCGAGCTCCGAGGCGCGGGAGGAGGAAGTTCGGCGGGACCGGGCTCGGGATGTTGACGTCGAGCCTCCGATGGAGAGGCCGACGACCGTGGTCGACGCGGTGGACCCGGCGGCCGAAGACGTGCACGACGTGTCGATGGCGTCGACGTTGAGCAACGGCGCCAGCAGCGAGAGTCCGAGGACGCCGGAGATTCCCTCCACGCCGGCATCAGCGCTGATCGTCTCGTTCGCCTGACCGAAGTTCGTCGACGCGGTGTCGGCGTTCAGCGTGTTGGCGGTGATGAGGCCCGGCACACTGAGCGGCAGCGTTTGTTGAAGGCTGGACGACTCACCATTCGGCCCGAGGGTGGCGAGGGGAATTGGACCGAGCACGTTGCCACCGAGCAACTTCACGTTGATGCCCAAAGGCATTCGAGGTCCCGGTGTCCGGTGTGACCGCCTGCGCCGACGGCGCAGCAAAGAGTCCAGTGGTGACCGTTGTTGCCGCGATCGTTGCGATCACGACGCCCACCATTCCAATCGAGTGCTTGACTCGAGTCCGCCACATACTGAGGTCCCTTCACCCGTTTCCACCCGGCCTGTGCCGAGGGCCCGCCTCTGCGGGACGCTGCTGTGTTGCTGTGTCTCCGCTTCCCGAAGGAATCCCTACCCAGGGAAACTAGCGCGACCTATCCACCTCACGAATGATTCAACCAATCGATCGAACGGGGTCATCGCGCGCAACAGGGGTGCGCGCGGCCGTCCCGGAGTGCAATGGGGATTGTGCCAGGTCAGGAACGGCAATTCGGCTCGTTCGGGACCCACTTGGCGCGCCGCTGGGCGCGTGCTGAGCGAGCACGGTCGACGGCCCCGCGCCGCTGACAGTTCACTGAGAGTTCATTGCCCGTTCAGAAGATTCACGCTGACGGTCGTCTGAGGGCGTGACCGAGTCGACGTGACGGTGAGGGTCGGACGCACCGAGCCCGGGACCCGGCATTCGGCCCCCGCCGTAAGCTGACATCGTGACGAACACCCGGGTGGAAAGCGACAGCATGGGGGAGATCGAGGTCCCCGCCGACCGCTACTGGGGGGCCCAGACCCAGCGGTCGCTGCACCACTTCGACATCGGCACTCGAGACCATGCCGAAGTCGTTGATCCGGGCCTTCGGGATCCTCAAGGGCGCGTCGGCGTCGGTGAACCGCGACCTCGGCAAGCTCGACGACGAGCTGGCCGGGCTCATCGAGCAGGCGGCGGGTGAGGTCGCCAAGGGCGCGCTCGACGATCAGTTCCCGTTGCGCATCTGGCAGACGGGCAGCGGGACCCAGACGAACATGAACGCCAACGAGGTCATCTCCAACCGGGCCATCGAGCTCGCGCGGTGGCGTCATGGGCTCGAAGCAGCCCGTCCACCCCAACGACCACGTCAACATGTCGCAGTCCTCGAACGACACGTTCCCGACGGCCATGCACATCGCCGTGGTCGAAGGAGATCGTGCACCGCCTGCTGCCGTCGGTCACCGCGCTGCGCGACGCGTTGGCCGTGAAGGCGGAGGAGTACGCGGACGTCACCAAGATCGGCCGCACCCACCTGATGGACGCCGTGCCCCTGACGCTGGGCCAGGAGTTCTCGGGTTACGTGGCCCAGCTCACCGCGGACCTCGAGCGGATCGAGCTGACGATGCCGGGGCTCTACGAGCTGGCCGCTGGCGGCTCGGCCGTGGGCACCGGCCTCAACACGCATCCCGAGTTCGCCGAGCGCGTGGCCAGGGCCATCGCCGACATGACCGGGCTGCCCTTCGTGACGGCGCCGAACAAGTTCGCCGCCCTGGCCGCCCACGACGCCCTGGTCTTCACCCACGGGGCGCTCAAGACCCTGGCCGTCTCGCTGATGAAGATCGCCGACGACCTCCGCTGGCTGGGCTCGGGCCCGCGGAGCGGCCTCGGCGAGCTGCAGCTGCCCGAGAACGAGCCGGGCTCGTCGATCATGCCGGGCAAGGTCAACCCCACCCAGTGCGAGGCGATGATCATGGTCGGCATCCAGGTCATCGGGAACGACGTCGCCGTGACGACGGCGGGCAGCCGGGGCAACCTCGAGCTGAACGTCTGCAAGCCGGTGATCGCCTACAACGTGCTGCAGTCGATCGCGCTGATGACCGACGCCTGCCGCGGCTTCCGCGAGTTCTGCGTGGAGGGGCTCAAGCCGGACTACGAGCAGATCGACCGGCACCTGCGGAACTCGCTGATGCTCGTCACCGCGCTCAACCCGATCATCGGCTACGACAACGCGGCCAAGGTGGCCAAGAAGGCGCACACCGAACGCACGACGCTGCGTGAGGCGGCGTTGGAGCTCGGGCTGCTGACGGGCGAGGAGTTCGACGACGCGGTGCGCCCCGAAGACATGACGCACCCGTGAGCGAACCAGTGCTCGCGGAGGCACGAGGTCGACGCCGCGCTGGAGGAGCAACACCTCCACTGGACACGCCAGGGCGACGAGCTCACGACGACGGTCAAGCTGCACGACTTCGCGGCCGCACTCGCCTTCGTCAACGCCGTCGGGGCGGCGGCGGAGGCGGCCAACCACCATCCCGACATCGACATCCGCTGGAACAAGGTGCGCCTCGTCCTCAGCACGCACGACTCGGGCGGCATCACGCTGCTCGACCTGGCGCTCGCCGGCGCCATCGACCGGCTGCGGCCCGACGCCCGCGACGACGACGGGGGCTGAGGAGGGAAAGAGGGCTCCGGCCGGTCCTACGTGACGGGCGGCCGGCGGGCTCGGCGGGCTCGAGCAGCGCCGCCCGCAGTGCCGCCACCAGTGACGGCCCCGCCCCGAGCCCGGCCACGTAGGCGTCGACCGAGCCGTAGGTCGCCCGCAGGTGGTCGAGGAGCGCCTCCATCTGCGCCGGCTCGGCCGAGAACACCTCCGAGATGTTCTCGATGGTCTCGCGCCCCTCGGGGTACTTCACGATCAGCTTGGCCCGCAGGCGGGTCATGGCCTCGCCGCTCAGCGCGTAGTCCGCCACGACGGTCGGCTCGTCCACGCCCAGCAGCGACAGCACGATGGCGGACAGGACACCGGTGCGGTCCTTGCCGGCGGTGCAGTGGAAGACGGCCGGCAAGGAGTCGGGCGCGGCGAGGATCTCGAGGACCGAGACGAACGACGCACCCGCGTCGCGGATCATGTCGAGATACTGCGTGCCGAGCAGTCCCGGCTGCTTGTCGAACGCGTCAGCGTCCGGCAGCTGCTCGATGATGGGGTAGTGATGGAACGTCACCGGGTGGGCGTCGACGTCGATAGCGGCCGCGCTCGAGCTCCTCGGCCGAGCGCAGGTCGATCACGGTGCGGATGCCGAGCGCGCGCATCGTCTCGAAGTCGGCCTCCGTGAGGTCGCCGAGCCCGTCGGCGCGGAAGAGCGTCCGCCAGCGCGTGCGGCATGCCCGCCGCCGGCGTCGCGTACCCGCCGAGGTCGCGGAAGTTGACCGCGCCCTCGAGGGGGATGCGGCGCACCGGGCAGCGTCCGCCGCCGTCACGAGACCGGCATGTCCCACATGGGGAACCAGCGCGACAGGTCGGCCTCAATCGGCAGGTCCGCGCCCACCATGGTGCGGATGCGCAGCTCGAGCTCGGTGTCCCGGCGCTCCTTCGACGCGTCCACCGGCGCAAAGGGATAGAAGGTCCCGCGCTTGAACAAATAGACGAGGCGGAAGGCCCGGGCGTCGTCCGGCGCGTCGGTCCCGGGCACGAAGCCGAAGACCGAGCAGAGCAGTTGGGGCCCCCAGCCGTTGTCCTGCAGCGTGGAGTTGGCCATGTGAATTTTGGTGACGAGCTCCTCGATGTCGGGGTCGTCGAGGAGGAGCCAGCCGTAGTCGAAGGCGTCGGTGGCGTGCCCGAAGCCGCCGTCGACGAGCTCGGAGATCTCCTTCTGGGCGTCGGCGGTCCCCTGGCCCGGCGGGGGCTTCCAGCACACCCCGGCGTGGCCCGACGACACCAGGCCGCCGGCGCTCTGCAGGGTCAGCGCCGCGGTGGGCAGCCCGAACAGCGCGTCGAGGTTGGCCCGGACGGGCTTGGAGCGGCCGAGGATCGTGTCGAAGATGCCCATGTCGACCGCCGTTCTAGCGCTTCGGCCGAACCGGTCGGCTCGGCCCGGGTGGGTCGCTGCCGCTCAGCTCAGCCGCTCAGCCGCTCAGCCGACGCCGATCAGTTGACCGTGCCGGTGGTGCCGGCCTGGCCGAGCTGCTTCTCGAGCTGCTCGAGCTGGGCCAGCCGGCGCTCGAGCGTCGGGTGGGTGCGGAACAGGTTGCCGAAGCTGAAGCCGCCCCCGCCACCCTGGGTGGCGCCGTTGGCCACGGCCGGGGTGAAGAAGAAGGCGTTGAACGGCTCGGCGGCCCGCAGGTCCTTGGTCGGGATGCGGCCCATCTCCCCGGTGATCTTGATCAGCGCGGAGGCGAGCAGCGAGGGACGGCCGATCAGCAGCGCGCCGGAGCGGTCGGCCGCCAGCTCCCGGTAGCGCGAGAGCGCCATGGTCAGCAGGAAGCTGACGAAGTAGACGACGATCGACACGAGCATGACGATCGCTTCCATGCCGGCGGCGTTGCTCTGGTTGTTGTTGCCGCGGCCACCCCCGAAGATCTCCGAATAGAACATGACCCGGGTCAGGAGCCCGGCGATCATGCCCAACCCGCTGGCGATGGTCATGACGGCGACGTCGCGGTGGGCGACGTGCGACAGCTCGTGGGACAGGACCGCCTCGATCTCGGGCTCGTCGAGGCGGCGCAGCAGACCCGACGTCACGCACACGACGGACGACTTGGGGCTGCGCCCGGTGGCGAACGCATTGGGCACGTCGGTCTGCGCGATGGCGACCCGCGGCTTGGGCATGTCGGCCAGCGCGCAGAGCCGGTCCACGACGCCGTGCAGCTCGGGCGCCTGCTCGGGCGTGACCTCCTTGGCGTGCATGGCGTACATGGCGATCTTGGCGCTGAACCAGTACTGGCAGAACAGCAGCACGGCCGCCAGCACCAGCACGATGGCGAAGGACAGCCCGATCGCGATGAGGATGCCGATGACGGCGCCGTAGAGGACGACGAGGAAGAACCCCGTCATGAGCATCCGGTAGGTCAGGCCACGGTCCGGCTTGATGTTGCGTGAGATCGCCATCAGGCGCTGTCTCCTCCAGTTCCGCCGGTTCCATTGCCCCCGGTCCCTGCAGCTTCCGGCGCGCCCGCCGACCCGGAAGATCCCGCCGTACCCGCACCCTCGCCGGCACCGTCAGCAGCCCCAGCACCAGGCGCCAGCACCAGGGCCGGCATCCGCCGACGGCAGCGCCGCCGTCGCAGCACCGCCGGAGCCGATCTCCGCCTTCAACGCGGCCAGCTCGTTGTCGACCTGCGACGTCGCCGACACCTTGTCGAGCTCCTTCTGGATGTCGTCCACCGGCGTCGACAAATCGTTCAGAGCCCCCGACGCCAGCAGCTCGTCGATGGCGCCGGCCCGCGCCTGCATCGAGGCGATCTTGTCCTGCGCGCGCTGCATGGTGGCGCCGGCGTCCTTCGAGGAGGTGGAGATCCCCGACACGGCCTCGCCGACCTTGGTCTGCGCCTCGGCGGCGGTGTAGGAGGCCTTCAGCGTCTCCTTCTGGGTGCGGAAGCGCTCGACGCGGGCCTGCAGCTCCTGCGAGGTCTGGACGAGCTTCTGTTCCTGCTCGGTGATCTGGTCGTGCTGGGTCTTGAGCTCGGCCAGCTGCTCACCCAGCGCGGCCCGGCGGGACAGCGCCTCGCGGGCCAGGTCCTCGTTGCCCTGCGACAGCGCGGCCTTGGCCTGGTTCTGCAACTTTGTCGGCCTGCTTCTGCAGCCCCTGGGCCTGCAGCTCGATCCGCTTGCGGGCCGTCGCCACGTCCGCCACGCCCCGGCGCACCTTGGTGAGCTGCTCGACCTGGCGCTCGTAGGACAGGTCCAAGGTGTCCCGTGGGTCCTCCATCCTGTCCAGGGCCTTGTTGGCCTTCCCGCGGAAGATGTCGAGGAAGCGCTGGAACGTGCCTGCCATGGATATCGAGCATAAGGCCCAGCGGCGGAGCGGTGGCACCGGCCGGCCGGCGCCCGCCCGGGCATCGGGCCAGCATGGGGCCTGCGTACGGACGGCCGTGCGCAGGGCCACCGCTAACCTCGGCGGGGTGCCCGACCGCCTCTGCCTCCTGAGCGTCCACGCGCACCCCGACGACGAGGCCTCCAAGGGGGCGCCGACGGTGGCCAAGTACCACGCCGAGGGCGTGCGGGCCGTGCTGGTGTGCTGCACCGGGGGAGAGGAAGGCGACATCCTCAACCCCGCCATGGACACGCCCGAGGTGCGGGCGGACATCGGGCGGATCCGCATGGCCGAGCTGAAGGCGTCGACCGACATCATCGGCTACGACGAGACCGTGCTCCTCGGCTACCGGGATTCGGGCATGCCCGACACGGAGGCCAACGCCAACCCGGCCTCGTTCGGCCAGGCCCCCCTCGACGAGGCGGTCGAGCGACTCGTCGCCGTCATCCGCCGGGAGCGCCCGCAGGTCGTCATCACCTACGGCGAGGACCACGCCGGCTACCCGCATCCGGATCACATCCGGGTGCATGACATTTCTGTCCTGGCCTTCGACTCCGCCGGTGATCCGGACAAGTACCCGGAGGCCGGACCGCCGTTCGCCCCCGCGAAGCTCTATTACTCCGTGTGGGCGGCGTCGCGCTTTCGCGCCATCCACGCCAAGTTCGAGGAGCTGGGGCTCGAGTCACCCTTCGACGACAAGTGGCTGGCCCGGATCGGCCACGACGAGAAGTTCACGACGACCATCGACATCGCCGGGTTCACGCAGGTGCGGGCCGAGGCGCTCAAGGCGCACGCCACCCAGGTCGACCCCAACTCGAAGTTCTGGTTCGGCCTGCCGCCCGAGGTGATGGCGGACATCCACCCGACCGAGGAGTTCTTCTTGGCCCAGAGCCGCATCGGTCCGGCGGACGTGACCGAGGACGACCTCTTCGACGGGCTGCGCTGAGCCGCCCGACCGGGTCACCGCGGAGGAAGCGCGCCGCCGTCAGGCGACGGGGCCGAGGAAGCTCCAGTTGATGACGCCGGCGCTCTGCAGCAGCACGATCGTGACCGCAGTGGCCAACGCGCCCAGCAGCACCACGGTCAGGTACGAGCCTCCACGACACCTGGAGCGGGCGCCGCCGGCGTCGAGTGCGCGTTGCCTGTTGCTGGCGACGCTCCGCCCGCGTCGGGGCGGGGGGCGCCGGGGGCGCCGCAGTCGGTGTGGCCGGCGCCTGCCGGTGATGGTGCGGGCGCCGCAACGTTCGGGGCTGCCGCAGGCGCGACGGGCGCCGCGGTCCCCGCGGTCCCCGCGGTCCGGGCGGCGGAACGGGGCCGACGGACGCTCTCCGCCTCGCCGTTGCCGTCCGTGACGACCGGCCCGGGTCCTTCGGGCACGTAGGTCGTCGCGTGCACGGTGATGTCGCGGATCAGGAGCTCGAGATCGTCGAGCGACCAACCCGGCACCACGAGCGGCGTGGTGGCGCCACGCCCGCGGAAGGTCAGCAGCAGGTACCCCTTGCGCTCCTCGATCTCCCATTCCGAGACCCGGTCCCACGACAGCTGCTGCACCGGCCGGCCGGGCCGGCGCACCTCGATGCCCGTCGGCGACAACCCGAGCTCGAACACGTCGGTGCCGCCGCGCTTCTTCTGCCTCGAGAGGACCGAGACGCCCTGGATCGTGGTCGTGGTCGTGGCGCTCACCGGATCAGCCCCCGGCCCGCGCCAGCTCGCGGAGGGGCCGGTACCCGATCAGCGTCGCGCCCGCCTCCTCGAGGGAGCGGCGGACCCAGTCCTCCTTGCAGATCATCTCGTAGTCGTCGACCCGGGTCATCCAGTCGTCGGTGGCCAGGGAGCGCAGCTCGGCGCTGTCGACCGCCGGGTGCAGGAGGAACTCCGTGACGCCCGGCCGCAGTGTGGCGAAATCCTTCTCGAACGTCTGGCGCGTCCCGACGCCGCCGACGTAACGGAAGTGGTCGGTGAAGACGGCCCCGGCCTCGGCCGCCACGGCGCGGGCCGGGAAGCCCATGTAGCGCTCCGTGGCGGGGCTCACCATGCGCAGCGGCAGGCCGAACTCCACCGCCAGATTGAGGTAGACGTCGAAGAATTCCGGCCGAAGCTGCAGCGTGCCCATGTGGGAGTCGAGGTGGCTCACGTCGAAGCCCCAGAGGATGGCCCGCTCGATCTGGGCCCGGCACTCACGGCGGACCTCGTCGAGGTCGGCGTGGTCCCAGACGTCTTCGACCGTGCTCGGAAAGCCCCCGTCCCCTCCGAGCAGCGAGGGGGCGTGCGTGATGGGTCCCCAGCGGTAGAGCTCGTACTCCGCGTTGAGCGTGAGGTGGACGCCGACGTCCTCGCCCCGATGGCGGCTCGACGCCTCGCGGGCCCAGGGGCAGGGCACCATCAGCGTCGCGCTGGTGACCGTCCCGGTGGCGAGGCACTCGAACACGCCGACGTTGGCCGAGTGGCACGACCCGAGGTCGTCGGCGTTGATGATGACCAACTTGGCGTCGGCCGGGTAGCCGAGCCGTTGCGCCAGACTCCCCTCAGCCATCGTGGTCCGCTCCTCCGGACACGTCGGCGTCCTGGGCACGCGCGTCCGATGCAATTTCCTCCTGGAAGGCCTCCATTCTGGCAGCCAGGTCGGGATCCCCGAGACCGAGGATGCGGACGGCGAGCAGGCCGGCGTTGCGGGCACCGTTGACGGCCATGGTGGCCACGGGCACGCCCTTGGGCATCTGGACGATGGAGAGCAGGCTGTCGAGGCCGTCGAGCTGCGAGAGGGCGACGGGGACGCCGATGACCGGCAACCTGGTCACCGCGGCCAGCATGCCGGGCAGGTGCGCCGCCCCCCCGGCGCCGGCGATCACGACCCGCAGCCCCCGACCGGCGGCCTCCTGACCGAAGGCGAGCATCTCGCGGGGCGTGCGGTGGGCGGAGACCACCCGGACCTCGTGGGGCACGTCGAAGCGTTCGAGCATCTCGACGGCGCCCTGCATGACCTGCAGGTCCGAGGAGCTGCCCATCACCACGGCGACAAGCGGTTCGGCGCTCACGCAGCGGGCTCCGCCGGCACGTCGAGCCCCGGCGCCACGACCGTGCCAAGCGCTCGGGCGGCCGACCAGGCCCGGGCGCGCACCAGCTCGGGGTCGTCGCCGCACACCGTCACGTGTCCCAGTTTGCGTCCCGGCCGTGGTCCCTTGCCATACAGGTGCACGTGGGCGCCCTCGACGGACAGTCCCCGGGCCAGCAGCCGTGCCGGGTCCTCGCCGTTGGGGCCGCCGAACACGTTCACGCTGGCCACCTGGGCATGCTGCGGTGACGTCGAGCCCAGTGGCAGGTCCAGGACCGCCCGGACGTGGTTCTCGAACTGGGAGGTGACGGCGCCCTCGATCGTCCAGTGCCCCGAGTTGTGCGGGCGGGTGGCCACTTCGTTCACCAACAGCCGCCCGCCCGTCCAGAAGAGCTCGACGGCCATGACGCCGACGCCACCGGCGATCTCGGCCACCTTCTGCCCGAGCGCGGAGGCCGCCTCGCCGACCTCGCGAGGCAGGCGCCCGGGCACCAGCACCTCTCGGCACACCCCGCCGACCTGTGCCGTCTCGACCGCCGGCCAGGCGGCCGAGGCGCCCGAGGGGCGCCGGGCCACCAGCACGGCCAATTCCGCGTCGAGCGCGACGAGCTCCTCGACGACGACCTGTCCGTCGATGTGGGCGAGGACGTCCGCTGCCGTTTCCTGGTCGGCGACCGGCCACACGCCTTTGCCGTCGTACCCGCCCCGGGCCGCCTTCAGCATCACCGGCCAACCGTGGTCACCGGCGAAACGCGCCACTTCGCCGGTGACGCCCGGTCCGTTTTCGAAGATCGCGTAGGCCGGCACGGGCACGCCGGCGCCGTCGAGGACGCGCCGCATGTGGGCCTTGTCGACCGCGAGCTCGAGCGTCCGGGCTCCGGGCCGCAGGACGAAACCTTCGTCCGTCAGCGCCGTGACGATGTCGAGGTCGACCTGTTCGTGGTCGAAGGTGACGACGGCGCACCGCTCGGCCAGCGCCCGGAGGTCGGCCGCGACGAACGGAGAGCCGAGGACGACCTCGGCCGCCACGCCGCATGCGGCGTCGTCGGGCCGCTCGGCCAACACGGCCATGGACAGCCCGAGCGTGCTCGCCGCCTCTCCGGCCATGCGTGCCAGCTGTCCTGCCCCGACGAATCCGATGTCGTGGGTACTCAGCTCGCTCGCCCCCATCCGGGGATTCGCATAGACAGGGGGACTGACACAACCGGCAGACTACGCGAGGAGTCCGAGGACCATGGCCAAGCAACTGCGCATCGGGGGCCTGCTCGATGTCGAACAGCCCCTGCCCCGCATCGTGGCGCAGCTCCAGCAATTCGAAGAGTCCGGCCTCGAGCACGCCTTTGCGTCACAGATCTTCGGACCTGACGCGCTGACGATGCTCGCCGTAGCGGGCGCGCAGGTGCCTCGCATCATGCTGGGGACGGGCGTCGTGCCCGTCTACCCGCGCCATCCCATGATGCTGGCCCAGCAGGCCCTGACCGTGCAGGCGGCGACGGACAACCGTCTGCTCCTCGGCATCGGCCTGTCGCACCAGGTCGTGGTCGAGGGCATGTGGGGGATGAGTTACGACAAGCCGCTGGCCTACATGAAGGAGTACCTGGCGTCGCTCATGCCGATGTTGCGCGGCGAGACCGTGTCGAGCACCGGCGAGCGCGTGACGACGAACTCGTTCCAGCCGGTCGGCATGCCGGGCGCCACGGCGCCGCCGGTCCTGGTGGCCGCACTGGGCACCGCCATGCTGAAGTTGGCGGGAAGGGTGGCCGACGGGACCATCACCTGGATGACGGGGACCGCCACCATCAGGGATCACATTGCGCCCACCATCACGGCCGCAGCGGCTGCGGCGGGCCGGCCGGCGCCGCGTGTGTTCGTCTCGCTGCCGGTCGCGGTCACCGACGACATCGACGCCGCGAAGGAACGCATCAACCAGGCGTTCGCCATCTACCCCAACCTGCCCTCGTACAAGGCGATGCTCGACAAGGAGGGCGCGCTGACGGCGGGCGACATCGGCTTCGTCGGGGACGAGGAGACGGTGGCGGCCGCCATCGCGGAGCTGGCCGAGGCGGGGGCGACCGACTTCGCCGCGGCCGTCGTCGGGGACGCGACCGAGCGAGAGCGCGGCTTCACACTGATGAGCGAATTGGCCAGGGCCAAGTCGTAATCGTCCGGCCGCGCCGGGCGATCTCCGGCGCGCGGTTTCCGCCTCGGGGTCTCAGCGGGCCAGGGTCGTGAACTTGAACTCGTTCAGATCGGGCAAGGTCTCGAAGAGCTGCAGCACGCCGTCGATGTTGCGCCGAGCCAGTGCGGCGTCACCCATCGGCCGGCTCATGATGCGCACGAACACGGCGCGTCCGTCGACCACGAAGGTGGGGACACCGAAGGCGGCCCAATCGTTGACGGATTCCTCGTGGACCCGGCCGATCTCCTTGATCGGCGCGCCGGACTCGACTTCGGCGAGCACCTTGTCCCCCGGGACACCGACGCCGTCGAGGACGGCGGCGACCACCTCGGGCACGCGGAGGTCCAAGCCCTCGTCATGGCGCGCCGCGAACAGGGCCACGTGCGCGTCGAGGAAGCGCTCGGGGTACTGGTCCCGCACGACCACGCCGGCGGCCAGCGCCATGAGGTCCTTGACCTTGTCCGGGTTCTCCCAGACCGGTGGCTCGCCCTCCGCCAGGTGGACCTGGCTCAGGGAAAAGGGAAGGAAGGTGACCTCCCAGTCGGCGCCGTCGGCCAGGCCGGCGGCGATGTGCTCATGGGCGTTGCGGGCGAACGGGCAGCGATAATCCCAGTTGACGGCGAAAGTCCTCATAGTTTCTCCAACAGGACACCGTCGACCTCCATTCCCCGCGCCCGGCGCCGACCACGCCACCGGGCCCGGTCCGGGAGCCGGCGTCCCCGGGTGCCGGGCGTGACGAGGTTGACCAGGGGGCGCAGGCCGAGCCCCAGGACCGAGCCGATGGCGGCACCGCCGATCACGTCGGTCGGGTGGTGGGCCCGCAGGTGCACCCGGCTCGCCGCGACGGCCGCGGCGAAGCCGACGTTCGCCGCGGTCTGGGTGTCGGAGTCCGCGAGCACGAAGGCCGTGCAGAACGCCGCGAGTGTGTGGCCGCTCGGGAAGCTGCTACTCGACGGGGCGCGGACCGTCGCTGCGAGATGGTCGTCGGGCCGCTGCCGCTCGACGGCAGCCTTGACGGCGCGGCTGACGAGAAGTGAGGAGAAGCCGGCCGCCGCGAGCGACACGACGGCGCGCCGGCGGTTCGGCCCGCGCCGGCGTGCCTTGACCGCGGCGAGGGCGACCCAGATCAACCCGTAGTCGGCCAGGTTGGACACCACGGCAGCGGCCCGGTCCGCCCGTGGGTTTCCCCGCAGCGGCTCGAAGGCGGCGTTGACGGCCTCGTCGATCGCGGTCATCTGGGACATGTCAGGCGGCGAAGGCGGGGCAGGACGCCTTGAAGTTGCAGTAGTCGCAGAGCGGGCCCACGTTGGGGCGGAAGTCCTCGGCGTCGCAGGCCCGTTCGATCGCCGTCCACACGGCGGCCGCCCGCCTGCGTTGTCCCCGAATGGTCTGCTCGCTGGCCACCGCCGTGATGGCGAGCGGTGCGCGCAGGTAGAGCAGCCGTACCTCGGCCGGGGCCCGGCCGAGCATGCTCTCGCACAGCAGGGCGTAGGTCTGGACGCCGCCGAGGCTGCCGCGCTCGAAGCGCTCGCTCGGCGCGCGCCCGGTCTTGTAGTCCACCACGATCAGCCGCCCGTCGGGCATGACGTCGAGCCGATCGATGATGCCGCGCAGCCGCAGGCCGTCGAGCTGCGTCTCGACTCCGAGCTCCACGCCGACGGCGCGGGCCTCGTTCGGGTCCTCCAAGAGGAAGTAGTTGTCGACCAGCCGTTGCGCGTCGCGGAGGAACTCCGCCACGGCGTCGTCGTCCAGGCCGAGCCCGACGACCTCCTCGTCCTCCTTGAGGTCGTCCCAGGCCAGTCTCAGTTCGTGCGCCGCGGCGGCCTGGACGTGCGCTTACCGGCCGGGTGGTGCCAGAAGAGGCGCTCGAGCGCGGCGTGCACGAGTGTGCCCTTGACCGCCGGAGGTGAGGGGGGCTCGGGGCGCCGTTCGATCTGTGAGAAGCGGAACGCGAGCGGGCAGCTCGTGAACGCGCTCACCTTGGACGGGGTGAGCGTCCGGGGGGGATCGAGCGCCATCGCCTCAGGTTACGGCCGGGCTGCGACCGCGCCGGCCGATGCCCCCGAACCGGTAGAAAGAGGCCCCATGGCACCGCGCGCCCGTGGCTGATCTCCGCCGCTCCACCCGCTGGGCCGGGCTCCGTCCGGGTGACCCGGTGCAGGTCGAGGGCACACGGCTGCGCGGCGCCTCGTGGGAGTTCGTCGCCCATGTGACGAACGGAGAGACCGGCGAGGCCTGGGTCGAGGTGGTCGGTGGCCGCACGGGTGACCGCTCCGTGCGCTCGTTCCGGCCCGACCAGCTGTACGCGGCGACTGCCCGTCCCGGCCGAGACCCCTCCTTGGCCGACGCGCCCGGACTGCCGCTCGAGTGAGCTGATCGCAGCCGATGGATGCCTCGTCGATCCCCGTGCTCACCACCGAGCGGCTCGTCCTGCGCCCCTTCACGGTCGACGACCTCCCCGCGCTCACGGCGATGCATAGCGACCCGTCGTTTTGGTGGTACCCGCTGCGCGCCGCCATGTCGGAGGAGGAGACGAAGGACTTCCTCGTGCGGGTCATCGGCCGCTACGAGTCCGACGGCTTCGGCCTCGAGGCGCTCGATGCGCGCGACACCGGCGCGCTCGTCGGCTGGGCCGGTCTCGCGGTGCCCCACTTCCTGCCCGAGATCCTCCCCGCCATCGAGGTCGGGTGGCGCCTGGCCGAGCCGTGGCGCGGCCGCGGGCTGGCCACCGAGGCGGGGTCGGCGGCCGTCGACTGGGGTTTCACCGTGGCGGGCCTCGACCGCATCGTGAGCATCTACGAGCCAGAGAACGTCGCGTCGGGCCGGGTCATGGAGAAGCTGGGCTTCACCCTCGAGCGCACCACCACCGGCACGGTCCGGGGCAGGACGGTCCGCGTCATGGAGCTCACGCGGGAGCGGTGGGAGGAGCGCCGAGCGAATGGGTGACATCGAGCAACAGACCGCAGTCCGGCCGGTCGGCGAGGGCCGCTACACCGCGGACGTCCACCGGGACTGGGAGATCTGGGGACCCTGCGGCGGCTACGTCGCCGCCATTGCGCTGCGCGCGGCGGGTGCCGAGAGCGGATTGGCCCGGCCGGCCAGCTTCTTCTGCCACTACCTGTCGGTCGCGGCCTTCGAGCCGGTCGACCTGGCGGTCACGACGTTGCGTTCTGGCCGCACGGTGCACGCGCAACGGGTCGAGATGACCCAGCACGGACGGCCGGTGCTCGCAGCGATGGTGTGGTCCGTCGGCGAGGTCGCCGGGCTGGAGCACGAGGACATGGCGCCCCCCGACGTGCCGGGTCCCGACGAGCTGCGCAGCCGCGAGGAGCTGTCGCCGGACGCGCCCCGCACTGACTACGCCTTCTGGAACAACTTCGACCAGCGGGTGATCGAGTGGTCGGAGAGCTGGCCGCCACCAGGCCCGCTGCCGCCGACGTGGAATACCTGGGTGCGGTGCCGACCTCGCGCCACCTTCGACGACCCGTGGGTGGACGCGGCCCGTTCGCTCATCGTCCTCGACGTCGGGAGCTGGCCGGCGGGATCGCGCCCGCACATGTACCTGGAGCCGCCGTTCATCGCACCGAGCCTGGATCTCTACGCCGCCTTCCAGTACCCGGGCAGCTCGTCGGAATGGCTGCTCCTCGATGCGCACTCGCCACTGGCCCAGGGCGGGCTGCTGTCGTGGACCGGCCGGGTCTGGTCGAGCGACCGCCGCCTGATCGCCAGCGGGGGCGGGCAGGCGGTGTTCCGGCATACCTGAGCCTGGCCACGAGTGCGCTTGCTTTTACCGCGACGTGGAGTCGAGGCACTTCGCGCTGTATATGCGCTCTTAATTTGAGAGGCGGGCTCAAGGGGTGATCGCGACACCAACCTGATGGAGGTGTCGTGTGGGACTCAAAAGGATCCCCGACTCAGTGCTCCAGTCGGCCTTCGATGCCTATGCCAACGGTGCGTCGTTGCAGAAGGCGGCCGAGCTGGTGGGTGTGTCATGGATCACCGTGTTGCGCCGCCTGCACGAGCAGCCCGGCTTCGTTCCTCACCGCAGGTCATCGTCACCAGGACGGGGCGGGCTGCCCGAGGAGCGCCTGCGCCCAGGACTGGTGGCCTATTGCCAAGGGGCGACGAAGAAGGACGCGGCGGCTCTCGCCGCGGTGTCGGCATCCACGCTCTCGCGGCGGCTCCGAAAGGAAGCTGTACCGGTGTTCAGACAACGACGACATCGGCCCAATGCCCTGACCCTCGAAGAACGCGAGGAGATCCGTGTGGGGATCTGCCGGGGCGAATGCGATGCGGCGATCGCCCAGCGTCTCGGGCGCCATCGTGGCACCATCGGCCGTGAGATAGCGGCCAACGGGGGCCGGGCACGCTATCGGGCCTGTCGCGGCTCACGGCGCACGCCGACGAAGCCGGCCCGTCGACCCAAGGCGCCGCTGGTTCGAAGAGCGCCCCTGGCTCTGGGACGAGGTGATGGCCCTCCTGGCGACGAGGTGCCGGCCCGAGCAGATCGCCACGCGCTTCAAACGCGATCACCCCGACGAGCCACAGTGGTGGGTGTCGCACGAATCGATCTACCTGGCCATCTACGTCCAGGCCAAAGGTGAGCTGCGCAAAGAGCTCGCCGCCTACCTGCGCTTTGGGCGCACCCGGCGCCGGGCACGGGGCCGCCCGGGCCCCAACTCGAGCGGCGTCGGTCGCATCCGGGGCATGGTCAACATCTCAGAGCGCCCAGCCGAAGCCTCCGACCGGGCCGTGCCCGGGCACTGGGAGGGCGACCTGATCGAGGGCGCCCACCAGCGCTCCCATGTGGCCACCTCTTGTAGCGTTTGAGAGACGAAAAATCTTAAGAGCGCATATACACCCGAACCTGAGGCGCCGAGCACCGGAGACCTTCCTCAGCGGTGCGATTTCCAGCTGATGAAAGACCGAGCCCATCCGGGAAGACCGTTCTTTTGCGATGAAACGCAGGCAGCAGAGCGCCCTCTGGCACCTCGATCGGCGTCTGGTCGGGTTGGGCAGTCGAATTGGCCCGCGGCCGGCACTGGGGTGGGTCAGGACGCTGCGCGACGCGTTTGGATTGAGCTATTGGCAACTCGGACAAATGGCCGGCGTGAGCGGAGTTCGTATCTTCCAGATCGAGAGGGCCGAACTCGAAGGGACGCTCCAGATCGGTACCCTCGAGCGGGTCGCCGGCGCGTTCAACTGCCGGCTGTACTACGTGCTGGTTCCTGAGAGCCCGCTCGAGTCGATGGACCTCCCCAAGAACCGACCCCAGGCCTATTCGACCGAATAGCCGTCCATCCGGGCCAAGATCCGCAGCATGACCTCGTCGGCACCGGCGCCGATGGAGTCGAGCCGCGTGTCGCGGAAGTAGCGCGACGTCCAGTTCTCGTCCATGTAGCCCATGCCGCCGTGGAACTGCACGGCCCAGTCCGCCACCTCGCGCTGGAGCCGCGAGCCCAGCAGCTTGCCGATCGTGGCGTAGCGGGTGGCGTCCTCGCCGCGCTGCACCGCGTCGGCCGTGGTGCGGGCGTAGTGCCGCAACACGTCGTGGCGGGCGCCCAGCTCGGCCAGCGTGAACTGCAGATACTGGTTGGCCAGGAGCGGGGCACCGAAGGCCTTTCGCTCCCGCACGTAGGCCGTCGTCTTCTCGAGGGCGAGCGCGATGGAGCCCACCTGCTTGTAGAACGTGGTCAGCCGCTCGGCCTGGAACTGCACCATCTGCTGTTGGAAGCCCCGGCCGACCTCGCCGATGGTGTTGGCCACGGGCACGCGCACGTCGGTGAAGGACAGCTCCGCCGTGTCGCTCGACCACATGCCGAGCTTCTCGAGCTTCCGCGAGACGGCGACCCCGGGGACGTCGGTCGGCACCACGATCAGCGACATGCCGCGGGCGCCGTCGGCCTCGTCGGAGGTGCGGGCCAGCAGGCAGAGCCAGTCGGCCTGGGCCCCGTTGGTGATGAACATCTTCGAGCCGTTGATGACCCACTCGTCGCCGTCGCGCACGGCACGGGTCCGGATGCCGGCGACGTCGCTGCCGGCGTCGGGCTCGGTCACCGCGATGGACGTCACGACCTCGCCGCGGATGGCCGGCGCCAGATACCGCTCCTTCAGCTCGTGGCTGCCGTAGCGGTGCAACGCGGGGGTGGACATGGACATCTGCACGGCGATCGCCATCGGCACGCCGCCGCAGCTGATGCGCCCCATCTCCTCCGCCGCGATGAGGGTGAAACTGTGGTCCGCACCCATGCCGCCGTAGGCCTCGTCGTACTCGAGGCCGAAGAGGCCGACCGCGCCCAGCTTCGGGAAGAGCTCGTGGGCGGGGAACATCCGACCCGCTTCCCACTCGTCGACGTGCGGCTCGATCTCGCGCTCGAAGAGGTCGCGGAGGGTCTTTCGAAACAGCTGGTGCTCGTCGGACTCGATCACCGGCGAACGATACCACCGGCCCTTTTCCGCCCCTCGACGGGCACCCCCCTACACTGCGCATTCGTGACGGATTCGTATCTCCGCGTGCAGCATGACGGCGGCGTGCGTACCCTCACGCTCGATTCGCCCGAGAACCGCAACGCGCTGTCGGCCCGGCTCCTCGAGGAGCTGGACCAGGCGTTGCGTGATGCGACGCGGGACCCCGAGGTGCGGGTCGTCGTGCTCACGGGAGCGGGCACGGTGTTCTGCTCGGGCGCCGACCTGTCCGAGCGGGGGCGCGCCGCGCCGAACCGCATGCCCGACATCCTCACGACGATCGTCGAGAGCGCAGTGCCGGTCATCGCCCGGGTGAACGGCCATGCCCGGGCCGGCGGGCTCGGTCTCATCGCGGCCGCCGACATGGCGGTCGCTCCGGAGGCGGCCACGTTTGCCTTCACCGAGGTCCGGGTCGGGGTGGCGCCGGCGATGATCATGGTGCCGGCCCTGCGGGTCATGGACCGCCGCTTCTTGGCCCGCATGGACGCTCACCGGCGAGCGGTTCGGCGCCCGCGAGGCCGAGGCCGCCGGCCTGCTGAGCGCGGTCACCGCCGACATGGACGCGCTGGACGAATGGGTGGCCGAACAGACGACGGGCATCCGCCAGGCCGCGCCGGGCGCCCTCAAGGCCACCAAGGGCCTGCTGCGCAACCTGCCCGGGCTCGATTGGGACGACGCCCTGCGTGCGGCGGCCGCGCTCTCGGCCGACCTGTTCGCCGGCGCCGAGGCGGCGGAGGGCATGGAGGCCTTCTTGCAGAAGCGCCGGCCGTCGTGGGACACGACCGAGTGAGCACCGCGCCATGAGCACGCCGCTGCGGAGCCTGCTGACGACGTCGGACGCCGACTACCTCGCCAACGCGGACGCCATGCGCGCGCTGGCCGACGAGGTGCGCGTCCTGCACGACGAGGTGCTGGCCGGCGGCGGTCCGCAGTACGTCGAGCGGCACCGCTCCCGCGGCAAGATGATGGTGCGCGAGCGCATCGAGGCGCTCGTCGACCCCGGGACTCCCGTCCTCGAGCTCTGCCCGCTCGCCGGCCTCCACACGGGCGACCCCGTCGGTGGTGGCGTCGTCGTTGCGCTGGCCGAGGTGGCGCACACCCAGTGCCTCGTCATCGCGAACGACCCGACCGTGCGCGGCGGCACGACGAGCCCGACCACGATCCGCAAGCTGCTGCGCGCCATGGACGTGACCGAGGAGAATCGCCTCCCGCTTCTGCTCCTCGTCGAGTCCGGAGGGGCGGACCTGCCCCGCCAGGCCGACGTCTTCGTCCCCGGCGGCGAGCAGTTCCGCCGCCTGACCCAGCTGTCCGCGCAGGGCATCCCGACCATCTGTGTGGTGTTCGGCTCGTCGACCGCGGGCGGCGCCTACCTCCCGGGCATGAGCGACTACACGGTCATGGTCGAGGACCGCGCCCGCGTCTTCCTGGGCGGGCCGCCGCTGGTGAAGATGGCCATCGGCGAGGACGCCGACGAAGAGGAGCTGGGCGGAGCCCTGATGCACGCCCGCACCTCCGGCCTGTGTGACTACCTGGCCCGCGACGAGGAGGATGCGCTGCGTATCGCCCGCGGGATCGTGAGCCACCTGCACTGGCCACGCCTCGGCCCGGCCCCCGACGGCCCGGCGGACGAGCCGCGCTACCCGCCCGAGGAACTGCTCGGCATCGCCTCGGTCGACGTGCGGGTGCCCTTCGACGTGCGCGAGATCCTCGCCCGCATCGTCGACGGCTCTCGCTTCGAGGAGTTCAAGGAGTCTTACGGGACCCAGCTCGTGTGCGGGTGGGCGTCCATCGGCGGCTACCCGATCGGCGTGGTCGCCAACAACGGCATCCTGTTCTCGCCCGAGGCGCAGAAAGGCGCGCAGTTCATCGCCCTGTGCAATCGGACCGACACGCCGATCCTCTTCGTGCAGAACATCACCGGGTTCATGGTGGGCACGCGCTACGAGCAGGGCGGCATCATCAAGGACGGGGCCAAGCTGATCAACGCCGTCTCCAACTCCGCGGTGCCCCACCTCACGCTCATGGTCGGCGCCAGCTACGGCGCGGGCAACTACGCCATGGCCGGCCGGGCCTACGACCCGCGCTTCGTCTTCACGTGGCCGAACCACCGCATCGCCGTCATGGGCCCCAAGCAGCTGGCCGGGGTGCTGTCCATCGTGCGGCGCAACGCCGCCCAGGCAGCCGGCCGTCCCTTCGACGAGGAAGCCGACGAGGAGTTGCGCCAGGCGACGGAGAACCAGATCGAGGAGGAGTCGACCGCGCAGTACGCTACCGGCCGTTTGTGGGACGACGGGATCATCGATCCGCGCGACACCCGAACGGTGCTGGCCATCGCGTTGGCCGCCGTGCACTCGGCGCCCGTGAAGGGTACGGCGGTGTTCGGGGTGGTGCGGCACTGATGGCGGCCGAATCGGTGCGCCGGGTCCTCGTGGCCAATCGCGGCGAGATCGCCCGCCGGCTCATCCGCGGCGCGCACGACGCGGGGTGTGAAGCCGTCGCGGTGTACGCGGCGGACGACGCGGCCAGCCCGCACGTCGGCGAAGCCGACGCTGCGGTACTGCTCGTGGGCTCGTCGCTGCACGAGACCTACCTCGACCCTGACGCGTTGGTGCGCGCCGCACAGGCGTCGGGCGCGGACGCCCTGCACCCCGGCTACGGGTTCCTGTCCGAGAACCCGGCGCTGGCGGAGGCGTGCGCCGGAGCGGGCATCGTGTGGGTCGGCCCACCGCCCGAGGCGATGCGCATCATGGGGCACAAGTCCCGCGCCAAGGAGGTGGTCGCCTCGGCGGGCGTGCCGGTGCTCCCGAGCGCGGTCGTCCCCGCGGACGCTGACGGCGCCGCGCTGGCGGAACTGGCGGCAGGCGTTGGCTACCCGCTGCTGGTCAAGGCGTCGGCCGGTGGGGGAGGGCGGGGCATGCGCCTGGTCGACTCTCCCGGCGATCTCGGCGACGCGGTGGCGGCGGCGCAGCGCGAGGCTGCGGCCGCCTTCGGGTCGGACGAGGTGTTCGTCGAGCGGTATCTGCCCGACCCCCGGCACATCGAGGTGCAGATCATCGGGGACGGTCACGGCGTCGTCCTGCATCTCTTCGACCGCGAGTGCTCGGTCCAGCGCCGGCACCAGAAGGTCGTGGAGGAGGCCCCGGCGGTGTTCGTGCCCGCCGCGACACGGGGTGCCATGTGGAAGGCCGCCATCGCCGCGGCCAAGGCGGTCGGCTACGTCGGCGTGGGCACGGTGGAGTACCTCGTCGACGGAAATGGCTTCTACTTCCTCGAGATGAACACGCGCCTCCAGGTCGAGCACGGCGTGACCGAGCTCGTCACCGGCCTCGATCTGGTGGGCCTGCAGCTGGCGGTCGCGTCCGGACGTCCACTGCCCTTCGGCCAGGAGGCTGTCACCGTCTCGGGCCACGCCATTGAGGTGCGGTTGTGCGCCGAGAGCCCGCGCGACGGCTACCGACCGACACCCGGGACCGCCGCACACGTGCACTGGCCGCAGGGAGCGGGCGTGCGCGTCGACCGCGCCATCGAGTCGGGGAGCGTCGTCAGCCCGGCCTACGACTCGCTCGTCGCCAAGCTGATGGCGCACGGTGCCGACCGGGCTGGGGCGGTCGCCCGACTGTCGCTGGCGCTGCGTTCCCTCGAACTCGACGGCCTGGAGACCAACCGCGAGCTGCTGCAGGCCGTGCTCGACGACGACGCGTTCCGTCGCGGCGAGTCGACATCCACTATCTCGAGAGCCGACCCGATCTCCGCGACGCCACCACGCCCGACGAGGTGCGCCGGCGCCACGCCGCCGCCGTCGCGTTCTGCCTCTTGGAGGAGCGGGCGGCGCGCAGCATCGTCCCGGTGCCGGCCGCGGGCTGGCGTAACGTCGGCCGCGCGCTGCACGCCGACGAGCTGCGCGACACGGCGGGGACGGTCGAAGTGCGCACGCCCGCCCCCCACGAGCCGGCGGAGGTCCGGGTCGAGGGCGAGTGGCAGACGGTCGGCTCGGCGGCGACGCAGGACGGGGTGGTCGACCTGACCGCGGTCGACGGGCTCCGGCGCCGCTACCGGGTGCGCCTCTCGCCACACGCCGCCTTCGTCAACGGGCCCGAAGGCCAGTCGACGTTCGCGTTGCGGGCGGAGGACGACGCGGCCGAGCGCGGCGGCGTGGCCGGCGAGTGCCGGGCGCCGCTGCCGGGTGCCGTGACCAAGGTGCTCGTGAGCGTGGGCGACGTGGTCGCGGAGGGCGACGGCCTCGTCGTGCTGGAGGCGATGAAGATGGAACACACGCTGCGAGCGCACGGGGCGGGGACGGTGCGTGAAATCCGCAGCGCGCCGGGCCAGCAGGTCGACGTCGGCGATCTGCTGGTGGAGCTGGAACCCGCGTGAGCACAGCCGCAGCCGCAGCCGCCGCGCCCCGGCGCGACCCGCTCCGCATCGGGAACTGCAGCGGGTTCTTCGGTGACCGCCTCTCGGCCGGCGCGCGAGATGGTGGAGGGTGGCCCGATCGACGTCTTGACCGGCGACTGGCTCGCCGAGCTGACGATGTACATCCTCCACAAGACCCGAGAGCGCAGCGGCGGCTACGCCCGCACGTTCCTGCGCGAGCTCGAAGAGGTGCTCCCAGCCTGCGTCGAGCGCGGGATCACCGTCGTCGCCAACGCGGGTGGCCTCGAGCCCGAGGGCCTCGCCACGGCGGTGCGCGAGCTGGCGCGGCGCCTTGGGGTCGACGTGCGGGTGGCGTCGGTGTCGGGCGACGACATCACGTCCCGGGTGGAGGAACTGCGCGCCGGGGGCGAACGGTTCGTGAACATCGACACGGGCGAGCCGCTGCCCGAGGGCGCGCCGCTGGTGACGGCCAACGCCTATCTGCGGGCCCGCCCGATCGCCGATGCCCTGGCCGCCGGCGCCCAGGTGGTGGTCACCGGTCGCGTCACCGACGCCGCGCTCGTGGTGGGGCCGGCGCTGCATGCGTTCGGATGGGGCGACGGCGACCTCGACCCGATCGCCGGGGCGGTGGTGGCGGGCCACGTGATCGAGTGCGGCGCGCAGTGCTGCGGCGGGAACTACGCGTTCTTCGAGGAAGTGCCGGGCCGGGACCGCATCGGCTTCCCGATCGCCGAGCTGCATCCAGACGGGTCCTCCGTCATCACCAAGCACCCCGGCACCGGCGGTGCGGTGACCGTGGGCACGGTGACGGCGCAGCTGCTCTACGAGATCGGGGGCCCGCGCTACCTGAGTCCCGGACGCGGTGGCCCGCTTCGACACCATCGAGCTGGCGCAGGAAGACACGGACCGAGTGCGGATCGCCGGCGTGCGCGGCGAGGCCCCACCGCCCACGCTCAAGGTCACGGCCAACCTCGACGCCGGCTGGCGCAACTCCATGACGCTGGCGCTGACCGGCGGGCAGCCGGTCGACAAGGCGCGGTTCGCCGCCGACGCGGTGTGGGCGGGGATCCCCGGCGGCCGCGGGCGCCTTTGCCGAGACGGCCGAGGACCTGTCGGGCGACCTGAGCGGCGGCGGCATGGCGTATCTCCGCCTGGCCGTGCGCGGCGACGACGAGCAGGCCGTCGGGCGTGCCTTCTCCGGCGCGGTCGTCGAGACCAGCCTGTCGAGCTATCCCGGCACGTTCTTCACCTCCGCGCCCTCGGGCGCGCAGGGCGTCGCCCGCTACTGGCCGACCACGGTCGCGGCGTCGGCCGTGACGCCGCGTGTCGAGTGCGAGGGGATCGTGGTCCCGCCGACGCCGCGCCGGCGACGGCCCCGCCACTCGAGCGAACTGCCCGAGCCCGATGCCGGCGTGGCGGCCGGCGCCGTCGCCCGCGGCGACGTCGGCCGACCTGACCCGGGTGCCGCTCGGGGTCCTGCTCGGCGCGCGCTCGGGCGACAAGGGCGGCGACGCCAACATCGGCGTCTGGGCCGACGAGGACGACGTGGCCACGTGGCTGCAGTCGGACTTCACGACCGAGGCCCTGCGGGCGCTCCTCCCCGAGCTGGCCCAGTTCGAGGTCACCGCCACCCCCTCCCGAACCTGCGGGCCGTCAACTTCGTCGTGCACGGGATCCTGGGCTGGGGCGTGGCGTCGAACCTGCGGCTCGACACGCAGGCCAAGGGCCTCGGCGAGCTCCTGCGGTCACGGGCCATCGACGTGCCGGCCGCGCTCGTCGCCTCGGGCAAGCCGGCGCAGCGCCTGGCCGCGCGGCCGCGCCGTCGCGCCCGGCCCCGTCTGAGCGACACCGCAGGCGGGTCCGAGCCGCATCTGGCAGGATGACCGGCGTGGAGGTGGCCCGCCTGGTCGGACTTGTCGCGGGCATCGTCATCGTGCTCGTCACGGTGTGGAACGTCTTCACCGCCCTCGTGCTGCCCCGCGTCACCTCGTCGCGCGACGACGCGCGGCGTCGCTCGGGTGATCGGCGGCAGCGGCGCGGCACGTCTCGCCGCACCTGCCGACCTACGAGCTGCGCGACCGCATGCTGTCCTTCGTCGGGCCGGCCTCCATGGTGGCGCTGTTCGCGCTGTGGTTGTGCCTCCTCGTCGCTCGGGTTCGCGCTGATCATCTGGTGGAACGCCGGGATCGACTTTGCGTCGGCCCTCGGCGATCGCCGGCTCGTCGGTGTTCACCCTGGGCATCGCCTCGGCGCCGGGTGCCGGGCCCGCACACGCTCGAGATCCTGGCCGCCGGCGTCGGGCTCCTCGTCATCGCGCTCGAGATCGCCTACCTGCCGGCGCTCTACAACGCCTTCGCCGCCCGGGAGACGGAGGTGACCCTGCTCGAAGGCCGGGGCGGGGCGCCGGCGTGGGGCCCCGAGATCCTGGCGCGGCACTACTGGCTCGACAACCATGGCCGAGCTGCCGCCGCTGTACGCCGACTGGGAGCGCTGGGCGGCCGCGGTCTCGGAGAGCCAGTCGAACTACCCGGGCCTCATCTGGTTCCGCTCGCCCGTGTCGCGGCCGCAGCTGGCTGATCGCGCTGGTGGCGATGATGGACTCGGCCGCGCTCTACCACTCGGTGAGCCCGGACCAGACGCCGCGCCAGGCCCGGCTGTGCCTGTCCATGGGGATCCGGTGCCTGCGCTCGATCGCGCGGGCGTTGCACATCGAGCACGACGACGACCCCTTGCCGACCATGGGCACCCGCCTGACCCGCGCGGAGTTCGACGAGGGCTTCCGCCGCCTCGAGGAGGTGCAGTTCCCGACTGGAGCGCGACGCGGACGAGGCGTGGCTGAACTTCCAGGGCTGGCGCGTCAACTACGAGCCGATCGTCGACGCACTCACGCTGCTGGTCCTTCCGCCGCCCGCGCCGTGGTTCGTGCCCGGCCCGAGCTTGGGCGAGGCCACCTGGCCGATCGTGCGCAACCGCACGCCCGAGCACCCGGAGGGGACGCTTCAGTTCGGTCGGAGCAAGACCTTCAAGACGCCGTCGACCCGGGAGTCGAACAACTTGTAGGCCTCGGCCACCCGGCTGAGTTCCATGTGGTGCGTGAACGTCTCGGCCAGTTGCAGGCGCCCCGACTGCACCAGGGGGACGAGCGAGGGCCAGGTGCCCGGTACCGGTGCGAAAACCGCGCGCACCGTCAAGCTCTTCAGGAAGACGAGGCCCATCGGGAAGGGCAGCGCCAGCGACAGGTTGACCCCGACGATCGACACCGTGCCCCCGGTCGCCGCGCACGACACGGCGTCGAGGACCGTCGCGTCGGCACCGACCGCCTCGATGACGGAGTCCGCGCCGCGGCCTCCGGTCGCCTCCATGACCTGCGCCGCGCCGGGCGCGGATCCGCGCGTCGATCGGCTCCGCCCCGAGCCGCTCGGCCCGGGCCAATCGCTCGGGCACCTGGTCCACGGCCAGGATGCGGGCCGGTCCGAACAGCGCCGCGCACTGCAAGGCCATGATGCCGACGGGCCCGAGGCCGATCACGGCCACCGTCGCGCCCGGCCGGATCGCCGCCCGCAACGCGCCGACGTAGCCCGTCGGCAGGATGTCGGTGAGCAGCACCGCCTCCTCGTCGCCGACCCCCTCGGGAATGGGCAAGGCGAAGACGTCGGCGAAGGGCACCGCCATCGCTTCTGCCTGTCCGCCGGGCAGGTCCGGCACGGTGCCGAACGCGGCCGCCTTGTCGGCCAGGCAGACGTTGGGCTGCCCGGCCAGGCAGGGCGCGCAGACGCCGCAGCCGATCACGCCCGACACGAGGACGCGGTCACCGCGCCGCAGGCTGTGCACGTGCGGGCCGGCCTCTGCCACGGTTCCGATCACCTCGTGACCCAAGCGGATGCCGGTGCCGGTGGGCGCGTCGTGGAAGAGGTGGAGGTCGGACCCGCAGATCGCCGTGCGCTCCACGGTCACGACGATGCCCTCCGGCCCAGGGAGCACCGGGTCGGGCACCGTCTCGAGGGACTGACATCACGTGGTCCGTTCAAGACGGTTGCTTGCATGACCGCACGCTACCTCGCAGGACTAGAATGTTTTGGGCCAAAAATCGGGGATTCCGACTCGTGGTCCAGGCGAACATGTCCACGCACTCCCACCCCTCGACCATCGATCTGCCCGACGCTCGCGGACGACGACATCGACGCGTTCTTCGCAGTCGAGGATCTGTGGGCGGTGATCGTCTGGAACGACGACGTCACGACGTTCCAGACCGTGATCCAGGCGTTCGTCGAGATCTTCGGCCACACGGTCGAGCGGGCAGACCAGCTGGCGTGGAAGATCCACCGCACCGGCAAGGCCGTGGCGGCCGTGCGGCCCAAGGACGAGGCTGAGGCCGCGGTCCATGCGCTCCACCGCGCAAGATCCAGGCCACCATGGCCCGGGCCTGATCGTGGCTGGGTTCGGCGGAGCTGTGAGCGTCGCCGGCGGAAGTTGGGCACCAGGCTCGCCCTGGCAGGACATGCGGGACACGAGGTTCATGCACGTGTCGGCGCAGACAAACTCTTCGGGCATCAGTTTCGAACCACGAACGCCTGACCCCGCCCGATGCATTGGACGCTACGGTGCGTCCAGGAAGGAAATCGGGTAGCGACAGATCGGAGACAGGCGATGACCTCGAAGTCTGACTTTACGGCCGAGGAGTGGGAACTCGTGCTCGAGGCGCCTCCAAGTGCCGGAATGATCGTCGTAACCGCTCAACGAGGCGGCACGTTTCGCGAAACCATCGCCATGGCCAAGGCCTACGTCGAGGCACGCCAACAGCACGGCAAGAGCCAACTCCTCGACGAGATCGTCGCGGCGAAGCCCGAGCGGGATCACACGCACTTTCACTCGCAAGACGAGCTGCGCCAGCACGGACTCCAACACCTCCGTGATTCGGTCGCTCTGCTGGAGGGCAAGGCCTCACCCGAAGAGGTCGAGGAATATCGCCGGTTCATCGTCACGCTGTCCCACCGGGTCGCTGCTGCACACCGGGAGCACGGGCAAGAGGTGAGCGAGGCCGAGCAAACGGCGATCGACGACATCACCGCGGCCTTGGGCGGCGCTGCGGGGTAGCAGGCCCCCGGCTACGTCACGACCGACGAATGGGAGCTGCGGTTCTCAGACATCTTCGATCAGGTCAACGCCTTCGCCGCGGGAAGGCCGACCAATGTCGTCAATCCCGACGGTCTTGGCATCCGCCGCAAGTGATTCGGATCGCTCTCTGAGCATCCGCTGGCGGTCCTCGGCGCCCACTCGAGCGGGTTCCGTCGAGTCCACGAAGTCGATGAGCGCAGTGACGAATTGTTCCGGCGCCTCGATTTGAGGAAAGTGACCAACGCCCTCGATGATGACCAATCGGCACCCCGGAATGGCCTCGCAAGCCGCATGCGCATGGCTGACCGGGATGATGTCGTCGCGATCTCCCCAGATGATCAACGTCGGCATCGAGGAGGCCAGGTACAGGCGATCCATCGCACTGACCGTCTGACCGCCGGGGTCGATAACGGATCTGATGGTGCGGGCGAACGCCTGGCGGTTTTCCGCCTCAGCCAGTGACCCGTAGGCGCTCCACATCTCGGTCATCCGACTCAGGCGAACGCCCCGGTCGTTGACGAATCGCAGCAGGCTGTCCCCCCAATCGCGCACGAACCCCGGGAAGATCACCGGCATCAGGTACTCGCTGCCCGGAAGCGTCATGAAGCGAAGCATCCAGTTCACTTCGCGCCCGAGACCGCCACTGTCCACGAGCACGAGTCGATCGCAGAGCTCCGGATGCTGGTAGGCGAGCTGCATGGCCACCCCACCCCCAAACGACTGGCCGACGATCGAAGCCCGCTCCATGCCGAGGACGTCGAGCAGGTCTCGGAGCCCACTGGCGAACGCGCCCAGCGAATAGTCCCCGACCGGTTTCTCGGACAGGCCGTGACCCATGAGGTCCGGTGCGAGAACCGTGAACCGATCGGTCAGGAGAGGGATCACGTCCCGCCAGGTTCGAGAGCTCCCGGCGATGCCGTGGAGAAGGAGGAGTACGGGACCCCGACCCTCCAGGCGGTACGCCACGTCGTGACCGTGGATCGACACGTGCTGGATCTGGCCTTCCATAGGGACAGTTTGTCCCAAGGGAGCCAACGGCCGAGTCGCCGCAGGTGGCGTCCTGCGGGGTCGTCAGTCGAAGGTCAGGTCAAGCTTCACCGATCCACCGGGATCAGCGAGGAAACGGCCGTCGCCGGCCGCCGACAGCAAGGCGCCCGAACCGGCACCGTCGATGACCTCCAAGTCGCCCTTGGCTGCGCCGTCCTCGTACGAACCGACGTGCTGGAGGACCAAACTTCCCTTTCGGCCGTCGATCGATCCTGAAATTCGCTCCAGGCCGACAAATCGTGCCGAGCCATCCTTGGCGTAGGCCATGAGCCATTCGGTGGTCGAAGTTCCTTCGACGTCGCCCGAGTAGCGCTTTGTCACCCGTGCTCGGGTCACCTTCGGAGTACCACTCTGGTCGTCAAAGGTTGACTCGTCCCATTGTTCGACGTCGAACCGTGCCTCGAAAGACGTGTGCATGCGTGACCTCCTCGAGCAGTCTCGGATGCTCGTCAATAATTGATGCCCGGACACTCGTCCCCGAAACCCGCCATGCGTCATGGGGCACACATCACGCCGAAAACGTGCAGCCCGGCTGGGCCGACTGGCACAAGGTTTGTCCCCTGGGTCGCCCGGGCTTACGGTGGCCTGATGGACGCGTTGCCGATCGATGGACTGTCGCATTTCCAGCTAAATGTCTCCGATCTCGATGCGAGCGTGGCGTGGTACAAGCGCGCCCTCGGCCTGACCGAACTGCGGGAAGATCCCGGGCGTTACGTCGCCCTCCGATCCACGATCGGCCGATTCCGTGTGGTGCTCTCCGCCGGGGGCCGTGCGGGCACACCTGGCGCGCTGGATCACATTGCACTTGCCATCTCCGATATGGGGGCACTCACCGCGTGGTGCGAGCACCTGACTGCGATCGGCGTCGCGCACGAGGGCATCACGTCGAACATCGCCGGCCAGTCCGTCGATCTCATCGACCCCGACGGGAACAACATCGAACTGATCTGCGAGCGGTCACTGGAGGCGCCTGGCAGATAGGACGTCCTCACCGGGCATCCGTGTCTTCGGCCGTCCCCGGTTGATCCCTATGGGTTGCTGACCAAACCGTCCCAAGACCAATGGGGGATCTGGAGACCTTTCGGTACGTCGTCTGCCGAGTCGTGGTACTGCGCCATGGTCGTCGTGGTCGCCCAACTGAAGTAGTCGCGCAGCACCTGCCGGAGTTTTTCGTCACGATCCAAGCCGACGTCGGCGAGCGCAAGATCGAAACACTCGATCGCCCGACGATCCATCTCCTCATGGGGGCCATTCCCGCTGTGGATCCTCACCACGGAGGTCTCGTCACCAATGAGTTCGGAGTACCTCGCCGGGCCACCGAGCGCCTCGATCCAATACGCCGCGAGGCGTGCGGTGTGCTCAGGGTGGTAGCCGTGGCTGAACGCGTGACGGACCACCTCGTCGGCCAATACCCGGGCGTGCCAGGCATGCGCCAGCTGCAAGAAGAACGTCGTCACCTCCTGCGGCCGCGTAGATCGACTGCACCAATGCAGGATGCCATGGCGCGAACGCGGCGTGATGACGACTTCAGGCACCCGCAGTTTGCACTGTCGACGCAAAATCGACTAGACGTGATGCCCTATCGTGACCGGTGCCAGGAAGCGCCCGACGACGAAGCCAGGTCTCCGATGCCGAGTGCAAACGCTCGCTGGTGTTGGGGTGGGGATGCTGGGCCTGTCTCTCGTAAGCACGATCACCGCAACGGTGGTCGTGCCCCCGGGACCCGTCGCGGCCGATCAAGTGTCAAATCTCAAGACCCAAGCGGCGCAGATCTCGCGGGACCTGGTCTTGGAACAACTCCAGATCGGGACCTACCAGCAGCAGTACGACGTCGATGGGGCCAGGGTCCAACGCGATGAGGCGCAGATCGCATCCAGCGAGGACCAGATCCAAGCCGACATCAGCCGGGTGAATCGCGATCGCAAGCGGCTGCAGTCTGAAGCGCTGTCTGCTTACATCAATTTGGACCCAGAGGTCAGCGGGGCCGCAGGCATGTTCGAGAACGCGAAGGAGGCGCCGACGAGAGCCGAGTACGAAGAAGTGGCAAGCGGCGACATCTCGCTGACCATCGCCGCCCTACATACCGACGAGAACGGCTTGCGTGCCGAACGCGCGACGCTCCAACAACAAGAGGCTCGGGATCAAGCGACGACCAACCAGGAGGCGACACTGACGAACGCCGCGCGTCAGACGGCGGCCCTGCTCGCGTCCAAACAGTCTGAGGTCACCGGTGCGCTCGGCGTGGCGGTGGCCCAGCAGCAGGCGGCTCAGGCAGCGGCGGCGGCAGCAGCTGTCCGGGCGGCACAGGCCAAGGCAGCAGCAGCTGCCGCGGTCGCGACAGCGCGAGCGCCAAAGCCGCCCACCTCGACCCCACAACAGGGAGGTGTCGTCACCACATCGTCTGGCGATCCGTCCCTGCCTCCTTTCCTCCAATGCGTCCTGCAGAGGGAGTCCGGCGGCAACTACGGCGCCGTCTCGCCCGGGGGCACCTACATGGGCGGTTTTCAATTCAGCCAGGCGACGTGGAACGAAGCAGCCGAGCTTGCCGGCATGCCGCAGCTCATCAACGTCCCGCCGAACGAGGCGACGCCGGCCGAGCAGGATGACCTCGCCCTCGCGCTCTATCGCGCCGACGGCGAGCAGCCCTGGAACGACTCCTGCGCGACGAGCTGACGCCGGGCGTACTCTCTCTGCCCGGAGCTTCTTTAGAATGCGCCAATGTCACCACCCGCTCTGGCGCAGCAGGAACGCACGACGCTCTGTGATCTCTTCGTCGAGCTCGGTCCCGACGCGCCCACATTGTGCGAGGGGTGGACCACCGCCGATCTGGCCGCGCACCTCGTTGTCCGTGAACGGCGACCCGACAGCGGCCCCGGCCTGGTCTGGCCCCCGTTGGCCGGGTATACGGACAAGGTGCGGCGCGCGGCACGGGAGCGGACACCGTGGGAGAAGCTCGTCGAGACCGTCCGCCGCGGACCGCCGTTGCTCCTTCGACCCTTTGATGGACCGATGAACACGGTGGAGTTCTTCATCCACGTCGAGGACGTCCGCCGCGCCCAGCCGGACTGGGCGCCCCGCCCGATCTCGCCGGAGCTGGCCAATGCCCTCTGGACACGTGTCGGGCCCGGGGGATTGGCGAAGAAGGTGCCCGCGACGATCGTGATCAGCTCGCCGGGACGGGACGACAAGGTGCGCGGCAGCGGGCCGCGCCTCACGCTGGCGGGCGACCCGGGCGAGCTCACCATGTTCGGCGCCGGTCGCCAGGGGGCGGCCCGGGTCGAGATCACCGGCGACGCCGACCTCGCCGCTCGGCTCCGCGCCGCGTCACTCGGCGTCTGATCCTGAGGGTCGGTCGGCCTACTCCTGCGCCAGCCGGGTCATCAGACGCTGCTTCACCGCCGGCCACTCCTCCGCCACGATGGAGAAGCGCGCCGAGGTGCGGACGGTGTCGTCGGCACCGGGCCGGTCGGCTCGCATGATCCCGTCGAGCTGGCCGCCGATGCGTTCGATGGCAGCCCACGACCGTTTGTTGCGCACGTCGGTCTGCAGCGCCACCCGGTGCACCCGCCACACCTCGAACGCATGGGTCATCATCAGCAACTTGGCCTCGGTGTTGATCGGGGTCCGTTGCGCCGACTCCGCCAGGAACGTGAACCCGATGTCCACGACGTCGGGGACCCCGTCCCGCTGGTGGCCCGCCCCCGGCGGCCACTGCCAGAAGGCAATCTCGCAGAACCGCGTCGCACCGACGACCCGGTCGCCGGCGGTGGCGTCACCCGGGCCCCGACCACGTTGCACGGTCGCAAACGCCACGTGGGCTCCGGCAGCCTCCTTGGCCATGGCGTCGCGCACGTACGCCGTCCAGTGCTCGAGGCCTTCGGGCACGTACGCCCACTGGTAATTGCTCCGGTCCTCCGACGCCGCCGCGACCAACCCGGGCAGATGGGCCTCGGAGAGCGGCTCGAGCCGCACGAAGGTGCCCTCCAACGTGAAGGGTTCAAGCATGCACGGCCGGGAGCGGCACGTCCTCCGAGGGCTGCTCTCCCGAGGGCGCAGCCTGCCCCGCGCCGGGACTGCCGGGGATCACGAAGTCCCGCTGGCGCACCAGCACCAACCCGGCGACCGCACCCACGAACGCCACGATGGCGCCGATGATCATGAGGTGGTTGATCGTCGCGGAGAACCCTTGGTGGTAGGCGCTCAGCAGCGCGTTGCGCGCGCCGGCGGCCGGGATCTGCTGCGCCACCTGATGTACCTGGCCGGCCGACAGCGCCCCGCGTAGCTCCGAGCCGCCGCGGTGCAGGACCGCAAGGCCGTCGCTCGTCTTGTTCAGCGCGGCGGTGGTGTGGGCGATGATCTGGGTCTGGAACACCGCGCCCAGGACAGCGATCCCCGTGGCGATGCCGACCTGGCGGAACGTGTTGTTGGCACCCGAGGCCATGCCGCTGCGCTGCGGCTGCACCACCGAGATCGAGCCGCTGGCGAGCACGGGGTTGACCGTGCCGATGCCGATGCCGCACAGGATGAACCCCGGCAAGAGCACGGTCCAGGCCGACGTCGGGGTGGTGTCGGACATCCACAGGAGCCCGCCCGCAATGAGCAGCATGCCGACCGCGAACAGGTAGCGCGACTGCACCCGCACGGTCAGGCGACCGGAGAAGGGCGCGACCACGAAGGCCAGGAGTGTGAGCGGGAGGAACTTGATTCCGGCTGGCAGCGGCCCGAAGCCGAGGTCGTCCTGGATGTAGAGCGTCAGGTACAGGAACATGGCGAAGATCGACGCCGCGATCGTGAAGGCGACGATGGACACGCCCACGAAGGCCGGGATCTTGAAGAGGCCGAGGTCGAGCATCGGCTCCGGGGTGCGGGTCTCGTTCACGAAGAACGCGGCCATCAGCACAGCCGACGCCACCAGGAGCGCCACGATGGTGGTGCTGCTCCAGCCGAGGTCGTTTCCCCGTACCAGCGCGAAGACGAGAGCGAAGAGGCTGCCCGAGAAGGTCACGAATCCGATCCAGTCGACCCGGTGCGCCTGCCTGTCCTTGGAGGGGGCGATCCGGGCGAACGTGATGAGAATGGCGATGGCGCCGATCGGGACGTTGACGAAGAAGATCCAGCGCCAGCCCCAGGCGCTCGTGATGGCTCCGCCGAGGAGGGGGCCGATGGCGACCGCGCCCCCGATGACGGCGCCGTAGATGCCGAAGGCCGTGCCGCGGTCGCGCCCGACGAACGCAACGGCGATCAGCGCGAGCGACGTGGCGAACATGATGGCGCCGCCGACGCCCTGGACGGCGCGGCAGAGGTTGAGCATCAGCGGTGTCGTCGACAGACCGCACAGCAGCGACGCGACGGAGAAGATGGCGAGGCCGGCGGCGAAGACCTTGCGCCGCCCGTAGATGTCGCCGACGACGCCGGCGGTCAGGAGGAACGCGGCGAGCGTCAGCGAGTAGGCGTCCACCACCCACTGCAGGTCGGTGAAGCTCGAGTTGAGCTCGCGCTGGATGTCCGGCAGCGCGACGTTCACGACGGTGATGTCGAGCAGGAGCATGAAGACGCCGGTGCAGACTGCGATCAGCGTCCACCATTTGCGATCCAGAGCGGCCATTTGGCGAGTGTACCGAGGCGATGTTCCTGCTCGTACAATGTGTCGTGATCGTCGGCTCCAACCTCACCATCGAAATCGGCGACCGCACCCTGCTCACCGACGCGTCCTTCGTGGTGGGGGAGGGCGAGAAGGTCGGCCTGGTGGGCCGCAACGGGACGGGCAAGTCCTCCTTCATCTCCGTGCTGGTCGGGGAGTCCGGCCCCCAGCTGCGCCATCGGGGCAACGTCCGGGTGTTGGGCTCCTACGGGTACCTGCCCCAGGCCCCGGTGCCCGGCGGGCTGGGCCTCGAGCGCACCGGTTTCTCCCACATCCTCTCGGCCCGCGGCCTCGACGTGCTCGACGACGCGTTGGGCGCGGCCCGCAAGGCGCTGGCCGACGAGGCGACGGACGCGCACATCGAACTGTTCACCGACCTGCAGGACAAGTTCCAGACCAGCGGCGGGTACGAGGCCGAGGCCGTGATGGCGCGGCTGGCCGACGGGTTGGGGCTGCGCCAGGAACTCCTCCTCGAGGACATCGACGAGCTCTCCGGGGGTCAGCGGCGCCGGGTCGACCTGGTGCGCGTCCTGTTCCAGGAACCACAGCTGATGATCCTCGACGAGCCGACCAACCACCTGGACCGTTCGGCCAAGCGCTGGTTGCTGGACGAGCTGGCCCGTTTCCCCGGTGCGTTGCTGGTGGTGAGCCACGACCTCAAGCTGCTCGACCAGTCGATCACCAAGGTGCTGCACATCTCGAATCAGCACCTCACCGAGTGGAAGGGCAACTACTCGAAGTTCCAGGCCCAGCACGAGGCGGACCAGTCCCAGCGCGAGCGCGCGTCCAGCTCGAGCAGCGCGAGATCAAACGCCTGAGCACCTTGGCCGACTCCATGCGGGCGAGCACCGAGAAGCGGGCCCGCAAGGCCAAGGCGCTCGACAAGCGGGTGGAGCGGATGGAGGCCACGCGCACCCAGGTCGACAAGCGCGAGCGGGCCAGCAAGTTCAAGCTGCCGGTGCCGCCCCGCAGTGGGGCGATCCCGCTCGAAGTCGCCAAGCTGGGGGTGCGCTACGGCAACAACGAGGTGCTCGACCCACGTCGACTTCCACGCCGGCCGGGGCGACCACATCGTGATCATCGGGCGCAACGGCGCGGGCAAGTCGTCGCTGCTGCGCTGCCTGGCCGGGGTGCAGGACCCCTCCAACGGCGTGGTGGAGCTGGGGCCGAACGTCGTCCTCGGGTACTTCGCCCAGGAGCACGAGCAGATCGATCCCACCCTGCCCACGGTGGCCAACGTGAGCGACGCCGTCCTCAAAATGGAGAAGGACCGGCGCGCCCTGCTCGGCTCGTTCGGGTTGCCCTCCAAGGCGGCGGACCAGATGCCGGCCACGCTGTCAGGCGGCGAGCGGGCGAAGCTGGGTCTCGCCATGCTGTCGGCCGGCGAGGCCAACGTGTTGCTGCTCGACGAGCCCACCAACAACCTCGACCCGTCCTCGATCACCGCGGTCGGCACCATGCTGGGCGACTGGCCCGGCACCATCATCGCCGTCAGCCACGAACGCGGCTTCGTCGAGGCGCTGCGCCCGACCTATTGCCTGCGCCTCCCCGAGGAGCGCTTCACCCACTGGCGCGAGGAGTACCTCGACGACGTCGAGATGCGCTGACGCCTGACGACCGACGCCGCCCGGGTCTACTTGACCCAGATCTGCGTCGGCCAGAGCACGCCCTCGTCGAAGGCCACGGCCTTGGACCCCTGCACCGTCTTGGGGTTGGTGAAGTTCTGCACCTTGGGGTTCGCGATCACGGCCCACGTGTCACGGGCCAGCCACAGGTAGGGGACGTCTTGGGCCAGGTACTTGTTGATGTTCTGGTACTGCTTGGTCCGGGCCGGCTTGTTGTTCGTGGTGCGCCCCGCCACGAGCGACGACTGGATCCGGGGGTCCACGTTGCGGGCCATGTTCAGCGCCAGCGGGCCCGAGGCCAGCTGCGTGGTCCACCAGACGTAGTTGAGGTCGGGGTCCACCGCGCCGAACTGGCGCCACGTGGTGGCCTGGTAGGTGCCGGCCAGCGCGTCGTTGATGAGGGTCGACTGGGCCAGGGTGTTGATGGTCACCTTCATGCCGGCCTGCTGGAAGGCCTGCTGGAGGAACTGGGCCGCGCGCTGCACGTCCGAGTTGCTCGTCGCGTTGAGGTTGAAGCTCGGCTGCTTGCCGGTCTGCTGCTGGACCTGCTTCACCAGCTTCGCAGCCCCGGACGGGTCGTACTTCGGGTAGGCCGTCTTGGTGTAGTACGGGCTGCCCGGGATGAACAGTCCCTGCATCGGCGCGTCGATGCCCTTGTTGATCACCTTGGAGAACTGCGCCTGGTTGATGCACTTGGCCATGGCCAACCGGAGCGTGTGGTTGTTGAACGGCTCCGCCGACGTGTTGAGCATGATGCACTGGACGGTGGGTTGGCCGACCACCTGCCCGCTGTTGTCGTAGTACGCCCACTTCTTGTCGCCCCGGAACTGCTGGAGGCTCGTGGGCGAGTTGGTGTGCATGATGTCGATCGTGCCCGAGTCGAGGGCGCTCGTCCGGGAGTTGGGGTCGATGATCGGCTTGTAGGTGATCGAGTCGAGGTACGGGTAGCCCTTGCGCCAGTAGTGCGGGTTCTTCGTGGCGGTCATGTGGCTGTTGGGCACCCACTCCTTGAAGACGAACGGGCCCGTGCCAATGGGGTTCGAGGTCCCGTTGGGGTTGTTGAGCATCGACGGCGCCGCGACGTAGCCCGTCTGGGCCTGGGCCAGGTAGTAGGGGAACGGCGCCCAGGGCGACTTCATGGTGATCGTCACCGCCATCGGCCCGCTGACCGAGGCGCCTTGGATGTTGGTGGCGAACGCCGGGCCGGTGAGGACGGAGGTGGCCTGCTTCTCGATGTTCGTGTACAGCGCCTTGCCGTCGAGCGGGGTCCCGTCGTGGAACACGATGCCCGGGCGCAGCGTGATGGTGAAAGAGGTGAAGTCGGCGTTCGACGTGATCGACTGGGCCAGGTACGGCTCGACGTTGCCCTGTGCGTTCACGATGGCGATGGGGTCGAACACGGTGCGGCCGTAGAGGAAGCCACCCTCGTCCCAACGTGCGGTCGACGGGTCGAAGCCACTCTCCTCGGTGTCGATGCCGAAGGTCACGGAGCCGCCCTGCTTGGGCTTGGCCGTGGAGATGCCGTTCCTCCCTGGACCGTTGGTCTGGGCCGCACCGGCGAAGCCCTCACTGCCGAGAATTGCGGCCCCGGCACCAAGTGCCAGCCCGCCCGCCAGGAACGCCCGCCGGTCAAACGACTGCGACATCGCAACCCCCCAAGGTCGTGGTCTCAACTGCACCGACGGCCCTCCGGACGCCGTGCGTCGGCAGGTTACAACTCTGTGACCGATTGAGGGTGGCAGGCCGGCCTATGGCAGCCTGGAGGCCCTCCGACCCCAGTCCCCCGAACCGCGAGGAGATGACGAATGACGATCGCAGTCGGCGACCGGATCCCCGACGTGAAGGTGTACACCTTCGGTGACCAGGGTCCCGAGGCGACCACCTCGGGGGACGTCCTGGGCCACGGCAAGGTCGTGCTGTTCGGCGTGCCCGGTGCCTTCACCCCGACCTGCTCGGACCACCATCTGCCGGGCTTCTTGCTGCGGGCCGACGAGCTGCGCGCCAAGGGCGCGGAGAAGATCGTCTGCGTCTCGGTCAACGACCCCTTCGTGATGGGGGCCTGGGGTGAGGACCAGAACGTGGGCGACAACGTCGTCATGCTCGCCGACGGCAACGCGGAGCTGGCCGAGGCGATGGGCCTGATCATGGACGGCAGCGGGTTCGGCCTCGGGCAACGGTCGCAGCGCTTCGCGGCGATCCTCGACGACGGTGTCGTGACGTGGCTCGCCGTCGAGCCCGGACCGGGACTCAAGGTCAGCTCGGCCGCCGAGGTGCTCGCCGCGCTCTGAGCGACCGCCTCCGCACAACGCACCGACAACGGAGCTCGACGGGCGTGGTCCATAAGCCCCATTTTGGCAGTCACTAGGCCAAAAGGACCTAGATGCGCGCGGCCCACTCCCTTACCCTGACGCCGCAGGCCGCCGAATGCGGCTGCGCGAACCGAGGGGGAACGGACATGTCTTTCGGGACATCGCGCGGGAAGCGGACGACCGCGCTCTTGGCAGGCGGCGCGGGTGCGCTCATCACATCGTTGCTCTTGGCGGTTCCCTTGGGCGCGCCCGTCGGGTCGGCCGCGGCGTCCATCAACCACCGGTCCTTCGGCCCGGCCACGACCAGCACGACCACTTCCACGACGACCACCACCACGACGACGGCACCGGCGGGCTGCCAGGGGACGGCGCCACTCGGACTCAGCGGGAGCTGGTCCTGCACGTTCGACGACGAGTTCAACGGCACCTCGCTCAACACGCACAACTGGCAGCCCCAGCTCACCGCGACGAGCGGGTTCGTGGCCGGGCCCGACTGCTACGTGAACAACCCGAGCACGATCTCGGAGGCCGGCGGCTACCTGAACCTGTCGGCGGTCAAGGTGCCGCAGTTCAAGTGCGTCGGCAGCGTACAACTCGCAGTACGAGGCCGGCATGGTCACCACGAGCTCGCTCTTCAAGCAGACCTACGGCGCGTTCGAGGTCAACGCGAAGCTTCCCGTCTCGACCGCGCCCGGCCTGCAGGAAACGTTCTGGCTGTATCCGCAGACCCTCACCTACGGCAAGTGGCCCGCCTCGGGCGAGATCGACTTCGCCGAGTTCTACAGCAAGTACCCAACCCTCGATGTGCCGTACATCCACTACTCGAACTCGGGGAGTGACCCCAACGTGACGTCGGCCAAGTGCACCATCGACCCGACGAAGTTCAACACCTACGAGGTGGACTGGACGCCGCAGTCGCTCAAGATCCTCTACAACGGCAACGTCTGCATCACCGACACGCCGATCGGGGGCCCGGCCCCGTTCAACCAGCCGTTCTTCATCTCGCTGACGCAGGCGCTCGGGCTGACCGGCGTCAACGCCGTGAACGCCAGCACGCCGCTGCCCGCCACCACCCAGGTCGACTGGGTGCGGGCCTGGACGCCGGCCAACTAAACCCGCCCTTCGCCGACCACCCGCCGGTCGTTCGTCGCCTTCCGAGAGAGACGGCCCCGCCCCAGCCCCGGACCGGGGCTCGGGCGCCGGCCGCCCATCCGCCACGGCCGGCGGCACCGCCTGCGCCGCGCCGCTCCTGCAACCCCCCTGACCGTTGTTTCCTGCCCACAGCTGGGCAAATGTGTCTACAGTTTGTGCTGCACCGCCAGTCGCCGCAGCCGCTATGTCACGCGGTTGCCAACGACTGGCTGGGGCGTGAGCAGTGACCCAGTCGGACCCGTGGCGGGCTCCGCTGTACCGGGACAGAGGAACAGAGGAGGAGTACGAAATGTCGCTCCGCACCAGGGCCGCGCACGCCGCGCCGCGATCGGTCTCGTCTGCGCGGCAGGCGGCCGCTCTCGGCCCTCGTTGCCGCCGCAGCGGTGAGCACGTTGGTGCTGGTGCCGCTGAGCCAGACGGTCGGCGCGCCCGTCGCGTCGGCGCAAGGACCCTCGTGCAACGGGAACCCCGACGGACTGAGCGGGGACTGGACGTGCACGTTCGACGACGAGTTCGACGGCACGTCATTGAACACGGCCAACTGGCAGCCCCAGTTGACCGCGACGAGCGGCTTCATCACGGGCGGGCCCGACTGCTACGTCAACAACCCGAACACGATCAGCGTCGCGGGCGGCTACCTCAACCTGTCCGTGCTCAAGGTGGCGCCGTTCACGTGCGTGCCCGGCTACGTCTCGCAGTACCAGGCCGGCATGGTCACCAGCAGCAGGCTGTTCAGCCAGACCTACGGGGCGTTCGAGGTGCGGGCGAAGATCCCGGCCTCGTCGCGTCCCCGGACTCCAAGAGACGCTGTGGCTCTACCCACAGGCCGACTCCGGTCCCCGGCAATACGGGCGAGATCGATTTCGCCGAGTTCTACAGCCAGTACCCGGATCTGGACGTCCCGTACCTCCACTACTTACTGGGCGCCGCTGACCCCAACGTCACGGCCTATAACTGCACCATCGACCCGACGCAGTTCAACACCTACGAGGTGGACTGGACCCCGTCGGCGATCACCATCCTCTACAACTCCCAGGTCTGCCTGGTCGACCACCCGATCGGCGGTCCGGCTCCGTTCAACGTGGCGCACTTCATTTCGCTGACCCAGGCGCTCGGCCTCGGCACCAACGCCCCGAGCGCGAACACGCCGCTGCCGGCGACGACCCAGATCGACTGGGTCCGGGTCTGGCAGTCGGCCGACTGACCGGACCCCGCCGCGCCGGGTCCGGCGGACCGAGTGCGGCTGACCCACCGCGGCTGACCTGCTCCGGCTGACCCGAGGAGAAAGGCGGGGGCTGTCGCCCCTTGTGCCGCCGGCGCTTTCGGCGTAAGATACTCAGTATGCTACTTCGAAAGGCGGATGGATGAGCGTCCGTCATGCCCTGTTGGCCCTGCTCAGCGAGGGTCCCAAGTACGGGCTGCAGCTCCGCCAGGAATTCGAAGCGCGGACCGGCGAGGTGTGGCCGCTCAACGTCGGCCAGGTGTACACGACCCTCCAGCGCCTCGAGCGCGACGGCCTGGTGGAGTCCGACGACGCCGCCGACGAGGGTCCGCAGAAGGGCTTCCACATCACCGAGGACGGCGCGGTCGAGCTGAGCCAGTGGCTGCACACGCCGCCCGACTTCTCCTCGCCGCCCCGCGACGAGCTGGTCATCAAGGTGCTGGTCGCGCTCGGGCTTCCGGGCGTGGACGTGCACGAGGTGGTGCAGGTGCACCGCCGCTACCTGGTCGAGCTGATGCAGCAGTGGACCCGCCTCAAGGAGGACGAGTCCCGCCTCGATCTCAATTTCGCCCTGGTCGTCGACGCCGAGCTCTTCCGGCTCGACTCGCTGATCAGGTGGCTGGACACGGCCGACGGCCGTCTGAAGCGAGCCGCTGCGGGCGTGGATGCGCCGGCACCGCAGCAGTCGTTCCCCCTCCCCAAGGCCCGGCGCAAGGTGGGAGCACCCGAATGAGCTACCTCGAACTCCGCGACATCTCGAAGATCTACGGCGAAGGGGCGGCCGAAGTGCGCGCCCTCCAACGAGTCGATCTGTCCGTCGACGCCGGGTCGCTCGTCGCCGTCATGGGCGCCAGCGGCTCGGGCAAGAGCACGCTGTTGACCATCGCCGGCAGCCTCGAGGACCCCACGAGTGGTGAGGTCTACGTCGGCGGGCAGTCACTGTCCTCCCTGTCGCGCAACGGCAAGGCGCGTCTGCGCCGCCAGTCCATCGGCTACGTCTTCCAGGACTACAACCTGCTGGCCGGGCTCAGCGCGGTGGAGAACGTGTCCTTGCCGCTCGAGCTCGACGGCATCTCGGCGCGCAAGGCTCAGGCGACGGCGCTCGAGTCGCTCGAGGACTTCGGGCTGACCGACCGTGCCTCGCACTACCCCGACCAGATGTCGGGCGGCGAGCGCCAGCGCGTCGCCATCGCCCGGGCCGTGGTCGGCGGGCGCAAGCTGCTCCTGGCCGACGAGCCCTCCGGCGCCCTCGACTCGACCAACGCCGAGTCCGTCATGCGCCTGATCCTCGCGGCGTGCCACCGCGGCCTGGCCGCCGTCGTGGTGACCCACGACGCGCAGCTGGCCTCGTGGGCCGACCGCGTGATCTTCCTCCGCGACGGCCGCATCGTCGACCAGACGCTGCCCCTCGAGACCCCCGAAACGTTTCTCGCCGAAGCGCCGAACCGATGAGCGTCGGCGTCCTCGAACGCCCGGCCACGCGAACGGGCCCCGAATCGACCAGCAGCGGCGGCGTCGCCGCCCGCCGCGCCATGGTCCGCTGGTCCTGGCGCCTCTTCAAGCGCGAGTGGCGCCAACAGTTCCTGATCCTGCTCCTGATCGTCGTGGCGGTGGCCGCCGTCGTGGTCGGCTCGGCCGTCGCGGTCAACACTCCGCCGGCGTCCAACGCCGGGTTCGGCACGGCCCACGACCTCGCGACCTTCACCTTGACGCCCACGAACAAGTCGTCGGCGGACAGCCCGGCGCATGTGGCCGCGCAGGTCGCCCAGATTCAACACGCCGTCGGCACGGTGCAGGTCATCGCCAACGAGACGTTCACCGTGCCTGGCTCGACGCAGACGTACCAGCTCCGGTCCCAGGACCCCAATGGCCCCTACGGCGGGCCGATGCTGCAACTCCTCTCGGGGCGCTACCCGAACGGGCCGAACCAGATCGCGCTCACGCCCTGGCCTGGCGTCCGAGCTCAACCTGCGGGTGGGCGACACCTGGTCCCAGGGCGGCAAGGCCGTCGTCGGCATCGTGCAGAACCCCCAGAGCCTGCTCGACGAGTTCGCGCTCGTCCCGCCCGGTCAGGTGGCGCACCCGACATCGGTGAGCGTCCTCTTCAACGCGTCGCCCAACGCGCTCGATTCGTCCCTCAATTCCCGTCCTCGTACATCACGACGCCGGGAGCCACCAACAGCAACCTGGTCAACCCGTCCACCCTCGTCCTGGCGTTGGCGACCGTGGGCATGCTTCTCATCGCCTTGGTGTCGATCGGCGGCTTCACCGTGCTGGCTCAGCGCCGCATGCGCTCCCTCGGTATGGTCGAGTCGATGGGGGCGACGGACCGCAACGTCCGCCTCGTCCTGGAGGCCAACGGCGTCATCGTCGGGTTCGTGGGGGCCGTCGTGGGCTTCGTCCTGGGCCTGGTGCTCTGGCTGGTCTATCGACCGACCAACGAGCAGAACGCACACCACGTCATTCCGACGTTCGCCCTGCCATGGAACGTGATCGTGCCGGCCATGGTGCTGGCGGTCGTGGCGACCTTCTTCGCCGCCAGCTATCCCGCCCGCGCCATCACCCGTGTCCCCGTGGTCAGCGCCCTGGCCGGGCGCCCCGCTCCGCCGCGCCAGATCCACCGCTCGTTCGTGCCCGGTGTCATCGCCCTCGTCCTGGGATTCGTCTTCTTCTCCATTTCGGGTGCCTCGGGCAACGGCGGGGGAGTGATCTGGCTGGTTCCCGGGCTGATCGCCCTGATCGTGGGGATCATCCTCGTCTCCCCCTTCTTCCTCGCCCTGCTGGCGCGGATCGGAAGCAGGGCGCCCATCGCCATCCGTCTGCCCCTGCGCGACATGGCGCGCTACCGGGCCCGCTCCGGTTCGGCCCTCTCGGCCATCAGCCTCGGCATCATGATCGCCGTGATCGTCTGTGCCGTCGCGGTCGCCCGCTTCTCCAACGTCTTCGACTACGTCGGCCCCAACATGGCGGCGAACACGATCAACGTGTACGGCCTGCCGACCGGCCCCAACTTCGGACCGAACGGTGAACAGCAGAATTCGGGGCCGGTGCCGAGTGTCTCGTCGCAGTTGGCCACCGTGCACGACATTGCCTCCGCGGTCGGCGCGACGCACGTCGTCGAGCTCGACCAGCCGGCGGTCGGCCTGCAGAACCCGAGCGGAAACGGCAGGCAATGGGACGGCCCGATCTACGTGGCGACGCCGGCCCTCCTGCGGGTCTACGGCATCAGCCCGTCGTCGATCGCGTCGAACGTGGACGTCCTCAGCTCGCGGCCCGGGCTGGCCGGCTCGGGCGTGCAGCTCACCTTCGGGGGCGGCGGAAAGGGCGGCAACGCGTCCGGGCAACTCCGACCAGTGCACCCCGTAACCAGTCTGCCTCGCCCACCCGGTGGTCCAGGAAGAGAGCCAGTTGCCCATCGGCACGTCGGCCCCGAACACGGTGATCACCGAGAGCGCGCTGCAGCGGCTGCACCTCGCCAGCCAGAACAGTCTCAACGGCTGGATGATCCTGTCCAACAATGCGATCACCTCGACGCAGCTCACGAGCGCCCACTCGCTGGCGGCCAGCAACAGCTTGAGCGTCGAGTCGAAGAACGACGAGCCGACGTCGGCCGAGATCGTGAACTGGGCGACCGTCTTCGGCATCGCGCTGGCCCTCGGTGTCCTCGCCATGAGCGTCGGCCTCATCCGCAGCGAGACGGCGAGCGAGCTGCGCACGCTCACCGCCACCGGTGCGAGCTCACGTACCCGGCGCGGCCCTGACGGCGGTCACCGCCGGTGGACTCGCCTTCCTGGGTGCGCTGCTCGGGACGGTGGCGGCCTACGTCGGCCTGTTCGGCTGGTTCCGTACGAATGCGCTGGAAGGTGGCGTGTCGGATATCATCAATCACGTCCCATGGAACAACCTGTTCTTCATCTTGATCGCCATGCCGGCGGCGGCCGTGCTCATCGGATGGGTCCTGGCGGGACGCGAGCCGAGAGGCATCGGCGCTCGCCCGATGGAGTAAGCGATCGTGGCCATCCGCAGCGACACCGGCCCGGTGCCGAACGAGTCCCTCTTGCCCTCACCGGGCGCTGCGGTGGCACGAGGCCGCCGCTCGCAGACCCGCTTCGTCGTCCACCTTGTCCTCCTGGCCACGTTCGCCGCGTCGTTGGCCACCGCCACGGCAATCACCGAGGGGCTACCGCACCTCGTCATCGGGCTGGCGTTCGTCGCCCTGGTCATCGTGCACGTCGTGCAGCGGCGACACGCCGTTGCAGGCCTGCTCGGCAACCTGGTGCGCGTCCGGACCTGGGTCCGTCGCCGGGGGCGGCTGGCCTGGTCGGACCTGGTCCTCGCCTTCTTGACCCTGAACGTGCTCGTCTCGGGGATCTACGACCTGGCGACGGGCAACCAGGTGATCCTCCACCCCCGCGGCGTCGGGATCCCGTTCCGCGACATCGGGTGGCACGTGTCGGCCGCACTCCTGCTGACCGCGTACCTGGTCGTGCACGTAGCGCGGCGCTGGGGCCGCATCCGCCGCTCCGTCATCCGCTGATTCGTCCGGATCGGCGGTGGGACCGGCCTACGACTCGGACGTCACCCCGAAACGCTCGCTGTAGAACGAGAAGGCCTTGCGGCACTCGACGGGGTCCAGGTCGAACTCGGTGAGGTCGTACTCGATGGCGCCGAACTTGCCCCGCGGGTGCTCGGCCATGAAGGCGCGCATGGCGTCCCTCGACGAGGGTTCGAGCGGTTGGCGCGCCACCTCGTAGACGCGAGCCACCATGGCCAGGTCGTCGGCCATGAACTCGTCGAAGTGCACGTCGATGGTCCGATCGGCGGGGAGGATCGGATGTTGCTCGGCGCAGCGGCTCAACATTTGCTCCAGCCGGTCGGCCCAGTAGTGCCCGATGCCCGGTACGTCGACACGGTCGCGGGTGAGGCGAGCCGTGTAGGCGAGCATCGTCACCATCGAGGTGGTCACCGCGACGGGGTCGCGGTGCGTCACGACGAAGGTCGCGTCGGGGAAGGTGTCGACCAGCGCGGGGAACTGCTCGAGGTGCTGGGGCGACTTGAGCACCCAGCGGGTCCCGCCCCGCAGCCACTGGAGCACCTGGAGGACGCGCCGCAGGTAGGCGTAGCTCGGGCGCTGGTCCCGGGCCCGGTAGGCGTCGCGCCACGTCGGCATGGGCGCCGTGGTCTCGAGCAGCATGCTCGAGAAGTCGATCGCCAGGAGCTGGATCTCCTCGTGCGTGTGGTCCACCGTCATCTCGTGCATGCGGTTGAAGTACGGCATGGCGACGTCGAGGAACGACAAGCCCATGGCCGTCCGTTCCCGGCGCGGGTCGACCTCGCCCTCCGCCGGCTGCTCGCGCTCGGCCAGGACCGGCTCGAGGCTCTCCCAGTAGGGGAGCGAGCGGATGGCCGGATCGGCCGAGATGAGGTTGTGCAGGTGGGTGGTCCCGGTGCGCGGCAGGCCGCAGATGATGATCGGAGCCGTGATCTCGACGTCGAGGATCTCGGGGTGCCGGGCGATCACGTCCTCGATCAGGAGGCGGTTCTTCAAGAGCCCGGCGATGAGCGTGTGCTGTTGGAAGATGCCCGCGTCGTTGAACCCGCCCTCCGCGCGCATGGCCCGGCACAGCAGCTCGAGCCGGGGCAGAAATTCGTCGGAGCCGAAGTTGTCGAGGCCGGTCTCGGCGGTCGCCGTCTGGAGCAGTCCGGCCGGGTCGAGGGCGAGCTGCGACCCCGCGTCTCGCATGAAGTCGAGGATGGCCCGGGCGTCGTCCGAGAACCGTGGCTCGGCCAGATCGTCGATGCGCACCGGCGGCGGTCGGTCGCTCATAGCGACGCCACCGGCACCACGAGCACCTCGGGTCGGACCGGGGTCGCCGCGGGGAGGAACCAGCGGAACCAGATGCGGCCACTCGCGTGGCCGGCGGTCGACACCCAGTTGGGATGCGACTGGCCGCCGGGCCGACACGACGATGGTCCATGACCCGTCGGGCTCGTAATCCACCTGCGCGCCGTTGATCGTGACGCGCTCGTAGTCGTAGTTGTAGGTGTGGAGCAGCCGGTTCCACAGGCACATGTTCCAAAACACACAGTCGGGGGAGCGACCCTTGATCACGAGGGCCTCGTCGTCGGCGAGATCGAAGGCCCCCATGGCGTAGGCGGCGTCGCCGGCGGCCCAGCCGAAGGTTGCGGTCGGCACCGGGTAGGGCGGGTCGACCGTGTTCGGCGTGGCCGGCGGGAGCGGCACGATGCCCGCCTGCTCGCGCACCCAGGTGCTCATGGCCCGGAGGCGGCGGGCCAGGTCGGCGTCGTTCTGGCGAAAGACCGCCGGCGGGTCATCGGCCTCGATGCTCCAGACGGCCCGGCGCCCGGTGACGGGGTCCTCGAGGTAGTCGCGGGTGATGGCGGCCACGGCGTCGGGCTCGAGCCGGATGTAGGCCGTGCCCGGTGCCGTGGGCTCGTCGGGGGAGAGCACGATGCGGATGGAGCCGTCCGCCTCGCGCGCCGCGTCGCGGCTGTTGACCGCGCCGACGATGCGCTCGGAGTAGCGGCCGTCGTCGGGCCCGCCGTAGACGGTGAGGGAGAGGTAGACGGCGTCGCCGGGATCGACCCGGACGCGATAGGTCCGCGCCGGATCGATGGGGACGTAGCAGTAGAACGCGTCGGCGTTGTCGCCGCCCCACTTCTTGTACGGGCCGACGATGTCGACGAAGCGTGGCCGCGCCGTGTCGGCCCAAAGGTTGACGTCCGACGCGACCTGGAGGATGGACAAGATCCACTTGTGCGCCTCGAGCAGCGTCGTCTCGTCGTCGCGGAGCGCCTCGACCATGCGGGCGTGGGTCTCGGTCACGACGGCCAGTAGTTCGGTGAAGGCCCCTTCGGTTTCGGTCGTCACGGGACGCCCTCTTTGCCGTTGCGGACGCGATGTGCGCACCCCGGCCAGCAGCAGGGCCGGCGCTGGCCTTCCTCGAGCTCCTCGCGGGTCCGGCGAATCCGGCGCGCTCGGGTCGACGCTTGCTTGGCCTCCTCGACCCAGCAGATGAACTCGTTGCGGGCGAGCGGCGTGATGTCCCTCCAGGCGGCGAGGGCCGCCGTGTGGGCGATCAAGGCCTGGCGCAGGTCACCGGGGAGCTTGTGGACCACGCCACCGGGCACTCGCGGACCACTCACGACCGCCACGGTAGCGAACGAGTTCGTTCGCCGACGAACAGAAGAAAAAGTGACCGCTCCGTCCCCGCCACTCCCAATCTACCGCGCCGCTGGTCCTTGCAACAAGGGCCTGGCGGGTGCGCACAATCGCGGGCTGGACCAAACCGACGGCAAGAGGAAGGTGGCGCATGGCCGAGCATGCGGGGAGCGACGTCCTGGGATTCGATGCGATCGACCAGACGCAGATTGCCGTGGTCGGCGGCAAGGGCGCCCACCTCGGGGAGCTCTGGCGGATCGAAGGCGTGCACGTGCCGGCTGGCTTCTGCGTGACGACGGACGCCTTTCGCCGGATCATGGCGGCCGCTCCGTCAATCGACGGCCGGCTCGATCACCTGTCGCGCCTGCACCCAGATGACCGTGGGGCGATCCGAGCGCTCAGCGCGGAGATCCGGCGGACGCTCGAAGGGCTCGCCATCCCCGTCGATCTGGCGACGGCGATCACCAGCTCGCTCGCCCGGCTCGGCGAACACGCTGCCTACGCCGTCCGCTCGAGTGCGACAGCAGAAGACCTGCCGACGGCCTCCTTCGCTGGCCAGCAGGACACGTTCCTGAACGTCGTGGGCTCGTCGGCGATCCTCGAGCACATCAGCCGCTGCTGGGCCTCGCTCTACACCGAGCGGGCCGTCACCTATCGCCTGCGCAACGGCTTCGATCAGCGGAAGGTCCACATGGCCGTGGTCGTGCAGCAGATGGTGTTCGCGCAGGCGGCCGGCGTCCTCTTCACGGCCGACCCCGTCACGTCCAACCGGTTGGTCGCCACCGTGGAGGCCGGCGTGGGTCTCGGCGAGGCCCTGGTCTCGGGCCTCGTGAACCCGGATGCCTACACGGTGCGGGGTGGCGAGATCGTCGCAAAGGCGATCGCCACCAAGCTGTTGGCGATCGAGGCTGCGCCGAAGGGCGGAACACAGGAACGGGCGATCGAACCGGAGCGCCGGGAACAGCCGGCCTTGACCGACGCGCAGGTCGTGCGGCTCGCGCAGCTGGGCCGGCGCATCGAGGCGCACTTTGGCCGTCCTCAGGACATCGAGTGGTGCCTCGTGGGGGACGAGTTCCAGATCGTCCAGAGCCGGCCGATCACCAACCTGTTCCCCGTCCCCGAGGAAAGCGACCGAGAGAACCACGTGTATGTCTCCGTCGGCCATCAGCAGATGATGACCGACCCCATGAAGCCCCTGGGGCTCTCGTTCTGGCAGATGACGACCCCGCGGGCGATGGCCGAGGCCGGCGGGAGACTGTTCGTCGACGTCGCGCCGCTGCTGGGCTCGCCAACAACTCGAGCTACCTACATGGAGGCCCTGGGGAGGTCCGATCCGCTCATCGGCGATGCGCTGCAGACCATCCTCGATCGCGGCGACTTCATCGCGACCCTCCCCGCCGCCGATCCGACCACCACGCCGGCCGGGAGTGCCGCGGCCGCGATCGAGACCGATCCGGCGATCGTCACCGAGCTGATCAAGCGCAGCGAAGCCTCGCTGGCGACCATGCAGCACGCCATCGCGACGAAATCCGGATCGGCGCTGCTCGACTTCGTCCAGGCCGACATCCAAGAGCTCAGGCGGATCCTGTTCGATCCGCGGAGCCATCAGGTCTTCATGTCCGCCATGGAGGCCACCTGGTGGCTGAACGAGCACCTCGAGGCGTGGCTGGGCGAGAAGAACGCGGCCGACACGCTGACACAGTCGGTGCCCCACAACGTCACCTCGGAGATGGGGCTCGCCCTCCTGGACGTCGCGGACGTGCTGCGCCCGCATCGGGAGGTGGTGGCGTTCCTCGAGCACGTTGAGAACGAGGATTTCCTGCACGAGCTGCCGACACTCGAAGGTGGGCTCGCAGCCCGGGACGCCATTGCCGCCTGGCTCGACAAGTACGGCATGCGCTGTGTCGGTGAGATCGACATCACGAGGCCCCGGTGGAGGGAACGTCCCACCATGCTCGTGCCACTGCTCCTCGGCAACATCAAGAACTTCGAGGCCGGCGCCGGAGAGCAGCGCTTCGAGCGAGGCCGTCGAGAAGCCGCGGCGAAGGAACGGGAGCTGCTGGCCCGGCTCCGGGACCTCCCCGACGGGGACCGCAAGGCCGCAGAAACCAAGGAGAAGATCGACCGGGTCCGGACCTTCATCGGGTACCGGGAGTATCCGAAATACGGCATGGTCAGCCGCTACTTCGTCTACAAGCGGGCCCTGCTCGAAGAGGCAGAGCGCCTTGCTAGGGCCCGCGTGCTCCGTGACCGCGACGACATCTTCTACCTCACGTTCGGTGAGTTCCACGAGGTCGTGCGCACGAGCCACGTGGACGACGATCTCATCCGCCTGCGCAAGGACGCGTTCGCGTCGTTCCAGGCGCTCACGCCGCCCCGGGTCCTCACGTCGGAGGGCGAGGTCGTCGGCGGGAATTACAGAGATGGCGACCTCCCGACCGGCGCGCTGGCCGGCCTGCCCGTTTCCGCCGGGACCATCGAGGGTCGGGCCCGCGTCATCCTGGACATGGACGAAGCCGACTTCGCAGCGGGCGACATCCTGGTCACGGCCTACACCGACCCGAGCTGGACGCCCGTGTTCGTCGCGATCGCTGGCCTGGTGACCGAGGTGGGAGGGCTCATGACCCACGGCGCCGTGATCGCACGCGAGTACGGCCTGCCCGCCGTCGTGGGCGTGGAGCACGCCACCCGGCTGATCCGTGACGGGCAGCGGATCCGCGTCCACGGGACCGACGGGTACGTCGAAATCCTGTCCTAAGCGTCTACTCCGAATGCAGCAGCTGGGCGGTGGGCGTACGCGCCGCGATGAGCCCGGGCAGCATGGCCGCCAGGTTGGCCAAGATCAGCGCGCCCAGCGCGATCAACGCGACCGTCCCAGCGGGCACACTCGGGTCTGGAACGGCATAGATCTGGCGAGCGAAGAGGATCCAGAGCCAGCGGCCGATGACGATCCCGACGGGGAGGCCCACTGCGACCCCGATGGCGGCGGCGACCGACGCCTGCCACGACAGCGCCGCGACCAGTTGCCGCCGGGTGAAGCCCACGGCCTTCAACAAGGCCAAGTCACGTCGCCGACGGCGGACCGACGCCAAGAGGGTCAGACCGAGCGCAGCCACGGCGCCTGCGGCGAGTGCCACGGCGAGCAACGAAGGGGCCAGGCCCATGGTCTGGTAGTTCACGATCTCGGCGGGACGTTGCACGCCCACGACCGAGACGGTGTCCCCGCGAGCTTCACCCTCGGGCGCCGCACTGAGCTCCGAGTCGGCGGCGTGCGCAATGCGCTGCAAGTTGGCCCGACCGGCTGCTCCCGAGATGCCCGCACGCAGCCGCACGAAGACGAGGTTCGGGCCGTTGAGCGTGGGATCCGAGGTCGTGAGGGTTTGCTGGAACGATTCGGGCAGGCCCGCCTTGGCGATCAACGCACCTGTCCCCATCGATGTGTGGTCGTCGACGATGCTGGAGAACCCCACGGCAGGCATCGTCGCGGTGCCGACGACGACCAGACGCAGCGGGGGAAGGTAGACCGGGTTTCCGGGGGCACCGTACGAGACGACCACGGTGTCGCCGAGGTGTTTGTGCAACTGGGCCAGGGTGGCCGCACCCAGGACGATCTGGTTCTTGGCCGCCACGGCGTGGCCGGACAGAATCGGCGGGCTGATCGGGGCTTTGCTGTGGGAGTGGCCGTCTTCGAAGAGGAAAGGGACGCCCTGTCCGTCGATCTCCGCCACGTTGTAGTCGTACCCGTCCCAGGCCGCGACGTCGGGATCACGGTCGAGCAGGACAAGGCTGTGCGGAGTCGTCGTGTTGCTCGCGTTGAGCAGGTAGCTGAAGTTCCATCCGTAGAGCGCGGGATCTGACGCCAGGGACCGCAGACTGCTGGCAAAGGTCACCGTCGACACGACGACGGCGACCGCCAGGATTGCTCCCAACAGGGCGGATCGAACCGGCACCGCAGTTCGGCCCCGGCCAGATTGGAGTGCGAAATGCACACCCACGACCGCCGGCGGCGGCAATCCTGCTGATCCTGCTGCTTGCGCAGCCTTGGACATGGCGGTCCGCTCAGACCCCATGCGGGCCGCCACGCGATGCGGTGCACCCCGAACGGCGAGAAGCAGGGCGCCGATGCCGAGACAGAGAACGAGCACGAGCAGGCCCACGCCGATCACCGTCCAGTCGACGGCGAGACCCGAGTGGGGGTACACGCTCCGCACTGGCCCAAGGGGAGCGAGCGGCGACAGTGCGACCGCAACGACGGCCGCGAGGAGGGCGCCGACGACGACGGAGGCCAGGATGCCGATGAGCCCGTCGGTGAGGATGGTGGCCGGCGCCGCACCGAGGGCGCGCAGGACGGCCAGATCCTCACGGGCGTCATAGAGCTGGCGAGAAACGAGTTGCAGGCCGATGAGAAGGGCGGCGAGAGCGGCAACGCCGCCGAACACGCCGAGGCCGATCGCCAAGGGCTTGACCGTGCGATCGACGCGGGCCTCGACCGGTGCGATCGCATGGAACCCGTAGGTATTGCCGGACGGGGCCACCGCCGCGAACTCGCGCTCCACCGCGACGGCGCCCGAGTTTCCCTTGGCGAGTTGGAGGGCGTAGGTGATCGCGCCTTCCTGGGCGTCCTTGGACACGGCTTCTCGCCCCACCGCTGGCGTGAAGAAGACGAAGGTCGGGAATCGGTCGATGTCGTCTTCGACGAGGGCGTTGCTCTGTTGGACGAGCCCGACCAGCGTGGCGGTGACGTGAATCCGAGGCTGCACGCGGGCGGTCCCGAAGCCAGGCAGGCCCTCCTGGTCGAAACCGTAGATGCCATAAGAAATTCTCTGGCCAAGGTGGAACCCCTGCACCTGCGCTGCGAGCTGCGTCATGACGACCTCGCCGCGGTCTGGCGGGGTTGGCCAGGCGGCCGGCAACGACGGCCAGGCGGTCCTGGTCGAAGTACAGGCCGTCGACGCTGGCGACCGGTTGGATGTCGTTGATGGCGCCCAGCTGGGGAGTACCGCGGGAGTCAAGTGGCGCCGCCAGGAGAGGCAGCGCCGTTCCGACGCGCCGCACCCCGGGCAGGCCTTGGATCGTCTTGACGGCCGCGGCCGAGTACAGGGGTGGGCTCCCGCCGCCGTTCCCGATCCCTCCGAAAACGGTGATGCCAAGGTTCGACGGGTTGGTGCTCGCCAAATAGGTGGCAAACGACGACTGGGTGCGGCGGGCCGCCGCCAGGGCGCCCAGAGCCACACCGCCGATGAGCCCCACCAGGACGATCAGGGAGAGGTAGCCGGTCCAGCGCTGCCGCAAGGTGGTCCGATAGCGGTAGCTCGCCACCCCCAGGCGGTGAGGAGCCAGGGTCACCGGCTGACCACCTGGCTCTTTCATACGCTCTCCATGACTTTGTCCGGGCGCGCGGCCCCGCTCTCCCAGAGTGTGCCTGGCCCGAAGGCCGGGCCCAAGGGGGGCACCCTCAGGGTCGGGCCTCGTACCAGCACCACCACGGTTGCATATCCGTACCTGGGAATTCGGTCGCTGACGGCGGTTTACGAAGCGACGACCCGGAACAGGTCGAAGGGCTCCTCGCTGAAGTTCGGATCGCACCACATGGTCTTCGTGGTGCCGATCAGGTCGCCTCCGTACACGTGCAGGCGTTGCTCCATCGACCGCTCGAGGGGTTCTTCACGGAGTGGATCGCGTGCTCGTCCATCACGATCGTCCCCCAACGCCCACGACGCGTCCCGGTTCGAGCGTGTGCTCCGAACGTTGGAAGAATTCGTTGCGCGGCAAGCGTGCTTTCCCAAGTCGAGCATCAGATCCAAATCCTGGGCCGTAAACTTGGCCTTGATCAGGGAGGGCCCGATGTCCACTGAACTTCTCAGGGCATCAGAAGCCGCACGTCGCCTCGAGATGTCGACCCAGGATCTCTTTCGCCTTATCCACGGGCGACAGATTCGCTACGAGATGGTCGACGGGATCGCCTACATTCCCACTGATGCTCTTGGGGAGTATCAAGCCCAGGCGTCCTGACCACGGAGCGGCATTCGTCAGGTCTGCTCTGCCGAGCACATCGCCGAGGACGTGGCGGCTCGGTGCTGGTCAGCTGACTCGAAAGACGTGGTACTCGACGCCGCCCGCCAATCGACGACCCTCAGCGACAAAGAGGCTTGTGGTCAACCAGCTGTAGCGCTCGTCTCCGGTTTCAAATCGCGGCGTGGTACGGAAGTATTGGTCATTCCAGTCGGTCGCAGTACCACGAGCAGTCGCGTTGATGACGTTGTCGTTCAACTCGAGCAATCCCGTGTAGTGGGCATAGATGTACGCACCATCGTCGGTAACCATCTGGCCCCGCACGTCAATCTGTCCCCACCCGTCGGAGCCAAGGGTGATCCAGTCGCCGCCACCCGACAGAAGAGTGCCGTTCAGTCGCTCCCCGCTCACCTTCCCTTCGGCTATCTCCAAGAACATTCGACTTCCGAAAGTAACGGCTGGCTTCAAACTGGCGGAAAGGTCAAATTCGTGAACGAGTTCCACTGACACCTCCTCGTCTCGCAAGTGCGAGCGTATGGCGGGTTCCCTACACCGGCAAGGCACGTGATCGTCCGAAGTTCCACGACGATAGGTTCCGGATCGGTGACTACCGCACCCGTCCGCAAAATGTTGCTCCCTCGCCCCGCGGTTCACGTTAGGGAGAGCAACTGAATTCCGATAGTGGTTGGGCCAGGTCCGGACTGGGGTGCAGCTGATCGGCACCTCGGAGAAACTGCCGATGCATCTTCACGGCTTGCGAGGTGCCCTGCCCGGCGCTCGAATCCAAAGAGCAGAAAGACCCTGTTGGATCCCTTCACTCTGGATCAGCGTTGTTCTCAGCCCAACGACTGGAAGGGACTGACCAGATGAGCGACGTATCCCAAGGCCCGGGCTGGTGGTTGGCCAGCGACGGCAAGTGGTACCCACCCGAATCGGAGAGTCGTCCTCCCAGCGTCCGCACCTCTGGGGCGAACAGATTCACGAAGAACACCTGGCAGAACATCGTCATTGGCGGCTTGGCCGTCGGGGCGCTCGGTCTTTTTCTCCCATGGGTGTCTGTCGGATTTGTGAGCGTGAATGGCCTCGATACCGGTGATGGGAAGTTGTATGGCCTCTTGCTTCTCGCAACTGCGTTCCTCGCTGTGCTGTGGCGTCGCCGAGGTGCCCGAATCCTCGGATATGTCGCGGTTGTCGGCGCGCTTCTGATGGCAGCGCTCGCGGTTTACGACGTCATCCACGTCAGTGCCTCCCATGGACCGCTTGGCATTTCGGCGAGTCCAGGTGTCGGGCTCGTACTCGATGCCATCGTTGGCGTTGGGACAGCCCTCGCAATATGGAAGGTGCTTCGCTGGCCCGTTCCCTCCGAGGAGCATGTCGCCGTTGCCCTGGAGCCATTCGCATCCGAGTAGGTGCTCCGGTGATATCGAACCGAGCGAGTCACAGACCCATTCTGACGGTTCGTTCCAGGATTCCGAGTGTGGCGCGAAGGGCCGACTCCGGCACGATCGGGAAGCGTTCCTTGAATTCCCCGTTCATTTTGGACCAGTCGTAGTAGGAGGTCACATTGGTGACCCCGTCTTCACCCTCGTCGAGACGGTAACCATAGAAGTGCGGAAAGGGAATATCGGGTCCGAGATTCCAGGCGATCTCCTTGTCGCGCTCAAAATGGATGATGTGCACGGTCACGTCGTACTTGCCGAGTGGGACGTCATTGAGCGATTCGCGGTCCATATGGATGACGAACGTGTCGCCCACCTTCTCTGCTGGCTCGCCGGTGAAGTCCTGCAGCATTCCGGAAGCGTCGATGGCTACATGCCCGGCCGGGCTTCGTACGATGTCGAAGATCGCAGCAGGTGGCGCAGGAATGGCCCGGGTCACTTCGATCCTGTCGGGCAAGTAGACGGTATCGGGCATGTGGGGCTCCTCATGGGTGCGAGTTGGCCTAACTGGCCAACCTCGAGCTGTTCGGTCCGGACAGCATCGCGCGCCCACACGCGGGTCAGCTGTAGCTACCGGAAAGATGTCTCGACCATGTCGAGTGGGGCTTCCGTCCCAGGACCGGAGTGCTCGGGATTGCCGACCGTACCGCTGAACCGGGCTAAAAAAGCGCGTCCCAAGACGTCGGGTCGGTGCCCACCGCAGATACGATCGCCGCGTGGTCCAGGTCACTGAGGAATCGCCACCGGCGCTCGCCGAGCACCTCCCGGGTTCGACTGGACTGGCGCGGTGGGCGGCCGTGGTGGCCGCCGTTGTCATCGGGATCGCGCTCGGAGCACTTGGCACGACGCTGGTCACACCGGGACAGTCGCTCGCGGTGCCGACTGCGATCGTGGCGGCTGTCGGCGGTGGAATCGTGCTGGTTTCGTGGGTAGTCGCCTCATTCCGGGCTGGTCGGCAGGCGGGCTGGATCTTCGCCGTGGGAGTAGCGACCGTGTCCGTTCTGGCATGCCTGTGGACGTTCGAGTTCGCGCTCCCGGCCGCGATCGAGTGGTCGAGTGCGACCGCGCAAGCCCAGGAAGTCTTGAACCTGCTGCAGCACTCTCCACAGAACTTCCGTGGAACCGTTCCTCCTCAGCCCTGTGTTTCGCATCCGAGCGGATCTGTCGGTCCGCTTGCCGCGCCGTACAAGGAGTGCGCCGTTTGGACACCGCTGGGTCACGCGGTGACGTTCGCCGCGAGCGGACCGAATGCAACCGGAGGCCTCATCTACACCGACCGACCCTCCGCGTTCTTCGCAGACGAATGTGAGCGCCACCTGGTCGGCGAGTGGTGGATGTTCACTTCGTCGACCGACTCGAATGGCGACCCCGGAACCTGCTACTTCGGCTACCGGTTTCACGGTGGGCCGGGATTCGGCGGGTAGCACCTCACCCCATTGCAAGCCGGTGGTTCAGGGTCAGGGCGTGAGCGGGCTGACGTCGTAGCGCAGTTCCCCGGTCGACACGACGATGTCGTAGTACTCGACGCCCGTCTCCACCTGCGGGTCGTCTGCGTCGAAGGCGACGGCGATCTTATTGGCGGCGTTGCGGACGATATCGAGGGTCAGCTCGGTCGCGGCGGCAGGACCCAAAGCATCCATGACCTCCTCGCCGAGCCCGGGTGGCCACTGGATCGGCTCCCACACGAAGGCATCCACGACCTGGAGGGCCAGAGCCTGGGCGTCGGAGATGCTGCTCGGATCACTGTCATCGAACAGCTCACTCCCACCCGCCAGATCGATGGCACTCACGCTCCTGCGGGACTGGCAGAGCCGGCAGTCGTGGGCTCTCGCCCCGCGGAGCCTGACCAGTTCGGAGGTAACCGGATCGAGGGCTGCCAGTTTGGCCACCTCGATGAGAAATCGTTCGTGGGCCACCCAGGGATCGGTCTCGGCCGAGGTCGCAGTCAGACGCCATTCTTCGCCGAACATCTCACGCCAGGCGACACCGGCGCGGATCATCATGTCCTCCGTCCATACGGCAAGGACGAAGGCTGGGGCACCGGCACCGAGTTCGGCCAGCCCGGCTGTTCGAACTTCAGTGGTCATGGACGCCACATCGACGACCATTTGCTCGGCGAAGGCCATCGCGTCAGACCTCGGAACCGCCGGAGCAGCCGGGTCGAGGCTGGCCCGAGCGACGGCACGTGCCTGCTCCGTCAGTTCGGTCGGCGAGGCCGAGGCGACCGCGCCGATCAATTCGTCCCACGCCGTGAAAGCGGCCGGCGCCTGATCTCGAGCGATCACAATTCGACCCTACTGGTCACCCCGCGGGTCCGATCTCAACCGTCGATTCGTAGAGAAGAAAGTGCGCACAGACTGAGTGCCCCAGGTCGCCGGGTCGATGGCTAGAGCGTCGACTCCAGCCTGCTCGCGATTTCCCGATAACGATTGACCGGAATGAGGTGTATGCCATCGAATGCCGCAGACTCTCGGATCTCCTCGATCAGGTCACATGCAATCGCGACCCCGGCATCTCGGTCGGCATCAAGTCGCCTGATGATCGGCTCAGGTACAGCCAACTGGGGTACGTCGGCTGAAAGCTTCCGAGCCATTGCGACGCTCGGCAGAACCATGACACCAGCGAAAACTGGACCGTCGAAGTCGAAGCTTGTGCGCCAACGGATGAGATCCTCCACGGAGAACGACACCTGAGTCAGCAAGAAATCCGCATCGTGTTTCCAGGCCGGAATCGACCTGAGGCCGCTTGCAACGCCGATGCGGATCCCTTCACCGACATCACGACGATGGGCGAACTGTCGTGCTTCGGCGATCATGGAGCGAACAGTGAGATCGTCTGACCGAGCGCCCGTTTCCGGCCGATCCCCGTAGACGAAGAGGAACTCATTTACGCCATACGCAGTTGCCGTCAGTAGGTCCCGGTGAAAGCCGAGCACGTTGCGGTCCCGAGCGTTGATGCAGGCAACCGAGCGACCTCCCATGAGCTGAACCTCATGAGCGACGGCGATGCTCGAGACGGTCGACCTTCCGATGTGATTGTCGGGGATCAGAAAAGCGCTCGCTATGGGACTCAGTACCCCAATCTGGTGGCGCACGTGCGTGAGATCCGGCCGAGTGGCGGGCTCGATTTCACAAATGATCTCGAAAGCCTTGGGCACCGAAAAATGGTACTTCCGGTCACGCGATGGAAGCCGCAGTTCGCCGGGAGATGGGCAGGTCCTGACTGCTGGGCTCTCACATTAGGAATCGAGCTCAGTAAGCACCTCTCCGATGATCTTTGTGGCCTTGTGCGCCGGCAGTGGCTCCCCACCTTCGGCCTCGGCAATCTCGGCGGCGAAATCCTCGACAGAATGCACGCCGCCGACGAGAACGTGGCGCAAGGCTTCGCCACTTGCCTCGGGATCGTTGACCGCCTCAATCGCAGTACTCACGTTGTGCTGAGAGGACTCGGCCATCGCATGGACGAGAGTCATGGCCTCCTGGCGGCCGCTCGGCGTAGACACCGCCGGCTCGCGGTCGGGGTTCTGCTGGAGATCCCACTCGACCAGAGCCTCGTCGTAGCCACCTTCCCCGGGGTGAAGGACGCGAGTGGTGTCCGCCGTTGCCATCGTCGGCTCATCGCCCGCCAACTCTTCCTCATCATGAGGGCGCTCTTGGCGCACGGGAATGACCAGGGTGCCGTCGTTATTGCGAACGATCGTCATGGTGTTCTCTCCTAGGCCGATTCGGGCATAGTGAAGCCGTCTAGCTTCATACCCAGACGGGCGCCCTCCCACCCATGAGGCAGTCCCACACATACATGTAGTACCCGTGATGCAGCACGGGGTTGGTTCACCACAATCACTGGTGTCGGGTCGCGCAACACCACATCCAATGGGTTGCGGTGCAGAGTGCGTGTCGACGACTCCCGCTTGAAATGATCCAATGCACGCTCCAACATGGTTGCGGTGATCATCGCTATGTCGGAGCGATCGTGCAGAATGGGACGAGCTGCGATCATCGGGACGGTTTTGGCCGTCGCGGTGGTCGCGTTTTCCTTCGCCCCCTTGAGTGCCGCGACTGTGCGTGTCGCGCCGGGCGAGACGTTGCTCGGCATCGCCGGTCAGTACGGCACGACCGTCGCCGCATTTGAGGCCGCCAACAACCTGACGGATCCAAACACCATCCTCGCTGGGTCCGTGCTGCAGGTGCCCGGTACGGGCGGCGCTGTGGCCGACACACCCAAGAACACGGTGGTGGTGGAGCGCGGACAGACCCTCTCGTCAATCGCCAACTCCTTCGACACCACCGCGGCCGCATTGGCATCTGCCAACAAGCTGGTTGACCCCAACAACATCGTCGTCGGCTCTGTCCTCTGGATCCCCGGTCCAGGCTCGCCCGCGCCCGCTGTGACAACTGCATCCGGGACTTCGGGCGCCACCGTCACCATCTCTCCGGGACAGACCCTCACGTCTATCGCCGCTGACCACGGAACCACGGTCGCCATGCTCGAGGCCACGAACGGCATTGTCCATCCCAATCTCATCGTGTCTGGCATGCGGTTGCGGCTCCCTCCCGCGAGTACCAGCGCCCTGGCGTCCGATGTTGTTCCGGCGGGCAGCGCGCTTCCTGCACCGCTTCGGGCCCACCCGGACCGGGTCGCACTGCGAAACCTGTTCGTCCACTGGGCCACCGTGGAGGGTGTCAGTCCGGCTCTATTGGAAGCGATGTGCTGGTGGGAATCCGGATGGCAGACCTCCATCTCATCGGTGACCGGCGCTCTGGGCGTCTGCCAACTTGAGCCCTCGACGGTCACCCACCTTCAGGCTCAGTTGGGGCAGAGCACCCTCGACCCGAACGTTGCCTCGGACAACATCGAAATGGCGGCGGCGTTCTTCCATCAGCTCCTCGTTGCCACCGCTGGCAATGTGTCCATGGCACTGGCCGGCTACTACCAGGGGCTCGCGTCGGTTCGGAACACCGGTCTCTTGCCGTCAACCAGGCAGTACGTGAAGGGAATCCTGGCCTACGTGCCCTCGTTCAGCTGAGAAACGAGTCGAGGCCTTTGTTCCCAGAACGGAGGTTGCGCGGCCGCCCGAGTAGACGATCTCGGTTGAACCTGCGAGTTTGGGAATCGACTGTCAGGAGGCGCCCATGTCCCAGGTCCGTGTGCATAACTTCTCGATCTCCCTAGACGGGTTCGGGACCGGCGACGGCCTCACGATCGAGGCCCCGTTCGGTCACGCCGGGCACCGCCTGCACGAGTGGATGTTCGCCACCCGATTCTGGCGGTCGATGGTCGGCCAGCCCGGTGGCACCTTGGGTGTCGACAACTCGTTTGCCGAACGCCATGGCCCCGGCATTGGTGCCGAGATCATGGGTCGGGGCAAGTTTGGGGTGCAGACCGGCCCGTGGACCGATGTGGGCGCTGACGACGAGTGGCGCGGCTGGTGGGGCCCGAACCCGCCGTTTCACACACCGGTGTTCGTTCTCACTCATTACCAGCGCCCGTCGATCGAGATGGAGGGCGGCACCGTGTTCCACTTCGTCGACGCCAGCCCGCAGGAAGCGCTCGACCTTGCTCGAGGGGCAGCCGGGGACCTCGACGTACGCATCGGCGGTGGGCCGACGGTCGTCCGCGACTTCCTCGCCGCCGATCTCATTGACACGCTCCATGTCGTGCAGGTGCCGATCCTGCTCGGCCGTGGCGTTCGCCTGTGGGACGGCGTCGAAGGGGTCGAGGAGCGCTACGACGTCGAAGCGGTCTCGTCACCGAGCGGCGTCACGCACTTGACCTTCACGCGTCGATAACCGATCTGGCGTATCTCCGTTTGGTGCGGACCGAACAAACGAACAACGCGATTCATCGTCGTGTCTGTTCGACGTGGGACGCGCCGCGATGCGCCGATAGCGTCTGACATCGATGAGAGTGCCGGATCAATGCTTGTCGGACCTGCGGGAGCGGGGCTATCTCGTGTTCGAGGGCTTCCTCGACGCCGACGAACTGGCTGCGGCCCAGGAGGCCCTCTGGCTGCACTTCCCCCGGCCCGAGGAGTACTTCGCCGACCCGCCGACTCACGCCTGGTTGGGAACAAGCCAGTTCGCCGGCATCATCGGGGGACCGTGGCGATCCTGGGACCTGAACCGGCTGACCTTTCATCCCGACCTCCTCGACCTGGCGGAGCGCTTCTTGGGATCGAACGATCTCCGTCTCTACGAAGCCGAGTTGTGGGCCAAGTACGCCGGGGCCGTCGACTACGCCCAGAGTCACCACCGCGACTTCGGCAACCACACCCTGGTCGTCCCCAAGAAGTCCGACCTACCCACTCAGATGCAGAGCTTGATCCTTCTTTCGGACGTCGCCGAGGCGGATGGACCCACAAGGGTGGTCCCTCTGTCCGTTGGGGAGAGCGTTCCCTACTGGCCGAGTTCCCTGGTCGATGGGGGCAGTAACTATGCCTGGACCTACCTTCCTGCCGGGACGTTCGCTGAGGAGGAGATTTCGGTGACGGGGCCGGCGGGGACCCTGTTCTCCTACCGGCCGGACGTACTGCATCGTGGATCGCGCATGACTGGCGAGCGCTCAGCCCGATTCACCGTGTCCGCCCACTACGACGTGTGGGCGCCACGCTGGACCGGCAGAGTCGCTTGGCCCGCCAATGCACTCGGCCCCGACTGGTGCGAGCTCATCGAGCGGGCGACGCCCCGGGAGCGCTCGATCTTTGGGTTCCCCGCACCAGGCGATCCGTACTGGGACGAGCAGACCCTGAGCGGTACTCAGGAGCGCTACCCCCGGGCTGACCTGACGCCCTACCGCTGAGGGCCGGTCGATGGCCTCTGGCGCGTCTCACCGCATTTGTGTCCGGCCGATCGTCAGCTCCCCGAGCGCCAGGGCTTCACCCATCCGTCTTCAGGCCACCCTTCTGCCGCTGCCATGAGCGGACCGCTCAACGCTCCGTCGACAGCCTCGCGAATGATGTCGGCGTGTCCGGCATGTCGGGCCGTCTCCTCGATGAGATGGAACAAGATCCACCGAACGGTGCACTCCTCGGGGTCGGGGAACCAGGGTGCGTCAGGAAGAGGCACGCGACGGCCAAGGTCGTCGACACCCTGAATCACGACATTGCTCCGTGCGCACGCCTCTTCGTACTTGTCCAGGGCGCCCGCGAGCGTCTCGCCTTCGCTGAGGACAAAGGCCGCCATGTACGTCTCGACCGACGCCTCTCTTGGCGGGAGGCCGGCAATGTGCCCGGTCCAGCTGCGCTCTGCGTCAGCGAGATGCTTGACCAGTCCGCCAAGGCTCAATGCACTCGGCGTGGGCTGGAGTCGGGCTTGATCCTCGCGCAACCCGTAGACGGCATTACGGACGGCCTCGCGTTGGTGCTCGAGAAAGACGAGCAGACCTTCTCGCTCGTCCCTGATCAGAGGTGCGTGCATTGGCATGGTTGCAGTTTCGCACCGAGATGTGACCAGCACCGCATCAGGTGCATGGTGTCATGTCATGATGGCCGCGATGACCGATCGACCTGCTGTGCGCAGGTGGGTGGAGGGGTACGAGCGTGCGTGGCGAACGCCCGGCACGGCTGAGATTTCGGCGCTCTTCACGACCGATGCCACCTACCTGCACTCTCCGTACGAAAAGCCCGTGGTGGGTCTCGACGCCATCGGCCGAATGTGGGAAGAAGATCGGGACGGGCCAGACGAGGTGTTTACGCTCTCCACCGAGGTTGTCGCGGTCGACGATCAGACCGCGGTCGTTCGAGCTGAAGTGCGATACGGGCAACCCGTCCGCCAGGAATATCGGGACTTGTGGATCCTTCAGCTCGAAGCCGACGGCCGATGTGCATGGTTCGAGGAGTGGCCGTATTGGCCCGGTCGATCGTACTCCGTACGGGAGGGCTAGCAAGCGAACAGGCCACGCCATGATCGGCCCGTGCCGATGGCCCAGAGACCCTTACCACCATCTTCGGCGCGCTCACCCTAACCAGAACACTGGAGGCGCCACTTGGGGCCGGGGACCTCAGCATGGTTCGACCCGTGGTTAGCTTGGTGCATGGCCTTCGATGAGGGATTGGCCGAGCGAGTGCGGGATCTCGCAGGGTCGAAGCAAGGATTGTCGGAGCGCAAGATGTTCGGCGGGCTCTGCTTCCTGCTCGACGGCAATATGAGTTTTGGAGTCGTGGGCAGCGAACTGATGGTTCGTGTCGGCCCCGATGCCTATGCAGAGGCGTTGGGTCTGCCCCATGCCCGGGAAATGGACTTCACGGGCCGGTCGATGAGGGGCATGGTGTTCGTGTCGCACGATGGCATTGCAGAGGATGAGGACCTCGAGGAATGGCTCCGGCGCGGAATGGCCTTCGCTGGATCACTTCCACCGAAGTGAAGGGGCGCACCTGCCCGGTGCGCCCGCGTTCTGCCGGTACGAACGCAGACGACGGGAGAGCGGCATGGCTGAACCAGTACCGGTGACCGAGCTGAGCGCCTTCAGCAGCCCGGGTGCGACACCGACCGAGTGGATCCAGGCACGAGATACGCTTGGCGGGCGCTGAGGTGTACTGGCTCTCGACAGTTCGAGCTGACGGCCGCCCGCATGTCACGCCCTTGTTGGGCGTCTGGCTCCAAGGGGCTCTGTACTTTTGTACCGGACCGAACGAGCAAAAGGCGAAGAACCTCTCGGTCAACCGTCAATGCGTCCTCACGACGGGGCAGAGCACCCTCGATGGTCTCGATCTCGTAATTGAAGGAACGGGCGAAAGCGTGAGCGATCCTGCCGAGCTTGCGCGTGTGGCCACTACCTTCGAATCGAAGTACGGACCACATTTCGTCGCTCCAGATGGAACGTGGTCAGGCCTGGGCGACGCCATTCGGCGAGCGGACGTCCTGGTGTATCGCGTGGCACCCGACACCGGTTTCGGGTTTGGCAAGGGAGGCACGTTCAGCCAAACGCGCTGGAGCTTCTAACGGCCCCCAGAGGTTTTGGTCGCTGACGCTGCGAATGACTTTCTAGTCTCTTGCTCCGTCGACATCGGCTTGCGTGATGCGAATCGAACGCGGCCAACCTTGGGCGGCCGAGAGTCGGACCCAATAGATGTCCCCGTCAAAAGAGATCCCCGACACCGTGGGAGCCGGCCCCTCGGGCCCGGAGAGAGAGGGGGGACCAGACCGGTACTTCGGGTTGACCTTGTAGCCGCGAATCGGATGGTCGACCTCAGCGGTACAGGTAGCTCCAGAACCCCGAGCTCGCCACGACAAACTCGATAGTTTCTTCACAGACACCCTTCCGGTTCGACACCCTGGGTTGCGACTGTACGCCCTCGTCGGGAGGGGAGGGGTCCCGAGGGATCTGACGGTGTCTCCGTACGACGGACTCGCTTCACCACGCTGGACGTTTGCAGAGAGCGGCCGACCAGGATCGAACTGGCATCATCAGCTTGGAAGGCTGAGGTTCTACCATTGAACTACGGCCGCGAATCGGAGGGCATCTTAAAGCCTCTACTCTCGACTCCGTGGACGCACTCTTCGAGCGGGTCGGCGGGCCATCGTTCTTCGTCGACCTGGTCGAGCGTTTCTATCTCGGCGTCGCCGGCGATCCGCTCCTGCGCCCCCTCTATCCGGACGACTTGCAGGAGTCGGCAGATCACCTGGCGCTCTTCCTCATGCAGTACTGGGGTGGCCCGCAGACGTACAACGAGGTCCGCGGCCATCCGCGGCTGCGCATGCGTCACGCCCCCTTTGTCATTGGTCCCGCCGAGCGTGATGCCTGGCTGAAGCACATGGACGAGGCGCTCCAGGAGCTCCATGCCGCCGGCCGCATCGGCGACGCCGATGCCGACGAGCTCCGTGCCTATCTCGACATGGCAGCGCGTCAGCTGGTCAACACCGGCTGACGCGCGGAGCGGGCACCGGCCAACTCAATCGTTGAAGACCGGCGTCCGCCCCTCCTTGCGAGCGGCCACCGACTCTTCGAAGTTGCGGGTAAGGCAACGCACGAAGAGCTGTGAGGTGCCCTCGGCGTCCATGTGCGACTGGAAGCTGCTCGCGTCGAGGGAATTCCAAAGCTGGCGCTTCGTCAGCTCGACGCCGGCCCGGCTCCAGCCGTTGATGCGGTCCGCGAGGTCGAAGCAGGAGGGCAGCAGTTCCGCCGCCGGGACGACCCGCGTCACAAACCCCATGTGCGCCGCCTCGTTGGCGTCGACGTCGCGGCCGGTCAGCATGATCTCGGCGGCGCGCGACTGCCCGACCGAACGCGGCAACAGATAGCTCAGGCCGAGTTCGGCCGCCGTCAGGCCGTTGTTGATGCCGGCCGCCCGGAAGTAGGCGTCTTCGGACGCGACGCGGATGTCGGCCGCGAGGGCCAGGCAGAATCCCCCGCCGATGGCGGCGCCGTTGACGGCCGCGATCACCGGCTGGTGCAGGCGCCGGATGGTGCTGATGACGTCGTCGAGCATCTCCATCGAGCGCAACGCGATGGTCGGGAGGGTCAGACCGTCGATGTGCGGGATCGACCCGGGGTTCTCGTGGTCGGCCCCCGAGCAAAAGCCTCGGCCCGCCCCCGTGATCACGACCAGGCGCACCGAGTTGTCGCTCCCGAGATCGCGCAACGCATCGCGGAAGGGGATCATGACGTCGAACGCCATGGCGTTCATCCGCTCCGGTCGGTTGAGCGTCACCACGGCGACGCCGGGGTGTGGCGTCGTGACTTCAGTGAAGGACATGGACCGGCATCGTAGAGGGACCGGATCGCGGGCTCGGCGGCCTATGACGGCGCCGCTGCGCCGGATTCGTCAGCTTTGACCGGTCGCTGGTGGGGCACCATTTCGTGGTGGAGCGAGCCTTCGGTTCGGGCCATCCAGCGCAACCTGGCCGCCCGGGCGTCCCACGAGTAGACGACAGCCGTGCCCGCGACGAAGTCGTCGAGCGCCCGGCGCTCGCGCTGGTAGATGATCCCCAGGAAGCCGATGCCGAGGGTGAGAATGGTGAGACCGAGGCCCAGGGTCCGGTAAATGGCCTGCAGCGGGGTGATCGGCCGGCCCGCCGCAGTCACGACCTGGATGCCGAAGATGGCCATGCCCAACGTCTTGCCGCTGACCGCCCATTGATACGCGAAGTAGATGAACTCCCAGACGATGAGCACGACCAGCGCCAGGATGCGGTGGTTGGTCAGGGTGTACGAGTGCCCGGTCGCCAAGCGGATCGCGAAGTTCACCAGCGACTGACCGAGCAGGTAGAGGCCCCAGGAGGCTCCGACGTCAGCGCCGAAGGCGACGAGCCGGCTCACCGCACCGGCGTAGTGGCCCTGGCGGCCCACGGTGAGCTCGGCCGACGGCATCGGCACGGTCGTCATGCCGGCACCGTCGGCTCGATCAGCAGGGACGGCCCCTCGGGCCAGTCGGCGATCCTCTTGCGCCGCCCGACGAGCCGGTTGCCCCAACGGAAGATGAAGTCGTCGAGGCCGACTCCCTGTGCCCGGATCACGTCGAGAATCTCGGTCAGGATGCCGGTGGTCGAGCGGGCGATGATCGACCCCAGCTCGGTCTGCTCGACCAGCGCGTCGATGTCGATCTGGTCGACGATGGAATTGATGTCGACCTGCCCGATGATCTTCTGTACGTCGACCCGCTCGATGATCTGCTCGACGTCGATCCGCTCGATGATCTTCTCGACGTCGACGCGGTTCACCAACTTGTCGACATCGACGCGGCTCACCACCTTGTCGATGTCCACCTTGTCGATGAGCGCGTCGATGTCGATCGCCTCGATCACCATCGGCACGATCCGCTCCGCCAGCGCCTGGGCGAGCTGCTCCATCCGGGAGCCGATCGGGTTGGGGCTCACCGGGGCACCGGGAATTGTGACATTCCCGTGATCTTCTCACCCCGGGCGGGTGCAGGTGAGGGACCGATCGGGTACCGTCGCAAGCGTCGGGGAATTCACTCGGAAGGAGTGGAGAACATGGAAGTCCAGCGCTACGACAACGGCGTCCCCTCCTGGGTCGATCTCGGGAGCCCGGATCTCGCGAAGGCGAGGCAGTTCTACGGAGCGTTGCTCGGATGGAACACGCCCGAGGGCCCCCCGGAGGCGGGTGGGTACAGCGTGTGCGACATCGGAGGCAAGACGGTGGCCGGACTCGGGCCCAAGATGGACCCGAACATGCCCACCGTGTGGATCTCCTACGTCAACGTGGACAGCGTCGACGACACGGTCGCCAAAGTATCGGCCAACGGCGGCACGGTCCTGGCGCCGCCGATGGACGTCATGGAGGCGGGCCGCATGGCCATCTTCGCCGACCCCGTCGGCGCCGTCATCGGTTTGTGGCAGCCCAACCAGCACACGGGCGCGCAGCTGGTCAACGAGCCCGGCACGCTGTGCTGGAACGAGCTGATCACGACGGATCTCGACGCGTCCAAGGCGTTCTACAAGGCGGTCTTCGGGTGGGACGGCGAGGACCAGGGTCCTCCCGGCGGGCCACCCGCCTACACGGAGTGGAAGCTCTCGGGTCGCACCGTGGGCGGCATGATGGCCAAGAACGACATGATGCCGGCCGACCTGCCGCCCAATTGGGGCGTGTACTTCGCCGTCACCGACACGGACGCCGCCGTGGAGAAGGTGAAGGAGCTCGGTGGATCGGTCATCGTTCCGGCGACCGACATCGAGCCGGGCCGCTTCGCCGTCGTGACTGACGACCAGGGTGCCCCCTTCAACGTCATCACCATGAAGAGCTGAGCTCCGTGGAACAGCGACGTCTGGGGCGTACGGGCCACGAGTCGTCGGTCGCCATCCTCGGCGGCGCCGCCTGTTGGGCGGCCACCGTCGAGGAGGCAGGGGAGTGGCTCGGGCTGGCGCGGTCGCACGGGGTGAACCATCTCGACATCGCACCGCAGTACGGCGCGGCCGAATCCGTGGTCGGGCCGCATCTCGGTGCGATCCGTGACGACATCTTCATTGCCGGCAAGACACTGCGGGCCAATCCCGACGGCGTGCAGGACCAGTTCGACACCACCCGCCGTCTGCTCAACGCGGACGTCCTCGACCTCTATCAGGCCCATGCGGTCACCTCCCTCGAGGAGCTCGACCGCCGCTCGCCCGCGCTCGAGCGGATCATCGCCCTGCGCGACGCGGGCCACACGCGCTTCGCCGGGATCACCGGTCACGACATGGAGGTGCCACGCGCCCATCTCGAGGCGCTGCGCCGTTTCGATCTCGACACCGTGATGTTCCCGGTCTACCCCGCCCTGTGGGCGAGGCCGGAGTACCGAGAGGCGGCCGAGGAGCTCCTCGGTGTCTGCGCCGAACGCGACGTCGGGGTCATGGCCATCAAGGCGGCGGCGCACCGGCCCTGGGCGGACCGGCGCCCCTTGGCCGACGCCGTCGCCGGCAGCACCGAGACGGCGGAGCGGTGGGCGTCGTCGTGGTACGAGCCGGCGGCGACCGACGACGAGATCGACCGGGGCATCCACTTCGCGCTCGTCCACGCCCGGCGTCCACGCGTTCTGCACACCGGGCGACATCGCCCTCCTGCCGCGGGTGTTGGCTTCGGCCGAGCGCTACGCCCCGATGGGCGACGAGGACCGACGAGCCGCGGTCGACGCCATGGCGGCCGAGGAGCTCATCTTCCCCATGCCCCGCTGATCGCCGGCGCCCGGGCCGCTCACGCGGCGCGCAGCTCGGCCACCACGCCGGCGAAGGCAGCGTCGTCCTGCGGGTCGGCCGGCACCGAGACCACGAGACCCTGTCCGAGACCGGCGAAGCGTTCGACCAGGAGCGCCGGCACCTCGTCGAAGGTGCCCGTCGGCACGAGCGTGTCGAGCACCTCGTCGGAGAGGACGTCGCCCAGGTCGTCCCAGCGATCCCGGCGGATGAGCTCGCGCAGGCGCGGCCCGAGGTCGTCCCAGCCGTAGAGCTCGAGCGAGGGCGCGTAGGCGGGCGTCGAGTACAAGAACGCGAGGAGGCGGCGCTGGCGCTCCCGCTCGCGCCCCACCGCCTCGGCGGACGCGCCCGTGATGACCGGCGTGCCGATGACCGTCTCGAACCCGTCCGCCCCGAGATCCCGTCCGGCGGAGCGGGCACCCTCGGCCAGCGCGGGCAGGCAGGTCTCCCTCAGGTAGGCGGGATTCGAGTTCGTCGGGTGGCTGACAAACCCGTCCGCCACCGCGCCGGCCAGGGCGCAGGCCCGTCGTTGCACGCCGCCCAGGTAGACGCGCGGTGCCGACGTCGTCGGGTCGGGGCCAGGGTTGAAGTACGGCTGCAGGCGCGTCACCCGGTAGTGCTCGCTCTCGTAGGAGGGCGCCCGGCCCGACGCGAACGAGTCGAAGGCCGCGCGCACGGCGCCCACGTAGTCGCGCAGCCGGCCGACGGGATCGTCGCCGAAAGGGACGCCGTAGCGGTCCTCGATGTTCTGGCGGATCTGCGTCCCGAGCCCGAGCTGGAAGCGGCCGCCGCTCAGCTTGGCGATATCCCACGCCGCGTAGGCCAACAGGGTCGGGCTGCGCGTGAAGGCGAGGGCCACGCTCGTGCGCACCGTGATGCGCTCGGTGTGCTCGGCCGCCAACAGCGCGAGGGCCATGGCGTCGTGCACGGTCTCGGCCACGTGCAGGCCGTCGTAGCCCAGCCGTTCCACCCGTTGGGCATGCGCAATGACGTCGGGCAGGCTCAGCCGCGGGTCCATGCCCGCGTAGACCTTCACGCCGGCGAGCTGTCGAGTCCGGTGCTCTGGGACCGCCCGCGGGCCATGATGTTCTCCCGTTCGGTGGCGAGGCGGGACTGGTCGAACCGCTCCTGCATCCAGCGGCGCGACCACTCCGACTCGGCGCGCCAGGCGTCCTCGCCCGCGAGCGCGCCGATGGCGTCGTACATGCGCCGGATCTCGCGGACGTTGTCCCGGGGGATCGACGCGACGCCGGCCGCGATCTCGCGGGCCCGGGCCTGCAGCTGCTCGTGTGGCACCACCTCGACGACGAGGCCCCAGGCCAGGGCGGTCGCGGCGTCGATGAAGTCGCCCGTGAAGCTCATGCGCCGGGCCCGGTCGACGCCGACCAGCTGTGGGAGGCGGATGGTCAGGCCCGCGCCCGGCATGGCGCCGACGCGGGCGTGGGTGTCGGCAAAGCGTGCCCGCTCCGATGCGATCAGGAAGTCACAGTTCAGGGCGATCTCCAGGCCGCCCGTCACGGTGGCGCCGTTGATGGCGCCGATGACCGGCGTCTCGTGAGCCGGCAGGAACCCGAAGTGCGCGATGGGCCCGCTCTGGCGGTCCACCTGGTCCTCGCGCCGTTCGGAGGCCAGGGCCTTGAGGTCCACGCCGGCACAGAAGGCGGGGTCGGCGCCGGTCAGCACCATGCACGCCACGTCCTCGCGGGCGTCCAGGTCGGTGACGGCCTGGTCGAGCTCACGCGTCAGCTGGCCCGAAATCGCGTTGCGCGCCTCGGGACGGTTCAAGGTGATCGTCCCGATCCCCTCCGCGACCTCCACCAGTACGACCGTCAACGTTCCTCCCCAAAGTCGTGCCGCACCCGCGGCCCTATTCCGTGCTCCCGGGGGGCCCAACCTCGAGCCCCTCGAAGGCGACGATCCGATCGATCGCCCCGGACTCGTCCAGCGAGCCGAAGGCCCAGCCTGACATGACGACGGCGCCGCGCTCCACTCGTTCCCAGCTGAAGCGGAAGTAGCCGTGGTGCTGGTCCAGCGCACTGGTGCGGCGCAGCGCGGCCGGCTGGCGGTCGGCGTGCCGCAGCCGCTCGAAGGCCTCGCTCAATCCCGACGGGCCGTCGAAGACCGCCCGCGGGCTCACGTAGACGACGTCGGGCGCCACGTGCGCGGCGAGGCCCTCGAGGCGGTCCTGCGGGTCGGCCAGCACGACAGAAGTCATGAGATGGTCGATCCGCGCCGTCAGGCCCTCGTCTCGGTGGTCGCGGCGGAACACGTGCGCAGTCTCGCGTCCGGCTCAGTCCGGGACCCATTCGGAGCACAGCAGGGCGAAGCAGTCGACGTCGCGCTGCTCGCCGTCGATGCGCTCCCAGGCGCGCAGCGTCGCCTCGCGCCGGAAGCCGGCGGACTCGGCGGTCCGGGCGGACGCCACGTTCCACGGCTCGACGAAGAGATGGACGCGGGGGATGGAGAGCTCCTCGAAGGCGAACGCGACCAGCGCCCGGAGCGCGTGGCCGGCCAGCCCGCGGCCACGGGCGGCGGCCACCAGCCAGTAGCCGACCGAGGCGCGCCCGCTCTCGATCTCGTGCAGCCACAGCCCCATCGACCCGACACCCACGGCCGGCGCAGTCTCCTCGGCGATGACGAAGGAGAAGCCGTCACCGTCGATGGCGCGCCGGTGCTGTCGCTCGATGAAGGCGCGCCCCGCCTCGTCGTCGTACACGGCGGGCACCGAGGTGATCGAGGGGATCTGCGGGTCGGCGGACGCCGAACGCACGAGCTCCAGGTCCGCCGGGGCGTAGGGCCGCAGGACGATGGGCGGTCGCGTCAGCCGCGGCACCCGCAACGGCGGCGAGAGCGCCGCCACGTCGAAGCCGCTCATCGCAGTGCGAAGTATCCCGGCACGAGATGGTGGGGCGTGTCGAGATAGCCCTTCGCCTCGGGCAGGCCCCCGAAGCGACCGTGGCTCCAGCGCACCTCGATATGGCCGGCGATCTCGCTGACCTCCCGGTTGGTGCGGTCGCGCACCGTCGCCTGCCAGCCGACGCGGGGCTGGCCGCCGCGCTGCGGCTCCATGGAGATGGCGGCGAGCTCGAACTGCTGGCGCCAGTCCCACGAGGTGGCGATGCGCAGCCGGAGCGAGCGCTCGGCCGAGGACCCGAGCACGAAGTAGGGCGCGCTGCCGATGCGCAACAGGCGCCACAGCATCGCTTCGCCCGTGCCCCCGCTTCGGTCCATGGCGGCGGTCCACCGGCTCGCCGAGGCGAGCGACACCGCGTCGGAGAGCTCGACGTAGAGCTCCCTGGCGCCCGGCGGCCACCCGGCGCGGAGCCACTGTCCGAGTGCGTCGCGCTGGGCGCTCGTCATCTCGACGACGCGGTGCGGCAGGTCCGACAGCGCCCCGGTCGCCGCGCCGTCCGCCCCGTTGGCCCGGCCCGCCCCCGTCCAGGTCGGCGCCGCGGGCGCTCCGAGTCCCGGCAGCGCCGGCGCGCCAGCCCCACCCACGGCGCGCCCGGCCGGCACGCGTCGCGCCCCGCCCCGGCCACCCGGCGCAGCGGGACCGTCGCCCCGGAGCACCGCGTCGCGCACCGCCTCGTAGAGCGCCTGGTGCTGCGCCGGTGCCACCTCGGCGTACCAGTCGCCGCCGCTCGCCGCGACGTCGCCGGCCGGGCGGCCGCCGCGACTTCGGCTCAGGCTCTGGCCGGCGACCAGCAGGGCGTCGAAGGCGTGGGCCGGCGACCGGTTGAACAGGATCTTGGAGAGGTACTTGCAGCTGACGAGGTAGACGTGGTCGACCCGCAGGTCGATCGGCGCCACCTCGTCCCCCGGGGCACGCCCGGTGCCCTTCCACTCGATCACCTCGGGCAGGCGGCCGCGCAGCCCGTCCGCCGCGGCGAGGAAGGCCCTTCCGTTGGCCCAGGCCGCGTGGAACTCCGCGTCGTAGGCGCCGCCGTCGCGCAGCTCCGCCAGGCGCTGCCACATCTCGGGCGACAGGCTCCGCATCACCGGCGACCGCGAGCGGATCGCCTCGTCCAGGTCACGCAGGCCGAGCATGCCGAGTCCGGTCCCGAGCTCGGTCACGGTGGTCCGGTCGCTCGGCACCCTCGCATCCTTCCACGGCGCCCAAAATCGTTCCGCCGACCGGAACCGGCCCGGCGACCCCGACCGCCGGACCCCCGAGCCCGGCGTCCAGTGGCGCTCGTCGCTAGTCGCTGAAGAGCGGCGTGAGTTGCAACTCGAGCGGCCCGACGGCGGCGTCCGCCGCAAGATGCATGTCCGTGCTCTCGTACACGTCCACCGCCGTCCCGGTGCGGGCGATGAACGCGAACACGGCGTCGCCCCAGCGCTCCTCGCGCAGCGCCCGGCGCAGCTCCTCGCGCTCGCCGGCGGGAGGTCGTGGCCGGGCGTCTTGGCCACCAGTTGGCAGGCGAGCACCCAGTTGAGCGTGTCGATGTCCTGGGCCACGAAGACCCGCGGCGGGTCGTCGCGCACCACGGCGCAGGCGACGAGCGCGCTCACGGCCGCGGGCCCCTCACGACGCCCAACCGCTCACACCTTCCCCGGCGCCAGGTCGGGCTCGGCCCAGAATCCCGGCAGTGGCGCCCCGCCCCGGCTCTTGGCGTAGGCCGCCAGCCGGGCCGACCCGCCCTCCGAGAGGAGGTCGACCACGTCGAAGATCCCGCCCGGCCCGGGCGCGCGCAGGGCCCGGTCGGCCTCGGTGCCGGGCCGCGGCAGCTGCGTCGTCAGCACCACGAGGGGCCCGACGTCGCCCGCCGCCATGACGTGCGCCCGCCCGAGCGTGCGCCATACCGTCTCGGACTTGGCCATCCCGCCGCGGAACGACGAGTTCGCCCCCGCCACATCGAAGTACCAGCTGCGCCCGCCGGCGCCCACGGCGGAGAAGTTCACGGCCAGGCCCAGCCCGCGCAAGCGGCGGTTGGGCCGCACGTCGCGGAAGCCGGCCCTCTCGATCGCCTCGCGGGCGAGCGTCATGGCCGCCGTTCCGTCGCCGCCACCGCTCACCGCCGATCCCGCCGATGCCGACGCCGCTGTCGGCCACCGGGGACGCCTCCTCGCCCGCCAGGCGGGCCCGGGTGATCTCCACGTAGGCCGGGTCGAGGTCGTAGCCGACGGCGTCGCGCCCGCAGCGCGCCGCCGCCACCAGCGTGGAGCCAGAGCCGCAGAACGGGTCGACCACCAGGTCGCCCCGGTACGTGTAGAGCTCCATCAGGCGCTGCGGCAGCTCGACGGGGAACGGCGCCGGGTGCTGCACGCGCACCGCACTCTCCGGCGGTACGTCCCACACGTCCAACGTCAGGGCCATGAAGTCGTCGGCGCCGACGGTGCTCTCGTGGGGCAGACCGTCGCGGCGGCGCTCCTTGGGGCTGCGCGCCCGCCCGAAGCGGCCCTTGCTCGCGATCAGCACGCGCTCGGTCACGTCGCGCAGAACGGGGTTGGCGGCCGAGCGGAACGAGCCCCAGGCGCACGAGCCGTTGGCCCCTTCGCCCTTCTGCCAGATGATCTCGCCCCGAGGGAGCAGGTGCAGGTCGTCCTGCAGGATCGACATGACGTCGGCGGACAGGCTCCGGTACGGCTTGCGGCCCAGGTTGGCGACGTTGACCGCGATGCGGCCGCCCGGCTCGAGCACCCGCTTGCAGTCGGCGAAGACGTCGCGCAGCAGCTCGAGGTACTCGATGTAGGACCCGGGCACCCCCTCCCGGTCGAGCTCCTCCTCGTACTGCTTGCCGGCGAAGTACGGCGGCGAGGTGACGACGAGCGCCACCGAGTCGTCGGCCACCGCCGCCATGTGGCGGGCGTCGCCGCACACGCACGACACGCCCGGTGTGTGGGGCGTCACGTGCTCGTCGGCGCTGAGCTCAGGGGCCTCGAACCGTGCGTAGAAGGCGTCGGCGATGTGCGACTCGCGACGGCCGACGCCGAAATTCGAGGTGGAGGTCGCGGAGCGGCGGCGGGGCGGCATGGGCTGTCAGAACGCTATCGGCCGGCCCGGCGGGGGGCTGCGATCCGGAGCCCCCGGGTTGTCCGGGTGGTCCGGCCTGTCCCGGCTGTCCCGGGTATTCCGGCTGTCCCGGGCGCGTTCGGCACAAGCGGGCACGATACGGAAGGGGTGTCTCAGGCGGGCTCGGCCCCGCCCGCCTCGTCGAGGGCCCCGCGCCGCCGGCGCCCGACGACCTCGGTGGCGAGCACCACGAGGAAGCCGACGACCAGGAGGAAGACGAACAGCACCGCCAGGGCCTCGATACCGCCCGTGCCCGAGCTCGTGAGCGCCGACGCGGGCAACGTCGTGGGTACCAGCGCGGGGGAGAGGGCCGGGGGGATGGAGCGACCGCCGGTCGACGGGACCGCCCCGCCGGGCAGCGCCGCCCACTGCGCGGCCGCCATCAGCTCGATCTGCGGGGCCGTGACGCTGCCCCCCGGCGTCGCCGCCAACACGAACGAGGCGAAGTCGCCCCGGCCGAACGCGACGGCGACGTCGACCGAGCGCGGGACGATGGCGCCGTGGGCCGAGAAGCCCATGGCCCCGGCGCCCAGCTTCTCGACCGGAAACGTCGTGGCGCCGTACGCGCCCATCAGCGAGGACTGCAGCTCGCCGAGGAAGTCGGTCGTCTGGTCCGGCGAGGGGAACTGCACGACCAGGTCGGACACGACGCCCATGCCGCCGGGAGTGTCGCGCCCCCAGCTCCGCACATAGCCGCGGATGGTGCCGTCGACGATCTCCTCGAGCACGGTGGGATCGTGGGTGAACGTCGACAGGTTGCTCGGGGTGATCGGACCGTTGAAGGTCCCGGCGGGCGCCGCGACGAAGCCCGGCAGCGACGTCGAGAGGATGACGTCGGCGGGCCCGGGTCCCGCAGGCGGCGCCGCGCCGGCGGACGCGCGCCCACGCGCCCCCGGCGAGCACGCCCGCCGTGACGGCGAGCGCGGCCCCCAGCACGCGCCGCCGCGCCGACCGCCCTCCCATCGCCCTGCCCCCTGAGCGCACGCACGGAGCGTAGGGTCATCCGCCCCGGCGGGGCGGTCATGGGGCGCCGGGGCTACATCTCGTAGACGACGAAGGAGGTGGGCCGCCCCACCTGGTCGTAGAGGGAGCGGGCCCGGCCGTTGTAAAGCTGGGTGTGCCAGTAGACGTGGCCGGCCCCCCGGGCGGCGGCCTGCTCCTTGACGGCGCCGAGCAGGGCGCGCCCGAGGTCGCCTCCCCGCGCCGCGGGCGCCACGAAGAGGTCCTCGAGGTAGCACTTGGGCCGCCGGGACCAGGTCGTGGAGTGGATGACGCAGTTGGCCATCCCGATGCCCTTCCCCTCCTCGTCGAGCCCGATCAGCCCGAACAGTCCGTCGCGGCCGGCGCAGAGCCGCTCGAAGGTGGCCCGGGTCGTGTCGTCGGACAGCTCGGCCCGGTAGAAGGCCAGGTAGCCCGACCACAGGGCGCGCCAGTTGTCCCAGTCGTCAACGGCCAGGTCTCTGATGGTGGCCACCCCGCCAGCATCGCATCGCCCGGGGCCCGGGGGCCGGACCGCCTCCGCCAGACCGCCCGCCGCGGCCGGCCCGAGGACGTCCGGGCGGGCAGGTCGATGCACCAGCAGGGAAGGCTGAATCCCTACTGTGTGGCCATGGGGAGCCCTCGATGCATTGGTCGGAACATCACCTCGGTGACGCGGAAGGCCGGCGCAGTCGCCGCCGTCGCCCTCGCGCTGGCCACCGTGGGCACCGTTCCCGTGGGCGCCGTGGCCGTCGGCGCGGCAGCAACGAAGGGTCACGCGGTCGGCGCTTCCGCACCGTTGGCGCCGTGGGGCGACGGCATCGTGGCCGGGGTCAACCCCGACGTCGAACAGCACACCCCGCCCACGGCGCAGCTCTCGCACATCGCCGGGCTGACCGAGGGCGTCGCCACCTCGTCCAACTGGTCCGGCCTCGTCGACACCGGGACCACCTTCACCGGCGTGGGCGCCCAGTGGACGGTGCCGTCCGTGCCGGGCACGCAGAGCGACACCGCGTCGGGGAGCTGGGTCGGCGTCGACGGCGCGGAGAATTCAGACTTGATCCAGACCGGGACGGGTCAGGTGGCCTCGGGCGGCTTCCCGACCTACTACGCCTGGTACGAGATCCTCCCTGCCCCGGCGTTCGTGATCGGCGGCGTCTTACCGGGCGACCAGATGTCGGCGTCGGTGGTGGAGGGGACGCCGGGGACCTGGACGATCTCGATCGCGGACCTCACTTCAAGCCAGAGCTTCACGCAAGCGTTCGCCTACACCGGTCCGGCGTCGTCGGCGGAGTGGATCGAAGAGGTGCCGTCATCGACGTCACCACCCCAGCCCACCCTGGCCAACTTCGGCAGCGTGCACTTCACCGGGCTCCAGGCGTCGGCGGCGGACCCCTCGAGCGTCGTCGCCAACACCACCCTGATGGTCAACGCCAGCGGCGTCGTCATGGCGTATCCCACGTTCGGCACCGACACCATGACGGTCCACTACGGCCAGGCCCTCTCGCAGACTGCGGTCTCGGCGAGTCCCGATTCAGTGATGCAAGGCGGCTCGGTCACCTACTCGGCGACCCTGACTGGCAACATCGGGACCCCGGGCAACGGCTCGATGCGGTTCTCGGCCGGCTCGACTCCGCTGTGCACGGCGCCGGTGACGAACGGCACCGCGTCGTGCAGCTCCTCGGCGGCGCCGCCCGGCAACGACACGGTCACGGGCACGTATTCGGGTGACGACGTGTTCTCCGGATCGAGCGGCAACACCACGCTCCAGGTGATCGGATCGCCGCACGGCTACTGGCTGGTGGGCTCCGACGGCGGGATCTTCACCTTCGGCGCCGCGCAGTTCTACGGCTCGACCGGCAGCCTCGTCCTGCAACGGCCCGTGGTGGGCATCGTGCCGACCAGGGACCACAACGGGTACTGGCTCGACGCGTCCGATGGCGGTGTCTTCTCCTACGGCGACACGCAGTTCTACGGCTCGATCCCCGGGCTCGGCATCCACCCCAACGGATCGGGCCTTCCCAACAGCCTGGACGCACCGATCGTCGGGATGGTGCCGTCGGCCGACGACGGCGGCTACTTCATGGTCGGCGCCGACGGCGGCGTCTTCGCCTTCGGCGACGCGCACTTCGCGGGCAGCTGCCCGGGCATCGGCGGCTGTTCGGGCGCCGCAGTCGCGGTCATGCCCGACGCGACCGGCAACGGCTACTGGGTCGTGACCCAGACCGGGCACGTGTACACCTTCGGCGACGCCCCGTATTACGGCGCACCCGGGCTGCAGAGCGTCCCGGTGACCTCCGCCGTGCGCTCGCCCAACGGGAACGGCTACATGATCCTGTTCGCCAACGGCGCCATCGCCCCGTACGGGACGACGCCGTACACCGGCTGTCCTGCCGGCGCGCCCTACGGCGGGCTGAACCCGGCCTCGGCGGTCTTCACCACGTCCGACGGCTTCGGGTACTGGGTGGCGACGGCCAACGGGACGGTCGTGAACTGCGGTGACGCGCCCAACGACGGCTCCATGGCGGGCACCGCGCTCAACGGATCGATCATCGCCGCCACCGGCTGGTAGGAGGCGGGCGGCCGCCTCAGTCGCGGCGGAGCGAACCGAAACGGATGGTGTTGCCGTCAGGGTCGCTGCGCACCCCTATGGATCGATATCATTCCACCGAGTGCCTGGAGGGGGGCTCCGGGGCGGTTCGGGGGACGGCTGGTATGGCGCGATCGGCGGGTTCTTTGTTCTCTGTGGCGAAGTCGGATCTCAATGGGCGGCGAGGTCGCACGCCAGCCACCTTCGTGGTCCTCCTGGCAACGGCGTTGGGCATCGTGTTGCTGCCTGCGCTGTCAATGCCGGCCGGTGCCGCGACGAGTGCGTGGCAGGTGTCGGCCTCGTTCCCGGTTTCGCAGGCGGTCCTAGGAGACGTTGCGTGTCCGTCGCCGACCGAATGCATCGCGGTGGGCAACGTCGGAGGCGGCAGCGGCTTCAACGGGGCTGTCATCGAGGGCACGACCGACGGCGGCGCAACATGGACGACGCAGTCGGTGCCCTCTTCCGTTGCCTCCGCCTCGACGACGGGGCTGCAGTCGATCGCCTGCCCTTCGCCCAGTGACTGCTACGCCGGCGGGAGCTCGTCCAGCTTGGGAGACTTCATTCTGGGCACGACCAACGGAGGAGCGACGTGGTCCGTCCAGGACACACCCAATGGCTACGGAGGCATGCCCGCCGTCAGTTGCCCCTCGACCAATGACTGCTACGCCCTCGCCGACAGCGGCGCTGCAGGCTTTCCCAGCCTGCTCGTAGCGACGACGTCGGGCGGTTCGGGCTGGACCAACCTTGCGCTCCCGCCGAACCTCCCGCAACTCGACGGGCTGAGCTGTCAGACGGTCCAGAGCTGCTTCGTGGTCGGTGGAGGTGACGTGTTCCGCACGACGAACGGAGGATCGTCGTGGACCTCGGAACGCCTCGGGGGACTCCCACCGGGCCAAGGCAGTGTGTTCAACCTCGACCGCGTGACCTGCATGTCCTCGAGCACATGCCTCACCGCCGGCGGGAACTTCATCTTCAGGACGACCGACTCGGGGACCACGTGGACGGCGCAAAACGTCGCGCTGACCGGTGTGGCGGACATCGCCTGCACCTCGGCGCTCGACTGCTTCGCCGGCGGCTCTCAGGGCGGCGCGGCGAGTCTCCTTGGCACCCTCGACGGGGGAGCGAGCTGGACCTCCCAAGCCCTGACCCCATTCGCGGGGTCGATCGCCGGCCTCAGCTCCGCGTCCGCGACCACGACCTGTTTCGCCGTTGAGAACGGCGCACCCGACAGCGTGATCCTCAAGGGCCCGCAGACGCCGTTGGCGCTCACGACGACGACGGTCGCGGCGACCCCTTCGCCCGTGCCGCAGGGGCAGAGTGTCCTCTACACGGCGACGGTCCAGCCCAAATCCGGAACGGGCGCTCCGGCCGGTACCGTGGCCTTCACCGCCGGCTCGACCACGCTGTGCACCGCCACGCTCTCGAACGGCGTTGGTTCGTGTCCGGCCACGAACGCTCCCGTCGGGAGCGACACCGTCACGGGAACCTATTCGGGCGATTCGAGCTTCCAGGTCTCATCGGGTTCGACGACGGTTGTCGTGCAGTCGCCGTCGGTCACGAGTATCCATGTCCAGCCGAGCTCCGCCGCCCTCGGCCAGCAAGTGACGTACGTGGCGACCGTGACCTCGGGCCAGGGAACCGGCACGCCGACGGGTACCGTGAGCTTCGCGAACGGGCGCGACGACCCTGTGTACCGCGCCACTGACGAACGGTTTGGCGTCGTGCCCCGCGGCCACCGCGCCCGCGGGTGTGGACGACGTGATCGGGACGTATTCGGGTGACGGGAACTTCGAGACGTCCACCGCGTCGGCGACCCTGATCGTGGCTCCGACAACGACGACCGTGACGGTCAGTCCGTCCTCGGTCGCGCTCGGCCAATCGGTGACCTACTCCGCGACCGTCGCACCGGTCTCTGGCACCGGCACGCCGACCGGGACCGTGGCCTTCGCCATCGACAAGGCCCCCCTCTGTGTGGCCACCCTGAGCGGCGGGACCGGCTCGTGTACGGCCAGCACCGCACCACTCGACGGCCAGGGCCAGGGAACGAACGATGGACCAGACACTGTGGTCGGGACCTATTCGGGGGACGCCAGCGACACGGGCTCCGTGGGTTCGGTGGAGCTGTCGGTTGGTGCCACGACGACGGCCGTCTCGGTCCAGCCCGGCACGGCTGCTCAGGGTCAGAGCGTTGCCTATGCGGCCACCGTGACCCCGACGACCGGAGCGGGGGTGCCGACGGGGTCGGTGACGTTCATGGTCGGCGCCACCGCGCTGTGTACAGCGTCGCTCTCCAATGGCGCGGCGTCGTGCGTGTCGACGGGCGCCGCCGTGGGTAACGACCGCGTCGTCGGGCTTTACTCCGGCGACTCCCAGTTCGCCGGGTCGTCGGGCTCCGCGACGTTGGCCGTGGGACCCACCACCACGAGCCTCACGGCGTCTCCGTCGACGGTGGCCTTCGGGCAGGCCGTCACGTACTCCGCGATCGTGTCGTCGAACCTCGGGACGGGCGTACCGACCGGCTCCGTCACCTTCACGCTGGGCCAGGGGCTTCTTTGCTTCGCCACCCTCAACAACGGCACCGCCTCGTGCGCGGCCGGGTCCGCGCCGGCGGGTTCTGACACGGTGACGGCCACCTACTCGGGCGCCCCCGCATTCGCCAGCTCGATCGGATCGACATCCGTCGACGTGGGGGGAACAACGACATCGGTCTCGGTCAACCCGGGAACCGTCTCCTTCGGGCAGAGCGTCACCTACACGGCGACCGTGCTCGCCACGCCGGGGTTCGCTCCTCCGACGGGAACGGTGACGTTCAACGCCGGGACCACCACACTGTGCAACGCGCCCGTCGTCGGTGGGTCGGCCTCGTGTTCGTCGACCGGCGCTCCGGGTGGAGACGACACCGTCACGGGACGCTATTCGGGTGACGCATCGGTCGGGCCATCGAGCGGGACATCGACGCTGGTCGTCGGCCCAACGAGCATGACGGTGTCGGTCAACCCGAGCTCCGTTCCGGCCGGCGCAAACACGACATACGCCGCAACCGTCACTCCGGTATTGGGCCAGGGGACCCCGACCGGCACCGTGTCGTTCAGCGGGGGCGGGTACCCGCTGTGCAGCGTCTCCCTCTCGGCCGGCAGTGCCAGCTGTACGACGGTCAGCAACGGAGGCATCGGCAACGACACGATCACCGCGAGCTATTCGGGCGATTCCGAATTTGCGGGATCGTCGGGTTCGACCACGCTGACCGAGACCAGGGACCCGTCCCACACGGTGTTCTCGTACAACGTCCTCGACGGGCAGTCCGTCGCCTTCTCGGCGATCGTGCAAGCGGTCGGACCCGGTGGTCCGGCGTTCGCCGGCACCGTGACGTTCAGTGCCGGAGCGACCACTCTGTGCACCGCACCGTTCGATGGGAACGAGGGCCAATTCACCTGCACGGCAAACAACGTTCCGTGGGGGAGTGATGCGATCGTCGCGACCTACGGGGGAGACAACTTCCTGCTTGGTTCGTCCTCCTCGCTCGGCTTGAACCTGGGGAGGGTCAGCGTCGTCTCCGTGTCCTCACCTGCGCACGTCGCCCCGGGGCAATCGGTGACGTACTCAGCAACCGTCACCGGTGCGGGCACGACCACCGTGCCGACGGGCTCCGTCACGATCAGCGTGGGGTCGACGACGCTGTGCGTCGCCACGCTGAATGCGGGTTCGGGCTCCTGCAGCGCGCAGAACGCGCCATCCGGGACGGACGCGGCCGCCGGGACGTATTCGGGCGACGCCAACTTTGCGAGCTCGCTGGGTTGGACCACGATCATCGTGGCCGTGCTCCCGCAGACCATCACCTTCACCTCGGTCCCGAACAGCCCGGTGTACGGCGGGACCTACACGGTGAGCGCGACGGGGGGAGTTTCGGGAAATCCGGTCACGTTCACGTCAGCCACCAAAACGGTCTGCAAGGTGTCGGCGAGCACTGTCACCTTGGCTGCCGTCGGCACCTGCACGATCGATGCCAACCAGGCCGGGAACACGCTCTTCACCGCAGCGCCGCAGGCTCAACAGAGCTTCGTGGTGGCCCAGGCGGCCACCACGCTGGTGGCGGTGGCCGAGGGTCCGACCTCCAAGGCGATGAAGGCCACGCTGACGAGGTCGTTCGACGGGAAGCCCTTGGGGTCCCAACAAGTGAAGTTCACCATCGGGGGCGTGACCAAGTGCACCGCGTACACCAACGCCAGCGGTGTGGCGACGTGTTCGCTGCTGGGCACCCGACCGGCAGGCTCGCCGACCTATGTCGCCAACTACGCGGGCAACAAGGACTACCTATCGAGCAGCGGGAGCGCCCCGCTGTAGTTCGCGCCTGCCCGGGGGGTCGCTCCGCGAGCGGGCGTCAGGTCCCCTGGCAGACGGCGCCCGGTGCGCCGAAGGGGGGGCCTTGGCCGGTGGCGATGTCGACGACAAGGCAGACCACGCTCTCGACGTTGGCGAGCAGCGCTTCGATCTGCTGAATGGTCTGTCCGCCGCTCGTTGCCGCCGCCTGCGCCGCCGCCGCGGGCGCGGCTCCCGCGACCACCAGGCCACCACCCATGCCGAGTGACCCCAATGCCGCCACCGCCACTCCCACTCTTGCCATCCGCTTGTGCATCGCCGGGTTCCTTTCCGGTTGCCCCGCCATCGGAAGCGTTGCTGCCCGATTCCTCGCCTGATCTGTTTCGTGAGCTAAACGAGTTGCAAGTGCCGTTGCCCACGGAAAGACTGGGACAGGCCTGAGATCGAGAGGCCCAGGTTCAGCGGCGGGCCCGACGGCACACGCCGGCGCGCACCGTGGAGAATCCTCCAGTGATCATCTGCCGGCGCATCGCCATGGGCTTCGTCGCCCTGTCCCTCGTGGCGACGATGCAGGTGCTGGCTGCATCTCCCCGGGAGGCCGCGGCGCTCGTCGTCAACCGTCCCATCGTCGGGATTGCGGCCAGCCCCGATGGGGGCGGCTACTGGGAGGTCGCCGCCGACGGCGGGATCTTCTCGTTCGGGGACGCCGCGTTCTATGGCTCTGAGGGCGGCCGACCGCTCAACGCCCCCATCGTCGCGCTGGCGGTCTCCCCCGATGGGGCCGGCTACTGGGAGGTCGCCTCCGACGGCGGCATCTTCGCGTTCGGGGACGCCGCGTTCTCTGGCTCTGAGGGCGGCCGACCGCTCAACGCCCCCATCGTCGGCGCTGGCCGCTACCCCCGATGGGGCCGGCTACTGGGAGGTCGCCTCCGACGGCGGCATCTTCGCGTTCGGGGACGCCGCGTTCTCTGGCTCTGAGGGCGGCCGAGCACTCAACGCCCCCGTGGTCGGGGTTGCGGCCACCGGCGATGGGGCCGGCTACTGGGAGGTCGCCTCCGACGGCGGCATCTTCGCGTTCGGGGACGCCGCGTTCTATGGCTCTGAGGGCGGCCGAGCACTCAACGCCCCCGTAGTCGGGGTTGCTGCCCCAAGTGGCGGTCACGGTTATTGGGAAGTCGCCTCCGACGGAGGGATCTTCAACTTCGGTGCTGCCTCCTTTTGGGGCAGTACGGGAGGTCTTCAGCTGGACAAGCCGGTGACGGGCATGGCTCCCACCCGCGGCGGCTACTGGGAGGTCGCCGCCGACGGCGGGATATTCAGTTTTGGCAGCGCCCGCTTCCATGGATCGGTGCCCGAATTGCCACCGCCCGGACCGCCGCGGGTCGCCCTCTACGGCGACTCCCTCGCTTCCGAGTCGGGGCAGGCCTTTGGGTATCTCGCGGGCCAGTCGGGGGCGACGACGCGCGTCCGCACCTTTCCCGGCACGGCAACCTGCGACTGGTTCCCCACGATGGTTGCCGACGCCCGGGACTGGCAGCCCACCGCAGCGGTGATTGCGTTCTCGGGTGATGACTTCAGCCCGTGCATGGGGGGCGACCAGCTCGGAACGCCGCAGTACTTTGCGAAATACCGAGCTGATACACAGACCGCCATCTCGATCCTCCGATCTGTCGGCACCAAGGTCATCTTGGTCGGGCTGCCACTGGACGCCTCTCCGACTCTGAGTCAGAACGCCTCCGCGCTCAATCAGATCTTCCAGTCGCTGGCCGGCAGCAACGTCGGGGTCACGTACGACGATGCCGGCCAAGCCGTCATGGCGAACGGACAGTTCACCTGGTCGCTCCCGTGCCTCGTTGGCGAGCCGTGCACGGGGCCGGCCGGGACGAACATCGTCCGCGCTCCTGACGGCGTGCACTTCTGCCCGGATGGCAACGCGACGCTCGTCGGCGGATACGAGGAATGCGATGTCTACTCGTCCGGCGCTCTGCGGTTTGCCTCCGCCATGCTGGCCCCTGCCCTCACCCCACCGGTTCTGCCCTAGGACCGTCGGACCGTCGGACCGTCGGACCGTCGGGGCGTCGGGACGCGGGACGCGGGACCCCAGCTCTGACCGGCCGGGCTGAAGCGTCAGCGCGGAGTGCAGAGGCAGGGGACGGGGCCGGGTTGCCTCCAAAGGGCAGGACCTGAGATCCGGAGGCCCGTGGTTCAGCGGCGAGCCCCGCGGCCGCGGCGCTGGCGCCCGCGGTCCTCGAACTTCTCTCGCACCTGGGCCCGTCGCGCCTGGAGCTCGCGGTGGGTCAGGTGCTCGGTCGACTCGTCGAGCCCGAAGCTGGCCTTGACCCCCGAGAGGTCGGGCGTCCAATCGGCGTCCTGCTCGAGGCCGAGCTGGGACATGATCCGCTCGCCGTGCTTGGTGGCGAACATCAGCGCGATGGCCTCCACCTCGCCGAACAGGTCGAGGTCGGGCGCCAGGGTGGCGATCGCCCCGTCGAGGAACATCAGGTTCTTCACGAAGAGCATGAGCTCCTTGGGGAGCTTGGCGCCGAGGGCGAGCAGCGTCTTGATCGAGCGCTGCATCTCGGCCACCAGCTCGTCAGGGGTGAGCTGCGTGGGGTCGATCGGCGGCCGGTCGAGGCCGAGCTGGTCGATCACGCCGTCGATATCGGTGTCGTCGGGAAAGGCTCCGAGGTCGCGCAGCGCGGCCACCTGGGTCGGGATGTCCGCGTTCGAGGCGCCGACCAGGAGCGAGAGCAGCGCGAGCCGCTTGGCCTCGGTGAGGCGCCCGGTGATGCCGAAGTCGAGGAGCGCGATCTTCCCCGACGGCAGGACGAACAGGTTCCCGCCGTGCAGGTCGCCGTGGAAGATGCCGTGCATCATGCAGCCCTCGAGGAAGCCGATCATGCCGGCCCGCACGACCTCCTCGGTGTCGATGCCGGCGGCGTGCATGCCCTCGACGTCGCCGAAGTTGAACCCGTCGAGCCGCTCCATCACGAGCATGCGGCGCGTCACCAGCGTCGGATGGGGACGGGGGACGACGAAGGAGCGCTGGTCGAGCGCGGCGAACGTCATCGCGATGTCCAGCATGTTCTCCGCCTCGAGGCGGAAGTCGAGCTCCTCCATGATCGTCTCGGCGAACAATTCGACCAGGGCGGGCGGGTTGGCCAGCGCGGCGACGGGGATGCGACCGACCAGATGGGGGGCCACCCAGGCCATCACGGCGAGGTCCTGGCGGACGCGGACGGCCACCGAAGGGCGCTGGACCTTGATCACCACCGGTGTCCCGTCGCGCAGCGTCGCGGGGTGGACCTGCGCGATGGACGCGGCCGCCTTGGGCGTGTGCTCGACCGACGCGAACACCGACTCGATGGGGCCACCCAGTTCCTCGATGAGGACGCGCTCGACGACCGGCCACGGCTCGGCCGGCACCTGGTCGCGGCACCACTTGAACTCGGCGACGAGCTCGGGCGGGAAGATGCCGTCGCCCGACGAGATGATCTGGCCCAACTTGATGTAGGTCGGCCCCAGGTGCTCGGCCGCCACGCGCAGGCGGCGCGAGATCCCGGTCATGGAGGCGGTGCCGCCGGCGCGACGTTCCCTCGTGTACCACAGGCCCGAGCGCACCGCCGAGGTGCTGCATCGTGGTGCCCAGCCGGCGTCCCGGCGGGAGGAGGCGCGGTCGCGTGAGGCCGGGAAGCGCAGCGTTGAGGTCGGCCCGGATGCCGGCCAGGCCGCGGCGCCAGGTGAGGGCGTCGAGATCGACCTCCCAGGGCCCGTCGTCGGTGAAGACGCCGATCGCGGTGTCGCGCGCGACGCCGCCTGCGGGCGCGGGAGTTGACTGGGGTTCCGGTTCCATAGCCACCGGAGACGAGCCTACGGCCCCTCGGAGAGGGCTCCGTCTGCGGCCGGTGCCGTGAGCGAACCGGCCGGTCAGACGGTCAGGAGGGTCAGGAGGGACGCACCAGTCCGGACTGGAACGCGAACACCACGGCCTGCACCCGGTCGCGCAACCCCAGCTTGGCCAGGAGGCGGCCGACGTGTGACTTCACGGTGGCCTCGGACACGTAGAGGCGCTCGGCGATCTCGGCGTTGGAGAGGCCGTCGGCGACCGCGAGCAGGACCTCGCGCTCCCGATCGGTCAGCGAGGCGAGCGCCGGATGCGCGTCGCCGGTCGCCGCGCCGTCGCCGTCGGGGGTCAGGTCGGGCAACGAGTCCGCGTACTCCTCGAGGAGGCGGCGGGTGACGCGGGGGGAGACCACGGCGTCGCCACGGGCGACGGTCCGGATGGCGGCCACCAGCTCGGCCGGCGGGACGTCCTTGAGGAGAAAGCCGCTCGCCCCGGCGCGCAGGGCGCTGAAGGCGTACTCGTCGAGGTCGAAGGTGGTGAGGATGAGGACGCGGGTCTCGCCGCTCGCCGGAGAGGTCGTGATCGCCCGGGTGGCCTCGATGCCGTCGAGCACGGGCATGCGCACATCCATGAGCACGACGTCGGGCGTGTAGAGCTCGACCAGCCGGACGGCGTCGGAGCCGTCGGCGGCCTCGCCCACGATCTCGATGCCGTCTTCGGCCTCGAGGATCATGCGAAACCCCTTGCGCAAGAGGGCCTGGTCGTCGGCCAGGACGACGCGGACCGTCACGGTGCGACGGGCGCCTTGCAGTCGCGCAGGGTCGCCACGACCTCCCAGCCGCCGGAGGCCGTCGGGCCCACCGTCAAGGTGCCGCCGAAGGCGGCGGCGCGCTCGGACATTCCCGCCACGCCGTGCCCCCCACCCGCCCCGTTGGCGGGCGCCAGCGCGGCGCCGGATGCGCCGCCGTTGGCGTGCGGGGTGGGGGCGAAGACGCGGGAGCGCCCGTCGTCGCGCACGAGGAGCGCAATGTCGGGGTCCTCGTAGTCCAGTCGGACCTCGACCGTCGTGGCGTCCCCGGCGTGCTTGAGGGTGTTCGTCATCGCCTCTTGGACGATGCGATAGACGGTGAGGCCGGCGGCGCCCGAGACCTCGAAGGGACGCCCGACCCGCTCCACCGAGACGGTGAGGCCGGTGCCGCGGACGCGTTCGACCAAGGCGTCGAGGTCGCCGAGGCCCGGCTGGGGGGCCAGGGCGTCCCGGTCGCCGGCGCCGGTCGCGGCCGGCCCGGCGACGGCCGGCTCTTCCCGCAACACGCCCAGCATGCGGCGCATGTCCGTCAGGGCCTGGCGTCCGGTACTCGACACCTCGCGCATGGCGTCGGCGGACCGGTGGGGGTCGGCCGACTGCGCCGCGGCCGCCGCGTCGGCCAGCGTCACCATCACCTGGATGTTGTGGGAGACGACGTCGTGCATCTCGCGGGCGATGCGGGCGCGCTCGGCCGCCGCCGCCAGCGAGGCCTGCTGGTCGCGCTCGATCTCGAGGCGCGCCGCGCGTTCGGCCAGCCATTCGAGCTGGCGGCGCAGTGCGCGCACGACGACGCCGGCCAGCAGCGCCGCCAGGGCGAGGCCGGTGAGGAAGACGAAGGACTTGACGTGGTTGCCGGTCGGCGTCCAATGGACGGTGGCCATGATGACGCCGGCCTCGAGGATGGCGACCGCGAGCGCGACGAGGATCCAGGCCGACTCGACCGCCACCGTGTACAGGGCGACGAGCAGCGCCGCGTCGGCGAGCGCGGGGCCGGACACCAACCACTGCACGAAGGCCACGGCCGAGATGGCGAGGAAGACGGTCATCGGTGCACGCCGCCGGAAGATCAGGGGGAAGATCAGGGCGGCCACCACCCAGAGGTTCGGATGCTGTTCGTGCGAGGCGAACAGCCACCCCGAGCAGAGCACGAAGAGTGCGACGGCCAACGCGACGTCGACGGAGGTGGCGTAGCGGCGGTCGAAGTCCCGCAGTCGCTCCCAGAGGCGCCAGGCCCGGTCGGTCTGCGGGTCCGGGCCGCTCCCGGAGCCGGCGCTGTCCCCGGCCGTCCCGGTCCGGAGCCAGGCGGGATAGAGGTGGTGGGAGCTGGGGCGCATCGGATCCTTCGTTCCCAGACGGGTGGTCCATGGTACTGCCCGCTGAACAGGATCTCCGTACGGAAGCCACCCGGACGACATGGCCCAAGCCTCGCCGCGGCGGCCGCGGCGGGCCCTCATCCCCAGGGATGATCGGGGGTGCGACGGTTCATTCCTGCGGGCGATTGGCTCTACGCGTGGCGCGCTTTAGGTTCGACAAGTGCAACGCCTACGGGCGGCGTGAGGTAGCGGGCGCATTCCGCCCCGAGTACGCAGCGCACCTCGCGCCACCCGTGGTTCTTGGGTCCCGGGGCGGCCGAGGTCGGGGCGCCGGCGGCGCGCCGGCTCAGTCGCCGACTTGGGCCGCGACCTCCCGGCAGGCCTCGAGGTCGTCGAAGGCCCGGGCCACGTCGTCGGGCGTGAAGGCGAAGAACAGCGCGGCCACCGCGTCGGCGCCGGCCTCGGCGTAGCGCTCGACGTCGTCGGGGGTCAGCGGTTGAAGTACGGGCACACCGTGATGCGCAGCTCGTCGCGGCTGCGGCCGGCGGCCTCCAGGTGACGGTCGAGCTCGGCCAGCCCCTCGGCCAGCTGCTCGGGACTGCGGTTGAAGGTGTGCCAGCCCTGGCTGTGCCGCGCGGCGCGGCGGAGGGCGGCCGGGCGTCTCCCCGCCGATGTGGATGGGGGGGTAGGGGTCCTGGAGGGGCTTGGGGAACATCTCGCAGGGGGGCAGGTCGTAGGTCTCGCCCTTGAACGCGGACACGTCGTCGGTCCACAGCGTGCGCAGCACCTCGAGGTACTCGTCGGTGCGCCGGCCGCGGCGCTCCCACGGGGTGTTGAGCGCGTCGAACTCCTCTTTCAGCCAGCCCACGCCGACGCCGAGATCGACCCGTCCGCCGGAGAGCCAGTCGAGCGTGGCCACCTCCTTGGCGACGTAGACGGGGTTGCGCTGGGGCAGCAGCAGCATGGCGGTGCCGAGGCGCACCGTCGACGTGCGGGCGGCCAGATACGTCAGCGTGACCATCGGGTCGAGCAGGCCGCTGCCCGGCGGGGCCGGGATGCGGCCGTCCGCCGCGTAGGGGTACCGGCTCTCGTACTCGGAGAACAGCACGACGTGCTCGCCGACCCAGATGGTGGCGATGCTGCGCTGTTCTGCGCCCTCGGCCACGACATCGAGCAGCTCGCTCGTCGTCATGGGGCTCGCCGTCGGCATCCACAGGTCGAACTTCATGTCCTGCCCCGGTCCCGAGTCCCAGTCCCAGTCCCGAACGGACGAACGCGCAGATCTCGTCGGCCGCCTGCGTCGGCCGGGATCGGGTCGGGCTCGCCGGCGCGGACGGACAGCGCACCGTAGATCTGCTGGCCGACGAGCACGACGGCGCGTTCGGGGTCGAGGTCGGCGCGGAAGTCGCCGGCCTCGATGCCGGCCGTGACGAGCTCCTCGAGCACCCGGATCATGTCGAGGCCGATCAGCATGAGGGCGCCGCCGACGGCGGCCGACCCCGCCGCCCCGGTCGTGGCCTGCGTCGCCATGGCCAGGCGGAAGAAGTCGGGGTTCTCGTCGACGCGTTCGAGGACGCCGAGGATCAGCGCGTGCAGCCGCTCGACGCGGCGGGGTGTCGTCGGCGACGACCAGGCCGATGGTCTCCTGGAGGCGGTCGTACATGGACTGCACGCAGGCCTGGAGGAGCTCGTCGCGGTTGGCGAAGTAGACGTAGACGGTCGAGCGGGAGACCCCGGCCTGCGCGGCGATCTCGTCCATCGGGACGTCGGTCGTGCCCTTCTCGCCGAAGAGGCGGCGCGCCGTATCGATGATCTGGTCACGCCGGAAGTCCCGGATGACCTCTTTCAGGGCGTCGGGCGCGCGACGGGGCATTGTTGGGCGGGGGCCGGTGGTGGCTGAGCTGGGCGGGTCGGGCTCGGGCGCCGGCTCAGGCGCCGAGCCGGGCGGACGGGGTGAAGGCGATGGGGAGATGCTTGACGCCGTTGATGAACTGGGACTGGAGCCGTTGCACGGCACCATCTTGGTGGATGTCGGGCAGGCGGTCGAGCAGGTGCTCGAACATGACCCGGATCTCCATGCGGGCCAGGTTGGTGCCGAGGCAGAAGTGCGGGCCACCACCGCCGAACGCGATGTGCGGGTTGGGGTCGCGCCCGATGTCGAAGGTGTCGGGGTCGTCGAAGACGCGCTCGTCCCGGTTGGCCGAGGCGTGGAAGAACACGACCTTGTCGCCGGCGGCGACGTCGGTGCCGCTCATGGTGACGTCCTGCATGGCGGTGCGGCGGAAGTTCATGACGGGCGAGACGAACCGCAGCATCTCGTCGACGGCCGTGGGGAGCAGGCTCCGGTCGTCGAGCAGGCGCTGCCACTGGTCGGGGTGCTGGAAGAAGGCGTGCATGCCACCCGACATCAGGTTGCGCGTCGTCTCGTTGCCGGCGACGGTCAGCAGCAGGAAGAAGAGCTCGAGCTCCAGGTCGCTCAGCTGCTCGCCGTCGACCTCGACCGTGGTGAGCACGCTCATGAGGTCGGCGTGGGGGTCGATGCGCTTGGTGCCGTAGAGCTCCGACGCGTAGGCGTAGAGCTCCATGGCGGCGTTGACGGCCTCGGCGGCCTGCGTCTGGTACTCGGGGTCCTCGTTGCCGACCATGCGGTTGGACCACTCGAACATGCGGTGGCGGTCTTCTTGGGGCACCCCGAGCAGCTCGGCGATGACCTGGAGAGGGAGCTCGGCGGACAGGTCGGTGACGAAGTCGGCCTCGCCCTTCTCGATGACCTGGTCGATGATGAGGTCGGTGGAGCGGTGGATGCTCGCCTCGAGGTCGCGGACCATGCGGGGGGTGAAGCCCTTGTTGACCAGCCGGCGGTAGCGGGTGTGCAGCGGAGGGTCCATGTTCAGCATCATCAGGGCCTGCTGGGCGATGTCCTCCTCGGGCATCTCGAAGGGCATGGTGCCGCGGGCGGCCGAGCTGAACCGCTCGTAGTCGCGGTTGACGGTGACGCAGTCCTCGTAGCGGGTGACGGCCCAGAAGCCGGGGCCGCCGTCCTCGTCCTGCCAGTGCACGGGGTCGTGGCGGCGCAGGTAGGCCAGCCAGCCGTGGGGGACCCCGGCCACGTAGGACCGGGAATCCGAGAGGTCGATGGGGGTGACGTCCGCCACTGTGCTCATTCGGACAACTCCTCTTGAAAATCGGACAACGTGTCCGATTCCTAGGAAACTACGTCCAGCGGCGGGTGTCAACCCATGGAGGGGGCGGTCTGTCGTCGCCTTGGGCCCGGTCAGCCAGGCTCGGGCGAGCCGTCCCGGTCCTGGTCAGTGGCATCGTCGGGGCGGTGCGGGCGGGAGCACGGCGACCGACTTGGTGGGGTCGTCGGGGTCCAAGAAGACCTGCAGGCGGTCGGGGTCGGGAGGGTCGCCGGGCACCGCCGCCACGATGGCGGGCTGGTTCGCCGGCGGCGCGAACACGTTCTGCAGGCCCCGGGCGATGCCGGTGCCGACGCTGCCGAGCGCCGAATCGCGGCGCCAGCGCTCGAAGCCCTCAGGACCGAACTCCTCGCCGGCGCTCTCCGGCGCTTCGTCTTCGTCCCCATCGTCCGGTGACTCGGGGGCGTCGACGGGGTCCATCGGACCATCGTCGCAGCAATCCGGTGCGGCGGCCCGTCAGGCGACGGGTGAGGAGGGAAGGGCGCGCTGGACGTCCCAGAGGTGGTGGCACACCTCGTGGGCGTTGCGTTGCACGATGTCGAACGCGGAGATCGCACCGGCCTCGGGATGCGGTGTCGACGTGTCGTGGGGCGCCTCGAGCGCCGCGGTGCGCCAGGCGTCGGCCGCCGCGATGAGGGCGACCAGCCCGACGAGGGGCGACAGCGCGTCGTAGTGGCGGACGTCGGCGACGACATTCTCGTCCCATTCGGGGACCCCGAACGTCGGGTCGACGCTGACGGTCCACAGGCGCTCGGTCCCGAAGCGCAGCACGTCGACGGTGTGCCAGACGTAGCGGCTGGCGGACCAGAGGCCCGGTTCGACCGCGACGGCCGGGTCGACCCGCGACAGCACGCCACCGAACACGGCAACGTTGCGGACGCACTCTCCGACGAGCGCTTCGTAGACGCACACGTCCCAGTCGAAGGCGCACTCGGGACAGGCGCCGTCGGGGTGCTCCCAGCCGGAACGGGCGCCGGCGTCCGCCACTCAGTCCTCCCCGTCGAAGCGGTTGCCCAGGTGCCAGGCCGCGCACACGCCGCAGCGATACACATCGAGACGGACGCCCGCCTCGTGCCAGCGCTCGTCGGCCACCGCGTCCGCTTCGCCGCGCGACATGTACGAGGTCTTCGCCGTCCCGTCGCGACGCGCGTGGGAGCCCAGGCCGGACGGACGGTGGTCGTCCCGGGCGCGCGTGCGCCAGGAGTGCGAGAAGGGTGTCGGCGGGGCATCACCCCCATTTTGACGCCTCGTCACCCGCGCCGTGCCGCCTGCGCCGGGCCGCGCCCCGACGCGCCATGGATTCGACGGAGGGGGAAAGGGTCGAACCCCGGCGCGTCGAGACTGCTTCCACTGTATGGGTCCCAGCCGGGCCCGTCGCGCACGCCCGGGGCGGCATCCGCCGTCGACTGGTTGCACCCGGGCTGCAGGGAGCGGGACCGTGTGCCGCCGGGGCCAGCGGCGCCCTCGGAGGACCGCCGTCGCCGGGCCGACGAGCGGCGATTTCCCAGGCCAAGCCGCCGGCGCCCCGCTAACCTCGGGCCGGTCGACGAGGCGGTCGCCGATCGGAGGTGCGTGACATGGCGGACGACGACGCAGGGACCCCAGCCTCCTCCGGCCCGGGCCCAGGCCCCGGCCCGGGCCCGGGCTCACCGCAGGCGCTGGCCGACGCCCGCACGGGGGGAGCGGGCGCCCCGCCCAAGGAGCCCGGGTGGTACCCGGTCCGGACCAACCCCAACGAGCAGACCTATTGGGACGGGAACGACTGGACGGGGCGGCGACGCTGGAGCGCCGGGACCGGGTGGACCGAGGTGGGCGCCGACCCGCGGGGCGCCGCCGTGGTGCCCGGCCTGGCGGCGCCGGGAGTCCCGGGGCCCCGCCTGTCGGCGAATCCGTACGCCCCGCATCCCACGCGACCGCTCCGGCCGCGCGCCCGGCGCCCGGGGTCACGCTCGGTCTGTTGCTCCTCATCTTCTCCGCCGTGGCCATGATGGCCGGCTCCGTCGCGACCTGGATCAGCTCGAGCTCCTCGGCCGGGGGAAACCTGATCCCGGGAGGGATCCCCCAAGTCGGCCAATCGGTCTCCGCCGCGACGTCGGGCGTCGATGCGGGGGTCTCGGGGTTGATCGGCATCAACGGCTACATCACCCTGATCGCCGCCGCGGTCGTGTTGGTGTTCGCCGGGCTGATGGCGGTCTCGGACGATCGGTCCGTGCGCCTCGTCGGGTGCGGGTTCGCCGTGGTCAGCCTCGGGCTCTCCATTTTCGTCGTCGTGCGCCTCGTGCAGAAGATCAACGGCACCCATGCCTTGCGCGGCGTGAGCGTCAGCGTCGGCTGGGGCGCCATCCTCCTGCTCGCCGCCGCGGTGGTCGCCACGCTGATCACGCTCCTCGAGGTGACCAAGAACCGCTGACGCGCCCGGAGCCCAAAACGCCGACGACCACCCGTCCCGGCGAACCGGGGACGGGTGGTCGTCGACCACTCCTTCGAGGGGGCGCTGCCCTACTGGGGCGGCCCCGAGCTCAGCTGCACCGTCGCCGTGTGCGTCTGCCCGTTGGCGTCGGTCCAGCCGACCTGCACCTTGTCGCCCGGGTGGTAGATGCCCATGTCGCCGGTGAGGTCGTTGGCCGAGTTGATCGTCTTGCCGCCGAGCGACGTGATGACGTCACCCTGGGCCAGGCCGGCCTCTTGGGCCGGACCGTTGGTGACGACGCCTGCGACCGCGGCGCCCGAGCTGGACGACCCGCTGTTGCCGCTGTTGCCGCTGTTGCCGCTGTTGCCGGTGTCGCCCGAGTTGCCGAAGAACCCACCGAACGGGCCGTTGCCGCCGCCGCCGTTTACCGGAGCCGGAGCTGCTCGAGCCGTTGGGGCTGATCTCAACGCCGAGGAATGCCGTGGTGCCGATGTGGATCGTCGACGAACCCTTCCCGGCTTCGATTGCCCGGGCGATGGACATCGCCGTGTTGATCGGAATGGCGAAGCCCTGGTTCCCCTGCGACCCGCCGTTGGACTGGAACGAGAAGCCGGCGGAGGCGGCGGTGTCCATGCCGATCACGTCGCCGGAGCTGTTCACCAGCGCGCCGCCGGAGTCACCCGGCTGGATGTTCGCGTTCGTCTCGATGAGCCCACTGAGCTGCTCGCTCGTGCCGTCACCCTCGTCTGAGGCGGTGATCGACTGGTTGAGCGCCGTCACGGTGCCGCCCGCCGCACTCGGCGTGCCGCCCGTGCCGCCGGCGTTGCCGACGCCCACGACGTCCTCACCAACCGAGATGTTGGACGAGTCGGCGAGGTTCGCGGTCTGGAGCCCCGAGGCGTTGTGCAGCTGCAGCACGGCGACGTCGCCGGTGCGGTCGTAGCCGACGACGCTCGCGGTGTAGGTCTTCTTGTTGCCGACGTCGGTCACGCTGATGCTCGTCGCGCCGTTGATCACGTGGTTGTTGGTGAGGACGACGCCGTTGGACGACACGACGATGCCGGTACCGGCCGCCTGCTCCTGCTGGTAGCCCAGCGTCGTGTTGATGTCGACCAGCCCGGGGTCGACCTTGCTGGCGATCGCGTTGACGTCGCTCGGGCCCGAGGACGAGCCGGAGTTGCTGTTGCCGTTGCTGCCGCCCGTGTTGCCGGTGTTGCCCGGGACGATCTGGAAGGGGTTCGAACCGTTGCCGTTGTGCTGGAACGGGGACTGGTTGTTGGGGTTGTTGTTCGAGGACGCGGCAGTGGGAATCTGCGTCCCGCCGTCCCAGGCGGCGTGGCCGATGCCGATGCCGGCGGCCAGCACGACGAGGGCGGCGCCGCCCGCGAGGAGGCCGTTGCGCAGCCGGTGGTCATGCCGGGCGGCACCCGAGGCGCCGGCGGCCGGGGGGGCCGGCCAGAACGGGGCGTTGGGGTCGGTGGGCGGACCGCCGTAGTAGGGGGGCGGCGTCGGCGTGGCACCCAGCATGGGGTTGCCGGCCAGCGCGCCGAGGGCGTAGCCGCCGGTCGGAGGGCCTTGGGGGACACCCTGGGGTGGCGTGTCCGGCTGCTCGGGCACCGAGGCGGTCGCTTCGGCGGGGGCTTCGGTCGGTGTCGCCTGCGTGTCGGGGGCCGGGACCCGGTCGGCGGTCTCGGCGGTCTCGACAGGGCTCGGAGGTCGAGGCGTCGGGCATTGCGATGGCGTCGCCGGCTCCCTCGGCTGGCCGGCGTGACTGCGGTGGGCGACTCGGGGCCGCTCTCCGGGTCCTGCCCGCTCGTCTGGTCGTTCTGATCCTCGGTCATTGGGGTCCTCCGTCTACCTGCGGGTGCGCAGGATGGTCACGAGGTCCATTGAAAAGGCTCCCAGCTGTACGCCAGTTCACAGAAACTTATGAGCGGGATAAATGTTGTCTGTGCTGCTCGTGACGTGCCGATGCATTGGTCGACCCCATGCGGCGGGTCCGCCCTGTGGCGACGGAGTGCGGCAGGTCTACGCTAGCCGGGACGAAATAGCGACCACCGGGGGGCCACGTGGACACAGCGATCTTCGACGCCGACAGCCACCTCATGGAGACGCCGGACTGGCTCGGCGAATTCGCCGACGAGTCCGTACGCGGGCGGCTCCAGTCGCTCGGTCTCGAGGGCGCCGGCGCCGGTGCGGCCGAGCTCATGGCGCAGCTCCCGGACTTGTGGGACTCGCATCGCAGCCAGGAGATCGGTCCTGAGGTGATCAAGGGCCCCAAGGGCTGGCTGGCGCCGGGAGCGCTCGACTCCGAAGTGCGCTCCCGCGTGCTCGACGCGCTGGGGATCGACGCCCAGCTCGTGTTTCCGACCTTCGCCCTGGCGCACTTCTGGCCCGGCCACGACAGCGAGGTCCTCTACGGCGGGACCGAGGCGCTGAACCGGGCCATGGTCGCGTTCTGCGCCCCCGACCCGAGACTCAAGGCGGTCGGGTTCCTTCCGCTGAACGACCCGGCGTCTGCGCTGGCCACGCTCGAGCGTGCGCTGGCCGAGGGTGTGGCTGCCGTGTGGGTGCCGTCGGATGCGCCCGGCGACTTCTCGCCCGCCCACGTGGATCTCGACCCGGTGTGGGCCTGCCTCGCCGACGCCGGGGTGCCGTTCGTGCTCCACGTCGGCGGCGGCAAGTTGTTGCCCAAGGCGTTCCACCGCAACGGGAGGCCCCGCCCCAAGGACTGGCTGGGGGGCGGAGAGAACCTGCGGGCAAAGGACTTCCCCGTGCTGCACCACTCACCCGAGCGGTTCTTGGCCTGCATGGCGCTCGACGGTGTCTTCGAGCGCCACCCGGAGCTGCGCGGCGCGGCCATTGAGCTCGGCGCCACCTGGGTGCCGGGGTTGCTCCGCAACGTGGATCATGCGTTCCGCTCGTTCTCCAAGTTCGAGCCCGCGCTGCAGGAGCTGACGCTTCTCCCCTCGGAGTATCTGCGCCGCCAGGTGCGCTTCACGCCGTTCCCGTTCGAGGACACCGCATGGCTGATTGAGCAGTGCGGGCCCGACCTCTTCATGTTCTCGACCGACTACCCACATCCTGAGGGCGGGCGCCGTCCCTTCGAGGCCTTCGGCGACGCCGTCAGTGGTTTCGACGAGGCCACCCGGGAGCGGTTCTTCTGGCGCAACGGCGCGGAGCTGCTCGGCCTCGCCTGAGGGGTCCTCAACGCCGGAGCCAAAACGGACCCCGGACGCGGCAAGGACCGCCGCACGGGTCACTGACCCGCACGACGGTCCTCTCCCGCACGATCAGGTGCCGGTGCCCGACACGACCGGCTTGACCAGGTGGAGGCTTCCGGCCGAGCCCTTGAACGGGCGCCCGTGCCGTAGTTGAAGACGCCGCCGTCGGCCGCGAAGGTCCAGTACCCCTGGAGGTCCGGCGCAGTCGAGATCCCCACGACCGGTGCGTTCAGGTGCAGGCTCCCGGCCGAGCCGAAGAAGTGCGCCGTGCCGAAGTTGAACACACCGCCGTCCGAGGCGACCTCGTCGTAGCCCTGCCCGTCGGTGGCCGGCGCGATGCCCACGACCGGCTTGTTGAGCGGGTGGCCGCCCATGGAGCCGAAGAAGCCGGCGTTCCCGAAGGCGAAGATGCCGCCGTCCGAGGCGACCTCCCAGTAGCCCTGCCCGTCCGGTGTCACCGCGATGCCGACGATCGGCTTGTTGAGCGGCTTGCCGCCCATGGAGCCGAAGAAGCCGGCGTCGCCGAAGGCGAAGATGCCACCGTCCGAGGCGACCTCGAGGTAACCCTGGCCGTCGGGCGTCGACGCGATCCCGACGATCGGCTGGTTGAGCGGCTTGCCACCCATGGAGCCGAAGAAGCCGGCGTCACCGAAGCTGAAGATGCCGCCGTCCGAGGCGGCCTCCCAGTAGCCCTGGTTCCCCGGCGTGTGCGCCATGCCGACCATCGGCTTGTTGAGCGGCTTGCCGCCCATGGAGCCGAAGAAGCCGGTGTTGTAGTTGAAGATGCCACCGTCGCTGGCCGACTCCCAGTAGCCCTGCTGGGCCGCACCCTGGCGGTCCGAGGTGGTGCGGAACCCGCACGTGTTGTCACCCACCACGTTGCCGCCCGCCGGAGCTCAGGTTCTGCGCCGGCGGCGGTGCGCCGACGAAGGCGCAGTCCTGCTCGCCACCCGGCGTGGTGTTGCCGGCGACGGTGCTGTTGGCCAGCGTTCCCGACCCCGGCGTGCTGCCGTCGCCCTGGAGGGCGAAGCCGGCGCCGGCGTCGGCGGTGTTGCCCGACACGGTGACGCCCTGGAAGTCGAGCCGGTTCTCATCGCTGCCGTTGTTCGGCAGGTAGACGCGCGCCTCCGGCATTCGACGGGCCCGTCGCCGCGTTGTCGACGATGGCGTCGCTGGTGGCCTGGACGCTCCAGTCGGCGTAGATGGCGCCGCCCTGGTTGGCGGTGTTGCCCAGCAGCGTCGAGTTGCGCAGGATGGTCCCGTCGTCGGTGTAGAAGGCGCCGCCGCCGACGTCGGCGTGGTTGTGTGCGATCCACAGCCCGGTCATCGTGCTGGTGTCGTCGGAGTAGATGGCGCCGCCGAACCCGTTGTCATTCCCGGCTGACGCCAGTGGCGACGTTGCCGGTGAAGACGTCGGACTGCAGCGACTCGCCGTCGCCCTCGTTGAGAGGGCGCCGCCCGTCACCGTTGTTGGCGGTGTTGTTCGTGAAGGTCGACGTCGAGATGCTCACGCCGGAGTCGTCGTAGAAGGCGCCGCCCTCCCCACCGCTCTCGAGGAGGTGTTGCTGGTGCTGTTGTTGGTGAACGTGGTGCCCACGACCTGGGACAGGCCGTAGTCGTCGTAGACGGCTCCACCGTTTGCCTCACCGTCGCTGGTGTTGTTGGCGTGTTGCCGCTGAACGTGTCGTTCGTGAGCTCGATCTGGTCGTCGGCGTAGATCGCGCCGCCGTCGGCCTCGCCGGTGGAAGCGTTGGTGACCGAGTTGGAGGTGAAGGTGGTCGAGTCAATGGAGATCGGCCCGTCCCGGTTGTAAGAGGCGCCACCTCGGATAGAGCTCGAAGTGGAATCACCACCGAGTTGCCGCTGAACAGGTCATTCATCAGGCGAATGGAGCCGTTCGTCGTTGTTGATGGCCCCGCCCTGAAAGGTCGAGGTGTTGTTGGAGAACGTGGTGTTCGTTGCCCAGAGCTGCCCTTCGTTGTAGACGCCACCTCCGTCCGAGACGTTCGAGCCGCCGTTGACGGTGGAACCGGTCATGACGACCACGTCGTTGCCGTCCTCGATGTCCATGACCTCGAAGTTGGTGCCCTGGAGGAGCACGTTGGTCAGCTCGAGGAAGGATCCGTTGGTGCTGGCGTCCTGGGTGACGTCGACGGTGGGGATGTCCGAGGCACCCACGATCTGGGTGGTCCCGGCGCCCGCTCCGACGATCTGCAGACCACCGGCGTCGGTCGGGTTCAGGGGTCCGAACGCGCTCGAAAGGCCGTAGGTGCCGGCGGGAAGTATCACGTTGACGGTGACGCCGTCGGCGCTTGCCTCCTCGACGGCGGCGCGCAGCGAGCAGTGGCCGGTGCCGTCGTCACAGATCCCGTTCCCGGGTGCGGCGTCATGGCTGTCCGCTGTGGTGTTGACCGTGTAGGTCGCGTCGGCTGGCGGGAACGTCTTAGGTGACGCGGCCAAATAGGGCCGCAGCGTGTGCCCGGTCACCGCTCCGCTCGGCGTGGCGGCCAGCACACCGAGGGGCGCGGTGATGAGGGCCAGGCTGAACGCCCCACCCACGATCATGCGAATACGTCGCGTTGAATGCTGCATTATCTGCGAACCCCCTGATCTCTCTCTGTCGCTCGCTCGTGCGACCGGCACGACAGTAGTGACTTTGGAGGGGCTCTGCTCGGAATTTTTTGCATCTCGTTTGCAAGTGCCGTGTTGCGTTCCTGCGCCGCTGGGCCCAGGCTGTGAGAGACGCCGCGTCCCTCGTCAGCACATGGCTGCCAGCCACACCCTCAATTCGTCGGCCCCATTTCGGGTGCTCCGGTCATGCCGTATCCTTGTCAACGACCCGACCCTCTGGGGTTCCTCGGGCACACAGGCGCTCGCTCGCTGCGCCGGGTCAGGTGGGCAGAGGAGGTGCCGCATGACCACGGTGCGGACAACGGCACTCACGGTGGAGCCGGTGGCGGGCGCCTTGGGCGCCATGGTCAGAGGGCTCGACCTGACCCGGGTCACGGCCAGCGACGAGCTCGACGGCCTGCGCCGGGCGCTGGCTGACCACCTCGTGGTCTTCCTGCCTGAGCAGGACCTGAGCCTCGACGACCTCGAGCGGGTCACGGACCTGCTCGGCGGGCGCGACGTCACGCCCTTCGTCGAGCCACTCGAGGACCGGCCGTATGTGATCCGGGTCATCAAGGAGCCCACCGACGCGTTGAACTTCGCCAACGCATGGCACAGCGACCTCAGCTACCTGCCGGCGCCACCCGCCTACACGCTGCTCCATGCGTGGGACGTGCCCGATCACGGTGGGGACACCGTGTGGTCGAACCAGTACCTGGCCTACGAGACGCTGTCCGGCGGGCTGCGTGACACGCTCGACGGTTTGCGGGCCGTGCACTCCGCGGGGATGGCCTACGGGACCGGAGGGATCCTCGACCAATTCAAGGACTTCACGTCCATGGCGATCGCCCCGTCGGACGATGCGTTCGCCGAGCACGTGCACCCGGTCGTGACGGTGCACCCGGTCACCGGCCGGCGCACCCTTTACGTCAATCCGGTGTACACCACGCGCTTCGAAGGCTGGAGCAAGGAGGAGTCGCAGGCGCTCCTGAGCCACCTGCACCGGCATAGCATCAACGAGAACTTCACCTGCCGACTGCGCTGGTCGGTCAGGACGCTGGCCATCTGGGACAACCGCTGCACGATGCACAACGCGCTCAACGACTACTCGGGGGTGCGGCGCGAGATGTACCGGACGAGCGTGAAGGGCGCAGCCCCCGCCGGGCTGCACTGAATCACGCGGGCGCTGGGGCGGCGCCCGGGGGAGGGCCGTTCAGAAGGAGAGGGGTCGGCCCGTGAGGGAGGGGAACCAGCCGGCGCGGCACGAGCGCGCCGCTTGATGCAGGGAGAGCCGTCGCAGGTGGCGCTGGCGTCGGCTCGACAGCTCGCGCTGGAGGGCCACGCCGAGGTCGCCGGCGAACTCCTGGACGCCGCGCACCTCGAGCCGCCACTCGTAGTCGGCGCCTTCGGCGGCCCCATCGGTGGTCACGATGAAGGCATCGGGGCAGGCCCGCCGCGCCCGCGTCAGAAGCTCGAACCGTGCGTCGTAGGAGTCGCGGCCGGGGTGCCGCAGCAGCAGGGCGCCGGTGAAGCGGGGGGACTCGACGACGACGACCCATGTCTGTCCCTGGCGGCACAGGTAGAGGGTGGCGCTGTCGAGAACGACGCTCTCGGCTCTCGCTCTCGCTGGGGATCTTGGAGGTGCTGTTCGCTTCCATCGCCTAGGAAAACGGCGGTGCGACGGGCACCTTGCTGGGACGAAAGTCCCATTTTCGGACCCGCTGGCGCCGCAGCTGCCCGAGGGCTGACCCGCTGACCAGGGGTGGAGGCTGTCAGGAGGCCGCCGCCAGCTGCGGTTCGGGCCGAAGGGCTCGCTTCAGCTGACGGGCGCCGCCCGCGGGTCGGGCGCGGCCTGGCTCCCCCGACCGCCGTCGATCCGCTGGTAAGAGGCGAGGAGCTCGACCTCGCCCTGGCGCTTGGGGAAGAAGATGGCGACCACGAACGCACCGAGCACGACGGCGATCACCCCCGCGGCATAGGCCCAGCGCTGGCCGTGGATGAACGAATTCTTGGCGGCGGTGACGATCTGGCTGGAGTACTGAGGGTACTGCTTGGCGACGTCGGTCGCGCTGTCGAACGACTTGGTCAGCTCGCTCTGCACGTTCGCGTTGACCTCGCTGGAGTTGGGGGCCGAACCGATCGCTTGGGTCGCGGCCGCTGCGTACCCCGCGGTCAGGAGCGCACCCATGATCGACTGCATGATGGCGCCGCCGAGGTCGCGCTGGAGGTCGGCCGTGCCCGAGGCCATGCCGACGCGCGTCACCGGTACCGAGCCCGTCAGCGAGTGCGATGCCGGCGTCCCGGCGAAGCCGACGCCCGCGCCGACGAAGGCGTAGGCCATCCCGACCTTCCAGTAGGCAATGCCGTCCTTCCACAGCAACAGCATGGTGAGGAACCCGAGGAAGATGAAGACGTAGCCGACGAGGAGGGTGAACCGCGAACCCTTGGCCTCGACGAGCTTGGCCGAGCGGGGCGCAATGAGCACCATGAAGACGGCGGCCGGCAAGATGGCCAGACCGGCGTCGATGGTCGAGTAGCCGAGCACGTTCTGCAGGAACTGCTGCCCGATGAACATGGCGCCCATGAGGCTGCCGAACACGATGATGCCGGCGCAGGCGGCGACCCAGAACACGCGACGGCTCGCGACCTTGAGGTCGTACAGCGGCTCGGGGCGCGTCGCTCCCTCAGCAGGAACCCGATGACCGCCGCGACGGCGATGACGGCGAGACTGATCACGAGCGTCGTCTTGTCCGGCACCACCGCGAAATTGATGGCCAGGATGAGCGCGCCGACGAGGACGAATGAGAGCATCCCGCCGAGGTGGTCGACCGAGCCGTCGGTTTCGTTGACGTGGCTCGGGATGAACTTGTAGGCGAGCGGGAGCGCCACCGCGATCAGGGGGAGTGTGATGAGGAATACCGATCCCCACCACCAACGCGAGAGGAACAGCCCCGCCAGCAGCGGCCCGAGCGCCGCAATGGCGCCGCCGGTGGCCGACCACAGCGCGATGCACTGGGTGCGGCGGGGCCCGCTCCACAAGGCCGTGATCAGCGAGAGCGTGGTGGGGTAGGCCATGCCCGCCGCCAGGCCGCCGACGAAACGGGCGCCGATCAGGACACCGATGTTGGGCGCCCACGCCATCACCAGGCACGCCGGCCCCGAGATCACGACGCCAACCATCAGCATTTGCTTGCGCCCGTAGCGGTCGCCGATGGCTCCGAACCACAACACGGAGGTCGCGAGGCCGAGTGAGTAGCAGACGGCGACGAGGTTGAGCTGGGTCTGCGAGGCATCGAAGTGCAGCCCGATGCTCGGGAGCGCGACGTTGGCCGACGCCAGCGGGAGGTTGGCCACGGCGGCCACCAGGATGAGGGCCAACAGGACCACGCCCTGGCGCTGCGGGGCGGTGGACGTCTCCCCGGCGGCCACCCCATCCGATGTCGCAGCTGCCACGTCCATCTCCTCTCCCGTCCGCTCTCCTACGGACCGAGCGCCGAGGTGTCACGTCAGGTCAGGTCACATCTGCTGCCCCGCCTCTGGGCAAGCTAGCGCTTTCCCCCTGCGCGGCGAGGACCCCGGCGCCCGTCCCCGCCGCGTCAGCCGTCGTAGAACCCGTTGCGGTGGAGCCCGACGAGCGACTGTTGCCGCGCCGACTTGGCGCGGCCGCGCGCCTCGTCGGAGAGATGGTTGACCTCCGCCGTCGGCCGGAGGCGCTGGGCCAGGTCGCGCCGCCCGTAATGACACTGGATGAACATGCGTCCCGGATCGCCTCGCCTCGGCGTCAGCCGCCGGTGCCAGATGTCGGAGACGAAGAGCGCGACGTCGCCGGCCCGGGCGACGAGGGCCACCGGCTTGACGCCGCCGTAGTCGAGGTCGTCGTCGGCCATGCGGTCCGGCGGGGGCGGCTGGCCCGACGTGTGGCTGCCGGGGATGACGCCGGTGGGGCCCGCCTGGCGCGGGCAGTCCATCAGATAGATGTGGGTCGCCACGGCGAACACCGGGTAGGGGATCCGCTCGTCCCACGGGACGCCCGCGGGGCGCGGCACGTGGGGCCCGCTGTCGATGTGCCAGAAGCGGCCGCCCTGGCGGTTGTTGTCGGGCGGCTGCCACCACGCGGTGTTGGCGATGACGTGACAGTCCTCGCCGAGCAGCGGCTCGATCGTGCTCAGGATCTTGCGGTTGGCGATCGCCTTCTGCACGGCGGCGCTCCGGTTGAGCATTTCGTAGCGGAAGGGCTCCCAGTGTTCGGGCGGGTAGCGCGAGGAGCGCTCGTCGGGCGGGTACTCCTCGTAGACCCGCACCACGTCGGCCGCCAGGGCATCCACCGCCTTGGCGTCGAAGACCTGTTCGAGGACGACGTACCCCTCCGCCTGGAGCTGCTTGGCGGCGGCGTTGCCCGCACCCGGTCGCCGCAGGGTGAGGTAGCCGGTCGAGCGGGTGAGCACGCAGGCGATTCTGCCGCGCCGGTGCCCGCCGTGCTCACGCCCCGACGTCCCGACGCCCCGACGCGCCGACGTCGTTCAGCCCTGGGGCCGGAACACCACCTTGATCGCCTGCGACGAGTGCCGGTCGATCGCCGTCTCGATCGCCGTGCGGTAGTCCTCGAGCCCGAACTCGTGCGTCACGACGACGTCGTCGGGCAGGAGGCCGGCGGCGAGGACGTCGAGGGCCCGGTCCACCGAATGGCGATCGGGCCCGCCGGCCAGTCCCGGCGCCGACCCGGCGTCCACGGTGTGGTCGATGGAGCCGACGAGCGCGGCTTCCTTGTACCAGATGGGGGTGAGGTCGACCTCGCTGATCCCGGCCGCGCCCAGCAGCAACACCGTGCCGCGATGGGCGACCGCACGCAGCGCCTCGGTCACCGAGCCCGGCGATCCCACCGCCTCGACGACGTAGGGAAAGCCGCCCATGAGCATCTGATGCTTCTTGCGCCCGACGACCCGCGCGCCGCTCAGGGTCGCCAGTTCCTCCCAGTGGCCGTAGGCCGGGTCGTCCAGCACGACGTGGTCCGCCCCGCAGGCGGTCGCCGCCGCTCCTTGATGCGGGTGGCGCGCCAGCACCGTCACCGGGCAGTTCGGGAACAGCCCGCGCAGCGCCGCCAGCGCGGCGAGGCCGATGATGCCGGCACCGACGATCAGCACGGGGTCGCCGTCGTGGGGCGCCGCCCGCAGCAGGCCGTGGCAGGCGATGGAGACGGGCTCGTACAGGCTGGCGCCCCGGTCGCCGACGGAATCGGGGAGCGGATGGAGCATGGAGCGGTGCGCCAGCACCGAGTCGGCCCACCCGCCGCCGAGGTCCTGGGTGAAGCCCAGCGAGCGGCCCGAGCTGAGCACCCGGCTGTCGAGGTTGAGGCACGACGACGTCCACCCCCGCGCGCAGTTGGCGCACGGCGGAAGCCCCCGCGGCCGGCACGGGATGCACGGGTCGATGGCGACCCGGGTCCCGGGTGCGACCGGACAGTCGTCGCCGGCCTCGACGACACGCCCCGCCGTCTCGTGCCCGAGCACGAAGGGGAAGGTGCCGATGGCGGCGAGCGTCGGCGACGGACCGGTGTTGTGGGCGAACAGGTGGAGGTCGCTGCCGCAGATCCCCCCGGTGGCCACGGCGATACGGGCCCAGTCCGGCCCCGGCAGCTCCGGCTCCGGCAGTTCGGCCAGCGAGGCGGGGAACTCGGGATCGACCATGTCGAACACCACGGCGCGCACGGCCCGAGCGTAGGCCCGCCCATCTGCAGGTGTCCTCGGCGCCCAAAGGCAGCCGACGCCTCGAAGCACGTTTCCCGGAGCGCTCAGTGTTTCGTCGCCGATACTGCATCGCTGAGATGGTTGCCAGTTCCGCGACCCATCGGGGCGAGCGCCCTTAAGATTATACCTCTCAAATTAAGAGCGCATACGACGAGCCCAAGTGCCTCGGCCAATCCACGCGACCACAGCTCCAGCAATCAGCGGCGCCAAGATCTCGGCCGCCCGAACCGGTGTCCTAAGGTCCCGAGGCGATGCGTGTCCCGGACGCCACGCTCGACGATGTCCGCCACCAGGGCTTCTCGTTGCTCGAGGGCTTCCTCGCCCCCGAGGAGCTCACCGCCGCCCAGCAAGCGCTCTGGCGGCACTTTCCCCGCCCCGAGGACTACTTCGCCGACCCCGGCCGGCCCGAACACACGCACTACACGCAGAGCCAGTTCGCCGGCGTCGAGGAGTTCCCGTACCGCTCGTGGGATCTCAACCGCCTCGCCGTCCACCCCGATCTCGTCGATGCGGGCGAGCGCTACCTCGAGACCACCGACCTTCACCTCTACAAGGTGGAGCTGTGGGCCAAGTACGCCGGTGCCGTGGACTACGACCAGCCGCTGCACCGGGACTACGGCAGCCACAGCCTCGTCGTCCCCCGTCCCGAACCGCGCTACCAGCAGCTCACGACGTTCATCTACCTCAGTGACGTCACCGAAGAAGACGGCCCGACTGTGATCGTGCCCTTCGACGCGGGCAGACACGTGCCTTTCACGCCGTTGTATCTCCCCTTCGGGGAACTGGCCGCATCGGAGGTGCGCTGCGTCGGCCCGGCGGGGTCACTCCTCGCTCTACCGGACCGACATCCTGCACCGCGGTTCGGACTTCACCGGCGCCGGGCGTGCACGTTTCTCCATCCTCGCCGACTTCCAGGTGCGCGGCACGACCTGGGGCGGGAAGATGGCGTGGCCGAAGCAGTCGCCCGAGCGCTGGGCCAAGTTCATCCCGCAGTGCAGTGTGCGCCAGCGCGACCTGTTCGGTTTCCCCCGGCCGGGCGACCCCTATTGGAACGACGAGACGCTGGACGGCGTGGCGGCGCGTTATCCCGGCATCGACCTGACGCCGTACGGCGCCACGCCCGCGCCGTAGTTCGACCCCGTGACGAAGACGCCGTCGTTCGAGATCCGGCGCGCCTACGACGAACCCACCAAGGGTACGTACCGCGTGCTCGTCGACCGCCTGTGGCCCCGCGGCGTCACCAAGGAGAAGGCGGCCGTCGACGAGTGGGCGAAGGATGTCGCGCCGAGCGCCGACCTGCGCCGTTGGTACGGCCATGAGCCCGAGAAGTTCTCCGAGTTCGCCCGGCGGTACCGCCGCGAGCTCTCTCTCCGCCGGCCCGGGCGGCGCTCGACCACCTCCGCGCCACCGCGGCGAAGGCCCCCGTGACACTGGTGACCGCCACCCGGGACGTCGAGCGCTCGGGTGCGGCCGTCTTGCTCGACGTCCTCGAGGGGCGCCGGACCCGGCCTCAGCGCTGACGGAGTGGCGGGGAATCCCAGTTCACGAGCCATGGCGCACCTCGTCAGTTGTGCCCGGCTGATGAGGCAGAATGTCCGAACTCCGGACCAGGGGTGCGACCACCCGGAAGAAGACGAGGAGAGCCAATGACGACGGACGAACTGCGCGACGGCACCTTCGAGGCGGATCAGGACCCGAGCAACGGGGCCGTTGCGCTGTCCCCGCCGACCGAGGGGACTCCCGACGCCACCAACCTGGCGATCGCGGCAGCCGGTGCCTCGGTGATCGGGTTCATTGCACTGTTCAGGCTCACCAGCGGGCTCGACCGCACCCGGTCGCGCGCCCTCCGTCGATTCCTGGCGGTCTTCGTCGAGTCCCTGACGGGCGTGGGGCTCGGCGTGACGGCGTTGAGCCGCCTGCGCCGTTCCGAGCGGAAGATGGGCGTCCCGTTCGCCGCCGTCGGCGTCCTACTTGGCGCGTCCAACGTGCTGCGCGTGCTCGGCTGGGTGCGTTCTTCTCGTCCCGCCGCCTGACGAACCCCTCTTTGCCTCTCGCGGACAAAGAGGGGTTCGCGGCTGGCTGTTCTTAGGACTAGCCCAGGGACATCCCGACGACGGGCTTGGTTCAGCTTGATGCTGCCCGTGGAACCCTGGAAGTGGGCGCCGGGACCGAAGGCGAAGATGCCGCCGTCCGACGCCACCAGGTAGTAGCCGTCGCCGGTGGGTGCGGCCGCAATGCCGACGATCGGCTTGTTGAGTGGCTTGCCACCCATCGAACCGAGGAACGGAGCGTTGAAGGCGAAGACACCGCCGTCGGAGGCCACCTCCCAGTAGCCGCCCGTCGTCGGGTCGATGGCGATCCCCACGACCGGCTGGTTGAGCGTCTTGCCGCCCATCGAGCCGTAGAACGCGGCACCCGGGCCGTAGGTGAAGAGCCCACCGTCGGATGCCACGAGGTCGTAGCCGTCGTTGTTCGGCGTCGCCCCGATGCCCACGATGGGCTTCGCCAGCTTGATCCCGCCGGCCGAGCCGAAGAAGGGCGCGTTCGAGCCCATGGGGAAGACCTCACCCCCTGAGCCCGCGAGCCAGCACCCGTTTCCACCTGGCGCCGCAGCGATGCCTACGATCGATTGGTTGAGCGGACCGCTCACGTTGGTGCAGTCGGTGGCGCGAGGGCCGTCCCCGAAGACCATTCCGTTGCCATCGGCGAGGTTGTAGCCGCCCGTCCCACCGGGCACCGCCGCCATGCCGGCAATGGGCTGGCTCAGAGCCGTTCCGCTCTGCGAACCGAAGAACGGCACGCCGTAGCTGAAGATGCCTCCGTCCGCCGCGCCCAACCAGTAACCGTGCAGCCCGGTGCTCGGCATGCTGATCGGTGCCCCTGGCCCCGATGGGGCTGGGTCGGCTGCGTCACGCCGAACGCGCACTCACCGGTGGCAGATCCGCCGACGATGTTCGGCGAGCCCGCCGGAGTCTCCGTACTGCACGACCGGCGAGTTTCCCGAGCACAATAGGTTGCCCGCGATCTGGTTCGTCAGGTTCTCCGACGCATCGGGGTCGACGAAGGTGCTGTTGGCGAAGGTGGCGCTTCCCCCGATCTTGTTGCGGATCGCGCCGAACCAACAAGAGGTGACCCCGGAGACGCGGAGGTTGCCTGCGATCGTGTTGTCCTCGTAGTCGCTGTAGGCAGGGTTACCTTCCAACAAATCGTTGTTGTCGCAGTTGAATCCACCCCCACCGCCCGTCTCCACGATGTCATGCCCGATGGTCGAGTCGTGCACGATCACAGCGAGCGCGCTCGGGGCCACGATGCTCCCCGCCACGCTGTCGGGTGAGTTGAGGTCTGCCGTCGATCGTAAACAGGTGAATGCAGGGTTCTCGCACCCCAATATGAGCGCCGCGCCGCTTCCGACGTTGAGGTTCCCGCCCACGGTGATCCCGGACGTGCCGCTCGCACCGTCGGTGGCAAACGCCGCTAAGAGCAAAGCTCCAGGTTGAACCGTGACGTCGCCGCTGGTCACGACTTGCCCACCGTCGACGGTGCAGATCCCGGCGACCGTCACCGTGGTGTAGGTGCCAGGGGGCAACGAAGCCGGCGGGCCCATGGCAGTGCCGCACGTCGTCGGGCCGGGAGTCGTGGCCGACGCAATGCCCGCCTGCCCGGCCAGGGTGAGCGGTACGACCATCGCCGCGATGGCTGCCGCGGGACGCGATAAGGCTCCACGTGCCACGGGCTGGCCTTCGAACTGCGCTCCCGAGTCGAAAACGGGTCGCGAGACCCTCGCCAATCGTCATTCCAACACCGCCTTTCTGAGTTGGATGCTGGTAGTGCGCTGAGTATACGAAGTTGGTTTGGCCTGTGCACTGGGGTTGTGGGTTACCGCCCGGTATCGAATGCCGAGTGTCGGCATCACGCCGTGCGCCGCCGGCTTTGCTTCAGGGGCTGGGCGACTCGAGCACCCACGTCACGGGCCGCCCGGGGTCGGGTTCGTATCGGCAGGTGGCGCCGGTGGTCACTGTGTCGATCAAGACCCGCGCCAGGTACGGATCAACCGGCTCGAGTCGCTTGATGGCGCCACTGATCGCCTTGCGCACCGCGACCCGGGCCCGTTCCGCGTTGCCCGACGTCGTGCGGGTACGGCCGCCGAGTCCGGCCGCCGCTCGCAGCTCGGCGAGCAGTGCAGCGCGTTCGGCGTGCAGGCGTTCGGCGGCCGTGGCGTTGCCGCGGTCGTCGGCGTCGTCGAGCTCTGCGTCGATGTCGGCGAGTCGTTGCCGGTACGAGAGGACCGCGTGGCGGTCCAGGAGCTCACCGGTCCCGCCGTCGGTGAGCGTCTCACCGGGATGGCCGGCGCCGGCCGCCGCCATCTCGGTGGCGGGGAGGTCGAGACCGGGTCGGTCGAGCAGCATGCGCAGATAGTGCAGCCCCTTCATGTCACGGACCGGAGCCGTGCGATCGTCGGGCCCGACCCACCAGAGACCGTCTTCGCCCGGCCGGAGGTGGAGCACGCCGGGCGAGGGCGTCATTGGCGGCGATTCCGCCGGACGGGCCGCCTCCACGCGGCGCAGCCACCACGGCGCGCATCCGGCCGTAGGCGCGTCCGGCCTGCTGGCCGTAGAGACGGGTCTCGTCGTCGCGCCCGAGCAGCGCGCAGGCCTGTTGGAGGTAGTCGTCGACCACGCCCGCGAAGAGGACGCCGCCAGCGTTAACCACGCCGCGACCGCTGTACGGGGCGAGCAACGGAATGGCCTGGTCGGCCATTGTCCGCTCGTCGAGCAACACGGCCGCCGCCGTGGCGGAGACCAGGGTCAACAGATAGTCGACGTCGCGGGGGATGTCGCTGAAGTCTTCGTTCGCCACCTGGCGCAGGAGGCTGCGCGCCCGCTCGTGCTCGCCCAGCTCGGCGAAGAATACCGTTGCCTCGGCCACCACGGATCGGACGCCCTCGCGCACCCCGAAGTCCTCGTGGGCGGCCGCCTCGTGCCGCAGCATGTCGAGGTCACCTCGTTGGCGCGCCAGGGCGGCGGTGAGGACGTGCTCCATGGCGATGGTGTCGGGCTCGCCGGCTTCGGCACCCGCGGCCAGCGTTTCGGAGATGGCGGGTTCGACGGCCGGCAGGTCGTCGGCGAGCAGAGCGTCCATCGCACGACGGGCAGCGGCGAAGTAGCGAACTCTGGGCGACCCGGTCTCCGCGGCGAGGGTGTCGAGGGCACGGAGTTGCCGTCGTACGGCGGGAAGATCGAGACATTCCAATGCGGTGGTGAGGCGCCACAGGTACGCCGAGAGGCGTGCTTCGGTGTCGGTCTGGTGAGCGACGATGTCCTCGAGCCGGGCAGTGATGCGTCGGCGTTGGTCGAAGTCGTCGGGACCCCAACTCACCAAGAGTTGCGCGTCGAGTGCCTGCGCGAGCAGCGAAGGATCGTCGTGTTCCTCCGCAAAGGCGAGCGCCTCAGCGGCGAAGGTGACGGCCCGCTCCGGGTGGTAGCCGTAGGCCCACGACCGGGCGACGGCAAGAGCGAGGCGGGCCCGTTGTTTCCCGTCCGAGCGCCGATACGCCTCGTACAAGAAGGCGGGAACCCGGCCAGGGACGGTGCCGAACAAGTGGCCACTGGCGAGGGCGAGGGCGGCGTCCGCCATGGCGTCGATGTCGTCGGCCTCGCGAGCTTCGTCGTAGGCACGAACGAGTCGGGCGCGTGCAGCGCTGTCGGCGCCCGGCTCGGCCATGTCGCAATGGTACGACGGCGATCGCTCAAGGCCGCTGTAGCGCTCACTCCTCCGGGGCGCCGGCAACGGCGGCGCTCAAGACTTGATCGCCGCCATGTTGGCGCCGACCACTGCCATGGTCGCCTGCAGCGAGTCAGTCGGGCTGAACTCGACGATCTCGGTGCCGGTGAACGGGTGGGAACGTGTCCGGGCGAGATGTAATACGCATCGCCACCGGTGAACACCTCGGAGCGATCCGCGTAGTGCACCACCAGCTTCCCGGAGACCACGATCCCCCAGTGCGGGCATTGGCAGCGATCGTCGGGCAGACCCGGAAGAAGGGTGCCGGGTCGGTGTCGGTGTGGTACGACTCGAAACAGACGGTGTAGCCGTCGAGCTCGACGTAGCGGCCGGTCAGTTCGGGCTCGTCGAGCAGCAGCGGGGCTTCGTCTTTGCGGGTTCGTGGCATCAGGGGCCTCCTCTGGGTGTCGGGGATTGACACCCAGAAGGCGTGACATGAAGGGTCACAACGTGACGGCTGCAGGAACCGGGGATCGGGGATCGCGTCCGGTGGCCGACCTTCGGGCGAGTGCGTGCTTTGTCAGAAGGCGCCGTCGGTCACGGCGTCCAGGTGCGCGCCGATGACCGGGGTGAGCCAGTTGGCGTAGGTCGCGCTGATGTGATTGTCGTCGCGGTAGACGAGCATGTTCCCGACGATGACGGTGCAGGTCGACGAGATGCAGAACCACGGGTCCGTATCCACGTAGCCGGCCCCGGTCGAGGCGGCGACGGACTTTTCTTGCGGGATCCCGCCCGGGTTGTAGAAGGGATAGTGCGTGGGGATCGCACACGCCGCCGTGTCCGCCAGGTGCTGGGCGAGGCAATCGGGTACCGACTGCTGCGGGTAGGGGTCGTCGCCCATGATCACCACCCGGGCGCCCGTGTCCCGCTCGATGGTGGTGATCATGTTGCCCAGCCCGGACAACCACGCCGGCCCGTCGACCGTCACATGGTCCTGGGCGATGCCGTACTCGCGGGAGAACCCGAGAATCACGACCGCGGGGCGCAGCGTCGCCATACGGCGGAGTTCGGCCGCTCGCCACTGGTCGCACTCGGTGTAGGGACGCCCGAGGTCCGGGCTGAAGATGGCGATCTCAAGGGGCGGACATGTCGCCTTGGCCATGACGACCAGGCCGTCGTGCTGCTGGTTCGCCAACGTGTCGATGGCCGGGAACCACATCAGGGCGTGCGAGTCGCCAAAGAGCACGATGCTGCGGGAGGCAGTCGTATCGCCGAACAGGCAGGTGTGCACGGTGGCGTCGGTGAAGCCGTTGAAGCAGCCGTCGTCGTAGGGCGCCGGGACGTCCGCTGCGGCATCGGCGAGCGAGGGCGTCAGCGTCGCCGGCACCTGCGGGTTTGCGAGCGACTCGTACACCAGCCGCTTGACTTGCGTGTCGAGTGAGTCGGCCGTTGCCACCGCCGACGGAATCGTGGACGACGAGGTGCCGGGATCGACGTGTCTCGTCACCAGTCGTGACGCGCTGGCGTGACCGCTGCCCACCGGAGGCGGCACCGCCGCCACGATCACCACCGCAGCCAGCGCGCCGCCGAGGCTGATCGCTCCGCCGGCGACGAGGCTGCGCACGGTGCGTGCCGAGAGCCACGCCGATCGCCGGACCGGCTGCTCCAAGAGGACGGTGGTGAGCGCCGCCAGCAGCAGACTGAAGAGGCTGACGGCCACGTTCTGGGCCAGGTCGAGACGGTGCCCCACGACGTACGGGGCCAGGATGAGCGCCGGCCAATGCCAGAGGTACCACGTGTAGGAGACGGCGCCGATCGGCTGGAGGGCGACAGGCCGAGCAGACGCGCCGGACCGGCGTCATCGTTCGTGTGCCGGCGACGAGCGCGGCCCCGGTACCCAGTACTGGGACGAGCGCGGCCGCGCCCGGGAAGGGTGTCTGGGGGCCGAAGGCGGCGAGCGACCACGCCACGGCGGCCGAGGCCGGCCCAGCCGATCGTCCCCAGCGCCCACGACGGGATCCGTCGAGCGTGCGGCGCGGCGAGGGCGAGGAGTCCGCCCACGCGCAAGCTCCCACGCCCTCGTCGGCAGAGAGAAGAAGGCCCAGGGCTGGTCGCGTGCGAGTCAGCGAGACGCACAGCCAAAAGGAGAGGGCGCCGACGACGGCCAGGACGCGCGATGACCGCGGCCGCGGGACCGGTCGCCGAAGACCGTCGGTGGCGGCCCCGGGTGCGGCGGCCGATGAGCGAGGCGGCGAGGAGCAGCGCCGGCCAGACAAGGTAGAACTGCTCCTCGACGCCGAGGGACCAGTAGTTCTGCAGAGGCGACACCGGCCCGTGGGCGTTGAGGTAGTTCGTCGCCTGGAAGGCGAATCGGTAATTGCCGACGTAGAGGGAGCACGCCACAGCGTCCTTGGCGACCGCTTTCGCCTGGAGGGGTCCGAGCACGGCGACCGAGACCACGACGGTCACGACGATCACCAGGACCGCCGACGGCAGCAGGCGGCGGGCCCGCCGCGCGTAGAAGTTGGCGAAGGAGAGCCGTCCGCCGGCGGAGAGCTCGTCCCAGAGCAGCTGGGTGATCAGGTACCCGGAGATGACGAAGAAGACGTCGACGCCGACGTAGCCCCCGGGCACCGGGAGGCCGGCGTGGTAGGCGACGACGGCCAGGATGGCGACCGCCCGGAGCCCCTGGATATCCCGACGCCGGGTGCTCGGAGCCACCTTCTCCTTCATAGCCGCCCGCGGCCGGCTCATCGTGTGTTTGCACCCGAGGCGGTTGACCCCCCGAAGGGGCGCCACGCCAACTCGTCGAGCCTTACCACCAGGTCAGTGGGTAGTGACACTCCTTGTCGGGAGAAAGGTTGTTGACGACGACGGCGACCACGAGGAGGATCAGCGCGCCGAGCAGCACCGGGGTCAACACGAATTCGTAGCCGAGTCGGTGCACCTGCGCCGGGCCCAGGACGGCGATCAGTGCGGTCGCTCCGGCGGGAGGGTGCAGCGCCTGGAACAGCTGCATGATCATGATTGTCCCCGCGACGGCCAGCCCCGCCGCCACCCCCACGTGGTGTCCGACGAGCTTGAACGCGGTCACTCCGACGGCCGCGGCGATGACCTGACCCACGACGAGGTGGCGCGGTTGCGCGAAGGGGGAGTGGGGTGCCCCGTAGAGCAGTGCAGCCGACGCCCCGAATGAGCCGATGAGGAACAGCTTCGTCGAGAGCGGCCACCCCGGCTCGAGTTCCGGGAGCGAGATGAGATAGATCCCGACGAACGCCGCGGCCCCCGAAAGGAGGATCAACGACAGCGGGCGGCGGTTGTCGCACGAGGTGCAGAGCCGCGCATCCGGCGCAGGTAGACACCCACCCCAAAATTCCCCACGGTCAGACGCTACCCCCGATGGAGCCACGCACCCGGTCAGATCCCGTTGCGCGTGCAAGTTCCTCTGGAGCATCCCAGTTCAACGACATGCTTGCGCTCTTACCTGCGAAGACGGCGAGAAGCCGTCTGACGCGCTGGTGTCCGCTGGGACACGCTGATCCGCGCTGATGCGCGCTGTTGTCGCGCCGGATGTGTCCGATTGGTGTCCGATGCCGAACCCCGACGGAGGAGCTGCGATTCGGTTACTCGGTCCGCAAGACGAGGGCGGCTGGTGTGCGCGCCGCAGTCCGCGCCGGGATGGCCGCGATGAGCTCGGCGAGAATGAGCACTCCGGCCGCAACCAATATGAGAGAGGTGGGCACCGTGGGCTCGGCCACGGCGTTGATGTTGCGGGCGAACAGAGTCCAGAGTTGCCGCCCCGCAGCAATGCCGACCGGCAGTCCGATGACGAGGGCGACGGCGGCGACAACCAAGGCCTGCCACGCGATGGTGGCTGCGAGCTGGCCGGCGGTGAAACCAAGTGTCTTTAAGAGGGCGAGATCCCGCCGCCGCCGCCGCACGGACGCGATCAAGGTGAGAGCCAGTGCGGCCAACGCGCCGGCCGCAAGGCCAGCCGCAAGGATGACGGGTGTGGCCCCGGTGGATTGGTAGTTGACGATCTCTGCGGGGTGCTGGACGCCGAGGACCTGGACGGTGTCGCCCTGTGCGTGCGGGTCGGCGGCGAGGGCCCTTGCGGCGAGCGTGGTGATGCGTTGCATGTCCGCCAATCCTGCAGCCGCGCTGACGCCGTTGCGCATTCGGACGAACACCAATCCCGGTCCGTTGAGATTGGGGTCTTGGTTCTGGGGGGCGCTGAACGCTGGCTGCGCGTGGTCCGAGCCGACGGCCCCGGTTCCCATGGAGGGATGGTCGGCAAAGTTGGCGGAGCCGCCGATCGCCGGGAGCGTGGCGGTGCCGGCGATGACCAGCTTGAAGGGAGGCAGGTAGAGCGGGGCGGTGCTCGGCGAGCCGAAGGAGACAGTGACCGTGTCGCCCACGTGTTTGTGCAGGAGCGACAGCGTGGTCGGACCCAAGACAACCTGGTTGTTGCGATCGACCGCATGACCCGACAGGATCGGCGGAGCGACGGTGGCGTGGTTGGCACCCAAGATCACGGGGACGGTCTGGCCGTCGATTTGCACCGAGAGGGGTTGGTAGCCGGACCACGCCGCAACGTCAGGGTCGCGGTGTAGGGCGGCGACGGCTGCCGGCGGGACGCCATTTACCGAACCCGAGCGCGTAGCTCCAATTCCATCCGTACAGTGCGGGGCGCGACACCAAGGTGTTGAGCCCGCTACTGAATGTGAGTGTCGTGGTCACCATGATCACGGCCAGCGTGGCGCCGACGAGTACGGAGCGGGCGGGCACCGAGGTACGGCCACGACCGGACTGGAGGGCGAAGCGGAGCCCGACCACACTCGAGGTCGACATGCCCGAGGAAGCCGCCATCTGCAGCAGCCGCGAATCGTGAGGATGGACGATGCGGGACTTGGCAGCCAGACGGTGCGGGGCACCTCGGTAGGCCAGTCCACCGGCGATCGCGCCGAGGCCGCCGATCATCACGAGAAGCCCCAAGCCGAGGACGGTCCAGTCGAATGCGAATTGGGACCCGTGGTACACCGCTCTGATGGGTCCGAGCGGGCTCAGTGGCGAGAGCAAGATCGCCACCGCCACGGCCAGCAGTGCGCCGGAGACAATCGCGCCGAGGACTCCGACCAGCCCGTCGGCCATGGTCGTGGCTGGGCTGGCACCGAGAGCCCGGAGCACGTCGAGATCCGACTCATCCGAGCGCAGCTCCCGGGAGATCGCGAGCGCCCCGATGGCCAAGGCAGCCAGGGCGGCGATCGCGCCGAACACGCCCAATGCGATCGACTCTGGTTTGACGGCCCGCTCCACCTTGGTCTCCGTGAGTGCGGTGACGGTGAAATTGGCGTCGCCCCCACTCGGAAGGAGTTTGAGGAGCTTCTTTTCAACCGCGGGAACGGCGCTGCCACGAGCGAGTTGCATCGCGTACCAGGTGCCCTGGATGGAACTGGAGGTGAGCGTGTGGGTCAGGGCGGGGGTGAACAGGATGTCGGTCGGGATACGGTCGGCGTCGTCCTCGATCACCTGGTTGTTGAAGACGACGATTCCGGTAAGTGTCATGTTGATCTTGCGCGTCGGTGGCACGCGCGGTGTGCCGAAGCCCGGCTGGCCGAACTGGTCCCCGGTGTAGACCCCCATGGGAACGACTTGACCCACATGGAGGCGCAAGGCGCGCGCTCCCACCGCGGTGGTGACGAACTCGTCGGTGCGATGTGGATCCGCCATCCGACCGACGACGGGGGTGGCACGGTCTTCGTTGAAATAGAGGCCGTCGACACTGCCTGCCGCATTCAGCGCGGGATTCAAGTTCGGTGCGCCGTTGGGCTTCAGCGGCACGACCCCGACGCCAACCCAACTCTCGACCCGCTTGACCCCTGGGAGACGCGCGATCTTGTTCGTCAACTCAGGCGAGTAGCTGTTGGCCGTGCTGTTTTGGGACGTTCCGTAGATCGACATCGTCAGGTCGGACGCGTGCGTGCTGGCCAGAAAGGCTGGATACGACGACTGGGTCCGCCGCGCCGCCGCGATGGACCCCATGGCGATCCCGCCGACCAAGCCGATGAGGAGAGCAATGGCCAGATAACCACCCCAGCGGCGGCGCAGGGTGGCCCCGAAATCGATACCTGGCGACGGTCAACATGCCGTTCTCACGCCCTTCGGCTCTCGACCTGCGCTGTCACACTCAAGTGTTGCGGAGCCCCGGTCGGAGCCCAAGGAGGGCAGCATCCGGGTCGCCTTCGTGCCAGCACCCCTGATTTCAGCATCCGGGCGGCGAGGCGTCGGCACACCTCCAACGACCCTCACGATCTCGCGTGAGAGCCCTTGGAGGTGGCGGGAATCGAACCCGCGTCCTCCGGAGTCGCAATAGGCCTTCTCCGAGCGCAGCCGGCAGAGAATTGTCGGGGGCGGCAATACAGCCGGCGGCGGAGCCGCCCCGTAACCAACGAAGATGTCCTCAGCGTTCAGTTGGTGTGAAGTGCTGAGTAAGCCCTACTAGATGACGCCCGTATTCCGATCCGTAGGGCGGGGACCGGGCGGACGTCGCTACTTAAGCAGCGAGCGCGAGCTGAGGCTCGGCGTTTGTTTTTGGTTCCGGCTCTTTAACGTGGCTCCGGAGACCACGGCTCGCTTCTCCTACCTTGACGACCGAAGTCGAAACCGATCACCCCCATGTCTGGGTTGCCGATCACCTTGATCGGCCCGTCCAGTCTACGACCCGTTCCAGCGACCCATTTCCTTGGTCGCCCGGGCGGCCTCCCGCTCGGCGTCGCGGGCCATGATCAGGTTGCGCTTGTCGTAGAGGCGACGGCCCTTGGCCAGGGCGAGCTGCACCTTGGCCTTGCCGTCGCGGAAGTACAGGGAGGCCGGGATCAGCGTGAGCGATTGCTGCTGGGTCTTGCCCATCAATTCGTCGATCTGCGCTCGATGCACCAACAATTTCCTCTTCCGGTCCGGGTCGTGCCCCCCGAACCCCGTGGCGTTCATCCAGGGCGGGATGTGCAGCTGGAAGAGCCAGAGCTCGCCCCCGTCCACCCGGGCGTAGGCCTCGCTCAGCTGGGCCTTGCCCTCGCGCAGCGACTTGACCTCGGAGCCCTGGAGCACGATCCCGGCCTCGAACGTCTCGAGGAATTCGTACTCGCGCCGGGCGCGCCGGTTGGTGGCGACCGTCCGGTCACCCCCGCGCTCCTCACGGGCCGCGACCCGCTTGGCGATCTGCTTCTTCGCCCTGGCCATAGGGGGTACGAGGGTACTCTGCAGCGGTGCTGCGCCTGTCCCGCGACCTGTACATGGAGATGGTCGCCCACTGCCTGGCCGGTCTGCCCGACGAGGCGTGCGGCCTCCTGGTCGGGCCCTATGGGGGCGACGAGGTCGTCGCCCTGTTCCCGACGCCCAACGCCGCCGCCTCGGCCATGGTGTACGAGATCGACCCCAAGGACCTGCTCCGCGTCGACCGGGCCGCCCGGGCGCTCGGCGCCGACATCATGGGCGTGTTCCACTCGCACACCCACACCGACGCCTACCCGTCGCCGACCGACGTGGCCCAGGCGACGGACCCGGGCTGGCACTACGTGCTGGTCTCGCTGCCGCGACACCCACCCCGTGGTGCGCAGTTACGCGATCGAGGGCGGCCGGATCACCGAGGAGCCGGTCGACGTGCCCGGCCTCGACGTGCCCGGCCTCGAGGCGCCTCGACGGGTCCCGGCCCCGACCTGGGCTCGCCCGGAGCGGGCGCCTTGTAGAATCGTTACTCGATCAGTCAACAATCGTCCGACCAGCTCACGCGGCCTCGATGCCACCCTCGACGCCAGCGGGAGCGGGCGAGGCGCACCCGACCGAAGAGCACATCGAGGAGGCCCCGTGGCCGTCGAAGTCCGTCTACCGACCGTCCTGCGCAGCGCCGCGGGGGGCACCTCCGTCGCCACGGTCGACGGCGCCACCGTCGGCGAGGTGCTCTCCAAGCTGGTGGCCGAGTACCCGGGCATCGCGGGCCAGGTGCTCACCGCCGACGGGTCGCTGCACAAGTTCGTGAACATCTACGTCGACGACGACGACGTCCGCTATCTGCAGGGCCTCGACACGCCGGTCAAAGACGGCGCGGAGGTGTCCATCCTTCCCGCCGTCGCGGGCGGCTGACGGCGCGGGTCGGGAGCTCGAGCCGCGCATGGCCCTCTCGTCTTCGGTGCTCGACCTGATCGGCAACACGCCGCTGGTCGACATCGAGCGCGCTGAGCCCGAACCCGGCGGCGCGCCTCTCCATCAAGCTCGAGGGGCAGAACCCCGGCGGATCGGTGAAGGACCGCATTGCGCTGTCGCTGATCGAGGACGCCGAGCAGCGGGGCGTGCTCGTGCCGGGCAAGCCCGACCAGGTGCTCATGGAGCCGACGTCGGGGAACACCGGCATCGGGCTCGCCATGGTGTGCCGGGTCAAGGGCTACCACCTCAAGGCCGTGATGCCGACGAACGTGTCGGTGGAGCGCCGCCAGCTGCTCGAGCTGTGGGGGGCCGAGATCATCGAGTCACCGGGGACCGAGGGCTCCAACGGGGCCGTCCGCATGGCCCAGGGTCTGGCCGCCGAGCACCCCGAGTGGGTGTTCCTCTACCAGTACGGCAACCCGGCCAACCCCAGGGCGCACTACGAGGGCACCGGGCCCGAGATCCTGCGCGACTGCCCCGGCATCACCCACTTCGTCGCCGGCCTCGGCACGTCGGGCACGCTGCTCGGCGTCGGCCGCTTCCTGCGCGAGAAGCTCGGCGACGCCGTCTCGATCTGGGCCGTCGAGCCGCCGGCGGGGGAGATGGTCGACGGCCTGCGCAACCTCGACGACGGCTACATCCCGCCCATCTTCGAGGAGCTCGGCGGTGCGGCGTTGCTCGACCGCAAGACCGTGGTGCGGCCCCGGGAGTCGATCGAGTGGACGCGCCGGCTGACCGAGGTCGGCGTGTTCGCGGGGATCTCGACCGGCGCCGCGCTGGCCGGCGCAGTGAAGTGCGCGTCCTCGCTGGAGCCCGGCGTCGAGGCGTCGATCGTCGTGGTGTCGGCCGACGGGGGCTGGAAGTACCTCTCGACGGGGGCCTGGACGGACGACCTCGACGAGGTCACCGAGCGGGCCAAGTCGATCATCTACTTCTAGGGAGACTCGCCGGCTGGGCCGGCTGCGGCCGGTTGCGCCGCGATCGCCCCACGAGCCGCTGCAGGTACCATCGCGGCACGTACTTCGGCCACGGTTCCTGGATAGCGGCGCTGATCTTTTTCGGCCTGTTCGCGCTGCGCGTGATCTCGTCGCAACGACGCCGCCAGGGTCACCGAAGGGGTGCACCCCCCGCGAGCTCGTTCACCGACCCGACCCCTCCGGTACAGGCACCGGTGCGGGAACAGGGTCAGGATCAGGATCAAGGTAAGGTCAAGGCCAAGCGTCCGGTGCCGGCCGCACGCTCGCCGGTGACGCCACGTTCATCGGCATCCCTCCGGGTTGGCTGACCGACCCCTGGGCCCGACACGAGGAACGGTATTGGTCAGGGTCTGAGTGGACGGATCACGTGCGGGACGGTGGCGTCCCGAACACCGACCCACCTCCCTACAGCCATGGAGGCGAGGCGTCGGCCTCCCCGTAGGCCTCGGAACCCGTAGAGCTCAGCGCGCGGCCAGCGCACTGAGCTTGGTCACGGTGTTCCAATTCCGCGTCGTGCTCACGACGCCGAGCCGTCGTTCCAAGAACGTGCCGGTGTACTTCGTCTCCGCATAGCCGTTGGGCGTGTGCACGTACACCTCGCGCCCCTCGACGACCAACTCGTCCCGGCCACTCGGCGGGAGGTCAAGCTGCTGCAGCACGGCCTTGGACGGCGCGGTGGCCAGGAAGGTGACGTGATGGCGCGCCGGGTCGGCGCCCGCCTTCGCGTAGGGACTCGCCGAGCCGACGCGCCGCACCTCCGACACGGTGCGCAGGAGCACGGCCGGTGCATCGCCGAAGTCCTTGGCCAACTGCGCCTCGATGGCTTCGACGATGGCCTTCTCGCTCTTGGACGACGTCGTGAAGAGCACGTTGCCCGTCTGGATGTAGGTGACCACGTCGTCGTAGCCCAGGGACGAGAAGGACTCCCGGAGGTCCTGCATGGCGATGCGGCCGTGGCCGGCGACGTTCACGCTGCGGAGAAGGGCGACGTAGCGGGGCATCCCGCGCAACCTACCGGGCCGACCCGGTCGGCCGGTCAGATGGCCGGGGGCGGGGGCGCCGGTCCGGCGCCGGCACCGGCGCCGGCGGCGTGCGGTCGAGGCGGAAGGGGTGGAGGTCGATCCGTGGGGTCGTGCCTTCGGCCAGATCGGCCAGCACCTCGCCGAGCAGCGGGCCGAACTTGAACCCGTGGCCGCTGGTGCCGCAGCCGACGACGACGTTGCCGACCCGGTCCAGCACGAAGTCGGTGTCCGCCGAGTTGTCGTAGACGCAACGCTCGGTCGCCACGGGCTCGGGGTCGAGGCCCGGCAGCAGCCGGCGCACCGCGTCGCTCGAGCGCGGCGAGGAGAGCGGGATCGTCAGCGCTCAGGGCGGAGGCCGCCGCGTCGGGCGGGCCCGCCGGGTCGTAAGCGTCGAGGACCGGGCCGGGACTGTGATGCGACATCTTGTAGGTCCCGGCGTGCGCGCCCGATCCAAGGACGGGGAGCCCGTAGGCCATGGCGTCGCCCCACTCGATGAACACGGGAAGCTCGGCGGGCTCGCTCCGGCCGGAACGGGCGGCCCGGAAGTACGCGACCTGGGGCAGCGACGGTGGCGCGCCGACGGAGCGCGCGCCGTGGGCTCCGAGGAGCGCCAGCGCGTGCGGCCCCGCGCAGTCCACGACGACGTCGGCGTGCTCGGTCCGTCCGTCGGCGCAGTCCACGGCAACTCCGTCGTCGGACGTCGTGAGCGCGGCGACGCTGGTGCCGGTCCGCACCTCGAACATGGCGGTGGCGCTCTCGCAGAGGGCCCGGAGGCAGGCGTCGGCCGCCAGCACCCCCGACTCCGGCTCGAACAGCACGTTGCCCGGCAGGTCCACCTGGGGGAAGCGGGACGCCACGTCGCGTGGGCTCAGGCGCTCCGCCGGCTCGCCGTGACGCGCCAGCGAGGCGGCCACCGAGTCGACGGCGGCTGCGTCGCCGAAGCTCAGCTGACCGGTGACGTGCAGGAGCGGGAACCCGGCCGCGTCCTCGAGCTCACGCCACAGCGCCCGGGCGGCGATGGCCATCTCGACGTAGTGCGGTTCGGGGTAGCCGAGCCGGAAGATGCGCACGTCGCCCTTCGATCCGGCGAAGGGATGGCCGATGGCGGGCGCCGGCCTCGAGCACGGCGACGGACCAGCCTCGGCGGGACAGGCATCGTGCGGCGGAGAGACCCAACAGCCCGGCCCCGATCACGATGCACCGGCGACCCGAGGGCACGGGCGCATCATACGAAGACGCCTCTCGATGTCCGAGCCGCCCGCAGGCCCGGCACTACGCTCGTGCGGGGTGACGATCGGGGGGCAAGCGTCGACACAGGCGCCGCCGGACGACGCGGCAACCGACGTCGGGGTGCCGAACTCGCTCGAGCCCGATCACGCCGCCCACGGCGGGGCACCGGGACGAGACGACGGCCTGGCCCGGGCGGCGAAGGCCGTCGGCCTCCACCTCGGTGCGCTCATCCTGTTCACCCTGCCGGCCGTGCTCTTGTGGTGGCACGTGTGGTCGGGACACCCGGCGAACACGTTGACCTGTGCGTGCGGCGACCCGGCCCAAGAGGTCTGGTTCGTGGCCTGGCCGGCGTGGGCCATCGCCCACCTGCACAACCCGTTCTTCTCGAGCATCGTGAACGTGCCCGACGGGGCCAACCTCTTGTCCAACACGTCGGGCACGCTCGTCGGGGTCGTGCTGGCCCCGGTCACGTGGCTGTTCGGCCCGGTGGCGGCGACGAACGTCGCGCTCACCCTGGCCCCGGCGCTCAGCGCCTGGGGCTGCTTCGCCGCCATCAGGCCGCTGGTGCGCTGGAAGTGGGGGGCGATCCCCGCGGCACTGGTGTTCGGCTACTCGTCCGCCATCTTCTCGTCGCTGATCTTCGGCCACGTGTCGGTCTCGCTGCTGGTGTTCCCGCCCTTGTTGTTCACGACCCTGTACGAGATCGTCATCCGACAGGAGCACAGCGTCCGTCGCGACGGGCTCCTGCTGGCCGCGCTCATGGTGGGCCAGTTCCTGGTCTCGCCCGAGATGTTGGTCCTGTGCGGCATCTTCGCCGTCGTCGGCCTCCTGGCCGTGATTGCCGTCGGCTGGCGGCAGGTGCGGGGCCGCGCCGGGCACGCGCTGCCGGCGCTCGGGTTGGGACTCGCGGTGGCGGGCGCGCTGCTCGCCTATCCGGCCTGGTTCGGCGTGGCCGGGCCGCAGGCGGTCACGGGCGTCCTCTTCATCATCGCCCCGCTGGCCGGGGTCCCGCTCTCAGGGGTCGTGTCACCGGGTGCCTACGGGGCGGTCGGCAACGCGTACGTCCGCTTCGGGGGCTACCTCGGCGGCTTGGGACCTCCGCCGGACTATCTCGGGCCCGGACTCCTCGCCGCCACGGCGGCGTCGGTCTTCTTCGGACGACGCCGCCCGTTGACGTGGCTGTTGCTGTTCCTGGCCGCGGTGGCCCTCTGGCTGTCGCTCGGCCCGCACCCCACCGGCGGGCCGAGCTTGTTGCTGCATGTCTGGCTGCCCTGGCGCGACCTGTCGAAGGTGACCCTCCTCAAGGAGATCCTGCCGCACCAGATCGCCCCCTTCATCACGCTCTTCGTCGCCTTCCTCCTCGCCGTCGGCCTCGACGCCCTCTACGTCCACCATCGCAGCGCCTCGTCGTGGTTGGCGTCTCATCGCGGCGCCGTGACGGCGGGGGCGACGGGTGTGGTGGCGGTGCTCGCGCTCGTTCCGGTCTTCGTCACCTTCGACGTGCCGCTGACGGTGCGACCGGTGACCATGCCGCCCTACATCCGCACCGTGGCGCGGACGCTCCCGGCGCGCACGGTCGTGCTCACCGTCCCCTTCGCGGTCTCCGGCTTGACCCAGCCGATGCTGTGGCAGGCGGTGGACGACATGCACTTCGACCTGGCCGGTGCCGCCTTGAAGACGCCGGGGCCCGGCGGTGGCCCGGTGGGGCAGGGCGCGCCCGGTTCGGCGCGGCGGATCCTGACCAACCTGTCCGTCGTGGGTGCCCCCCAGCCGAGCGGCACCCCGTTAGAGGTCGCGGCGGTGCTGCGGGCGTTGCGCCAGTGGGGGGTCGACCGGGTCGTCGTGGCGGGTGCGAGCCGCGATCGCGTCTACGCCACCGGCTTCTTCACCTTGGCGCTCGGGGTGGCGCCCACGCCGGAGGCGGGCGCCGAGGTCTGGACGTTGCACCAGGGGGTCCCGACGGCCTCTCCGGCCGGGGGAGCGTCGCTCAGCCTCTGCCGGGTGGCGGCCGACAAGGTCCCACCGGCCGGTCGCGCCGGCGGCGATGGCCAGCTGCGTCCTCTTCTCCGCCGGCCGGGCGTGACCACCGGCCGGCCGTAGGCTGGGCGGCCATGCAACCCATCCTTCATCTCTCGTTGCCGGTGCGAGACATTGAAGAGGCGCGGGACTTCTATGTACGGGCACTCGGCTGTCAGGCGGCGCGCCGCCGTGACGACTTCATCGACGTGTGGTTCTTCGGTCTCCAGCTCACGCTGCACGACCGGCCGGACGAAGTGGCAGGGCTGGTGCCCGGAGGATCGCGGCACTTCGGCGTCACGCTCGGACTCGACGAGTTCGACGAGTTGGTGGCCCGCCTGCACGACAGCGGCGTCCAGTGGGTCGTCCCGGTGACGACGGACGACGCGGGGCTGCTGACCGAGCAGACGAAGGCCAAGATCGTCGACCCCAGCGGCAACGTGATCGAGGTGAAGACGTACCGCGACGTGCAGGCTGCGCTCGAGATCTCGGCCCACTCGTATCCCGAGGCGGTGGCGCGGGGTAACTGAGCCCCGGCGTGGCCTACGGTGTCGGCCGGGCGGGCGGAATTTCGAGAGGAGTGCAGTGCCAGCAAGTGAGCAGAGCGGAGATCCCCGCACGGCGCGCCAGGACGGCCGGGCCATCGATCAGCTGCGACCGGTCAGCTTCGAGCGTGACTTCACCGTCATGGCGCCGGGTTCGGTGCTCGTGACGTTCGGGCAAACCAGAGTCCTGTGCACGGCATCGACCGAAGAGCGCGTGCCGGCCTGGATGCGCGGCACCGGCAAGGGTTGGGTCACCGCGGAGTACTCCATGTTGCCGGGGTCGACGCCCGAGCGAGCCTCCCGGGAGGCCGCCAAGGGCAAGCAGTCGGGGCGGACACAGGAGATCCAGCGGCTGATCGCACGCTCGTTGCGCGCGGTGTGCGACCTGGTCGCGCTCGGCGAGGTGCAGATCACCGTCGACTGCGACGCGTTGCAGGCCGACGGCGGGACGCGCACGGCGTCGATCTGCGGCGCCTACGTCGCCCTGCACGACGCGTGCACCCGCCTCGTGCAGGCCGGGACGATCGCCACCCATCCGCTGACCGACTCGGTGGCGGCTGTCTCGGTCGGCATCGTCGACGGCGTGCCCATGCTCGACCTGCCCTACGTCGAGGACTCGCGGGCCGAGGTGGACATGAACGTGGTCATGACGGGGGAGGGCCGCTTCGTCGAGGTGCAGGGCACGGCCGAGGGGATGGCCTTCACGCGCGGTGAGCTGGACACCCTGCTCGGGTTGGCCGAGTCGGGCATCAAGGAGCTGACCGGGCTGCAGGCCGCCGTGCTGGCCGCGCCGCCGCCCCCGCGGTGAGCGCCGCCGCGCCACCACTTCGCCTGGTGGTGGCATCGGCCAACCCCGACAAGGTGAGGGAGATCGTCGCGGTGCTGTCGGAGGCGCTCGACGTCGAGCTCGTGCCGCGGCCGACGGACGTGCCCGAAGTGGTCGAGGACGGCGAGACACTGCTCGCCAACGCCCGCCTCAAGGCGCACGCCCTGATGCAGGCGACCGGGACGGCGGCCGTCGCCGACGACACCGGCCTCGAGGTCGACGCGCTGGGCGGCGCGCCCGGGGTGTTCGCCGCCCGCTACGCCGGAGAGGACGCCACCTACGCCGACAACGTGGCGAAGTTGCTGCGCGAGCTGGGCGCGCTCGGCGACGACGGGGGCGAGCGCACGGCGCGCTTCAAGACGGTGGCACTGGTCGCGTTCCCCGACGGGTCCGAGCTGTGGGCCGAGGGCGTCGTCGAGGGGACGATCGCGACGACGCCCCGGGGGGACCAGGGCTTCGGCTACGACCCGGTGTTCGTGCCCGACGGGAGCGGCGGGCGGACGTTCGCCGAGATGCGGGCCGGGGAGAAGGATGCGGTGTCGCATCGAGGGCGGGCCTTCCGGGCGCTGGCCCGCATGTTGGCGGAGGCGCCGGCTCGGGGTTCGGGCGTCAGCGGCTGAGCAGCGCCGGTGCCAGCTCCCGGTACTCCGCCAGTGGGAACTTCATGAAGTCCGCCACCACCTGGATGCACACGTGGTCGGCGCCCGCATCGAGGTGGGCACGCACGCGCTCGCGCGATCGTCTCGGCGTCACCCCAGGGGATCACGGCCTCGATCAATCGGTCGCTCCCGCCCCCGTCGATGTCGTCGTCGGTGTAGCCGAAGCGGCGCAGGTTGTTCGTGTAGTTGGGCAGCGGCAGGTAGATGCTGGCGTAGCGGCGGGCGAGTTCCAGCGCGGCCGCCCGGTCGGTTTCCAGGACGACCGCCACCTCGGGCGCGAGGAGCGGGCCCCGTCCCCAGCACTCCCCGGGCGTACTCGGTGTGCTCGACCGGGACGAAGTAGGGGTGCGCACCCGCGGCCCGTGTCGCCGCGAGCTCGAGCATGCGGGGGCCGAGGGCGGCGAGGACCCGTCGCTCGGGTGGGACGGGGCGCTCCTGGGCGTCGAGCGCATCGAGATACTCGACCATGCGGCTGTAGGGCCGGGAGTAGTCCTGGACGACCACGGAGTGGCTGGCGCCGATGCCGAAGAGGAAGCGGCCGCCGTAGCGGTCCTCGAGGTCGACGACGGCCGGCCCCACGTCGGCGGGGTCGGCCACCCACATGCTCGCGATCCCCGACGCCACGGTGACTCGTTCGGTCGCCTCCAACAGCTCGCCGAAGCGCGGCAACAGGCCGGGCTCGAAGCCGCCCGACGACCACAGCGTCCCGTACCCGAGGGACTCGAGCTCGCCCGCCACGTTGTGGTCGTGGTTGTCCGCGTCGTGCCACGAGCCGCTCCACCACACGCCGATCTGGCCCAGGTCGAGGTCGAGTGTCCATGGGTCAGCCCAGCTTCAGGAGGCGCGCTGCCGTGCCGCCGAGGTAGGCCTCGGCCGCCGCGTCGGACAGGGGCAGGTCCCGCGCCGCGGCCACCGCCCGTTCCATGGGCAAGAAGGGATGGTCCGATGCGTAGAGCACCCGGCCGAGGCCGCGCTTGGAGTCCATGAACGCGACGAGCGCGGGATCCATGTACTTGGCGAGGTAGGCGGAGTTCGACAGGTACAGGTCCGGCCACTTGAGCATGTACTGCATCAACAGCGTCTCGTAGGGGTGGCCCATGTGCGCGCCGATCACCGTGAGTCCCTTGAAGTCGATCAGCACGTCCTCGAGGTGCTCGGGGTGCTGGCAGGCGGAGCGCACCCGCGGCCCGGGGACCCCGACGTTGACCGAGACCGGCAGGCCGAGCTCCGCGCAGAGCGCGTAGATGGGGTAGTAGAGCTTGTCGTTCAGCGGGTACTGGTGCACGAGCGGCGTGATGCGCACGAGCGCGACCGCCGGGTGTGCGGAGAGCGAGCGGAGCAGCGCGCACTGCTTGACCGGGCGATCGGGACGGTCGACCACCAGCGCCACCCGCAGGCGGTCCCGGTACTCGCCGATCTGGTCGAGGAGCGGCACCGTCTCGTCGCTCGAGAGGCCGGCGGCGACGACGCCCACATCGACGCCGCAGCCGTCCATGGTGGCGAGCAACTGCTTCAGGGTGGCCGCCGCGGAGAGGTCACCGCCGAGCAGGTCCGGGATCCCCTCGTTGCCGGCTTGGCCCAGGAACGCCTGCGCGGCCTTGCCGCTGAGCGCGTTGACCCAGAGGTCGACGACGGTCACCGTGGCGAGTCGGTGTCCGGGGGTGCGGCCGCGGCCGCCGGTGCTGCGGCTGCAGCAGCGGCCTTGTCGGCGGCCTTCGCCTTGGCCCTCCGGAGGTACTTCACACCCGTCTCGAGCGACTGCTTGATGAGGCGGTCGTTGTCCTTGGAGATGAAGGCGTGCACGCGCTTCTCGAGGAGGGCACGCAGGAAGGGATTGAACGCGTGGTAGCTCTCCGAGAAGTGGACGCGGGTCCGGCCGTCGCCCAAGTCCTCGAGGCGGGTGTGGCCGACGGCTTCGGAGAGCAGCGGGCGCCCGACGGCGGTGTACTTCCACGATTCCTTGGGCTTCACCTCGGTCAGCCACTCCCAGGACTGGCCCTTCCCTCCGGTGAGGAGGTAGCGGGGCACGCGGAAGGTGCAGTGCCGGATGAGGCCGTCGCCGATCTCGTTGCCGGGATAGAGGATGTCGATCGTCACGTCGCCGGTCTCGGTGTGGGGGATGCGGGCCCAGAAGAGCTGCCAGAGCTCGTCGACCGTGGCGTCGATGTCCACGAAGTAGTGGTGTTCCTGCACCGGCTCACCCTATCGCCGCGCCTGACGGCGGCGTCAGGGTTGGACCATTGCGGCCCTGGTGGGGCGTGTCCAGTGGAAGGGTCCACCAGCAAGGGCACACGACGGTGGTCGCGCGCGAGTGCATCTGGCCAAACCTGCTCAAACCTTGGGAAGTGAGCAGCCCGGTGCTGCTCATGAGCAGACCCCTCCTGCTCATTTTTCGCGCAATGAGCAGAGCTGGCCCAATACACAGCGACAGGACGTGCGAGGTCCCCAGGTGTCACGCACAAGGGGGGTGCACCCATCACAGGAGCGAGCCGGTGGCTAGGGGAAGGGGGTGCCGTAGCGGTCCCGGTGCGCCTTCTCCGGAAGGGGATGGCGACGGGGCGGCCCGAGCGGCTTGGGGAGGTGGCCGAGGGGGATGACCGCGAGCGGCACGACCTCGGGGGGCAACCCGAGGGGTTCGGAGAGCTCGTCGCCGGCGAGGACGGGCAGGGTGGTGAGGGTCGAGCCGAGGCCGAGCGCGTGGGCGGCCAGCAAGAGGTTCTGCACGGCGGGAAAGACCGAGGACGGCAGCGCGACCTTCGAGGGTGAGGCGGGTGTCCCCGCAGACGACGATCAGCACGGGGGCACCGGCGACGCCGCCCATCGCTCCGCGGTCGACGTCGGCCAGGAAGCCGGCGGGCAGGCGCGCCTCCTCGTAGGCCCGCGCCCCGCCCTGCCAGATCCGGGCGGTGAGGGCGCCGATGGTGGCCCGTAGCGCCGGGTCGCGTACCACGACGAAGACGAAGGGCTGGCTGTTCTCCGCGCTCGGGGCGTGGGTGGCGGCCGTCAGGACGCGCGCGACCGTCTCGTCGTCCACGTCGTCGGGCAGGAAGGTCCGGGCGGCCCGCTGCGTGTGCACCACGTCGAAGAAGTCGGGCACGGCGGCCGATGGTATCGAGCGGGGGCCGAAGCGGCCGTGAGGCGTCCCTCCCGGAGCGGTCGTATGGATTGGGCGGCGCCGATGCGACCCGCTACCTTTGGCGCTGCATCGGCCCGGGAAGGCCGGTGCCCGCCGTGACGAAGTGGTTCGGAACCAGGGCGGAGGGGGACAGGAGGCAGACGGTGGCAGAGAACGCCACATCGCAAGAAGACGTGCTCAAGGGGATCATCGGGCAGCCGACCGGCAAGGCCAAGGTCGTCGTGGAGCGCGGTCCGGTGCAGCACTTTGCCGACGCGGTGCTCAGCACGAGCCCGATCTACCACAGCCCCGAGGCGGCCCGGCAGGCCGGCTTCGACGACATTCCGGCGCCGCCCACGTGGCCGTTCGCCATGGAGTTCTCGGGCAAGTTCGACGAAATCCAGCCGGGCGACGCGCCGACGGGCAATCCGCTCGCGTCGGCGGTCGGGCCGCTGATCGCCAAGGGCGGGCTCATCCTCCACGGCGAGCAGGAGTTCATCTACCACCGGCCCGTGCAGGTCGGCGACGTCCTGGTGAGCGACGGCAAGATCGTCGACGCCTACCAGAAGGAATCGAAGGGTCGCACGATGACGTTCATCATCCAGGAGACCAACTGGAGCGACGACAAGACGGGCGAGCCGGTGGTGACGGCGCGCTTCAACCTCATCCACCGCGCCTAGGTCCGGGGGTCGCAGTGACGCTGGCAACGAGTGGGACGACGTGGCTGACGGCGGCCGAGTGGCTGGCCGTGCTGCGCATCGGTCTGGGCGTGTGGTGGTTCGAGAGCTTCCGGCACAAGGACAAGGCCGCCTGGTTCCAGCGGGGTGCCGGCATCTCGTGGGGACAGTCCGTGGCCGAGAAGCACAAGTGGCCGTTCGTGAAGAAGGGCTTCGACGCCATCGTCGTGCCGCGGCCGAAGGCGATGGCCTACATCGTGGTGTTCGGCGAGCTGGCGATCGGGCTCGGACTGATCTTCGGGTTCCTGACGCCGATCGCGGCGTTCGCCGGGATCTTGTTGAACATCACGTATTTCATCTTGATGATCTCGGACTGGGCGGAGCAGGGCCAGAACTTCATGATGATCCTGGCCTCGGTCGTGGTGCTCGGCACGCACGCCTGGAACACGTGGTCGATCGACCACTGGCTGCACCTCTTCGGTGCGTGAGCGACGTGAGCGACGTGAGTGACGTGAGCGACGTGAGTGATGTGCATGCAACAGAGTCAGCAGGCGACGGGAGGTCGACTCGATGGGTGAACGAAAGCTGTCCTTCGACAAGGTGAAGGTCGGGGACGAAGCCCCGGTGATCACGCACACGCTGACGCGGACGGACCTGGTGAAGTACGCCGGCGCCTCGGGCGACTTCAACCCGATGCACCACGACGAGGTCGCGGCGCAGGCCGCCGGTCAGCCCAGCGTCTTCGGCCACGGCATGTTCTCCATGGGCCTGCTCGGCTCGGCGCTGACCGATTACGTCGGCGTCGGCAACGTGCTGCGCTACCAGGTGCGCTTCGCCCGCCAGACGTGGCCCGACGAGGTGCTGTCGTCGAAGATCGTCGTGACCGGCAAGCGCGAAGAGGAGGGCAAGCAGCTGGTGGACCTCTCGGTCACGCTGTCCAACGCCGACGGCGAGGACAAGGTGGTCGGAGAGGCCACCGCGGCCATTTCCTAGAGAGTTCGTTCGGTGGGCGCCGAACTCGGCTCTAGGGCTCGGGCTTCGAAGCTTTGGCCTACGCGCTGACGGGCTCGGCGCTGGGCTCGAAGCGCAGCGGCAGCCGGGCGGGGCCCCAGATGCCGAACGTCGAGGGCTTCCACTCGATGTCGCCGTTGCGCGTGAGCCCCGGCATGCGACGGGCCAGGAGCGGCAGGGCCTCCTGCAGCTCGGCCCGGGCCAGTGCGGCGCCCATGCAGAAGTGGATGCCAGAACCGAACGTCATCTGCGCGGTGCCCCGCTCGCGGGTGATGTCGAAATCGTCGGGGTCGTCGAACGCCTCGGGGTCGCGGTTCGCGCCGGCCAGCGAGGTCGACACGAGCGTGCCGGACGGGAACAGGACGTCGCGGTAGACGATGTCCTCGGAGGCGAAGCGCGCGGTGCCCCGCACGGCCCCGAGGTAGCGCATCGACTCTTCGACGGCGCGTGGCGCCAGTTCGGGGTGCTCGGCGAGGAGCGCCCACTGGTCGGGATGCTCGCTGAAGAGGGCGACCGAGCAGGCGAGCTGGTTGCGGGTGGTGTCGGTGCCGGCCATGAGGACGGCCTGGGCGAGCATCGTCATCTCCTCGGTCGACAGCCGGTCACCCTCCTCCTCGATGGCGATGAGGTCGCTCAGCAGGTCGTCGCGGGGGTCGGCGCGGCGCTCGGCGATCATCTCGGCGACGTACGCGCTGAGCTCGGCACCGGCCCGCTCAATCAGGGGCAGGTCCTCGAGCAGGTTGCTGTTGAAGATGCGGAAGATGTCGGTGGCCCACCCCGAGAACAGCTTCCAGTCCTCGGGCGGCGCGCCCAGCAGCTCGCAGATGATGGGGATCGGGTAGGGCTCGCAGACGTCGGCCACCAGGTCGCACTCGCCCTGGCCGGCCACGTGGTCGACCAACTCGTTCACGACGGCGCGCATGGTCGGGCGCAACCGGTTGGCCGAGGCCGGGGTGAACGCGGGGGCGACGAGCCGGCGCAGCCGGGCGTGGCTGTCGCCCTCCATGGTGAGGATGGACTGGCCGCGGCTCTGGGCCCACTCCGTGTCGGCCAATTCCGGCTGGCGCTGGATCACGGACAGCGCGGAATGGAACCGCTTGTCCCGCAGGATGGCCGTCACGTCCTGGAGCCGGGTGACCGAGTAGCCCAGGTCGGTGCGGGCGAGCCAGTGCTGGTCCCGCGCCACCTTGACGGCATCGATGGCGTCCTGGCGCTCCAGACCGATGGTGGCGAGATAGGGGAGCTCGAGCTCGGTGACCAGCTGTGCCATGGGACCCCCCGCTGTGCCGGGCCGGGCGTCCGTCGCGTCGACCCGTGGTCGAGGTTAGTGGAGTGCCGCCCCGTCCTCCGCTACGCCGTGTCGCCGCCGGCCGGCGGCTTCAGGGCGGGGTGGCGCTGCGCCAACAGCGGCAGAATCAGCGACTTCGGCGTCAGGTGCGCCAGCGCCGCGGTGGCGCGGTTGGCCGCTCCGGGGATCACGACGGGCCGACCGGCGTCCAGTGCCTCGACGGCGGCCTTGGCGACGTCGGGTGCCGACACCCACATGAACTTGGGCAGCGACTCGCTCGCCTCGTCGTCACTGATCCCGGCCGCTTCGGCGAACCCGGTCTCGACCGGTCCGGGGCACAACGTGGTGACGGTGACGCCGGTGCCCCGGAGCTCGGCCCCCATGGCACGCCCGTACGACAGCACGAAGGCCTTCGACGCGCCGTAGCCCGCCTGCCCGGGCAGCGGCTGGAACGCGGCGGTGGACGCGGTGTTGAGCACGGCCCCGCGGTGCCGCGTCACCATCCCGGGAACGAAGAGCGTGCACAGGTCGACCACGGCCTCGACGTCGGTCCGCACCATGGCGAGCTCCTCGGCGCGATCGGCCCGGGCGACGGGGCCCATGGTCGTCAACCCTGCGTTGTTCACGAGGATGTCCACCGTGAGCCCGCGTGCTTCGACGAGCCCGGGCAACTCGCCGCGCGAGTCCGCGTCGGTCAGGTCGGCGGCGATGACCTCGACACGGACGCCGTGCGCGCCGGCGAGTTCGTCGGCCAGGCTCTTGAGCCGGTCTTCGCGCCGCGCCACGAGCGTGACGCCGTGGCCGCGCCGGGCCAGTTCGCGGGCGATCTCGCTGCCGATGCCCGACGACGAGCCGGTCACGATCGCGGTGGTGTTCTCCTTGGGGGTGGGCAGTGCCATGGCCAGAGCGTATTGGACCGCCGGTGGCCCCTCCTCAGCCGCCCGGCGCAGGGCGGGACGGGCGAGCGGCCGATCGACCAGGCGGCCGAAACCGCCGAAACCGCCGAACGGATGAAGTTTGCGTGACCGCGCGGCATTCGACCAGGGGGTTCGCGAATGCCCTGTTCGCGTGGGGTTCACATGCAGCGCGGGCAGGGGGATACTGGAGCCACAAGCGAGCGGCAACCGGAGCACCCGCCGTTGCCCCCGAGTGGAAAGGAGCTTGCCGATGCAATCGACACGCTCGATTGAGGAGAGCGATCCGCCGGGTTGAACCTGCGTCACCGATGTCGGATTCGGTGACGCCGCAGGCAGTCTGTCTGGAGTGAAGCCCGGCGTTTGTTTAGGCCGCGCTCGCGCCGGTGCGTGTGCCGGCCGGCCGACAAGGCGGCCCCCGCACCTACGACGTCGCAGGCTGGGACCAGGCAACTGTGTACAGACAGCATCACTACGAGTGAAGGACCGGCCCCGCGTGGCCGGTCCTTCTCGCGCCCGGGGTCACGTGCGGTCGGACCGAAGGTGCCAAGGTGGGGCATGACCGGGACACGCCTGCCGATGTTCCCGCTCTCGGCGGTGCTCTTTCCGTACGCCACCATGCCGCTGCACGTCTTCGAGGAGCGGTACCGGGCGCTCATGCGTGACTGCCTCGAGGGCGACGAGCGCTTCGGCGTCGTGTTGATCGAGCGGGGCTCGGAGGTCGGCGGCGGGGACGAGCGGGCGGTCCTCGGGACCCGCGGCCGCATCACCCGGGCGGCCGAGCTGCCCGACGGCCGCTGGGTGCTCGAGGTCCAGGGCGAGGCGGTCGTCCAGGTGGACGAGTGGCTGCCCGACGACCCGTACCCGCTGGCGCTGGTGCACGAGCCCGAGCCGGTGCCCGAGCCCGACCCGGTGCTCTCGCAGCCGGACCCCGGGACCCTCCTCGATGACGCCGTCCAGCGGGTGCGCCGGGCCCGCGCCCAGCTCTCGGAACACGGGGGCGGCCCGCCGTTGGAGCCGGGGCTCGCCCTCGACGGTGGGGGCGACGTCGCCCGGGCGGCCTGGCAGCTCTGCGGCGTCGCACCGGTGAGCGCGTACGACGCGCAGCGGCTGCTGGCGGCCGACGGCGCGGCGGAGCGGCTGGCGCTCTTGGTCGAGCTGATGGACGACATCGAGCTCGACCTGCGGCGGATGCGCTTGGGGAACTCCGGGAACTCGGGGGCTTCGGGGGACTCGGGGGCCTCGGGGGATTCCGGGGCTGATCCCCTCGACGAGCCCGCCGGCCCAGCTCAGCGAATCGGACTCCCGAAGCGGATGACGTTGCCGTCGGGGTCGGCGATGGAGCCCTCCCGCTTGCCGTAGTCCTCGTCCCGTGGGCCGGCCACCGGAATCCCAGCCCGCCGCCACTCGTCGGCCACGCGGTCGGCATCCTGGCAGTGGAGGTAGAGGGCACCGTGACCGGGGATTTCGTCGCCTTCGGCTCGGGCCAGGTGGATCGTGAGGTCCCGATCGCGGTGCGCGAAGGCGTAGGTGTCGTCGTGGAACGACACGTCGAAGCCGGCGTGCTCGAACCATTCGGCCGACCGGGTGACATCCGCGACCCGGAAGATCGGCTGGAACCCCGCCACCAGCCAACTGTCCGTCATGAGCTGGAGCTGGCCGTCCCGCTGTCCGTCGAGCCCGCCGAGGCAGTCGTGGCAGATCGGCAGCTCCGGATGCGAGCGCAGCCTGACCCACCAATCGACCGATCTGGCACAGCAGACGCAGGTCACCGCCATGGGCTCGATGGTAGGTGGGTGGCGGCGGCCCGGCCCCCGGTCGCCCGGAGCGGACCGTCGGGAAACGGACACACAACGCCGGCCCACCGCTCCGTCAACATCGGCCCACGACACGGCCAACGCCGGCACAACCTATTGACAGGGTTTATGCCAATTGACACCATGCACAGATGCCGTCGCTGACCACCGAGGATGCAGGGAAGGAGACGGTCGCCGCAGCGGTCACGCCCGAGGGTGAGATCACCCCGGCCGAGATCGCCGACGGGCGCAACCGCCGCCGGCTCAACTCCTACGAGCGGGCCGTCGACGCCCTGCTCGATCTGATCGAGTCGGGCAACGAGTCGCCGACCGCGCAGGAGATCGCCGACCGCTCGGGCATCTCGGTCCGCACCGTCTTCCGGCTCACCGAGGACATCGAGTCGCTCCACGCGGCCGGGGTCCTCCGTCAGATGGAGCGGACCGCGCATCTCTACGTCACCCTGCCGAGCACGGGACCTCTCACCACGCGGCTGCGCAACCTGGTCAAGAACCGCGTGACCGTCTTCGAGGTGATCGCGCCGGTGCGCCGGTTGGGCGATCGCCTGGCCACTACCTCGACCCGCATCACCGAGGGCCTCGAGCTGCACCACATGATGTTGCGGACCCAAGTGGCCGAGGTGTTCGAGCGCGAGCTCAAGCGCATGCCCCGGCACCGGCGGGCCACCGCGCTCGATGCGATCGACGTCGCCGCGGGTTGGGAGACCTGGGACCAGCTCCGTCGGGGCAAGGGCCTCTCGGTGACCTCGGCGGCACGGGTCATGGAACTTCTCATCGCGGGGGCGTTGCGGGGCTAGCGAGCAGGCTCCCCGGGACCCCCGGCCCGGGCGCCGACGACGAGAGCAGAGAGGACGGCCGATGGCCATCACGCCCACGAGGGAGCAATTCACCGAGTTCGCCCACGGCACGCGCGAGGGCGAGGTGGTGATGCTCAACCTGCTCCACTTCGCCCGACCGGCGCCGACGCCCGACACCGACGCCGACACGAGCGCAGCAGCGCCGACGCACCGAGCACCGGTGCCGGCGCCTACCGGGAGTACAGCGACCAGGTGGTCAAGATGGTCGAGTCCCGGGGCGGGAAGGTGCTCTGGACCGGCCGGCCCGAACACGTGCTCATCGGGGACTCCGACGCCGACGACTGGGACCTGGTGGCGCTGGTGTCGTATCCCAGCCGGGCCGCGTTCATCGACATGGTGACGTCGCCGAAGTACGAGGAGGCGCACACGCACCGCGAGCGTGGGCTCGACCGCACGGTGCTCCTCGCTTGCGAGCCGATGCTGCACGCGCTCGGGCGCGCCGGACGCGTCACGGTCGCACGATGAGGCCGGCGATGCCTGAGGCCGCCGCCACGACCCCCACCGGCCACCGCAACATCCTCTTCATCACCACCGATCAGCAGCGCTACGACAGCCTTGGCTGCAACGGCGGCACGGTGGCCCGCACGCCCGTCGTCGATCAGCCTGGCCGCCGAGGGCATCAACTACCGCCGCGCCTACAACCAGAACACGGTCTGCATGCCGGCGCGCTCCACGATGCTGACCGGCCAGTACGTCCGCACCCACGGCGTCGTGGCGAACGGCGTGCCGCTCCCCGAGGACGCCCCGTCCGTGGCGCAGTACCTGCACGACAAGGCGGGCTACCGCACGGCGTTGCTCGGCAAGGCCCACTTCGAGCCCGGCTTCGACCCCGATCTCCGGTTCGAGGAGAACGCGCGCGTGGCCCGGGGTGACACCGGCCCGTGGCGTGGCTTCGAGCGCTCGGAGCAGGCGATGCACGCGGCCGCCTGGGGCAACCATGCGATCGCGCACTACGGGCGCTGGCTCCGCGAGCACCACCCCGAGCACCTGCACAGCTTCGCCGGCCTCCTGCAGGCCGCCCCCGGCGGCGACACCGGTGCACCCGAGACCAAGAACAACCCGATCCCGCGCGAGTGGTACCACACCGACTGGATCGCCGACATCACCGTCGACTGGCTGTCCTCGCTCGGCGCGGACGAGCCGTGGTTCTGCTGGATGTCGTTCCCCGACCCCCACCACCCGTGGGACCCGCCGGCCTCCGAGCTCGGCCGCGTGCCGTGGCAGGACCTCGACCTGCCGCCCGGCCATCCCGGGCAGCGACGACGCCATCCGCAAGGTGCTGGCCGGCAAGCCGCCGCACTGGCTCGGCTACTGGGAGGGCTCCTTCGTCAACATGGAGGGCGGGCCCGCCAACTTCGTCCCCTCACGCCTCACCCACGACCAGATCCGCGAGGTCAACGCGAAGGTGCACGTGATGAACGAGCTCATCGACGAGGCCTGCGGCCGCGTCCTCGCCACCGTGGCCTCCCGCGGCTGGCTCGACGACACCGACGTCATCTTCACCACCGACCACGGCGAGCTGCAGGGCGACTTCGGCCTCCTCTACAAGGGGCCGTACCACACCGACGCGCTGATGCGTCTGCCTTTTGTCTGGCGGCCGGCCCCTTCCGCCGGAATCGACCCGGCGGTGGTGCGCGATCCCGTCGGACAGGTCGACCTGGCCCCGACGTTCTGCGCCATCGCCGGCGTGGAGCCCGCGGCCTGGATGCAAGGCGACGCGCTCCCGACCCAGGACGGCGCGCCCGGGCGCGAGCGGATGCTCTGCGAGTGGGACAGCCAGTTCCCCGGCTACGGCATGCACCTGCGTTCGATCTATCGCGACGGCTGGCTCTGCACGGTCTACGAACCTTCGACGGCCGGACAGCCCAATGGTCTGGAGGAGACGTGGGGCGAGGCCGTGCTGGCGCCGCCCTCGGTGGTCTACGAGCAGTCGCGGACGGGGCCCGGCGGCGTCGGCATCGCGACGGGCGAGCTCTACAACGTCGACGAGGACCCCTACCAGTTCGAGAACCGCTGGGACGACTCGTCGATGACGGCGCTGCGCGACGACATGGTGACCGACCTCTACGCCAGCCTGCCGGACGAGGTGCGCCACCTCAAGGTGATCGCGCCGGCCTGAGCCTCAGACGGGCGCCGGGGTCGTCGCGCCCTCGATGGCCGGCCAGCCGCTCGAGGCCGCACGACGCGCCTGCTCGGCCCGGTGGCCGCCGCGGAGCCCGAAGAGCCGCTTGGCGTAGAGCAGGTAGATCACGACGGCGAGGTTGATCACGAGCGTGATGATCTTGAACACGCTGATGCTCAGGGTGAGCTCGTACACCTCGTAGGGGACGAGCACCGTCGTCGCAATGAACGTCAGGTATTCGGCCCACCGCTTGTTCAGCCAGAGCCCCACTGCTTCGGTCGCCTCCAGCGCCGCGTAGGCGAAGAGGATGAGCGCCAGGATGCGCAGGTGCGCCGGCGAATACTTGAAGGCGCGTCCGAGGTACCCGATGACGCCGCGCACCTGTGACGTGCCGGGGCGCCACCCGCGAGCGCGCTCATCAGGTTGTCGTAGTCCTGATGGAGGGCCTTGTTGTGCGCGGCGAAGGTCAAGAGCACAATGCCCAGACCGCTCAGCACCACGACGTGGATGGCCCGGTCGAAGGCAATGAGGCGCAGCACGTAGCGGTCGCGCAGGGCGGACCCGCGGAGGGGCAGCCGAATCTCGTCTCTGCTCTCGACCCGGTCGCGCCCGGGCCGCTCCGGGTCGACCCGCCGCACCCAGCTGTCGCAGCGCAGGCAGCGGTGCCAGCGCACCCCACCGTCGGAGCGCACGAGCGACGCGTCGTCAGGCGTGACCGTTGCGGCATCCGTCCCGACCAGGACATGGTCGGACCAGGCGCAGGTCAGGAGTTCGTAGCGGTTCGACGGTCGACGTGACACGGCCGCAGTTAAGCCGCCCCGTCGGGACGTCGGGCTCAGTCCAGCCCGGGCAGCACCGCCGCGAGGAACTGGGCCGGCGCCTCCACCATCGGGTAGTGCCCGACGTCTGCGAGCCGGACCGAGGTGGCGTCGGGTCGCGCCGCCAGCAGCGTGTCGACCATGGAGGGCACGGCGATGGGGTCGTCCAGACCCCACACGACGTGCAGCGGCGCGGGATCAGATTCGATCGCCCCGGTGAATCGGCGCTCGTTGGCGCGGCGCTCCTCGATGTAGCGGATCAGGCGGGGCAGGATCCGGTGCCCTTCGTCGTGCACGATCTGCGCCGCCGCCTCGGGGACGGGGTCCTCGGGCCACCCGGGCGGCACAAGCGGCGTGCGGGCGCTGAACGTGTCGCGCAGGCTCTGGGTCAACGACGCCACGTCGATCGGCACGCCCTCTGGCAGCAGCTCGTCGGGCAGGGAGAGCAAGAGTTGCTGGCCGTCGGTCAGGTGCGCCTGCTCGATGTAGATGCTCCCGTTCGTCACGACGCGCCGCGTCACCTCCACCGGCCAGCCGCCCTCGGCGCGGCGAGCCAGCAGCTCGCCGCCCACGGTGTCGCCCATGTCGTGGGTGAGGAGGGCGAAGCGGTCGAGGCCGAGCTCGGCGACGAACGCCATGGCCACGTCGGCCTGGAGGGCCATGGTGTAGCCGCGGTCGGGTTTGGCGGAGAGCCCGTAGCCGAGCATGTCGACCAGCAGCACCCGGCGCCCGGCGCGCAGGCCGTCGAGCACCGCCGCGTAGTCGAACGAAGAAGTCGGGAAGCCGTGCAGCACGAGGAGCGGGTCGTGCTCCTCGGGGCCGATGGACGGGACGTCGACGGTGAAGACCCGCTCGCCCAGCGAGCTCGCGGTGCTGCCCGATGGCCTCCCACCCGGTGCTCGTCGTGATCGTCATGTGCCCGCCAACTTGCTCACGACGGGAGCGAGCGTCTCCCACGCGTCCGACTCGATCGACCAGTACGAGATGCCGTATTCGGCCCGCCGCCATTCGAGTTCCTCGGTCATCTCGTCGAGGGTACCCACAAGGGCGAGCGGGACGTGGAGTGCGTCGGTCGGGTCGATGCCGAAGGCCGGCGCCATCTGCGCCGCCAGCCCGACGGCGTCGTCGGTGATCATCACGAAGCCGATGAGCGAGTTGAGCTCGAGGTCGTCGAAGCGGGGGCCCGCCGCCTCCTTCACCCAGGCCAGCTTCTGGCGCGTCTGCTCGGGCGTGGCGTCGGCCGCCGTCTCGACGCCGCCCGTGCCTGCCCGCAGGTTCACGTTGATGCTCACGATGTCGGCGTGCTGCGCCGCAAACGACAGCACCCGTCGGCCGCCACCGCCGATGATGAGCGGTGGGCCAGGTTGCTGGACCGGCCGTGGGGTCAGGGTGTGCCCGATCACCTCGTAGTGCTCGCCGTGAAAGTTGAAGGGACCGTCGGTCCGCAGGAGCCCCTGGACGACCTTGACCGCCTCCTCGAAGCGGTCCACCCGGATGATCGGGTGGTCGTAGGGCAATCCGGCGGCGTCGTAGTCGCTGCGCATCCAGCCGGCCCCGAGGCTCAGTTCGAGGCGGCCCTCGCTCAACAAGTCGAGGGTCGCCGCCTCCTTGGCCAGGACGAAGGGGTGGCGGTAGTCGTTGCAGAAGACCAGCGCGCCCATGCGGAGGGTGGAGGTAGCGGCCGCCACGGCGGCCAAGGCGGGCACCGGGGCGAGCTGGTCGCCGAAATGGTCGGGCATCAAGAGCGCGCTGTAGCCGAGGTCCTCCGCCTTGCGCGCCTGCTCGGCCCAAGCGTGCGCCGTGCCTTCGGGCGTCGTGCTCAGCTGCGCCGCGAAGCGGAAGCGCCGGTCGTGTGCCATGACGACATGCTGCCCCATCTGCGTGGTACCTGCTGGGTGTGCCGATCCTCAGCTTCCTTCCGATCCCCTGGATCGCCGGGCCGTTGGGTAGTCAGGCTTCGGGGAGAGCGGCAAACTCACGCTTGGTCTGGCGATACCAGCCCATTCCTGCAATCGGGTGCTTCCATCGACCCTTCATGTCTTTGTGGGCAGGCTCGTGCGCAGCATCGCCACGTTCGACCATTTCCTTGAGGTGGCGGTCCTGCGCCTTGATGACCTCATCTGCCGTCGAGCCGTGGTGCTCGAGTGCGCAGGGCCCGCCCATCTGGCTGCACGTCATGGTCTTCATCTCGTTCGTCTCCCTCCGTTGCATCCAACGTTGAAATGCGGCGTTGCTCACGACTGTAAAAGTGACGCCCGCGAGATGCTTCTCCGAACCTGCGCGCGTATGGCGAGTCCGGCGCGAGGCAGTCGGATCGCTTCGAGATCCTGGGAACGGACTGGGCATCCGCCTCGCGTACGTGAAGCCATTGGGATCTTCCCGTGGTAGTTCGCCCAAATGGGTAGACAATGTCCATTGCCAGTGATTCGATGAACAGGCTGGTCGGTATCTCTCGATCAACGCCTCAAGAACGCCCCAAGAAGGAGTGGAGACCATGCCTGGAGTGGAGAGCAAGAGCTTCGATAAGGCCGACGAAACACGCACACCGGCCAAGACGAAGGTTGACGTCGTACGTGTCGGAGACGCGGAGGTCGGCCGTTTCACCTTTGAACCAGGCTGGAAGTGGTCCGAGTGCATCAAGCCGGTGGCCGGAACGGAGCGCTGCCAGAACGAGCACGTCGGTTTCCTCGAGCGTGGTCGTTTGACCGTCGCCCACGAGGATGGGACAGAAGTGGAGATCGGCGCCGGCGAGGCCTATCGGATCGCGCCCGGGCACGATGCCTGGGTCGTCGGCAACGACACAGCCGTCGCCTACGAGTTCAAGAGCGCGGACACGTACGCCAAGGGCTGAGTCGGACGGCTGAGGGCTCCGGTCCACGGCTCCAGCCGCGTGATTCGTCTTCGTTCACCGGGGCCGAGACTCGGCCGGAGGGATGTCTAGGCCGTGACCAGATTGGCGATCTCGGCGGACCGCTCTTGTGGGGGTCCGGCAAAGCCACCCGACGTCTTCTCCAACGCCGGCAGCAGCGTCCCGGTCAAGAATGAATCGAAGGATCCCTTCGAGTCCCACACCGCGACGATCAACCAACCGCCTCCGGTGGGTCCGGCGGCGTGGTACGTCTGGCCGGGCGGAAGCCCTCCCGCCGGATGTGCGGCCGCCAGGACGGCCTCATACTGCTCCTTGGTTCCGCCCTCGTAGAAGTGCGTGATCATGAACGCCATCTCTTCTCCTTCCGTCCTGATTGCACGATAGGCAAGCCGCCGCAGGTGACAAGAGATCTGTCGAATGAGGCTACGCCCGAACTTACATCTCCTCCTGACGCACGACGTCGAGGTTCCGGAAGGTCGGCTGGCCATTGCACAGCTTCGCCAGACTCGCTGCGAACTCGCCTGTTTCGGGACGGTTCGAGTTCTCCATCGCGGCCTCGTAGGAGGGAAACTCCACAACGTTCACATAGGTACCGGGGTGGTCGCGGTCTTGCGACAGCGTGGCCCGCGTTGATGTCCGCCAATCGGCCGACGTCTTGAGCCAGTTGTCGACGGTGGCGTTGAACTCGTCGATCTTGTCTGTCTGGAACTCCATGATCTGTAGGAAAGGCATGTGAACCTCCGCTCTCTGGACGACCCCCACCCCGCTTCGGAGGCTACCCCCGTTGACTGGGGGGTTACTGGGCGAGCCCGGTTCGTGTGGAGCTCAATTTCGCAATGGGAAGTTGCCGTCGCGGGGAGAGCGGGCACGGCGGTCGTGGGCTACCGTGCGAAGCAGAGCGGGGCGGGAGGAGAATTCGAATGCCCAAGGTAGTGATCACTCACAACGTCTCCGACATCGACAAGTGGCTGGCGGGCAAGGCTGAAAGGGCCGAGGCGATCGGCATGCTTGGCGGGACCAATGTCCAGGACCATGTCGCCCTCGACGGCAGCAAGGTCATCGCGATCAGCTGTGACATGAAAGACGTCGACGCCGCCATGGCGACCCTGGCATCACCACCGCCCGAGATGGCGGCGGCGATGGAGGCACACGGCGTGGTCCCGCCGCTCACCCTTTTCGTCGAGCGGTAGCGCTCTTCGGTCTCGTCGCTTCGACGCGACGAAGGGCCCCCGAGCGTCTAGATGAAGCTGAAGTCCGGCACCCCGGAGCTGATGCCCTTGAACATGTCGCCCTTGGCGGCAATGAGCTCCGACGGCGTCCACGCCGACTCCCGGCTCACCTGGCCGACCGACTTGAACGCGCTCATCACGTAGACGTCGGCGCCGAAGACGACCAGGATCTGGCCGTTGACGTCGGCTGATTCCGGTGCCGCCAGGAAGGTGACGACATTGGCGATGTTCTTCGGGTCCCACTTGTCGAACGCCTCTGCATCGCCCTCCATGCCGTCCCCGAAGATGGTCTCGGTCATGCGGGTGCGGGCGCGGGGCGCGATCGCATTCGACGTCACGCCGTAGCGGCTGAGCTCGCGGGCCTCGACCCAGGTGAGCGCGGCGATGCCCGCCTTGGCGGCGGCGTAGTTGGCCTGTCCGGCGTTGCCGAAGAGGCCCGCCTCCGACGAGGTGTTGATGATGCGCCCGGTCACGTCCTCGCCGGACTTGGACTTGTTGCGCCAGTAGACCGCGGCGTGGTGCGTGGCGGCGAAGTGGCCCTTCAGGTGGACCCGGATGACGTCGTCCCAGTCGGACTCGTCCATGTTGAACGACATCTTGTCCCGCAGGATGCCGGCGTTGTTGACGAGGATGTCGAGCGAGCCGAAGGTGTCGATGGCCTGCTCCACGACGTTCTTGCCGCCCTGCCACGAGCTGATGTCGTCGCCGTTGACGGCGGCGTCGCCACCGTCCTTCTTGATGAGATCGACGACCTCTTGGGCAGGGTGCACGTCGGCGCTTCCCTCGCCGTGCAGGCCGGCGCCCACATCGTTGACGACGACCTTCGCGCCCTCCGCCGCCAGAGTCAGCGCCTCCTCGCGGCCGATGCCGCGCCCTGCGCCGGTGACGACCGCCACCTTGCCGTCGAGCAGTCCCATAGTGATGCCTCCTGTGCTGCGTCGTGTCTGCGTGTCCCGAGCCGTCGTGTTGCGGCGAAGCAGTGTTGCCGATGGCCCCGCTCAGGGGCAAAACGCCGCCACGAACTCGGCCGTCGTCAACCCGATCAGCGCGGCCGTCTCGCTGCGGGCCCGGTCGCGTCCGTATCGCGCGACCAGGCTCTGCACCGCCATGCCCTCAGGCGGGTTGGCTGCGAGGCCCCGGTCGGCGGCCCCGACGATGCAGAGGACGGGGATGGGGCCAGCCGGGCGGGCGCGGGCCAGTCCGAGCACGCCGCCCGGGACCTTGCCGCGGAAGGAGGGCGGGTCGAGGTGGCCCTCGCCGGTGGCGACGAGGTCAGCCGCATCGAGCCGGGCGGCCAGACCGACGAGGTCGGCCACGAGTTCGAAGCCGGGCTGGAGTCGTGCTCCGAGCACGAGCAGCCCGCCCCCGAGTCCACCCGCGGCGCCGGCACCGGCGACCGCGGTGACGTCGACGCCCGTGTCGTCGAGATAGCGGGCGGCGAGGTCGCGCAGGCGGCGCGTGAGGAACTGCACCTGATCGGGCGTGGCTCCCTTCTGGGGGCCGAATACCGTCGCGGCGTCGGTGAACGGGGTCGTGACGTCGCAGGCGACGACGAGCTCGAGGTCGCGGAGCGCCGCGGCCGAGCCGACGGCCTCCACGGCGCCCAGTCCGCCATCCGTCGTGGCCGAGCCGCCACACCCGATGACGATGCGGCGGGCGCCGGCGTTGCGGGCGGCCAGGAGCAGTTGGCCCACGCCGGTCGTGTCCGCCCGCACCGGATCGTCGCCGTGGGGACTGGGGAGGAGGGGGCGCCCGGCGGCGCGGGACATCTCGATGATTGCGGTCGGGCCGTCGGCGTCTGCCGAGTCGAGCATGCGCCACTCGGCGTCGACCGGCTCGCCCAAGGGCCCGGCGACCGTCGTGGTGTGCGGTTCGCCACCGAGCGCATCGAGCAGGCCCTCGCCGCCGTCGGACATGGGGACCTCGTCCGCCGTCCAGCCGGCCTGGCGTGCTGCGCCGGCCATGGCCGCCGCGGCCTGTGCGGCCGACGCCGTGCCGCGGAACTTGTCCGGGGCGGCAACCAGGTGCGGCACCACCGGGAAGATAGGCGACGCCGGCGGGAGGCGCGTCGGGAACGGTCGGCACGCGTGCCAAAAAGGTGCCGGCTGACCATCGGCATCCGAGAAACCTGCGGGCCCGGCTCGCGTGTATACGCGATCGTCGAGGTCCCGTATACACCCCACGCGGGCGCCCTATCAGCGGCGCGTACCCACCCGCGGAGGTGCCCGTCGGTGTTCGAGGGATCCCAGCCGAATCGGAGAGCCGGGAAGGATTTGGTGCGGGCGAGAGGACTCGAACCTCCACCCCCTTTCGGGGACCGGGACCTAAACCCGGCGCGTCTGCCAATTCCGCCACGCCCGCAGCGGTGCCCTCAGTGGGAGTGACCTGGGAGCTTACGGCTGTGTGCCTGTGGGTGCCCCCGGCGGCCACTAGCCTCATGGCCATGTCCAACGCATCTGAAGGCCCCAAAATCCTCGCGGCTGGGGCTGATCTCGACTCTTCCGGACGGATCTTCCAGCAGCTCCTCAAGGAGCGCATCGTCTTCATCGGCAGCGCGATCGACCAGGTCACGGCCAACCTGGTCTGCGCCCAGCTGATCCTCTTGGAGGCTGAGGACTCCGAGAAGGACATCTCCCTCTACATCAACTCGCCGGGCGGATCCGTGACCGACGGGCTCGCCATCTACGACACGATGCAGTACGTCCGGCCCGACGTCTCGACCATCTGCGTCGGGCTGGCGGCGAGCATGGGCCAGTTCCTGCTCTGCGCCGGCGCCCCGGGCAAGCGGTACGCGCTGCCGCACTCGCGGATCCTGATGCACCAGCCGTCGGGTTCCATGCAGGGACAGGCGGCCGACATCGCCATCCAGGCCGAGCAGATCATCTACTTGAAGCGAATGATGGCCGAGCGCATCGCGTTCCACACCGGGCAGACGCTCGAGCGGATCGAGACCGACTCGGACCGCGACCGCTGGTTCACCGCGGACGAGGCCCAGGAGTACGGCTTCATCGACCGGGTCATCGACCGGTCGACGGCCACCATCGCGGCGGGGAATAAATAGGCGTGGCCCTGGACGTCCCGGCCTCCTCGTCGGACGCCGACAGGAGAACCGAGGAGGCCCCCGAGGAGCGAGTGGCGGACCGCTCGCCGATGGCGGCGGAGGCCGGCGGGCTGAGCGAGCGCGCCGCCCGGCGCGGGACGAACACGCGCATCGTCACGCCGACCATCAGCGTGCGCCAGCGGCTGCGCGAGATCTGGCTGTCCCGTGAGCTCCTGATCTATCTGGTCCGCACCGAGATCAAGGTCAAGTACAAGAACTCGGTCCTCGGCCTCATCTGGTCGATGGTGGCGCCCGCGATGACGCTGGCCATCTACTTCTTCGTCTTCCAGATCATCCTCAGCAACAAGCAGCCGAATTTCGTCATCTTCCTGTTCGCCGGGCTGCTGCATCTGGAACCTGTTCCAGCTTGGCGTCCTGACCGGGACCGGCGTCGTCGTGAACAACGCCGGGATCGTGAAGAAGGTCTCGTTCCCCCGCGAGATCCTCGCCTTGGCGTCCGTCGGGCACGGCCTGCGTGTTCTTCGTCTTCCAGGCCGATCGTGATGGTCATCTTCATGGTCGTCCTGCACCACGGCCCGGACTGGTCCTACATGCCGGTGCTCCTGTTGGCGTTGGTGACGGGCATCGTCCTGGCCTCGGCCCTGGCGGTGCTGCTGTCGTCGGTCAACGTCTACCTGCGCGACATGCAGCACCTCATTGAGGTCGTGCTCACGGCCTGGTTCTGGGCGTGTCCGATCGTCTACGCCTACCAGCAGTACATCGGCAACAAGTTGGGGCCCTCGGGCAAGACCTGGATCTACTTCCTCAATCCCATGGTGCCGCTTGGTGCTGTCGTTCCAGCGCTGCATCTACGCCGACCGACTGTCGTCAAGATCCACCGGCGAGACACAGTTCCGTTCGACGTGCTGCCCACGAAGGGCATGCTCTGGTACGTCGGTCTCGACCTCGCCGTCCTGCTCCTCGGGGCTTGCCTCTTCATCGTCGCGCTCGGCCGTGTTCGGCCGGCTCGAGGGCAACTTCGCCGAGGAGCTCTGATCAAGTGAGCGACTTCGCGGTCGACGTCCGCAACGTCTCCAAGCGCTTCCGGCTGGCCCACGGGCAGTACAACACGGTGAAGGAGCGCATCATCCACGGTGGTCGGCGGAAGACGACCGAGGACTTCTGGGCGCTGAGCGAGGTGTCGCTCACGGTCAAGGCGGGGGAGACAGTCGGCATCCTCGGCCGCAACGGCTCGGGGAAGTCGACGCTCCTCAAGTGCATCTGCGGGGTGTCTGCAGCCGACCTCGGGTGAGGTCGCGGTGCAGGGGAAGATGGCCGGGCTCCTGGAGCTCGGCGCCGGGTTCCAGCAGGATCTCACGGGGCGCGAGAACATCTACCTCAACGGCTCGCTGCTCGGCATGACCAAGCGTGAGATCGACCGAGCGTTCGACGCCATCGTCGACTTCTCCGAGCTCGAGGAGTTCATCGACGGGCCGGTGAAGTTCTATTCGTCGGGCATGGCCGTGCGCCTCGGCTTTGCCGTCGCGGTGAACGTGGACCCCGACATCCTCGTGATCGACGAGGTGCTGGCGGTCGGCGACGAGCGCTTCCAGCGCAAGTGCATCGACCGCGTCAAGCAGTTCCAGAAGGAAGGCCGCACCATCCTGCTGGTGACCCACGCGGCCGACACGGTGCGGAGCATCTGTGACCGCGGCGTCGTGCTGAGCCACGGCCGTTTGGTGGCCGAAGGGGAGCCGGGCGAGGCCACCCGCATCTTCCGCGAGCGCCTCATGGCCGAGGGTGCGGGCATGTCGATCGTCGATCCGGCGTTGGTGGCCGTGCCGGCAACGCCGGACACGCTGGGCAACGACGTCCTGGCGGCTGCCGACGACTCCGACGGGGACACCAATCGGCCGGTCCGGTTCCGCTCCGTCCACCGCGTGTACTCGGGCGACAACAACGTCCCCTATATGCGCACCGGCGACGATCTGACCGTCCGAGTCGATTTCGAGGCGCTGCGCCCGACCGAGGACGTCGTCTTCTCGCTCGAGATCCGCGACGACACCGGCAACACCGTGATGCGCACCGACACGACCATCATCGGGATCCAGATCAACGCGCCTCGCGGAACGGGCACGATGCACTTCGGCATCGTCAACATGCCCATGCTCGACGGATCGTTCTCGTTCGCGCTGGGGATCCAGAGCCGTAGCGGCATCCTCTACGACTGGCAGGAGGACGCCGGCAAGTTCGAGGTGATGAACCCCGGCAAGACCACGGGTTCCGTGCGCATGGACGTCCACGCGGCACTCATCTCCACCGAGGACACCCTCGACTCGGCCGCGTCGGCCTGAGCCTGAGCCGAGAAGCCGAGTCCGAGCCCGACCCCAGAACGAATCATGAGCGACACCGAAGAGACGCTGCCTGAGCCCCCTGGGGACCCCGGGGCCTACGTGCAACAGGTGATGGCCGAGATCGCCGAGGACGTGCGCCTGCGCCGGGCCTCCGGGGACCTCCCGCCCAAGCTCGAGCGCGAGCTCGACGAGCTGTTCCTGGCGCATTCGCCCATCGGCGTGCGTGGCGGCGACCTCGGAGAGGCGCTGCGGATGGTGGACGCCGTCACCTTCATCGACCCGGTCGTGCCGGTCGAGTCGGAGCGGGCGGCCGGCGCGGTGGTGAAGAAGGGCATGCGCTCGATGCTGCTCTGGTACATGGGCTGGGTCACGCACCAGATGAGCCAGTCCGCCTCGGCGGTCAGCCGGGCACTGCACATCGTGGACGACCGCCTCAAGGAGCTGGAGCGCCAGGTCGAGGCGCAGCGCGTGCCCGCGGCGGCCGTCGTCGAGTTTCCGACCTCTGCGGGTCCGACCGCCTGGTGGATCGAGCCCGCACTGGCGGCGCTGGCCAAGGCTCCGGGCCGCGTGCTCCACGCGGCGTGCGGCGACGGCTGGCTGGTCAAGCGGATCGTCGAGTCGGGCGTCGACGCCTACGGCATCGACCCGCGTACGCCGATCGTCGACGTCGCCGAGATGGGCGCGCTGGACCTGCGCAGCGAGAGCGTGCCCGACCACCTCCGCGCCGTCGCGGCGGCCGGCTTGGGCGGGGTCGTGCTGAGTGGCACGGTGGAGGGCATGGCCGCCGGCGAGCGGAATCAGCTCCTCTCCGCCGTGGGGACCAGGCTGGCCCCGGAGGGGACCCTGGTCATCCACTCCGTCGCACGATCGGTTTTCGAGGCCGACGACGCGCCCTACGGCGCGGACCTCGCCTCCGGGCGTCCGCTGCGCCCCGAGACGTGGTGCCGCCTGCTCGAGGAGCTCGGCTACGCAACCGCCGCCCAGTCGGGACCGGACGGGAACGACTACCTCGTCACCGCCGTCCGCAGCGGGCTGACCCCCTTCGAGCACGCCCCAGAGTGAGCCGGTGAGCGGGCGCGCCGCCGCCGGGAGGCCGGTGGCCGTCCACCAGTTCCTGCCCGCCCTCAATCCGCACGACGCCACCGGCACCCACACGCTCAAGCTGCGCGAGGTGCTGCGACAGGCGGGCTGGCGCTCGGAGATCTTCGCCGAGGCGGTCCACGACGACCTGGCCGCCGAGGCCTACAAGCACTGGATGTACCCCGAACACGCGGCGGAGGGCGACGTCGCCGTCTACCAGTTCACGACCTCCTCCGCCGTCGCGCCGTACCTGGCCGAACACGGGCTCCCGCTGATCCTCGACTTCCACAACTTCACGAGTCCCGGGCTCTTCGCCGGGTGGGAGCCCGGCAACGTGGCACGGGCGGCCCAGGCAGCCGACGACCTGGCGCTCCTCGCTCCTGAGGCGATGCTCGGGCTGGCCCGGAGCTCGTTCAGCGAGCGGGCCCTCCGGCGCTCGGGCTGCCGGCGCACCACCGTCGTGCCGGCGCTCGCCGACTACGGGCGCGTCACCGGGGCACCCGACCCCCGGGTGTCCGCCGAGCTTGCGGCACGCAAGGCCGAGGGCGGCGCGGACATCCTCTTCGTCGGCCGGGTGGTGCCGTCCAAGGCGCAGCACGAGCTCGTCAAGGCGCTGTGGACCTACCGCCGCCTCTACGACGCCAGGGCCAGGCTGCATCTCGTCGGGGGTACCTCGAGCTACGACTACAGCAAGTCGCTGCACGACTTCGCCGACGACCTCGGCCTCTCGGCCGCGGTGCGCCTCGCCGGCGAGGTCTCCGACGCCGCGCTGGCCGCCTACTTCGAGGCCGCCGACGTCTTCCTCTCCCTGTCCGAGCACGAGGGCTTCGGGGTGCCGCTGGTGGAGGCCATGACGGCGGGCGTCCCCATCGTCGCCCGCGACGCCGGGGCCGTCGGCCAGACCGTGGGCGATGCCGCCCTCCTCCTCCAAGCCGGCGACCCGGCCTACGTGGCCGCCGCCCTGCACCGGGTGTGCACCGACGACGCATTGCGCGCCGCGCTCACCGCCAACGGGCGCCGACGCGCCGCCCAGCTGCAGGGCGACGGCGTCGGGCAAGCAGTTCGTCGACGCCATCGCCGAGGTGGTGGGCCGCCCGTGAGCCAGAAGGTGGCCTTCGTCAGCCCGCGCTACGGCACCGAGATCATGGGTGGCGCCGAAACGGCGGTGCGCAAGCTGGCCGAACACCTGTGTGCCCAGACCAACTGGGAGGCCGAGGTGCACACCACGACCGCCCTCGATGCCATCACCTGGGCCGACGAGCTCGAGCCCGGCACGACCGAGCTCAACGGCGTCACCGTGCACCGGCACCCCACCACGCAGGGTCGCACGATGGACTTCTACAACCTCGACGGGCTCCTGCGCCTGGCGCCTCGCCTCACGACGCGCGAGCAGGGGAAGCGATGGGTGGAGTACAACGGGCCCGTTTCGCCGGCGCTCGTCGACGCCGTCTGCGCGTCGGACGCCGACGTGGTGGTGTTCACCCCGTACCTCTATTACCCGACGGTGGCCACCATCGGGAGCGTCCCGATGCCCGCCGTGTTCCACCCGGCAGCACACGACGAGCCGGCCCTGTACTTCTCGGTGTTCCGCGGCACGTTCGGCGACGCCGACGCGTTCTGCTTCTACACGCACTCCGAGCGGACACTGGTGGAGCGCATGTACCCGGTGGCGGAACGGCCACAGATCGTGCTCGGCCTCGGCATCGGTGACTCCGAGGGCACGGGTCGCAAGGGTGCGGAGCTGCTGGGGCTGGGGGACCGGCCCTACCTCGTGAGCGTCGGGCGGGTCGACGAGCACAAGGGCTCCAAGATGCTGGCCACCTATTTCGCCACCTACAAGGAGCGCCACCCCGGACCGCTCGCCCTGGCGCTCGTCGGTCCCGTCGCGTACGAGCTCGAACCGCACCCCGACATCGTGGTGACCGGACCGGTCGACGAGGCGGACAAGTGGGACATCGTGCGCGACGCGTTGGTCGCCGTGTCCCCATCGGCGCTCGAGTCCTTCTCGCTCGTGGTGATCGAGGCCTGGGTGGACCGGGTCCCGGTACTGGTCAACGGGTCGTGCGGCGCGACCCGCGAGCACGCCGAACGCTCCGGCGGCGGTCTGTGGTTCTCCTCGTATCCCGAATTCGAGGCGGTGTTGGACCGCCTGTTGGCCGACCCCGACCTGCGCGCCAGGCTCGGCGACCGGGGCCGGGCCTACGTGGACACCCACTTCCGCTGGCCGATCCTGGTGTCGCGCTACGACGCGTTCCTCCACTCGGTCGTCGAGCGGGGGCGGGGGACGCCGGGCTTGTTCTGAGCGGGTCCCGGACGCCGGGAGGCCGGCGTCCCTAGAAGGACTGGCGCCGCCCGACGACGGTATACATGGGCTGGTCGATGGCATCGCTGCCCATGTCGTGGGACAGGTGGTGGCGCTGCGTGTGGAACGTGACCTCGGTGTCGCCGAAGCCGAGCCGGCTGAGCATGGAGACGACCGCGCCCGGATAGATCGACCACCAGTTGGTGAGGTGGTGCTCCGCCGAGGGCGAGAAGCGCATGATGTTGGACTCCGGGGGGTCGACGTCGTCTTGGAGCGGCTCGGTGACGATCATCACCTCGGTCGTCCGCCGGGCGGCCTGCGAGAGGGCGCCCCAGGGCTCGCGGAGGTGCAGGAGAATCGCGCCGACCAAGGTGACGTCGAACGTCCCGAGGTCGGCCGGCATGTCGTAGATGTTCCCCTGGACGAACTTGGCGGCGGAGCCGAACGTGCGGTGCAGGTGCCACCAGCCGTCGTGGTTGCGGTCGATCGTCTGCTGCATGACGCGCAACCGCTCCGCGGGATCGTCGTGTCCCTTGACGGGCATGGTGTCGATCGGCACGTCGAACCCGGCCTCGAAGGAGACCACCTCGGCACCCTGTCGTTCCATGAAGAAGGTCAGGTACCCGGTCGCCGGTCCGAGCTCGAAGACGCGCTTGCCGGCGACGTCGACGCCGCCGAGGTACTCGGACTCGTGACCACGCAGGTCCCAGACGCCCGGCAAGACCGTGCCGTCGGGCAACTCGGTGGCGTGGTACCAGGTGAAGTCGCGCAGGTCGGCGCCGGCCCGCCGCGCCGCCAGGTCCTCCTGGTGGGAGCGCTCGAGCTGGCCCAGGTAGTCCTTCGGTGGGTAATAGGGGAGCAGCGGTCCGCGGGAGGGTGCGGACGAGGTCGATGCGCCCTGGCCTTCTTCTCCGATGTCACGCCGCCGGAACATGGGGCGTCACTCTACGTGACCCACCCGGCGGACCCGGTGAAGTGACGTCACCACCCGCTCGCAGGTGTTTTACAGATTCCTCATGTTCGGGGGCTAGGCATGGTCACGATGGCGCGGCCGACGGGCATCCGATGAGAGGGCGCACCGCACGCTGGACCGGCCTCCGAGTGGCCGCGTGCGTAGTGGGAGTGGCGGGGTTGCTCGTCGTGGCGGACGGCACCACCTCGGATGCCGCCGCTGTCGCGTCGACGCCTGACTCGGTGCCCGCAACGCTGCAGTCGTTCACTGCGGATCCGAACAGCCCGGTCGCGCACGACACCGAGACCGATGCACTGGTCGAGCAGGACGGCCGCCTGTTCGCCTCCACCGACCAGTGGGAGTACACCAATCCGACCCCCGCCGGCCAAATCCTGGTCAAGGACTCGTCACGCGCCGCGTGGGGCGTCTTCGAACAGACCCAGGGCCTGCGGGTCCAAGACACGATCGCGTCCTTCAAGATCCCGCCGGATCAGGGCATGGGCCGCGGCCATTCCCTCCTCATCACCGAGGCCGATCTGCACGGCCGGCAGGTTCTGCAGTGGTTGCTGGACGGTGCCACCTCCTTCACCTCGGAGGCATCCTTCGTCCTTCCCTCGAACACGACCGACGTCCGCTCCTTCGGGGCGCACGAGAGCAACGGCGTCTGGTCCGTGTACGCCGGCGTCGAGCCGACGGGCGTGCTCCGGGGCACCTGGTCGAAACGCACGCACACCCTGGCGTTCAGCGCCAACCCCGAGCTCACGGTCGCACCGGCGAGCACCGCCGGCGGTCGCACCCAGAAGGTCACCGCGTTCGCCGACTGCGGCGGTTCGCTCTACGTGACCATCAACACCAAGTTGTTCCGGCGCCAGGACGGGTCGTTGCGCCCGGGGTCAAACCGATGGCTCCTCAGTTACCGCGGAGCGGCGGTGGCCGCCTACAACAGCGGTTTCCGCGGGCTGACCTGCGTCAACCACGCGGGCCGCCCGGCCCTGCTCTTCTCGACTGAGGGAAGCGGCGACGTCTATCGGATCGACCATCTCCCGAGTGGCATCCGGCCCGATGCGACTACGAAGACGCTGGCGCCGGCGCTCGAGTTCAAGCCGATCGGGGCAATCCGTCAGCTGCTCGCCGCGCAGGGAACGCGGGTCCCGGTCAGAGGCCGTGGGTCCATTCAGTACGTGATCGCCGCCTACAACAACTTCACGACCACGAACATCCGCGGCGTGCCGCACCAGGTGTTCGGCTTCGAGTGGGGTTACGTCGGCGTGTGCCCGAGCACCCGGACCTGTGGGCCACAGGCGTTCGGCGCCATCGATTTTGACGCGCACGCCTGCTTTGCCATCAGGACGCCGACCAGGTCCCGCGCCTCGTACCAGGTGCGTTGTCTCGCTGGACCCGACTTCAACCCGCCGGGACGGCCGGCCAGCGGGCCGATTCGCCACGGCGACGCGTTCGTGTCCATCCGCACGATCGTGCGGTCGCCCTTCGGCGACGGCCGTCTTTACTACGGCGGGTACGACTGCAACTTCTATCCGGCCGACGGCACGGCGTGGGTCGCATCGTCCACCCTGCGCGCACTCGGCGCGTGACGGGCCCTTTTCGGCGTCGTGCTCAGAACCCGAACATGCCGACCATGGGCCGGTTGAGCGGTTGCCCGCCCATCGATCCGCGGAAGGGTGCGTCGCCGTAGGCGAAGATCCCCCCGTCGGAGGCGACGAACCAGTAGCCGTAGCCGTCGCCGGTCGACTGCATGGCCACCACGGGCTGGTTGAGGTGGATGCCGCCGGTCGAGCCGAAGAACGGCGCGCCGAACGAGAAGACGCCGCCGTCGGAACCGATCAGCCAGTAGCCACCCGTGACCGGGTCGGGCGCCATGCCCACCATGATCCCGTTGAGGTGCGCCCCGCTCATGTCGCCGGAGAAGATGGCATCGCCGAACACGAAGACGCGGCCGGTCGTGCTCACCTCCCAGTAGCCCTGCCCGTCGGGACTGGAGGCCATGCCGACGATGTCCTGTCCGGGCGCGGAGGCTGCGGATCCGTAGAACTGCGCGTCGCCGTAGGTGAAGATGCCCCCGTCGGACGCGACGAGCCAATAGCCCCGTCCATCAGGCGTCGCCGCCATACCGACCACGGGCGCGTTGAGGTGGAGGGAACCTGTCGATCCGTAGAACTGCGCGTCGCCGTACGTGAAGATGCCCCCGTCGGACGCGACGAGCCAATAGCCGCCGCCTCCGGGGACGGCGGCCATGCCGACCACCGGCTTGTTGAGGGTGAGGCTGCCGGTACTGCCGCAGAAGTCCTGCCCGAAGGCGAAGATGCCGCCGTCCGACGCCACGGTCTGATACCCGTTCTGCGCGGCATCGGGTCGGTCGCACGTGGCGAGGGTGGCCCCGCTGCCGGCGAAACCGGTCAGCTGCGCGTCGTGGTGGAACTGCGGCCAGCTGCCGGGAACGTCGGCGTTGAGGGAGGTGGACCCGGTCACCTCGAAGTGCTGCACCATGCCCTGCACGGCGCCGCTGTCTGTCAGGCCGCCGTGGTATCCGGCCACGGTGATGCCGATCGACCCGTCGGGCTCGGGCGTCACGAGGGCTGCGTTCTGGAACCCGAAGGTTCCTGAGGTCCCGTCCATGTTGGACCCGTCGTCGAAGTGGGCCACCTCCTGGCCGGACCTGCCGTCGAGGATCTCGATGCCCAATGTGGTCGGGACGATGACGTCTTGGTAGCCCTCGCCGAAGTCGGCCGTGGTCACCGAGCCGTACACGGCGCCGATGGCGTTTGTCTGCCAGATCGGTGTCCCGTTCGCCGCGTTCATGGCATAGACGCTCCCAGCGGTCGTACTCCGAACCGTGCCCTCCACGACGGCCAATCCGCCGTTGCCCTGGATGTCGGCCAGGGCGGGACTGCCCCCGGTGAAGCCGTCGAGGGTCTGGCTCCAGACCTGGTTGCACTTCGTGTCATAGACCTTGACGGTGTTGTCGTCAGCCGTCGGGCCCTTCGTGATCGCCCAGAAACTGCCGGTTCCGGTCGCGATGCCGTACCCGCCCCCGGCCAGGATCGGGCCGACGGCCGGTGACGAGTCGACCTCCTCGGTCGTGTTGGCGTGGCAGACCAGCCCGCCGTGGCTGTTGCGGATACGCAACTGACCGCCGTCCGAGTAGTGCGTGCCGTAGGCGAAGCCACTCGAGGTCGCGCCGCCCGAAATGAAGTCGTCCGCGCCGACGCCGTAGAGATCACCCACCGCCGCCGTCGAGAACACACTGTCGGCGGAGAACTGCGGCCAACCCGGGGCCGGGACTCCGCTCCCCGTCTGGAGCGCATACGTTTCCTGACCCAGCGATCCAGCTTCCGCGAGCCCTGCGCCGGGAACAACCGACATCGAGGCCTGCACACCACTGTCGTTCACGGTGTCGGTCGGTGGATTGGTGACGACCTGGTTCCAGACTTCCGTGCCGCCCGGCGAGTAGGCGTAGTAGCCGCCGTCTGTCGCTTCGGCAGCGTTGCCGGCGTTGATCAAGAGGTTGCCGGTGCTCGGGTCGACCGATGCGGTCGAATCGACGGGGGGACTCCCGGGGATTTGCACTCCGTTGTACGCGGGCTGCTTCTCACCTCCAGTAGCAGCGGATGAGTTGCAACCAGTGCCTGCGCCGCCACCCGATCCGGTAGACCCGTTCCAACCGGGGGCCACGGCACCAGACGTCAGGTCGAAGGCGTAGAGGTCGCCTTGACGATCGCCGACCTCGACCGAGGGGGAGCCGTTGTCGTTGAAGAGCACCGGCGACGACTCGACCGCTCCGCATGGCGCGTCATTGAGCTCGTTCTGCCACTGCAGGCTCAGCGAAATCGATCCCGACGCATCCACATTGGGCGCTTCGACGACGGCCGCGGCGTAGGAAACCCCCGTGGTGAGCACGGCCGCGCCGAGAAGCAGGAACGCGGTCCTGAACGAGTGCGTCACGGTACGGTCCTCCTCGTGTCCGTGTATCCCGCCAAGCGTCAAAAGTTAGTCGCCCACCGATGGGCGATTCCGGTCGTGCCGGCAACTTCTGAGCGCACCAGCGGCGCGCCGCTAGCATCAACCCGCGTGTCGACCTCCGATTCAGGGCCCGGCGGCGCCGACCAGGGTGCGGGCATCGGCGACGGACTCGATGACGCGTCAGCCGGATCGGCCAGCACCAGCAGAGTTTCCGCTGAGGACCGGGCCCGAGCGGGCGAGGCGCTGAGAGCCTCGTTTGCCCGGCTGTCACCCCAGGGCAGCGACGAGTGGAATTTCATGGGCGCCTTCACGCATCTGGGTGATCGCTATGGCCCCTATCAGCCGGGGGCGTCGGACCTGGCCGACCAGTTACGGTCGAAAGGCGACACCAGCCGAAGAGCGGGCCGACGGGGTCGCTTCCGAACCGGCGGCCAACCTGAGGCGACCGGCGACGAGAAGTCCGAAGTCGAAGACGCCATGACCCACGTCATCGAGGCGTTCCGTTTCCTGCACGCGCGGGTGCGGACACTCGAGGCACGTCTGGGCACCGAGGACGTCCCGCTCGACGGCGCGGCGTGGATCGCACCAGCCCGCGAGCTCGGCGGCTGGGTCGAGCCGGTCGCCTCGCTCGTCGAGGCACGCACGCCGGGTGGCGAGATTCTGCACGCAGACTGCGGCGAGGGCGCGCTCGTGCGCGCGCTCGCCGAGCGGGGCGCCGTCGCCCGTGGCGTCGAGCCACGCGGCGGCGTCGCGTTGCGCGCCCTCGAGAGCGGCTGCGCGGTCACGATCAGCGAGGTCGGAGAGCACCTCGCACAACGTTCTTCGTCGTCACTCGGGGGCCTGGTGCTGAGCGGGGTGGTGGACCGCCTGGCGCTCCACGCGATCGTTCCGCTGCTGGCTGATGCGCGGCGCGTGCTGGCGGCTGGTGCACCGATCGTCATCGTGTCCGAGCCCGTCGCGCCGTTGGCGGCCAACGAGCCGCTGTCGGGCGACATGATCGACCGGGCGGCTCTCCACGCCGAGACCTGGAGGCTGCTCCTCGACCGCAGTGGGTTCGTGGAGGTCACGACACTGCCCGCCGGCACCGGGGGAGACGACCGCTTCGGCATCTCGGCCTCCACGCCCGCGACGTGAGCGGGGTCCACCACTTCGTCCCGGTGCTGCACCGGGGCGACGCCGTCGGTCGGCACACGTTGCGTCTCCGCGACGCGACCCGCCGCCGCGGCATCGAGTCCAACATCTTCGTCGATGTCGTGCAGGACGAGACGGCCGACGAGACCCTGCCTGCGCTGGCCTATGCCGAACAGGCGCAGCGCGGCGACGTCGTCGTGTACCAGTTCGCCACGGCGTCGCTGATGGCGCCGTGGCTGGCGAGCCGGCGCGAGACGCTCGTGGTCAACTACCACAACATCACGCCGCCGGACCTCGTTGCTCCTTGGGACCACCACTTGGCCCTGGGCCAGGAGCGCGCCCGCGAGGACCTGGCCGTGCTCGCACCGCGCACCGCGCTGGCGATCGCCGACTCGGCCTACAACGAGACGCATCTGGCCGAGGCCGGGTTCTCCGCCACGGCCGTCGTGCCGCCGTCGGCCGCACTCGGTGACGACGCCACGCCGGCGTCGTCCCGATCAGGCCCGGCGCGGTCCCGGACCGGGGCGGCGCCGACACCCGGACGGGCGCGGCCTGGCTCACCGTCGGCCGCGTCGCGCCCAACAAGGCGCTCGAGCACACGATCGCCGCCCTCGCCGTGGCGCGCCGGCACGGCGACCCTGGCGCGACCCTGCGCGTCGTCGGCAAGCCGGCGACCGATACCTACGAGCGCGCCCTGCGGGGCTACGTGGCCGACCTCGGCTTGGAGCAGGCCGTCACGTTCACCGGGTACGCCTCCGATGCGACCGTGGCGGCCGCCTACGCGACCTGCCGACGTCCTCGTGGTCACCTCGGAGCACGAGGGCTTCTGCGTTCCGGTGGTCGAGGCCATGGCCGCCGGGCTGCCGGTGGTGGCGTTCGACCAGGGCGCGGTGCCCGAGGTGCTCGGCAACGCGGGCGTCCTGGTCGACTCGCGGGACCCCTACGTGCTGGCCGACGCGATCAGCACCACGCTGCAAGATCCGGCCCGAGCGGCCGCCCTCGCCGAGGCTGGTCGCCGGCGGCTGGCCGAGCTCGACCTGCCGAATGCGGCCGATCGCTTCGTCGACCTGCTGTGTGGCCTTCGGGAAGACGGCTCGGCGCGGCGATGAGTGCCATCCACCAGTTCGTCCCCATGCTGCACCGCGACGATGCGGTGGGGCGTCACACGCTGCGCCTGCGCGACGTGCTCGTCGCCCGTGGCATCGCGTCGCGGATCTACGTCGAGATGATCGACCCCGAGACCGAGGCCGAGACCCGTCTCTTCCCGCGCTACGCCGAGGACGCGCAACGTGGCGACGTCCTGCTCTACCAATTCGCCACCGCCTCGGCGATCGCTCCCTGGCTGGGCGACCGCCGCGAAACCCTCGCCGTGAACTACCACAACGTGACGCCCCCGGAGTACTACGCCGCCTGGAACAACCCGATGGCGCGCCACCAGCTCCGCGCGTTGCACGAGCGGGCCAACCTGGCCGCCCGGACCAGCCTCGCCGTCGCGGTCTCCGCCTACAACGAGGCCGAGCTGCGCACCGCCGGCTACGCCCGCACCGCCGTGGTCCCGCCGGCCGCGATCGCACCCACGTCCGGCGCCGCCGGCGCCGACCCGTCTCGCCCGGCCGATGCGGGCGCCCGGTGGCTCTGCGTCGGCCGGGTCGCCCCCAACAAAGGCATCGAGCTCGCACTCATGGCGCTCCTCGTGGCACGCGCGCACCACGACCCGATGGTCACCCTGCAGGTGGTGGGCCGGCCGGTCGTGCCCGCGTACACGCGCGCGCTCGAGCGGTTCGTCGACGAGCTGGGCATCCGTGACGCCGTCACGTTCCGCGGTGGGGTGAGCGACGCCGATCTCGTGGCCACGATGGCGCAGTCCGACGCCTTGATCATGGCGTCGCGCCACGAGGGCTTCGGGGTCCCCGTGATCGAGGCGATGACGATGGGCCTGCCGGTGGTGGCGAACCGCGAGGGGGCCCTCCCCGAGATCATCGGCGATGCCGGCCTGCTCGTCGACGCCACCGATCCCTACGCGCTGGCCGAAGCGGCGGCTCGCATCGTCGCCGACGGCGATCTCCGTCGCCCGCTCGCCGAGTCGGGCGCCCGACGAGTGCAGGCGCTGGACCTCCCGACCGCGGCGGACCGGACGGTGGACCTGCTCGCCGCGCTGGCCGGGGACTGAATCGCACCGCCACCACCACCGCCACCACCGACGCGCGCGCTCAATCCAGGTCGATGCGCACGGTCAACGGCGATGTTGCGGCGGCGCGGAAGAACATACCGTCGGCCCGCCCCACCCATCCGTTGGCCGCGATGATCCGGCGGTGCCTCGCCAACGCGTCGTCGTCGGGCAGCACAGTGGCGTGACCCGAGCGCCACACCCGCCGCACCTTGACCCGGACCGCGGGACGCGCCATGAGGTTCTTGACGTAGGCACAACCAAGGCCGTGTTCGGCAACCAGCCAGAACGCCCCGTCCAATGCGGCACCCCCCACCGGCGTCTGTCGTCGCAGACCGGTCGTGCGGCCCGTCGTCTCGAGCAAGGCAAAATGCCGGGGCGCGATCCCCAAGCGGAGGCCGAGGCGCGCGGTGGGGTTGAAGACGTGCTTCTCCATCCAATGCTGCGCCTTGCCGCCGGCCACCGGCCCGGACGGTAGCCCTGGAGGGCCCCAGGGCTCCACTCCATGCGCGACGCCCCGTCAGGCCGCGACGGCCTCCTGGACCAGGGAGACGAAGCGCTGCGTCGATGCCGCCAGGTCGAAGCCGGCCGCCCGCTCCCGGCCCGCGGCAGCCAGCACCGAGTGCAACTGCGGGTCCTGCAGCACACGACCGACCGCGGCCGCGAACGGCAGCGCGGACTTGTCGGGCAGCACCAGCCCCGCGCCGCCCACCGTCTCGGGCACCGCGGTGACCCCGTAGGCGACGATCGGCACGCCGTGGCCCATCGCCTCGGCGAGCGGCACGCAGAAGCCCTCGTGGTCCGACGCCATCACGAAGACGTCGGCGGCCCGGAAGTACGCCTCGAGCTCGGCACCCGAGACCGAGCCCGGGAGGTTGACGGCGTCACCCAGACCGAGCTCCTCGATGAACGACCGCAGCGCGGGCTCATAGGTCTCCCCGAGCGGGGAGCCGATGAGGTGGAGCCGTGCCGCGGGGTCGTAGGTGCGGCGCAGGACGTCGAGCATCTTGACGAGGTCGTGCGGCGCCTTGTGCGGCGAGATCTTCCCCACGTACAACAGATCGGCCCCGCCGTCGCGTTCCTTGCGACTGCGCAATCGATCCAGCAACGCGCCATCGGGTTCGTCGCTCTTCGAGTGCATGTCGATGAGGAGCGGGACGACGGCCGTCCCCTCGTAGCCCAGCGCGAGCAGCTCGGACTCGTTGAACGCGGAGTCGGCCACCGCAAAATGGCTCTGGGGCGCCAGGCGCGCCAGCTGCGTGCGGCCGAGCGCGGCCTCGTAGGCCACCGCGGGCTCCCAGTCGCGCAGCAGCGGGGCGGGCGTGATGTTGTGGTAGTTGACGAGCTTGGGCTCCGAGCGCGCGGCCAGGATGTCGTACACGGGGCTCCCGATCGAGGCTTGATACAGGAGCCAGCGCCCCCGGCTCGCCCGTCCCAGCTCGATCACAGGACGACCTTCGCGTTCGACGTCGGGCGTAAAACTGCCGTAGTAGATGTCCGAGTCGATGCCGGCCGCCCGCAGGCCGTCGCGCAGGTTCAGCGCGCTGACTCCGATGGCGTCGCGACTGGCGAGCGACGGAATGACCTGGTCGACCCGCACGGCCGAGCAGTGTACCGGCGGCAGAATGCACACCGATTGCGTCAGCATGCACCCTCCCGTGCCGGCCGACGTCCTAGCCTGGTGCATCGTGCCGACGCCCGGAGCCTCATCGACGCGCCCGGGGCGAATCCGGCGCCGCACGCCCGGTTGGCGTGGACCGCACTGCTCGGTCTCGCTCGCTCTTTGTGATGCCGGCCGCCCTGTTCGGCCCGGCGTCACCGGCGGCGGCCTCCCTCCGTTCCGCCCAGGCGAACGACCTGCCGTCTGACTCGATCAACGTCCGCATCGCCATGACCGAGAACGACGGCAACGACGTCATCGTCGCCGCGTCGGGGGGGCCGGTGTCGGCGCCCGGCGTCTCGAGCGCAGCGGCCGTGCTCTTTCAACCGACGGCCGGGGGTCCTGGGCCGTCTTGACCGGTCCGGGCTGTGCCGGACCGTGGACCCAGGTGGTGACGGACCAGACCGCGCCCACCGCTGCACCATCGGCCGGTGGCCTCCTCACGCTGTGCGTCGCCAGCGGGCAGCCCGACCGTGCACGGCACGTTGACCGGGGTCTACAACTCGGCGAACCAGCCGAGGACGGTCAACACGCTGCCCGCTCGAGCAGTACATCGCCGACACCGTGCCCGGGGAGTCGCCCTCGGGGTGGAGTGCGCTCGGTGGCGCCGGGCCGCAGGGCATGGACTGGGGCTTCCAGGAGCTCGAGGCCCAGGCCATTGCCGGCCGCTCCTATGTGCTGTCCAACCTCGGCGGCTACGGCGGCTACGCCGACACCTGCGATCTGACGTGCCAGACGTATCGGGGGACCCAGTACGAGACGGCGGCGAGCATCGCCGCGGCCAACGACACCGCCGGTCAGGTGATGGTGATGCCGGGCGGCACGATCGCCACCACCGAGTACTCGTCGTCGACCGGTGGGTACACCGCCAGTGCCGCCAGCGGGGAGTCGCCGTTCACGCCGGTGGCCGACGACGGCGACGCCGTCTCGCGGCAACGCGCAACCACCACTGGACGACCACGGTCAGTTACGCCACGATCAAGTCCAACTGGCCGCAGATCGGCTCGTTCAACGGCACTTTCGGACCCACGCCGACCGATCCCGGCCATCCGCTTCGACTTCTGCTGTGGCCGGGTGGACTCCATCACCCTCAACGGGAGTGCGGGGAGCGTCATCGATCCCCGGGACCGAGTTCTCCGGGCAGCTCGGGCTCCTCTCGGATCTGTTCTCCATCACCTCGGACGAGCGGCGGCAGGTCTCCATCACCGGCCAGGGGTGGGGTCACGGCATCGGCATGGGGCAATGGGGTGCGCTGGGGTACGCCATCGGCCAGGACAACGGCGCAGGGAACTGGACCTTCAGCCAGATCGTGAGCCACTACTACGCCCCGGCCAGCTTGCAGAGCCTGTCGGACATCACGCAGCTGGGTGGTCCGAGCGGCGGAGTCGGCGGCTACTGGATCAACGCGACCGACGGCGGCGTCTTCAGCTTCGGCAACGCGCAGTTCTACGGCAGCACCGGCGGCATGCGTGCTCAACAAGCCGGTGGTCGGCATGGCGGCGACCCGCGACGCCGGCGGCTATTGGGAAGTGGCGTCCGACGGCGGCGTGTTCAGCTTCGGGGACGCGCACTTCTGGGGGAGCACCGGCAGCATCGTCCTCAACAAGCCGATGGTCGGCATGGCGGTCACGCCGGACGGCGGCGGGTACTGGCTCGTCGCGTCCGACGGCGGCATCTTCGCCTACGGCGACGCGCAGTTCTACGGCAGCACCGGCAGCATCGTGCTCAACAAGCCCGTGATCGGCATGGTGCCGACCCACGACGGCGGCGGCTACTGGCTCGTCGCGTCCGACGGCGGCATCTTCGCCTACGGCGACGCCGGGTTCTACGGCTCGCTGGGCTCGTCACCCCCGCCGACTCCCATCGTCGGCGTCGCACCGTCGCCCGACGGCGGCGGCTACTGGATGCTCGAGGCCAACGGCACGGTGCACGGGTTCGGCGACGCGCCCAACGTCGGCGTGGGAGCGGCCTCGCCGGGTCTGGCCACCATGACCAGCCCGATGACCGCCATGATCCCCGACTACTCGGGGCAGGGCTTCAATGCGGTCGACGGGAGCGGACAGGCCTTTGCCTTCGGCGACGCTCCGTACTTCGGCGACGTCACCACCGCGGTGCCCGGCTACACGGGACACGCCGTCGGCATCGCCGTCGCGCCGGGCTGAGGCCCGTTCGCACCCTCCCTCTGCTTCGCACCCGACCGTCAGGATCCGGCATCCGGCGTCCGGGGAGAACCGCTCGATAAATTCACCGGAGTTGCGGATCGCCCGTGCACGGGGAGGAGCGTCATCGAATGACGACGACAGAGCAGGTTCCGTTGGTGGGCCCGATCGCCCGGTACGAGCAGGAGGTCGTGCAACGGATCCAGGACTTCAACGACCCTCGCCAAGAGTGGCGGCGTCTCTTCTCCGAAGTGCTGGGAACCTTCTTCTTGGTGTTGGTCGCCGCCGGTGGCGGCATGATGGGCCACGCCTTCCCGGGCGTGATCAGTCGGACGGCGGCGGTCGTGGCCCCGGCCCTCATGGTGATGGCGGTCATCCTGTTCATGGGCAAGGTCTCGGGCGCCCACCTCAACCCGGCCGTCTCCATCGCCTTCGCGCTGCGCCGGGACTTCCAATGGCGGCGAGTGCCGGGTTACATCGTGGCGCAGCTCGCGGGGGCGACGTTGGCCGCACTCTTCCTGCACGCGGTGATCAACGTCTCGGCCATGTACGGGTCCAACTATCCCGCCCACGGTTACTCGGACATGGCGGCCTTCTGGATGGAGTTGATCCTGACGATGGGCCTCGTCAGCGTGATCCTGGGCACGGCGTCGGGGGCGCAGAACATCGGCATCATCGGGGCCTTCGGGGTGGGCGGGTACATCGCACTCGCCGGGTTGTGGGCCAGCCCGATCTCCGGAGCCTCGATGAACCCGGCGCGTACGTTCGGACCGGACCTGGTCTCGACGACCTTTACCGGGTACTGGGTCTACGTCGCCGGGCCACTCGCCGGTGCGGCCTTGGCCGTCGTCATCGCGTTCATCCTCCGCGGTCCCGGTGGTGGCAGGGCCGGATCGGGCGCGGCGCAGGGAGATCTCTTCACCGAGGCGTACAAGGAAGGCGACTCGTAGGCGGAGCGGAGCCGGCTCAGGCCGTAACCTGCTCGAGCCGGGGGAAGTGACGCAGCCGACCAAAGCGCCCGAGGCGGCCGACGTCGACGCCGTGGTCGGCGGCGTTGAGCAGGCGGAGGTCGCCGCGACTGTTGCCGTAGGCCCACAGGATCGGCTGTTCGCCCGACGGCCCGGGCGAGGGCCCGACGGCGCGCAGGTGACCGACCAGGCGGGCGTACTTCTCGGCCCCGCGGCAGTTCTTGCCTTCGTAGCCCCCGGTAAGCAAGCCACCGCCGCCGACCGCGAGCCGCGTGGCGACGACGCCGTCGACGCCGAGCTCGGCGCCGGCCGGGCTGACGTAGCACTCAGGGGAGGCGGAGACGATCACGGTGTAGTGGCCCTGGTTGCGGTGCCACTCGAGGCGCCGCCGGACGTCGGGGCGGAGGTGGCGCTCGAGATGCCGGTGCGCGAAGGCCCGGCCCTGGCGGTCGACCTCGTCGACCGGTAGGCCACCGAGGAGGCGAACGAACAGCTTCTCCTTCACGTCGTCCGCCGTCGTCCCGCCGGCGATGGCGGCGTGCAGCAGTGACGGGGCGAGCCGTATGACGGCGCGGAGCACCGGCCACACGCCGCGCAGGCCCGTGAGGAAGGGGAACACGCTGCCGCCGTGGACCAACGTGCCGTCGAAGTCGAAGGCAGCCACGGTGGGGCGTTCCGAGGTGGGGGCGCCCCCGGTTCGGGGGTCAGTCGATCGCAGTGCCACCGCGCCCAGCCCCGCTCGCAAACCTGCGCCGCTCCGGCCAGCGTCTCCCCGCTGCTGATCACTTCGCGCCCCCGGCGGGCCTCGTTGACGGCCGCCTCCTCCTCGGTGAGCCCCCACTGCTCGAGCGCGCTCGCCCGGTCCGAGCGCAGGCAGAACTGGGGGAGGGCGGCCAGCTGGTGGGCCAGCGCGACGGCGGCGGCCAGAGCCTCACCCGGGGCCACGACCCGGTTGGCGAGGCCGATCGTGAGGGCCTCGGGCGCCGTCACGGCGCGGCCGGTCAGGATCAGGTCCATGGCCCGGCTGTGGCCGACGAGGCGCGGCAGGCGCACCGTGCCGAGGTCGCAGAGCGGGACGCCGAAGCGCCGGCAGAACACGCCGAAGATCGGCGTCCTCGGCCGCCACCCGCAGGTCGCACCACAGCGCCAGCTCGATCCCGCCGGCGACGGCGTAGCCCTCGACCGCCGCGATGACGGGCTTGGAGAGCGTCAGGCGGGTGGGGCCCATGGGCCCGGTGCCCTCGTCGGGGATGGGCCGACGGTCGCCCTCGGAGATCGCCTTGAGGTCGGCGCCGGCGCAGAAGGCGCCCCCGGCCCGGTCAGGACGGCGACCGACTGGGTGTCGTCGGCGTCGAAGGCCAAGAAGGCGTCGCGCAGCTGGTCGGCGCAGAGACTGTCGACCGCGTTGCGCCGTTCGGGCCGGTTGATGGTGACGACGGTCACCGGGCCGTCGCGCTCCACGACCAGGGTGTCGGTGCGGGAGGGCGGTAGGTGCCGGCGAGGGCTGGGGACGCGGTCACAGTTGGCATTCTCGCATGGGGTGGGTGGTGAGTCCGCACATCGGCGCCGGGCCGACCCCCAGGTGGGGGGCGGTTTTTCCCGACGGGGCCGGGCGGAGCCAAATATGACCAAACGTGTCGACAATCGGAAAAGTTCCCGGTAAGGTCCAGTCCTCCGCACCACGGAGCCGTCACGACATCAGGAGGACACATGGCAGTACGACTAGGGGACACCGCTCCCGATTTCACGGCCGACACCACCGAAGGCACCATCAACTTCCACGAGTGGCTCGGCGACAGCTGGGGGATCCTGTTCTCCCACCCGAAGGACTTCACGCCGGTCTGCACGACCGAGCTGGGTGCGTTCTCCAAGGCCAAGCCCGAGTTCGACAAGCGCAACGCCAAGCTGATCGGCCTGTCGGTCGACTCGGTCGAGTCCCACAAGGGCTGGGCCGGCGACATCGAGGAGACGCAGGGCTCGGCCCTGGCCTTCCCGCTGATCGGCGACGAGGACCGCAAGGTGGCGGACCTCTACGACATGATCCACCCCAACGCCAACGACACCCTCACGGTGCGCTCGGTCTTCATCATCGGGCCGGACAAGAAGGTCAAGCTGACGCTGACCTACCCGGCGTCGACCGGGCCGCAACGTGGACGAGATCCTGCGCGTGCTCGACTCGCTGCAGCTCACGGCCGACTACAAGGTCGCCACGCCGGTGAACTGGACCGAGGGCGAGGACGTCATCATCGTGCCGGCGCTGAGCGACGACGAGGCGAAGGACCGCTTCCCCAAGGGCTGGAAGGCCCTCAAGCCGTACCTGCGGGTGACGCCCCAGCCCAACCGCTGAGCGCAGCCGCTGGTGACGCCCGCGGTGGCGGGCAACCGACTGTTGATCGAGCCGGCCTGCGGGCCGGCTCGATCGCGTCCCGGTGTCGCGCGCCGTCGCGCGGCGTCACAACCGGCGGTGACAATGGCGCCTCCGCAGAGAGCGAGAGACCGAGCGAAAGAGGAGTTGCTGATGGACGAAGCCGAGGTGTTCGTGCTGGCGGATCGTGCCCTGGCGCGAGGTGGTGGCCCGGATTCGAGCCCGACGCAATGGGACATGACGATGCCGCCCACCTTCGCCACGTCCGGAGCCACCGGACCCGTGCCCAGGCTGCGCGAGGTCATCAACTACCACGCCTACGACGACGCCTGGGTACCCGACATGCTGGCCGGGCCGGACCATGGAGGAGGCCGGCTCGACCAAGTTCGACGGCGACCTGCTCGGGGACGCCCGATCGAGCGCTTCGAGGCGATCGTGGACAAGGCGTGCGCCGCCGCCGACGGCGGTGACCGACTACGACGCCGTCGCCCACCTCTCCTTCGGCGACTACTCGCGTCCGGCAGTACTTCTGGCAGATCAACTCGTTCCGCGCGTTGCGGGCCCACGACATCGCGCGGGTGATCGGCGTGGAGCCGGACCTGCCCGCCGGCGTTGGTGCAGGGCGTCTGGGACGAGGTGAGCCCGCACGCAGAGGAGTGGCGCACCATCGGCGTCTACCCGGCGGCCGTCCCGGTGCCCCAGGATGCGCCGCTGCTCGACCGGCTGCTCGGGCTCACGGGGCGCGAACCCGAGCCGGCGAGTCTGCGGCCGCTCGGCGACGGCCAGCCAGGGGTTCAGTCGCTCGACGCCACGACCTCTTCGCGTAGCTCGCGCTTGAGGACCTTGCCCTGCGGGTTGCGGGGCAGCGGCTCGGAGCGGAACCACACGTGCGTCGGCACCATGAAGCCGGCGAGCCGGGCCTTGACGTGCAGGCCGAGCTCGTCGGCCGTGACCTTGGCCCCCGGGACGGAGCACGACGACGGCGCCGACCTCCTCGCCCAGCGTCGTGGTGGGGCACGCCGATGACGGCGACGTCGGCGACGGCGGGGTGCTCGAAGAGGGCGGCCTCGACCTGGACCGAGTACACGTTCTCGCCGCCGCGGATGATCATGTCCTTGGCCCGGTCGACGATGTAGATGAAGTTCTCGTCATCGAGCTGCGCCACGTCGCCGGTGTGGAGCCAGCCCTTCGAGAAGGTCTTGGCCGTCTCGTCCGGACGGTTCCAGTAGCCGCGCACCACGTTGGGGCCCTTGATCCACAGCTCGCCGCGCACATCGGGACCGCGCGGGATGGTGGTCGTCGGGCTCGTTCTGCTGCGAAGTCCTCGGGGACGATGGCGACGTCGCAGACCGGCACCGGCGGGCCGACGCTGTCGGGCTTGGCCACGTAGTCGCCGCCGGCGTTCATCGAGGTGACCGACGAGGTCTCGGTCAGCCCGTAGCCGTTGGAGGGCGAGCCGATCGGCCAGGCCGCGCGGATGCGGCGCACCAGGTCGGGCGGGGCCGGGCGCGCCGCCGTAGGAGACGCCGCGGATGGACGAGGTGTCGTACTTGGCGAAGTTCGGCGAGTCGAGCACCTGCATGACCATGGCGGGCACGCCGCCGAAGGTGCCGATCTTCTCGCGCTCGATCAGCTGGAGGGCCCGTTCGGGATCGAAGTGGTGCATGATGACGATCTTGCCGCCGGCCGCGGTGTTGGTCATCATGATGGAGTGGCAGCCCGGTGGCGTGGAACAGCGGCACCGAGAGCAGGATGGCGGGCTGGACCCGCTCGGCGGGCTCCGCGGCCCTCGTCGGGCAGCGACGAGATGCCGAAGCGCACGGAGGTCCGCGGTGTTGAGGAAGAACAGGCTCATGAGGTTCGTGATCATGTTGCGGTGCGTGCCGACCGCGCCCTTGGGCCGGCCGGTCGTGCCCGAGGTGTAGAAGATGGTGGCGTCGTCCTCGGGGTCGATGGCGACGTCGGGCGGCGTGGCCGCCTCGTCGACGGTGCCGAGCGCGAGGGCGAACGGCCACTCCGGGATCGGCGGCGCGCCGCCGGGCGGCTCGTAGACGGCCAGCGGACGCCTTCGGTCTCGGTCCGGTGCTCGTCGGCGACCACGATGGCCTTGAGGGTGTCGAGCCCGCCGAGGAAGGAGCGGATGCGCTCGACCCGCTCGGTGTCGACGAAGGCCACCTTGGAGCCGGAGTCCTCGAGGCCGTAGCGCAGCTCCTCGCCGCTCCACCATGCGTTCAGCGGCACGACGATCGGCACCGGCCAGCGTGGCGCCCCAGAAGGCGATGATCCATTCGGGGATGTTCCGCATGACGATGGCGACGCGGTCGCCCTTCTCGACGCCGAAGGTGTCGCGCAGCCGATGGGCGAGCGTCGAGGCCATGCGGTGGTGCTCGGCGAAGCTCGATCCGCTCGTCCTCGTAGACGATGAAGGTGGCGTCGCCGTGGGCGGCGGACATGTCGAACACGCTGCGCAGGGACGGGCGGCGCGTTCTTCCAGGTGCGGGTCGGGACGCCGCGGATGTCGACCTCTTCCATCTCGAAGATCTGGCCGGGGGCCGTGAGCGTCGGCGTTCGCCTCCGCCAGGGTCATCTTCGGCGTGTCCTTGTCGTTGGTGCTCACGTGGTCTCCTCCTCGGTTCCCTCGGTGTCGCGGTGTCGTCGAAGATGGCCGTGCGGTAGTAGGCCAGTTCGCCGACGCTCTCGCGGATGTCCTGCAGCGCCCGGTGGCCGCCCTTCTTCGCCGGCGCGGCCTTGTAGATCTCCGGACGCCAGCGCCGGCACAGCTCCTTGATGGTCGACACGTCGACCGAGCGGTAGTGCAGGTAGTCCTCGATGGCGGGCAGCTGGGCGGCGAGGAAGCGCCGGTCCGTCCCGATGGAGTTCCCGGCCAGGGGGACGGTGCGGGGCTGCCCGATGTGCCGCTGCAGGAACGCGAGCGTCTGCGCGCCCGCCTCGGCCAGGGTGAGCCGGGACGCCTCGATGTCCGCCAGCAGCCCCGAACGGGTGTGCATGGACCGCACCACGTCGTCCATGCCGGCCAGCTCCTCGGGCGAGGCGTGCACGACCAGGTCCGGTCCCTCCTCGACGATCGTGAGGTCGTCGTCGGTGATGAGGGAGGCGATCTCGACGATGGTGTGGCGCGTCGGATCGAGCCCCGTCATCTCGAGATCGATCCAGGCCAGCATGTCGGGCGCATGCTATCGGCCGGTCCCGGGCGCACGGCCGGGGCGCGGCCCGAAGCGCGGTGTGGGTTCGGGCCGGCGGCGGGCCTCCTTGTAAGGTCCGGCGATGCTGCGCGTCCCCTGCACCAGCTCGACCCCGACCTGCCGATGCCCGGCTACGCGCGTGCGGGGGACGCCGGGGCCGACCTCGTGGCGCGGTCCGACGTCGTGCTGGCCTGCCGGGGGGGCCGGGCCGTCGTCCCGACCGGGGTGGCGGTCGCCATCCCCGAGGGCTACGCCGGGTTCGTGCTGCCCCGGAGCGGCCTGGCGGCACGCCACGGGATCACCTGCCTCAACACGCCCGGCCTGGTCGACTCGGGCTACCGGGGCGAGCTGCAGGTCGTGCTCGTCAACCACGATCCCTCGGAGGACTACGCCGTGCGCCGGGGGGACCGCATCGCCCAGCTGGTCATCCTGCGGGCCGAGCAGGTGGCGTTCGATCTCGTGCCGGCGGACGGGTCTCGGGCACGTCGGAGCGGGGCACCGGGGGCTTCGGGCACACGGGGCGTGACGGTTCGGCGATGCGCGCCGGAGCGCCCAGATGACGGGAACGGCGCCAGGCGGGTAAGAAGAGGTGATGATGCGGTCCCTCGTCGGCATGGACGCGGCGTTCCTGTCGCTCGAGACGCCGACGACGCCGATGCACGTGGGCGTGGCCCTGCTCCTCGACCCGCCCGAGGGCCGCCGTTCGCTGTTCTCGCCCTCGACCCGTTACGCCCAGATCCGGCGGGTGATCGAGCAGCGCCTGCACCTGGTGGCACCGTTCCGCCAACGGGCCATCCGGGTGCCGTTCGGGCTGCACCACCCGGTCTGGGTCGAGGACCCCGACTTCGAGCTCGACGACCACCTCAGCCGGGCGAGCCTGCCGTCGCCGGGCGGGAAGCCGGAGCTGGACGCCTTCGTGGCCGCGGTGATGAGCCGCCAGCTCGATCCCGACCGCCCGCTGTGGGAGATGCACGTGGTCGAGGGGCTCGAGGGGGAGCGGACCGCGTTGGTCGCCAAGGTGCATCACGCCATCCTCGACGGGGTGAGCGGCGCCTCGGTGCTGGCGGCGTTCCTCGACCTCACCCCGCGGTCACGCGTGGTGGCACTGCCCCAGGAGTGGCACCCCGACTCGCTGCCCTCCAACGCACAGATGCTGAAGCACGCGGCCTCCTCGCTGGTGCACCAGCCGAGCGAGACGCTGTCGACGCTCCAGGCCGGCGTCGACGCGGTGGCCGACCTCGGCATGCACAACCGCGAGCTCGCCGGCCGGGGCGAGCAGGCGCCGCCCGGCTTCTTCACCGCGCCACGGGCGTCGTTCAACGGGGCCGTGTCGAACCGCAAGCGCTTCGCCTCGCTGTCCGTGCCGCTGGACGACGTGAAGCTGGTCGGGCGGGTCTTCGAATGCACGGTCAACGACGTGGTGCTCGGTTGCGTGTCGGGGGCGCTGCGCCGGCTTCTCGAGGCGCGGGGGGAGCCCGTCGACGACGCACTGGTGGCCATGGTCCCGGTGTCGACGCGTGCCGAGGGCGCGGGCGAGGCGCTGGGCAATCAGATCTCGGGGATGCTGGTGTCGCTGGCGAGCGACCTCGACGACCCGGTGCGGCGGCTCGACGCAATCTCCGAGTCGGCGCGGGTGGCCAAGGAGCAGGAGAAGCTGCACCGGGGCCGGTTGCTCGGCGACCTGGCGCAGATCGCGCTGCCGGCGTTGACGAGCCGCCTGGCCCGAGCGGTGGCCGGTACCCGCCTCTTCGACAAGGTGCGGCCGCCGTTCAACGTCACGGTCTCGAGCGTGCGCGGACCGGACTTCTCGATGTTCTGCGCCGGCAGCCGCGTGGTGGACCTGTATCCGGTCGGGCCCATCGCGGAGGGGATCGGCCTCAACGTGACGGTGTTCTCGTATCTCGACCGGGTGCAATTCGGGCTCTTCGCGTGCCGCAAGCTGCTGCCCGAGCTCGAGGGGCTCGGGGTGCACATCGACGACGCGCTGGCCGAGCTGGTGGCGGCCGCGCTCGATGCCCGCGGGGCGACGGCGTAAGGGGTCGGAAGATTCGTTCAACCGTTGGCCTGGTGGCCGTGCGTCCCTCGTCCGAGAGGCGGTGGTGCGGGCCGCTTGGCGAGACGGCCCACACCACCTTCCTCTGTGCCGGGAGGCTCGCGCTAGGAGCCCGAGCTCGGCGTCGACCCGGAGCCGGCGGGCGGCGTCCCGGAGGCGCCGGTGGGGGGAGCGCCGTGCGTGCCCGAGCCTGAGGTCGAGCCGCTGCCCATGTTCGGGCAGTTGTCGGTGGAGCCGCTCCCGGAGCTCGAGTTGGAGTTGGAGCCGTTCGAGCTCGATCCGGACGAGCTGGATCCGGACGAGCTCGACGACGGCGTGGTCGTCGAGGTGTTGCTGCTCGCGCCGGAGCCCGGTGGACCCGGTGGTGGACGACGTGCTCGAGGTGGCGGCGTCGGCGACGACGGCACCACCGGCGACCAGGCCGGTGGTCAGCGCGCCCAACGCCAACAGATTGCGCAATCGGACTTTCATGGTTGTTGCCTTTCGTCTCGTGTGGTGCGCCCACCCGTTCGGGCCGGCACGCACACGGTGCGCCTCGGATCTGTGGCCGGGCGCAGGCCAGCCGCAGCGTGATGGTCGGGTTTCCCGACGATTGGGTGACGATTCACAGGTGGAGGCATGACGCCTCAGGCGACGTCGGGCGTGGGCTCAGCCGACGCAGAGGGCGGCGCACAGCGGCACCGTGCCGCCGCCACTCGGCGGGTGCGACGGCCGAGTGGTCAGCGCTTGTCGGCTCGCCAGCAGTAGGCGCGCATCGGGACGTCGATCATGTCTCGTCCGGCCAGGAACTCCTGGGCGTCGAGAAAGCGCCGCATGGCAGTGAGGTGGTGTCTCGCGGGCGGCGTCGTCCATGGTGATGACCGCGCTGTACGTGGCGGAGAGCGCGACGAGGTCCTCGCGGGTCATGGGCCTGGTCCAGCGGAACAAGTGGGTCTCCGGTTCGCGAGAACGGGCTGGGGCCCGCAGCCTCGATGTTCACGAGATGCCGGGTGCGCCGGCGTTGGTCGACGTGCTGTTGCTCTTCGGGGCTGAAGACGATGCCGCCGGCCCACAGGCTGACGCATCCAGTCAACGGATCGATCGGGGCCATTCCACACGAGGGCGAGGCGGCCCCCCGGGCGCAGCACGCGGGCGACCTCGGGAACGGCACGTTCCTCGTCCACCCAGTGCCAGGCGGACGCCGCGATGACCACGTCGTAGGCAGCACCGTCGGCGGGGAGCTCCTCGGCCTGGCCGGCGCGGACGTCGACGCCGGGCGCCGACTCCCGCAGCACGGCGCGCATGCGCTCGTCGGGCTCGACCGCCGTCACGTGGCGGATCCGTTCGGCTAGGAGCCGGGTCAGGATCCCGGTGCCGGCGCCCATTTCGAGCGCGTCGGTCGCCCCGGCCGGGAGCAGCCAGTCGAGCGCGTCGGCGGGGGGCCCGGAACGGAGGCGGTCGTACTCCCCGGCAACGGCACCGAAGGACCGCCGGAGCACGGCCGTGTTGTCGTCCTGGCGCACGCAGCGGAATCTACCGGAGCCCGGCCTGCCGTCGCGTCCGCAGTTCGGCCCGAAACGGGCGGCTCAGCTGCGTCCGGGTGCCATCGTTTGCCAGGCGCGGGGTGCGATAAAGTGATTGGCCACGCGGAAGTGGCGCAGTGGTAGCGCATCACCTTGCCAAGGTGAGGGTCGCGGGTTCGAATCCCGTCTTCCGCTCTCGGTGTCTGGTCTTGCCGCGTGTCGCCGCTTACGAGCTGGCCGTCGAAGGGGTCTCTGACTCTCAGGTCGAAACCGGGCAGGATCTACCGGCATGAGACCTGCTGAAGGAAACTCAGGACTTGGCGGCGACCGCCAAGGCCCCTCAACTCCTCGGTCACAGAGAATGAGAAAACGGATCCTGGCGGCAGTGGCGATTGGGTGCATTCCGCTTCTTGTCCCAAGCTTTGCGCCGTTGGCCTCCGCCACCGTTCCAGCGGCCTCTCCCACCGGGGTCACCTGGATGAAGGGGTTTTCAGCTCCAGGCACACCGGCGAAGTACAACCGGGTCGGGGTGATCAAGGTCGGGCCTTCGAACGCGAAGAATGTCTTGGTCTTGGAGCCGGGTACCTCCGCCGGCAGCGCGTATTTTGTGCCGCTCGCGAGATGGATCGTCTCGAAGACGAGCGGCTGGCAGGTGTGGTCGGTGGAGCGCCGTGAGAATCTGCTCGAGGATCAATCGGAAACGAACCTGGCCAAGAAGGGCAAGGCAACCGCGACACAGCTCTTCGACTACTACCTCGGATATCTCAAAGACCCGAGCGTCACGCATCACTTTCAACCGATCCCCACCTCGAGCGTTGAGTTCGCCAAACAGTGGGGTATGAACGTGGCGGTCCAAGACCTGCACATAGTGGTCAACGCCGCGAAGAAACTCGGTGGGAAAGTGGTACTTGGGGGCCATTCCCTCGGGGGATCGGTCGTCACTGCGTACGCGACCTGGGACTTCAACGGCAAGGCGGGAGCCGACGCATTGGGCGGCCTCGTTTATATCGACGGTGGCAGCACTCCGACCACGATGAGCGCTCAGCAGGCTACCCAGGCCCTACAGGCCCTCGAGGTACCGAGCGTTACCCCTTGGCTCGCTTTCGGTGGGATCGCTGCGCCCTATGCCGGAGTGTTCAGCGCAACTGGATCTCTGGCTGCCCTGCTCTTTCCGAATCAGCCATCGCTCGGCCAGACGTCGGGATTGCTCCCTTCCGACATCGTGCCGGCGGTCAGGGTCACCAACCTCGGACAGTACGGCTACGCCCTCAACGCCTCGACTTCTCCACCAAGTCTGCTCGCAGCGCAAGCACATCTCGGTCTGGGACTCACGGCGAGCGGTCTGATTCGTGGCTGGAATGGCGCAGGCGCGTTGACCCCGATTGGCCGTTTCGCGACGATGTTCTCTGGATATCCGATGAAGAACGTTGACGGGACAGAGTGGTACTTCCCGCAGCGGTTGACCGAGGACAGCGGTGCAGTCGACAACGGGAATGCAAATCCAGCGCAGTCGGTGCTCAGCGTTGACGCCACCATGGGCCACTCGCTGCCCAAGAGGCTGTTGATCTACGCGTTCGGCGCTCGTCTCGGTGGAGCAAGCGTGCTCGCGGATGCCGTGATCCTGGCCAAACAGTCGGGCATTCCGCAAGGAAATCTCACGCTGGTGAATCGCCAGAGCACCTATTCGCACAATGATCCTGCCGGCGCCTACCCCAGCAATGCCTTCTTCGCCCGCCTCGTACCATTCCTGAGGAAAATCGGTTCTCGGGGGTAGATGATCGAGTCGCTGATCACCTGGGAGGCCCTTAAGTGCTCGTGAGAAACTGGATCGAGTCGCCGTATTTTGCGTCGATCCGCTGTCGTTCGAGCGGGGTCAGCGTTGCCCTCGTCCCGCATGATGAGGATTCAACCCGGAGATTGAACCGCTCCCAGTTGGCGACGCCAGACATCTCGATACCGAGCAATTGACCGCAGACTGCCATGAGAGGCCCGACGGAGTCCGTAGCGTCGTAGGGCAGCGCGTGCACGGAGCGTCCAGTGAAGACGGCAGCGAAACCGTTGACGACAGCCCGGTAGTCGAGGCAGAAGTCTCGTCCGCCGAGAGTCACAGCACCCGTCGACAGGCCCTGTTGTACGAAAACGTCGATGGGCTCCGTTAACCCGTGTTTCAGCAGTTCCACGTACAAGGACTCCAGGTAGTCCGACGGGGGTCGGAGAACGATCACGATCTCGGTCCGCATGCCGCCCGCCTGCAGCGCGTCACGCAGGTGTTGGAGCCGGTCGGGCCGTCGGTACAGATGGGAGAAGTTCTCGCTCGACAAGATCACGGATCGAGCTCCTGTTGATTTGAGCTCCTGCGCGAGTTGCCCGAGGAGTCCGCAGCGTGGATCCGTTTGATCGCCGTCGATCAGCTCGGCGGCGAGGGCGTGATGGCCGTCATCACCTGATCGGCCCGTCTCCGGATAGTACAAGCCGGCCTCGGAGCCCAACCCGTTGTTCCGGGCGAGCATCGCCTGGAATGACGTGCTCCCTGTCTTGTGCGTCCCGATGTGCACGACAGCGACGTTCGACTCCACCCTTCCGCACCATAGGGCACGCGGGTCGACCGATGCGATGGCAACATCGTTGCCTTCTGGCCTGGCATCAAGCCGGCCGCCCCACATGTCAGCGTAGAGGGGCATGATGAATCAATGAGCCGACACGGGTGGCGACAGATGCGACTGCCGGAGGCGAGGATCGGCCCGTGACCACGTTCAGGGAGATGGCTGACCACTTCGGGCGACTTCTTGGCGCGGTCAAGACGTCGTCGGAAGGTTGTTCGCTGGACGCAACTGTCCACGTAGCGTCGAAGAACACTCGCGTCTATACCGAGCTGTGTCTGCGTTCGATGTGGAGGCTGGCTGGGGGGTCGTTCCAGCTCGTCGTCGGGGACTGCTCGTCTGACGACGGCTCGTTGCAATTCCTCAGACGGATGGCTGATTCTGACTTACTCACGCTGCAGGAGCTACCAGCGGACACGAGTCATAGCGATTGGATCGATCGTTGGCGAAACGAATGCCGCACCAGGTACTTCGTGGTCGTCGACTCGGATGTTGAGTTCCTCGAACCCAACTGGCTTCCAAGGCTCCTCGCAGCGGTCGGGTCTCGGTCGATGCTCGCGTATGGCGTCTCACCAGAGATGAGGTATCTAGAGACACGGTTCGGGGAACCACATGAGTACACGTTGCTCACGCGTCCATACCCCTGCGTCCTGTTGCTCGATCATGCACGGACGCAGAAGATCACGACAAGCTTTGCCTGGCGTGAAGAGGCTCACCGTTCGCCACCGCAAAGGGCCTACGACGTGGGAGGGTATTTCGCAAAGGCCTTGGAGGAGGAAGGACAGTCGTGGGCAGCGATGCCCACCTCCCTCCGGAGGTCGTTCCATCATTTCGGAGGTCGATCGTGGAAAGAGAGGCCCCGCGGGATGGGGATCCGCGATCTACGCCAAGGCGTGCGGCTAAGAGCAACGATCCTCTTGCTCCGGTTGCTCGATCGCGTCAGACCGACGAACTGGTCCTCTGGGCGTACGCCTGCGTGAGCGAGATGTGTCGATGATCGGAGCACGGCCAACAATGACGCAGCACGAGGATCTCACTATCATCGCTGCTGTTCCCATCCGATGAATGCGCAGCTGCTTGAGAATCCGACGGACGCGGCGGTAGGGGAACGAGAGGGCTTCAGGCGGTCAGCCTCGTGCTCGACGTCGCCGGCCAAGGAGTCGGTTGAGGTAATCGGACGCTTGAAGATAACCTGGCCCGAATGTTGCCCGTTCGGGTTTGACGTGTCGTACCGTCAACAATCATCCCCGAGCGTCACACCCAGGTGTTTCGGAACACCATCGGTGGCTGGCCGGCGGGCGCGCTGTGCGTGGTTTCGCAACCCCCTGTTGATCAACAGGACACCGTGGTGAGGTTCTTGGCGTTACTCGGCGTGCGCAATGAGATTCGCCACCTTGATTCGGTACTCACGCACCTCGTCGAACAAGGCGCCGAGGTCTATGTCATCGACAACGGCTCGACCGACGGTAGTCGTGAGGTGGCAGAGCACTGGTTGGGACATGGGATAGCCGGCATTGAGGACCAGCCCTGGACTGGCTTGTTCGAACTCGCCACCCAGCTGCGGATCAAAGAGCGGATCGCACACGAGCACCGAGCCGACTGGTACCTCCATGTCGACGCTGACGAACGGAGATACGCCCCGCCCCCCTACGGCACACTGGCAGAGGGACTGGCTGACGTCGATGCACGCGGCTTCAACGCCGTCGACTTCGACGAATTCGTGTTCTCGCCAACCGTGGAAGACCCTTCGTTCAACGGCCAGAATTTCGAGGCTGCCATGCGCTGGTACTACCACTATGAGCCCGATTCTCCCGATCGGATGCAAATTAACGCCTGGAAGCGTCATGATCGCATCGACTTAGTGAGCTCCGCCGGACATCACGTTCGCTTTGCGGAGCAGAGGGTCTTCCCTCGTCCTTTCGTGATGCGCCACTATCCAATTCTCAGTGTGGACCATGCGGCGGAAAAATACGGTCATCGAATCTTCGCTGCCGACGAGCTTGTTCGCGACTGGCATAGCGACCGGGCTCGGTTCCGAGCCGGGCGGGTGCGCCTGCCGAGTCGGGCCAAGCTGCACGAGATCCGTCCGGGCGAACAGCTCGACCCTTCCGATCCCTGGGACCGCCATCCGTTTCTCGATCCCGAGGCCGGTCCGAAGCCGATCCCGCAGCGCGACGATCCCGATGGTCCGGAGCGCCAACTCGCAGTCATCAACTACTCCGAGCGCCACCGCGCGCACGTGCCGGTGATCCCTCCAGTTGCTCACGCCGAGTCTCGACCTTTGTGGTCGGTCATGTTCCCCGTGTGCGACCCCCACCCTGACCATCTCATCGAAGCGTTGCAGGGCGTGCTCAATCAGGATCCCGGTCCCAGCCATATGGAGTTGGTCGTGCTCGACGACGCGTCGACCACGGACGTTCGTCGCATCGTCTCCGGTATTGCCGGCAGCCGCGTTGACTACGTCCGCCACGTCGAGCGACAAGGCCTGGCCGGCAATTGGAACGCCGCTATCGCCCGAGCGCGCGGACTGCTGGTGCACCTTCATCATCAAGACGATGTCGTGATACCGGGGTTTTATGAACGGCTTGGTCGGCCCCTCGTCGCCGACCCTGGTCTCGTGGCCGCCTATTGCCGTGTATCAGCCACCGATGCCAACGGTCGAGTGATCTGGAGCCAGGCGCCGGATGGAGCCGAGCCTGGGATCGTCGCCGACTTAGCGGCAAAAGAGGCAGAGGAGCATCGCATGATGGTGGCCGGCGTTGTGGTCCGCCGCTCCACGTACGAGCTGCTTGGCGGCTATCGCGATGACCTGCCCTTTTGCACCGATTGGGATTTGTTGAAGCGAGTCACCGTCCTTGGACCGGTCTGGTACGAGCCCCTCGTGCTCGCCCATTGGCGGTCGCACCCCAGCCAGGAGACGGCACGTCTCCAGGCGATGGGGGCCGATCTCGTCGACCGACGCCGCTCGATCGAACTCACCGCCACCCTGATGCCGGTGGACCAGCGCGCACGCGTGTCGAGCCGGGCCACCAACACGTCGATCGTCTCGGCCGTAGAACTCTTGCGCCAGTTGATCGAGAACGACGCGCTCGATACGGCTGTGGCACAGGCACGGGAAATCCTCACGGCTCTCGAAGTCCGCCGCGGGACAGACGGGACGGTCCTGGACGATAGCTCGATCGATGATGTCGTCGCCTCCGAGGATCACACGAGTGATCGTCAACGCATCGCCGAGCTCGAGGCCCAGCTCAAGGGGTGGGCCACCGCGGTGCGCCTCGCGCAAGCACGTGCTTCGGGAGCGCAATGAACGGCCACCGCCTACATACGACCCACGTCGGCCGCGACCGGTTCGACGATGCCGAGACGGCATGCATCCATTTCCGCAGTGGCGTGTCGGACGTCGACGAAAGCAACACCTGAGATGCGCGAGGCGGACGATCAGAGCTCGGTCCGAAACGCCAGAGCCCTCCTTCGCTCCATGGGGCCCATCAGCGCGCACCAGCAAGGTGTTGCCGAGTTCGAGCGGGGCGACCACCAGGCTGCCATCGCGTCGTTCCGGGCCGCTATCGCAGAATTGCCCGACGCGCCATGGTCGTACCTCGCGCTCAGCGAAGCCCTTACCGAAAGCGGCTTGTTCAGCGAGGCGGCTGACACCTACCGTGCCGTGCTCGACCGGATACCGCCGAATGCTGTCGCCCTTCGCGAATCGGCCGCCAGAGGTTTGATGCGGGCGGGTGATACAGAGACCGCAATCACCGTCTTCCGAGGGGTCCTCGCCGACGAACCGACGCGAGCGACGAGCGCCCTCGGACTGGCGCGGGCGCTTTTGGCCAGGGCTGAGGAGTTCGCTCAAGAGGCGGCACGGCTCGTCGTCGACGCCGAGGACCTGAGCAGCGATCAGGATCTCATCGATGCTGTCATCGAAGCCGTGCCGACGCGCCGCTCGGCGCTGTACCGCCGTTTGGCCAGTTCCTTCGCCCTCAGGGGGGACCGTACGCAAGCGTTCACGGCGATCCAGTTGGCCTTCGCACACGATCCGGATGATCCCGGCACCCTGTCGCTTTTTGCCGAATTCCTCGCCGACGACGAGTCTCTGGGCGGCCAGCTCTCCGCCGCGCAGCGCGAGTGGGTGTATGACCTCGCGGAGCGTGCAGTGCTCGCCGATCCGGACAACGGCCGGTCGCTGGTGCACCGGGCTCGCTTGCGCAGTCGTCACGGGACGGCGGCCCAGGCGGTCGAGGCATGGCGAGCAGTGGTGGAGCATGAACCGCAAAACGCTCTTTGGCATCGCGAACTGGGAGACCGCCTCGCCGCCGCCGGCAGTTTCGATGAAGCCGGCGTCGAATACGACCAGGCGGTAGCGCTGGGCTACGACGTGTATTGATGCGCCCCCCCCAACTCGAAAGCGAAATCACACCTGCTCTCAGCGCGCCCGACGTCACGGTGGTGGTCCCCGTCCACAACGGCGCCGCGTTCGTAGGCGACGCGGTCCGCAGCGCGCTCATGCAAGAAGGTGTCCAACTGGAAGTCATTGTGGTCGACGACGGGTCCGACGACGATCCTGCGTCAGCGCTGGACTCCGATCCCCGGGTGTCTCTGCTGAGCACCTCCCACCTGGGCGTATCGCAGGCGCGAAACCGCGGATGCGAAGCCGGACGGGGGCGGATGGTCGTCTTCTTGGACGCAGACGACGCGATGACTGACCGGTTTCGGGTTCGAGACCACCTGGCTCAGCTCGATGAACGAGACGAACTGGCCATCGTTCACAGCGGATGGGAGGTCGTCGACACCGATGGTCGGTCCGTAATGACGCGCACACCCTGGACCCACCTTCCCGACCTGTCGCTCGAGCATTTGGTCGGCTACCCGGTCGTGCTCCCGAGCGCCATGGCCTTCCGCCGAATTTCCGTCCTGGGATGCGGCGGCTTTGACGTGGGCCTGCGTCAAATGGAGGACGTTGATCTCGTCTTTCGCTTGCTCCTTCGGGGGTGGCGCGCCGCCTGGTTGGAGCGGGTGACGACCAAATACCGTCGGCACAGTACCAACGCGTCGCGGGACATCGACGCGCAGGCCCACGCCCACTCGGTGGTCCTCCATCGGCTGTTTTCCGATCCTGATCTGCCGACGTCCGTCGCTTCGCAGGAACGCCTGGTCCGTTTTTGCACGCACGTCTGGTTGGCCAGCCGGTACTTCCGGTGCGGACGATCAGAAGATATGGCGAATCACCTCGCAGCATCCAGCGTGTTCGCCGATGCTTCTCTGGCGGGACTTCTGTCCGATTGGGTGCGTCGGTTCGCGGCTATCGCTGCCGATGATGGAGAGAACCCAATCGACAGGGTGACGCTTTCCGCGGACCCGTCCTGGAGAACGCTCACTCGCAGCACTACCCGATCGCTGCACGAACGGGGCATTGCGCTGAGCGGCATTTTTCGTGTTGTTCCATCGGACAACTCTTCTGTGCAACCGGCGCCCGTATCGCCAATCTGGCAGCGCGCCGCGGAACCGCTGACGCTCCCCCCGCCAACTCTCGACCTGTCAGCCGCGCTCTCCCGAGCCTACGGACGGCATCGTTCGGGGTGGACAGCGGCGTTGGAAGCGCTTCAGCCTCTTCATGTCGATGGCGGCATCGTCGTGGACGGCTTCGTCGAACACACCTTCTCTCCCGATTGCAAAACCCCTCATCGATCACCATGGATTGGGTTTTTGCATAACCCGCCCGACATCCCGTCGTGGTATCCCATCGATCAATCGCCGACGCGGATTTTGTCTGAACCCGCCTTCCAGAAAAGTCTGACCACCTGCCGTGGACTTTTTGCGATGTCGGCGACCTTGAGGGATTGGTGGGCGACACGTGTCGATGTTCCGGTGGAATCAGTGCCGCTGCCGAACGCAATGCCTCAATTGCGGTTCACCATGGACGGCTTCCGGAGCAATCCATCTCCGAGAATTATCCAGGTCGGTACCTGGCTACGCAAGCTGCATGCCATCCATGAGCTGCCGGTTCGGAGACTCCAGCGAACAATCGTTCACCAACATGAGCTCTATATCGATTGGCTCTTCCAACAGGAGCGTCAAATCCTCGGTCTGGACGTCGACGAGTCGGTGGTCGAGACGCTGCCGTTCCTCGATAACCGGGCATTTGATGAGCTGCTCTCGTGCAACCTCGTCTTCGCTGAACTCTACGCCGCCGGTGCGAACAATGTCGTCGTCGAATGCATGACCAGGGCCACGCCAATCCTGGTCAACCCGCTCGATGCGGTGCGAGAGTACCTGGGCGAGGACTACCCGTTGTATTTCAGTTCACGGATGGAAGCGGCCATTAAGGCCGAAGATCTCGATCTCGTGGCGGCGGCGCACGACTACCTCGCCAACCTTCCCCAAGTGCGCCAACTCAGCGAAGCGTGCTTCCTCGGGGCGGTCGGACAATCGGAGATATACGGCTCGCTGGCAAAGGCCGGGCCGGCCCTCAGTTCGACCCGTGTGTGACTGCCAGGTTTTCGAACGGCCATGATTCCGGCAATCCGAGACTGGGCGCAGGCCACTTGGCCGCGGGGCGTTCCCCTTTGGCACTCCGGCGCCATCCCCGCATTTCACCCGACGGCCGATCAGGAGCTGCTGCTGCGAGTCGTTCTCTCCGAGCCGGAGAGCGCCTGCTCGGCGTGGGACGAGTGGAACCGGCTCCATCCGGATTTCGCCTCGGCAGATGCCGCCTGCCGGCGGCTCATGCCGATGCTCCACCGGCGACTCGTCATGCTCGGCATCGATGCCCCCGGGTCAGCAGAGTTCGAGCAGGCTTACCGCTACACGTGGGCGGCCAATCTGCGGGCGACACGTGCAGCATCGGAAGCGGTCGTTCCGCTGACGGCGGCGGGGATTCCGACCATGATCATCAAGGGAGCCGCCCTACTTGCTCTCGAAGATCGCGATCTTGGCCTGCGACCGATGGCCGACGTCGACCTCCTCGTTCCGAACAACGCCGGCGCCCGAGCCGAAATGGCGCTCGAGAGAAACGGTTGGGTGAGGCGACGCCAGGACTCGCGTGAGATTGAGCGCCTGATCCGCCACGGCACCGCGTATGCACGAACGGGTCAGGAAGTTGACCTTCACTGGTGCGCCCTGCATCTGCCCGGGCGAGACGAGCCGTTCTGGGAGGCTGCCGTGCCGGCGCGCCTCGGCAGTGTGGATACCCTCGCCCCCAGTCGCACCGATCAACTGCTGATTGCGCTCGCGCATGGAAGCGGTCCCTTCGGAGCACCTGTCCAGTGGGTCGTCGACGCCGTAACGCTCGTCCGAGGGAACAGCTCGATCGATTGGGACCGGCTCGTCGAGCTCTCGGTCTCCCGAGGGGTAGCTCTTTCAGTGGCTTCGGCGCTTGGCTACCTGCGCCAGGGCTTCGCACCTGAGGTGCCGGATTCCGCCATCGAGTCCCTCTTGGCCGTGCCCAAGCCGCTGCACGAACGCCTCTCGTACTGGGCGACCGCTCATCCTCCCGCTCGTGGCTCGACCTATGTCCACCAGTGGCATCGTTGGCGGATGCTGCGCGCCTGCGGTAGCCCCGCGGCAGCAGACAGCGGGGGAGAGCAGGCGGCGGTCCCTCCAAGCTTCCCGCGCTATGTCGAATGGGTCTTCGGGTTGCACAGCCACAGCCAGCTGCTTGCTCGCCTGGGAAGAAGGGCTCCCAAAGCGCTCCGGGACCTTCTGGCCCGCGGTCCACGCCAGCGATAAATCCGGACTGTTCCTCGGTAGGAAGCGTGGGCTCCTGCTGCGGCCCGAGAGACCACCTCCTAAACTGCGGCGCCGACGCGCAAGGGAGGAGGGGTTCAGTGGATACACCAGTCATCGGCAGCCAAAGTCACCCTCGTCAGGCCGAGGAGCTCGAGGTCAACGAAGTCGCCGACGGGGCTGTGATTTACCAGCCGAGCCGTGATCGCGTTCACTTCCTCAACGCCACGGCGGCCGTCGTGTTCGAGCTGTGCACAGGAGAGAACGCGCCCGACGAGATCGCCAGCGCGCTGCGCGTGGCCTTCGGATTGACCGAGTTCCCTGACGAGGAGGTCGCCACCTGCCTCTCTCAACTGCGGGCGGAGAGTCTCATCGAGTGAATCTCGTGCGCACCGTCCAGCTCGGTCCATGCTTGGTGCGCATCGAGACAGACGACCAAGAGGTGCATCGGCAATTGCGCTACTTGGATCATCGCGCCAGCCAATCCTACGAGCCGAGCAACCAGCTCTCGCTTTCGGCCCGGAGCGAGCAAGGTGGCTTTGTCCTGATGGCAGACGGCGAGAACCTTGGCCGTGTAGTGAGCGCCGCGGAGGCCCTCGACCGGTTTTACACCTTGGCCTACCGGCATGCCTTCACCACGTTGCCCGCGAGCGCGCTGTTGCTCCACGGGGCGACAGTTTCGTTCGGATCGAGGCGCGCCCTGCTCGTCGGGCCGCCACGGGCCGGCAAGACGACCCTGGCCACCCGCTTTCTGCTCGACGGTGTTGCGGCGAGCGGGGACGAGTACGCCGTGCTCGACCGCAGCGAGCTTTCGGCCTTCCCTCGCCGTTTCCACCTGAAAGAGGGGACCCTCCGCATGCTGCCGGCCCTTCGGCCGCTCCTGCCCGATTTGCCGTCCGTCCAGACCCCTTCCGGTCGAGTCGTGGCACTGCAACCAACCGACCTCGGGCTGCCGTGGGTACTCGACCCTGCGCCGGTCGATCTCATCGTGCTCCTTGAGCCGGACCATGCCGGCCGGACGTTGATCGGTGAGATCACCGCGCATGAGCTGGTGCACGCTCTCATGCGGCAGACGATCGTCCCGGCGGGCCGAAACAACCGTTGGATCGCCAGCCTCAGCGAGCTGGTGGGCGGCGCCGACTTTTGCCGCCTCATCGTCGGTGATCTGGAGAACGCCATGCTTGTTCTAAAGGACCTCCTGGGATAGCCTCCTCTTGGGTAACGGAAGGGTGAGGGGTGGACGAGAAAGCCGTTGAACATGAGGTTCTCAGTCGGGTGCCGCTGCATCGGCGCCAATTCGTGAAGGGCATCATCGGCGCCGCGGTTTTTACCGCCCCCGTCGTGTCCTCCTTCTCGCTCGAGAGCATGCTCACCGCTCAACCAGCTGCCGCCGCTGGCAATAGCGGCTAGCTGTCTCAGCCTGGGTGCCCTCCCGGGAGAGGTAGGCCGTTGTTGAACGCGATGACAAGGCGCCCACTTGTGAGCGCCGTACTCATCGTGCGTGACGAGGCCGAGTTCCTCGGCGAATGCCTCCAGTCCCTCCGCCCTTTCGCCGACGAGGTCGTCGTGGTCGACACCGGTTCGACGGACGGATCGATCAAGCTGGCAGTCGATGGCGATGCTCGTGTGGAGGAGTGTCCTTGGACCGGCGACTTTGCCGCCGCCCGGAACTTCGCCCTCGATCTTGCGCTCGGTGAGTGGGTGCTCTACATAGACGCCGATGAGCGGTTGCGACCGAGAAACCAATCAGCCGCTCGCCAGCTGCTCAGCGAGGGCGGGGTGGGGTTCACAGTGGACCTTCACCCGAGGAGCGGCTGGACTGCTTACAGGGAATATCGCCTATGGCGCAACGAGCCTTCGATCCGCTTCCGTGGGGTCATACACGAGACGGTGCTTGACAACCTGCGAGTTGCCGCAGAAGGCGATCTCGCCAACATCCCACGAAGCGGGCTCGTCATCGACCATATCGGCTACGACGGCAGCCTCGTCGAGAAATTCCGCCGCAACCTTCCCCTCCTGCAACAGGCGCTCGCGGTCGACCCCGACCGGGTTTTTCTGTGGCACGACTACGGATGTGCCCTGGCCGGGCTCGGGAGACACGCCGAAGCGGAGCGGGCTTGGGGTGAAGCAATCGTCCGCTCCCGCTCGAGCGAACCCTCGCACCCACCGGCGGGCCACGTGCTTTCCTACCTGAGCCTCATTGCCCGCCGCCAAGACCTCGGACAGCAGTGCGACGAGCTGCTCGACGAAGCCCTGGCGCGGTTCCCCGAAGACCGGGCGCTCGCCTGGTGGCAGGGCCGGAGGCTTCTCGACCGGGGAGGCTGCGAAGAGGCCGTCGCGACGTTCGAGAACCTGGTGGCCACCGACCCAGAGAGCCTCGACGGCGCCGACATTGCTTACCCAGACCAACTTTTCGGGACCTGGGCCCTCGAGGGTCTGGCAGTTGCGCTCTTTCGACTTGGCCGCTCCCTCGAGGCGGGCGCATGCTTCGAACAGTTGGCACGCTCAGCGAGCGAGCCCGATCGTTACAAGCAGATGGCCGTCATTTCGCGCGGTCGGGCGGCGGCGTTTCGCGGCTCGATGCCGAGCTGACAGATCCTCCGCGACTCTTTGCCGAAATGCACGCCGAAGAAGGTGTATTCGTCTACCTACCGTCTGCGGTGGCGTCGCCCGGCATGGTCGTGCGGTTGACCCCATTGGGTGGACCGCAGTTACGAGAATGCGGCCAGGGTCTTGTCTGCCGACCCCTCACTTCGCCGCTGCCGCACTGCTCTTCATCAGGAGCGGTGCCATCGCCCCGCGGCGTACGAGGACGGCCCGCGCCCCGGAGACGAGGATGGCCCAGCCGCAGCAGAGAACGGCGAAGATGCGGAGGGTGGTCGAGTACGCCTCGGTCAGCCCGCGGCTCCCGTGCTCGAACCCAAGGATCATCGACGATGCCAGCGCCACTCCGATGCCACCCATCGTCACGACCACCGTTAGTACGACTCCCGACGCTTCACCTGTCCGTTCCAATGGCACGAGGCCCTGCGTGGCAACGTTGACGAACGTGTACCCGAGCCCGAGACCCAGCCCGGCTACGGCGAAGACGGCCACGTACGGCCCCCATGCGACGACGTAGGTCAGGCAGAACACGGCGATCCCGGCGGTGAGGGCGGCGGCGATCATGACGGCCGAGGGCTGGAATCGCGACGCAAGGCGGCCGCCGATGGGTCCCGACAATGCCACCATCAGGGCCGGCGCCAGGAACAGCGCCCCAGCGGCCAGAGGCGAGAGGCCTCGCACATTCTGCAAGTAGAGCGATTCCACGAACACCGTGACCGCATAGAGGATGTTGCTGACCGCCCCGATTGACGTGACGAGCACGTAGGGGAGGTTGTGCACGAGGCGGAGGTCCACGAGCGGATGCTGGACCACTTGCTCGCGCCGGACGAACACCACGAAGAGCGTGGCGGCACCGGCGAAACACAGCCACGTCGCGATGGATGCCCAACCCCACGAGCTGCCTTGGTTGAACCCCAGGCTGACAAGACCGACGCTGCAACCAAGGAGGACGGCGCCCATGCCATCGAGACGGCGATCCGTCGGCGCGTCGCGGCTGTCGGGGACGAACCTTGCGGCCAACACGAAGCAGACACCAGCGAGCACCGCCAGCATCCAGAAGATCCAGCGCCACCCGGGACCGCCCGTGAGGCCGCCGCCCACGAACGGCCCGAGGGCCGTGCCCAGATTGGCGAGGCCGAACGTCAGGCCCAACGCTCTGGCCCGAAGGGCGTCGGGATATGCATTGGAGACGGCCGAGACGCCGACGGGGAAGATCAAGCCGGCTCCGATGCCCTGGATCACCCGAAAACCGATGAGGCTCCCCATGTCGGGCGCCATGGCTGCACCCACGGACGACAGGACGAAGATGGCGACGCCCCACAGCAGGACGGGGCGCCGACCGAACACATCACCCAGGCGGCCCCCGACGATGAACACGGAACCGAGCGCGAGCATGTAGGCGCTGATCGTCCACTGCGTGGCCTGTGGCGAGGCATGGAAAGAGTCTCCGATACCCGGAAGGGCGAGGTTGAGCGCGAAGAAGTCGAGTTGAATGCAGAACAAGGCGACGGAGACAGCCACCAGAACCCCACGCCGCGAATGTTCGGGTGTCATGGCCCCGTCCCCGTCCCCGCCCTTCGCCAGCCACGTGTCTCTCTCCTCACGGTCTGTCGGATCTCAGTCGGGGTGACCAGGACGCGGCGGTTGCTTCCAGCTCTTGGTCGACGTCAGGACCGAGCAGTGGAGTGCGTCCGTCAGCGAAGGTGCTCCTGAACCAACGAGCCGTTGACGAGTGGGCGGTCATCATCTCCCCGAGTCGGCTCGCCGTGGCGGCCACCGAACGGTGACGTCCGCGGGGTGCTCCGTCGAGCAATTCGTTCCAGAAGACGGACCAACCGCCCGACATCGCTTCGCTCCGCCCGGCCGACATGGCCAGTCGAGACACCACGGCTACCGCGCGCCGCCGGCCGACGAGCCACCCTTGCACGGCGGCGGTGATCCGGTGATAGGGGAGGTGGTCGACCGCGAGCTTGGCCCGATAACGCTCTGCAGCCCGCCCTGGCTCTCCGAGAAGCACCTCGGCGGCAGAACGCCCGCTGCACATCGCTTGGGAGATCCCCTCACCCTGTAGTGGATTCACCAGACCGGCGGCGTCGCCGACGAGCAGTACCCGGCCGTAGGCCGGAACGGTGCCAATGACGCCCATCTTGAGCCAACCACCCATGCGACGCGCTGGAACTGCAGTCGAATCGTCAGCGAGGAGCTCAACATCGCGCAGGTGTTCGAGGAAGCGCGGCAGGGCTTGCTGGACCTTCGCTCCCGCCCTGCGATCGGCCACCGTTCCCAGACCCAGCCCGACGTTTGCTCCTCCGGTTGCTCCCGGAAAGACCCATCCATAACCAGGGAATCCTTGCCACGGTGCGGGCTCCCAAAACACGATGGACGGGAGATCGACAGCTTGCGGCAGGTATGTCCGCACCGCGAAACCCCACAAGACCCTCTTGGTATCGACCATGCCAGCTGCCCCTGCCACACGGCTCGTGGCGCCATCCGCTCCGATCACGAAGTCGGCGCGTAGTTCCATTCCGTCGCTCAACCGGTAACCGTCGATCCGTCCCTCCAATTCGAGCGGTTCGACGGCGTGTCCGTGTACCGGGGTGGCTCCTGCTTCGACCGCCACGTCGTGGAGCATCGAGTCAAAGATCGTCCGCGTGACCGCCGTGCCATGTCCAGGGTAGGTGAGCCCTTCGCCGCAGGGCAGATGCACCCTGCGACCGGTCGGGCCGACGACCACGATCTCGCCGACGTTGCGCCCTTTCGGCGCCGGCACGCCGATGTCGGCCAGTAGCTGCAGCGCCCGCGGTCCGATGATGTCGCCGCATGCCTTGTCGCGCGGGAACTTCGCCTTGTCGAGCAACGCCACCCGGGCTCCGCCTCGAGCGAGGACGAAGGCGGCGATGCTGCCCGCCGGACCGCCACCCACAACGAGGACGTCAAAGCGCGATGACACCACACCGACCCTCTCTCGTTGCCGGATCTACAGTGAGATCTTCTCACCCCAGGAGGAGCGATGCTCCCGTACGTCGCCGGCGACAGGAACCGATTCGCGCAGCAGCTGTTCACGCCTCTTCCTCAGCGCTACGACCGCTTGGCCCAGGTCCTGTCATTGGGCCAGAACGGCCGTTGGCGCCGGGCCATGACCGATCGGATCGTGCCGACGTCGCCGGCCACCGTGTTGGATGTCGCCTCGGGGACGGCCGGTGTGGCATTGCAGCTTGCGGCTCGCACCTCCGCCGACATCGTCGGCGTGGACCTCACGATGGAGATGCTCGCCCGAGGTCAGCACAACATCGCTGCGGCCGGTCAGGCTGACCGTGTCCAACTGGTTGCTGGGCGAGGCGAGGAATTGCCTTTTCCCGATCGCACGTTCGACGCTCTGACCTTCACTTACCTTCTGCGCTACGTCGATGATCCCCAAGAGACCCTCCGCGAGTTGGCTCGGGTGGTGAAACCGAGAGGCGCGGTGGCGAGCCTCGAGTTCTTCGTGCCGCCGAATCGCTTCTGGCACTTCATGTGGTGGCTGTACACCCGGCTGGTTCTTCCGGTGGCGGGTTTGCTCACTGGTGGACGGGAATGGTTCCGCGTGGGTCGATTTCTGGGTCCCAACATCTCGGGTCACTACCGGAGGTATCCATTGTCTTGGACGGAAGAGGCGTGGCATCAGGCCGGTTTCGAGCAGGTCGGGGTGCGCGTCATGAGCCTTGGTGGTGGGCTGGTGATGTGGGGAATTCGCCGCGATGACTGACGAACCGGCCTCGCTCTCCAACCGCACAGGCCCTGAAGTTCCGAGCTCCTCGGGACCCTCTCTCGAGACTGATGGCGAGAACCGACCGGCTTTCTACGCTGCCCGACCCGGCGGATGGCGGGATTGGTGGACGCTCCTGCACCCTCCCTACACGGCCTGGCACCTCTCCTATGTGGTGATTGGTGCCTGCCTGGCGCCACACGTCACCGTGTCTCGGTTGTTGGGAACGCTGCTTGCGTTCCTGTGTGCGGTCGGATTTGCCGCACACGCGCTCGACGAGCTGCACGGGCGTCCGCTGCGCACCCGGATTTCCTCCGCCACGCTCATCACCGTGACCGTGGTCGGCCTGGCTGGGGCGGTTGCCCTGGGGATCGCCGGAGTGTCGCGTGTGGGTTGGAGCCTGATTCCCTTCTTGGTGCTTGGCCCCCTCCTTGTGCTGGCGTACAACCTGGAGCTGTTCGGGGGGCTTGTCCACTCCGATGTCGGGTTCGCGCTCGCCTGGGGCTCTTTCCCGGTGTTGGTTGCCTACGTTGCCCAGACGGGTCGCTTGGCCCTGGCCCCGGTTCTTGCCGCGGCAGGAGCGTTCGCGTTGTCCGTGGCGCAGCGCCAGCTGAGCACCCCCGCCCGGCTGATCCGTCGCCGCGTCAACTCCATCGACGGCCGCGCGACCCTCCATGATGGCGGGACCATCTCGATCGACCAACAAAGGCTTCTTGCGCCACTCGAAGGTGCCTTGCAGGCCATGTCGTGGGGCGTCGTGCTGACAGCTGCCGCATTTGCCGTTGCCCGCTTGATCTAATTAGCGGAGTCCAGCCTCTTCCGGAACCCGGTGACAGTCATTTCGACCACTCGGTCATGGCCCCACTGCAGGAGGGGATGAGCCATCCGGTCGGCCAGGCGCATGGGCCGCTGCATCATCTCGACCGTCCACGCCACCTCGACGCTCGAACCGGCCCCTCGGGCACGTAACGCAAAGCTCGCGTCTCCCTCGAGATCGCCGTGTATCAGCGCTTCGATACTGCTTGGTGGCTCGCATCGGGTGAGTTCGATCTGGATGCGCATCCGATACGGCAGGGGCGGTGCGATCACGCCGTGGAGTACGGCCCCTTTCTTCAGTGAGCCTCCGTCGAGATGAAATTCCTCCAGCCAGGGCCACCAAGCTTCGAACTGATCGACCTCTCCGATGACGTCCCACAGTTCAGGCGGGGAAAGGGAGAAGTCATAGTCACGTCGATAGGTCATGACCGGCCGACGTGGCATGGCAGGCAACGATATAGATATTGCGGGGTTCCGCTCTACGCCAAGGGTGCGAAAAGCAATGCTCTGAGATCTGGCGCCTCGCCGACAATGCGGCGCGCGGCGTTCACGCCATAGAGCTCCGTGGCCAGCGCAAATCGGGCAAGGCCACTATGCAAGTGGTCTTGGGCACTCCAGGCCGCGCACTCGTCTTGGAGATCAAAACCGTATCCACACCACGCATGACCGATGAGATCATGGACCGCACGGAACCGATCAAACGCGCCCCCGAATTCGCAGCCGAAGAGAGGATGAAGGCGCTCACCAACTGCCGCCGCAGAGGTGATCTCGAGTGTCTTGTTGGCACGGACCGCACGAATGAGCTCTTCGTCGCTCTCGTAAGGTTGGGCACATCTGGTGAATGCCACTCGGACCGCCGCGTGGTCGGCATCTCGAGTGAGGAGGGTGAATATGTGATCGGTTTCAACTTGGAGTTGCCGGTACGCCTCAATCACCTGAGCGTCGCGATGAGCGCTTCGAGAATGTAAGTACCACTCGCCCACCATGAAGGTCGTCGACGGTGCAACCCTGGCGGCCGCCCAGTTGGATGATGCGTCGCATCCCCGAGGTCCGCTCCAGTATCTCGACGTCGCCTTACGACGCTTCGTCGGCCAGACTTGGGGCGGACTAACTTCGCTCATTGACTCTCGTGTCGCAAACCCACTCGCACTGACCCAATGATGTCATTGGAGGAGGCTGGATGCCTCCAGCGGGACTTTGCGGCGGGCGTGTGTCGTGCCGATGCCCCCCTGGCGTCATCTGGATTCGACGCGGCGACGACCGACACCTTCTGACCTGTGAGTCGAGAGCTCGGAGGCAGCGCAGGTCGGAATATGGCGCCTTAGGCTGCGACCGCCTCGGTCTGCGCTGGTCCGAGAAGCTTCATCAATGCTGCTTCGACCGCCTGGCGAGCCATTGGGTTCGACAAGTCACGAAGCATTCGTTCCGCCAATCTCGATGGAATGGTCGAACCAGACGCGAATCGGTCGATCACTCGCGGGTCGATGTAGGAAGACCGGCAGACGGTCGGGGTATTTCCGAGGTGAATTGCAACCTGTTCGACCGCTTCCCTGACGACGCGACGCTGTCCGCGGGCAGATGCCGACTCCGCTGACACTGCCAGCAGAGCGGATGTCAATACTGTGGCGCTCCAATTTCGGAAGTCTTTCGCCGAACAATCCTCTTCGCACACTTGTTTGATGTGCGTGTTGACGTCCTCCGTACGAAGCGGATGCCAGCGCCGTCCATCCTTGAACGCGAAGAGCTGACCATCGTCGCTACGCCGGCGCTTGAGCGCGGAGACAACTTCGGCCACGTCAGCATCCTCTGTCTCGAATACCCGTTCGAGGGACCCCTTGGCCGGATAGTCGAAACAGAGGTGGTCACGGTTGACGCGGACATGCGTGCGCAACAACGACACCAGTCCATAGGTCTCGTTTGTCTCGGCGTATTCCATACCTCCGATCCGGAAGGCGCCGAGGTCGAGAAGTCGGACGACCGCCGCCAACACTCGCGGCCGATCCAGTTCGGAGTGCTGGAGCTCCTGATGCACCGACGCTCGAAGATCTGGGAGGCACCCAGCGAACCGTAACGCTCGTTCAAACTTCTCTCTGTCGCGATGCGGCGCCACACGTCGTGGTACTTATATTGCCTCCGTCCGGCAGAGTCGACCCCGATGGCCTGAATGTGGCCGTTGGGCCAAGGACAAATCCACACGTCAGTCCAGGCGGGTGGCACGGCGAGACCCTTGATGCGGGACCGCGTCGCTTCGTCGACGACAGGTGCCCCATTGGACCAGCTGTAGTGGAATCCCTTCCCGCACCGGCGTCGCGTGATGCCGGGGACGTCGAGGTGAGATCGCCGGAGCCGAGACACGTCTTTCCTCTTCCCGTCGGCACCCATCACTATGCATTGCGTGCGCCGCCCTCGTGCACCATTCCGCAGTCCGATTGACTTGCGTCTGAGCGTCTGTCTTTACTGGGCTGAGTGAGGAGCGCATGAGGAGCCGAGTCGCACCTCGCCAACGGGGGAGCGGCTTCCTCGGGATCCAAGGAGGCCAATGAGGGCGCTGGCACGATTCGGGACGGGGGACGCAGCGCCGTCAGGGATCACCCGGTTCCGTGTCAACATCGGCCCACGTTTCCTTTCCGAGACCCAGCGATTCAGCACCCCACTGGCTCGAAGTCTCAGAGACGATACGCAATCCGCGGCCCGACTCATTGTCAACGGAACTCGCTCGAAGCACCGGCAGCACGCGTGAATCGTCGCGCACCGCAATTCGGACACTTTCATCCGACTGCTCAATGATCACTGAATAGAACGAGCCGGCGTAGACCAACGTGTTTGTGGCCAACTCATCAGCAATGAGCTCGCACGCAGTCACCGAGTCTTCTGTCAACCCTGCGTCCTCGAGGACTCGACGCACGAATCTGCGAACCTCTGCTACGGACGGGGCGTGTGGAGTGAACTCCTCGTAACCAACGGTGTGAAACTCCGGTGCTGCCTCTGCCGAAGGCGTATCCGAGGGATCGATGCCGTCGAGAGCGGTCAATCGGTCAGACGTGTCGTCGGCGATCTGCCTCGCTGTCTTCATGTCTTTTGGATACCCTGAGCGACTGCCGCCAAACGAACAGAGCGTGCACGAGGTGCAGGTCCCTCTTCGGGCACCCCGAGCGCAAATTCCGGAACTCCGTCCTTGAGTTGAAACGTCGCTTACGCGACGGCCGCCTGCGGTGCTCGGGGACCGGAGTGCCGACGAAGTTCTTCTGGGGTTGCGCGTCGCGGCCTCGGTGCCTCAGGGGCGGGGCCGACCGACTTGGTCGGAAGGCTCAGCCGAAAGATTGTGCGGAGCACCTGCCCGTACTGCCGATAGAGGGGTCCAGTTGTATAGGGGAGATCGTATTTCTCGCAAAGAGCCTGGACGCGCTCGGCGATCTCGGGGTAGCGGTTGCTCGGGAGGTCGGGGAAGAGGTGGTGCTCGATCTGATAACCGAGGCTGCCGGACATGACGTGCAACAGCCGGCTTCCCTCGAAGTTGGCTGAACCCAACAGCTGGCGTAAGTACCACTCGGGTTTGGTCTCGTCCTCGAGCTCCTCAAGGGTGAATTTCTCTGCACCATCTGGGAAGTGCCCGCAGAAGATGATCATGTAGGACCAGAGATTGCGCACCAGATTTGCCGTCACGTTGGCTGTCAACGTGGTCAAGAAATTCGGGCCCGACAAGGCCGGGAAGATGATGTAGTCCTTGCCCACCTGGCGACGAACCTTGCGCCAGATCCCTTTGAGCTGACGCTTCAGTTCATTGGGATCCTTGTCGCGCTTGCGGATGGCGACGATGTCAAGGTCGTGCAGCGCGACGCCCCACTCGAACAGCAAGGCCAAGAGCGCGTTGTACACCGGTTGTCCCAGGTTTGCGGGGTGCCACTTCTGGTCGCTCGTGACGCGCAGGATGCCGTATCCGACGTCATTGTCGACGCCAAGCACGTTGGTGAAGGTGTGATGGACGTAGTTGTGGGAGTGCTTCCATTGCTCCGCCGGGCAGGTGGTGTCCCACTCCCAGGTGCCAGAGTGGATTTCGGGATCGTTCATCCAGTCCCACTGCCCATGCATGACGTTGTGCCCGATCTCCATGTTCTCGAGGATCTTCCCGGCGGCGAGCATGGTGGTCCCAGCAACCCAGGCCGGAGGAAACCCACTCGCGAACAACGTCAGTCGTGCGGCCACCATCAGCCGCCGTTGTATGGAGATGATGCGGGCGATATATGCGGCGTCATCGGCGCCGCGGGAGTCGACGATATCCTGACGAATTGCATCGAGCTCCCGACCGAGCGCCTCGACGTCTGCCTCGCTCAGATGAGCGAACGTCGTCACGTCCGAAATCGCCATTCGTAGTCCTCCTCAGATCTCGAGTACGCAATCACCGGCGGCTGCCGTGATGCAGGTTTGCACTCCGGCGTTCTCGCCGTATTCCGCGCCGTTCCGCAGGTCCTTGACTATTCCCTTTTTCAGCGGAACGACGCATGTGTGGCAGATGCCCATGCGACATCCGAATGGCATCTGGATGCCGGCGGCCTCTCCTGCCTCGAGCAGGGTGGTGGCGCCATCGACGTCTGCCACCTTCCCAGAAGCGTCAAAGGTGACTCGCCCGCCCTCGGCCGACTTCGTCAGGACGGCCGAGAACCGCTCCAGGTGGAGCCGCCGTGCGAGCTTGGCGTGCTCCCATCGCTGCTCCGCTGCGCTGAGCATCGGAGCGGGACCGCAGACCCAGGCCTCGCGGGACTCCCAATCGGGACACGCCTCGGTCATGCGGTCCACGTCGAGGATGCCGTGCTGGTCGTCGAAATTCTCGATCAAGCGGAGCCCAGGATGGCGCCCCGCAAGGGCCAATCGCTCTTCGCGGAAGAGGGAAGCCGCCGTCGTGGGAGCGGAGTGGATGTGGACGACGTTCGGCATGGTGCCGCGGCGATCCAGTGTGCGCAGCATGGACATCACAGGGGTGATGCCACTGCCTCCTGTCCAGAACAGGACTTTGGTCGGTGGTGGGTCCGGCATGACGAATTCACCCTGGGGGAGTGCGAGCCTGACGATCGTCCCGGGCTCCAGCCCGCGGACCAGGTGTTCGGACAGGAATCCCTCCGGCATTGCCTTGACCGTGATTGTGAGGCGGCGAGCGCGGCGTCGCCGGTGGCCATCCGCCGGGGAGGAGCTGATGGAGTAGGAGCGCCAGTGCCACTTCCCCTCGAGGTGCACGCCGATGCCGATGTATTGGCCTGCCTGGTAGCTGAAGTTCCAGCCCCATCCGGGCTTGATGACCAGGGTGGCTGCGTCGTTTGTCTCCGGGACGACCTCAATGATCCTCCCGCGCAGCCGCGGGCCGACCACAGTGGATTCACCATGTGGAGGTAGTCGTCGGGCAGCAGGGGTGTCGTCATGCGGGCGACGACACTGCGGACGAATTGCGCCATCCCGGTGTCGCCGGCTTCGCCTTGGAGGGCATCCTCCGCGGACGGGTCAGGCACGCTGCCGTTGCTGTGCGGTGTGGTGAGTTCACTCATGGTCAGCTCCGGGCCGGGGAGAAGGTTTGTATGTTACGCCGCGTAACAGATAAGGTGCAACAGTGACCCGCCGGACCTCAGCGGCGCCGAGACGAGACGGCCGCAGCGAGCGTTGGAAGGCGCACCGCGAGACTCGGCGGCGAGCACTGATCGCGGCAGTCAGCGCCGTGGTCGCCGACCTCGGACCCGACGTCGGAATGGACGACATTTCGAAGGCATCCCGAATCGCCAAACCGGTGTTTTACCGTTACTTCAAGGACAAGGCGGACCTGTTCGTAGAGGTGGGGCGCCTGGCGGCCGAGCAGGTGGTCGAGGAGACGACCATCGCCATCGACGCCGCGGCGTCTCCTCGGGACAAGCTGGCGGCCGGCATCGAGGCATACCTGCGCTGCATCGAGTCCCGCCCGGAGTTGTATCGGTTTGCCGTGAGGCACCGGGATCCGGGGGACTACGTCACGATCGTTGGTCTCCACGCGACAGCCATCATCGCTCAGTTCATGCGCCAGGCCGAGATGGAAGCGAGCGCTGCGGAGCTCTGGGGCTTCGGCATCGTGGGGTTGGTCCGTGGCGCAGCTGACCGCTGGCTCGAGGAGCGCACGATGAGTCGTGCCGCCGTGGTTCGTGATCTCACCGACCTCATCTGGCCCGAACACTCTGGCCTGTCCGCCGCGTTCCGTGCCGCGGTGCCGCCGCCCAGTGGTGAAGCAATTCGAGATGAGCTGCCAGGCAAGGAGTTGGTGTAGCGGCGGCCGATCCTTTCCGCGCGCTGGCTCCTTTGGTGTTACGTGGTCCCTACGCTCACCGGAGGCCAGTGCGCTTCGTTGGCTGGCCGCTCCGGGTGCGGATGGAACGACGGTCGATGGCCTCTTTCAGGCCCGCAGTAAGTCGGAACTCGAGGGGCTCCTGCGTGCGTTGCCATTGACCGAATGGATGTTCACCTTCGTCACGCCGCTTGCCCCGCATCCAAACGACCCCGCGGGGAGGCGAGAGATCGCGTCATGATTCGGTCATGGCGTTCTGCGCCATGAGGCTGTATGGCCTCGGCCAATCAGGAGTGCACGATGAGCACCCAGCTTCCCGAACCCCGTCTGACGAAGATCCTCCGATTGGAGGCGAGCCTGGGCGACGCCCTCGAGGTAGGGAACGTGGCGCAGGGGAGACGACGAATCGTGCCCTTGACCGGCGGCGCATTCACCGGGCCGGAACTCAACGGCACGCTCGTCCCCGGCGCCAGCGCCGATTGGCAGATCGTTCTCCCTGACGGCACCGCGCTCGGCGACATTCGCTTCACGCTGCAGACCGACCATGGTGACTGCTCTACGTCCGTTCGCAAGGTGTGCGCCACGGCAGCCCGAGGTTCTCGCCCGCCTTGGCCGCGGCGAGGAGGTCGATGCCAGCGAGTAACGTATTCCGCACGTCAACGCAGATCGAAACGGCGGCACCCGAACTCGACTGGCTGAACAAGGGCGTGTTCATCAGTGTCGGTGGACGCCAGACTGGGGGCGTGATCTACGAGATCTATCTGGTCGGATGAGCCGATCGAGCGAGAGCGGGGAGGCGAATCCTTCATGTCGGCACGGAGGGTAGCGATCATCACCGGCGGTTCCCAAGGCATCGGCGCCGGGCTCGTGGCGGGTTTCCGGCGAGAGGGCTATGCCGTCGTGGCCACCTCCCGTTCGATCGCCGCTGCCGACGAGGACGGCTACCTCACGGTAAGGGGAGACATCGCCGAACGGCGGACTGCCCACAAAGTGGTCGAGCAAGCGCTCAATCGGTTCGGACGCATCGACTGCCTGGTCAACAACGCCGGGGTCTTCATCGGCAAGCCCTTCACGGACTACACCGTTGACGACTATGCGGTGATGACCTCGGTGAACCTGGCCGGGTTCTTCCACATGACCCAACGCGTCATCGGCCAGATGGTCGAGCAGGGCAGCGGCCATGTCGTCAACGTCAGCACCAGCCTGGTGGACAACGCCGACAGCAGCGGCCCGCCGCCCTGACTGCCCTCACCAAGGGCGGTTTGGCCGCCGTCGACGCGCTCGCTGGCCATTGAGTACGCGTCCCGCGGGGTTCGGGTGAACGCTGTCTCGCTCGGCGTCATCAGGACGACGCGACGACCCGACTCCTATGCGGGAATGGCGGACCTTCACCCTCTCGGCCGGCTCGGCGAAATCAGCGATGTCGTCGACGGGGTCCTCTATCTCGAGCAGGCCACCTTTGTCACGGGCGAGATCCTCCACATCGACGGGGGTCAGGCGGTCGGAGCCTGGCCAATGGAGCGGCGTTTTGCCTCATCTCGCCAGGTCTGTCATCTGATGGTCCATGGGTCGGGCCGGCGGCGGCATGTCCGCCACGGCCATCAGCAGATCCTTGAGGGCTGAGTCGTAAATCCCCGAAAAGCTGGGAAAGGGTTGGATCGTGTCACTCAGCACCGGGAGGGGCACATGCGCCCGGATCGCCAGAGTGGCCTGCTGCATCCACTCACCCGCTTCCGGCCCGAGCGCGTAGGCGCCGGTCAGACGCTCGCCATCGCTGAGCAAGGTCAAGAAACCCTTGGACTGGGCGTACGCATGGGTGTAGGTGGCCGTTTTCGGCACATCCGAAAGAAGGGCCGTCCCGCTGTATTCGGCTTCCGCCGTCCCGACCGATGCTGCCTGGGGGTCCGTGTACGTGACCCGCGGCACCGCTTCATAATTCGCCGGGCGAGGGTCGCCCGCGATATTTGCGGCCACGACGTCGCCCTCGTACTCGCCGACGTGCGTCAGGGGCCAAATGCCGTTGACGTCGCCGATCGCCCAGAGCCGTTCCCCCACGCGGAGGTACGCGTCCACCTGTATGCCATTGGGGTTCGCCGCCACGCCCACCGTTTCGAGGCCGATGCCCTCAACGCGTGGGCGCCGGCCCGTCGCCACCAGGAGGTGATCGCCTCGTGCCTCCGTCCCACTTTCGAATTCGAGAACGAAGTCGGACCCCTCGCGCCGCGCCGCCGTGGCCCGCTCATTGAGGATGAGCTCCACTCCATCCCGAGTCAGCTCCTCGCCGAGCGCCTGGCCCAGTGCCGCGGGCTCGCGTGGGAGGACCCGGTCGGCGCCCTCGACGATCACCGCCTGACCCCCGAGGCGGACCACAACCTGTGCGAGCTCCACGCCTGCGGCACCACCGCCCAGCACGAGGAGGCGGCGCGGAACCTCCTTCATGCTCGTGGCCTCCCTGGTGCCCCAGACGCCCTCGAGTTCGCGGAGACCGGCGATTGGCGGAACGAACGGATCGGCGCCGGTCGCCACGACAACGTGCTCCGCCGTATGCCGGACTCCTTCGACCTCGACCACGCCCGTCCCGTTCAGTCGGCCGGTACCTCGCAACAGCTCGATACTGCGGTCCGCGAGCCACTTTTCCTGGCCCCTGTCCGAATAGTTGGACACCATGAAATCCCGCCAGGCCAGTGCCGCCGCGACGTCCACCTCAGCGTGGTCGCCAACATCGCGCCCCCATGGACCGCCTCGCCCGGACGGAGGAGCGACTTCGAGGGGATGCAGGCCCAATAGGAGCACTCACCGCCGACTAGCTCGCGCTCGACCAGCGCCACGCGTTGCCCGCGCGCCGCAAGGGCCGCGGCGCAATGTTCGCCGGGCGCCCCGCCGCCGAGCACGATCACGTCGAAATGGCTCATGTCGGAAGCTCGGTTCCGGCCTGTTCGGCGACCATGAAGGTGGCGTACCAGTCCGGCCAATTCTCGTCGGCCTTGCCGGTCCGCTTCTCGTGCTCGCCGTGGGCTGCCTCGGCTCGTCGTAATGCGCCCGCAAGGTCGACCGCAGAGGTGAAGGACGTCACCGACGGGTCGATTCGACCGGGCAACCGATCAGTGACCTCTTGGAGCAGCCAGAAGTTGCCGTCGGGATCTTCGAAGGTGGCATAGGAGCTGTAGCTCGTGTGATCGGGGTCAGGGCCGCTCACCCGATCGCTGGTGTCGGACTGGAGTTGCGCGCCCGGCGCGCCCGAGTGGAACACCTCGCTGACCTTTGCTCCCCGGTCAAGGAGTGTCGCGCGTCCGGCCTCGATGTCGGCAACGATCAGGTACAGGCCATGGGCGGAACCAGGAGTGGCCGCGGTGATCTTGGTGCCGAATTGGATGGAACACAACGAGCCGGGCGGCGTGAACTGGACGACCCGAAAGCTGTTGTCGAAGGAGAAATCGGCGTCGAGGCGCCATCCGAGCCCCGCATAGAACTCCTTCGAGCGGTCTGCGTCAGAGACGGGAATGACCACCACCTCGAGCTTCAAATCGACGTCGCCGTTGCCGCCATCGGTCGTACTCATCCGGACCTCCCGGTTTCCTCGGTGCGCCGATTGTCCCACCATGGACTCCGCCCTGCACCGGGGATCCCGCGGCCCGCATCGCCGCCGATCTCCCCGATTCAGGGACGGTCCCGGGGGAACCGTGCGGACGGTCCCTGCCCCGCCGCTGCCGCAGGATGCACGGAGGGCACGATCGGGTGTGAACTTGCTAGACCGGAGCCCGGGAGGCAGAAATGACCGACGACTACCGCAAAGACCCTGAGGCGATAGCCAAGCTCGACGACCGCCAATACGCCGTGACCCAGGAAGGCGCCACCGAGCCGGCCTTCGACAACGAGTTCTGGGACAAGAAGGAGGCGGGCATCTACGTCGACATCGTCTCGGGAGAACCGCTGTTCGCCTCGAAGAAGAAGTTCGACAGTGGTTGCGGCTGGCCCAGCTTCACGATCCCCCTCGAGCCGGCCAACGTGGTGGAGAAGACGGATCGGAGCCACGGCATGATCCGCACCGAGGTCCGTTCGAGCCATGGGGACAGCCACCTCGGCCACGTCTTCGACGACGGGCCCCCCGAGGAGGGAGGCTTGCGATATTGCATCAACTCCGCCGCGCTGCGTTTCGTGCCCTACGAGGACCTTGAGGCCGAGGGTTATGGACAGTACAAGGGGTTGTTCGATGATCCCCAGAACACCAAGGAGGTGGCCCGATGAGCGAACGGACCGAAAAGGCAATCCTGGCCGGGGGGTGCTTCTGGGGCATGCAGGATCTCATTCGCAAGCGGCCCGGAGTGGTGTCGACCCGGGTGGGCTACACCGGCGGCGACGTGGCCAACGCCACCTATCGCAATCACGGGAACCATGCCGAGGCGATTGAGATCACCTTCGATCCCGAGCAGACCTCCTACCGCGAGCTGCTCGAATTCTTCTTCCAGATCCACGATCCCACGACGCTGAACCGTCAGGGCAACGACCGAGGGGCGAGCTACCGCTCCGCGATCTTCTACCTTGACGACACGCAGCGCCTGGCGGCCGAGGACACCATCGCCGACGTCGAGGCGTCGGGGCTCTGGCCGGGCAAGGTGGTCACGGAGGTCGCCCCCGCCGGTCCGTTCTGGGAGGCTGAGCCCGAACACCAGGACTACCTCGAGCACTACCCCAACGGGTACACCTGTCACTTCCCTCGCCCGGGATGGGTCCTGCCCCGCCGGAGCGACGTCGTTGCATGAACAAGCTCGTCGCAAGTCGCTTGACGACCTGAGGCGGGAACGCGGAGAAGGGTGGCAGTGGGCGCGCGCCCAGACCGACCGCTGTCCGCAGTGTGGACTCCACGCAGCAGCTACGGACCGTGGGAATCTGGGCCATGACCTCCTCGGTTCGGCCGGCGAGTGGCGTTCCTTTCTCCTCAGTGCCGAGGATCACTACCTGCGCACGGTTCCCGGACCTGGCATCTTCTCGCCCCTGCAGTACGGGGCTCACGTGCGCGACATCGAGCGCGTCTACGGCGAACGGATCGTCATCATGGTGCACGAGGACAATCCCGAGTTTCCCCAGCTCAACCCGGATGAAGGCGAATGGGACAGGTACAACGACCTCGGTGCGGTCGAGCTCGCCGACGACATTGAAGCGCAGGCGCGAGGACTTGCGGACATCCTCGACACGTTGCGACCGGAGGACTGGTCACGCACCATGGTCAGAGACGGGGGCCGCGACGGTGTTTTCGAGTTCACCGTTGTTGGCCTGGCCAACTATGCGGTGCACGAGTCCCATCACCATCTGCTCGACGCGAATGGCACGCTGAAGGCCGCGACCTCCTAGGCCCGGAGCAAAGATCAGAGGTGGCCGTTGTGGGCGATGAAGGATTGGAGGAGCGGGTCACCTCACTGGAACGCCGCGTGCGGCAACTCGAGGATCATCTCGCCGTCATGCGTCTGATCAACAGCTGGGGTCCCGCGGTCGACACCGGAAGCAGCCTCGAGGCCGCGCACCTTTGGGACGACGACGGAGTTCTCGATTCGGATATGTCGCGCCTCGAAGGTCCCGCGGCGGTCCGTGCCATGGTCGAGAGCGAGGGTCAGCGGGCGTTGATCGATCAGGGCTGCGCCCACGTGCAGAGCGCACCGGTCATCACGGTGGATGAAGATCGGGCGACGGCAACGTCGTATTCACAAGTCTTCTTGCACACCGAAGACGGGCACGACGTCTGGCGGGTGTCCGCCAACCGTTGGGAGTGCCGTCGGACTGCGGCGGGGTGGCGGCTGACGCGGCGGATCAACAGGGTGATCGACGGATCGTCCGACTCGAGCACCCTCCTCGTTCGAGTCTTCGATCCACCGTCCGACAGCACCGCATCGTCCTGAGCAATGCTCCTAGGATTTGATCGATGACCGACGTCGAGGTGTTCGTCGATCCCAGCTGTCCGTGGGCCTGGGTGACATCTCGCTGGGTCCTCGACGTGGCGCCGGCTCGCGACCTCACCGTGTTCTGGCGTTCCTACTGTCTGGAGATCCGAGACGACTACGACGTCGCTCCCTGGGTGCCCAAGGAGTACCGGCAACAAGCCCTGGAGGGTCACGCCATCTCCCACCGGGTGTTGCGGATCTTTGAGGCGGCACGCATTGCCGAGGGCGAGGATGCGGTCGATCGGCTGTATGCAGCCTGGGGCCGCGTGTTCTTCGTCTCGCCGCGACCCGGGACCACGGACATCCTTGCCGAGTGCGTTGCCGCCGCGGGCCTGAGCGCTGGCCTGATCGAAGCTGCAGACGACGAGACTTGGGACACGCCCATTCGCCTCGCCATGGACGTGGCCTATGCGTTCGGCGGGCCCAAGACGCAAACACCGACAATCGTGGTGCGGGACGATCCGCCGCACGGCTTCAAGGGACCCGTGATGGCGCCAGCGCCCACCGGATCCGCGGCACTCGAATTGTGGGATGCGATCCAAGTCCTTTCCCGACAGGATGGGTTCTTCGAGTTCACACGGCCGCGCGTCAACGCACCTCGCAATCATTTGCCCGGCTGAGGTCCCCGGGTCCTGGGTACGCTCAGATCCGTGCGCATCGGAGTGCTGACCGGGGGCGGTGACTGCCCGGGGCTGAACGCCGTCATCCGAGCCGTCGTCCGCAAGGGGGTCCAGGTTTACGGTGACGAATTCGTCGGTTTTCGGGACGGGTGGCGAGGACCCATGGAAGGGGACACCATGCCACTCGATGTGGCTGCAGTGCGTGGCATCCTCCCGCGGGGCGGCACGATCCTGGGCTCCAGCCGGACCAATCCACAGAACACGGAAGACGGCGAACGCCGGATCCTCGAAACAGTAAGCCGTCTTGGTGTCGAAGCCCTCGTGGTAATCGGAGGTGAGGACACGCTCGGCGTGGCAACGAAGTTTGCCGCCCAGGGACTGCCCGTTGTGGGCGTGCCGAAGACCATCGACAACGATCTTGGCGCGACCGATTACACCTTCGGGTTTGACACCGCGGTGACCGTTGCAACCGAAGCGATCGATCGCCTGCACACGACGGCGGAGAGCCACCATCGTGTGCTCATCGTCGAGGTCATGGGTCGTCACACGGGCTGGATCGCCTGGCACTCCGGAATCGCTGGCGGTGCGAACGCGATCCTGATTCCCGAGCGGCCCTTCGATATCGAAGAGGTGTGTGCCTTCATCGAACACCGATTTGCCAGCGACTACGCACCGATTGTCGTCGTCGCCGAGGGAGCGCTCCCGGTCGAGGGCACGCTGCCCCGTCGCCATGGCGAGGTGGACGCCTTCGGCCATGTGCGCCTCTCGGGAATAGGAAATCTCTTGGAATCCGAAATCGCGGAGCGCACCGGGAAGGAGGCCCGCGCCACCGTGCTCGGGCATGTACAGCGGGGAGGGACGCCGACACCATTCGATCGCGTGCTCGCCACGAGATTTGGACTCCATGCCGTCGATGCGCTGCATGACGGTCACTTCGGTCAGATGGTGGCGCTCCACGGAACGTCGATCGACCTCGTGTCACTCTCGGAGGCGACGTCAGAACTCAAGGTGGTGCCGCCGGAGCTTTACGCGGAAGCCGAGGTCTTCTTCGGCTGATCGCAGAGCAACTTCAGATCTCGACCGTAAACCAGGTGCATTTGCCGGAACCGCCTTGTCGTTCATCCACCCCCCAGGTCGTCGCGACCAGGTCGACGATCTGCAAGCCCCGACCCCCCACCGAAGCGATCGGACGGTCGAGCAGCTCAGGTCGGCCACCGCCGAAATCACGAACCTCGACCCGAGCCCCCCCGGTCTGCAACTTCTCGACCGTGACGTCGAAGGGCGAGTGAGCGTGGAGCACAGCGTTCGCCGCGAGTTCGGAAGTCAAGAGCGTGACTTCCGGCATCGTCTGCAGCCCCAGCTGTTCCACACATTGACTGATGAAGCGCCGAGCAGCCGCGACGGATTTCGGATCACAGGGAAAGAGCGCCGAGCGAACGATCGAGGCATCGCCAGAGTCGAATGGGATCTCTGCGGGACGTTGCGAGTCTGGATCGATGCGGACCGCCAGCAGGGCGACATCGTCGTCGGGTACATAATCTGCGATCAAGACGTCCATGAGCTGACGGCACAGTCGGTCCGGCTCATCGATTCGGACATGGGATCGAAGCCGTTCCAGGCCCTCAGTCAATGATTCGCCGCGTCGCTCGATCAAGCCGTCGGTGTAGAGAACGAGGACCGACCGCTCGACAATGCTCCACTTCGTTGAATGTGCCGCGAGGTCGTCGACCACGCCAAGTGGGGGTGCCGGGGGCGTGTAGAGCAGGCGAGGTTCATCTCCTGGGCACGCGAGGACGGGCGGAGGGTGTCCCGCGGTCGCCACTCGGATCTCATCGAAGGGCGGCGAAATGGCGATACACACCACCGTCGCGATGGCTCCCGGCTCGAACAACTGAAGTTTCCGGTTCGCGCCTTGGAGCACGTCCTCTGGCGTCATTCCCAACAAGGCATAGGCCCGGAGGGCACTCCGAAGCCGGCCCATGACGATCGCTGACCTCAGCCCGTGACCGACAACGTCTCCGGTCATCACCCATACCTGTCCGGTAGGAAGTTCGAACGCGTCATACCAGTCGCCGCCGATTCCCCCACGCTGCGCCGGGCTGTATCGGCTTGCGAACTCGATCCGCGGATGCGGTGGAAGCGCGGACGGCAACAGACTGCGCTGGAGCACGCCAGCCGCAATCCGCTCTGATTCCGCCTGGCTGACCTGAACCGCTGCCGCGATACGGTCGGCCACCAGTTCGAGGAGCATCGCGTCCTTCGCATCGAACTTTCGCTCTCCGAAGGAACCTACGTGCAGGACGCCGATAAGCGTTCCGGCTGCGACGAGTGGGACCCCGAGCATGGAACTGATGCCCTTTTCCCAAAGAATCGGGTTCGCGACGGTGGTCTCATTGACCTCGTCGAGCACCACGGGGCGGCGTTCCGATGCAATGTGACCGGCGAAGCCCACACCGACTGGGATCCGCACGCCCTGCCGCACCTCTTCTTCAAGGCCCCGCGCCGCCCTTGCCACGAGCTGTTGCGACGACGGGTCGAGAATGAGGACCGCCGCCGTGTCGCACGACAGGAGCTCGAGGACCCGGTCCAGAAGAGCTCCCAAAAGCTCGTCGACATCAAGATAGGAGAGTGCCGCGTCGGTGACCGATTTGATATCTCTCAGATCGTCGGCGGCCTGCGTCAGTGCAACCTCATGGTCCGCATCGACAAACCCCAGCTCAGTCGAGTCGCCGGGAGGTAGGTCGAGGTCGTCGTCGCGTTGCTCATCGTGCAACCCGCGCGACTTCGAGAGCGCATCGGATGCCGATGACATCGAATTGAAGGTATACCCGGGCTGCGGAACTGCTTAAACCCCGGGTGCCATTTGGGCATCTTTCAAACACGGGCCGAGCGTGGTTGAGCACGACCGAAGCGGTTCCCAACCTGCATGCGTGATCCTCAGAGCGACGAACCTGTGGTGAACCGGTGGTCGCCAGGGCGCAATCGGAATGTCATCTGCGCCTCGGCGCGAGCCCGAGGGCCCGCACGAACCGGTTGATCTGCCGGTTGCCCTGCCGGTAGATCACGCGCCGGGCCTCGCGCTGGGCGGCTCCGCCCGCTGCTCCGGAGAGGCCACCTCGTTGGTAGCCGTGTTCCACGGCCTCGACGTTCCCGAGGTCGCGAGCAAACCGGTAGAGCTGGGACCGGGTCGTGCTCACGCCGAAGGCCCTTCCTTGCGGGCCCGGTCGGCCAGGATCACGCGCTCCACGATCGATCGGAGCGTGTCGGGATCGTCCGTCTCCTCCATCAGCGCGAGGTCGGCGGGGTCGACGCCCACACAGCCGAGTCCGTCGTCGTCGAACTCGGCGGACCGCCATTCCATCCATGCGGTTCCGTCGGGGTCGAGCCCGTCCTCTTCCACGGCGTTCACCAGGGCCACAAGTTCGATCGCGCCGCTCGGCGCCGACGTCGTATTCGATGAAGAGCATCGGTCTCTCAGCCGGGCAGGCGCCGCCAGACGGCCTGGGGGAGGAGGCGCATCACGGAGAACACGTACTTCAACGCGCCCGGTGACCAGATCACGGTCTGCCCTCGCTCCAGGCCGCGGACGACGTCGTGCGCCACGCGGTCCGGGCCGACGGCGAACGGAGCGGCCGGACGACCGGCCGTCATCTTGGTGTGGACGAAGCCCGGTCGCACCACGTGCACCGAGATGCCCGTGCCCCGAACAGCCTCGCTGAGCCCGAGCGCAAAGCCGTCGAGCCCGGCTTTCGCGGCGCCGTAGACGAAGTTGGACCGCCGGACCCGGTATCCGGCCACGGACGAAAGCACGACGATCCGGCCGTGACCCTGCTGCTGCAGCCGGGCGGCGAGTGCGGTGAGCGCCGCCGCCGGCCACGTCACGTTGACCGTCATCATCTGCGCGACGCGTTGCGGATCGGTCTCGTCGTCGTCCTGGTTCCCCAGCTCGCCGACGGCCATGAGGACGAGGTCCACCGGCTCGCCCGCGGCCTCGAAGCACTCGGTGACCGTCTTGTCGATCCCGTCGACCGTCGTGGCGCCGAAGCTGACCGTGGCGACGTTCGCCACCGAGCCACCGAGCTCATTCGCGGTCCGCTCGAGCGCCTTCGTGTCGCGGCCGGCGAGGACGACGGAGCGGCAACGTTGTGCCGCCAGGACCTGGACGATTTCTCGTGCGATGTCAGAAGTGCCACCCAGGACGACGACCGACTGGGGGTGCCCGAACGCGTCGTGCATGAGCTCAGCGACCCTTGGGGGTCCGACCGTTGGGGGTCGGAGCGGACATGGTGATGAAGTCGCGGGCCCACCAGGGCTGGAAGTACCGGCCCGGCGTGCCGGTCATGCCGGAGAGCAGCTCCGTGCCGTTGGCGGCGGTGGCCGAGCCGGTGGGCGTGGCGGGCTGGTAAGTGCTGTAGTTCACCCAGTCGGTGTTGATGTCGAGTTCCATGGCGCGCACCGCACCTGCCTTGACCAGGATGTTGGCCAGATCGACGATGTTGAGTCCGGGCCCTCCGACGTAGACGATGGCACCGTTGGCCGTGACGCCCATGCCCGATCGCCAGACGTAGTCGGCTCCGCCGAGCGTCGCCCCCCACCGCAGAGAGCTCGAGTTGTAGGCGGCGGGAACCACCTGGCCGTTGTCGACCAGGAGGTCCAGATTCTGGCGCACGGAGACCACGTCGGGGCTCATGGAGACGTCCCGTCCCCACTGCCCGACCGTCGACTCCCGTTCTGGTAGATCACGAAGGACGCCGCCCCCGTGCGGAGCGGGATCGACCGTCTTGCCGTCCGTGTAGTAGCCCCCGTTGGCGGCGTCCATGAGAAATCCTGCGTTGAAGGCTGCCACCAACGAGGTGGAATCGGTCGGTGACACCGGCGCGGTGTGGGAGAACGGTCCACCCCCGGGGATCAGACTTCCCGAGTAGAGGGTCGCCTTCAAGAGTGTCGTATCCATCCACGCGATGCCGACGACGTAGCTCGTGTGGATGGCGCTCGGGCGCAACACGGTGGTGTACACCGCGGGCACACCCTCGACCAGGCGTCCTGCCGGTGACCACTGGCCCTCGCCGCTGACGGCCGGGCTCACGATCGGCACGATGGGCGCGGGCGCGGGAAGGTGCTGCACGGTCGTTACGGCCGGAGTGGTCGGCACCGTCTTCGCCTTGTGAATCGTCCCCTTGGGAAGGGCGCCGCCGACCTTCGGCTTGTGGTGCGAGTACCACTCGTTCTCCGCCCAGTTCACGATGGACCCTGCGCCGTGTTCGCGTGCCCACTCGGCGAAGCGGGCGCTCGTGGAACTTCCGAGAGCGGGGTTGGTCAGGGCTCCCCCGAGGGACACCGCGAGCCAGATCAGGCAGGCGGCAAGGATGACGGCGATGCCCGCGACGATGCGCCGGCGTCGCCGGTGGACAGGCGAGCGCGACCAGCGGGACCTGCCCGGAGGCGTCGGCGGTGATGCGTCCGGTTCGACGTCGAGGTCGTCTTCGAGAGGGGGGCTCAGCATGGGCGGTCCACCGGTAGCGGTGCGTGCGTCGGACAAGGTGGCGTTGCCCGTACCCGGGGGGTCACGTCAACAAAAGTGCGGTGAGGTCCCCGACGGAATGGGTGCGGCTTTGACTGGCAGATGATGGGCCGCGCCAAGGCCCAGGGGTAATTCCCATGGGCACAGCGTAGTTCGCGCAGCCTGGCGGGAAGATGCAACCCGGGCCTCTCTGGGGGGAATCTCGGAGCGGGCGCCGGGACCTGATCGAACCCCACCTCCGAGCGTCGCCACCCCGATGTTCCACCTGCGGCCGGATCGATCGGACCGGCGCAGCGTGAATTGCATCATGCGGCCGACGCGCCAAAGATGACCGCCGAAATGATGGCGGGAGCAAGGTAGGCCGTGGAGCATTTTCTCAAGTCAGCGGGGTACGGCGCGGTCTTCGTGCTGAGTTTCATCTCGTCCATGGGACTGCCCGTAGGGGCCGAGTTGGCCATCATCGGAGGCGGCGCATATGCCCACGGCGTAGCCGGCGAGAGCAAGCCCTTCTTGAATCTGGCGGTCGTGATCATCCTGGCCACGCTCGGCGAAGTCCTGGGATCGGGGGCCGGCTATGCCATCGGGCGGTACGGCGGGCCGCACGCTGGTCGACCGGGTGGGCAAGTACGTCCTCCTGACGCACAAGGACCTCGACCGCGCGGAGGCCTGGTTCGCCCGACGTGGTGAGCCCGTCGTGTTCTTCGGACGCTTCATCCCTCTCCTGCGCTCGTTCGTGTCCTTCGCGGCCGGACTCGCTGAGATGGCGGTCGGCCGGTTCGCCGTGCTGACCGTCATCGCATGCGCCATCTGGTGCACCGGGCTCGCCGTGCTCGGGTACAACCTTGCCGACACGTACAACAGCGTTGTGAAGGGCTTCAGCTATGCCGGCTACGTTCTCGCCGCCTTGGCGGTCGTCGCGGTCGTGGTCGTGTTCTGGCACCGCTACCGGACCTACAAGGCCGAGCAGGTCAAGGGAAAACACCAGCGACAGGCCTGAAACGGGTCTCGCGGGGGCCAAAGTGGCCCCGGAACTAGCCTCACGTCGTGTGGTCGCTCAACGACGTGATCACGGCGGCCATTGCCGTCGCGGCGGTGGCTGTCCCCGCCGTCGCGGTCTACATCACCATCAATTCCAATCGACGTGCGGCCCGGAGCGCCCTGACCGACCTGACGCTCAAGCTGGCCGAGAAGGCGAAGCAGTACGGCACGGTCGACGACAAGAGTTCGACCGAGGCGTACGACCTCTACCTCGACATCGTGGTGCTGGCCCGGCAGGCCGACGACCTGGTGCGCCAGCTCCGCAGCAAGTTCCCCGAGTCGGTCGCCATCACCATCGCCCAGGCCCTCGAGCTCGTAACCGAGTGGTGGTACGCCGACCGATATTGGACGCTCGCCTGCGAGACGCCCGACCCCATCTTTCGGGCGCGCACAACCAGCTTCTGGGGCTTCGCACTGTTCAACCGCGGAGAGTACGACCGGGGCCGAGCCACGGCAGAGTTGGCGGCACGCGGTCTCGTCCTCCCGGGACCCGAGGCAGCCATTGTGCGGGGCGAGATCTACCGCTTCATGGGCCAGGTGGACACGGGGTACGCGATCGGCTGGCTCATGATGGCGGGCGACGAATACAACGCCATCCCCCCGTCTGACGCCCGCCGGCGGTGGTACTTCGACTGGTGGCTGCAGGATCTGTTGAAGACGGCGCAGGCGAGGGTGAGCGCCGGAGACGGAGCGACCGCGCGGAACTGATTGCAACCTGACTGCTACCTGCCGCCCGGAAAGGCTGGTCGACCAGGCACGCGAGGGGGGTAATCGGAGCCAAAAAGGGCCGAATTGCCCATGGAAACGGCCGAAGGGCGTTGAAGCTCCGGAACGCCGGTGTTACCTTCCAAATCGGAGGCAGTTCGGGGGAGGGGGAAGCATGGGGGTCTGGGGGAGTCGTACCCGTCGCGTGATGGGTCGTCGTGGTGTCCGGTTCGGGAGTCTCGTGCTCGCCGGTGCTGCCGCACTGAGCACTTCGGTCATGGCGCTGCCCGCGCCGGCCCAAGCCGGGCTGCTCGGCGGTGGGTCGTCCGAATACATCGTGTCGACCACGTCGGGCACTCTCGGTGGGGTCATCGGCGCGGTGAACGGAGTCGGCGCGGCCGTCGGGACCACCCTCCCGATCGTGAACGGCGTGACGTCGCAGCTCAATTCGCTGGAGGTCACGCTGCTCGAGGCCATCCCGGGCATCATCGTCACGCCTGACCTCGCCGTGGACGTGCAGGGCTCCATCGGGCCGTCCGGCCACGATCCGTCCTCGGTCTTCACGCAGCAGAGCGGCGCCACCCAACTGTGGGCTCAGGGCGACACCGGTGCCGGCGTCAACGTCGCCGTGCTCGACACCGGCATCGCCGCGCTGCCCGATTTCGCCGGCCGCATGGTCGATGGCATCGACCTGTCCGGCGAGGGGAACCCGTGGCAGGACAGTTACGGCCATGGCACGTTCGTCGCCGGCCTCATCGCCGGGAACGGGGCTTCGTCGGACGGTGCGTACACCGGAGAGGCGCCCGGCGCCGGCCTCGTGTCGGTCAAGGTCGCGGGTGCGAGCGGCCAAACCGACCTGGCGACCGTCATCGCCGGCGTCGGCTGGACGGTCGCCAACCAGGCTACCGACAACATCGGCGTCCTGAACCTGTCGCTGGGCTACCTGCCTGTCGAGTCGACCGTGCTCGACCCGCTCGACCAGGCCGTCGAGGTCGCCTGGCAGTCGGGCATCACCGTCGTGGCCTCGGCGGGGAACTCGGGCCCGGGCAACGGGACCGTCCTGTCGCCGGGCGACGACCCGCTCGTCATCACGGCCGGCGCCGTGGACGACGGTGCGCAGGCCGACCCGGCGGCCGACACCATGACGACGTTCAGCAGCGTGGGCCCGACCAATCCCGACGGGTGGTTCAAGCCGGACCTGGTCACGTCGGGCCGCTCGGTCGTGAGCCTGCGTGATCCCGGTTCGACCGTCGACACGCAGAACCCCTCGGCTCGTGTGGGCGACGCCAACTTCGTGGGATCGGGCACCTCGTTCAGCTCGGCCATCACAAGTGGTGCCGCCGCCCTCCTGCTGGCGGCCGACCCCTCCGCCACGCCGAACACCGTGAAGGGCACGCTCCTGGGCTCCACGACCCCCGGACCCGTCGGCAACCCCTTCGTCGATGGCCACGGCATCTTGAATGTCGCCGCCGCGGTGAGTTCGCCGCCAATGACTCTGAATCAGCCGGTGCCGAACGTGCTGACCCTCATCGGCGCGACCGTCGATCTCGAGTCGGCGGGGGCGCTGGGGTCATGGAACCCGGACAACTGGACCGGCTCCAAGTGGAACGGCTCGAAGTGGAACGGCTCGACCTGGAACGGCTCGAAGTGGAACGGGTCGAAGTGGAACGGCTCGGCCTGGGACGGTTCGGCTTGGAACGGCTCGAAGTGGAACGGCTCGAAGTGGAACGGCTCGACCTGGAACGGCTCGACCTGGAACGGCTCGACCTGGACCGGTTCGAAGTGGAACGGATCGGCCTGGAATTGACCGGGGCGACGTTGGCAGCGCGGGCGGCGCGGGCCTCGCGGTGAGCCTTCCGAGGTCGTCGCGGCATGTGGTGGCGTTCTGGACGGCATCTGGACTCGTCACGTTCGCGCTGGCACTGTCGGCCATGGTGCGCACCGGTTCGCCCGGTGGCCTGGCCGTCGCCCTTGCTGCCGTGTTCGGCGCGCTCATGGCCGCCACCTGGATCTGGCCGATCACGCTGTACGTCGACGGTGAATCGGACGGGATCGATGTGGACGAGGCGTTCTTCGTCCTCCTGATCCTGCTCGTGCCCGCTCCGATGACCGTGCTGGTCTTCGCATTCGTGAGCGTCGCCGCCCAGGCGATCAAGCGGCGCCCGTTGGTGAAGTCCGTCTTCAACGCCGGCCAGGTGCTCACCTCGGCGGGCGTCGGTGCCATCGTGTTCACCGCGCTGCACGGGACCTCGGAGGGCCACGTCGGCCTTGCCAGCGTCCTGGCCGCATTAGCCGGTGCGATCTGCTACTTCGTGGTCAACGCCACGGCGATGGTCTCCATCATGTCGACGCTCGGTACACCGTGGCGGCGTGCGCTCGTCGGCGGCCTCAAGGGCAAGCTCCTCGTGGTCGCCGGTGGGATCGGCCTCGCCGTACCGGCCGCGCTCTTCATCGACCACGACCCGGCGTACCTCCCGGTGGCGGTGCTCCCGTTGCTGATCGTCCGCTACCTGGGCAACGGCCAGTTCTACGCCCTCCACGACCGCGCCCGGCTGCACGGCCTGTTCGAGGCGACCCTCGACGTGAACCGGTCAATGGGCACCGACGAGACCAAGGCCGCGGTGCTCAACGCCGCCAGCACGCTCCTCCGCTCACCCGAGGTGACGTTGAGCGCCACGCGACCCGAGGGCGACGGCCTCTCGGCCCCCATGACCGTCGACGACCGGACCCTCTGGCTCGGCGTCGCCGGCCGGAGCCGGACGGAGCCGTTCGACGACGCCGACCGTGCCCTGCTCGAGGCCCTTGCATCCGTCGGCGCCGTTGCCCTCGCCAACGCCGATCTGTACGGGCAGGTGCAGCGGCAGCAGGAGCACCTCTCGGCCATCACCAGCAGCCTCGGCGAGGGTGTCTGCGCCATCAGCGAGGGGGGCGACGTCACGTTCATGAACCCGGCCGGCGCCAGCATGCTCGGCTGGTACACCCTCGGCCGCGGCGCGACGGGCGACGGGCCCTTGCTGTCGGCCGGTGAGACGCCACGGTTCCTCCTCGACCCCGCCATGCGGGCGATGGCACTGCGGCGCAACGTCACCATCAACGACACCCGGTTCGACCGCCCTGACGGCTCGCACTTCCCGGTGACGGTCACGGCCTCGCCGGTCGTCGGCGGCTCGTCACCGTCGGGCGCGGTGATCGTCTTTCGCGACACGTCCGAGCGCAAGGCCTTCGAGGAGCAGCTGGCCCGTCACGCGTTCCAGGACGCGCTCACCGGCCTGGCCAACCGGCGCCTGCTGCTCGACCACCTCGACCATGCGCTGCTCCAGGCGGACCGCGCCGGTAGCCAGGTGGCCGTCCTCTTCTGCGACATCGACCGCTTCAAGGTGGTCAACGACAACCTTGGTCACCAGGTGGGCGACGAGCTGCTCCGCGTCATCGGTGACCGCCTCCGCCGCGCCGTGCGTCCGGCCGACACTCTCTCGCGCTTCGGCGGCGACGAATTCGTCATCCTGTTGGAAGGGGTGTACTCCCGGGACGACGCCATCGAGGTCGTGAACGCAGTACTCGATGCGCTGCGGGACCCCGTCATCCTGAGCGGCGGCCAAGAGCTCGTGGCCACGATGAGCATCGGGGTCGCGCTCAGCGAGTACGGCAAGTCCCGCGACGACCTGTTGCACGACGCCGACGTGGCCATGTACCGGGCCAAGGACCGCGGCCGTGGCGGCCAGTACGCGGTCTTCGACGTCGACCGTATGGGCGGACGTTCCGCCGGATGGCTCGACCTCGATACCGCGCTGCATCACGTGGTCGAACGCGATGAGATCGAAGTCGTCTACCAGCCGGTGGTCTCACTCGGCGACCGCCGCATCGTCGGGGCCGAGGCGTTGGTGCGCTGGAACCACCCTGACCATGGCGTCCTGCTCCCGGCCCAGTTCATCCAGCTGGCCGAGGACAACGGCACGATCCTGCCGATCGGCCGTGCCGTCCTCGAGCAGGCCTGCCTTCAGGCCAGGGCGTGGCACGAGACCCATGGGCTGCGTCTCCAGGTGGGGGTGAACCTCTCGGCGCGGCAGTTCCAACAAGAGGACTTGGCCGAGGAGATCGCCAGCGTGATGCGGTCCACCTCGGTCGATCCGTCTCAGCTGTGCCTCGAGATCACGGAGAGCCTGGCCATGGACGACGTGGAACTGACCTCGACCGTCCTCACCCAGCTGCACACGCTCGGGGTCCAGGTGGCCATCGACGACTTCGGGACGGGCCACTCCTCGCTCGGCTACCTGGCCCGCTTCCCCATCGACGTCGTCAAGATCGACCAGAGCTTCGTGCGCGACATCGACCGCGACCCGGTGAAGTCCGCCATCGTCTCCGCCGTCGTCGCACTCTCGAGGGCGATCGGATCGACGACCGTGGTCGAGGGGGTCGAGACGGTGGCCCAGCTCGACGAGCTGAAGAGCCTGGGCTGCGACACGGCCCAAGGCTTCTACTTCGCCCGTCCGGTCTCGGCTGCCTCGTTCGACAAGCTGCTGATGGCCAACGTCAATCCGACCCCCGACCTGCGCATCGTCCGCGGGGAACTGGCGGGCTAAGACCAGGCCCTTCCGGCCCCGGCCTAAGATTCCGCGGTGGCCGATCGAGACAGCTGGCAGGAGGAATTCGAGCGCTCGCCCATGCGCGCGGCGCGCTTCGAGACCATGTCGGGCGTGCCGCTCGATCCCGTCTACGGCCCGGAGGACGCCGAGCTGCCCGGCCAGTACCCCTACACGCGGGGCCCCTACGCCTCCATGTACCGGTCGCGGCTGTGGACCATGCGCCAGTTCGCCGGGTTCGGGACGGCCGCCGACACCAACGGGCGCTTCAAGGAGTTGCTGCGCGCCGGGGGTGACGGGCTTTCGACCGCCTTCGACATGCCGACCCTGCTCGGCCGCGACTCGGATGACCCGCTGGCCAAGGGCGAGGTGGGCCGGGCCGGCGTCGCCGTCGACACGCTCGACGACATGGAAACCCTCTTCTCGGGGATCGACCTCGGCGCCGTGTCGACGTCCATGACCATCAATTCGCCGGCCGCACCGATCCTGGCCATGTACGTCAAGGTGGCCGATCAGACCGGCGTGGCGCGCTCGGCGCTCAGCGGCACGCTCCAGAACGACATCTTGAAGGAATACCAGGCGCAGAAGGAATACGTCTTCCCGCCTCGGCCGTCGGTCCGCCTGGTCACCGACACCATCCGCTTCGCCGCCGCCGAGCTGCCGCGGTGGCACCCGGTGTCCGTGTCGGGGTACCACATCCGCGAGGCCGGATCCACGGCGGCCCAGGAGTTGGCGTTCACGTTGGCCAACGGGTTCGCCTACGTCGAAGCGGCAATCGCAGCCGGATTGGCGGTCGATGAGTTCGCCCCCCGGCTCAGCTTCTTCTTCAACGCCCACATCGACTTCTTCGAGGAGATCGCCAAGTACCGGGCCGCCCGGCGCATCTGGGCCCGTTGGATGCGCGAGCGGTACGGGGCCATGAAGGAGCGCTCGCTCCAACTGCGCTTCCACACCCAGACCGCCGGGGTGTCGCTGACGGCACAGCAGCCCCAGGTGAACCTCGTCCGCGTCGCCATCGAGGCCCTGGCCGGAGTGCTCGGCGGCACGCAGAGCCTGCACACGGACGCGTTCGACGAGGCGCTGGCGCTGCCGACCGAGCATGCGGCCCGTCTGGCCCTCCGTACCCAGCAGGTCATCGCCGAAGAGTCGGGCGTGGTGCACGTGGCCGATCCGTTGGGCGGGTCCTGGTTCGTCGAGGAACTGACCGACGAGCTCGAGCGCCAGGCGGAAGAGGTATTCGAGCACCTGCTCGAGGCGGGCTCGGGGTCAGTGCTCGAAGGGGTCATCGCCTGCGTCGACGACGGCTGGTTCGTGTCCGAGATCGCCGACGCGGCGTACGCCTTCCAGTCCAAGATCGCCCGCGACGAGTGGAAGCTGGTCGGGGTGAACGCCTACGTCGAGGCCGAGAGCAGTGTGACGCCGACCCTTTCCATCGACCCCGCCGTCGAGGCGGACCAGTTGACGCGGCTGGCCGCGATCAAGCAGGCCCGCGACGACGACGCCGTACGCCGGTCACTGGCCCGGATCGCCTCCGACGCGGCCGACCCCGGGGTGAACCTCATGCCCGCGCTGATCGAGGCGGCCGGCGCCATGGTGACCGTCGGCGAGGCCATGCGCGCGCTCGAGACGGTGTTCGGCATCTACATGGAGCGCCAGGTCGCCTGAACGTGGAGCCCAAGAGCGGCGACCGGCCGCTGCGCGTGCTCATGGCCAAGGTGGGCCTCGACGGCCACGATCGGGGCCTGCGCGTCGTGGCGCGGATCCTGCGTGATGCGGGCTGCGAGGTCGTGTACGCCGGCCTGCGCCAGTCGCCCGAGACGATCGCCGCCATGACCGCGCAGGAGGACGTCGACGTGGTCGGTGTCTCCATGCACAACGGGGCCCATCTCACGCTCGCTCCGGCCGTGGTGCAGGCGCTGCGGGCCTCCGGCCTCGAGACCCCCGTCGTCATCGGCGGCATCGTGCCGCCCGACGACGTTGCGGTGTTGCTCGGCGAAGGGGTGGCCGCCGTGCTCGGGCCCGGCGCCTCCAACGATGAGGTGGTGGCGACCGTACGGGCCGCCGCGGGAGTGGGCCCGCTCAGCTGACGGCGGCCGGTCGCCCTGCGTCGAGGCGACCCGCCAGCACCCGCTGGAGCGCCGGCACGACCTCGTGCCAGTCGCCGACGATCCCGACGTCACAGTGTGCGAAGACCGGTGCGGTGCGATCGCCGTTCACGGCGAGGATCGTCCCGGCCGCGCGTACTCCCACCATGTGGTTGAACTTTCCGCTCAGACCCAGCGCCACGTACAGGCGCGGTGCGATCGAACGGCCGGTGATGCCGACCTGCCGGGCCCGGGGGGCCCACCCCTTGTCGGTGACCTTTCGTGTCGCCGCCAGCTCCGCACCGAGCAGGGCGGCCAAGGGGCTCAGCTCCGCGTACTCGTCGGGCGCCACGCCGGTGCCGACGCCGATGACGACGTCGGCCCTCGCCAGTGTCTCGACGTCGTCGTTGCGCCGCTCCCCGAGGATCACCACGCGGCCACGGGTGCCGCTCTTCCGCACGACAGGGTCTGGGCGCTCTACGCCGCCCGCGCCGCCGGACCCGCGTGCGGACGGCGGGGCGGGCAGGACACCCGGTCGGACCGTGACCATCTGGGTCCCGCTGCGGCAGGTGATGTCGGCGACGAGGGCCCCGGCGAACGCGGGCTTCCCGGCCACCAGGACGCCGTCGCGCGCCACCAGGGTCATGGCGTCGCCGACCAGCCCCGAACCGGTCGCTGCAGCGGCCCGCGCCGCCACCTCGCGCCCGAACGCCGTGCTCGGCGCCAGGACCGCCCACGGCATCTCCTCGTGCACGTAGGCGGCGACCGCGTCGGCGACGTCCTCGGGGACGCACGAACCCCTGAGCTCGACGACCAGGTCGGTGTCGGCCGGCGCCGGACCGCGCCCGTCCCGACCGGCCTCGATGGGCCGGAGGAGGTGCACCGCGACCCGGGCCTCTCCGCCGAGGCGTGCCGCGGCCGCCACGAGCTCGGCGGAGACCTCGCCTCGTCCCGGTTCGTCCAGCACTGCGAGCACGCGTGCCGCGCGCTCCGCCGGCACCCGTCCGCTCAGCCGTGCCACCAGTGCCGCCCACGTCCGCACCCGCGTCCGCACCCGCGTCCGCGCCCGCTGGCCGCGCTGCATCCCCGAGCGCGCCGCGCGCCTCGAGCAGGCGGACCGCCTCTTCGACCTGCGAGTCGACCGGCCCGTCCAGCACGGCCATGGCGCGATCGTGCTCCATCGGGTGCACCGCGCCGACGACGGTGGGGCTGCCCTGCTCCCCCCACGGCCCGGGGCCGAGGTCGGCGGCGCGCAGCCGGGTCAGCAGTGAGGCGGACACGGCGGCGCGGCCCTCGGGGTCGACCTTGCACGGGTCGCAGAGGCGCTCGGCCACCGAGAGCACGGCGGGCAGCGCGATCTCGACGTCCTGGCTGCCGTCGTCGTGCTCGAGCTCGAGGCGGAGGTGGTCACCGACGTCCTCGAGCCCGCGGACCCCGCTGGCGAAGGGAAGGTCGAGCAGCTGCGCCAGCTCGGGGCCGACCTGCCCGGTCTCGCCGTCGAGCGAATTGAGCCCGAGGAGCACGAGGTCGTAGGGGCCGTTCGCCCGCAGGGCCGCCGCCAGGGCGCGTGCCGTCGCCAGCGTGTCCGAGCCGGCGAAGGCGGGGTCGCAAAGATGCAGGCCCGTCGTCGCGCCCCAGGCGATCGCCTCGCGCAGCACGTCCTCGGCGCTCGGTGGCCCGAGCGTCACGACGGTGCAGGACCCTCCGGTCTCGCCGGCCAGCAGCACCCCCTCGGCGACGGCCCGGCGGCAGTAGGCGTTCATCTCGAGGTCCACGTCGCCGCGGGCAAGGCGCCCGCCCTCCATCCGCATCGACTCGGGATGCGGGATCTGTTTGGCCAGCGACGCGATGCGCAACGGCGCCCCGACCGCGCGCCGCCGCCGGCCGCCACGCTGCTCACCGTCCCACGGCGGCGCCGTCGGGGCTGCGGGGGTCCGAGGCGGCGACCAGGCGCCGGCCATCGCCGCCGTCGGGCTCCACCTCGATGATCTGCGCGCAGCCCACGGCCACCGGGTCGAAGGCGCTGATGGCGCGGGTGTGGTGGCCGCGGGCCTCGAGGCCCTCGCGCCACGCCGACGGGCGCGTCGGCCTCGACGAGCACGGTGAGGTCGTCACCCCACCACAGTCGGAAGGGCGCGGCGGCGGGCGCGTCGAGCGCCAGGCGCGGCGCGCTGATCGCCGTGGCGGGGTCCTGCCCGGTCCGCAGCAGGCGGGCCAGCAGCTGGCTGATGATCTGGGGCTGGGCGTCGCCGCCCATCGCGCCGACGAGATGCGTCGAGCGCGCCCTCCGGCGAGGTCACGAGCATGGGGGAGAGGGTGTGCGGCGGGCGCATCCCCGGCGCGCACCTCGGCCGGGTGCCCCTCCACCAGTGAAAAGCCCACGCCGCGGTTGTGCAGGAACACCCCGGTCGACGCCTCGACGAGATGCGACCCGAAGTCCAACGCGTTCGACTGGGTCAGCGACACGCCCAGCCCGTCGGCGTCACACGCGCAGAAGTGCGTCGTGTCCCCGTCCCCGATCCGCGCCACGCCCGCGCCCACGCCCGCGGCACCGTCTCCGGACGCCGACGCCACGTCCGTCGGGGCGGCCCGGTCGGCCGAGACGCGTGCCGCCGCCCGTGCCAACCGCTCGGTGCTGAGGAGGGCGCCGCCGTCGGCCCCGTCGAAGAGCACGTCGGGCCGGTCGTGACCCACCGCCCGCCAGGCCTCGACGAGGAGGTGGGCCCAGCGGGGGTCGTCGGGGTCGGCCCCGAGGCCGGCCTGTTCCGCCACCGCCGCGCCGGCGAGCGTGAGGTAGCCCTGCGAGGGTGGCGGCACCGTCCAGAGCTGGTGGCCCCACGCGTCGAGTCGCAAGGGGTTCGCACCACTGCGCCGCGTTCGTCGCCAGGTCGTCGGGCGAGAAGTGGCCCGCCCCGAGCTCCCGCAGGCCGCGTCCGAACTCGCCCCCGTAGAAGCCGGCGCGTCCCTCGCGCGCCACCGCGCGCAGCGTGCGGGCGATGCCGGGCACTCGTACCGTCGCGCCCACGTCGAGCGGGCCTTCGGGGCAGAGCTCGCGCGCGCCCGGCAGCGTGTGGACGAGATGGCTCGCAAACGCCAGCATGATCGATGCCGGGAATCCGTCCTCCGCCAGTTCGATCGCCGGCGCCAGGACCCGTTCGAGGGGCAGGCGACCGTGGCGCTCGTGCAGGGCGAGCCATCCGTCGACGGCACCGGGCACCTGCACGCTGCGGATGTCACCGCGCAGCGGCATCGTCGCCATGCCCTCGGCCCGCATGCGTGGCCGCGTCGGACCCGGCGCCGGCCCGGCCGATGGAGAGCAGCGCTTCGGGCGGGGCACCCGGAGGGGCGATCATGGCCAGGACGTCGCCCCCCAGGCCGCAGAGATGCGGCCCGACCACTGCCATGGCCGCACCGGTCGCGACTGCGGCATCGGCCGCCGAGCCGCCGTCGGCCAGCATGCCGATCCCGGCGACCGCGGCCAGCTGATCGGCCGCCGCCACCATGCCGCCGCGGCTGCGGCGTGGCCCGAAGGGCGCCAGCGGCAGGCTCACACGACGACGACCGAGCGCAGCACCTCGCCGCGCTGCATGCGGGCGAACGCGGCCTCGACGTCGCCGATGCCGATCGTCTCACTCACGAAGCGGTCGAGGTCGAGGCGCCCGTCGAGATACAGGTCGACCAGCATCGGGAAGTCACGCGACGGCAGGCAGTCGCCGTACCAGCTCGGCTTCAGCGCGCCGCCGCGCCCGAAGAACTCGATCATCGGCAGGTCGATGCGCATGTCGGGCGTCGGCACGCCCACCTGCACCAGGGTCCCGGCCAGGTCGCGGGCGAAGAACGCCTGCTCCATCACCTTGGGGTGGCCGACGGCCTCGATGCACACGTCGGCGCCATTGCCGTCCGTCAGTGCCCTGATCGCCTCGACGGGGTCGTTGGCGCCCGCGTCGACCACGTGCGTCGCGCCGAACGCGCGCCGCGAGCTCGAGCTTGCCGGGGTCGAGGTCGACGCCGATGATGACGGCCGCCCCGGCGAGCTTTGCCCCGGCGACGGCGGCACACCCGACACCGCCGCAGCCGAAGACAGCCACGCTGTCGCCGAGCCCCACGTTGCCGGTGAACATGGCCGCGCCCAGTCCCGCCATGACGCCACACCCGAGCAGGCCCACCGCCTCGGGCCGCGCCGCCGGGTTCACCTTGGTGCATTGGCCGGCGGCGACCAGCGTCTTGTCGGCGAAGGCCCCGATGCCTAACGCGGGGGAGAGGGCGGTCCCGTCGGCCAGGGTCATCTTCTGCGTCGCGTTGTGGGTGGCGAAGCAGTACCAGGGCCTTCCCCGCCGGCAGGCCCGGCACTCGCCGCACACGGCACGCCAATTGAGGACGACGAAGTCGCCCGGGGCGAGGTCGCGCACGTCGGGACCGACCGACTCGACCACGCCGGCCGCCTCGTGGCCCAGGAGGAACGGGAAGTCGTCGTTGATCCCTCCCTCGCGGTAGTGGAGGTCGGTGTGGCAGACGCCGCAGGCCCGGATGGCCACGACCGCCTCGCCCGGACCGGGATCCGGGACGACGATCGTCTCGACGGTGACGGGAGCGCCTTTCGCCGTGGCCACCACCCCGCGCACCTCTTGTCCCATGTTCGTGACTCCTCCCCGTGGCCCGTCGGCGAGCCCACATGATGCCCCGATCCGTGTCGGCCCGACGACTTGCGTCCCAGCCTGCCGCGTCGGTTCCGCGGCACGCCACTCGGTGACCCGAAGGTCGGGGCGGAGTATGAGACAGTATTCCCGTGGCGCTCCCGGAGCGGCGGATGAGGACGGGAATTACGGGTCGCGGTTGGGGCCGATCGGTCGCACTCTGGTGTCTGTGTCTGGCTGGTGCAGTGATGTCACCACTATTGGTACAGTCCCTTGCTGGAGCAGCGGTGGGGCCCGGTTGGGTCCAGATCAAGTCCGTTTCGACGGCGGACGTAACGGCCACGTCAGCCGTGCTTCGTCTCGGCGTCGAAAAGCTCCAGGGCCAGGGACCCGCCTGCGTCGTTCATCTGTGGGCGAACGTCGGCGCATCGAGGCAATCGGGTCGGGGTACGACGGAGACATCTCACACGCTCTTCGCCGAGACGGGCAGTCACACGGTCAGCTTCCGCGTCGATCATCTCGAACCCAATTCGGTGTACTACTACACCGCCACCGTGGGAATCACGGGCCGTGGCCCGGAGTCCGCACCGTGTCGAGACGTCTCTCGGCACACGACCGGCGTGCAGGACTTCACGACACAGCGCGATCCTGCCTCCCAGTTGTCGATTGCCGACGTCACCGCCCACCAGGGCATCACGACGTTCAAGGTGACGGCTCGGCCGTCCTCATACGGAAAGAGCACTGTCTCGGTCGAGTACGGCCCTACCACCGCATATGGGTCGGTGATGCACTCGCTCGAGTGTCGCCCGAGCGAGTGCACGACAACCTTCTCGATCCCGCCTAACCCGACCGTCTTGAAACCGCACGAGACCTATCACGTGCGGGCGGTGTTGGAGAACGAGCTCAGTGGGCGACAGGTGGGTGCCGACCGAAGCTTCGTCGCCACCGACGCATGCACCCAGCCGCCCAAGAAGGGTGCGAACTTCACCGGCTGCGTGCTCAACGGTGTGGACTGGCGCTACACGGGAGCCCTCGAAGGCGGCCAAGTGCCAGATTGGAAGAAGATCGTGCTCAATGACGCGAAAATGATCAAGGCAGACCTCGGAGTGCGCTCAATGAGCGAAGCGCAGATGATGGGTACCAAATTGCATGACGCCAAGATGCAACACATGAATTTGACAGGCGCCAATCTGCAGGGAGCCGACTTGTCCGACGCCGACCTGTCGGGTGCCGTGTTGACCGGCGCCAACCTCGCTGGCGCCGATCTCGTTGGTACAGACCTCCACGGCGCGAATCTGACTCGTGCGACGTTGCCCGCCTCGATTTCGCAAGCGAAGTGCACCTTCTCGACGTATTGGCCGAACGGTTTCCAGGATCACGGCACGAGGTGCCCTCCTCCCTCTCAGTAAGGGTCGGAGTCTGTGGACTCGATCACTGTGCTCCCCGGATCCGATGATTCGCCGGGATCGAGGCTCCTGAGCAGCGTTTCCCGGCGGCGCCATTCACGCCGCCTCGTCGGCCGAAGGCGCCCCGTCGACGGCAGTGCCGGCGGCCCGCGCCAGGAGGCGGCGGATCGTGAGGTGATGGATCGGACGGGCCAGCGACCACAGCGGTCGGGCCGCGGCGCTCGAGTAGTGGACCAGCGTCACCCAGGTCACGGTGGCATCGTCGACCGTCACCATGTTGCAGGCGCGCAGGAAGCGCGACTCGGCGATCAGCGCTGTGCTCCCCGGCACGAGGTCGCCGTTGGCGATGGCCCAGCCGAGCACGTGGTCGTTGGACGGGAGAGGCCCGAGGCGGAGGCCGAGCACACGCGTCCAGCCGAAGACCATGCACCAGCGCACTGCGGCGGGCGCGCCCTCGAACACCGCTCGGGCCCACTGCACGGGGGTCCGGGCTCGAGCGGCGTCGGTCGTCAACGCAAACGCCGCCGCGTAGTTGGCGGTGCTCCACGCGAAGGTCGCCGCGATTTGATCTGGCACGTCGACCCGCCGCACCCGGCCCGGATTCACCGGCCAGATCCTACGAGTCGAATAGACGCACGCAGACGAGCGCCGCGGCGATCAAAGCGCCCGGACCGGGTCGTCCGCGCTCACCCAGTAGCGGAGCTCGTCGAAGACGTCCTCCATCGACTTCTTCCGCGCCGGTCGCTCCAGCAGTTGCATCCCGATCAGCACGCTGAGCGAGATCTTGGCCATTCGCCCCGCTCGTGCCGGCTCGAGGCCCACGTCGACCCCGGCCTCGGTGAGGTGGGCCAGGCGGGCGTGATCCACCCGTTGCTGCGCTGCGGCCACGACGTCGCTGTTCCAGCTCCAGGCGCGGATCGCTGCCTCCGCGCCATGGGGCAGGCCGACCGCGATGCCCCGCAGGAGATCGAAGCGCTCTTCGGGATCGGTGACCGATTCGGAGAGGGCGATCGAGACGTGTCGCGTGCTCGGACTCCCAATGGCCGAGCAGCAGGCCCACGTACGCCGGCATGTCGGCGAAGTGGTGATAGAAGGACCCCTTCGTCACCCCGAGTCGCTCGCACAGCGCCGCGATGGTCAGACCGCCGTGGCCGCCCTCGGCGAGCAGCTCGAGCCCAGCCTCGTAGTAGGCCTGCCGCGACAGCCCCTCGGGCGGCATCAGGAAGGGCGCAGGCGATAACGGATCGGCAGCGTCTTGAGCCCGCCCACGAAGATCGTCGCCGACGACGTCGGCGTGCCCGCCGGCTCGATCGACTCCAGCCGCGGCAACAGCTCGGCGAAGAGCGCCCTGGTCTCCATCCGGGCCAGCTGCGCCCCGAGGCAGAAATGGGGACCGAAACCGAACGCCACGTGCTTGTTGGGGTGGCGTCCCACGTCGAAGCGGAACGGGTCGTCGAAGACGGCCTCGTCGCGGTTGGCCGAGAGGTAAGCGAGGTACAGCGACTGGCCCGCTGCGATCTTCGTGCCCCCGACGACGGCGTCTTCGGATGCGGTCCGCATGAACTCCTTGACCGGGGTGACCCAGCGGATCATTTCCTCGACGGCGGTCGACATGAGGTCCGGGGTCGGCTTGCAGCCGCGCCAGCTCTTCGGGGTGTCGCAGCAACGCCTGGAGGCCGCCGGCGATGGTGGAGCTCGTGGTGTCGTGGCCCGCCGTGGCAATGATCACGTAGTACGACGCCAGGTCCATGTCGGGCAGGTACTCCCCGTCGATACGCGCGTTGGCGAGCACCGACGCCAGGTCCTCCGTCGGCGTGGTCCGGCGCGACGCGGTCAGCTCGGTGAAGTAGTTGAAGAAGTCGAGCAGCACGGTGAACTGCTCCTCCAAGTCGGTCGAGCGCCGCAGTTCCTCGTCGTCGCCTCCGAAGAGTTGTTGGGTGAGCATGAGCATCCGATCGAAATCGGTCTCGGGGAGGCCCAGGAGCGACAAGATGACGTAGAGCGGGTAGTGCACGGCGATGTCGCGCACGAAATCACACTCGGTGCCGAGTTCGGCCATGCGATCGACGAAGCGAACCGCGAGCTCGCGCATGCGGTCCTCCATGCGCTTGAGGGCGTTGGGCTGGAACCAGGCGGCGGCGATGGCGCGGTAGGCCTTGTGGTCCGGCTCGTCCATGTGGATGAGCGTGCGCAGCACCTGACCCTTCTCCTCGGCCAGCGCCTCGGCCGCCTCGGTCGCGAGCAGCGGGCGGGGTGCGCTCAAGAAGCGCGCGTTGTCGCGCTCGACGTCCATGACGTCGGCGTGGCGGGTGATCGCCCAGAACGGCCGGTAGCCCGGCTCGTCGACCCAGTGCACCGGCGACTCCCGCCGCAGCAGCGCCGTGGCCGCATGGAAGCGATCTTCCTCGGCGTAGGCCGACGGGTCGACGAAGACCCGGCCCGCCTCCTCGACGCTCAATCCCGTGGTGCTCGTCATGCTGCCCCCGATCTCGTGGTTCCCCCGTTCCATACCCTAAGGTATGCCACCGGCCGAGTCGAGTGGTCAGGGGGGCGGGGAGGAGCCGCTCGCCGCGCGCTTGCGCCCGCGCAGCGTGCTGGCGAGCAGGAACCCAGCCGCCAGGAGCGGCAGCAGAATCGCCCCCAGCCACTCGGTGCCGTCGAGCAGGAAGGCGACCGCGACGAGGACGCCGGTCGCCAGCGCCAGTTCCGGCGTGTCGCCGATGAGGAAGTCCCACAGGAACCGCCCGAACCAGCGGATCGGCGCGGGCCACGGCATCCGTCACGGCGTCGCCGCCTCCTCGGCCACCGCGTCGGGCGCGGCCGGAAGCAGGGTGCGGAGCAGCGCCGTGTAGGCGAAGTAGACGACGACGAAGAAGCCGGCCAACACCGGGATGGCCAGGTCGGACCCGGGCCAGTGCACGCCCGCGCCCTCCCCGACCCAGAAGACGCCGAAGCTGCTCAACATGATGCCCACCGCCGTCTTGATGGTGTTCTCCGGCACCTCGCTCAGTTGGCGCGAGACGATGACGCCGACAACGGCGACCAGGACGATGGCTGCGGCGGCAGCGAGGGCGGCCAGGCCGAGACGGTGCTGGGCCGCGCCGAGGCTGATCACGATCAGCACCACCTCGGTCCCCTCGAGGAACACCCCCTTGAACGCGACCATGAAGCCGACCGGGTCGCGGCCCTTCGAGCGGCGAGCCGGGACATCGCCGGACTCCTCGCGCAACTCGGCCACGGTTTCCGCGTAGATCTAGTCCTCGTCGTGCAGGGCCTTGTGGCCGCTCGACCGCAGGATGGCCTTGCGGAGCCAACCCAGCCCCAGCACGAGCAGCAGTGCACCCACGATGACCCGGAGGGCGTCGATCGGCACGTAGCGGATGAGCGGCACGCCCACGGCGACGACGAGCACGCCCAGGACCAGGGCCGCGGCCGCCGCACCCTCGAGGGCGGAGCGCCAGCCCCGGCTCACGCCGGACGCCACGACCAGGGTGAGCGCCTCCACCATTTCGACGAGGCAGGCCCCGAACACGGCGAGGACGAGGACAAGGGTGGAGGACGTGTGCATGGAGGGACCGGCACCGAAATTATCGGTCCTGCACCCACCGCTGCGCCCATTGGGCCGGCGGTAGTGTGCGGGGCACTGACCAGGGTCTCTGGTGAAGGGAGACGGTTGCCGTGGCTGATGGCACGACCGGGGTGGCGGGCCCGGGCACCAAATCGTTGAGAGGACGCAACTACGTCGTCGTCTCGGCCGACACCCACGCGTCGCCCGACAGCCTGGATCAGTGCCTGTCCTACGTAGACCCGGCCGAGCGCGAGGCGGTCGCCGCGTTCGGCGACATGTCCGCGACCGCGATCTCCATGTTCGGCGGCGTCGACCCCGGCGAGGTCGACGAGGCGGACCCGGTGCGCGCCACCGCCGCCCGCCGCCTGGCCGGCATGGGCGTGGACACCGACGCCGCCAAGAGCTGGCTGGCCCACTACGGCACCGACTGGGTGGTGGCGGGCGACGGCGACGGTCGGCGGCTCGCCGTGCTCGAGGAGCAGGGCATCCACGCCGAGGTGACGTTGCCCGGGCCGATCCTGGCCGGCGGGCTCTCTCCGGCCATGTATCTCGGCGCCGTGACCGACAAGGGCCTCGAGGTCGTCTGGCCCGCGCTCCACGCCTACAACCGCTGGCTGGCCGACTTCTGCGCCGCCGCGCCGGGCCGGCGGGCCGGATGCATCCCGATCGACTTCCACGACATGGACCGCGCCGTCGAGGAGGTCGCCTGGGCGCGCCGGCACGGCCTCTCCGGCGGCGTGATGCTGCCCGCCATGTCGGTGACGTCGCGGCTGCCCGGCTACGCGGACGAGTACTACGACCCCTTCTGGAGCGCCTGCGAGGAACACCAGATGGTGGTCACCCTGCACACCGGGGCGTCGGGCTCAGCCACCGACACCAAGTTCCTCTACGACGAGGCGCACGGCGGCATGCTCGGTCTCTACGAGGTGTTCGTCTTCACCCGGCGCCCGCTGTGGTTCATGATCTTCGGCGGCGTCTTCGATCGCCACCCGGACCTCAAGGTCGTCGTGACGGAGAACGGCGTGCAGTGGCTGCCCTCGCTCATCCGCGACATGGAGTCCTTCTTCGACACCCACGGCGGCGCGCCCGTCCGCTCCTACCTCAAGATGCGCCCCCGCGACTACTTCGAGCAGCACGTGTGGCTCGGCGGTTCGCTGATGAAGCGCTACGAGGCCGAGATGCGCCACGAGCTCGGCCTGGACAAGCTCATGTGGGGAGCCGACTACCCGCACCTCGAGGGTGCGGCCCCCGTGCACCGCGAGACGCTGCGCTACATCTTCGGCGGGATGCCCGAGGACGAGTTGCGCCTGATCCTGGGGGGCAACGCCGTCGACCTCTGGGGCTTCGACGCCGACCAGCTCCAGGCGGTGGCCGACCGGGTCGGCCCGACCGTCGACGACCTGGCCACGCCGCTCGAGCTGGCCGACATCGAGGACACCTTCAGCTGGAGCCTGGCCCGACCGGTGCCGCTGTCGAGGCGGGCGTCGTAGCCTCGTTCAGGCGGAGGTGCGGCGTCCTCGCTGCCAACCGGTAGATCGCCATCGGGTCATCCGTCGGCTCGGACGCCAGCGCCTTCTCCGCCACGAGCACGAACCCGTTTTTCTCCAGCACCGGCGAGAAGCGATGTTGTGCGCCTCCGGGTCCGCCATGACGGCGAAGCCCGCCCGCTCGGCCCGCTCGGCCCGCTCGGCCCGCACGAGCCGAACGAGCCGAACGAGCGCCGCCACCAGCTCGGTCCCGAGCCCCGACCGACGCACGCCGGTCGCCGATGGCGTAGTCGACGCCGACGTCGCCCGGTGCGGCTCCGATCTCGGCCGCCCACTCGGGGTCGTCCTCGCACCGGTACCACTGGCCCCAGCCGATCGGGCGGTCGTTGTCGAGCGCCACGAGGACGTGCACGGGCTGGGCCCCGGTCAACGCTCAGGCGGATGTCCTCGAGCTCGTGTTCGAGCGAGGAACCCGCCAGGTACCAGCGGGCCACGTGGGGCTCGGCCAGCCAGCGCTCGACCAGGTCCAGGTCGTCGAGCTGCATCGACCGCAGTGCGGATCACCGGCTCAGCCGGCGACGAGCAGCCGGTACCCCATGTCGATCGACTCGCATGCTCCAACAGGTCGGCGTGGCGCTCGTGCCAGGCTCCGCTGGCCAGGTCGGCCTCCAGGCGTGCGATCCCGAGCGCCGTCGTTTCCGGATGCGCGAGCGCGGTGCCGGAATTGTTCGCCCGGACCCGGTGGTCGAGATACTGCTCGGGCCGGCACCAGTAGGCGCCGAGGACACCGTCCTGCAGGTCGCGGTAGACCGGCATGTCGATGGTGGTCGTGGCGCCGATCGCCTCTGCGATCACGTCGGCCGTCGGCGCGCACTGCAACGTGTGCTCCAGGACCTCGGGCAGGTACTCCTGAAGCAGCCAGAACTGGGAATGGACCTCGAAGTCGATACCGAACACAATCCGCCGGGGCGCCACCCGGCACAGCTCGGCCAGGCCGCGCTCCCAGTCGGACCAGTGGTGCACGGTCAGGATCGCCATGGCGACGTCCGCCCACCCGGCGATCGCCGGCAGGTCGGCGGCGAACGCCCGTACTGCCGGCGCGGCGTCCGGCGCCCGCTGCTCGAGCATGACCACCGACGGCTCGATCGCCACCACCTCGCGTCCCACGGGCTCGTACGACCCGGTCCCGGCGCCGACGTTGACGATCCTCTGCGCGTCGCCGATCTGCTCAGCGACGAGTGCCTCCCAGCGCGGGTCCGCGCGCCGGTTCGCCGTGTATTGCTGCCCGATCCTGTCGTAGACCGGCGAGGTCGTCACGGCCGGCCGCCGTCCGTTCTAGGTGCGGCTCGGGCGCCCAGGCCAGGGCTGCTCAGGCCGCCGACTTCTCCAAGATGTGCACGCCGCAGGCGGACCCGAGCCCGATGACGTGGGCCAGGCCGACCTTGGCCCCCTGGATCTGGCGGTCGCCCGCCTCACCGCGCAGGTGGGTGGCCACCTCCCAGATGTTGGCGATGCCGGTGGCGGCGATGGGGTGGCCCTTGGACTCGAGGCCGCCCGAGACGTTGACCGGCGTCTTGCCGTCGCGCCAGGTGGCGCCCGAGTTGAAGAAGTCGGCCGCGCCGCCCTCCTCGCAGAGCATGAGGTTGTCGTAGTGCACCAGCTCGGCGGTGGCGAAGCAGTCGTGCAGCTCGACCAGGTTGAGGTCCTGGGGTCCGACGCCGGCCTGCTCGTAGGCCTGGGTCGCGGCGTTGCGGGTCAGCGTGTTGACGTTCGGCAGGATCTGGCACGCCTCCTCGTACGGGTCCGTGGTGAGGATCGAGGCCGAGATCTTGACCGCCCGCTTCTGCTGCTCGAGCGACAGCGTCTTGAGCTTGGCGCCCGACACGACCACCGCCGCCGCCGCGCCGTCACAGTTGGCCGAGCACATCGGCCGCGTGTTCGGGTAGGCGATCATGACGTCGTTCATGATCTCGTCGAGCGACATCTTCTTGGTGTAGGCCGCCTTCGGGTTGAGGGTCGAGTGCGAGTGGTTCTTCTCGCTGATCTTGGCGAAGAGCTCGAAGCTCGTGCCGCCGTACTTGTGGCCGTACTCCATGCCGATCTGCGCGAAGACGCCCGGCATGGTCTCGGTGCCGATCCGCCCGTCCACCCCGGCCACGGCGCCGTAGCGCCCGTGGGGGGTCCAGGTGTTGGAGTCGGCCGAGCGGCTCCCGCCGGCCAGCAGGCCGGCGCCCGACAGCTTCTCGACGCCGAAGGCGAGGCCCATGTCGGTCTCGCCGGCCTTCACGGCCATGGCGGCCACGCGCAGGGCGGTGGCTCCGGTGGCGCACGCGTTCGACACGTTGTAGACGGGGATGCCGGTCTGGCCGAGCTGCTTTTGCACCATCTGGCCGGTCGGCGCCATCGCCATCATGAGGTTGCCCGCCCCGATGATGCCGATGTCCTTCATCGTGACGCCGGCGTCGGTGAGCGCGCCCTGGACGGCCTCGGACGCCAGGTCCACGATGTCCTGGTCCGGGTGCTTGCCGAACTTCGTCATGTCGATGCCCAGGATCCAGAGTTCTTCCGAAGCGGATGCCATCGTGCTTAACCTCCTAGTGGTTCAAAGCCGAAGCCGACCGCTTCGGTGCCTTCTTCGTCCGTACCGATCACCTGGGTGGCCAGGCGGACCTTCATGCCCGTGGACACGTGCTCGGGGTCGGGGGTCACGTTGATGAGGTTCCCCCGCACGCTCGTGCCCTCACAGTCGACGACCCCGGCCACGAAGGGCACCGGGACCCCCGGCGCGGCGAAGGACACGATCGTGAACGTCCGCAGCTCGCCGGTGGTCGGCACGTCCGCCAGCTTGAACTCGGTGTTGCCACACGAGGCGCAGGCGTTGCGCCGGTCGAAGAAGCGGGCGCCGCACGAGGTGCACTCGTTGGCCACCAGGTGGGGGTCGTCCCCCAGCACCAGGTAGTCCACCAACGGGATTTGTTGCGCCATCGAAGCCCCCAAGCTCGGTCGAAAAGGTTGTTCTCAAACTACCGTGGCCGCTGCCGATCCGGCCAAATCGCCCCGGTGGGCCCTCCGGGCCCGCCGCCCCGGCCCGCCGGAACCGTTCCGGCGGTGCAGGACGCGGCGTCCACCGGTAGGTTCGGCCCCATGCGCTTTACACACCTCGGCCGCTCCGGCCTCACCGTCAGCCGCCTCTGCTTGGGCACCATGAACTTCGGGCCCGAGACCGACGAGGCGACCTCGCACGCCATCATGGACTCGGCGCTCGACGCCGGGATCAACTTCTTCGACTCGGCCAACGTGTACGGCCGTTCCAAGGGGCGTGGCGCCACCGAGGAGATCGTCGGCCGGTGGTTCGCCCAGGGCGGCGACCGCCGGGAGAAGGTCGTCCTCGCCACCAAGCTCTACGGGAACATGGGGGAGTGGCCGAACGAGGGCCAGCTCTCGGCGCTCAACATCCGCCGGGCGTGCGACGCCAGCCTCAAGCGCCTGCAGACCGACTACATCGACCTCTACCAGATGCACCACATCGACCGGCGCACGCCGTGGGACGAGATCTGGGAGGGCATGGAGGTGCTGCGGGACCAGGGCAAGATCCTCTACTGCGGGTCGTCGAACTTCGCCGGCTGGCACATCGCCAAGGCGCAGGGCGTGGCGCAGCGGCGCAACTTCATGGGCCTCGTCAGCGAGCAGTCGCACTACAACCTGCTCACCCGCAAGATCGAGCTCGAGGTGCTGCCGGCGGCCGAGGACTTCGGCCTCGGCGTCATCCCGTGGTCACCGCTGGCCGGTGGCTTGCTGGGTGGCGTCGTGCGCAAGGAGCGCGACGGGAGCCGTCGGCGCGCCGAGCACCTGCAGCAGCGGATCGAGGCCAAGCGCGCGCAGTTCGAGGCGTACGAGGACCTCTGCGACGAGATCGGCGAGGAGCCGGGCACCGTCGCGCTGGCGTGGCTGCTGACGCGCCCGGCCGTGACGGGGCCGATCGTCGGGCCGCGACTCCCCGAGCATCTCGATTCGGCCCTCCATGCCGTCGACGTCACGCTCGACGACAAGGTGCTGACCCGCCTCGACGAGATCTTCCCGGGCTACAAGACGGCGCCCGAGGAGTACGCCTGGTAGGTCAGGTCGTCAGAGGCCGGCGCACCCTTCGTCGATCGGGGGCGGCCCGCCTTCCAAGAGGCTTTCCACCGCGGCACCGAGGCACGTGAGGGCCTGCGCCGTGGCGGGGATGGCCGTCTGGAGCTCGTCCGGCACGACCGCCAACTCGGACTCCACGGTGGCGAGCGTCGCCTCGAGGCTGCCGAGGGGGTTGCCGGTGGCGCTCGAGGCCGGTGTCGCCGCCGAGGCCTGACCGGCCCCCATTGCGGCGGGGGCGACCAGCACCCCGGCACCGGCGAACGCGAGCCCGCACAGCATGGTGGCCGGCCGGCGGAGCCATCCGCTGCGGCGCGCCGTCAATCCCGATTGCTTCCTGAGAGCCACGAAGGCCTCCTTCCGCCAGGTCCCCCTCGACAGCATCCTGGGAACGGCCTGGGGAGACGAACCTCGCGGTGGACGGCCCCCGAGGGGGGCTCCCGCCGGGGACCGGCGTGGCTAGGGCTTGCCGGCTCCCGCCAGCTCCCGCTCGGGCTCGGGCCCCCTGCCGTCCTCGTCCGTCGGGTGGGTCGCCAGGTCGTCGGCGTCGACCGACAACCTGGGCAGGATCCGGTCCAGCCACTTCGGGAACCACCAGTTGGCGTCGCCGAACATGATCATCAGCGACGGCACGACGGCCATCCGGATCAAGACGGCGTCCACGGCGATCCCGGCGGCGAGGCCGATGCCGAACTCCTTGATCACCCGCTCGCCGCCCAGGATGAACGAGCCGAACACGAGGATCATGATGAGGGCGGCCGCCGTGATCGTCTTGCCCGTCGCGGCCAGCCCGTTGCGTACGGCGACGCGGTTGTTCCGGCCGGACTTGATGTACTCCTCGTGCATCCGGGACACCAGGAAGACCTGGTAGTCCATCGACAGGCCGAACAGGATGGCGAAGAGCATGACCGGCAGGAAGGCCTCGATCGGGCTGGTGCCGGTGAGGCCGATGAGGTTCCCGCCGTCGCCCCACTCGAAGACGGCGACCAGGATGCCGAAGGCCGCCCCGATGGACAGCAGGTTCATGACCGCCGCCGTGAGGGGGATGACGAAGCTTCGGAAGACCGTCATCAACAGGAGGAACGAGAGCAGGACGACGAGCCCGATGAACAGCGGCAGCTTGGACGAGAGCACGTTGGCGAAGTCGATGAAGATGGCGGTGTTCCCGGCGACGAGGACCTTGACCCCCGAATTGCTCGTGGCCTGGGGCAGCGTGTCAGAGCGGAGGTGGTTGACCAGGTCGGTCGTGGCGGCATCCTGCGGCGCCGTCTTCGGATAGACGTTGAGCAGCATCACGTCGCCGCCACCGGTCTTGCTGGGGATGAAGATCGGGCTCGCGCCACCTTGGCCACGTCGGCTTGTTGGGCGACGTCGTGGACGACAGTGTCGATCACCCCGTGCTGGTCGGGCTGGACGACGCTCACCAGCATCAAGGGCCCGTTGAAGCCGGGACCGAACCCACGCGACAGCGTGTCGAACGCCACTCGGGTGGGCGTGCCGGCCGGGTCGGTGCCCTGGTCGGCCGAGCCGAGACGGAGCGAGAAGAACGGCAGGGCGAGGACGACGATGATGATGAGGGCCACGCCGGCGGAGATCCACGGGTAGCGCTGGACCCGGTCGGCCCAGTTCGGCCAGAACCCCTTGCTGTCGGCGCCGACGATGCGCGGGCCGTTCTCGGCCAGGTTCCGCTTCTGCTTGCGGCTCATCACCTTGGGGCCGATGAAGCCGAGCATGGCGGGCAGAAGTGTCAGCGCCGAGATCATGGTGAGCAGGACGCCGATGGCGGCCGCCACCGCCAGGCCGTAGAGGAAGCTGACGCCCAGCGCGAACATGCCGAGCAGCGCGATGCAGACGATGATGCCGGCGAACAGCACAGCCCGGCCCGAGGTGTTGACGGCATTGACGATCGAGGTGACGGGGTCGTGCCCGGCGACGAGGCCCTGGCGGTGCCGGGTCACGATGAAGAGGGCGTAGTCGACGCCGACGCCGAGGCCGATGAGCAGCACGAGCTCCGGCGAGAACTCCGGCATGCCGATCACGTGACTGAGCAACCCGATGATGCCGATGGCGGTTCCCAGCGCGAACAGCGCGGAGATGATGGGGAGCAGGGCGGCGAAGACCGAGCCGAATATGAGGAGCAGCACGATCAAGGCCAGGAGCACGCCGAGCCCGGAGCTGCTGAAGGACTGGTTGTTGGCGAATTCGGCCAGTTGCCCGGTGACCGCGACGGTCAGCCCGGAGCCCGACGTACTGGTCACCGTGTGCACGAACTTGGTGGCCTCGTCCTGCGTGAGTTTGTTCGGCAGCTTGTCGAAGGGCACCTGGAGGAAGCCGACGGTGTGGTCGGCGTTGATGTTCGTCGTGTTGACCAGGTTGCCGGCGGCGTCGTAGGGGCTGGTCACCGTGGTGACGTTGGGGAGCGCGTTGATCTTGTCGACCATCGTGTTGATGCGCTGCCCGACGGCAGGATCGTTGAGGCTGGTGCCCCCGGAGGTGCCGAACACGACCTCCTCGGTATCGCCCGAATGGCCGGGTGCGACCGACTTCAGGAGGTTGATGGCGTCGGACGACTCTGTGTGAGGAAAGTTGAAGTTGTTGGAGTAGTCGGCGTGCAACGCGCTGACGAGCGCGATCGAGACGACGAGGATCGCGGCCCACATGAGGAGGACGATGCGGCGGTGACGGACGCACCACCCAGCCAGGGTGCGCATGAGGAGGTTCTCCAGACGGTTTGAACAGTTTCGGACGGACGGGCCAATTGATGCCACCACCTGCTGGCATCACACGGTGGTGTCAATCGTACAAGCCTCGGGGGTACCCCTCGGTCCGCTCGTCCCCCGCCAGATGGACGAGGGCATTGAAGACGGGCTGCGCCAGGCGGTCGGGCGAGACGGCGGACCGGGCGACCAGCCGTCCGGCGAGGACCGGGTGCTCTTCGGGGATGGCGAAGAACTGGCGCCGGCTCAACGTGAGCAGCGTGAGGGGTGAGAGGGCGACCACGGCGATGGAGGAGCGCAGTTGGTTGAGCAGCGAGTGCTCCGACCAGGAGTCGCCGCGACCGAGCAAGCCGATCGGGGTGTCGTCGCGCTGCACCACGGCGTGCCCGCCGGTGATGACGTGCCAGTAGCGGACCGGCACGTCTTGGGCTTGGACAACCTGTCCGGGGTGCGCCGTGCAGAGCTCGCATTCGCCGGCCAACTCCGCGATCTCCTCGCCCGACAGGTCGGCGAAGAGCGGCAGGGAACGGACGGCGCCGACGAGATCGTCGTCCGCGCCGAGGCCGGCGGTCGTGTCCTTGGGCCGGAGGGAGTGGGTGCGCATCGTTTCCTTTCTCGTTGGGTTGCTCAGTGGTCCATGACCGAGCTCGGCCGGCTCCCCCCGCCGACCTGGTGGTGGTGGTGCCGGTGGCCGCCGACGGCGCGGCGCCACAGCAGGAAGCCGACGATCGCAACGAGGATCCACGGCACGTGGTACAGCGGGTAGAAGGGGATGGTCGCTCCGGCCACGATGGCGAGGAAGACGATCAGGAAGAGCCACGGCGCGACCCGGCGGTGCCGGGGCGGGGGAGGTGCCGGCTCGCTGGGGAGCTGGGGGAGGTCGTGGAACAGCCCGTGCAGATCGCCACGGGTGGTGGCCGACATGGCGGCGTCGAGGCGCGTCTTGAACTCGGCCTCGTCGAGCCTCCCCTCGGCGTAGTGACGCGACAACTTGTCGGCGACCGCGTTGCGCTCGCCGTCGGATGCGCGCAGGCTGGCGTCGTAGGGCGTCGCGTCCCTCCGGCCCATCGGATAGGCGGGGTCCCAGCGGTAGCGCATCGAGGCTCGTCTCCTTCGTTCTGCTCGGTCTGTCTGCGTGTCGGGGCTCACAAGTGGCCGGTCGCGGGCGGAGCCTCAGTAGGCGCTGCGCGCCTTCTCGCGGGCGAGAAGCTCTTCGGCGATCGACAGATCGGACTCCTCGTCGGGGATGAGGACCCAGCCGGCCAGGTACAACGGCACCGCGAGCCCGCCCAGGAAGGCGAGAGCCACGAAGCCGATGCGCACCATCGTGGGGTCGACGTCGAAATAGTCGGCCAGGCCGACGGCCACGCCACCCAGCATGCGGCCGCGGTGGTGGCGGTGGAGTCGCATTTCCTGGTCGTGGTCGTGGTCGTGGTCGTGGCCGGCGGCCTGGCTCGGGGGGGCCTGGGAGGTGGCCGTAGAGGAAGTGCCGGAGGTGAACGAGGCGGGTCCCTCGGGGGTTTCGTTCGGTGTCGTGTCCATGGGGACAGCCTGACGGGGCAGGTCATCGGGGTGAATCCGGAAACACCCTGGTCGGACCCTGAAGGGGACCCCGACCCCTCAGGGATGACCCTGATGGCTTCCCCTCCGGGCCCGCGCGATCATCGGGGTATCGCAGAGGCACCGGAATCTGGCTCGCGCCCGCTGCCCGACGGCGAGCGCCCGACCGAGGTGCTACCCGTCGCGCCCGCACCGGCCGGGACGGAGGAGGCCGGGAAGACGGCCGATCTCGGCCGCAACGGCAACGGCTACTCCGACGGCGAGGGCCACGCGCGACTGGCCGGGCCGCCGGTGGGGCCGCCACGACTGGCACCACGGGCACCGGCAACTCTGCCCCCCGCACGTCGGGCGCCGGCTCCGGACGCTCCGACGGACCGAGGACAACCGCGTCCTCGGTGGCGTCTGTGGCGCCGTGTCGCGTGCGACGGGCATCGACGTCACCTGGGTCCGCGTCGGCTGCGTGCTGCTGTGCATCGCGAGCGGGATCATGGTGCTCGTCTACGCCTGCGCCTGGCTCATGATCCCGATGGACGGCCAGTCGTCCAACATCTACTCGCGGGCGATCCGGGACCGGCGCGGCATCCGCCTCGTGCTCGCCGTGCTGCTCCCGGTGCTCATCTTGATGCAGATCATCACGAGCTCGCTGCACGTGCCCTTCATCGGGTTCATCAGCTGGCCGACCATGCTCGCCGCCGGGGTGCTCGTGCTGGTGTGGCGCAACGCCAACGAGTCGGAGAAGAACTTCATCGACCACGAGGTCGTCCCGCTGCTCGGCAACGACTTTCATGGCACCGGTCGCCGCCTGCTCGTCCTGCGCGTCGCGGCCGGGATCGCGATAGGCGCGATCGGCATCGTCCTGCTGGTCGAGGGCCACACGACGTTCGCCGCCTTGCGGCCGGTCGGTGGCGCCGCACTCGTCGTGGCGGCAGCCATCATCGTCTTCGGGCCCTGGTGGCTCAGCCTGGTGCGCGACCTCATCGCCGAGCGCCAAGCCCGTGTCCGGGCGGAGGAGCGGGCCCAGATGGCCGCGCACGTCCACGACTCGGTGCTCCAGACGCTGGCGCTGATCCAGCGCTCGGCCGACGACCCCCAGAACGTCGTGCGCCTCGCCCGGGGGCAGGAGCGCGAGCTGCGGGCCTGGCTGTTCGAGGGCCGGCCGCCGGGCGTCATCAGCGAGGATGCCACCATGCTGGGCGTTGGGGTCGCCCTCCTGCAGCGACAGGTGGAGGCCGACCACGGGATCACCGTGCAGGTGGTGGTCGTCGGCGACTGCGAGCTCGACGACGCGCTGCGCGCCCTGCTCGATGCGGCCCGCGAGGCCACGGTCAACGCGGCCAAGTGGTCGGGCGCGGACCAGGTGTCCGTCTTCGCAGAGGTCGAGCCGGACACGGCGCGGATCTACGTGCGCGACCGCGGCCAGGGATTCGACCGGGCGTCGGTGCCGGCTGACCGCCGGGGCATCGCCCAGTCGATCGAAGGCCGTCTCGAGCGCTTCGGCGGCCAGGCCGTGATCCGCTCGGCGCCGGGGGAGGGCGCCGAGGTCCAGCTCTCCATGCCGCGGCGCGAACGGGTGAAGTGAGCGATCACGGCGGGACCCCCGAAGCGGGGGGCCGCCCCCGGATCTTCCTGGTCGAGGACCATGCCGTGTTCCGTGCGGGCGTGAAGGCCGAGCTGGGCGACGCCGTCGAGGTGGTGGGCGAGGCCGACGAGGCCGACGCCGCCGTCGAGCTGATCAGCGAGCGGCTGCCCGACGTCGTTCTGCTCGACGTGCACCTTCCGGGTGGGGGCGGGCTCGCGGTCCTGCGCGGCGTGCTGCCCGTCCATCCCGAGGTCCAATTCCTTGCCCTGTCGGTCTCCGACGCGCCGGAGGACGTCATCGACGTGATCAGGGCGGGCGCCCGCGGCTACATCACCAAGACGATCTCGGGGCCCGAGCTCCTCCAGGCGGTGTACCGGGTGGCGGCCGGCGATGCCGTGTTTTCGCCGCGTCTGGCCGGCTTCGTGCTCGACGCCTTCGCCCATGGGGGAACGACGCCGGCGGCCGGGCTCGACCCCGAGCTCGACCAGCTCTCCCCCCGGGAGCGTGAGGTGCTGCGCCTGATCGCACGCGGCTACACGTACAAGGAGGTGGCGCGGGACCTGAGCATCTCGGCCAAGACGGTCGAGTCCCATGTCTCGTCCGTGCTGCGCAAGCTGCAGCTGTCGACCCGCCACGAGCTGACGAGGTGGGCTACCGACAGGCGTTTGGTCTAGACAGGGGGTCATGTCCGAAGACCTGGCGGCGGAGCATCGCGACGCGGCCAAGCTCGCGGAGCAGGCCGGACTGGCGCTGCTCGAACTGCGCGAAGCCCCCGCCGGCGTCCGCGACCTTGGCGCCGCGGGGGACCACATGGCGCACCACCTGCTGGTGTCCGAGCTGAACCGGCTCTATCCCGACGACGACGTGCGTTCGGAGGAGGGGCTCGAGCACGTGTCGAACGAAGGCCGCCTGTGGATCGTCGACCCGCTGGACGGCACGCGGGAGTTCCGTGAGCGGGGCCGCAATGACTGGGCGGTGCACGTGGCGCTCTCCGTCCGCGGCGAGCCGATCGTCGGCGCCGTCGCCTTGCCGGCGCTCGACATGGTGCTCTCGACCGGCGAGCCGCCCGCTCTCCAGCCGCCGACGGGCGAGCCGCCGCGCCTCGTCGTGTCACGCAGCCGTCCACCCGACGTGGCCTACGACGTGGCCGAGGCGCTCGGCGGGGTCATGGTCCCGATGGGGTCGGCGGGCGCCAAGATCGCCGCCGTGATCCTCGGCGGGGCCGAGGTGTACGTGCACGCCGGCGGCCAGTACGAGTGGGACTCGTGCGCCCCCGCCGCCGTGGCCCTGGCTTGCGGCCTCCACGCCAGCCGCCTCAACGGCGATCCCTTGCGCTACGGGGACCCCGATGCCTGGCTGCCCGATCTCGTGGTCTGTCGTCCCGAGTACGCCGACGCCGTCCTCGACGTCACCACCCGCCAGCGCCGGCCCTACTGGTAGGCGACCCGCGCCCGCGCGACCGCCGACCAGCTGTCTGAATTGACCGCACCCCGCCTCCGAAGAGGCGGGGTGCGGTCGTAGACGTCTGAACGCGAGTGGCGTCAGATGGCGCGCACGTTCGCGGCCTGCAGCCCCTTGGGGCCTTGGTTTGTCTCGAATTCGACCTTCTGTCCTTCTTCGAGATTGCGGTAGCCCGTGCCTGAAATCGCGCTGTAGTGCACGAACACATCGGGGCCTCCACCGTCCTGGGTGATGAAGCCGAAGCCCTTCTCACCGTTAAACCACTTCACGGAACCAGTAGCCATTGAAAATCCACTCCTCTCCTGGCCAGATTTGACCCGGTTCTTCGGGGCCATGGCCGGTAGCTCTTTCGAGCCAGAGGGATTTCCAAACTGTCGTGGTGGTGCCCTCGGAGGAAAACCATAGCGCGGCCCTGTCAACGGGTGCGTGTTTGCCGGGGGAGTGCCCAAGAGGTCACCCGTTGTTCACACGGCCGTTCGTGCCTAGGGTGGGCGTTTCGTTGACCAGGACGATCGGGGATGCCATGACCACTGTCAGCAATCCGTACCTGCAGGGGAACTACGCCCCGGTGCACGAGGAGGTCACGGCGACCGAGCTGGCCGTGACCGGCTCGATCCCCGAAGAGCTGTGCGGCCGGTACCTCCGCAACGGGCCGAACCCGGCGGGCACGCCGGAGCCGTCGACCTACCACTGGTTCACCGGCGACGGCATGGTGCACGGGATCCGCCTGCGCGACGGCCGGGCCGAGTGGTACCGCAACCGGTGGGTGCGCTCGGCCGAGGTGGCCCGCACCCTCGGCGAGACGCCAAAGCCCGGGCTGGTGCACGGCGGCATGGACTTCTCGGCGAACACGAACGTCATCGGCCATGCGGGCCGCACCTTTGCCATCGTCGAGGCGGGTTCGCTGCCCTACGAGCTCACCGACGAGCTCGACACGGTCGGGGCGTGCGACTTCGACGGCACGCTGGCCGGCGGCTACACGGCCCACCCCAAGCGGGACCCCCAGAGCGGCGAGCTCTACGCCGTGTCCTACTTCTTCGGCTGGGGCGACGACGTGGACGTGAGCATCCTCGATCCCACGGCGCGCGTCCGCTCGTCCCGGCGCGTGACGATGGGAGGACCGGTCAGCCTGCACGACTGCGCCATCACCGAGCGCTCCGTGGTGCTGTTCGACCTGCCGGTGACCTTCAGCCTCGATGCCCTCGCCGAGGGCGCCAGCTTCCCCTACCGCTGGCAGGACGGGCTACCACGCCGGGTGGGCCTGCTGCCCCGGGACGGGGACTCGACCGACGTGGTGTGGCACGACGTCGAGCCCTGTTACGTGTTCCACGTCATGAACGCCTACGACGAGCCCGGAGGCGAAGGCGTCGTGCTGGATGTCGTGCGCCATCCCTCCATGTTCCGTACGCAGCTGCTCGGGCCGAGCGAGGGCCCGCCGACCCTCGAGCGCTGGCATCTCGATGGCCGAGGCGGCGCCGTCAAGGAGGAGCGACTCGACGACCGGGGCCAGGAGTTCCCGCGGGTCGACGAGCGCGTGGTCGGGCGGCCGCATCGCTACGGCTACGCGGTGGCGGTCGGGGAGGTCGACGACATCGTCGGAACAGAGTCGGTGCTCGTGTGCCACGACTTCGAGCGCGGCACCTCGGTCGAGCGTTCCTTCGGGCGCGGCGCCGGCGTGGGTGAGGCGGTGTTCGTTCCCCGCACCACGACGACGCGGCGGAGGCCGACGGCTGGCTGCTCGCCCTGGCGTACTCGCCCGACAGTGGCACCTCCGCGCTCCACATCCTCAACGCCGCCGACCCCTCGGGCGAGGCGCAGGCGATCGTCGAGCTCCCTCAGCGCGTGCCCGTCCGGCTTCCACGGCAACTGGGTGCCCGACACACCCTGAGCCTCTGAGCTGGGCTCGGTTGCCAATCGCGCCCCCGAGGTAGGATTTCAACGTGATCGTCTGGCACTGGGTCCAGCAGCACCGCGTGCTGTCGGTCCTGATCCTGGCCTTCGTGATCGTCAGCTCTGCTGGCGGGACGGCGTGGGCCCTCGTCTTCCGCACCGCCTCTTCGCCCGTCGGGCTGCGCGAGGCGCTCCGCATGTACCGGCGCGAACAGACCGAGAAGATGCTGACGACGCTGCGCGACCACCTGCCCAACTCCGGCGTCTACACCTATCGCACGACCGGGGGCGAGAGCCTGAGCCTGATGGGCGTGGCGCGCTCGTTCCCCACGACGACGTCGATGATCGTCGAGGACGGCCGTTGTGCCGCCGTCGGCTGGGTGCCCATCACCCAGCACACCGAGACCACGACGGAGTGTGCGGGCGCGAACGGTGCGCTCTACGTGCCGCGGCTCGTCACCACCGAGTCGATTGCCGGCACGGACACCACCTCCACCGTCGAGTGCCCGGATACGGCGTACTTGTTGCCGCCCCCGGCCGCCGGCCATCAGACCTGGGCCGCCACCTGCTCGCTGCGGAGCCCGGCGGAGAAGGTATTGCTCGCGGGCGAAGAGTTGGGACACTCGACCATGACCGTCGGCGGCCAAGCGGTCACCGTCGAGCACACCCGCTTCACCCTCACCTTCGACGGAAGCCAGGCCGGGACCAACCCGACCGACTTCTGGATCGTCCCCAGCACGGGCCTCATCGTGCAGGAGAAGGAGGAGGTCGGCGTGACCTCCGGGGGCGTGCGCTACAGCGAGAACATGCTGGCCACGCTCACCAGCCTCGACCCCGCACGCTGAGGGCGCCGCCGTTACCGACGGAGCGAGCCGCGGCCGGCACCTTCGCCCCGGCTCAGAGCGAAGCCTACGACCCACACGATCGCGAAGACGACGGCGGCAATCCACAACAGGTGAACGGCAAAACCTGCGCCGACGAGAATCAGCACCAAAAGCGCCAACAAGATGATAACCACGATGTTCCCCTTTTCTCTCTTGAGGTGCCGAAGCTCGACACGCGTACTGAACACATCTGAGGCGCCCGCCCCGTCTCGACCCACTGAGACGGGGCGGGGCGCTCACAGAACTACCGCCTGAAGGCGTCCTTCACTTTTCGCCCGCTGCTGCGCTAGTAAGTCGAATCAACTCGCTGCGCGACATGTCCCTGCCCGTCGTCAACGACGGTCCGGCTACGGCGCGTGTTCGCGACGAGCAGGAAGATCAGGGACAACACTGCTCCGACGACGCCAACGATCATCAAGATGACTCCCACCTTGTTCACGTTGAATCCGTGCTGATCCGGGCTCACCGTCACGGCGTACCTCAAAATGGCACCAACCGCGAAGGCGATGATGCTTGCGACAAGTCCTCCGGCTCCAACCATTTGCAACCCTCCAATCAGGTTGCGACTGACTTACCCCCGTGACACGCCGCGAAACGGGGGATCCGTAGGACGCGAGAATCGTGTATTTCGTGGGAAAAGAGGTTTAAAGGGCGAAACGCGAGCCTACGAAAGGGATCGACGGCGCGCCGGAGGCAGTAACCGCGCGCTCACTCGGTCGTTGCTGTCTCGGCCTCCGTCTGCGCCGCCGCCCGGTCCTGGGCCACCGCGTCGTAGGCCTCGTAGTCCGAACCGGTGTCATCCGCGAACTCGAACTCGAGCAGCCCTGCTTCGCCCCAGCGCTCGCGCAGGTAGCCGTTGTTTGCGTCGAGCAGGCCGAGCTTGCGCACGTTCGGGACGAGCTTGGCGAAGAAGCCGCGGGCGAAGCCGCCCATGAGGTTCGTCTTCATCTGCTCGGCCGCCTGGAGCAGGTAGGGGAGGACGGCCTCGCCGGTCGTGCCGAGTCGTTCCCACACCTCGGGTGTCGTCGCCCGCGCCCGCTGGTTGAGCGTGGCGTCGACGAGGAACTCCTGGCGCTCCTTCAGTTCGGCCTCGCTCAGGTCGCCGTAGTACTCCGACAGCGTGAGCACGCCGAAGGCGACGTGGCGCGCCTCGTCGGACATCACGTAGCGCAGCAGCTTCATCAGCAGCGGCTCCTTGATCCGCCGCAGCATGTCGCCGAACGCGGCCAGCGCCAGCGACTCGATCACGATCTGCATCCCGAGATACGCGATGTCCCAGCGCGGGTCCTCGAGCAACGCCCAGATCTGCGCCTTGAGGAACGGGCTCATCGGGTAGGCGTCGCCCAGCTTGGTGCGGAGATACTTGGCGAACACCTCCGTGTGCCTCGCCTCGTCCATGGTCTGGGTGGACGCGTAGTACTTGGCGTCGATCCACGGCACGGTCTCGACGATCTTGGCCGCCGTCATCATGGCGCCCTGCTCGCCGTGCATGAACTGCGACAGGTTGGCCTTGAAGAACTCGATGCCGAGTTGCGAGTACTCCTTCTCCGTCCACTTCGCCATCGGCGACCCCGGCAGGGTGCCGGCGACCCGGGTCACCGCGAGGATCGGGCTGTCCTGCTCGGCCACCAGGCGCTCGGGGTCGACGTCGATGGACCAGTCGAGATCCTTCACGCTGTTCCACTGCGACCCCATCGCCTTGTTGTAGAGCGTGACCAGCTGACCGCGGTCGCGCTCGTAGTCCCAGAGGAACAGTCGCTCCGCGTTGTCGTGAATGACCTGGACGCTGGCCTCGACCTCCTGCCGGGCCGGGAGCGGAGGGGTCACGTCGATCGCCATGGACCCGAACCTACCCCCGCCGCCCGCCCATGTTGGCGTTGGGGGCGGCCTTGGCCACCAGGTCGGGCACGATCTTGCCCAGCTCGGCCGGCTCCCAGCGGTCTCCCTTGTCCTGGCCAGGGCCGGCGACCCAGCCTTCGGCCACGCTGAGGTTGCCGCCCATGACGTTGAAGACGCGGCCCGTGATGTCCTTGGACTCGGGGCTGCCCAGCCACACCACGATCGGCGAGATGTTGGCCGGGTCGAGGGCGTCGAACTCCTCGGGCTTGCGGCTGGCCGACGCCTGACCCATGCCGAGGTTCTCCGTCATGCGTGTCAGTGCAGCCGGGGCGATGGCGTTGACCGTGACGCCGTAGCGGCCCAGTTCCTGGGCGGCGATGATCGTGAACGACGCGATGCCCGCCTTGGCGGCGCCGTAGTTGGTCTGGCCCACGTTGCCGTAGATGCCCGACGGCGACGTCGTGTTGATGATGCGGGCGTCGTTCGTCTCACCGGTCTTCGTCCGGTTGCGCCAGTACTCCACGGCGTGGCGGGTCGGGGCGAACGTGCCGCGCAGGTGCACCTTGATCACGGCGTCCCACTCTTCGATCGTCATGTTGACCAGCATCCGGTCGCGCAGGATGCCGGCGTTGTTCACCAGCACGTCGATCGTCCCGAAGCTGTCGATCGCCGTCTGGATGAGACGGCCCGCGCCGTCGTAGTCCGAGACGTCGTCGCCGTTCGCCACGGCCTCGCCGCCCATGGCTCGGATCTCGTTGACCACCTCGCCGGCGGGCCCGGTGGAGGAGCCGGTCCCGTCCATCTCGCCGCCGAGGTCGTTGATCACGACCTTGGCGCCCTCATGGGCGAAGGCCAGCGCGTGCTCGCGGCCGATGCCCCGGCCCGCTCCGGTGATGACGACGACGCGTCCGTCACAGATACCCACGTTGTTCAGCTCCTTTGGTGTGTTGGTCAGTTGCCGGCCGAGGCCGTCCGGTACTGCTCGCGCAGCTTTCTCTTGAAGATCTTCCCAGTATCCTCCCGCGGCAGCTCGGACACGAAGTCGACGCTGCGCGGGCACTTGAAGTGCGCGAGGTGGGCCCGGCAGAACTCCATGAGCTCCGTGGCCAGCTCCTCGCTGCCCTCGACCCCCTCGGCGGGTTGCACCACGGCCTTGACCGCCTCGCCCCACTCCTCGTCGGGCACGCCGATCGTCGCCACGTCGCCGACGGCGGGGTGGTCCAACAGGACGGCGTCGACCTCGGCCGGGTAGATGTTCACCCCGCCCGAGATGATGAGGTTGGCCGTCCGGTCGGTGAGGAACAGGTACCCCTCCTCGTCCATGTAGCCCATGTCGCCCAGCGTGAAGTAGTCGCCCCGGAAGGCGTCGGCCGTCTTCTCGGCGTCGCCGTAGTAGTCGAACTTGGTGGCGGCCGGGGCCTGGAGGAACACGAGGCCGATTTCTCCTGCCGGGAGATCGTTGCCGCTCTCGTCGGCCACCTTGACCAGCCCGGGCACCATCGGGCGGCCGACCGTCCCCGGGTGCTCGAGCCAGGTCTTCGAGTCGACGATCGTGCCGAGGCCCTCGGTGGCGGCGTAGTACTCGACCACGACCGGTCCGAGCCACTCGATGAGGCGCTGCTTGACCGGGACCGGGCACGGCGCGGCGCCATGGATGATGAAGCGCAGGGAGGAGGTGTCGTAGCGCTGCCGCGTCGCTTCGGGCAGGGCAACGAGGCGGTGGAACATCGTGGGCACCATGTGGGTGTGGGTGATGCCGTGCCGTTCGATCAACTGCAGGGCCTCGGTGGCGTCCCAGTGGTCCATGATCACGATCGGCACCCCGTAGAGGAACGGAATGGCCACCGAGAACGCCAGGGGTGCGGCGTGGTACAGCGGGCCCGTGAGCAGATGCGCGTCCGTGGTGGTGGCCCAGTCCTCGTCGTACCCGCAGAAGTTGACCGTCGCCAGCGCGCTCACCGCCGCCGTCGAACGGTGCACGCCCTTGGGTCGACCCGTCGTCCCCGACGTGTAGAGCATCTGACTGCCGATGACCGGGTCGTCGATGTCGGACCCGTCCTCGGCGGCGACCACCGTGTTGTACATCTCGAAGCCGGGCAGGTAGCCCCCGGTGTTGATCTTCACCAGCCCGGGCCCCCCGCCCTCGGCCGCCACGGCGACGCGCTCACCCAATTCGCCGGAGCAGACGAACGCCTTGGCCTCGCAGTTCTCGACGATGTACGCCGCCTCCTCGCCGGTCAGGTGGAAGTTGATCGGCGTCAGGCGCAGTCCGATCCGTTGGGCGGCGTAGAGGGTCTCGAGGAACTCGGGACCGTTGGTGCACATCAGGGCGAGGGCGTCGCCCTCTTTCAGGCCCCGAGCCCGCAGGGCGCGCGCCAATCGGTTGATCTCGTGGTTCAGGTCCTCGTAGGTACGGTCGCCGTGCGGCGTGATGAGGGCGAGGCGGTCGGGGATCCGCGCCGCCCACCACGCGTGCAACATGCCTTGGGCGGCGGCGGCTCGCTTGTCCTCGGGCAGGCTCACGGTCGTTTCACGAGCTTTCCCCACCGCTCTTGCCCTGACTTCGAGGCGCCGACCGGCTCGAAGAGCGGGAGTTGGCGGCCGTCGCTGAGCCGCTCCCAGGTGACGGTGACCGCCATGCCGGAGTGAACGGCGTCGGGCGGGCACCCCACGACGTTGGTCAGCATGCGCACCCCTTCCTCCAGATCGACCAGGGCCACACAGTAGGGCTGGCCGTCGGAGAAGTTGGCGCCGGCGGCCTCGGGCCGGTGCTCGACCCCGGCGGCGTAAACGGTGGCGCGTCCGCTGGCGGTGCGCCACTCCAGGGCGCCGCTGCCCGCGGCAGTGCGGGCAGAACACCCGGGGATAGAAGACGCCGCGGTCACACGCCGTGCACCACTGGACGAGCAACCGGCCCTCACGCGTTGCCTCCCAGAACGTCCCGCTCTCGACGCCCACGGGCGGCTCGAACCGCGTCGGCGCGGCCGGGACCGCCTGCTCGGCGCTCGCCGCAGCTCACAGCGTTGCCTCCGTGCCGAGCACCGCGGTCGACATGACGGAGAGGAACATCCCCGAGCCATGCGCCACCGCGACGTCGGCGCCGGCGACCTGGCGCTCGCCGCACTCGCCGCGCAGTTGCCGCGTCGCCTCGGTGATGAGGAACATCCCGTACATGCCCGGATGGGTGAAGGACAGGCCGCCCCCGTTGGTGTTCATGGCGAGCGATCCACCCGGTCCGAGGTGGCCGTCCGAGGCGAACGGGCCGCCTTCGCCCTTCTTGCAGAAGCCGAGGTCCTCGAGGTGGAGCAGCGCGGTGATGGTGAAGCTGTCGTAGCCCATCAGCACGTCGACGTCGGCGGGTTCGAGGCCCGCCATTTCGAAGGCCCGGGGTCCCGAGACCGCGCCCGGCGTCGTGGTCAGGTCCGGCATCTGGCCGATGACCATGTGGTCCGTACAGGTGGCGGCGCCGAGCACGAAGACCGGCGGCTTGGCGAGCGAGCGGGCCCGCTCGGCGCTCGTCATCACGAACGCCCCGGCGCCGTCGGTGACGAGGCAGCAGTCGAGCAGGTGCAGCGGGCTGACCTGGAGGGGCGACGCCAGGACGTCGTCGACGGTGATCGGGTCGCGGTAGCGCGCCCGCGGGTTCAAGGCGGCCCACTCGCGCGTGCTGACCGCGATCTGGGCCAGCTGCTCGGACGTCGTGCCGAACTCGTGCATGTGCCGTGCCGCTGCCAGCGCGTACGGGCCCATCGGCGTGCGCAGGCCGTAGGGCATGTCCCACTCGGCCATCGGGTTGGGGCCGGCGGGGCGACGCCACTCCCGTCTCCGGCCCTGCGTGCGGTCGCTGCGCGGCGTGGCCGCGTAGACGCTGACCACGACCTCGCAGATGCCGGCGGCGATGGCGGCCGCCGCGTGCTCGACGTGCACCTCGTAGCTGGATCCGCCGGTCATGGTCGACTCGACGAAGGTCGGATGGACGCCGAGGTATTCGGCGAAGCCGACGGCGGACTCGGGGTGGCAGACCCCGTCGACGTCGGCCAGGGTCAGTCCGGCGTCCTCCAGTGCCTCGAGGACCATGGCCACCTCGAGGTCACGGCCGAAGCGGGCGAGTTCGCCGGTGGGCGACACGTCGTCGGCGACGCCGACGATCGCGGCCGCGCCGCGCATGGTCCGATCCACCCGGCTCATTCCAGACTGCCCCCCGGCCCCGACTCGATCCTGCCGCGGTGACGGCTAGGCGTTCTTGGGAAGCTGCGAGAACGGCGTCGTCCGGTCGTTGTTGGGCTCCTTGGGGAGGCCGAGCACGCGTTCGCCGATGATGTTGCGCTGCACCTGGTCCGTGCCGCCGTAGATGGGGGGCGCCTGCGCGAACAGGGCCAGCTCGGTGACGCCGCCGGCGAAGGGGTCACGCGTCGACTGCTGGAGCGAGGCCTTGCCCTCGGTGTCGTAGGCGTGCAGCATCCCCGACGGCCCGATGATGCGCAGGCCGAGGTCGCGGGTCAGCCGGACGATCTGGCTCATGGACAGCTTGGACACGTTGGGCATGCCCGGGATGTCGCCGCCCTTCTCCTTGACCGCCTTGACCCGCAGGCCGTTGATGCGCCCGATCTCACCCAGTGTGTGGAGCCGGGCCAGGTCCTGGCGGATCCCGGCGTCCTTGTTCACACCGCGGGACTGGGCCAGGGCGATGAGCATTCCCGCGCCGCCGCGCATGGCCCCGAGCGCACCGCCGGGCCCTCCCTGGGGGGCGGCCTTCTTGCTCTTGCTTTTGCCGTCGTCCGTGGGCTTGGGCGCCACGAGGTCGCCGACGCGCCGATCCAGCATGCCCATGACGGTGCCCGGTTGGGCGAGGCCGCCGCCCGCGGCATTGCCGCCACCGGCGCCAAGGCCGGCCCGCTCGTTGGCCAGCGTCGTGTTGGCCGCGGCCCAGCCGTTGTTGAGCCCGCCGATGAGGGCCGAGTCCGCCACCCGGGCGTCCGTCATGAAGACCTCGTTGAACAAGGCGCGGCCCGTCATCTCCTTCAGGGGCCGAACGTCCACCCCGTCCTGGAGCATGTCGAGGGCGAAGTACGAAATGCCCTGGTGCTTCGGCACCTCCGCGTCGGTGCGCGCCAGCAGCATGCCGAGGTCGGCGTACTGGCCACCCGAGGTCCAGACCTTCTGGCCGTTGACGATCCACTCGTCGCCGTCCTTCATGGCGCGCGGTCTGCAGGCCGGCCAGGTCCGACCCGGCCTGGGGCTCGCTGAAGAGCTGGCACCACGCCTTCTGCCCGGTGACGATGTCGCGGACGTAGAGGTCGATCTGCTCCTGGGTGCCGTGCGTGGCGATCGTCGGCGCCGCCAAGAGGAGCCCCAGTCCGGCCGGGGCGCCGAGCGCACCGAAGTTGCCGATCTCCTGGGCGACGAGCACGGTGTCGGAGCGGGCCATCGCCTTGCCGTAGGCGTTGGTCGGCAGACCAGGCGCCGACCAACCGGCGAGGCCGAGGCGCTCCCACCATTGGGCCACCGTCAGGTCGGGGTCCCAGTTGCTGTCCAGCCAGGCCCGCAGGTCGCTGAGCAGCTCGTCCGTGCTCGTGGTCTCGGTCGCGGTGTCGGTCACGCCACGAAAACTACCGGGCGCGTCGGGAACCCGGCGAGTCGGCACGGACGCCGGTAGCGTGCGGCTCCATGCAGGACGACCGGCTCGACGCAGCGTTCGAAGCCTGGGTCGGGGCCCAGACGGCGGCCCTCGATGTCGTCCGCCGGGCGACCGAGGTGCCCGAGAGCGACGTTGACCTGGCCGAGGGCTACCGCTGGGTGACCCGCCTGGCGCGGCTGGCCCTGGACTGGATCGTGGAGCGCTCCGACCCGCTCCACCCCCAGCTCTTCACCCTGCAGGACGAGTACCGCAAGCTGCTGGTCGACAATCCGGACGTCCACTACCTGTTCTGCGTCCTCGACGATGCGCACTCGTACCGGCTGGTGGGGCTCAGGGGGGAGTGCGCCTACCTCGGGATGACCTTCGGGACCCCGTTCGGTCAGGGGCCGGTGGAGGGTCGCACGGGCACCCAGACGCAGACCCACATCGACGAGTTCGAGCTCGGGCCCAACGGTGAGGTCGACATCCTGATCGCGCCGGCGGACAAGATGCCCGACCCCCGGCCGCGCAATGCGGTCGTGCTCGAGCCCGGCACGGCGCAGCTGGCCATCCGGGAGACGCATTTCGACAAGCGACCCGAGAAGCTGGCCCGCCTGCGGATGGAGCTGGTGTCCGAACCGGGCGAGGCACCACCGCCACCGTTGCTCTCGCCCGAAGAGCTCGCGCCCAAGCTCGAGCTCGCGGCCATGTTCCTGACCTTCGTCGGGGGGACGGCCTTACAGATGTGGCACGACGCCGCCACCAACATGAACACGTTCGGCGGGCAAGCGGGATCGGCGCACGTCGAGTCACAGGAAGACGAGGTGCGCTCGCACTCCAACGCCGAGATGACGTATCACGGCGGCCGCTTCCAGCTGGCGAAGGACGAGGCGCTGGTGGTCACCGTGCACGAGCCCGACAAGCCGTTCCTCTACTGGGGCCTGACGCTGACCTCGCCGTGGATGGAGAGCTTCGACAACCGCTACACGACGACGAACCTGAACAACAAGAACGCCACGCGCTCCGACGACGGATCGTGGCGCCTCGTCATCGCCCCGAGCGACCCCGGACCGGGCGTGGCGAACTGGCTCGACACCGGCGGGCGCCTCGAGGGGTACATGCTCGTGCGTTGGGTGCTCGCCGACGGCCCGCCGCACCCGAGTGCCGAGGTCGTGAAACTCGCGTCGTTGTAGCACTCGGTCGAGGAGGGCCCCTGCGTCAGCTCGGCCGGCTGGGCACTTCCTGGACCAGCCAGCCGTTCCCGTCGGGGTCACTGAAGGAGAGGAACGTCTCATAGTCGGCCCGCTCCGGACCGGGTCCCTCGACCTGGACCCCGGCGTCGAAGTGGAACGCGCCGCTGCTCTCCACGCCTGCGCCGCGCAGGAGCGAGACGGCCGCATCGATGTCGCGCACGACGAGGTGCAGACCCTGCAGCGAACCGGCCGCGGCCTCGTTCTTCATGAGGGCGATGGAGCACGCCGAACCCGGGGGCGTCAGCTGCACGACCCGGAAGTCCTCGCCGGCGCGGTGGTCGACATCCACGTGGAATCCCAACTGGTCGGCGTAGAAGCCTTCGCCCGGTCGACGTCCGCCACGGGCACCACAATCTGTTCGATCGTCCAATCCATGCCCCAACTCATAGCGCACCTCGCGCTCCGACGTCTCACCTCACAAAAACCACTATCCGTGGGGTTCCTCGCCGCTCATCGACCCGGCGAGCCGGGCGTCGCTGTGGAGTCGTTCCTATCGGGACTACGGGGGCAGGACTTGGCGGCCGATCCACCGGCACATCCAGAGGTGCGCGTTGGCAGTGGACAAGCAATGGACAACGAAGAACAACGGATGTACGCCGTTGTCAGCTCGGAGGGCGCATCCTGAAAGGAAGTCCCCCTATGAGGCAAGGCACCCGCAAGAAACAGGTTCTCCTACGCCACGTACTCACGCCCCTGTTTGTTGGTTGCATGGCCCTCGGGGTGCCGGCGGTCGCTGTTCTAGGTTCACCTGCCCCGGCGGGTGCAGCTACGACCGCAACGACAGCAGCCGATCCGGTTGGCCCCCTCGTCGCCCAAGTCGAGGGTCTCGTAAACAATCTCATTGCGAATGGGGAATATCAGCTCTGCCGTCTTTCCCTCCACCTAAATGGTGGACACGGGTTTTGTATCCCACCCAGCTGATGAACTGATACCGACGTGCTCCCGAACCGGGACTGAGGCCGCGGGCGGCTCTCCGCCGAGAGCTAGCGTCAGACTACGTCATGGGCGCAGATATGTCCGTTGGGCACGTGCTTGTTCTCAACGGTGGATCGAGTGCTGGAAAGACGACGCTGGCCCGGAAGCTCCAGTCCAGCCTCGACGGCTCATGGCTCCTCTTGGGAATCGACCTGCTGATGTGGGCACTCCCAGCCGAGATGGTCGGCGAGCAGGACGGAATCCAGATCATCGACGGCGAGATTCAGCGCGGGGCTGAGTTCATGAGGTTGTACACGGGATTTCAGCGAGCCGTCGCCAGCCTCGTCTCCGACGGAATCGACGTGATCCTTGACGAAGTCTTGCTCGATGGCAGCGAGGACCAGCGGCGCTGGGACAAAGCTCTGGGCGATCTTCCGGTGTGCTGGGTGGCTGTGCACTGTGATCCGGACACGACGGCAATGAGAGAGCAGAAGCGGAGTGATCGGCCACAGGGCATTGCTCGCAAGCAGGCCGCATCTGTACACCGTGGTGTCCACTACGACATAGAGCTCGATACCAATGTCATGAGCGTGGTCGATTCGGTGACCATGCTCGCCGACGGTATCCGCCAGCACTGGTCGATCTCATCGACACAAGTCTCGGATACCCCACCAGGACTGCCGCCAACCTCAGCATGGAGTTCAGATTCCACTCAGAGATTGGCTCCATGGGAACGCTAGGGCTCCCTGCAGTTGAGGGGTGGGGGCTGCCCAGTACGCGGATCGGCGGCGAGATGAAGGTGACCCCGAAGGATCAAGCGCTACGGAACTGCTTTGCCGAAAGTCGGGTCCACAAGGGGAAGCGAAGCGAGTACCGCGCCAGTGCGACTCAGACCTTCGATATGAACTCTTGAAGTGTCCCCATCGGCGGTAAGAATCACGAACCGAAGGTCGTCCAGCTTGTCCGGCCTCATTGAGTCCACGTCCTGACCGCTGATCACGGCGCGGACAAGTGTGATTGACGGATCCGTGACCTCGTAGAAGGTCGTCCACCGCCAGCCCGGCCCATCGCCATCGGGATCACCGCGCATCAATGCAAGTCCGGGAACTGCAAGGTGTGGCGTGATACCGAAAGGAAGCGGCCCCCTCCTGATTGCCACTCCTCCGCGATCTTCGATCAACTCGTAAGTGATTTTCGGCTGGGATTGGGGGCCGGCAGAGGCATTGTCGAAGGCTCGAATCGACCATCCGTTGCCGAGCGAGCGATCAACGACTTGAATCTCGCCCGCCGGAGGTCCCTCCGGTAGTCCGGAGGCGAAACCGTAGCTTCGCCTTGGTGAGTTATGCCCGAGGAGAACTGCTGCGACGACTACAACGACCGCCAGGACCAAAGGAATCCAGTACCACCATCGTGCGGATGCCGTGGCCTGTAAGGGTCGTCTTGGCTGGAACGTGAACTTTTTTCGCTCCCACGCTGCGACTCGTACCATGTCTCTTCCCCCGCGTGGTCACACCGGGAGAACAACCGGGTTTTGCAAACCCCACGGTCCCGACAATTTCGTGCCCCAGGCCGCCAGCTTGGAGCGCATGGGATGCCCGGAGTGTCGGGCCGCCTTGTCGATGGTGACCGGCGATCAGCAGCCCGACCCTCGGGCGGGGCGCCCCGGCCGGGATTCGAACCCGGTGTCATCACTTGGTCAGAATGATGCAGTCATCCAGACCCAGGGCGCTGCAAGAGAACGGTCGCCAAAGGTTCGGGCGTTAGTTAGTATCCTGAGCAAGTCAGAATGATGGAGTCGTGCGAAGGGGCCTGCGGGCCCCTTCTGCGCGGTCGGGTCGAGATCAGACCAGACGATTGGCTGGGTAGCGCAGTTCGACGAGATCGAGAGTACCTCCGCGATACTTGATTCATGGGTCTCGCTCTCTTCGATCTAGATAACACGCTCTTAGATCGCGAGGCCGCCTTCCGACGTTGGTCGCAGGCGTTCGTTCGCACTCACGGACTTCCCGAAGAGGCCTGGCCATTTATGGAATCGGCCGACCAGGACGGCATGACTCCAAAGAAGTCTTTTTCGCGGACGTCCGGGCGGCATTCGATATTTCAGCCGGCATCGAAGAGCTCATGGATCGCTACTACGCCGACTATCCGACTTGCTACAACGTCGACACACACACCGTGGCTGGACTGCAGCAGCTCCGCGCCCGAGAGTGGCGGATTGGAGTGATAACCAACGGCGGGCCAGCACAGTTGGCCAAGCTGGAAGCGACGAAACTCATAGAAGAGGTCGACGAATCTGTATCTCCGAAGTCGTTGGCGCAGCCAAGCCTGACCCGGCCATATTCGAGATGGCGGCTGTACTCTGCGAGAGACCCCTTGAGGGGTGGATGACTGGGGATTCGGCAACCGCTGACATAGCTGGGGGTCGCGGTGTTGGTCTACGCACCATCTGGATCGCAAGAGGCCGCAGCTGGGCACCATCGGATTCTCCTCCCGATGCCGTGGTCGCAACAGTGCCTCAAGCCATCCAGATCATTCTCGAATCTGACTCGAGATAGTGCCCCCCTCGCCGGGACGAGGACGATTCCAGTCAGGCTCGTTCGGCTCAGCTCCAGGAATTGCCTCGTGAGATGATGTGCTCCCATGAGGCTCGAACCACCCGAGCGCATCCGGGAGTACCGCAACCATCATCTCGATAGCACTCGTTGGGACCATTTTGTGCCGCGCGATCGACGACATCTTTGTTACAACGGCGTACAAGGCCGGGACGACCTGGACGCAGCGCATCCTTGCTGCCCTGATCCTCGGACCAGAGCCCCTGCCTGAGAATTGACGGAAATTTGCTGTGGATCGACTCTCGCTTCACGGGACCTCTCCAACCGATTCTCGATCGTCTCGAAGCACAGCGTCATCGAAGGTTTATTAAGAGTCATCTGGCCGCTGATGGTCTGCGATTCTTCCCGCAGTCCAAGTACATCGTCGTGGGCCGAGATACCCGCGACGTCTTCATGTCGTTGTTTAACCACTATTCGTCCTACACCGACATGATGTTCGAACTCTTCAACGATCCTGACCGGCCGGGTCCGGCATTCCCTCGTTGTCCGGCGACGCCACACCGAGTTGTGGCCTCGGTGGGTGAGTGAGGGATGGTTCGAGTGGGAAACCGACGGCTGGCCCTTCTGGTCACATCACCACCATTTATCGACTTGGTGGGCGGTACGAGAGCTTCCCAACGTGTTGCTTCGTCCACTTCGGTGATCTCAAAGCCGACCCCGAGACTGAGATGCGGCGGATCGCCGATTTCTGCACCATAGATGTCAACGAGGATTCCTGGCCTGCTTTGCTGGCAACAGTAAGATTCGATGCCATGCACGATGAAGCACGTCACTTCGACGACCGCATGGCGATGGTGTGGAAGGGCGGCGCAGACAGTTTTTTCTACAAGGGCGACAGCGGTCGATGGCGCGGCGAGTTGAACTCCGACGATCTTGCGCTTTATGAGACCTCCGCGTCGACCCTCGATCCGGCACTACGAACCTGGCTCGAGGACGGCCGCCACGCCGTTGGGATCTGAGCGACGCGATAGCTAGCGGGGTGCCCGTACGCCGAGTGTGGGAGCGGTCGGGCAGATGGGTCCTGCTAGTCAGGATCAGCGGAATAGCTTCCGCACTGGAGTGATTCGGCCCAGTGAAAACTCATGACTTGGGAAGCCTTCGCTGACCTTTGGCGAAATGCCGGTGCTAAATATACGCGTCGGACTCCTGTTGATTTCTTCTAGGACTGCTTGCGTTCATCCCCGTTATTGGCATTGCCCTCGGGATGCTCATGACGAGTCAGGCGCCGACAGGGTGGCTACATGCGAGCATCGTAGGGAAACTCGATTGAGGACGCTCGCTAATCGTCGGCCGAGGAATAGGTTGCAACCGTTCATACTTCTTGAAAAGTCAACCGTTAAACACCTAATTCATCGTCAGGCGACCTAGGTCACTTGTCAGTCCGCCTGATCGAAGCGAGATCGTCCACACTGGGGGCAATAGGCTCCCAGTGTGGCTGCCGATGAAGACATATTGAGTCGCGTCAAGGAGGGCATGGCCGGCTTCACTGAAGATCGGCACAAAGCCATCGGGAAAGTCACGCAAACGTGGGGAAAAGACACATCCGCCACGGACAAGGCGCTGCGCAACTGCATCCTTGGGACCGCTTTGAGTGCGATCGAAGAAACAGGCGAAGAAAACGCGGTAAGCAGTTGGATGCATTGACGGAAGTCTCCACCGCTGCGTTCTCTGGATACACGCTCGGGCGAGAATTGCTAAGCACCGAGACCGCGCGGCCGTCTACTCGCCATCGGAGGCCGACGAAAAGAAGAATGCAATCCAGATCCACGAACGATCGCAGTCCTGGTCATTTGACACGTTGATTCAGACCTTTAAGGCGTCGGAATCACTCATGCGCGTGATCAATTTGCAGGCTAACTCGCTGGCGTTCAGGGACATCGTCGGAGCCCAGCGGGGCCGAGCCACGCTGCTGAGTCACGTCGTCGGTAGTGTCGCCTTCGCCATGGCGGAGGACGATCTCTTCGGTCCATTCACGTCGGACACGCCATAATGGTTGCGGTTCTTTTGGCGATGCCTCCTTCGAGGGAAAGCAGAGTCGCTTGTGCTCCCAAAGGTGGGACAGATGAGCGTATCTGGAGAAGCAATCGCTGAAAGCGTTCTTGCGGCCCTTCGAGCTGTGGCCGAAGTCACCGATCTCAGATCGAAGATGAGGGTGTCTCCGTACGTCTGGAAGGGGTAACTCCAGCGGGATCGCCGGGTGTTCAAAGATGCGTTGTTGGACTTTCCCTGATCCGACCGGCCGCGTCATACGGTCGAAGAACTCCGCGGCCTGCGAATGAGTGTGTCTCTGCGAGCGCGTAAGCCAGTACGGCGCGTCGCTGGCAAGGTTCGATGTAGGTTGCGATCACGACGGAGCACACTGCTGCAATAGCGCAGCAGAAAGTGGAGGCAGGTGTTGCGATGACGTCCCGGTCAGCAGCTGTTGTAGCCGCACTTCTTGCCGTTGCGCTCGCCGCCGTCGGGTGTGGTCCACGACCTCGCCGGGTTCGCACGTCCACGGGCTCCCAGCCCCGCCTTGCGCGGCGGCCGACAGGGGCAAGTGGGTGATCGGCGTGAAGTGCGACTTCTACCCCTTCGGCTACGAAGACGCCCACGGACATCACGCCGGCTATGACGTCGAGGTCGCTCAGGAGTTCGCCCAGTTAACCTTCGGCAGCCGCGATCGCGTCCAGTACGATTGCGTCAACACTGACAGTCGGATCCCGACTCTTCAAGAGCCGCAAGATGGACATGATCATCGCCACCTCTCGCGGTCTAAGGCCCACCGGAACAGCATCGACTACTCGACTCCCTACTACGGCGCAACCGGCCGCCTCTTAGTTCGCGCCGGAGGGAACGTCTCGAGCCTCGCAGACCTCGACGGCAAGTCCGTGGTCACCACCACGGGGTCGGTCTATGCCACCTGGGCGAAAACGTGTTCAAGGGCGCGAACCTGGAACAAGTCGCCAGCCCGGCTGACGCCCTGACATCGCTGAAGGACGCACGGGCCGACGCCTTTATGTTCGATGATGCCTACCTGCTCGGAGCCGAAGTCGGCAATCCCGGACTCACGCTGACGAACGACAAGTTCCTCAGCGTTCCCTGGGGGATCGGTATGCGCAAGGCGGATGTCGCCACAACGAAGTGGGTTGACTCCGCCGTGGCGCGATGACCGCAGACGACGACTTCTACAGAATCCTGAAGGATGCTGTCCCTGCTTCGGCTCTTCCGACCTTCGCCAACCAGGTACCTAGGCCGGGAATCACGCTTCGTTATCCGGTCGGCATTGATCCGGTCACCAATTGCGGCTCCTGATGGCGGAGGAGGTTATCCGAGTTTGAATGTGCCAAGCACGAAGTCGGTAGGGCACGCCGGCATAGCCTGACGGTCCCAACTGCCGCCCGTTCCCACTCCGAACCGGAGTGTTCCCGTTCGCTGCCGGGTAAGCACGGTGCGCCCCGTTCACCGGGTCGATAGCGGTGGACGCTCGGAAGACAAACCCGGTGAATGTCAGTCCGAGACATTCCGTGTGCTTCTAGTGGTGGGCTTCTTCCAGACGGCCTGAATCGAGGTGGTAAATGAAGCCACCCACCAGCAACTCCCTCAGGTAGGGCGACGAGCGAATCTTCTGGACATCTTGAGAAAGAGAATCGGAGGGAGCCTGTCGTCATGAAGGACAGGCTTCTCGTGTCGGGACCGCCCGCCTCCGCCACTGCGCGGTGAACGGCGTCCTCGTCTTCGACGGTCATCCGGCAGTCCGTATGGGCCACGATCATGACCCGGTTAACGCCCAACAAGTAGGTGGCGAGCACAAGGGTTCGCAACACATCGTCAGTGACCCGGGCACCGGCGTTGCGAAGGATCTTGGCGTCGCCGGGCGACAGACCCAACATTCCGAGCGGATCGATGCGAGAGTCCATGCAGGTGAGAACCGCTAAGCCCTTCAATGCGCGACCTTTTAGCTCGCCGTACTTATAGGTGGCGCTATAGGTCTGATTGGCTGCCAGCACATCGGAGAACGGATCCTCGGTATCCACGGTTACACCTCCCGGCGACATCTTTGCCGATGCGCTCGAGGTGTAGTCCAATCGTGAGGTGGAGAGAATCGCTCACGACGGCCAAGATCACACTCTGCTCCAGCCCCGCCTGGAGGAGGCCGAGTCATGGGAGCGCTTGGACGAACTCCTGGCCGAAGTCAACAAGGGCGACCGACAGCGTCGTTCTGACCTCATGGTGGCGCACACGGCCGCCCTCTTCGCCGGGATCGAGTCCCCGCCCGCACTGGACACCTGGCCCATTGTCGGAGGCGCTTCCGAAACGACGCCTCGTTGGATCGAGATGGTGGTGGGGATCGAGATCGACCGGACGATCCTTCGGATGGTTGAGAACGACGGCACGTGTGTCGATTGTCTGATTGTGTGGGTACGGCACCTCATCGAGTCGCGCATCACGCTGTCGAAATGGGCGTGGGCTCGGGATGTCGATGCCTTGCTTGGTTGAGCACACACCCGACGATCTGGATCGAAATGCCCCATACCGCCGATTTAATGGGACTGTTCAGGCCGGGATTTCAGTGATGTCGGCTGGCTCGTTCGTACTCCAAGATGGTCGTCTTTAGAATGCAAGAGCCCGGCTGGATGATCTCCACGCGCAAGACTCCGGTCGAATCATCGAAGTCAACACCCTCCGCTTCAAAGGTGCCGGAACAAATACTGCTTTGGGGGATTGATCCAAGGTCGACGACGTGCCCTCTCACGCTCCTGCCGTGAAGCGCTTCGGTCAGCTGGATCTCCACCAACGGCTTTTCATTGGCAAAGAGAGTTCGCGAGTCATCGTCGGAGGCGCAGATCAGTGTGAGCGGTGTCACGAAGTCGCAACCCTGAATGTCATTAACCATGTGATCAAGCTTTATGAAACCAGCCAGCTTGAGTGAGCCACCATTGGGAGCAGTGCGGCGGTTGAGGATAGGCGTCGGGTAGATCTGCAGATGGCTCATCGTTTCCCACTCGCCGGCAACCATCCATTGGTCGTCCGGAGAGACGGCCGCAAATGAGTTGTTGTAGAGCTCACGAGGTACGAGTCTGTGGACGTACACGACAACCTTTCCCTCGGGCGTCGTGACCAGGAACATTTTGGAGTTTCCTGAACCAGGCCCCTGATAGGCGTCGAACACGTACCCATGAATCGAGTCGGGGTCACCAATGTGACCCCAGCCCTCGGACTTCAAGGTGTTCGGTATCGACTCGATCCCTCTGTACAGCTCTTCGGACTGATGAGGCTGAGAGACAGTGGCGACTCCCTCGCCGGCGGTAAGCGTGCTCTCTTCGTCGGTTCCTGCCGAGGTCCATCCGGCGATGCCTCGTTCGGACGAGGGCGCGACCGGATTGCCGGTTGCGACGGCAGGCCCCGATCGCGCTGCGAAGCCCGCGCTCAACGAAAGGAAAACAAATGCAGATAGGGCCGCTAATCTGAAACCGTCCATGGGTATGAAATACCAGGCTCTGCGCTCTTGAGGGGCCACACCAGAAGATAGGTCGCTCGGAGGTGCCCCCGTGCGCCGGTTTGAGCGCAGCCGACCGGCACAACGGGGACACCCCTTGGTGACGACTACAAGCCAGATCGGCATGTCTACCTGTGTTCGCGGGCCTGTCTATGGCCGGGAACTCAGAGTCGGGTGTGGCGGCTGATTGGGTGACACACCGACGGTTACGTGACGGGCGGCAGGTGCGGCTGACCTGACTCCGACGTAGCCTGTGTTCGTGGCAGTCCTGGCAGCTGCGCCGCTGTGGTGGGGCGTTGACTGGTCTTCGGCTCTTTTAGCGATCGCGACCAGCGTTCTGGCTGTTGGCGTCGTCGTCACCATCGTCGGGCTCCGTTCTGCACGCACAGCAGCGCTTGAGTCTGCAAAGGCTCGCAATACCGAGATTTATTTGGAAATCTCTCGAAGATGGGACAGTGACGACATGCTTAGGGTCCGAGGCAAGATCGACCCACTTGAGCCACGACAGTTTATGGAGTCTTACCTGTCGCTCAGCACGTCTGAGCAAGAATTTGATCGGTCGGAGTCCTTCAGGCTGAAGCGTCTTGCCAACTTCTTTGAGGATCTCGGCGTGCTGGAGTGTCGTAGGAGCCTTGATATCCAATGGATTGAAGTCGCGTTCGGATCGGTCGTAACCACGTACTGGAAGAAATGGGAACTCGCAGCGATCGAGGAACGAAAATTGGAGGAGCCGAGGCAGTCGGGCGATTCCCTGATTTGGGAGAATTGGGAAACGCTCGCAAAGAAGATGGAGGCACGCGGGATTCGCAGCGCAGGTCGTGATCCAAAACCACGGTGACGCTTGTCATGTCGCGGGAGTCGCCACTCCGCCGGACTGCCAACCGGTCGCACGGCGCCGCCGGACGCCCGATCGCCGAATTTGGGTGCTGCTGATCGGTACAAGGGGGATAGCCGCAGAGAGGCCATGATTGGTTCGTGTCCGTCGATTCAGCCGTCATTCGGGAAACCATGAAGTATGTGGAGGGGTGTGCTCTAAGCGATGTCCTCTCCACTTTGTCCTGGCTAGGGACCAATGATTGGCAGCCAGTGAACGCCCAGGGCGGGTCATCAGAGTCAATGGGAGACGTACTTGTCGAGTTTGCCAAGGATGATGCTTGCATCACAATCACGCGAGACCGGAGCCAGTGGCTGATGAGCTTGCGACCATCAGGATGGAGCGACAAGTTCGATCTTGACATCATCCTGGACACGATCAATGGTCGGGACGATTGGCAACCCATCGCTCGACCGCTGCCCGAGCAGCTCCCGCCCGGCGTGTCTTGGGCCGAAACCCTTCCCCAAGCTCTGGGGTGGCTGGCCGGTCACGACGACGGGGCACGTGTCCTAAAGGGGATGCAACGGAAGCGATCACGCAGCCTGTTTCCTAGCGCTCGACCTGATAGGGAATAGCTCTCTTGGGTCGCCCAGTTCGCCGGGAAGTGGACATCGGATTGTTCCGTCGCAACAATGATTTAGTGGCTGACGTCACTGTCGATCGCGTCATCGATGCTTCTCCGGCGCTGCTGTATGACCTCATCAGCGACGTGACCAGGATGGGTGAGTGGAGTCCCGAAACGGTCTCCTGCCGTTGGATTCGTGGCGGCAACGGACCCGTGGTTGGTGCGCAATTTCGAGGCAAGAACCGTCGGGGATCGTTCCGTTGGACCACGACGTGCACGGTCCTCGTTGCCAGTCCTGAATCGCAATTCGCCTTTGATGTTCGGTACGGGCCCATTCCCATGGCCCGGTGGGACTACCGGTTTGAGCCGAGGGAAGACGGTTGCCGGGTCGTAGAGAGCTGGGCCGAGCAGCGACCACGGTTGGTGTCTCGACTCGATCCGGTGGTCTTTCGGATCGACGACCGAGGACGGCACAACCGCGGCACCATGGAGGTCACCCTGGCTCGGATCGCTGAATGCGCCGTGACGCTCTCGTAAGAGCTGGTGGCTAAAACTTGGGTAGCCCAGTTCGCCGGAACGGGGTCCATGAGGGTGGCGTGTCCTCCACCACACGCGACGGATTTTTGCAAACATGGGCCCTATGGTTAGCGCGGGCGATAGTGCGCCGAATATCTCAGTGGCCCCTCCGCCACCTGGCTGGTACCCGGACCCTGCCGGTTATGGCTCAATACGCTGGTGGTCGGGATCACAGTGGACGCACCACGCTCTACCTTCACCTTCGTACCCACCTCCACATCCGGCTGCACAACCCGTCCTTGAGAAACGGCCATGGTGGCGCTGGATCCTGTACGCCGCGGCCGTTCTCTTTGCCGGTCTGCTGCCAATGATCTTCGGCGCCATCTTGTGGGCAACCCCGACTTACCGAAGGGTCGGGCGGATCACCGTCTACATTTCCTGCGCCACCATTGTGCTGATCGCCTTGGCGTTCGTCGTTGGTGGCCTCATCGACTGAAGAAGCATCTCAGTACACCGGCCTGAGGCGCAGCTGATCACTCCGACGGTCGGACTGCCTTTTCGATGGTGACCTTCGGGCCCCCTCTGCGCGTCACGCCCTTCGCATTGCATTCCAGAGTGCCCGCCGTCCGGGACGGTGGGACATCTCCGCCCTTGTCGTGCAGGTTCGCGCCACGTCAGGCCACAGCGGTGCCGGTTATGTGTGTGTTGAAGGGCACGAAGGGGGAATGGATCCGATAGCGGCGGTTCTCAACGGAAGTGAATCCGGCTGATCTGATCACCGTCTCGAGATCTCGCTCACATGAGCAACCTTCGAAAACCCATGCCCATGGCCGACGAACCGCCCGCTGAACCCCATGGGTCAAGGTGCCGTCCCGAGCAGCAACATGTTCGAGATAGCTGTATCGACCACCTGGCCGAAGCACCCTGTGCACCTCCGATACAACTTGGTTCGGGCTGGCGACGGTGCATAGAACAAGGCTTGAGATCACAGCATCCACACTCGAATCCGGGAGATCGATTTGCTCCCCCACGACATCTCGAATCTCTAGCTCGACTCGATGTCGTTGGGCGGCAAGCCGGAGTGTCTTGTGCATGTATCGGTTCGGCTCGACAGCAATGACTTTCGTTCCTGGCTGCACATAACGGAAATTGGCTCCGACACCAGATCCGATCTCCACGACCGTCCGGGGCAAGTCGGCAAACACGGCTTCTTTGTGCCTTCGCAGATGCCAATCGATGTACCCGTCCATGACATGGAAGAAGGCCGCGTTGAAGCGCCCTCGTCCCGGATGTGCCTCGAACTCCGACGCCTCGCCTTTCATGACGAGAAATTCTGCCACGGAATGAGGCCCAACCGAGCGTCGTCCAAGGGCCGCCGTTCCACGACCGCCGGGACAGCCAAAGATCCGTTCAGACTTCGGACGGCACCCCGAAGCGCTCCTGGTACGGCGCCACCAGCGCCCGGTGGGTGGTCAGGTCGAGCCCGGTGTCGGCGAACGAGTAGTCGTGACCCGAGCTGCGGTGGTCGTGCCTCGCCGCCAGGTACGCGTCGAGCGCGGCGCGAAAGTCGGGGGTGACGGGCAGGTCCCACGACGCGTAGAGCCGCTCGATCACCTGGAGCGGGTTGGCGACCAGGTCCTTGTAGACGACGTCGGCGATCCGGTCGTTGGGGACGGCGCCGGCGTCGCGCTCGGCGGTCACGGCGTCCATCTGCATCTCGAGTCCCATGGCCATGAACTCGACCAGCACGCCGTGGTCGACGTGGTCCGAGTGCATGAAGTGCAGGGTGGCCATGAGGTCCGAGAGCGAGCCGATGACGCGGAGCGGGTCACGGTGGGTGATGACGACGCGGGCATCGGGGTAGGTGGCGAAGAGGAGAGGCAGGGCGGAGAGGTGCGAGGGCGCCTTCACGACCCAGCGCGTGGTCGGCCGCTCGGCCACCCACTGGAGCGTCTGCAGGTGGCGCTTGTGCCAGTCGTAAATGGGGGACTGGTCCACCCCGCTCCGCCACACCGTGTAGTCGGCGACGTTGTAGAGGCCGGTGAAGATGTCGCTCGAGAACTGGTGGGCGAAGGCGAAGATGCACTCCGTGGGCAGCCGCCCGCCGTTCTCGTGCATGGCGGTGAAGGCCGGGACCATCTCGTCCATGAGCTTGATCTCGTCGTCGCAGACGTCGCCGGAGCTGTCCTCGTAGGGCACGGTGTGCAGCAGCTCCCACAGGAGGGGGGGCCGGTTGTGCGGGGTCGCAGGCCAGCAATTCGTGGAGCAGGGTGGTGCCCGAGCGCCCGAGCCCCGTGACGACGATCGGCGCCTCGACGCTCTGGCGGAGGACGGCGGGCTCCCGCTTCCACAGGTCGACCATGCGCAGGCGGTTCTGCAGGATCAGCTGGAGCTCGCCCCGGGCACGCAGGCGACCCGGGAGATGCAGGCGAGCCTCGCTGTCGAGCGAGGCGCAGAGGCGGGTGAAGGGCTCCTCCCACCAGGCGTCGCCGAAGTCGGCGAGGCCCGTCGTCGCCGTGGCGGCGGCGCGCAGGTCCGCCGGCTGGAGCGAGATCAGGGAGCGCCCGTCGTCGCCCACCCCGTGCCCGAGCGTGATCAGCTTGTCGGTCCAGCCGGCACGCGGCGGTGGCGACCAGGGCACGCGCCACGGTACCCGCAACGGGGGAGAATGCAGGGGTGGGCAACGAGGGCGCAGCGGCCGGGCTCGGCCTCGACGAGATCGTGGCCGTGCTGGCCACCGGGGCCGATCGGCTGCTGAGCCCCGGCGTGGGGGTGTCGCAGCTCGACCACGCGCTGCAGACGGCGGCCTTGGTGCGCCGCCGGGAGCCCGACGACGGCGAACTGGCGGTGGCCGGCCTGGTGCACGACCTCGGCCAGCTGTTGCCGGCGGCGCGGGACGAGACCCATGCCGCCGACGGTGCGGCGGCCGTCCGGGCGACGCTGGGGGAGCGGGTGGCGGGGATCGTGGCGCTGCACGTGGAGGCCAAGCGCTATCTCGTCGCGACGGAGGGTAATTACAAGGTGTCCCTCTCCGGCGACAGCGTGGCCTCGCTGCGGCCGGCAGGGCGGGGCCCTTGGCGCCGAGCAGGCGAAGGACTTCCTGGCCAGGCCCTGGGCGGCCGACGCGGTGACCCTGCGGCGGGCCGACGACGCCGCCAAGGTCGAAGGCCTGGGGGTTGGCGGCCTCGAGAGGTGGGTACCTCTTCTGCGACAAGTGTCCGAGCAGGCCGGGGCATCCGGCGGCCCGGCCAGCGATCGCGCCGTTTGACTACTGTCGGGCGGCGCCCGGACGTGCGTTCGGGGCAACATCCTGCGGGGGGTGTGCACGGAGATGAGCGGCGGGAACGGCGGGGCGTTCCACGGCGAGGCGCGGGAGCGCACCGCGAGCCGACGAAGTGCCTGGCCGGCGGCATCCCAGGTCCGGCCACCGCCGGGCGGTCCGGCGGCAGCAACGTGGCCGGATGCCCTGCTCGCGGAGCGCGAACAGGCCAACGTTTTCCGTAGGGATCCAGCCCAGCGCTCGTTGTGCTCCCGGGATCGAACGGATCCATGGGGAGGGCACGCCTGGTGAAAGGACCACGCCGGTCGCTGGTGACGCGGTTTCGGGAGCGTCACTACACGCCCGCCGCGTTCCGTGCCGGCATGGCCTGCGCGGTGGTGGCCGCGGTGTGCATCGTCGAGTTCGGGTCGACGTCGGGCGCCGACACGGCGTTCGTGCCCGGCAACGCCACGGCGCAGGCGCAGGCGATCTCGCTCGCCCCGACGACCGGTGGGCTCAACTACGCCATCATCCTCGCCACCTCCATCTCGGCCTTCCAGCAGATGGAGGCGCAGTCGCTGTCGCAGACGATCGACCTCGGCGCCATCGGCACCGCGCTCGAGTCGGCGGGGTGCAGCGGCGGCCCGCCCGACCTGAACCCGAAGGACGTGCCGCAGCCCGTGCAGGCCGAGTCGGTCGACGGGAACCAGAGCCTCAACAGCACGATCACGCCGGCCTCGTCGCCGATCGGCGCCGGGACCGAGGCGGCCACCGCGACCACCCAACCGACGGCCAACTCGACGACCGAGGTGGCCAACATCACGGTGCCCGGTGGGCTGCTGACGATCTCGGGGCTCTCGTCGAGCTCGCACGCGTCGATCGACAACGGCAGCACGCGGACGGCGACGGCCTCGTCGAACGTCGCCTCGATCTCGCTGGCGCACGGCATCGTCCAGCTCGGCAACCTGGTGTGGACGGCCACGCAGCAGTCCGGCGCCGCGCAGACCTCGACCGGGACGTTCAGCATCGGCTCGCTCACGGTCGCCGGCGTCAAGATCGACCTCTCGAAGTTCACCTCGACCGGCACCTTCAACCCCCAGACGGTGCTGAACATCGTCAACACCGCACTGTCGCCGGTGGGCCTCAACGTCCAGTGGCCCGCGCAGTCGACCCTGCCGGACGGCACGGTGCAGATCTCGCCGTTGAGCGTCGGCATCGACAACAACGTCCTGGGGCAGGAGATCATCGGCTCGAACCTGAGCCAGATCCAGACCGTGCGCACCGCCATCGTCAACGCGCTGCTCAACGCGAACTGCAACTTCGCCACCCCGCTGCTCGTCGGTGACATCGGCATCGGGGTGCTCGCCGGCGGCGGCAACCTGAACGTCGAGCTCGGTGGCGCCAGCGCGGAGACGAACGACCAGGCCGAGGTGTCACCGTTCGGCTCCGGCGACGCCGGGGCGCTGTCGGCGGGGTCGACGGCCGCCACGACGAGCGGGAACACGGGGACCGGCCTGGGCGGCGTCGCGCTGACCGGCAACAGCGGCACGCTGGGCACGGCGGGGACGGCCGGCACGCCGGCCACGAACACGGGGTCGTCGGGCAGCGGGTCGAAGCAGTCGCTCGGGCCGATCTACGAAGACGACCGCCTGCATCAGCCTGGGACCGTCCGGCGGCGGGTGCAACACCAACAACGCGGCGGTGCCGATCGGCCTGGCGGCGCTGGCTGTCGTCGTCGCGCTCTTTGTCTGGGACTACCTGCGCCAGCGGCGGCGTGACCGCCTGATGGGAGCAGTGGAGGGAGCAACAACGTGAGCGTGAGCGAAGACGGCTCGGGCAGCTCGAGCAAGCTGCGGCTGTCGGCCGCCAAGGCCAACGGCCGGCTGCTCAAGGGGTACGGCCCGCTGGCCGCGCTCCTGGTGGCCTTCGTCCTGATGGCCATGCTGGTGCCGACCAAGGCCCCGCAGCAGAACGTGGTCCACGAGACCCAGCAGGTCACCGGCGGGACCGGGTCGGGGAGCGGGGCCGGCGGCACGGCCGGCACGAACGGGACCTCGGGGTCGGGCGGCACCTCCGGCAGCGGCGGGCGGGGCGGCCGGGGCCAAGACGGGGACCGGCGCGGTGGCGTCGACGGCGGCCGGCAAGGCGAGCGCCTGCGGCGGCGCCCAGGTGGCCGGCGACCCGTACTCGCCGCCGTGCATCCAGTTCGCGGGGAGCAACGGTGGCGCGACGTCGACCGGGGTGACCCCCACGCAGATCAACGTCACGTACCGCATCACCGCGGACTCGGAGAGCTTCCAGCAGACGCTCCAGTCGCTGGGCGGCGCGAACATCGCCGACACGACGGCCGACATCGAGCGCACGATCAACGCCCTGGCCACGTACTTCAACAACCACTTCCAGTTCTACGGCCGCAAGCTCAACATCGAGTTCTTCAACGGCCAGGGCTCCATCACCAACGAGCTCCTCGGGAGCGGCCAGCAGCAGGCCGACGCCGACGCGGTGACGGCGGCCCAGCAGCTGCACGCGTTCGCCGAGCTCAACGGCGCCTCCGAGCCCTACGGCGTGGCGCTCTCCGAGCAGAAGGTCGTGAACTTCGGTGTGCCGTATCTCTCGTCGCAGTTCATGGGCCAGTACGCGCCCTACATGTGGAGCCTCGACACCGAGTCCGACGACGTCGTCAACGCGACGCAGGAGCTGTACCTCAAGTCGATGGCCGGCGGGAACGCGCAGTACGCCGGCGGCAGCCTGCAGGGCAAGCCGCGCAAGGTCGCGATCATCGCCCCGTCCAACCCCTGGTACCAGACGGCCGCGCAGGCCGCCGTCCAGGAGGCGGCGGCGGCCGGACACCCGATCGCCGACAACATCCAGTACCAGCTGAACCTGTCCACCCTCTCGAGCCAGGCGGCGACCATCGTCAGCCAGCTCCAGAACGACGGGATCACGACCGTGTTCTGCGGGTGCGACCCGGTCACGCCGGTGTACCTGACGTCGCGCGCCGCCGAGCAGGGCTACACGCCCGAGTGGGTCGTGGCCGGCGTCGCCTTCACCGACCAGGACATCGTGGGCCAGCTCTTCCAGCAGAGCGAGTGGTCGCACGCCTTCGGGGTCAGCTTCGCGGGCCAGACGCTGCCCAAGCAGCAGACCTTCGGCTACGCGGCCTACAAGCAGGTGAGCCCGAGCACAGAGCCGGCCAACGCCGTCGACGTGATCTACGCGCAGATGCTCGAGATGGCGATCGGCATCCAGATGGCCGGTCCCGACCTGACCCCGGCGAACTTCGAGACCGGCATGCGGGCCTATCCGGGGAGCACGGCCGGGGCGGCCAACGCGCTGTACGGCACGTGGGGCTTCCCGAACGGGCACTTCACGCCGCAGGAGGACTGGACCTTCATCTACTGGAACCCGTCCATGACCTCGCCCTACAACGACAAGCAGGGGGCGTACGTCTTCTCCAAGACCCGCACCAAGATCGGCTCCTACGGCGGCGGACCGTTGCCGCTGCCCACCGGGTTCGGGGGAAGCTGAGCGAGCATGCGCTTCGAGCTCCCCGAGAAGATGGACAACGCCTGGACCAAGGCGTCGAACGTGTGGTCCCGCACTCCGGTGCGCGTGCGCGCCACGGTCCTGTCGGTGGCGGCCGCGCTGATCATGTTGTTCGTCGTCCCGGCCATCTGGCCGCACAGCGCACCGCGGGGACAGATCCTCAACGGCGCGGAGTTCGGCGCCGTCAACGGGTTGCTGGCCCTGGGCCTGGTCCTCACGTACCGCGCCTCGCGGGTCATCAACTTCTCGTACGGGGCCATGGGCGCCCTGGCCGCGACCGTGGCGGTCGAGCTCAACCTGGCCCACCACGTCAACTGGTTCGTCTGCATCGGCATCGCGCTGCTCGTCGGGGCGGCGCTCGGGCTGTTCGTCGACTTCATCATCCGCTGGCGCTTCTTCACCGCGCCGCGGCTGATCGTCATGGTGGTGACGATCGGACTGGCGCAGCTCTTCGGCGGGATCCAGCTGCTCGTGCCGGGCTGGCTGAACGGGCCCTCCATCGTCGGCGGCGTCACCACGCCGCTCACCGCGCACCACGTCCTCATCTTCCCGGTGCTCTTCAACGGCAACGACCTGTTGATCGCCATCGTCGTCCCGGTGGTGCTGATCGCCCTGGGCTGGTTCCTGCTGCGCACCGACGCCGGCATCGCCGTGCGCTCGGTGGCGGACAACGCGGACCGGGCCCGGCTGCTCGGGATCCCCGTGCGCCGCCTGTCGACGCTGGTCTGGGTCATCGCCGGCCTGCTCGCCGGACTGACGAGCATTCTCGAGCGCGCCGTCGAGCGGCATCACGATCGCGGCGGGCGCGGGGCCGACGCTCATCCTGCCCGCGCTGGCGGCGGCGATCATCGCCAGCATGGAGAACCTGCCGCTGGCCTTCGGCGCCGGCGTCGCCCTGGGCGTCACGACGGGCCTCTTCGAGTTCAACATGCCGCGCTACGGCAGCGCCATCGGCGACGTGGTGAACCTGGTGGCGATCCTCGTCGGCCTGCTCTTCCTGCAGAAGAAGCGGAGCCGGGCGGACGACGCCGAGGAGACGTTCTCGGCGACCGGAATTCTGAAGCCGATCCCCGACGCGCTGCGCAAGCTGCCCGAGGTGGTCGCCGGCCGGATCGGCATCTTCCTCCTGCTCGGCGTCGTCGTGATCGTGGTGCCGCTCGTGGCCGGTCCGGGGACCACGCTCGAGTACACGGCGGCCCTGATCTACGGGATCATCGCCATCTCGCTCGTCGTCCTGACCGGGTGGTCGGGCAACGTGAGCCTCGGCCAGTTCGCGTTCGCCGGCGTCGGGGGGGTGGTCGCCGGGGACATGATCGAGAAGGCCAACATCGACTTCTTCTTGAGCCTGGCGGCCGCAGGAGCGGCCGGGGCGGTGCTGGCGGTGGTCGTCGGCATTCCCGCGCTGCGCATCCGCGGCGCCTATCTGGCCGCGGTCACCCTCGCGCTGGGCGTGGCGGTCGACACCTTCTTCCTGAACCCGACGTACTTCCCGAACATCATTCCGCAGCAGTTCCTGCGCCCGGTGCTGTGGCAGCGCTTCGACCTGGTGTCGAACAAGGCCTACTACTTCACCTGTCTCGGGTTCCTGGCGCTGACGATCCTGTTCATTCAGGGGCTGCGCAAGGCCCGCTCGGGCCGCGTCCTGCTGGCGACGCGTGACAACGAGAAGGCGGCGGCCGCCATGTCGGTGCCGCCGGTACGCACCAAGCTGTCGAGCTTCGTGCTCGCGGGCGCCATCGCCGGCGTGGCGGGTGGCCTGTACGCCGTCCTGCTGGGTGCGGTCGGCTTCAACACGTTCGACCCGTCCTACGGGCTGGTCGTGTTCTCCATGGCGGTCATCGGCGGGCTGGGCTCCATCAGCGGCGTCCTCATGGGCGTGGCGCTGATCGAGGTGCTGAGCTACTCGTTCCCGAAGTACCAGCTGGTCTTCACGGGCTTCGGGCTCTTGATCATCCTGCTGTTCCTGCCGGGCGGCCTGGCCGCCGGCGTGCAGAACATCCGCGACCGCCTGCTCAAGCTGGTGGCGCGGCGGCGCGACATCCTCGTGCCGAGCCTGGTGGCCGACAAGCGCGTCGAGCTGACCGACCACGCACCCGAGGAGACCTCGCTGCTCGAGCACGCGTTGGGCGAGGAGGAGGGCGACGGGGTCGCCGCCGCGCTCGAGCACGAGTTCGAGCCGGCGCCGGCAGCGCGCGACGAGGACACCGCCGAGGTGCCGGTGGTGGCGGCGGCCGTCGGGAACGGGGCTGGCGGCGTCGACGTCGACGTCGACCAACGGCTCGAACGGGCTCGTCCCGGACACGCCCATCGCGCTCTCCTGCAACAAGGTCGAGGTGTCCTACGGCCCGGTCCAGATCCTCTTCGGCGTCGACCTCGAGGTGCACGAGGGCGAGATCGTGGCGCTGCTCGGCACCAACGGCGCCGGCAAGTCGACGCTGCTCAAGGGCGCCAGCGGCCTGGTCAAGGTCGGCGGCGGCTCGGTCCGCCTGGGCGACGCCTCCATCGGGGGGGACCAGGCCGAGTCCATCGCCCGCCAGGGCCTCTCGCTCATGCCCGGCGGCCGCGGCATCTTCCCGACGCTCTCGGTCGAGGAGAACCTGCGGCTCGGCACCTGGATGGTGCGCAAGGACCACGGGGCCGTGAGCGAGGCCAAGGAGCGGGTGCTGGACCTGTTCCCGATCCTGCGCCAGCGGGCGCACCAGCAGGCGGGCAACCTCTCGGGTGGCGAGCAGCAGATGCTCTCGCTGTCCATGGCGCTCATGGTGACGCCCAAGGTCCTGATGATCGACGAGCTGTCGCTCGGGTTGGCGCCGACCGTGGTGACCCAGCTGATCCAGGTGGTGAAGCAACTGCACGAGACCGGCACCACCATCGTCGTGGTGGAGCAGTCGGTCAACGTCGCCCTCGAGCTGGCCGAGCGGGCCGTCTTCTTGGAGAAGGGCGAGGTCCGCTTCAGCGGGCGCACCGTCGACCTGCTCGAACGCCCCGACATCCTGCGCTCGGTCTTCATCGCGGGCGCCGGCTCGGTGGAGGGGACCGTCGTCACGCCCGACGCCGGGCCGACCGACCACCACGAGGCGACCAGCGCGTCCGCCGCCCTGCTGGTCGCCGACCCGCACAAGCGGGTCCCGCCGTCGGCCGAGGCGCCCGCCATCTTGGAGTGCAACGGCGTGCGCAAGAGCTTCGGCGGCATTGCGGCGATCCAGGACATCAGCCTGTCGCTGCGCGACGGCGAGATCCTCGGGCTCATCGGCCACAACGGTGCGGGCAAGACGACCTTCTTCGACTGCGTGTCGGGCTTCCTGGCGCTCGACGGGGGCCGCATCAGGCTCGGCGGCGTCGACATCGACAGCTGGCCCGGCTACATGCGCGCCGCCGCGGGTATCGGCCGCACGTTCCAAGAGGCCCGCCTCTACCCGTCGCTCACGGTGATCGAAACGATCGAGGTCGCGCTGGAACGGCATCTGCAGTCCCGCGACATGGTGGCGGCCGGGCTCCGCCTCCCCGCGTCGCTCGACTCGGAGGCGAACGCGTCGCGCAAGGCCAAAGAGCTCGTCGAGTTGATGGGCCTCGGCGCGTTCCGCGAGAAGCTCGTCGGCGAGCTGTCCACCGGGACCCGGCGCATCGTCGAACTGGCCTGCGTGCTGGGTCAGGAGCCGGGCGTGCTCCTGCTCGACGAGCCGTCGGGTGGCGTGGCGCAACGGGAGACCGAGGCCATGGGGCCGCTCCTGATCAGGGTGCAGCAGCACACGGGATGTTCCATCCTCGTCGTCGAGCACGACATGCCCCTGCTCACCGCGATCTGCGACCGCATGATCGCCCTCGAGCTGGGCGAGGTCATCGCAGAGGGCACGCCGACCGAGGTGCTCGAGCACCCGGCGGTGATCGAGTCGTATCTCGGCACGGACGAGTCGACCATCCGGCGGTCGGGCGTCAAAGTCTGAGCTGATGTGCGGCGGCGGGGCCGGGTCTCCGCCGCCCGGCTTGCTCCCTGCGGGCCCGGCACGCCAGAGTCACCCTTGTGGAGACCCCGATCGCGGGCGCCTGCGACCCGCGCTTCGCGCTGGTCCAAGAGGAGTTCGCCCGAAACTTCACCGAGCGTGACGAGGTGGGCGCTGCGGTCTGCGTCATCGTCGACGGCGTGACGGTGGTCGACCTGGCGGGCGGCTGGGCCGACCAGGAGGCACGCGTGCCGTGGCAGCTCGACACGCTCGTGGACTTCTACTCCGTCGGCAAGGCGTTTCTCGCCCTGTGTGCGCTCCAACTGGTGGACGCGGGGCTCGTCGCCCTGGACGATCCGGTGGCACGGGTCTGGCCCGAATTCGCGGCCGGCGGCAAGGATGCGGCCACCCTTCGTCATGCGCTGTGTCACCGGGCCGGAGTGCCCGCCATCCGCACCCCGCTCACCAACGAGGACCTGTGGGATTGGGACCGGATGGCCGCTGCGCTCGCGGCCACCGAGCCGTGGTGGGAGCCCGGAACGCGCCACGCCTACCACACCAACACCTACGGGCATCTGATCGGCGAGGTGATCCGCCGCGTCAGCGGTGCGACCGTGCGGCACGCGGTTGGCCTCGGTGGCCGGCCCGCTCGAGGCCGACGTCTACGTGGGGGTGCCGGCCGGAGAGGAAGGGCGTTGCGCCACCGTGTACTTCGCCGCACCCGAGCGGTTGGGCGAGCTCGACGTCGGAACGCTGCAGGGCGATCAACTGATGGAGATGCTGAGCTACTTCAACCCGCCGGGCTATTCGTCAATGGGAGTCGTCAACACGCCCGACTGGCGCGCCGCGGCGGTGCCGTCGACGAACGGCCACGGCACGGCGCGCGGCGTCGCGCGCATGTACGAGGCGCTGCTTCGACCCGATCTGCATCGTCTCGGCCGAGCTGCTGTCGGAGGCGGTGTCGCCGCAGTCGGAGGGCTTCTGCCCGATCCTCCACGAAGAGGTGACCTTCGGACTCGGCTTCAAGCCGACCGTGCCGCGGCGCCCGTTCGGCCCCAACCCGCACAGCTTCGGCCACTTCGGCACCGGCGGTGCCGTGGGTTTCGCGGACCCGGACGCCGCGCGTCGCCTTCGGGTACGTCATGAACCACGTCATCCCCCGTTGGCAGAGCACGCGGAATCGTGCGCTCATTGACGCCGTCTACGCAGCACTCTGACGTCTTCTACCGGCGTTGGCCGAACGGGATGAGCCTCACGTTTCACGCGTGTGGCGCATCGATGAATTGATCTGCCCCGCCGCATAGCCCGCGGCCGGGCGGGTATAGGGAGTCCGAGCCGCGACGGGACGGGTGTTCAGTCGCCGTGCAACCGGACGTTTGCGACACACGTTCGAGCCATTCTGCTGCACAGCACACGTTGGTCCGCGTGCTCAAGCCGTTCGTACTCGCCATGCGGGTTCCATGCCCGCGCCGATCGATAGAGGGGACGACGACCACCATGAACACCCACGGCATCATCGGATCGCGCTACCGCCTTGGCGACGTGGTCGCCTGCACCCCCGAGTCGACGACTTGGCGGCGCGCGACACCTGGCTCGACGAGCGGGTGCTGGTCGTGACGCCCGAATCGGGGTGTGAGGGGCGATTCGCCGAGCTGGCCGCGGCGCTCGTCGATCGGGCGTCGGCGCATCTCGTCAGCGTGTACGACGTCGGGACGACAGCCGAGGGCTTCGTCGTGTTCGGCGTCCCGACGGCGACCCTCTCGGCCGAGCGGGTCCCGCGAGGAAGAGGACGTGCTGGTCACGGGCCAGGCGCTCGGCGACGCGCTCGATGCGCTCCACGAACGCGGGGTGGTGCACGGCGACGTCCACCCCGGTGCCGTCGCCTTGGCCGAGTCCGGGGAGGTCGCGCTGTCGCCGTGGCCGCTGGCGCCGCGGCCCGAGAAGTGGGGCGGCGCAGGCGGCTTCGGCAGCGACCCCGACGAACCGCGCCACGTTTCCCCCACGATGATGTGCGCCGCGCTCGGCGCGGTCCTACTGGGAGCGCTGGCGGGGCCCCCGGTGTTGTCGAGCGAGCAGGTCGGCAACGTCGAGCGCGAGTTGGAGGGCCGGGCACCCAGGGCCGTCGCCATTGCGGACCACGCCTTGACCCCTCCTTCTCGTGGTGGCTACGAGGTGGTCGCCCAGCTGCGCGACGACTGCGCGGCGGCGTTGGCCGGACAGCCGGTCACCGCCGCCGTCACCGATGCCGAGACCGACGACTTCCCTGACAATTTCATGGGCACCACCAGCGCTGCGGAGCAGGTGCGGGATGGGGTCGGCGGCAATGAGAAACCCGAGGGCCGTTGGGCCGCTCTGGTCGTGGCGGGGACGGGCGCCGCGGTAGTGGCTGGACTGTGGGTGTCCGGCACCTTGGGCGCAAGTCCGCGAGTGGCGGTGCACCCCGTTACGACGCACGCAGCGGCGTGTGCCGCGGCCATAGCGGCGTCTCGTTGCCGCGGTCCCGCCGCGTCGCTCCCGGCATCGGTTGCGGCGACGCCCGCCGGTGGGCAGCCGCGGCTCGCCAGCCATCCCGTGACCATGGGGTCGGGCGGGTCGGGTGGCCCGAGCGGATCTCGAGCGGCCCAGGGCGCCGCGTCCGCCGACACGTCCACGTCGACCCTGTCCAATGGCCCGACGTCCACGACCACGACCGCGCCGAGCAGCACCTCGTCGTCGAGCACGACGGCGACAAGTTCGCCGACGACAGGGTCGACGACGACCAGCCCTTCGTCGACCACCACCACGACCACATCGACCTCCACCACGACGTCGTCAGATCCCAGTGCAGCGCAGGCCGGTCCCGACGGCCACTCGATCGGCTCGGGGAACTGAGCCGTGCTCGCCGCCATCGCGCTGCTCGTCGTCTCGCTCTGCCTGTTCGCCGTCTCCATGGCGACGCTGTGGTGGATGCTCCATGCCTGGCGCACGCCAGAGGTCTTCCGCTCACTCGGATTCGGGACGGCCCTCGCCGACCCGCGCGGAGTCACCGCTCAGCTTCTCGCTCCTCGTCCCGGCCCGCCACGAGGAGGCGGTGCTCGGGGCGACGCTCGACCGGCTCGCCGAGCTCGACTATCCGGCCTTTGAGGTTCTCGCCGTCGTCGGCCACGACGATCCCGGCACGAAGGAGGTGGCCGACGCGGCGGCGCACCGTCACTCTGGATGCATCCGGGTCGTGGTGGACCACTCGTGGCCGAAGAACAAGCCGACCGCGCTGAACACCGCGCTGGCCGAGTGCCGTGGCGATGTGGTGGGCGTTTTCGACGCCGAAGACGAGGTGCACCCGCGGCTCCTCCGTCAGGTGGCGGGGCGTTCGACCGCAGCGGCGCCCATGTCGTCCAGGGCGGCGTGCAACTCGTCAACTTCCAGTCGAACTGGTACGCGCTCCGCAACTGCCTCGAGTATTTCTTCTGGTTCCGTTCGCGGCTGCACTTGCACGCAGAACGCCGGTTCATCCCGCTCGGCGGCAACACCGTGTTCGTGCGCACCGATCTCCTCGCTCGCGGTCGGCGGCTGGGATCCCCGCTGCCTGGCGGAGGACTGCGAGCTCGGGGTCCGACTGTCGAGCCTCGGCGCGACGGGTCGACGTCGCTTACGACCCGATGCTGGTCACCCGGGAGGAGACCCCCGGGACGCTGCGCGGCCTGCTCAAGCAGCGCACCCGGTGGAACCAAGGCTTCCTCCAGGTGCTGCGCAAGGGCGAATGGCGCCGCCTGCCGACGCGGGGCCAGCGGGCACTGGCCCGCTACACGCTGGCCATGCCGTTCCTCCAGGCCTTCACCGGCCTGGTCATCCCGATCTCCATCTACTCCATCATCACCCTGAAGATCCCGGTCGTCCTGGCGCTCATCTCCTTCCTCCCGGTCATTCCGACCCTGGCCGCGCTCGCGTTCGAGCTCGTCGGCCTCCGCGAGTTCGGGCGGGTCTTCTATGCGAAGCCGCGGGCCTACGACTACGTCCGCCTTGTGCTGGGTCTGTTCCCCTACCAGCTGTTCCTGGCCGGGGCCGCGGTGCGGGCGGTCGTGCGCGAGATGTTGGGGATGCGCGGCTGGGAGAAGACAGCCCACACTGGTGCCCACCGGCCGGCGTCCGCCCCCGCGACCGCCTCGGAGCGGGCCCAGCCGGTCGTGCCGGCTGATCCCGAGCCCGTCTTCACCATGGCCGGCGGAGCGCTCGTGACGCAGGCCCCCGAGCTCCCGACGTTGGACCGCCCGCTCGAGCTGCCGCCCCCTGCCCCGGGGACGCCCCGACGGCGCGCGCCCTCCGTCGACGACCTCATCAGCGGTCGGGCGCGCCGGGCCCCCGCGCGGCCACCCCTGCGCGAGCGGGCCGCGGACACCGCACGGGCGTGGGTGCGCCGGCACCGGATCAGCCTGGTGTTGGTTACCTGCCTGCTCGTGGTGGTGGGTGTGGTGCACGGCGTCGGCCTGGGGCGCATGCCGCTTCCCGTCGACGACGAGGGGACCTACATGGCCCAGGCCTGGGCCGTCCAGGTCCGGCATGCGCTCACGCCCTACACCTATTGGTACGACCATCCGCCGCTCGGCTGGATCCAGCTCGCCGGGTGGACCTTCGTCAGCCACGCCTTCTCCGGTTCCACCATTGCCGTGGTCGCCGGTCGCCGCATCATGTTGCTCTACGCCCTGGCCGACGCCGCGTTGCTGTACCTGATCGCCCGCCGGCTCCGGTTGTCGCGCCTGTGGGCATCGGTGGCCGTGCTGGTGTTCGCGCTCAGCCCACTCGCCGTCGACTACCAGCGCATGGTCTATCTCGACAACCTGGCCATGCCCTGGATGCTCGGCGCCTTTGCGCTGGCGCTCACGCCACGCCGCCGCCTGTGGGCGTTCGGAGCGAGCGGCGCGTGCCTCGCCGTGGCGGTGCTGAGCAAGGAGACGATGCTCCTGTTCGCACCCGCGCTGGTGTATCAGGTGTGGCAGCGGGCGCATCGCACCACCCGCGCCTTCTGCGTGACGGCCACGGCGGCGGTGTTCGGGCTGGTGGTTGCGCTCTACCCCCTCTTCGCGCTGCTGAAGGGCGAGCTGGTGCCCGGGCCGGGCCACGTCAGCCTCTCGAGCGCGATCGCGTTCCAACTGGGCGGGCGCCAGGGCACTGGGAACCCCTTTGACCCGTCGAGCCAGGCCCATTCGCTCGTCGCCGGCTGGCTGCACCTCGACCCTTGGCTGCCGCTGGCTGGGCTGCTCTGCCTGCCCGTGGGGCTCGCGGTGCGCCGCTATCGTCCGATCGCGGTCGCGGCGGCGTTGCCGCTGTTCGACGTGTTGCGCGGGGGCTACCTCCCGGTGCCGTTCATCCTCGGACTGTTGCCGTTCGCCGCGCTGCTCGTGGCGGCGACCGGTTCGACGTTGCGCGGCCTGGTGCGCTGGACCGTCGACCGCCGGGCCTGGGCCGTCGCCAAGGGCGGCGTCCTGCTCGGTGCCGCCCGTCGCCCTGCTCGCCGTCGTGGCGCCGGCGTGGGCTTCCGGTCTCCACACTCAGATGGGGACGAATCAGGTCGCGCCGACGGCCCAGGCCGAGAACTGGGTCGAGCACCACGTCTCGCATAGTGACCGCTTGCTCGTCGACGACACGGTCTGGGTCGACCTGGTCGACCACGGCTTCGACCGCCCGTTGGGCGTCGTGTGGTTCTACAAGCTGGGCTACGTCAACAACCTCGATCCTTCAGTGCGCCGCACCCTGGGGGGCGGGTGGCGCGACTTCCAGTACGTGATCGAGACACCTTCGATGCGAGCAGCGCTGGCCGGGTCGGGAAGCCAGGCGCTCCCCCATGTCGCCCAGGCCGTCGACCACTCCGTGCCCGTGGCGTCCTTCGGCCGCGGCGTCGACACCATCGTCGTGCGCCGGATCAGGCCGTCGGCCGCACCCGCCGAATCGGCCGCACCCGCCGAATCGGCCGCACCCACCGCATCCGGTCGCGCCTCGAGCCTCGTCCACCGTCCCAACCAGAGCAAGGAACAGAGCCATGGCCATTGAGGAAACCCCCACCCCCACACCGAGGTTCGCCACCGTCGTGCGCGGCTACGACCGTCTCCAGGTGGACGACTACGTCGAGCACCTGCATCGCTGGATCGAGCAGGCCGACTACCGGGCCCAGCAGTGCGAGGATCGCGGCGACGCGGGCCAACTCGGAGGCGGACCAGATGCGGCGCCGGCTGGCGTCCCTGGACGCCGGCACGCTCACCGCGACGCCCGAGTCGATGAAGGCGCTGGGCGACCGGGTGGGGAGCATCATGCAGTCCTCCTTCCAGGCCGCGAAGGAGCAGCACCGCCGCGCCGAAGACGAGGCCCAGGCCAGGATGGCCGCCCTCGAGGAGACGGCCATGCAGATCATCGCCGAGGCGACGGCAGCGCGCCGAGGAGCTCTCGCGGGCGGCCGAAGACCTCTTCGTCCAGGCGCAGGAGTCGCTGGCCGCTGCCGGTGCCGCAGGTGAGCGTGCCATCGACGAGGCGAGGGCACGCGCGACGACCGAGGGCGAGGAGCTCCTCGAGCGCGCCCGCAACGAGGCGCGTGAGCTGTCGCGTCGCACGACCGAGGAGGAGCAGGCGCGGCGCGAGCAGCTGCGGTCCCTCGATGAGCACCGGGGCCGGGTCATGGAGGAGATCGCCGTCCTCCATAAGCGCCTGGGCAACATCGGCGACGGTCTGTCGCCTCCGCCACAACCGCAGCCGCAGGCCCAAGCCCAGCCGAAGCCGCAAGCCCAGCCGAAGCCGCAGTCACCGCAACACGCGCAGCATGCGAAGGAGCGCCGGCGTCAGGCGGATGCCCCTGGGGAGGCGGACCCGGCGGCGACGTCCGAGCCCGGTGAAGGGAGCCAGGACGAGACGATGGTCCTCGAGATGCCCGTCGCCCGCCAAGCCGACGCGACGGAAGGTGGCGTCGTCGACCCGTTGAGCCCGACCCGGTGGCGTGAAGCAGCACGACCGGTGGCAGCGCCGCCTCCGGCGCCCCGGCGACGGACCGGACGTGCCGGCGTCGCCCGCCCCGGCGTCGGAGTCGCCGTCGCCGTGGCCGTCGCCGTGGTGGCCGTCCTCGCCGGTGCGCTCGCACTGGGCGTCGGCACCTCGGGCGGTCCCGCGGCCAACGACGGCGCACCGCGGCGCCGCCCGCCCGACCGCACGGCGCCGGGCGGCGTGCCGACGTGGGCGGCCGACCAGGCCTTCGGTGCCTCGCTGTACTTCTTGTCGCGCTACGAGCTGCCGAGCGGCCGCGTCGTGCGCTGGGACCAGGGAGCGGACACGGTCAGTGAGGGCGAGGCGTACGCCATGCTGCTCAGCGTCGCCGCCGGCGACCGCGCCCACTTCGATGCGGCCTGGGCGTGGACGCGCGCCCACCTGCTCCAGCCCGTCGGGCCTACTGGCCTGGCACTGGGCCGGCGGGCGGGTCACGGACCCCGGGCCGGCGGCCGATGCGGACATCGACACCGCCTACGCACTGGAGCTGGCGGCCACGCGCTTCGGGCAGCCCGCCGACCTGGCTGCCGCCACCGCCATGGCGGCGGCCATCGTCAGCGACGAGACCGTGCCGTCGCCCGCCGGGCGGGTCGTGGTGGCCGGCCCGTGGGCGATCGGGCCACCGGCCTACGTCAACCCGAGTTACGCCTCACCCGCCGAGCTGGCCGCACTGAGCGAGCTGCCCGGGCAGGCCCAGAACTTCGCGCTGCTGGCTGGCGGGCACGCGCGCCTTGGTCGCGCAGGTGCTGGCGACGAGCGCGCTGCCGCCCGATTGGGTGCAGCTGACGAGCGGTGCCCCCGCCGACGTGACCCCGCAGGCCGGCACCGCCGACCGTTACGGGTTCGACGCGGTGCGGCTCCCCATCCGCTGGTCGGCCTCGTGCGACGCGCCGGACCGCCGGACCGCCGCGGCGTTGTGGCCGGAGCTGGGCCGAGCGGCCGGGCGCGGGCGCACGGTCGACCTCGGCCTGCAACCCGGGAGGGTGCAGGGGAGCAGGGCCGTGGGGTCCCCGGTCGGTCTGGTCGCCGCTGCGGCGAGCGGCTGGGCGTCGGGGCGCCGCGACCGGGCGCTCTCGTTGCTGGCACGGGCCGAGTCCCTCAATCGGGCCCATCCGACGTATTACTCGAGCGCCTGGGTGGCCCTCGGGCGGCGTCTTCCTCGAGACCGGCCGGCTCGGGACGTGCCCGTTCTCAGGGTCGTCGTGACGGTCAGCGCGACGCAGCACGCTTCGCCGGCGCCCGTGCCCTAGCGTTCGGGCCACGCGGCCGCGAGGCGAACCGGCGGCGGAAGTCAAGGGGGCGTGATGGCGTACGCAGCAATGGCGGTACCGAGCCGGCGAGTCGAGATGTGGTACGACGGCCCCACTCGGCAGCGGCGGTGGACCGTGCTGATCCGGCTCATCCTCGTCATCCCACAGGCCTTCGTCCTGTTCTTCCTGGCGATCGCCCTGCTTGGTCGTCGTCGTCATCGGGTGGTTCGCGGCACTGTTCACCGGCCGCCTGCCCGATTGGGCCCATGAGTTCATCGGAGGTGTCGTCCGCTGGCAGACGCGCGTGAGCGGTTACTACTACCTGCTGACCGACCACTACCCGCCGTTCGAGTTTGCCGACCAGGCCTACCCGGTCCGCCCGGTGTTGCCGGCCAACGGCACGCTGAACCGTCTGGCGGTGTTGTTCCGGTTCATCCTGATCTTCCCCATCTACATCTTCTTCGCGATCGTGTCCTACGGGCTGGTGTTCCCGCTGCTCTTCGTGACGTGGGTGATCATGCTCTTCAGCGGCCAGATGCCCGCGCCGCTCTACTGGGCGTACTCGGCGTTTCTGCGTTACGGGATCCGCTTCAATGCGTACCTGCTCCTGCTCACGTCCGAGTACCCCTGGGGCATCATGGGCGACCGCGTGCCCGACGCCGAGCCCGGCTATCCGCCACCCACCTCCCCGGCGGCATGGTCGCCCGGAAGTCCGCCGCCGTACGCGGCCCCCGCCCCGTTCGCCCCGCCCCCCTCGGCCGTCACGACCGCGGCAACCGGTGAGGTGGCGGGGCCCCTCCCTGAGCCCACCCCTCCGACGGGCGCTCCCGACAGCGGACCGTCCTTGGCCGAAAGTCCTGGTGAGGCGGCCGCCCCGGTTCCGCCGGAGCCCTCCCCGGCGTGGCCTCCGCCGCAGCCGCCCCCGGCGTGGGCCACCGCCGCAGCCGCCCCCGGGGTCCTCTGAAGCCGCTGCGCCACCGCCAGCGCCCTGGGAGTCGGCGGCACCGCCTCCGCCCCCGAGCGGCGAGACCGACCGGGGCCGACTCGTGCTGCCCAAAGCCGCCCGAGGCTGGCTCATCTTCGCCATCGTCTGGGGCTCGATCCTGTTCGTCGGCCAGATCGCGGCTCCAGGCGGCATTCACCAACAACGTGAGCACCACCGCGTCGCAGTACAGCACCGTGGTCAACGACTTCAACAACTCGAAGGCGGCCATTCAGAAGGCGGTCGTTGCCACGCAGCACTGCAGCACCGTGCCGTGCTTGCGACCATCGCACCTGGAGGCGGCGGCATCGCTGCAGCAATTCAATTCGGATCTCAAGGCGATGAACCTGCCGTCCGGCGCGCAGGCTGCTGGGCAGTCCGTCCAGAGCGACGTCGCACAACTGGAGTCGGCGTTCACCCAGTTGGCCAACAGCGCCAACGCGCAGGCGTACCGGTCCACCGTGCAGAGCAGCAACCTCAACACGTTGCTCCAGTCGTTGCCGACCGACACGAACAACCTGTTGAACGCGTTGAACCAAAGCGTCTTCTGACGCCCCCGCAGCCGACGACACGACGACGTTGCGCATGACGGCGTCCTTCGAGGAGCTCGTGGCGGAGGGCGTATCGGTGCCCCTCGAGGGTTGGGATTTCTCCTGGTTCGAGGGCCGCGCCACCGAGGAACGCCCACCGTGGGGGTACGCCGGGCTGATGGCGGAGCGGATGGGCGCCGTCGCGTCGGCCCTCGACGTCGAGACCGGCGGCGGCGAGGTCCTGGCGACCGTGGCCCGTCCTCCGGCGTTCCTCGTGGCCACCGAGTCGTGGCCGCCCAACATCCGCGTCGCCCGGGCTCGGCTGCGGCCACTGGGAGCCTCGGTGGTGGCGGTGGACGACGCGCCGACGCTGCCGTTCGCGGCGGACACGTTCGAGCTGGTCGTCAGCCGTCACCCGGTCGTCGTCCTGTGGGACGAAATCGCCCGCGTGCTGCAACCGGGCGGCACGTACCTGTCCCAGCAGATCGGTGCCGGGTCCAACCGGGAGCTCACCGACTTCATGATGGGCCCGACGCCGGTCAGCCCGAGCCGGAGTCCCGAGCGGGCGCGTGAGGCAGCGGAGGCTGCCGGCCTCGAGGTCGTGGACCTGCGGTCCTGCGCGCTACACGTGGAATTCTTCGACGTCGCCTCGGTGGTGCACTTCCTCAGAAAGGTCCCCTGGACGGTGCCCGACTTCACCGTGGAGCGGTACCGCGACCGGCTGTGGGACCTGCACGCGGGCATCGAGCGTGCGGGGCCCTTCGCGTCGACGGCGCAGCGGCTGCTCGTGGAGGTTCGCAAGCCGGTCTGACGCCAACGAGGCGACGCGGGCGAGAGCCTCGGGGGCCGCGCGCAGGTGCATACACGGAAAATTTGGCGCGCCGTCGCACGTTGTATACGCGCTCGGCCTTATCGTTCGTCGAGGAGTGACGGGGTCCGCGCTGAGCGTCGGGCTCGTTGCGTTGGTGGGTTCGGGGGCGGGTCGCAGGTCCCCGGGAGCCCGGGGCGAGGGGGGCTCAGCTGGCCTGGCTCACCGTGCTCATGTTGTAGTCGGGGATGCGCAGCGGGGGCATGACCGTCCGGTTGAGGTACTCGCCGAACTCGCGGCCGAGCGAGCGCACGGGCGTCCCGACCTCGGTGGCGCGGATGAGGAGGTCCACGGGGCTCTCGTTGAAGCGGAAGTTGTTGGCCGCACCGACGACCTTGCCGTTCTCGATGACGTAGACCCCGTCGCGGGTGAGCCCGGTCATGAGCAGGGTCGCCGGGTCGACCGGGCGGATGTACCACAGGCACGTGAGGAGGAGGCCGTTCTCGGTGCGGGCCACCATGTCGTCGACCGAGCCGCCGTCGTGGTCGCCGCAACGGAGGATCAGGTTGTCGATGTACGGCGCCATCTCCGCCTTCGATTTGGCGGCGCCGGCGCGGTGGTAGCGCAGGTGCGCCAGCACGCCAGTCGCGGAGCCAGTCGGTGCGCCGGCAGGGGAGCCCGTTGTCGAAGACCGAGACCTCCGAGCTCGAGGCCCCGGTCGCGACGAAGGGCATGCACTCGAGTCCCGCCTCGTCCGGGTCGCTGGAGAGGGTGAACGGCAATGACGTGATGGTCTCGCCGATCCTGGTGCCGCCGCCCTCCTTGGAGAACACGGTGCGGCCGTCCTCGGTGTCCTGGCCGCCGAGGGCGTCGAAGTTGATCATGGCCATCATGTCGCCGACGCCCGAGGGCGGGAGGATGACCTCGTAGCGGCCCGCCTCGAGGGCAATCTGCTTCTTGGCCCAGTCGAGCCGGCGCCAGATCTCCTGCTCCATCTCGGCGAACGAGGGATCGATGCTCGGCACCCCGACCCAGGCCGACCCGCTGCCGTCGGTCGTCCGGCCCACCAGGTTGACGGCGGACGTGGGCTGCGCGTGCGAGAGACGCAGCCCGGTGGAGCTGCCGAGGTAGAGCGTGGAGACGTCGATCTCCGCAAAGCCGGCGAGGACGGCGTCGCGGGCGCGGGCCCGCTCGAAGGCGCCCGAGAGCGAGGAGAGCACGTCGTCGAGCGCCGAGGCGTCGGTCTCCTCGGGGCCCTGGTCGAAGCGCCGGCCGCTGCCTGTCCCTTCGGAGGGATCGACCAGGGCGAAGGCGTCCTCCGCCGGCTGGGCCTGGCGGGCGTCGCCGAGCGCGTCGGTCACCATGTCGGCAACGCCGTCGGTGCCGACGACGCCGGCGCGGCTGGCCGTCGCGACCGCGTCACCGACGATGACGACCACGCTGACCTCGCGGGCGCGGTGCACGCCGTTCGTCGTCGTCGTGTTGAGGGCGAAGCGCACGTCGGCGTGGCTGCCCTCGTGTACCAGGACGACGCAGCCGTCGGCGCCACCTTTGGACGCAGCGGCGAGGCCGGCCTCGACGACCTCTTGGGCCGGGATCACGGGACGTCCGGGTTGGGCGGCGCAGGCAGGTCGGCGTGCTCAACGCCCCGACTCCGCCCGCGCGTTGAGCACGTTGACGCCGCGCACGAGGACAGAGGGGCAGCCGTGCGAGACGGGAGCGACCTGTCCGGGTTGCCCCTTGCCGCAGTTGAACGCGCCGCCCAGCACCCAGGTCGACGCGCCGCCGACCGCCTCCATGGCGCCCCAGAAGTCCGTCGTGGTCGCCTGGTAGGCGACGTCCTTGAGCTGGCCGGCCAGCTTCCCCTTGTCGATGCGGTAGAAGCGTTGGCCGGTGAACTGGAAGTTGTAGCGCTGCATGTCGATCGACCAGCTCTTGTCGCCGACGACATAGATGCCGCGGTCGACGCCCGCGATGAGGTCCTCGGTGCTCGGGCCGTCGTCGCCGGCGTGGGCGAGCGAGACGTTGGCCATGCGCTGGATCGGCACGTGCATCGGCGAGTCGGCGAAGGCGCAGCCGTTGGAGCGCTCGAAGCCCATGGACGCGGCGATCGCCCGGTCCAGCTGGTAGCCGACGAGGGTGCCGTCGCGGACGAGGTCGAACGACTGTCCCTCGACGCCCTCGCCGTCGATGCGGACGGTGGCCAGGCCGTGCTCGACGGTGCGGTCGCCGGTGACGTGCATGACGGGGGAGCCGTAGCGCAGGGTGTCGAGCTGGTCGAAGGTGGCGAAGGACGTGCCGGCGTAGGCGGCCTCGTAGCCGACGGCGCGGTCGAGCTCGGTGGCGTGGCCGATGGACTCGTGGATCGTGAGCCACAGGTTGGAGGGGTCGACGACGAGGTCGTAGCTGCCGGCGTCGACCGACGGCGCGGCGAGCTTCTCGGCCAGGAGCTCGGGCATCCGGTCGAGCTCGGCGTCCCAGTCCCAGTTGCCCGCCGAGACCGGCCCGGTCAGGTACTCCCAGCCGCGGCCCACGGGCGGGGCGATCGTGCGCATGGTCTCGAAGCCCGACTCCGAGAGGGCGAGGGCTTCGAGCTGGGCCTGGAGGCGCACCCGTTGCTGCGTGGCTCGGGTGCCGTTGAGGTCGGCCAGGTACGTCTGCTCGGAGACGGCGAGGAGCGACGCAGTCGTGTGCGCCACGACCTCGCGCTCGCCCAGGCGGCGGCTCCACTCGGCGAGGAGGGCGATCTTGTCGGCCATCGGCACCGTCGACGGGTCGACGCCGAAGGCGCTCGACCACGTCACCTCGCCGTGCGAGGGCTCGGGCGCGAGCTCGACGCGGCCGCCGCCGGCGTGGCTGGTGACGCGGGCCATCTCGCGCGCCTGGCGGACGAGGCTGACCGCTTCCTCGGGGCGCACGTCGACCGAGGCGGCGTAGCCGACCGCGCCGTCGAGCACGACGCGGACGCCCATGCCGAAGTCGGTGCCGTCCGCGGTGGTCTCGGGTTGCGCGTCGTGGAGTCGCACGACCTGGCTGCGGATGCGCTCGACGCGGAGCTCGGCCGCCTGGCATCCCGCCGCGGCGTCGAGCGCGGCGTCGGCCAGCGCGGTGAGGTCGTCGGCGGGGAGCGGGCTCATGGTGCGGTCGTGGGCGGTGCCGGCGTGCCCCCTCGGGGAGGGGTCGGTTGGCGTATCGGGAGGCCGGCGGCCAGATAAATGGAGTCGATGAGCTCCATCGTACGGATCGCGTCCGCCGCCGTGGTCGGGAAGGAGGTGCCGTCCTCGACGGCGGAGACGAACGCCTCGAGCTGGTAGTCGTAGGTCGCCTTGCGGCCGAAGCGCTCGCGGCGGGTACTGAGGTTCGTCGTCACCTTCATGCGGTGGAAGTGCTGGGGGGCGAACGGGTTGAAGACCGAGATCTTGCCGTTGTCGCCGGTGACGTCGACGTGCATGCGGAGGACGGAGGAAGAGAACATCGAGCAGCCGATGTGGGCGCGGCCGCCGTCGGGCAACGAGAAGTGTGCGTCCATGGCGCGGTCGACGCCGGGGGAGGAGAGCTTGGCCGAGGCGCTGATGACGCGGGGGCCCGGCGCCAGGAGCCGCAACAGGCTGACCGGGTAGCAGCCCATGTCCATGGTGGCGCCGCCGGCGAGGGCAAGCTGGTAGCGGATGTCGCCCTTCTTCCAGATGGGCGCGGAGAAGGTGACGTCGATGTCGGTGATGTTGCCCAGCTCGCCCGAGCGGACGATCTCCATGAGGCGCCTCGTCAGCGGGTGGTACTGGTAGTGGAACGCCTCCATGATGATCAAACCAGGGTTGCCGTTGGCCGCGGCGGCGACGGAGCGGGCCTCGTCGGCGTTGGCCGTGAAGGGCTTCTCGCACAGGACGTGCTTGCCCGCCTTGAGCGCCTCGATCGTCCAGTAGCCGTGCAGGCCGTTCGGGAGGGGGTTGTAGACGGCGTCGATGTCGGGGTCGGCGAGGAGGTCGTCGTAGCTTTGGAGGACCCGGGGGATGCCGTGCTGGCGGGCGAAGGCCTCGGCCTTGGTGCGGTCCCGGGCGGCCACGGCCGCGACCACCGCGCGGCCCGTCCGGCTGGCAGGCTTGACGAGAGCGGTTGGGGTGATGCGGGCTGCCCCAAGGACTCCGATTCTCAGCACGTGGCCGTCACCTGGGGTTCCCCGGGCGTCACCCGTGCGGGGCCTCGGACCCGAAAGCCCAGGGCATGGAGTGAGGCAAGACGTGCACGGGCGTTCCTACAAGGTGGGATGGAGGAGGAAAATGGTGTGCCGGCGGTAGGTTGCGCCCACGCATGAGCACGGACGCTAACGCACGCGCGCCCCGGCCGAGTCTTGGGCACATCCCCGGACTCGACGGCGTCCGCGCGCTCTCGGTGCTCGCCATCATCGCCTTTCACACCGGGCTGAATTCGGTCCCGGGCGGCTTCTACGGCGTCGACGCGTTCTTCGTGTTGTCGGGCTTCCTCATCACGTCACTGCTGGTGAAGGAATGGGGAGGGACCGGCACCGTCCGCCTGCGCCGCTTCTGGGCCGGCCGGGCCCGCCGGCTGCTGCCGGCCTTGTTCCTGTTGGTCGTCGTGATGGGGATCGTGATGGCGGTCGTGCCCACGCTGGTCGAGGCACCCCACATGCTCGGCTACGCCATCGCGACCGTCTTCTACTACTCGAACTGGTACTCGGTGCACCAGAGTGCCACCTACTTCTCCCTGAGCTCCGGGCAGTCGCCGCTGCTGCACACGTGGTCGCTGGCGATCGAGGAGCAGTTCTACCTGGTGTGGCCGCTCGTCGTCCTGGCGATCTTGAAGCTGGGGCGCGGACGGCTGTACCGGTGGCGCCCCGGTGGCGGTGCCAGCCGGGCCGGCCATGCCGGCGGGGAACGGGTGGTTCGGTTCGTGGCGACCGGGACGAGGGTCCGGCCAGGAGCGGTCGGTCGAGATCCTCGGCGGCGGCGAGTTGGTGCTGAAGCCGGCGCCCACCCAGGCCAGTCTCGACCCCGAGTGGGAGCGACGGCGCCGGCTGCAGGTGCTCTTCGCCGTGGCGTGCTTCGGCTCGCTCGCCTCGGCCATCTGGATGGTGTTCCAGGCTCCCAACGGCGAAACGACGCGCGCCTACTACGGCACCGACTGCCGGGCCCAGGCGTTGCTGGTGGGCGCCGCCATCGCCATCGGGCTCACCCTCTGGCGGGAGGGAAGCAATCGGCGATGGTTCAAGACGTCGGCGGGCGTCCTCGGTATTGCCGGCGCGGTCGGCGTCACCGTGATGTGTACGACGGTGGCGGAGAACACCACCTTCGCGTTCAGCGGAGGATTTCTGATCACGAGCCTGGCGGCCGGAGCGATCGTCTTGGCGTGCACGGTGGCGCCGCGCTCGATCGCGGTGCGTTTCCTGGAGCTGCCGCCGTTGCCGCAGTGGGGCCGCATTTCCTACGGCATGTACCTCTGGTACTGGCCGGTGTTGCTCGTCATGACCCCGCAGCGCCTGCACTGGGGTGTCTACCCGTTGTTCCTGGCCCGCGTCGGCATCACCGTGGCGATCGCAGCCTTGAGCTACGACCTGGTCGAGATGCCCATCCGTCGCGGCGCGCTCAAGAACTGGCGCTCGTGGGTGGCGGCGCCGGTGGGCGCGACGGCGGCGATCGGCGCCATCTTCATCAGCACCCTGGTGCCGGTGGGGGCGACGGAGCTGGCGGGGACGCCGATCAGCATCCAGACGCCGGTGTCGACGACGACCACGACGACGACGACGCAGCCGGCGGTGGCCGGACAGCCGACGACCACTTTGCCGCCCACGACGACGACGACCGCACCGCCGCCCCCGACCTATCTGTCATTGCCGCTGCCGGCGTCGACCGGCAAGCCGAACAAGCCGGTCAAGGTGCTGATCGTCGGCGACTCCATCGCGGGCACGTTGGGGGTCGGCCTGGCGCAGTTCGCCAACGAGGGTCATTACAAGGTCCAGTTCGCCAACGAGGGGGTCCCGGGCTGTTCGGTGTCGATGCAGGCGCAGATCAAGGCGCTCTTCTACACGCTGCCACCCGGCCCGCCGTGCAACCCCACCAATCCCGACGCGCTGTTCACGACGTGGCGCAAGTGGGTCGACTCCTACAACCCCGACGTCGTGCTGTACGTGGCGCGCGGCGAGACGTTCGACCAACAGGTCGGCGGCAAGTGGCAGAACCTGGGGCAGGCCGCGTTCGACACCTACGTGGCGAACCGTTTCCGCGAAGGGGTCAACGTGCTCGGGTCGAAGGGCGCGACCGTCGTGCTGATGACGTCGCCCTACTACAACAGCGGGACCGGGCCTTCGGGCGGGCCGTGGCCCGAAGACGCGCTGAGCCGGGTCCAGATCGACAATTCGACGATCCGCCAGGTCGCGTCGTCGTCGGCGACCGGCGCCGGCACGCCGCCCGGCGGCAAGGTCTACGTCTTCGACCTCAACACGGTCGTGGACCCGGGCAACAAGTACGACGCCAGCATCGGGCAGGTGAACATCCGCTGCACCGACGGCGTGCACTTCTCCGAGTCGGGCGGGATCTACGTCGGGTTGCGGCTCCTGCCCGACCTCGTGGCCCTGGGCCAGCCCCACGCCACCGGCTCTCCGGGTGGCGCGTGGCCGGGGACGATGCCACCATCGACTCCGTCATGGTTCCCGAACCTGCCCTGCCACTAGCGCCCGTGCGGCGGGCGACGGCGGCCGACGTCGACGCCATGGCGGCGCAACTGGCCAAGACGTTCTGGGACGACCCGGTCACGAGCCACATCTTCAAGCGGGAGCGCCGGCGCGACGCCGGGTTACGTGCCTTCTTCGCCACCCAGATGCGCGCCGACTACCTCCCCTTCGGTGGGTGCTACACGACCGACGGCTACACGGGGTCGGCCATCTGGGCTCCGGCGGGCAAGCCCCTGCTGACGGGCGCCACTGCGGTCCTCACCATGGTGCCGGTGCTGCCGTACGTGTGGAGTCGTCTTCCCACGACGCTGCGCATCTTGAACCAGATGGAGTCGGTGCACCCGCACGAGCCGCACTGGTATCTCGCCACGCTCGGCACGGCGGTCGAGTTGCAGGGCAAGGGCGTGGGCAGCGCGCTGATGCGACCGGTGCTGTCGCACTGCGACGCGGTCGGCTTGCCGTGCTACCTCGAGTCCTCCAAGGAGCGCAACGTGCCCTTCTACCGGCGCCACGGCTTCGAGGTCGTGCGGGAGATCCGGCTGCCCGACGACGGCCCGGCCATCTGGACCATGTGGAGGAAGCCGCAGCCGACGGGGTGAGGGCGCGGGCGGGCGTGTCCCTGGGGTCGCTGCCCGAGGTGTCTCCTCTGGGTGTATCGGCGCTGCTCTTATGGGTTTGCGAATTTCCAGAAGCCAAAGCTTCTCATTCCCGTCAATCAGTACGAAAACGTTCTGGGTTCTTCGAAATCCATAAGGGCAACGCCAATACACTCACGCAGGCCTCTCGGGAGTGTGGCGGCAAGCTCGTGAGCGGGCGACGCTCAGGTGGGGTGGATGCCCTCGGGCATGGAGAGGGCGTCGTTCACGACGACACCGAGCACGTCGACCACGGCCCGCACCGGTGCCGAGGGCAGGCCGCGCCGCCGCTGGGCCACGCCGACGTGCCGGCGGGGGAGGCCTTCGACCGGCAACACCGGGAAGCGGCCGCGCAGGTGGCCGGGCACCGCAGTGGCGGGGAGGATGGCCGGCCCGTAGCCGTCGAAGGCGAGGGCGGCGATGAGGCGCACGCCGTCGAGCTCCATGGCCGGGGCCAGGGTGATGCGAGCAGGCACGGACGCGCTGTCGATCTCGGCTCGCAGCGCGGTCCCGGGCGCGGGGAGGAGCAGCTCGAGGTCGGCGAGCTGCTCGAGGTGGACGGAGGGTTCCGTGCCGAGCGGGTGGCCGGGCGGCAGGACGAGCACCAGGTCCTCGTCGAAGAGCTGGGCCGCCATGATCTCGTCGCCGCTCAGGGGGAAGGTCACGACGGCCAGATCGAGCTGGCCCGACGCCAGCTGCTGTTCGAGCTGGACGCTCGAGCCCTCCGCGACGTTGAGGTGGATGTGCGGATGGCGGGCCCGAAGCAGGTCGAAGAGCTGGGGCACGAGCCAGCGCCCCGTCGTGCCGATCATGCCCAGGCGGACGGTGCCGACCACCTCGGCCCGCAGCGCCGTGACGTCGGCCACCATGGCATCGAGCTCGTTCATCACCCGGCGAGCCCGCTCGACCACCACCTCGCCTTCCTCGGTCACCCGGCCCGAGGCCCGGTCGACCAGCTGCACATCCAACTCGCCTTCGAGCCGGGCCACGTGGGCCGAGACGTTGGACTGCACGGTGCCGATGGAGGCGGCTGCGGCCGAGAAGCTGCCCGTGTCGGCGATGCCGAGGAGTGCTTGCAGGTGTTTTATCTCCATGCGGCCTTCCTTATCGAATTGCTTGCCGGAGTTCTGTTACCCATCAGTATAAACGATAGTAAGTATCTCTCAAAACTGGTTGACTGATTGCCGAGATACCGACAAAATGGATCTCAGACCACAGGGAATCGGATGCCCCCCCTCCTTCCCCTGGTGAGTCTTGAGAAGGGATCGCCCTCCCCCCCGGCGATCCCTTCTCCTAATTTCCGGCTCCGTTTCAGCCCGCTCTTTCGCCAGGTCGGCCGTCCGCTGCGACAGCGCGGCGGGCAGGAGCGGTGAAGGGCAACTGTTTTAGGCTGAGCCCGTGGCCAAGAGCGCCGTCTTCATCGATCTCGACCGGACCCTGCTGTGCCACGCCTCGGGCCAGGTGCTCAACCAGGCCCTGGTGGCGGAGGGGGTCTTGCCCGCCGGCCGATCCCTGCCCGGCGACAAGGTCCTGTACGCCGTCAACGACCGCCTCGGGGAGAACCTGTTCTCCATGGGCCTGGTCCGGGCGGCCGCCCGGGTGGCCCGGGGATGGAAGCAGGAACAGGTGCAGGCCGCCGGCCGCCGGGCGGTCGCCGCCCTCAGCGAGCTCGTGGCCCCGTTCGCCCCCCAACGCCTGGCCGCGTTCCGAGCCGACGGCCATCGTCTGGTCCTGTCCACCACGACGCCGGTCGACATGATCGCCCCCTTCGCCGAGGCGTTCGGCTTCGACGACCTGATCGCCACGGCCTACGAGACGCGCGACGGCCGCTACACCGGCCGCCTCTACGAGGGCTTCGTGTGGGGGACGGGCAAGCTGCACGCGGTGCGGGAGTGGGCGGACGAGCACGGCATCGACCTGGCCGACTGCCACGCCTGCAGCGACAGCATCTTCGACGTCCCGTTGCTCTCGAGCGTCGGTACCCCGCACGCGGTCAATCCGGACCCGTCACTCACCGTGGTGGCGACGGCGCGGCGTTGGTCGGTCGAGCACTGGGACCGGCCGCCGGGAGTGCCGAGCGTCGTCGGCCTGGAGCCGTATCACATGCTGCGGCCGTTCGTGCGCCAGCTGTCCTTTCCGTATCCGCGCTTCGACATCGCGGGCGTCGAACACGTGCCCAACCGTGGCCCGGTGCTGCTGGCGGCGAACCACCGCAGTTACTTCGACGTCGCCGCGCTCGCGCTCGTGGCGCGCGCCATCGGCCGCCCGGTGCGGTTCCTCGCCAAGAAGGAAGTGTTCGACGCTCCGGTCGTCGGCCTGATCGCCCGCGCCATCGGCGGGATCCCGGTCGACCGCGGCAGCGGGAGCGGCCAGCCGTTGCGCGACGCAGAGGCGGCGCTCAAGGCGGGCGAGGTGGTGATCGTGCTGCCCCAGGGCACCATCCCCCGCGGCTACGACTTCTTCGACCCGGTGCTGCACGGCAAGACCGGCACGGCGCGGCTCGCCGCATCGACGGGCGCACCGGTGGTTCCTGTCGGCCTGTGGGGGACGGAGCAGGTCTGGCCGCGCTCGTCGAGAGTCCCGGACTTCACTCTCGTGCGCCATCCGCCCAAGGTGAAGGTGCGGGTCGGCAAACCCGTGCCCCTGTCGCTGACCGACGCGCACGCGGACACCGAGGCGATCATGCAGGCGATCAGCGCGCTGCTGCCCGCGGAGTCGCGGGTGCGCCACGAGCCGACCTCCGAGGAGCTGGCGCGGCACCAAACCCCCTAAGTGAGGACGCGACCTCGCCAGCGCGACCACGCGGGCGGTCAACGCAACGTCACGCCGGCTCGGGCGCGGACAGGGGACGGTGGCCGGCGGACGGGCCGGCCTGCGGGTCGACCCGAAACTGCTGCAGCATCTGAGCAGCGGCCGGCAGGTGGCGCTGGTCTCGGGCACCAACGGCAAGACCACGACGACCCGGTTGCTCACCGTGGCGCTCGGTGCAACGCGGCGACACGTCGTGAGCAACGAGACCGGATCGAACATGCCGCCCGGCCACGTGGCCGCGCTGGCGGGCACGGACGCGCCACGAGCCGTCCTCGAGGTGGACGAGGCCTACCTGCCGCGGGTGCTCAGCGCGACGCGGGGCGACGCGCCGTCGTGCTGTTGAACCTCTCGCGGGACCAGCTCGACCGCACGAACGAGGTCCGCATGGTGGCCGGCCGTTGGCGCGCCGCCCTCGCGGCTGCGCCGCGGACCCACGTGGTCGCCAACGCCGACGACCCGCTGGTGGTGTGGGGGGCCGGCGCGGCGTCCGACGTGCACTGGGTGGGTGCCGGCCTGCGCTGGCAGCACGATGCCGTCGGGTGCCCTTCGTGCGAAGGACGCATCGAGTTCGGCGAGGGCTCGTGGGTGTGCCGAGACTGCGGATTCGCCCGGCCGACGGTGGAGGCCGAGCTGGTGGACCGACCGCGGCAGGCGATGCCCACGGCGGTCTGGGCCGACGGCCGCCGGCACGCGGTCCGGTCTGCGCGCTGCCGGGACGGTTCAACCAGGCGAACGCGCTGCTGGCCGCGGTGGCGGCGGAGGCCTGTGGCATCGACGCCGGGGAGGCGCTCGACGCCATGGCCGAGGTGAAGGAGGTGGCCGGGCGCTTCACGGTGCGGGCGTTCGGGGCCACGCGGGCCCGGCTGATGCTGGCCAAGAACCCGGCCGGGTGGGACGAACTGCTCGACCTGGTGGCCGGCGCGTCCGCACCGCTCGTCGTGAGCATCAACGCGCGGGTGGCCGACGGCGCCGACCCGAGTTGGCTGTGGGACGTGCCCTTCGAGCGTCTGGCCGGCCGCACGGTGGTGGCCACCGGCGACCGCTACCGCGACCTGTCGGTCCGACTGCGCTACGCCGGGGTGGCGCACACGACCGAGGCCGACCCGGGCGCGCCGTGGCGGCGGCGGCCGGGGCGACGACCCGGGCGTGCGTCGACGTGATCGGCAACTACACGGCGTTCCACGACCTGCTCGGGGCGCCGGCATGAGCGCGCCCGCTGCCGCGTGGCGGTGGTCTTCCCCGACTTGCTGGGCACCTACGGGGACGGGGGCAACGGGCTGATCCTGGCCCGGCGGGCGGAATGGCGCGGCCTCGACGTCGAGCTGCTGCAGGCGGCCTCGGACGCGCCGCGTGCCCGAGGCGGACATCTACTGCCTCGGGGGAGGCGAGGACGGTCCCCAGGTGCGCGCCGCCCGCACGCTCATCGACGACGGCACCTTGGCGGCTCGGGTCGCTGCCGGCGCCGTCGTGCTGGCGGTCTGCGCAGGCTTTCAGGTCGTGGGCCGCAGCTTTCCGGGCGCGACGGGGGAGACGCACGAGGGCGTCGGGCTCCTCGACGTCGAGACGGTCAAGGGGAGTGGCCCCGCGCGGTGGGCGAGGTGGTGGCCGAGGTCGTGGTCGGTGCTCGCACGGGCGGGCCTCCCGCCGCTGACCGGCTTCGAGAACCACGGCGGCGTGACCGCGCTCTCCGAGGGGACGGCGCACTCGGCCGGGTCACCGCCGGCGTCGGCAACGGCGACGGCACCGAGGGCGCGGTGCACGGGACGCGTCGTCGGGACCTATCTGCACGGCCCCGTGCTGGCTCGCAACCCGGCGTTGGCCGACCTGCTGCTGTCGTGGGCACTGGACGACGCGGCACTGACGCCGCTCGACGACCGCGACCACGAGAGCCTGCGCGAGGAGCGGCTGGGCTCGGCCTCGCGTGGCCGTCGCCGCCTGCATCGGCAGCGACAGGGATAATCGGAAGGGAACGCATGCGAACTCTGCTCAATGTCCTGTGGTTCGTGCTCTCCGGCCTGTGGCTGGCCATCGGCTACGCCATGGCCGGGCTCATCCTGTGCCTGCTGATCATCACCATCCCGTTCGGCGTCGCCTGCTTCCGCCTGGCCGCGTTCGTGCTCTGGCCCTTCGGTCGTGCGGTCGTGCGCAAGCCCGACGCCGGGGCGCCGTCGACGATCGCCAACGTGATCTGGTTCGTGCTGGTCGGGACTCTGGATGGCCATTGCGCACGTGGTGCTGGGCATCCTCCTCTGTCTCACCATCATCGGGATCCCGCTCGGCCTCGGGAACTTCAAGCTGGCCGCCGTGGCCCTCGCACCCCTCGGCAAGGAGATCGTGTCCGGCGAACGATCCGCGGGCACAATCGGGCGCCATCGTCTTTTGAGGAGACGGTCGGAGCGCCGGGCCGCGGCTGTTCGGCTAGGCGCCGACGTCGAGGGTGATGAGGTCGCGGGCGACGACGATCTCGCCGTCGAAATGGGCGCTGCGCCCGCTCCGTCCATCCCTGCTCCTCCTCCGGCCCCGGTGACGGGACGAGGTGGGTGAGGACCAAGGTGCCCACACCGCCCCGCGCTGGCGGTCCGCGCGGCGTCCTCGACGGTCGAGTGGTAGTCGAAGACATCGTTGAGGCGGGGAATGTTGAGCGGCTCGAGCAGGTCGCGGCGGATCACCGTGTGCACGAGCATGTCCGCCCCGGCGCAGAGCTCGTCGAGCCCCTCGCAGGGCACGGTGTCGCCGGCGATCACGACGGATGCACCTCCGTCGTCGACCCGGTAGCCCGAGGGTCGGCCGCACCGGTGCATGGTCGGTGGGGGCGGCGGTGACGCGTACCGCACCGTCGTCGAGCAGTCGACCCCCCTCGCCTTCGGTGACGTCGGCCGACGGCGCCCAGGTGAGATCGTCGTGGTGCTCCATGCGGTAGCGGATGTCCGGCTCGAGCATGGCCTCCGTCGCCTGGATAGTCCGGCGGTGCCGGCGGGGCCGAAGACGGGCAACGGGTTGGGCTGGAACGACATGATCCAGCGCGTCGTCATCACGTCGTTGAGATCGGTGATGTGATCGCTGTGGAGGTGGGTCAGGAACAGGGCGCGGAGGGCGGCCGCACTCGCGCCGACCGCCGCGGCCCGCATGAGCACGGCCCGGCCGCAGTCGAAGAGGAGGTCACCGGCCGATGTCCGTACGAGCGTCGACGGCCCGGCCCGCTCGGGGTCGGGAAACGGTACGCCGCTGCCGAGGATGATCGTCTGCACGTGGCCGTTGTCCTACCACAGGTGGGGAACGAGTCGCTTGGTGCGACCGTGGTAGGCCGCGTAGCCGGGCGGGCCATGGTGAGGAGTTCAAGGCATCATGCGGTGCTTAGGCCGGGAAGGAGGCGGCGACGGTACCGACGACGACAGCGCTCCCCGAGGCGAGCGAAAATCCGCACCAAATGAGGAGCGATGAGAGGTAACGAGGATGACGGATGTGGCGGTAAGGCCCGCGGTCGGTCACGGTCTGCTGATTAGTGACACGCAAGGTAGCGCGAGTAGGCCTCGGAGAGTGTCTGCATCGACCAGGCGCGGAGCACGAGACCGGCGAGGAGGACGACGAGCCCCAACGGGCACGCAGCAGCGCGGGGAGTGCACGGACGGGCAGCCGCCGCAAGAGCGGTGCGCTGCGAACAGCGGCGAGGGTGTATGCGACAACGAGGCCCGCGTGCTGGAGGCGTCGTCCCTCGACGCGTGCAGGTCCGAGGCCGACCCCGGCTGTCGGACGAGCGCCTCGAGGGCGAGGAAGCCGCCGACGCCGCGTAGCCGGCGAGGAACCACCGGAGGACACGGCAGCGGCCCGAGCAGTGTCCGGTTGGTGCTCACGTCGCCGAATCGAGCCCGGCTCATCGTCCTAGGCGGAGACGAAAGCGGGGTTCAGAACGGCCGCGCACGCCGAAGCCGTCGATGACGAGCAGACGCGCCGTCGAGCCCGGTGCCGTCGGTTGTGGCCGAGGCGACACTGACGACGTAGAGCCGGTCGAGCGCAGGCCCGCCAAAGGTCACGTCGGTCGGGTTTGCTACGCGGGCACCGGGAGGGTGCGGTCGAGTCCGGTCGTCGATGAAGCGGGCCAGTTGGCCTCCGCCGACGAGCAGCGCACCAGAGCCCGCCGTCCTCGTCGAGCGTGGCGCCGTCGGGTAGGCCCTCGAGGCGGCGACGTCGCCGAACACGGTGCGGGTACCCACCGTGCCGAGCTCGGGGTCATAGGGATAGGCTGTAGTACTGCGCGGCGGTGTCGCCGATGATGAGCGTCATCGAGCCGCCGAGCACGCCGACGGTCGGCCCGTTGGTGTTGGAGATGTCCGGGTCGAGCAGGCGCCAACCGTCGTCCGACGAGTACCACCACGAGGAGCCTTCGGCCTGCTGCATGTTGAGGGTGCCGGTGATCAAATTGCCAGAGAGGTCGGCGCAGGCGTCGTTGGCACGCTGGCCCGAGGCCTTCCGGATACGGCGCTGACCAGCGCCGTGGTTCCTGCATCGGGGTCGACGCGGTGGAGGCCGTCGTTCAGGCACGCAATGAGCGCGCCGTCCTCGGTGGGCACGATGCCCGCCGCCATGGAGGGGAGCCGGAGCGTATGGAGCTCGGTGTTCTCGCCGACGAGCCAGTGCAAAGTCTGCGCGGCGCAGTCGACGAAGTAGAGGCGGTTCGTCCGGTCGTCCCAGACGAGGGACTCGCCCCACCCGAGCGTGAAGTCGCCGACGCGCTCGATCCTCACGGGTGCAACGTACTGGCTGACCTCGTGTTGTGACGTTGCCACCGCCGGGCAGGACGGTTGCCGACTGAGTCAGTCGGGCCACTCCCGCCGCCGGTCGCGCGCCGGCGGCTCGTCGAGGGCCCAGGCCCGGCGCCAGGCCGACCCTTCGGGCCCGCGGTGGGATGTCGCGGCGCCCGGCGCAGGATCGGCCGCGCTGACGGCGCGTCGGGCCTGCCACCAGTCCGAGTGCACCTCGCGGGCGAGCGTGGCGACCGCGGCCTCGATGCGCTCGGAGAAGCGCCGCGTGTTCTCCCCCTCGTCGGGCGTCATGGGCGCGCCGAAGAGGACGGCGATCGGCGAGCGTCGGAGGCGTCCGCCGCGGCGGGCCTCGGTGCCCGAGCCACCCGGGGCACGAGCGCCGGCCTCGCCCTTCTTCGGCAGCACGTGGCGCGTCCCGTGCAGGAACACCGGAATGACGGGTCGGCCGGTGCGCCGGCCCAGGTAGCCGGCGCTGGCGGCGTGGAAGGGCTGGGTCCACCCGTCGGGGGATCGGCCACCCTCGGGGAAGATGACCAGGTTCCAGCCGTCCTCGATCAGCTCCGCCGCGGTGTCGGAGGACTTGCGGTTGACCCGGCTCCGCTCGATCGGGATCGCCGCCAGGGCGAACGACCACATGATCGACTTCCAGGTCCGGTCGAAGAAGTAGTCCGACGCCGCCGCGACCACCGTGCGGTGGCGGAACTCGACCGGCAGGGTCGTGAGCAGCAGCGGGGTGTCGATGTGGCTGGCGTGGTTGGCCGCGAAGATGACCGGGCCGTCGAGGTGCTGGAGGTGTTCCAGCCCGCGCAGCGTGGGCGGCGCCAGCAGGCGCGCCGCCGGACGCGTGACGTTGTCGAGCACCATCGCCCGGGCCAGGCGCACGGGGTAGCGGCGGGACCACTCGTGGTCGTACTCGAGGCCGACCCGGCGCTCGGGGTCCGGCCGCGGGACGGACGCCGGCCACGGGGGTGCGGCGAGCGGGAAGCGCGCCGAGCGCAGGCGGCCGAGCAACGACGACGCGGCGGCGAGGCGGGGAGCGAGGCCATCAGCGCACGTCCGACATCAAGATGGGCGGGTTGTGCAAGTGCGTCAGCGTGGGGGAGGGGCCCACGACGTCCGTCGCCATCTCGAGGGCGTCGTTGAGCGAGCTGGCGGGGGTGAAGCCGAGCCGGCGGACCGCCTTGGCGTCGCCGCCCACGACGATGACCCGTCCCAGGTGTTGCAGCGCGTGGGCGCACCAGTACCACATGTAGAAGGGATGCACGCCGTGATAGGCGTGCCCGGTGCGGTAGAGGTGGATGTACCAGGGGTCGGTGGCGAAGGACTCCTCGAACTCCTTGGACATCCGCACGGGGTCGACGGTCTGGGTGAGCACCTGCTCGTAGAAGTCGATGTAGCTCGGGTGATGACCCGGGTGGAACTCGGGCCGCGTCGGGTGGCGCATGATCACCACGCCGCCCTCGCGCACGAGCGGCTGGCCCCGGTACATGTTGAAGAAGTAGCCGAGCCCGAGGCAGGCCACCAGGATCGGGTTCATGATGGAGTTGACGTTGTAGGGGCAGATGAACGGCAGCCCCATGGTCAAGATGTCGGTCTGGCCCTCCACCTCGACACCCTGCTGGGCCCACACGTTGGCCGTGGTCGACCTCGTGGACGGCCTCCACCTCGCCGGCCTGGACGGAGGTCAGCGCGTGCGGCGAGCGGATCGAGTGGAAGATCTGGCGGGCCAGGCGCGGCGGCGTCTTCGCCAGCGCGGCCGACGTGGCGGCGAAGGTGGCCCGGTCGCGCATCGACCACTCCCACTCCCGCTTCTGGAGGAACGAGAAGTTCGAGGGGAACGTGTCGTTGTTGAGCGTCGTCTCGATCTGAAAGACCTTGACCCCCGACTCGGCGATGAGGCGGCCCATGCGCCAGTTGGACGAATGGAGCTCGGAGCGGTGCTGGTCCATGAAGGACTTCGAGTGCCGCATGGTCTGCGGGTTGTGGTGGTGGCGCAGGCTGCGGTAGCTGGCCAGGCCGGTGGCCACGCTCTTGTGCCCGCCGTCCATGGCGACGAGGTTGATGTTCACGTAGACCAGGAGGTCCGACGTGGCGGCCCGCTTGTTGATCTCCACCTCCTCGCCCTGGTCGGTCTCGCCGATGTAGAGGAGGTTGCCGGGGTCCTCGGCGTCGTGCTGGGTCAGGAGGCCGTGGGGCGCGAAGGCGTCGTAGACGCGGTCGCCCAGCGCGTGGCGGAGCTCGTCCTCGGTCATGCGGCGGTGCAGGGCCAGGGCGGCGACCAGGACGACGTCGTCCACGCCCGCCGCCGCGGCCATCTCGAGCACGGTCTCGATGACCATCTGGCGCACGTCGGGCGCCTCCATCTGCGGCAACGGGAGCGAGATGTCGTCGAAGCAGATCGTCAGCTTCATCCCCGGGCGCAGCAGCGCGGGCAGCGGGTCACGATCGCCGGTGGGGTGGAGGAGCGCGTCGCGAATGGCCCGGTACGGGTCTTCGAGCGGCTCCACCGGCTCGGGCGCGTAGATCACACGGCTGCCCTCGGGCAGCGTCTCGAGCATGAAGCCCTCGCCGTTCCAGAACAAGGTGGGTGGCGCGGACTTGTCCACCTCGAGGACGAAGCCGGGTCGGCGGCTCATCGGGTCTGTCCTTTCCGTACGTCGAATGCGATCTTCACGGCGCCTCGGCGGCCGGCGGCGCCGGCGTGGGCGACCGCCTCCTCGAAGCGGGTGAGGGGGTAGGTGGCCGACACCAGGCGTCCGGTGCCCAGCGCGGCCGCCAGTTCGAGCGCGAGGGTGAAGGTGGACACGCCCTCCGCCGAGCCCGCCGACCCCGCACCCCGTTCGGTCCCGTAGGCGTAGGCCCCGGCCAGGCGCACCTCGCGGTGCCACAAGGGCGCCAGGTCCACCGTCACCTTGCCGGGCATCCCCACCAGCGCCACGGTGCCCCGCGGGCGCACGATGGCCAGCGACTGCTCGATCGACTCGGGGCTGCCGACGCAGTCGAGGACGACGTCGGCCCCGCCCGAGAGCGTCGCCGTCATGCCCGCGGCGCCGCCGTAGGAGAGCGAGTGGGTGTGGCGGCGCACGGCGCGCGGCAGCTGGTCGGGCGGCAGGGCCTCGGTGCAGCCGAGCTCGCGGGCCAGGCGCTGCTGGTGCGGGTAGCGGGCCCCGACCAGCAACGCGGACGGGGTCGGGCAGCGCCCGCTCGTGGCGAGGTGCGAGACGGCGCCGGTGACCAGGAGCCCGAGCGTGCCCGCGCCGAGCACCGCCACGACGTCGCCCTCCGCGATCGGTGCGCCGAGCACGGCGTGCACCGCACAGGCCACCGGCTCGACGGTCACCGCGTCCTCGTCGCTCAGCGCGTCCGGCACGGCGTAGAGCTGGCTGCGGTGCGCGACCAACCCCGACGTCGACCACCCGCCTCCGGTGTCCGCGCAGAACCCGGTCTGCAGCCCCGGGCGGATGTGCCCGAAGGCGAGATGCCCGCAGTTCCCCACCTGCCCCGCCTGGCAGGCCGCACACGGCGGCTCGATGCCGCGGGCCGCGCACCCGAGGACCGGCTGCAGCACCACCCGGCTCCCCGCATCCAACGCGGCGCCCTCGGCGCCGACCACGTCCTCGCTCACGACGCCGACGACCTCGTGGCCCGGCACGAAGGGGAAGGAGACGATGTCCTCGAAGTAGCGCGAGCTCCGGCCGTCCAGGGTGGACAGGTCGGACCCGCAGATGCCCGAGAGCACGGGGTCGACGTGCACCCAGCCCTCGGCGGGCGCCTCGGGCGCCTCCCGCTCGACCAGGCGCAGCGGCCCGATGCCGGCGGCGCGGCCCGAGCCGAACGACGACACGACGCGGGCCGCGGCAAAGCGCGGCAGCGAGCGCTCGTACAGCAGCGTGCTCATCGTCCCATGACCGCCTTCGGCGCCTTCACGTCGAAGGGCCCCAGAGGAAGCGGCCGGTGCGAGCCCCCCTCGGCCTTGGCCCATTGCTCCACGTGCCAGCCCCGGCGCCGGGCGATGGCGGACAACCGCGCCTCGGGGTTCACCGCCACCGGGAAGCCCACGGCCTCGAGCATGGCCAGGTCCGACGTCGAGTCGGCGTACGCCACCGACTCCTCGAGCGACAGCGAGTGTTCCTCGGCGTAGACGCTCAGCAGCAGGGCGCGGGCCTCGCCGATCGGGGGCAGCGCGGTCAGCTGGCCGGTGAGGCGCCCGTCGCGCTCGCCCATCTGCGCGCACACGATGTCGTCGAACAAGGGCCGGATCGGCTCGATGATGAAGTCCAGCGCCCCCGTGATCAGCAGCGTGCGGTGGCCGGCGGCCCGGTGGGCCCGCACGCGGGCGAAGCCGTCGGGGAACGAGCGCGTCAACAGCTGGCGGTGGAAGAGCTCCCACGAGTCCTCGCGCAGCCGCTCGACCGGCGCGTCCTCGAAGCGGCGGTAGAACGAGCTCAGGAAGTCGCCGCGGTCGCGCCGGTCCAGCGCCAGCAGCGCCGGCCCCTGGCGGACGAGGTCGGCCACGAAGCGCGCCCGCCGGGCCGGCGGGAGATGGCGGCTGGCCAGCCAGGCGTACGTGTCGACGACGTTGGACGACATGAGCGTGTGCTCGAGGTCGAACACGGCGAGATGCCGCTCGGGCGACAGGATGGCGCGCCGCTGCCGGTCGGAGCGCTTCTCCACGACCGACTGCCCCGGCTTCGTGCGCACCCGCGTGTGCTCGAGCACCGACGGCAGATGGATCTCGAGCACGTAGTAGTCCCAGTCGATGACGGCGGGGTCGAAGCCGAACCGTTCGTGGTCGTCGGCGTCGCCCTGCTCCGACAGCTCGATCAGGTGGTCGACCCGGTAGCGCGCGTCGGTCTCGGTGTAGGCGCCGTAGAGCTCCACGTAGCCGAGGGCGCGCTTGGCCATCGCGTGGCGGTCCTCGATGCGGGCGGCCAACTGCGCCTGTCGGCCCCGGATCGGCAAGGCAGTGATCAGTCGTTCTGCGAACGTCATGAGCTGGTCCGCGCGTCGGAGCTGGCGCTGCACCCGCCCGCGCCCGGGGAACGACCACTCGGGCACGCTGATGGGCTGGCCGCGGTCGTCGTAGAGCGGGTTGCGCTGGAAGAAGCCGGTCGACTTCTCCACCAGGCGTCCGTAGTGGAGCGGGTTCCGCACGCCGGAGGCGACGTGGTACACCTTCGGCCGCCCCGGTTCGGGTCCCTGTGCCGCCACGGCCAGGATCGCCGCGACCACGAGGTCGACGGGGATGACGTCGATGATGCCCTCGGGGACGCCGGGGAATTCGGCGCAGCAGTCCGCGCGCGTACGAGATGATGATCGGCTCCGCCATCCGGAAGCCCCGGATCCATCCCGGGCGCGGCTCGGACACCGCCGACTCGATGATGGACGGCCGCACGAACGTGATGGGGACCTTCCCCTCCCACTGCTCGACGAGGGCCTTCTCACCGAGCGCCTTCGTGAACGGGTAGGCGTCGGGCCAGCCGAGCGAGAGGGCACGCGCCGTGCCCGCCTTCACCAGCTCCTCGCTCACCCATTCCTCGCGCAGCTTCTCGGCCCGCGCCGCGATGAGGTGGTCGCCCGCGGCGCCCACGTCGGCGCGGGCCTTCTTGGCGAATTCCTTGAGGCGGTCGCGCGTGGCGCGACGCGGCCTGCAGGTCGTCGCGCAGGCGGCGGGCGTAGGCGACCTCGTCCCGCCACGGGACGTCGAGCGTGAAGGGGTTCTCGCTCAGCAGCTCTTCCTTCGCCTCGCCCTGGTGCGTGCTGGCCACGTAGGCCGTGGACACCGCGACGAGGTGGCCGCCCGAGCTGCAGTCGGCCATGGTGGCGGCGACGCGAGAGGGGCCGAGGAGGTTGATCTCGACGGCCTGTGTCAACGGCGCGTCGAAGGACACGGTGGCGGCGGAGTGGACGATGACGTCCGCTGCGGCGAGCGCGGCACGACCCTCGTCGTCGAGGCCCAGCCCGTCCTGGCTGACGTCCCCCGCCACGGCCCGCACCCGTCGGGCGACCTCGTCGGCGAAGCCGGCGCCGAGTTCGTCCCGCAGACCGGTCGAAGCAGTCGTTCTTGATGACCTCCCGGGCCAGGCGGGCGCTGGCATCGGCCCGGCGTCCGGGCCGGATCAGGACCGTGATCTCGGCCTCGGGGACGGCGCGGAGGATGCGCTCGACGAGCGCCGTGCCCAGGAAGCCGGTGGCGCCCGTGATGAAGAACCGCTTGCCCCGCAGTTGCCGCTCGATGGGCATCGAAATTGTCTGACCACCGCCCGCCGATTCTGTCTACCATTTGGTAAGTGCCCAGCTCCGACCCCAGCTCTCCCCAGCTCCCCACCGGCCACGCACCCGGCGACGTCCCCGGCGCCGTCCCCGGCGCCTCGACCAGCGACCGCATCCTCGATGCCGCCCTGGCCTCCTTCGCCAGCCGGGGCTACGAGGCGACCTCCCTCGACGCCGTGGCCAAGGAGCTCGAGCTGACCAAGCAGTCGATCCTCTATTGGTTCCCCTCCAAGGACGCCCTCCTCGAGGCGGTGATCGCCCGGAGCGCGTTGGACCTCTCCGCCGCGCTCGAGACGGCGCTGCAGCGGGCGGGGGCGGGCTGGGACCGCGTCGAGGCGGTCGTGCGGTCGGTCTTCCGCCTGGCGGCGCGCCAGCCGGAGCTGCTGGGTCTGCTCCGCGAGGTCGGGCGCCTGGGACCGCCGGCCGCGACGCAGATGACGCTCGCGCTCGAGCCGCTCGTCCAACGCGCCTCGTCGTTCCTGGCCGCGGAGATGGAGGCCGGTTCCATGCGACGGCACGACCCGGGCCTCCTGTTGCTCGCCATCTACTCCACCGTGATCGGGATGGTGACCGAGGTGGAGGTCCTGCGCGCGCTGGGGGAGGAGCCGACCGCCCGTTCGCTCGTGCGCCGCCGGGCCGACGTGTTGCAGCTGTTGCGCTCGGCCCTCATGGTGGACCCGGGGCGCTGAGCGCCCGCCGGGGCCGTACGGCGCAGACGCCTACTGGGTCGGCTTCGGGATCTTCTTGCGAGGCGGCGCTTTGGGCGTGTAGCGCTTGCTTGCCGTCGGGGGCCGGCGTGTCGCCCGGCTGGCCCGACGTCTTGCCCGCGCCCGCACGCGCACTCCCGCCGGCCCGCTTGCCCCCGGAGGCCGCGGCCGCCTTGCCCCGGGGCCGGCTGGCGACCTCCTGGCGGATGACCTTCGAGTTCGTGCTCCCGTACCGGTTGATGCGCCAGGCGCGCAGCATGAGCCAGCCGCCGAGGAGGATGAACGACGAAGCCAATGAGCCCGATGAACAGCGTGAAGGCAAAGCCGATGAGGAAGAGGCCGAAGGCGACGAGGGTCCGCTTGCGCTTCCACAGCACGACGAACCCGAGGATGCAGAGAAGCAGGATGACACCGCCGAGCAAGCGCGGCGTCCGGGGCGACCGCGATGGAGTTCTTGCCGTGCCTTCGTGACCTTGTTGCGTGGCGATGATGTAGGCGGGGATCGCGATGCCCGCCACCGTCGCCAACACGAACGCGCCAAACGCCAACTTGGTCTCTTGGGGTCGAGTGACCGCATCACCTCCTTGCGCTGTTCGGCGGGGATGATCCGGGGCTCGCCCGAGTCATCGAAGGGGCCGGCGCGGGCGACGGCCAAAAGATGTCCTTGACCCTCAACGTCCAGGGCTCGCGGCCCGCTGGTCTCGTCGGAATCTTCGTCGTCGTAGGCGTCGTCGTCGGGCTGGGTCATGTCCATCTCAGGGTACCGGCGCGTCGGCCGCGTGGGCCTCAGTTCGCCTGGTGCGCCATGGTCGCGCCGAGCTGGTCCACCAGGGCGACGGCGACGAGGCATTGCTCCTGGCTGATCGGCGTCACGGGGGTCGGGGTGAGCAGGAATGTCCCCAGGATCTGGCCGCCCCCTCGGACCGGGAGCTCCACCTGCCGCGTGGGCAGGCCCGCCGTGCCGGTCGGCCAGCGCAACGGGTTCAGGCGGACCGTGCCGTCGTTGGCGATCCAGGCGCCCTTGCCCGAGGGCTGCTCGCGGACGAAGCGACAGTCCTGCAAGCTGAGGAGCTGGCGCAGTTCGTTGGCCACCGCGATGAGCACGAACTCGGGATCCTCCCCGCCGGCAATGCGTTCTCCCAAGTCGTGGATCCGGGAGATCTCGCTGCGGCGGCTGGTCGCCTCCAGTTGGTGGCGCCGGCCCCGCGCCGCCAGCTCCCCGACGAGCAGGCCGACGGCGACGAAGAGGACTTCGGTCGTGAGATCGGACTGCCGGCTGATACGGAACGACCCGTACGGACGGGTCAGGAGGAAGTCGAACGACGCGGCGGCGACGAGCGCGGCGAGGGCGGCCGCGGCCCGGTGGCCGAACGAGGCGACGGCGACGGTCACCACGACCAGGACGAGGGCATCGTCGGCGGCGCCGATGTGGCCGCGGCTGGGCACCAGGATCAGCGCCACGGCCACCGGCAGGAGCACGGCCGCCAGCCAGATCCCCCACGGACGCAGTGCGGGTCCAGCCGGTCGAACCCCGGGGCGTTCCTCTTTCTGCGTGGGGGTGTCGCCATCGCCGTGCCTACTCCGCTTCCGTCTGGGACGCGGAGACGAACTCGAACGAGGGATTGATCATGGCCAGCCGGCCGCGGTGCTTTCCGACCATGCCCTCGGCGGCCAGCGTCGAGCCGCTTTGCAGCCCGCTGATGGAGCGGCGTCCCAGGAAGACGAGCGTGATGGCCTCGCCGCTGCCGTCGACGAGCACGCACTCGAGCGTCGGCACCTCGGCCATCGGCTGGACCCGGATGGTCTTCACCCGCCCGACGATCCTGGCCCGGGTCCGCCACTGCAGGGCGGCGATCGGTTGGGCGTCGGGACGCCGACGACGATCCGTTCCGTGTGGTCGCCACCAGCCGCTGCTCGGGCGCGGCCGTCGCGGTCGCCTTGGGGGTTTCGTGCAGCAGCGCCTCGACCGCCAGCTGGTTCTCCTTCAGCCCCGGGGAGACGTGGAACGGGATGATCGTGGCGTTGACGTGCGGCAGCTGGCTCACGATGTCGACGATGTGGTCGGCCGTCTGATCGTGCAGCAGCCGGCGCAACGTCTTGCCGTAGGAACGGCGGGGCAGGAGCATGCTGACCTCGGTCTCGCCGTCACTCAGCTCGGCGGCCAGCTCCAGCGCCGCTCGTCCGAGACGCCGATCGGGGCAGTCGACGACGTCGAGGGGGAGTCGGGACGAGGCCCAGTTGCTGCCAGCGCGAGATGAGCAGGTCGGCGCGCTTGTGGTCGACGTTGAAGTGCACGGCGTGCAGGTCGTCCGGCGTCAAGCGTGCGGGCGTACTGGATGGCGCGGGCCGTGGCCAGGTCGATCTTGTCGACCAGGATCACCACGATGTGCCGGCGCAGCACCTTGGCCTCGCAGGCCGCCACCGCGGCACCCTCCTCCAAGATGGCGTCCTCTTCGCGGTACTCGCGGTTCATCCGCACCAGCGCGAACACGATGAGGGGCATGACGATGACGACCACCCACGCGCCCTGGGTGAACTCGGCGACCGCGAACACCACGACGACGACGGCGCACACGACGGCAGCGGTCGCGTTGACCGCCACGCCCTTACGCCAGTGCTGGTCGCGGTGCCGCCAGTGGTGGGCGACCATGCCCGCCCCGGCCATCGTGAAGCCGGTGAAGACGCCGATGGCGTACATCGGGATCAGGGCCGAGACCTTGGCGTCGGTGGCCAACAGGAGCGCGATGGAGGCGCCCGCCAGGAGCAGGATCCCGTTCGAGAACACCAACCGGTGCCCGCGGTCAGTCAGCTTGCGGGGCAGGAAGGAATCCTCGGCGACGAAGCTCACCAGGAACGGGAAGCCCGTGAAGCTGGTGTTGGCGGCGAGGATCAGGATCAGCGCGGTCGCGGCCTGGAGCGAATAGAAGAGGGCGTGCCCCGCCGGGCTCGAGCCGTAGACGAGCTTGCCGATCTCCGAGACGACCGTGGGGGTCCCGGAAGAAAACGGCACCGAGTGGGTCAGCGCCGCCAGCACGGAGACCCCGAGGAACATCGTGCCGAGAATGGTGCTCATGAGCACGAGCGTGGTGCGGGCGTTTCGAGCCTGGGGCTCGCGGAAGATGCTGACGCCGTTCGAGATCGCCTCGGTGCCGGTCATGGCCGAGCTGCCGTTGGCGAACGCGCGCAGCAGGAAGAAGGCGGACACACCGAGGATCAGGCCGCCGCTGGCGTGCCCGAGGGGAACCATCCCGTGGCTCGGCGCGGCCTTGGGGAGGGTGCCCGCCGCTTCGCGGCCGAGGCCGATGGAGATCAACACCACCATGTTGGCGATGAAGAAGTAGGTGGGGATGGCAAAGATCTGTCCGGCCTCGCGGATGCCGCGCAGGTTGCCGAAGGCCAACAGGACCACGAAGGCGATCGACAGCGGCATGGCGTAGCTGCCCAGACGAGGAGCCGCCGAGATGATGGCGTCGGCGCCCGCCGCGACCGACACGGCAACCGTGATCGTGTAGCTGATCAGCAGGGCGGCGCCGGCGATCTGGGCGATGTTCGGGCCGAAGTTGTCGCGGCTGACCACGTAGGAGCCGCCCGCCTTGGGATAGGAGCGGACGACGTCCCGGTAGCAAATGGTCACGACGGCGAGGACGGCGAGAATCGCCGCGGTCATCGGCGTCACGATGGAGAACGCGGCCAGCCCCGCGATGGGGACGAGGATCCGCAGCATCTCCTCGCTGGCGTAGGCCGACGACGACATGACGTCGGACGAGAGGACCGCGAGCGCGGTCGGTTTCCCCAGTCGCTGCCCCTTCAGCTGATCGCTGACCAGCGGGGGACCGAGGAGCACCCGCTTGACCCGGTAGCGGACGCTCTCGGGCAGGTTGGCGGCCAGCGTGGTGTCGGTCCGCGCCGGCGACCGCGTCAGCGCATGGACGGGGCGCTCGGTGCCCTGTTCGCTGGCGGTCTCCACACCGGTCACACCGACTGTTCTAGCCCTTGGCGAGCGGGCAGGCGAGTGACCTGGGGATTTATGAGAACAACCGAGCCGGTGGTCCCGGACTCGGCTCGGCGGTCACCGCGCCGCGCCGACGCCGCAGCGCTGCTCCTCGAGTCGATCGTCCTTTCGTGCCGAATGAGGGCCGGGCGGCTCAGGCCGCCATGCCGACGACGGGCTTGTTGAGCACGGTGCCCCCCTGGGAGCCCGAGAAGCCGGCGTCGCCCTCGGTGAAGATCCCGCCGTCGGAGGCCACCATCCAGTAGCCGCGGCCGTCGGGGGTGGCGGCCATGCCGACCACCGGCTTGTTGAGGGTGAGGCTTCCCAATGAGCCGAAGAACCCGGCGTCGCCCTCGGTGAAGATCCCGCCGTCGGAGGCCACCATCCAGTAGCCGCGGCCGTCGGGGGTCGCGGCCATGCCGACCACCGGCTTGTTGAGCACGGTGCCACCCTGGGAGCCGTAGAAGCCGGCGTCGCCCTCGGCGAAGATGCCCCCGTCGGAGGCCACCAGCCAGTAGCCCTGGCCGTCCGGCGTGGCGGCCATGCCGACGATCGGCTTGTTGAGGATGAGGCTTCCGAGCGAGCCGAAGAAGCCGGCATCGCCCTCGGCGAAGATGCCCCCGTCGGAGGCCACCAGCCAGTAGCCCTGGCCGTCCGGCGTGGCGGCCATGCCGACGATCGGTTTGTTGAGGACGAGGCTTCCGAGCGAGCCGAAGAAGCCGGCATCGCCTTCGGCGAAGATGCCGCCGTCGGCTGCCACCAGCCAGTAGCCGCCACCGTCAGGGGTCACCGCCATGCCGACGATCGGCTTGTTGAGGACGAGGCTGCCCAGCGAACCGTAGAAACCCGCGCCCCCGAAGTTGAAGATCCCGCCGTCGGAGGCGACCTCGTCGTAGCCGGGCCGGGCGATGGGGGCGGAGAGGATCATGGTCTGCAGACCGCTGGCCCCGTAGGTTGCGTAGCCCGCACCGACACACATGCGTCCCGTCACGCACGACAGGCCATTGACCTGATCGTCTTGCGAGTCGGCCGCGGGCTGCGGGACGTTCACCACCTGCCAGACCGAGCCGTTCCACGTCAACATCTCGGTGATGTACGTCGCGTCCGAGTTGTCGATCGTGTTGACGTAGCCGGCGGCGACGCACGAGGTGGGACCGAAGCAGTCCACGGTGATCAGCACGTCGCCGAACGCGGCGTTGGCGTCGGGGGCCGGAGCCACGGACCATGTCGAGCCGTTCCACTGCTCGACGAGGTTCACCAGGCCGGTGCTCACGTCGCTGTCGCCGACCGCGACGCAGAACGAAGTGCCGGAACACGACACCCCATCGAGCTGGTCGCCATCCGATCCAGACCTGTTGGGACTGGCTTCGATTGACCAGACGGTCCCGTTCCACTGAGCGATGAGAGTGAAGTCGCGTGATCCATCGTCGGAATACCCGACGGCCTGGCAGAAGGACGAACTGGCGCAGTCGACCCCGTCAAAATTGTTGTCGTTCGTCGTCGACGTGTTCGGGCTGGCCACGATGGACCAGCTGGCGCCGTTCCACCGCTCGGCGAGCGTCTGTTCGGCGGTGCCGTTCTCCGCAGTTCCGACGGCGGCACAGAAGGACACGCTCGTGCAGGACACCCCGTAGAGATCGTTGTCGTTCGTCGGCGACGTGTTCGGGCTGGCCACGATGGACCAGCTGGTGCCATTCCATTGCTCGATGAGCGTCTGGTCGACGCTGCCGTTGTCGGAATAACCGACGGCGATGCAGAACGACGCCGTGAAACAGGAGATCGCATCGAGCTCGTCCGACGTCGACGTGGCCGGGGTGTTCACAACGGACCAGCTCGTGCCGTTCCACCGCTCGATGAGCGCCTGGTCGGCGGTGCTGCTCTCGGCGTAGCCCGCGGCCATGCAAAAGGTCACGGTGACGCACGACACGCCCTCGAGCAGGTTGGCGTTGGGCGATCCGACGTTGGGCGAAGGCACGAGGGACCAGTTGCTCGGCACGACGGTCCGGGACCCAAAGTCGTGGGACACGGGAGCCGGCGACGGGGGAGAGGTCGGCGCGGTTCCTGCGCCGCCGCTTTCGTGCGTGTGAGGGTCGTGAGACCCGGGACTCCCAGCACTTGCGGCTCCGGCGGAGACCACCGGCAGCGCGATGGCCGCAGCCACAACGAGCGCCAGCGACGCCCCGAACATCCTCGACGAACCCCGCATGTGAGTCCCTTCTCCCGGTTCGCCCCGGACCCTACAGCGGTCGCGCGTGAGGTCTGAGTTTGTTCAGCGAAATCTCAGGCACATCTGAAGTCGGGAACAACCGGCGGAGTCGGGCCCGAGGGTCAGGCCACGAGCTCTCCGAGCCGGTCCCTGTCATCCCGGCGAGATGTCCTGGCGTCGGCGCCGCGTCGGCCGACGAGGGCCGTCCACGAGCCGACGGCCAGCACCGAGAGATGAAGGAACACGAAGGCCACGTTGTTCAGGCTGGCCGCCGTGAAGCTCATCAGGCCGTAGCCCATGGCGGCCAGAAGCAGCGACATCGCCATCAGTGTGGGCAATATCGCGCCAGGTTGGGCGCGGTCGGCCCCTCGTTTCGCTGTCACTACGAACCTTCCGCGCCGCCCGACCAAGACCGACAAGGCGGCTGCGACCTGTACGAAGAACGTCGCGAACAACAAGGCGAATGCGTCGAAGGTATAGGAGCCCGCTCCGGCGACGGCCACGGCGACCAGGCTGATGCAGAAGTAAGGGGCGAAGTGCAGGAGGAACTGATCTGCCGTCGAGCTCGCCAGCGGTTGAGATCCGAAGAAGATCCGGATCACCGGGAGCATCATGTAGAGCGCAAATGTCCATCCGGACAAGAAGAACATCGACGACAGCAGGTATTGCAGGCGCGTTCTCCACGGAAGCGCAGCCCTCACCAGCCTGGGATGGCGGACAGGCAACCTTTGGCCCATCGCCGCTGCTGACTCACGTAGGAGGTCATGTCCTCCGGGCCAAGGCCTTGGGCAAACACCTCGTTCACATACACCGAGCGCCAGCCGCGCTCGTGCAGCAAGATCGACAGCTCGAAGTCCTCGGTCAGTGAGTCTTCGGGGAACCCGTGGATGTCCTCCAGCGCCTGTCGGCGGAACACCACATTGGTGCCGCAGCAGAACATCGAGTTCAGGCCGTCCTTGCCCCGGGCGATCCCGCCGAAGAACAGCGATTGTTGCGCGGCGGCCGCGGCAGCGAGCCGTCCGGTACCGGCGTTGGCGTAGTACTGCGGAGTCTGGACGAAGGCGACCTTGTCGTTGCACATCCATCCGAGCGTCCGCTCGAGGAACCGGGGATCGGGCACATGGTCGCAATCGAACACCGCGAAAAAGGGCGCACTGGTGTGGGTCAACGCATGGTTCAGGTTGCCCGCCTTCGCCCCGGTGTTGATCCCCCGCCTGACGTATCTGGCCCCGACGCGGTGTGCCAGCTCGGCCAGCTCCGGGCGGCCAGCGTCGTCCAGGAGGTGGACGGTCACCCGTCCACGCAGGTCCGTTGCCGCGGCCAGAGTCGGTGCCACAACGTCGAGTGGCTCGTTGTAGACCGGGATGAGGACGTCGACCTCGGGCGGCGAACCGGGCCATGGCACGGCGCGGTGGCGGTCCCGCCCGTGCCAGGTGGTCCACCAGAAGCCGGCCGCCTGCACCAGGTTGAAGATCTCCGCGAAGACGAGCAGGCCGAAGAGAACGGGAGTTCCGACTCTCGCCGGTCGGAGGAGCCACTCGAAGTACCAGATGGCCAGAATCACGTTCAATGGGATCAGCAGCCGCAACTTCCGCCGCGCCACGCGCCAGTCCTGCGGGCTGCGCCACTTCGGCGCGGCGAGGCGGGGATCTTCCTCAAACCGATCGTTCTCGGTGATGCGGGACACGGTCATCGGAACTCCCAGGTCTCGACATTGGAAAACATTTGCCGCTTCACGGGCCGGTAGTGGGCCCGGAGTGCGCGCAGGAACCGGTTCAGGTTGCTGACGTCGGAAGGTCCGTTCATCAGCGAGCGGCTGGACAGCACGAAGAGAGGCCCGTGAGAGGCCTTCGGGCCCGACCCCTTCGGCAAGGGCTTCAGGACCAAGTGCGGTCCGTAGTACTCGACGACCTGGCGGAGGTCGCTCGGCTCGTAGTACACGACGGTTCCCGGTCGCGCGTGGGCATCGATGTGCGCCACGGCACCGCTGAAGTCGTAGTCCCTGGGGTTGGCTCCGTTGTACTGCTGGTCGACCAGCCCGGCTCCGAGCGAGGCCAGGAGAATCGACGCGAACGCGACGACGACGATGGTCCGGCGAGGAACGGCGCTGAGCAGTCGCGCCATGAGGACGAAGAGAATCGGGACGACTGTCGAGAGGTACCGGATGTCGAAGAGGTTGCGCTTGACCAGGCCGAGCCCGAAGAGGGCCAGGCCAGGGACGACGACGCAAAGGACGAGCAGGGTCGTCACCGTTCGGTGGCGTCGACCCAGGAGCACGAGGGCGAACAGCATGCCGATCGGCCAGAGGGACCCGAGCAGCGTCATGACTTTGTTCGGCTGGTAGCCCCAGATGGCCCAGATGAGATTGGCGAGCACGGAGTAGATCCCGAGGCCGCCACTGCGCAGCGCGGTGCCCACGTTCTGGGGACCTCCGAAACCCTTGCCCGCCGATTGGTTCACGACGAACTGCTGATAGGCGAACGGCACGAGCGGTGCGACGCAAGCGGCCATGACCAAGAAAGAAATGGCCCAACCGATGAAGAGGTCACGGGTCAGCTGTCCCCGCCGATGCCTCGAGAAGATGATGGCAACGAACACCAGCTGCTGCACCACCACTTGGAAGCCGCCGAAGTACTGCGTCCATACCAACGCGACGCTGGAGGCGGCGTAGACGAACCACACCCAGCCTCGCCCACCCCGCAGAATGCGCACCTGTGCCCAAACGGCGATCAGGCCGAAGAGCATCGGAGCGCGTACATGCGCGCCTCTTGTGAGTACCACACCATGATCGGAGCCACGGAGCCCATCGGGGCCGCGATGACGCCGGTCCGTTGGTCGTACGCCTCGCGACCCAGCAGGTAGAGCATGGGCACCACAAGCGTGCCGGCGACAATGGATGGCAGGCGCACCATCAGCGGTCCGGAGCCGAACCAATGGACCACCGTCCAGAGCACCGAGAAATACAGCGGCGGGTGCACGTCGCCCGCCCGGAGGTTGCCGAGCATTCCGGCGAAGGACCGTCGGGCGTCAAAGACGCTGGTGGCCTCGTCGAGCCAGAGCCCGCGTGGGATCAAGAAGCGCTCGACGAGCCCGACCGCGACGGCGGCCTCGACCACCAGGGCGGGCGGAGTGCGGAGCGCCACAGAGAGTCGCGCCACACGTTGTCGCATGTCCGACACCCGCACAACCTCTGCCATTGCGAGTCCGACGGTGAGGCCCGTGACCGCGATCACGGTGGAGAATGCGACGGACCGCGCGTCGTGGCCGAAGTTCAGGATCAGCGCGGCCTGCACGGCGATCGCACAGCCGACCAGGGCAACCGAGGAGCGCTGCGCGCCGATGGCACACCGGTGTGCCACCAGCACCCGTGAGATGCCGAGGAGCGCCATGGCGGCCATGTAAGGGACGAGCGCCACGCTGGCGGCACGGTATTGGGACCCGAAGAGTGCACCGAGCAGTTCGGCCGGCATGACGGCCACGAACGCCACTGCGGCGCCACCGATGAGGGCGGTGAGCGAGAGGGCAGGGAAGAGTCCACCACCGACGCCGCTCCCGGACCGGGGCAGCAAGACGAGGGGGATCGTCATGGTGGCAAAGGCGGCCAGGCCCCCCAGGATCGACAAGACGGCGAACTGTCCTGCTTGGGCCGGAGAGAGCAGCCGGTTCGCGAAGAGCAGATCCTGGTTCTGGATCACGACGAGAGCCAGAAACGCTCCGGCGGTCCACTTGGCCGCACTCACGACGGTGGTGGGTGCGTCGCTTGCCTGAGGGGTCGTGAGTTCGGGGCCCGGGTCCGGTGCGGTGGACGGCGGCCTGCCCACAGAGAACACGTGGCGCCACGCGATTTCGAGCGCGGCGTAACCGCCGACCGTGACCGCCAAGGCACCACCGACGGCCCCGACCGCCACGACCAGGACGAGTCCGAGCGTCAGGCGGACGGCCGGTTCCATCAACAGGCTCGCGACAAGTTGCGCCCGCCGGTTCCATCCGTACAAGCGGCCCCGATCGAGGGCCAACGTTCCGACCGCCGGCGCGGAGAGACCGAGCACCACGACCATGGGCACCGGTAACCGGAGGGCGGGTCCCACCCAGGGTGAGGCTGCGATGAGGGCAACCCCCGCGACGACGCCTCCCCGCCACAACAGTGGACGCGCCCGCGCTGATCGTCCGGGCGCCAACGCCGCCGCCGCGCTGATGGCGAACCCGGGCATGCTGAGCACGAGGTACAGGGCGAGAAAGGTGGCCAGTTGCGCAAAGGTCCCGGGCGCCAGCAACCGGGCCAAGAGCAGCGAGAACAGCATGTTCCCGATGCCTGCGCCGATTTGGCCGCTGGCAACGACCACCTGGTCCCCGCGGCCTCGGCGGACGCGGGGACCCGCACGCGAATCCGCTCTGCGACGTCGGTCACGAGCTGCCCGTCGCCGGGGTCGAAGACGCAAGGGGCAACGCGCCGAGTGAGTCAGCTTCGTCGGAACGACCTCCCGAGAGGAGGATCCGCAGAAGGCGGAAGCCCTCCTCGGCCATGGCGATCTGCTCCTTGATGACCGCAGGGGCGGGGCTCGGGCCTCGCATCGATTTCGTCACCTCATCCACCAGGGCAGGCGGGTCGAAGTCCACCGGCACTGTCCGTTGCCCAAGGCGGCGCGCCATCGCCTGCAACTTCGCTTCGTGCGCCACGGCCACGGCGGGTAGTCCGGCGGCGGCTGCGGCGACGAGTGCGTGAAAGCGAAACGAGATGACGGTTCGGCTCCCGGCCATCGACTGGACGGCAGCACCAATTGAAGGAGGTCGCGCTACAACTTCGACCGACGGTCCAAGCTGTCTGGCCAAGGTCTCGACGATCAGGCGGTCATCGACTTGTGTCAGACGAGGAGCCTGCTGCCAAGCCTGCAACTCGACCTTGCAGCCCGCCGCGAGCAAGCGCCTGGCCGTTTCGTGGATACGGGCGATCGTGCCGTCCCAACCGTCGGACCCGATGGCAAACACCGAGGGGATGATCCGGATCGTCCCGGCGGGACGTGTGCGGGCATCGGGCGGCGTGAGGAGAGTCCACGCAGGGTCGGCGCCGATGCGAAGCGGTGACGGGGACCCGGCCCGGATGAGCTCGGTGGCGGATTCCTCATCCCGCAGGATCAGCAGATTCGAGTGACGCTCGATGAAACGCGCCAGCGCCTTGCTCCACCAATCGGGGAGTGATCCCACACCGACCCCGATCAGGGCGACAGGTTGCCGCGTCGCTGAGGCGATCGCGACCAGCGCAGACGTGTTCGCAAGCAATGCGTGGGGACGACGCTTCGAGCTCGGGTGCAAGGTCTTGAACACGGTCCCGCCACCGACCACGATGGCGTCAGCCTTGATCGCAGAGCGGGCCACGGCAGGGGGTCGATGCGCCGACACCGGTCTGCACCCCAGCTCCTCGACCAACGACGGGTCGTCCGTTGTCGCCTCGATGTCCCAACCGGGCAACGCCCGGACGAAGGACTGCAGGAGTGCGTCATCTCCCAGGTTTCCCTGGCCAAACGCGCCGGCTAGGAGTACGGCGGGCATCGATCACCTCCTCGTACAGTGCGATGTGACGTCGGGCGACCTCTGACCACGTCCGGCCGTTGGCGAGCTGCCGGGTGGCCGACCGCAAGTCCTGGAGTTGCTGCGGGTCTCGGGCCAAATCGACGAGTCGTCGAGACCAGCCGTGAGGCCCGGAAGTGGCGATGAGCGTCGGGGGGGCGCCGACGCACGTCGCAAAGGCTTCGGAACAGAGGACTGGCGTGCCGAAACCGAGCGCCTGTGCGAACGGGCCGCTCGAAGCGAACGGCGCCGGATAGGGGAGGAGGAGCACGTCGGCCGCCCGGAAGAAGGTTGCGACGTCTGGCTCTTCGACGTAGCCGACAAAACGCGCGACATGGCCGTAACGGCGGCGCAGCTGATCGGCGTAGCCGTCATCATTGCGTTCCAGCCGGGGGTGCGCACCACCCGCCACCACCAGATCCACGTCGTCACCGGCCAATTCGGCGGCTTCGAGCGCGAGTTCATAGCCCTTGTACGGCGAAAGAAAACCGAAACAGAGCGCGGTGAGGCGGTCCGTTCGCAGCCCGAGCTGCTCCTTGGCGGCGCGCGCGGAACAGCTGTGCTCGCTGTTCGCCTGATCGATGCCGATCGGCATCACGACGGCGCTGGGCATGACCTGCCCGAAGGCACGTTCGTGCACGACCGTCGCCGCCGAGAGCGCCTGCACAGTCCGTTGAATGCCTGCGAGGCCCGCTCGTGCCACCCGGTGGGGAACCTTGACGCGGTGCAAGTCGGTAAAGGAGCGATCCACCGACGACGGGTCGACCACCTGGTGCATCGTCACGACCGGCCCTCGCCGGCGGCCCCGCAGATTGCACAGCGCGGGCACCACCCCCGGTATCGACGAGGGCCCGCCGAAGAGGAAGGTCTCGTACTGAAGGTGGACGATCGGGGCGTCACCTCTGCTGGCTGCCGTCGCCGCCGCGGGGAGCGCGCTGGGACCACGGCGAAAACTGCGTTCGACGGTGACCTGATTCCTCGCTCGAACAAGCGAGGGCTCCCCGTTGAGTTGCGGCGCGATCACGTGCACCCGCACACCCTCGTCTGCGAGCGCCGTAGTCAGGCGTTCGGTGTAGGTGGCCACGCCGCTCGGGATGGGCGACTCCGTGTGGAGGGCCGGGTACGGCGCCACCATGACCACATCGTTGCCGCTCATGCGGCGCGATCCGATGGGATCGGCTTCTGTTGGTGCACCGGCATGACGCGATGGTGGAACCACAGACGCAACGACGAGATCGCCATTTGGCGCGCATCCGCGCTGGCCCGCAGGTGCGACCCTTCTTGGTCCAGCCACACCGTCGGAACTTCGACAACGTGATAGCCCAACCGATCTGCTGTGAGAAGGAGGTCGACGTCGAAGAGGAAGTCACGTGACGACAACAAGGGCAAGACGCCGTCGATCACCTGACGACGGACGACCTTCGCCCCGCACTGCGTGTCGGAGTATGGAAGACGGAACAACCGGCGAGTGAGACGTGAGAAGGCCCAACTCGTGATCCGTCGTGCCACCGGCCGGTGGACGGGCAGGACGGATGCCGGATGCGCGCGGCTCGCAATGGCGCCGTCGGCGTGATCGGTCCAGTCCGCCAGGCGGAGAAATTCCGCAGGTGGCGTTGCGCAGTCTGCGTCAACGAATCCCACGACGTCGGCATCACAGCGCCGGAAGGTCTCCATGATGACTCCGCCTTTGCCCAGTTTCGGGAACTCATGGAGTTCGACCCGGGGGTCGATCTCTGTGTGGGCTCGGACGACGTCGGCAGTCCCATCGGTGCATGAATCGAGTGCTACGAGAAAACGCGCAGACGGGTCGGTCACGACGGACCGGTACGCCCGCAACGTGCGGTCGATCCGTCCCTCTTCGTTGAAGGCTGGGATCACGATGTCAATCCGCATGTGTCGGCTTCACCTCACTTTCCTTGTGGCTGATGGACGACTACAGACAACTGAACGGAGATGCTCCTGGTGCCGGCGTTCCCGCCGGTGATGCACTCAGCGGTTGGCGAGCAATGGGGAGGATCGATGGACGGTTACCTGTGGCGAACCATCGAGCCACCCGGCATGCAGTGGGGTCGCAGGGGACCCAGATGCATCAGAGAGCGGTGGGCCACTTTGTGCGGCGGCGGAGGGAGCGCTATACGGGTTACCCCCGTGCAGCAACACGACCCCGGCCAGCGCATCGTGAGTGATGTCAACAGCCTCAAAGACGGCGAACGAGGAAGAGGTCGCCAGCTCTGGGACAATTGACTGTCTCGCATCGACGAGATCGGTAGACAAGGCTCCCTCGGGTGGTCGTCAGACGGTGCGGATTGACGGCAATGAGCGCTGCACTGGGGCACGCGGGCTCCGCCCCACCGCTTCTCTCTTCCCACATATGTCGTGACACGATCCCGTTCCTCACAGATTGATGAAAGTCTTCCGTTACCAGTGCCGACGCGTTCGTTTCGGGTGTGTTCCTTGATGGCAACGCGTGTGGAGCGCACACATGAAGCACCAACGACTACGGCGACAGAAAACGAATGTGCGCGCTCCGGGTGCGCCGATTGGCGTTGCACCGATGTACGGACACGTTGGAAGTCGCGAGGTCGGACATGATCAAGGCGCGGCCGGTCATCTCCGTCGCGAGCGAGCGACACGAGAGCATGCACCGGTTGTGTATTGCGATCACGTAATTGTGTCGAGAAGTGGGCCGTGTCGTCACGGAGCAACTCGCGGCTGGACGCGGAATTCTCATGCATCGGCCATCCGTACCCACGTCCCAAGAACTTCGAACAACGCAGGAGAAATGGTCCCGGGACCAGCGAGCTAGGTATGGGCCGCCAGGAGATCGGACAGGGCAGCAGCCGGGCGAGCGATCCGGGTGCACGGCACGGCGCTGGCCGTGATCGGCATTTGTTGCACTTGGGATCGGCGGGAGGGTCGGACCAACGACCGTGGCAATCAGCTATACGCTGTAGCTGCGTCATGCCAAAGTCGTTCCCGACCGCAGCGTGCCAAACCCGCAGGTAGAGATCCGAAATGCGGGCGCTTAGCTCAGTTGGTTAGAGCGCAGCCTTCACACGGCTGAGGTCGTGGGTTCGAGTCCCGCAGCGCCCACCAAAAGTGGATCTTCGGATCTCAGCGGGGCGCGCCCTGACGTAGGTCCCCCGGAAATTGACGATGGTGCTCCAGGGTTGTGGTGTGAGCCAACATCCCAGAAGCACCTTCGTCGTCACCGACCCTAGCGAGATCGTCCGTGCCCTGGTGGGCCTCAAAGACGTCCGCGTCCTCGCGTACAACCGCCGAGGTCCCGACGTCGAGCTCATGGTCGAACAAGTGCTCGACGTCGTTCGATGTCCGGCGTGCGGCACCAGGGCTCGGGTCAAAGAGCGCCCGGTGGTCCACTACGTCGACCTGCCCGTCTATGGCACGCCGATGTCGCTGGCGTGGAAGAAGCACCGGATGCGCTGTATGAACCGGGCGTGTGCCAAGAGGTCCTGGGTGCTCGAGGACCATCGGATCGCGGCCAAGCACTGCCTGCTCACGACGAGGGCTGCCAAGTGGGCGACGCGCCAGGTCGGAGGGGGCAGAACGGTCCTCGAGGTGGCCGACGAGCTGGCCTGTGACTGGCACACGGTCAACGACGCCATGATCACCTACGGCGAGGCCCTGCTCGAGGCGGATCGCAAGCGGATGAACAAGACGTCGGCCATCGGATTGGACGAGACCTCCTTCGTGCGCCTCGGCACCAGGGCCCACACCGCCTACGCCACGACGGTGGCCGACGTCGAGCATCACCAGATCATCGACATCCTGCCCAGCCGCACCTTCACCGATGTGGCCGCCTGGCTGGACAAACAGCCCAAGAGCTGGAAGGAGCGCATCGTCTATGGCGCCTTGGACATGTCGAGCGCGTATGCGGCGGTCTATTCGGTCGTCCTCCCCGCTGCCGACCCAGGTCGTCGACCCCTTCCACGTCATCGCCCTGGCGAACCGCTGCCTCGATGCCGTGCGCCGCAGGGTGCAGAGAGAACAGACCGGACACCGCGGCCGGCCGAGACGACCCGCTCTATCGGGCGCGACGTGTCTTGTTGCGACGGCGAAGAGCGCCTCGACGATGCGGCCACCGAGCGCCTCTGGTCCCTGCTCGCGCTCGGCGACCCCGGAGGTGAAGTTGCCATCGCCTATCGCGTCAAAGAGCGCCTGCGTGACTTCTATCGAACAGTCGATCCCTCAGAGGCTCGTGCGATGCTCGAAGAGCTCCAGACGCACTGTCTTCAAACGTGCCATGCCCACCGAGAGTCCAAAAGCTCGGGCGCACGATCAAGGCCTGGTTCGACAAGATCGCCAACTTCCACCTGGCCCGGGCCTCCAACGGGCCCACCGAGGCGCTCAACAACCTGATCAAGCGGATCAAGCGCATCGGATTTGGGTTCCGCAACTTCGAGAACTACCGGATCCGGGCCCTGCTCTATGCCGGCCGACCGAACTGGCGTGTCCTTGGATCGATCGTCGTCCGGTGAGGAGCGCGCCCCACCAGATTCCGATGAACCACAAAAGTCGTCCTGGTCAGAGGCTTGCGCGTCGCTGACCCTCGCGTCGTTGTCCTCCGGCGTGCGCGCTACGTCCGCGAACGAAATCGTTTTTATCGCGCCTCCGAGGTGTCGTCGGCGCAGTGGATGACCTCAGCCGTTGTCTGCCGCCCTCCGCCCACGAGTCGAGCGCGTCGTTCAGGCGTTGCTCGGACCCCGGCAAGAGGTGCCCGTAGCGGTCGAGTGTGAAGCTGACCGACGTGTCCGGCCCGTGCCGCCTCCTCCTTCGGGTCGGCGCCGGCGGCCATCCACAGCGCCACCGCCGTGTGCGGCAGATCGTGCGGCGCCGGTGTTGCAATCCGGCATTGCGCACCGCGGGGGGCCAGAAGCGCTGTCGCCCGACGTTGAGCTGTACTGGTCCACCCTCTGGTGTGGTGAAGACGAAGTCGTCGGGCTGGCGGTCGTACGTGCGTAGGTGCTCGGCCAGCGGGCCAGCGGGCCGGCGGCGACGCGGGGGAGCGGGATGCTGCGCCGGCCGGCCCGGGTCTTGGGCGGCCCGAAGTAGGGGTGGCCGCCCACGTCGACCACCGTCTCGGCGATGGTGACGTTCCGACGCGGGGGATCCACCCGCTTGGCCCGAAGCCCGAACAACTCGCCTGCGCGCAGTCCGCCATAGGCGGCGAGCATCACGGCCGCCCGGTAGAGCGGGTCCATGGCATCGGCCAGCGCCATCACCTCACCGGGCTCGAGGAAGCGCATTTCCACCCGCTCCATACAGGGCAGCCGCACACCGTCGCGCGGCGACTTTGGCAGATAGCCGGCCTGTACGGCGGCCCGCATGATCTTGTTGAGCAGCTGCGCCGCCCTGGTCGTCGTCTAGGGGGCAAGCCCCGATCCACTGAGCTCGGCGACCCAGGCCCGCACCATCATGTGGTCGATCTCACCCAACTCGAGCTCCCGGCGCAGCCGTCAAGGGTCCGCCCCGTCAGGCTTTGGCTGCCCATGACTGCTGCTCTTTACGGGCTCCGGACCCCTGTCCCCATAAGTTCGATCACCGGTATAACCATCCCCCCGTACGGCACTTCGGGGGCGGTCTGGGAGTATGGGCCGCCGGGCATTTGGGGGCACCTGTAAGACCTTGAAGACGGCCCGTAAGCGGATCCCACTACGGAAAGAGAGTTCGTACGACCTCGTGCCAACGTGGGCTTCACAGCTCGATCTCTGAATAGAGGCGGTGGTAGGCGAGCAGCTCGGCGCACCGGCTTCGGCAAGCCTGGGCAGTCCGAGCATCGATCTCGTATTTCGCTTTGGCTGCGGAGGTCGCGGGTGTCGTGGCACGTAGTGCGGTGACGATGACGTCGGCGACCTCGTCGAGCTCGTCTGGTTTGAACCCCAATGTGGTCAGCGCCGGTGTGCCGAGTCGAATTCCTGAGGTGTACCAGGCACCGTTGGAGTCACTTGGTATTGAGTTGCGATTGGTGACCACGCCCGCATCGATCAGAGCGGCTTCCGCCTGACGGCCGGTGAGACCGAAGCTGGCGGCCACGTCCAGGAGGACAAGATGGTTGTCAGTTCCACCGGTGATGAGATGTGCTCCTCTGCCCAGCAGTCCTTCAGCAAGGGCGCGGGCGTTGTCCACGATCTTGGTCGCGTAGGTGGTGAATGAGGGTTGGCGAGCCTCGGACAGAGCAACAGCCTTGGCCGCCATGACGTGGGGCAGTGGACCGCCGAGGACCATCGGGCAGCCTTTGTCTACGTAGGGTGCGTATTCCTCCGTGCACAGCACCAACCCACCCCGAGGTCCGCGCAGTGATTTGTGGGTGGTGGAGGTCACCACATCTGCATGGAGCACCGGATCGAGGTCACCGACCAGCACCTTCCCGGCCACCAGCCCAGCGAAGTGGGCCATGTCGACCATGAAGGTAGCCCCGACGTCGTGGGCGATCTCGGCCAGGATGGCGAAGTTGGGGTTCCGGGGGTAGGCCGAGTACCCCGCCACGAGCACAAGTGGACGGAACTCCTTCACCTGAGCGGCGATGGCGCCGTAGTCGAGGAGTCCGGAGGTGGTATCGACCCCGTAGCTGGCTTGGTCGAAGAGCTTTCCGGAGATATTGGGTCGGAACCCATGGGTGAGGTGCCCACCAGCATCGAGAGCCATGCCCATCATGCGCTGGGAGTGGAACTTGTCACGCAACTCGTCCCAGCGCACGGGGTCGAGGTCGTTCACGTGACCCACTCCGGTCTCGTCGAGGAAAGGCTGCTCGACGCGGTAGGCGAGGATGGCCCAGTAAGCCACCAGGTTGGCGTCGATCCCCGAATGAGGTTGGACGTAGGCGTGCGCTGCGCCAAAGAGAGCTTTGGCGTGGTCGGAAGCCAACGTCTCGATCCGGTCAACCATCTCGCATCCGGCATAGAAACGATGGCCGGGGATGCCCTCGGCGTACTTGTCGGACAGCCAGTTACCCATGGCGAGCAGCACGGCCGGTGAGGCGTAGTTCTCCGAAGCGACGAGCTTTAGCTGCCGACGTTGGGACTCGAGCTCACCGACGATCGCCTCGGCCACATCTGGTTCGGTGGCAGAGATCACCTCCATCGCCGATCGATAGGCAATAGCAACGGCTGGATCGGACATCACGCGCTCCCTCGGACGACATCAAATATTCGCCCAGGCGCACGGCTCTCTCCGGCGCATTGCCGGCGGGTCGATCCCCGGTGGTGCTCCACCCAGACGCCAGTAGCGACCCGCTCAAACGATAGCTCTAACGAGCTGTGGAGAGGAGAGGCACACCGGGTCGAAGCAGGACAACACACGCGACCCCGACCGCCTGATATGTGATTCCAAATCCGGAATCGACGATGATTCACCCAATGACTCCGCCGAAAGGCCAGGGCATCTGGATCAGTCGCCTTTCGCCAGGAGAACTGCGTCTTTGGCTATGGAATGTCTTGCCTCTCTTGGCAGGGCTGATCTTGTGCGCTTCCAGCCTTGTTCGGACAGGGTCGGGGCGGTGGCTACTGCTGCTTCTTGGACTGGTGCTCTTGGTCCCAGCGACTGTCATCGAAATATCACTGTGGCGGCGAGGCCGTGCCAGGGGCAAAGCGGGTTCGAATAGCTAGCAGTGAAACCGTCCCGGTTCGCCGGCCTGGGGTGCAGCTGACCGGCACAACGGGGATACCTCGTAGCGGACGGGAGTCAGTGGCTCAAAGCCTCCCGAGCCTCTCGTACTGCGTAGTAAAGCAGGACGTAGCCCGCCAGCGGATCAGCCCACCACCACCCGGCGACGGCGTTCAGGATGAGGCCAACGAGGACCGCTGTCGCCAAGATGCCGTCGATCATCGTGATCCGACCCTCGGCCTCCAGCACCGGGTTGTCGAGCGCAGCGCCTGTCCTCGCCTTGCCGAAGGCGAGGCAGAACATGACGGCAGCGGTGACGCCGGTCCAGACGATGCCAAGCGGGCTGTGATGCGGGTGGAATCCGACGATCAGGACAACCGTGCTCTGGATACCCAGGTAGACGGCCAGACCGACGAAGGCGAATCCAATCAAACGCATCGCCCGGCGCTGCCGTTCTTGGCTTACGTCCGCCAGCTCCCAGAGCACAACGGTCGATGCGCCAATCTCAATGAGGCTATCCAGGCCGAACCCCGCGAGGGCCACGGACCGGGCTTGTACGGCGGCGAACGCCAGCACGAACACGCCGACGATGTTCCAGCCGAGTGTGGCGGCTTCCAGCTTGCGGCCCCGACTCAGAAGCCGAGTATGACGAGACGGGTCGGCTATCTCCGTCATCTGACCAGTTTCTCAGACTGCGCCTCTGATCCCACTCGAGGGGTGTCCCCGTACGCCGGATAGTCGGGTCAGTCGGCTTCAGTCGTAGCCAGCAGCTTTTCGGTCGCGATGGCGCAATGCGGCAGCGTTGGCAACCACGATGACCGCCCACCAGACTGCACCAACAACTCCGAGCAGCACAATGATCCGCCCGCGAGTCAGCACGGTGGCCACCAGAAAGAACGGGACCACAACGATTCCCCCTAGGACGATTGAACCGACGACATGTCTGCGTCGCTGAAGACCCCTGATCCAGCGAGCGAAGCCCGTTCTTTCGAGGGAACGTCCCTCCGGGGCAACCGTCTTCAACCATCGGCGCCAGGTCTCCTCCGTCCCTTGACCCTGCATGCTCCCAGTATCGGACCTCGCAGAGCGTCGTCCCAATAGGTCCTTCGACCCAGACTGACCCCGAACGCCGGAAAGGGGCTTGACGCGTGGGCTCACCGGCGGGAGGGCCCGAGCACAAGGGCGACGAGATCGGCTGCCCGACCGGGATCGAACGGTTCGGCCGACATCAGTCTGGAGTAGATGATCGAGCCCAGCAGGGCCAGGGTTGCCAACTCGGGATCGGTTGAAGAAGGGAACTCGCCGTCAGCGATTCCCTCTGCAATGACATCCATGAGGCTCTGGCGCCGTTCCGCTGAATAGGTGTGGTGGAACTTCCGCAACCGTGCGTCGCGTTCTGCTCCTTCGATCAGGGCCGGTATGCAGACAGAGAAGGTGGAGTCGATGAACAACTCGGCCACGTGACGCACCATTGCCTCCACGCTCTCGCGTGGCGACCCCGTGTAGGGGTTTGGCGACATCTGCACGTGGAAAGTTTCGAACGCATCAGCAATGAGGGCGAGCTTGTCGGTCCAGTGCCTATAGATCGTGGACTTACCAACGCCGGCACGAGCGGCCACGGACTCGATCCGGAATGTCCCGTATCCGACCTCACCGAGCTCATCGAGTGCGGCCCGCAATATGACCTGGCGGGATCGCTCAACGCGGGGGTCGACGGCGCTCCTCGACGGAGTCCGACTAGCTGTGGGCATGGCCTCCCTCTCCACGACGAGACGGTTTACGCAGTTCGATACGTTGACGTATCGCTACGAAACGGTTACGTTTCATAGTAGTTCGCAGCCGAATCGAGGAAAGCCATGGCCACAGTAAGCGTCCGCTACATCGTCAACGACGTTGACGAGGCCATCTCGTTTTACTGTCAACGCCTGGGTTTTGACGAGGTCATGCATCCCGCTCCGACGTTCGCCATGCTCTCCCGCGGGGATCTACGTCTTGTCCTCAGCGCAACCGGTGGCGGGCCCGGCGGTGGTCAGGCGATGCCTGATGGGACGGTGCCTGAGCCTGGAGGATGGAATCGGTTCAGCCTTGAGGTGTCTGACCTCGCCGGCACCGTTGAAGAGTTGCGTGGCTGTGGTGCGCGGTTCCGCAATGACATCGTGACTGGCGTGGGAGGAATGCAGATCCTGCTCGAAGATCCCTCTGGCAACCCGATCGAGTTGTTCGAGCCCATCCTGCCCGAAGCGTCATTGCGAACTTCGTAACATCACGACACTCGTCTGGCTGATTCCTCGGAGAGGCTGATTCGGGTAGCCCAGTACGCCGGCCGAGAGGCATGCCTTTACGGACGTCTACTGTCGGTCCGATGTTGAGGCTCCAAGGTGACAGGATCCTCCTTCGGGACTTCCTTCCGTACGACCGAGATGCGCTTCTCGCACTCGAATCCGACGAAGCAATGTTCACGTACATGAAGTTCCGGGTCAATCGAGACTCAGCTCAATCCGTTCTGTGGCCATGGCTGCTCGAAGAGCCAAACCTCAACCCTCGGCTCCGTTACAACCTGGTCGTTGAGGACACCGACGGCTTCTGTGGTTGGGCCGGAATCGATCGGATTGAGGATGTCGACTGCGGGCAGTTCGGCTGGTACCTCCGCTCGGATCGTTGGGGCCGGGGGTACGCGACCGAAGCAACTCGGCTCTTGCTCGACTTCGGATTCTCCACCTTGCACAGAACCACGATGTGGGCAACGGCAGATCCGGAAAACCTGGCATCCGTCCGGGTACTCGAGAAGTCGGGCCTGACCAACCGAGGCCTGACGGAGCCCGTAGAGACGTGGCGTGGCCCACGGCCCAGGGTCCTGTTCACTATCGAGGCGGCACGATGGAAAGCCTCGGCCCGCGTTCCGTGAAGTGCCCCCGTTCGCCGGGTCGGCGACACCAAGGAGATGGCGTATTTCGAGGATCTAACTCCATACACCTACGCAGTCCGGCCATGGATGACCGGCAAAGGGCTCAGTGTGGGATGGCTCTCGGTCGATCTCCCATACCCGACGGGTGACTTCCCAACCGACCTCCTGACCTCTCTGCGAATCTGGCCGCCCAGCCCGTGAACCAAATGCGCGGCATGCACGAATGCGACATCTGTCCCGCCGCAGACAAATTGACGACGCCTCCACCGTCGGCACGGGAAGTGACCATGCGTCGCAGAGGTGAAGACCGCTGGGTCAAGGGATGGAGATGGGGCAGCGGGCGCTGATCGGCGACACGGAGTTCACGGTCGGAAACGGTGAGATCCATATTTCCGGGGAAGGCAGCACCGTCTACGTCGCCCCCACGATGATCGTGCACTACATCATCGAACACCACTACCTGCCACCCGCAGCGTTCATTGAGGCTCTCCGGCTAGGTCGCATCCCCGAGCAGCCACCCAAGGCCTTCGAGTGCTAGTCGTCGTCCTGCCTCAGTTCATTGATGCGTCGCCGGCCTGGGGGTGCGGCCGAGCGACACTCGCGATGGTCCTGGGAGCCAGAGAAGTCCCTACAATGACCGCGGCTAACAATGTGGGCGGGCTACCTGCGTGTGGCAGGCTGCGTGCCCGTGAAGGTCCTGGTTCTGGGCGGCAGGAAATTCCTTGGCCGAGCAATCGTGGAGGCCGCCCTCGGGTACGGCCACAACGTCACCCTCTTCAATCGAGGAAAGACGAATTCAGAGCTGTTCCTGGCCTGAAGACCATCGTCGGCGACCGCACGGTCGATGCCGCCAGGCTGAAAGGCTTCTCTGCCGACGTAGTTATTGACGTTGCGGGGATGACCCCTGACGATGTCCGCGCCCACCGTGGACGTGTTGTACGACTCGGTGAGCCGGTATGTCTTCATCTCGACAGTGTCCGTGTACGCGGATCACTCGGTGCCGCAGGTGGAGGGCCAGGCCGTGATCCCACTCGCTGACGGCCTCAACCCTGGAGATGCCTACGGGGCGCGGAAAGCAGCCGCCGAGGCTGTCGTCATCGGTGCCTTCGGCGACCAAGGGCTGGTCATCAGACCAGGACTCATCGTCGGACCCCATGATCCAACCGACCGCTTCGCCTACTGGCCGAGGCGGATTGCCAGAGGTGGAAAGGTCCTCGCTCCAGGTGGCCCTGAACACCCTGCGCAGTTCATCGATGTCCGAGACTTGGCTTGCTCGGGTTGTCACCGCTGCTGAGCAAAGCCTCCACGGCATCTTCAACGCCGCGGGCGACCCCACGACTCTCGGCGATCTCCTGCGCACTTGCCAGGACACAATCACCGGCAGCCGAGCGATCCTTGCCTGGGTGGGCGATGACGATCTGCTGGCAGCCGGTCTGAGCCCGTGGATGGGCGTGCCGTTGTGGATTGCCATGCCCGGCTGGGAGGCTCATGCTCAAGTGGACAACACCAAGGCTCGGGACGCAGGGCTGTCGTTCAGGCCGATGGATCAGACGATCCGAGACACCCTCGCCTGGGACCTCGCCCGTGGTGGGCCGCCCTCTGAGGTAGAGGGACTTACGCCGAGCGCGAAGAGCAACTTCTTTCGGTGCTTGTCCGCTGAGAGAGATTGCCAACGGGCCTCCCCACCCAGTACTGAGTGCCGATACCGCACGGTCGAAAGTGCCCCCGAATCCCTACCGTGAACTGCGAGCCAGGGTGCCACCTATCGCCGGGATCGCGTGACACCCTGCGGCACCCTTGGCCAGCTGCGTGGAACCGGCCACTTGGTGTTGGAGGTGATGGTCTTCGTTGCCGCAAACGATGCGTGGTCGTTACGCGTACCGCTGAGGCCCTAGCAGTCGCCTGCCTGCGTCGCTCCATACGTAGCCTGAGCGACGGTGTATTGGTCACCGGCGGAAGAGTCCAGTTGTTGAATCAGGTCGCTGCATGAGAAGGGCCCAGTCTGGAGGTATGCCTTGGCCGCTTGCACGGCCTCGGCGTTCCAGTCCACCGTGAGGCTGTCAACAGCGACGGTCGCATCGCTGACCGAATACCCATCACCAGCCGACGAGTCCAGTTGGTCAATGAGGCCCTGTTGCGAAAAAGCCGACGTGCTCAGGTATTGCTTAGCTGCCGTCACTGCGCTTCTCTGCTGCTGCGTGAGGGGCGGAGTTGTGACGGGAGGGGCGGTTACGGGCGGTGCTGATGTGGGCGGCGTTGTTACGGCCGGCGCTGATATGGGCGCCTTGACTGCCCGCGATGCGCAAACGAGCACTTCTTTGTTGCCCGACTTGGTCACCGAAAGGGACTTTCCCGAACAGGTAACCGAAACGCTTTGACCACCACTCAAACTGACCGTCTTTTGGCTCGTCTTGTGACTCGACGCGCTGGCCACGGCTATTGGAGCGACTGCCGTTGCGATGGCCGCAACCGCGATCAGTACGAGCCTCTTCATCAAGTGCCTCTTTCGTTGTAGGTGGCCTACAGCGTTCGGATAGGGGGCGAGGGAGTGGGGGGCAAGGTATCGAGTCTCGCTGTGACAGGCGTCAGTCAACGCGCTGTATCGCTACAGACTCAAAGGTTGCGTCGTGACTCCGCCGATCCTCGATTCGTTCGCAACCACAGCTTGTGCTTCCCGACAGGCGATTCAGTAGGGGCATTGGTCCCAGCCCGACCGAATCGCTGAAGACCGGGTGCCCCAGTCCGCCGGGACGGGGCGCACACCACTTCAGGATTCACATTGTCCTGAACTATCAGTCCTGCGGCGTCATCGATTCGAGCATCGCCGCCATTTGTTCGTGGACGAGATTGACTGCCTGCAGTGGGCGAATCATGACTCGGAACTCAATGATGCGTCCTTCGTCGTTGCACCGGATGATGTCGACTCCGTTGACGTATTTGCCCACCATGGTGGTCTCGAACTCCAAGATTGCCGTGTCGTCGCTAAGCACCGTCTTGGTGTAGTGAAAGCGCGCTCGGGCTCGGAGTCTTGTTCGATCGATTTCGGTTCCCTTCCGGCAAATGTCTTACCCGCAGCCTGGAGATAGAGGCTTGTGATCTGTTTTCCGCGCTGTGGCGCAAAAACGATCGGAGAGTAAAAAACGACGTCCTCATCGAGCAGAGCGTCGAGCCCTCCTGGCAGCTCCCCGTTCAGGTAGGCATGCCACTGTTCGACAACATGCTCGATCAACTTTGCTCCTTCCGACGTTAGCCTTGGAGACCTGGCTCCAGGCGATCACGCCGCCCAAACTACCGCCACCTGATTATTGAGAATGTGTCCCCGTTCGCCGGTTATACAGGTGATCCGCCTCCTGGGATAGGCATCCGGGGGAACCTCCTCGGGTGCAAACCCGACCAGGAGGTGTGCGGTGAAGTGGAATCCGTCGTTCGAGTGTCACGTCCGTCCCGATGGTGAACGCGGTCATCGGATCGGCCACCAGCTGATCGATGAGTTCCTCGAGTTCGTCGTCGGGCGGGCTCGTCCGAACACGGTGCGGGCTTATGCCCATGACCTGAGCGTGTTCTTCAGCGTGGTGGACAAGGACCCGCTCGGGGTGCGGCCCAAGGACGTCATGGCCTTCGTCACCGCACAGCGCCGTCCCAAGCCCGGGGCCGAGAACGTGGTGCGCATTGCCGACGGGTCCGCAGGTCTCTCGTCGGCGACGATCAAGCGCCGTCTGGCGTCGGTCTCGAGCTTCTATGGCTACCTGATCACCCGTGACGACGTGGCGGTGACGTCCAACCCGGTGCCGCGTGGCATAGCGACGCGTCAGAGCCGGGGGCGCAACGGTCGCGGTCTGCCGCTGGTGCGCGGGGTTCGCCGACTGCCGCGGATCCTCGACCCCGACGAGATCGACGCGCTCATAGGGGCGCTGCGCACCGAGCGCGACCATGCCATGACCCAGGCCATGGTGCTCGGCGGCCTGCGTCGCTGCGAGGTGCTCGGCCTTCGTCTGGGCGACCTGCGTCTGGGCGAGTGGCGGGTGTTGATCAGAGAGGGCAAGGGCGGCTTCGAGCGTCTGGTGCCGCTGTCGCCGACGTTCTTCTCCACCGTGGGTCGCTACATGGACCACGAGCGACCCCAGACGTCGAGCGATGCACTGTTCGTCGCGCTCAAAGGGCGCACGGCGCGGCCAGCCGCTCTCAGTGCCCGGACTCGACCAGATCATCAGAGCGGCCCGCGTGCGCGCTGAGCTCTCCCACGGCACCTGCCACGAGCTGCGCCACACCTGCTTCACCCGTCTGCGCGAAGCGGGCATGGCTATCGAAGCGATCCAGGCCCAGGCCGGTCACCGCTCCATCACCTCGACGCGTATCTATCTGCACCTCAGCGCCGACTGGCTGGCTGATGAGTACCGACGGGCTTGTGAAGCCATCGAGGCTCAGGCGCTAGTGGGGGTGGCCCAATGAACGCACTCGCGGACCGAGCCGATCCAGGTGCGCCGCCGGGGCGGCGGGACGCCCGAGATCACGTGGGCGGAGATTGCCGCCCGGGCCCCAGTCATGGTCGCCACCATGGCCTCCTACCTGGATCAACTCGAAGTCTCGGCCCGACCGAGCACGGTGGCCGACGCCGAGGTGACGCTGCGGCTCTTCGCCCACCGGGTCATCGAGGCCGATCCGGCCTGCGTCTCGGTGGCGCACATCGCACGGCCCCACATCGAGGACTTCAAGAGCTGGTTGATCGCACGTCGAGGCAGGACCGGCAAGCCCTTGGCCACGATCACCATCCGGCACCGCCTCAGCACGGTGCGCACCTTCTTCGAGCGCATCATGGAGTGGGACTACGACGACGCCCCAGCCCGTCTGTTCATCTACATGAGCGACTTCCCGGCCCTCGACGAGCCACTGCCCAGGTTCTTGGACGACCCGACGGCCGCCAAGTTCATGGCCGCACTGGCCGAGGACCCCAACCTGCGGCGGCGCCTCATGGTCGAGCTCTTGGCCCGCACCGGGATCCGCGTCGGCGAGCTCTCCGGACTCGAAGACGACGCCATGGTGCGCAAGGGCGACGGCCATCGCCTCCGCATCCCGATCGGCAAGCTGCACAACGACCGCTACGTGCCGTTGCTCCCGATGCTGGTCGATCTCATTACCGAGTACAAGGCCGAGCGCGGGCGCTCACGCTCGGGCCACCTCCTTGAGCGCGACGACGGCCGGCCCTTCGACCGGCGCACGGTCCACCGCTACGTGGTCGCCGTCGCCAAGCGCGCCGGCGTCGGCCACGTCCATCCCCATCAGCTGCGCCACACCCTCGCCACCCAGTCCATCAACCGGGGCATGAGCCTCGAGGCGATCGCCGCTTTGCTCGGGCACCGTTCCATGGACATGACGCTCACCTATGCGCGGATCTCCGACGAAACCGTCGCCGACGCCTACTTCAAGGTGACCGAAGCGGTCGAGGCCCAGTACTACGGACTCAGCGGCTCTGCACCTACTCGACCTGCACGCTCAAACGTGCCTCCGGTCAGTGATCACCGTCGTCTACTCGCCAACGGTCACTGCACGAGGCCGGCTCTTCTCGACTGCGCCTTCGAGAGCGTCTGCGAGCGCTGCGGGTTCTTCGAGACGGGCCCGCAGTTCCTCACCATCTTGAAGCGCCAGCGCAAGCATGCCGACGAGCGGGGTCAAAGTGAGCGCAGCGACCTCTTCGAGGGCCTCATCGAAGGAGTCGCCGAAGCCCAGTGAGTGTGCTTCCATAGGACACAGCCCAGGACCCACGGATCACCTGTATAACGCCGGCCCTGGGACAGAACCGAAGTTGAACTTATGAGGTGCGCAACGTTGCGTCAGTCTCAAGCAGCGTCTTGAGGCTGGAAAGTACAGCCGGCCACCCTTCAGTGATTCCACGGAGAACGGCGCTTTCGGGCTCGAATCCGTCGTGGACGACCGTGAGCTTGACGACCCCATGCCCGACGTCCTCGATGTCGAAGGCGACCTTCGAACGGGGTTCAGCACGCCAGACCTCTGCGGTGGCCTCGTCCATGCCGACCTCGACGGCCCACTCGGGCGTGATCGTGTGCCAGGTGTAAGACAGCCGGCGGTAGGGATCAGACTCGAGGATCACCTGTTCGGGGTCGCTCACGATAAGCCCGACCTCTTCGTGCGCCATGTCGTAGGTGGAGCCCTTCTTCCAGTCCGAGATGAACGTCTTCTCACCAGCCGTCTGATGCCGCCAGTAGCGCTTCATCAGGACGGGGTCGGTGAGTCCCTGCCAGACCTGCTTAGGCGTGGCCTGGATGTAGATCGGGTAAGTGAAGCTCTTCATTTGGGTCAGCCTCCAGTCGACGGCGCCCGGTTGAGAAGCACGTCCATCGGACTCATTTACCCATCGTCGAACCAGGTGGAACCTCGGGGTAGCGAGGTGCCCCATAACGCCAGCGGGGCAGGGGATCGTTCGTAACGCTGGGCCTTAGGAGTTGGGCTCTGGACTTACGCAGTATCCGCATTCCGCAAGCCATACGCGTGCTCGTCCCCGCTGCCGCTCCTCGACGATTGCGTGCCACCGGTCCAACTCCTCCGGCCAGTCATCGAGGGCGTCTCTGAACCTTCGGAAGGCGCCTCGGCCATCGATGGCAGCGCCGAGGCGGTTTGCCGTTCGAGCGTCCTTGACAGTGCCAATGAAGAATTGCATGTCGCGATACGACTCGACCGAGCCAAGGCACTCGACCCGTAGCCAACGTTTCGAGGACTCGGACTCGCTCTCGTCTTCGTCACCCATCTCCACGGCGTAGTCGATCGCGGGCTGGGGCCATATCTCGCCAGTCAGTCGGTCGATGCGTCCACCGCCGTACATCGGGTCGCCCTCGAGAATATTTGCGAGCTCCTCGAGATCCACGGCCAATGGCGTCAGCGTAAGCGCCGGTCCCGCGCCGATGAAGCCCTCGAGATGATCGGCCAGGAGGTCGTCGCCGTCCCAGCCACGCTGACGCAACGTCGCAGCACATGCCAATGCCGTCTTCCCGGCACCTTCGGCGTGCTGATCGACGGCGGCAAGTAGACCGTCGCCGAGCAGTTGGAGTGCGTCGGCCTTTTGCAGTACCTCGTCGGCCAAGGAGACGATGGCTGGACCATCAGCACGGTAGCGAGCACTGCGCAACGCCGACCTCCGTTCCCGGGCTTCCACAGTTCTATTCTGAACGAGCACGAAGCTGAGATCGAGAACCTCGCCAGGGCGACGTAGAGGCCCGTAGATGTCAGCCGGGAAGAGAGCTCGTGGCCGATCTGACTCAACTGCGAACCGAGATCGACGAGGGCCTTCGGACACGTCGCTTCCTGGATTATTGGCAGAGCTCCGAATGGGCCGATGAGGCAACCCCGGTCGTCGAGGCGATCGGAGATGCTCTGGCGGCTTCACCATCCGCCGAACTACTCGGGCTGATCGAACGAGCAATTGGACACGTGGTCAAGGTGATCCTTCGGGCCGACGACTCCAACGGCGAGATCGGAGGTCTGATTGCTGAATTGCTCGAGTTCCACGGGCTGGCATGTGACGCCGCGGTCGCCGATCCCGTGAAGCTGGCTCGTTGGATGGTGCGCTTCTCGGTCGACGATCAGGACTTCTTTGTCCTCGATCCGAAGCGCTACGCCGGTGCTTTGGGAGAGACCGGGCTCGCCGTCTACCGCAAACAGATCGATCGCCGGCGTCGAGCGGGCGAGCAGCCCTTCGCACTGAGATATGCCGACGAGCGCTTGGCCGTGCTCGACGGGGACACCGACAAGATCATTCGGTTGCTCGGCGGCAACTTGACGTCGCCCTACCAATTCATCCAGGTCACCGAAGCCATGGTGGAGCTGGGCCGAGATGACGATGCTCTGGCGTGGGCGCAACGGGGTATCGCCGAGACCGATGGATGGCCGGTCGCCAAGCTCTATGACCTGGCTGAGGGCGTGTACGCCCGGCGTAACGCCCGGGCCGAAGTCGTCACGCTTCGGTGGAACCAACACCGGCGCATGACCTCGTCCACCACCTACGCCCTGTTGCGTGAAGCCGCCGAAGCGGCCGGCGTTTGGGATACAGAGCGCTCCTCGGCCAGGTCCGTGCTCGAAGCCGGGGACCTCGGTGGCTTGGTGGACGCACTTCTCGCCGACGGCGAACTAGAAGCGGCGTGGACGGTCGCTGTTGACCATCCGGATTGGGATCCGGGCCGACGCAGGTGGAAACGCCTGGCCGAAAGCCGTGAGGCCTCGCATCCAGCTGACGCCATGGCGGTCTATTTCAGACTCGCCGACTTCGAGCTCGAGACCACCGGCCGGTCCTTCTATACCCGGGCGGCAACATTGCTCAAGAAGGCGCGTCGTGCGGCCGACGCTGCCGGTCGTCGAGAAGAGTTCTCAGAACATTTGGCTGCGCTTCGGGAGCAATTCCATAAGCGGCCGGCTCTCATCGAGATTCTCGATCGGTCTGCACTTCACTGACCGTCAGTATTCCGGTCAACCCACATGGCGAGCCACTGCGACAACCCTGCTTCGTCCAGATCGCCGGCTGCGACCGCCAGCATCGTCGTGACGGCCTCCTCGGTTGGCACTTCGAGTTCGTGGCCGTTGAGCACGCAGAACATGGTGAGGCATCCCCAGGCAAGGGGCTTGTTGCCGTCGAGAAGGGGATGATTCCGTGAGATGCGCACAGCAAGTACCGCCGCCCGATCCAGGAACTCGGCATACATGTCGGGTCCCCCAAACGATGCCTGGGGAGCATGCAGCGCGGAATCGAGCAGGTTGATCGACGGACCTCGAGCCAAGACTGCGACTTCGATCCCGGTCACTGCTTCGGCGACGGCAAGCGCTTCGGCCAGGCTCAGATGCCTCACTCAGCCAAACGGTCCAGGATCTCCTTGTCGCGTTCGGTCAGTCTGCGCAGCGTCTCCACGAAAGCCTTGTCCTGCTTGACCTTTTCGACTTCGGCGAGCAGAGCCTCGATGACCAATGCATTGACGCTGATGCCCCGGCCTCGGGCCACGATCTCGACGGTGTTCGCCAATTCTTCGGGCATCCGCACGGTCGTCGTCTTCTTCGTCATGCCACCATGATAGCAAGCCATCAGAATCGACCGTTAGAGACATCCGAGATCGCCAGCCCCGGCGTGCGCGCTACGTGCGCGAAGGAGCGGAAAACAGCGCGTAAAAAGCGGAAGCTGCAAATGCCCTGTGAGCTGGGGGTTCCTTGGTATCCCCGGGTGATGGAAACCACCCAGGACGGATTCACACGGCTGAGGTCCGAGGTTCGAGTCCTCACGAGCCCACTGCAGTCCCGCATCCCAACCTGAGGACAGAGCGGGGCCCGTCGCAGGGTGGCATCACCCGTCGCAAGCCATCGAGCGTGGCGTCCAGAGCACGCCGGCAAGACGCGTTGGCACGTGGCTCGATTGCGACACGGTCTTGCTCGTGTCACACCATGGCGACGTCGGCCGGTGGAGGGACACACGGCGGGCGAAACCCAGGGGCAGGGCAGCCCGTGGTTGGCCCCTGGCCCGCGTTGAACGCTGCAGAGTTTTCGCGCTGTAATAAGCCAGCCATTCGCACCGAGGGAGGTCCGATGTCCACTGCGACGAGAGCGCGTCGTCTGATCGCGGTGGCCGTCGCTACCGTGGTCTCGTTCCCCGCCCTGGTCCTTTCTGCCAGCTTGCTGGACGCCGGCGTCGCCGGGGCCGAACAGACGGGGGTCGGCTGCTTCCACATCGCCAACGGGTCGAACGGCTTCGCGCCCACCTCGGGGCTCGCGGTGAAGAACATAAAGGCCGACTCCGCCGATCTCGAGATCAATTACTACAAAGGCCTCACGTGCCCGCTGCCCGGTTACATCCGGTACTACTGGGGGCTCAAGTACTACGACAACCAGAAAGCCGATGACCTCCTTGGGGTGCGTTACGAAGGCTTCCCTGTCTACGCGACCGGTGGAGATTACGTAACGAAGACGGTCCACATGACAAACATCGACGCATCAGACCTTCGGGGCACCAACTATGAGGTCAGGCCAGACAGCGAGATCCATGTCGTGGTCAAACTCGGGTATGCGGGTAGCACCTACCTGGTGCGTATCGGCTTCCACACGCCCAAGGACCCCGCGACCGGCCTGAGGCTCAAAGTGGACCGCGTCACCAAGGGTTCCATCACGGTGACCCCGGAGATGAACGCATCGCGATATGGGTCGAGCTATGCAGGCGTCGACATCAAGTCGGGCTCCTCAAGCGTGGGATGGCCCATTTGGCGAGCACATCTGTGATCCCGGTGCTCCTTCCCTTGAAGGCGTGCGCAGCAGGACCGGGTGTGATCCCTTCCCAGCCGTGACCCTTCACGCCGAACCGAACCACTCCTACCAACTGCGCCTCGCGGTCCGAAACCCCTACAGCGGCAACCAGGTCTCCGACTCCTTCCGGGTCACGACGCCAGGTTGATCTCACCCAGAAGACATCGTGTTGTGCCTTGAGTCTGTAGCAGGCGATACGTCGGGCCTCGGAGCGCGACGCGGGCTCCCCTCAGGCGAGGCCTCTGGCTTCTTCGACCCGGTGCTTCCACGCGACGGCCAATCCCAGGACCGCGACGGATCCGGCGAGGATCAGCCAATGGCTGAGGGTCATGCTTTGGCCGTCGAGAGAGGCCAGGGCCAGCGAGACCTGGTGGTAGTTCGGCATGAGGTGGGCGATGAACTGGAGCGAGCCCGGCATTTCGTCAACGGGGTTGAAGAGCCCCCCGAAGTAGCCGAGGACGAACATGAGCCCGGTGACGACGGGAAACGCAGCCTCAGGCGCTATCGAGAAACCGATGAACACGCCCAGTACGGCGAACGGGAGGGAGGTCGCCCAGAGCAATACGGTCAGCCCGATCCATGTCGTGGCCGCCAATCGGACGTCCCCGAAGCCGGCGCCGACCGCTTCGACCAAGACGATCACCGGGAGCACCACGAACATGCTGGCGACGACCTTGGTGGCGACGTATGACCAGGCCGGAATCGGGGTGATCCGTAGCTGGCGGGCCCAACCGGAAGCTCGTTCCATCGACAGTCGGGTACCGGCTGCGTTGAGGGCAGCCACCAGCGCTCCGAAGGAGCACATCGAGACCATGAGGTAGACCCGCCAGGGCACGGTGCCGTCGACCACTTTGCCCGCTGTGTGGTCGCCGAGGAAGAGGATGTAGAAGACCACCGGGAACCCGACGGTGATGGCGAGAAACTTCCAGCTCCGTAACAGGCGTCCCACCTCGAATCGGCCGAAGGCCAAGAGTGGCGTCAGGCGGTTGACGCCAGGTGTCGCGTGGTGTGGGGTCGGCCGGGTCGCGCCCGCTCCGGCGATCGGACAGGCTGTGCGGAGCGATCGAAATGTCGGTCACCGGCTCTCGCGACCCAGAGAGTTGGCGGACGTTGCCGTCGCCGGCAGGACCCGGGCGCCCACCACGGCTGGCCCACACCCCGTCAGCGCCACAAAGGCTTGCTCCAGTCCGGCCCCGGTGATTTCGAGGTCACGGAACGGGACGCCACGGCCGACCAGGTCGCGGATGGTGGAGTCGGCATCAAGTGAGTCGATCGAGACGCCGGTGCCGCAGACTTCGACTTCCGTGACGCCGTCGAGTTCGGAGAGCTGGGCCCGGTTCGGCCGGTCGGTGACGAAGCGGACCCGCCGGGTGGCCACGGCCGCCTTGAGCGTGGCGCCAGGTCCGTCTGCCACAACCTTGCCGTGGTTGAGCACGACGACGCGGTCGGCGATTTCGTCTGCCTCCGCCAGATGGTGGGTGGCGAACAGCACCGTGCGACCCTCGTTCCCGAAGTCACGCATCATCCGCCAGAAGCCCTGGCGGGACTCCACGTCCATCGCGGAGGTGGGCTCGTCGAGGAAGACGATCTCGGGGTCACCCGCGATCGCGATGGCGAAGCGGACCCGCTGGGCCTGGCCGCCTGAGAGGCGATCGGTCCGCCGGGACAGGAGCGCACCAATGTCCGCACGCTCGATGATCTGGTCACTTGGCGCCGGCCGGGGGTAAAGCCGCCGGACCAGGCCGAGCACCTGGTCGACGCGGACGCCGGGGGGCAGGCCGACGCCTGAGCCGGACTGGAGCATCGCACCGACTCGACCGTCGGCCACGGCCTGGCGCGGGTCGCTGCCGAGAACCTCGACCCGGCCTTCTTGCGGTCGGACGAGGCCGAGCAGTGCGGAGATGGTGGTCGTCTTGCCGGCCCCGTTCGGTCCGAGGAGCGCAAGCACCTCGCCCTGGGCAACCTCCAGATCCAGCCGGTCGAGGGCAATCCGAGGACCGTAGCGGTGGGTGACGTCGCGGAAAGAAAGAGCGACGGGAGGTGGCGGCGCGAGAGGCTCTGCGCGGGGTACAGCTGTGACAAGGGAAGACAAGAACTGCTCCGGCGGCTCAGGCCGCACATTCGATCGAAGAGGGCCATCGTATAACCGGCGAAGTGCCGTGGGCATGCGGCCAGGCCGAGATTGATCCGAATGTAAGACCAACGTAAGTCACTCGGCATGTCAGCTTGGTTCGAGCACGAGTGCCTCCGGCCGATTGGCTGCCTCAGTTTCTTGAGAACGTCCTTCAGGCGTCCTTCAGTGCAAGGTCCGGGTGGCGCGCCTCGATCATGCGGCGGAAGCCGTCGCGCCAGTGCACTTTCGTACGGCCCAAGACCTCGTGCATCCTCGTCACGTCCGGCCAGAGGGCCGTGTGCACCGCGGGGTCGTACACGATGGTTGGCTCGAGACCGACGAGCGCGCCCATGTAGGTGCAGTACTCCTCGGCACTGACCGTCTCGCTGCCGGCCCAATTGACGACGACAGGCGGGACGTCGGCCACCTCCATCGCCCTGATCCCCATCTCGACGTAGTCGTCTTCGTAAATGGGGTTGAAGTTGTTCGGTGCGTCGGGATGCAACCGGATCGCCTTGCCCTGCAGCATCCTCTCGAGACGGTCGGCCGGTGCGCCGCCTTCGGGCCCGTAGGTCGAGCAGATCCGGATGATGGTGAGCGGTACGTCGAACTCGCGGGAGACCCAGGTGCAGACGGCTTCGCCCGCGACCTTCGAGAAGCTGTAGTTGCCGTAGCTGTCGAGCCGGGGGACACCCGGTGGGTCGGTTTCCTTCAAGGGCCGCTGTCCTTGGTACTGGTAGATCGACCCGGTCGAGCAGAACACGAAACCTCGGCAACTTCGGCAGTGATGGAGGAGCCGGCCGGACGCCTGGGAGTTCATCTCGAACGCAGACGCCCACCCGTCGCCACCCGTCGCCATGGCGGCGTGGAACACGTAGGTGAAGTCGTCCGGAATTTCCGACAGGTCCGCGGTCGAGACGTCCAGGGCCAACGGCCGCACCCCGACCGCCTCCAGTCGGGACTGCGAGGCGGGGTCGGTGAACCGGGCGACACCCCAGACCTCGTTGTGAAGAGCGAGGGCGCGCGCGATCGGAAAGGCGATCCGCCCGTTGGCCCCCGTGATCAAGATCTTCTGGTCCTCGAGCAATGTGGTCCCTGCGTTCTTCGGACTCCCGACGCCGGCCATCTTCGTCCACTCGGCTGCCTCGCACCCGACCGGACCCTGGTCGACGTCAGGTAGGGCGCCGGATCCGCAACCGGGTGTCCGGCAGCCGGATGCTGAATCGGCCCTCGGGGGAGGCGTCGAGCAACAAGGCTCGAAGGTCTGACTCGAATTCGGGAAGCGCAGCACCGAAGAGGTGGGGTGCGGTCCCCGAAGTGGAGAGGACCCGGGCCACGATCTGGTCGACCGTTCGTTCGATGACTCGGCCGTCGGGCACGATGGCTATCTCTTCGGGGGCGAATCCAGCGTCCTGGAACACGTCGTCCTCGTCATCGGGCGAGGTGTTGCGGTATCCCTGACCCGCCCGACGATCCGGACCGAGCCACCGAATTCGCAGCTGGTCGATCGCCGTCTCCGGTACGGATGGGTACCGCTCGGGAACCGGTCTGGTCGTCGGACGGGTGGGCGATGACGCGTCGATCTGTGCGGCCGCACCGCCGGGCTCGATCAGGTCGTGCGTGGCGGCGGCCACACGTGGACGGTCCATCCAGTGAAAGGACTGCGCGAACGTCACGATCCGGAAGGTGCCGAGTTCGCCGGGCAACTCTTCTGCTCGCATCCGCACCCAGGTGGTGTTGCCGACGTCGAGCTCGCTGGCGGCCCGGTGCGCTTCGGCGATCATGTCGGGGTCCGGATCGAGGCCGACGACCGCTTCGAAGAGCTGGGCGAGCGCGAGCGCGACCGTGCCCGGCCCGCATCCGACGTCGAGCAGACGTCCACGGCCGTCCAGCCCGAGTCGCTGCGAGAAGGCCCTCGCCAGGTCGGGCGCGTACGGGTAGCGGCCCTCGCGGTAGTAGGAGGCCGCGCCCTGGAAGACCGTTTCGTCCCACGACCAGGACTCCCACCCGAATCGCTCCGGCGCCTCCTCGGTCACTCGACTCAGTGTGGCAGAAGAGGATCGCCGCTCTTCACACAGCGATGGCGCTTGACTCCGACATCGGCGAGGCGGAAATTGAGGGGGTGCATCCGAAGAGCCTGAGCATTCCCGATGTTCGAGGGGCCGGCGCGAGCCTGCGGGTCACCCGGCACCCCGATGCGCGCAAAGTCGTGCTGAGTCACTGGCGAGGCGATGTCTGCGTCGCCTCGACGCGGATCGAGCCGGCGCAGCTTCCGACCCTGATCGGCCTCCTGGCCGACGCTCTCGGGGACGCCATCGAGACGACGCCCGACGTCACGCGCCCACCTCGGACCGCGTGGCAGTCGGTCACGTCGGTCGCGTTGGCCGTGCGCCGGTGGATTCGACCCCGGATGGCGCAGATCAGCGAGCTCCGGGCGCATCGTGACGCGCCGGGCGAGAGAAAGGTGAGCTGATGTTCGTTCAGGTGGCGACCGATCCCGGTGCGTGGAACATCATCTGGTGGATCCTCGTCCTCTTCGTCGTCGGGGCCGCGATCCTGTGGCTAATGACGACGCTCCTTCTCCGGAATCAGGCGCCCGATGCGACCCGAGAGGGTGACCCGACAGGGGCGTGAACGCGCCGCCCTGCGGCTCGTGGGGTCAGCGACCGGTCCAGACGGGTGCCCGCTTCTCCAGGAAGGCCCGCACACCCTCCCGGGCGTCGGCTGATGACGACGCCTCGGTCAGCGCAGCCTCGGTCTGTTGCCATCCGAGCGAGTCGCCGGAGCCCACCAGGCTGTTCACCGCGGCGAGGCAGGACTGCACCGAGACCGGCGCGTTGTCGCAGATCTCCTGGGCCAAGCGCTCGGCTTCGACCACGGCCTGCCCCGGCTCGGCAAGCACGTTGACGAATCCGACCTCGTAGGCCCGTAGGGCATCGATCGGGCGACCGGTGAGGATGAGTTGCTTCGCCACGTTGAGCGGCAACGCCCGCGGCCCGCGAAACAAGCCGGCGCACGTCGGGATGACGCCGATCGTCACTTCCGGGAGCCCAAAGCGCGCCGTCCTCGCCGCCACCACGAGGTCACAGGCGAGCACGATCTCGAGACCTCCGCCGAGCGCCGGCCCTTCGACCGCGGCCACCAACGGCTTGCGACGCTCGCGGCGGATGATGCCGTATTCGCCGCCCCGCTCGGTGACGTAGTCGCCGCGGGCCCTCAGATCGCTGCCGGCGCTGAAGACGTCCGCGGTGCCGGTGAGCACGCCCGCCCAGAGGGAGTCGTCATCTTCGAGCTCGTTCAGCGCCTCATCCAAGGCATCGGCCATCGCCCGGTCGATCGCATTGCGCTTGGCGGCGCGCTGCATGGAGATGACCAACACATGGCCGGTGCGTCGCCGCTCGACCATGCTGTCCGCGTCGCTGCGTCCGTTGCCCACGCGTCACCTCCGAGCCGCCACCACCGCCACAAGCTCCGTGACGTTACTTCGGACTCGCAGTTGTCGGCGGGCGGTCAGCTCCCGGCCATGGCGACGACCGGCTTGTTCAGCGGTTGGCCACCCATGGAGCCGTAGAAGGCGGCGCCGAAGGTGAAGATCCCGCCGTCCGAGGCGACGAACCGGTAACCCCCGCCGCTGCGGGTCGCCTCGGTGCCGACGATCGACACGTTGAGGTGCATGCCGCCGGTCGAGCCGTAGAACGGAGCGTTGTAGGCGAAGATACCGCCGTCGGAGGCCACCTCCCAGTAGCCGGCGGTCGCGGGGTCGGCCGCGATGCCGATGACCGGCCGGTTGAGCGGCGCGCCGCCCATGGAGCCGAAGAACTTGGCGTCGCCGAAGGCGAAGATGCCCCCGTCGGAGGCCACGAGCCAGTAGCCGTTGCCATCGGGCGTGGACGCCATGCCGACGATCGGCGCGTTCAGGGGCATGCCGCCCGTGCTGCCGAAGAACTGCGCGTTGCCGAAGCCGAAGATGCCCCCGTCGGACGCGACCTCCCAGTAGCCGCCACCGTCCGGTGTCGTCGCCATGCCGACGATGGGCCTGTTCAGTGGGCTGCCACCCATGGACCCGTAGAAGGCGGCGTTGCCGAAGGCGAAGAGGCCCCCGTCAGAGGCAACCTCCCAATAGCCCCCGCCGTCGGAGGTGAGCGCGGCGCCGACGACCGGCCGGTTGAGGTGGATGCTGCCGGTGGAGCCGCAGAACGGGATGTTGCCGTAGTTGAACACGCCGCCGTCGGAGGCGGAGAGGATGTAGCCGTCCGGCCGTCCAGCCGGCGCGTTGCACGGCACCTGGACGGTGGGTGCCGGCGTGCCGGCGTCGCCGGTCAACTGCGGGTCGTGGTGGAACTGCGGCCACGCACCCGGTTCGTTGACCGAGGAGCCCGAACCGCTGGTGTTGTCGATCTCCCAGTGGGTGACGATGCCGACCGCACTGCCGTTGATGCCCTGGTAACCCGCACCCGTGATGCCGATGTGGCCGTCGGGGTCCTGGGTGACGAGCGGCGAGTTCTGGAAGGCGTCGCCGGCGCCCAGCACCGTGACCCTGGCGCCCGAACCCCCGTCGAAGATGTCGATCCCTTGGGTCGTGGGGACGATCACGTCCTGGTAGCCGCCACCGGTCAGGTCGGCCGTCACCGGTGAGCCGATGACCTGTCCGGTCGTCGGCGCCGACCAGACCACGCCGCCATTGGCGCCGTTCAGCACGTAGATCGTGTTGGACATGGTGCCCTCGATCACGTCGAGCTGGCCGTTCCCCAAGACGTCGGCCAGGGCGGGGGAGTCGGCGGTCACGCCGTTGAGCGTGTCGCTCCAGGCGAGACCGCACCCGGTGTTGATGGCAAAGACCTTGTTGGAGTCCGACGCGCCGCCGTAATAGCTGCCGTCACCGATCGCAATGCCGACGCCACCGCCGGCCAGGAAGCGCCCCACTGCCGGCGAAGAGCGGTCGATGTTCTGGTTCGTGTTGTACTGGCAGATCAGGCCACCCGACGGGTTCAACGTGCCGGCGTTGCCACTGCTCGAGATGATGCGGATGTGGCCGCCGTTGCCGTACAGCTGCCCGTAGGCGATGCCCGCGCTCGAGTCGCCGCCGCTGACGATCTCGTTGTTGCCGTCGGCGTAGAGGTCGGCCAAGGCGGCGGTCGAGAAGACCGAGTCGGCCGAGAACCACGGGAACCCGCCCAACACGGCGCCATTGCCGGCGCCGAGGGCGTAGGTGCTCTGGCCGAGGGAGCCGGCCTCGACGCCGTAGCCGCCGCCGTAGTTCCCGACGGTCATTGACGCCAAGACGCCCGATTGCGGCTGGGTGGGGTCGGTCGGCGGGTTCAAGGCCGGGACGAACCACTGGTCGCCGCCGTTGGGCGCGATGGCCTGGTAACCACCGGAGATCGGCGTGGCCGCGTTGCCGCTCCCGATGTAGACGGTGTCGAGACCGTTGCCGATGGGCGCCACCGACGGCGACGAGTCGATCGGCGCCCCGGCGTTGTAGGGCCAGCCGCCGGGTGTCCCGCCGCCGGCGAGGTGGAACGCGTAGACGAAGCCGGCCCGGTCACCGACCACAACCGAGGGTTGCCCGTCGAGGTTGGCGACATTGGGCGACGAGAGCGCGATCGGATTGTTGGCGTCGTTGAGCGAGCGTGCCCAGGTCTCCTGCGCCGTGAAGCCCCCCGCGACGTGCGGGGTCTCGGTGGCCTGTACGGCGGAGCCCGCCGGAACCAGGGCCAGGAGGGGAAGGGCGGCGGCCAGACCCAACGCGGCTGCTCCGAGATGACGGGTCGCCGCGCGCCGCGTCGAGGCGTCTGCAGCGGCACCACGACGGGCGGGCGTGAACGGTCGGCGCATGGGGGCACAGCGTGAACGTCCAAGGTGTCGGCGTGGTGGCAGCGTCGTTGCGAATTGGGTATGGCCATCCCGTTGGGGTGCCCACCAGGCGGCGACGTCGGTTGCATCGGGGGTGTGACCCCGGCGGGCGGCCCGGCGTGGCGGCCCGACCATGAAGCCCCGGCCGTGGTCCCGCCGCCTACCATGCTCGGCGTGACCGGCTCGTCCACACAGCGGCCGCTGTCCTGATGGGACGTCGCATCCGATGGCTCGGCCTCATCATGATCGCCTGCCTGGGGCTGGTCATGCTGCAGCTGGTGAACATCCAGCTGGTGAAAGCCAAGTCGCTGCAGACCTCGCCGTACAACCCCCGCATCGCGTCCCAGCGGTTCAACAACGCCCGGGGTGAGATCCTCGCCTCCGACGGCACGGTGCTGGCCAAGTCGATCCCCACGCCGGCCGGGACCAACGTCACGGACTATCCGTTCCACTACGTGCGCCAATATCCCGAGGGCGCGCTGTACGGCGGCATCACGGGGTACGACTCTGCGTTGAACGGTGCGGTCACCGACATCGAGAACGAGTACAACTCGTTCCTGGGGGCCCACCAGGCGCAGCCCCAGACGCTCAGCCAACTGCTCTTCCGGGAGAAGCTGCCCACCACGACCGACAACGTCACCCTGACGATCAACCCGGCGCTGCAGAACGTCGCGGAGCAGGCGCTGCTCTCGACGCCGCAACAACAACGACGGCGCGGTCGTCGTCCTCAACCCGAAGACCGGCGCCGTGCTCGCCATGGTCTCCAACCCCAGCTACGACCCCAACGCGTTGGTGGGCACCTCGCTGCCCGCGTACAACCTGGCCTACCTGAGCTACACGCAGAAGGACCCCGAGGGCTTCTTCCCGCTGCGCCCGCTCGCCACCTCGGAGTTCTTCCAGCCCGGATCGACCATGAAGGTCGTGACGTCGACCGCGGCGTACAACCTCAAGCCCTCGCTCATCAACTTCGACTACCCGGTCCAGCCCTGCCAGAACTTCTCCGACTCGAACAGGCTGCTCTGCAACGACGGGAGCCGACCCGAGCCAACTCCGATGCCTGTGGCGGGACCATGGTGGTCATGCTGCCCGAATCGTGCGACCCCGGCTACGGCGAGCTCGGCGTGCAGGAGACCCCGCCCATCCTGCGCCAGCAGGCCGAGGCGTTCGGCATCAACTCGATCCCGCCCATCGATCTGCCGTGCGTTCAACCAGCAGCCGACCGGTGGCGTGATCGCGTCGACGCTGGGCATGGGGCCGAGCGGCACGGAGCCGTTGCCCTCGAACGCGCAGGCGGACCAGGCGTACACGGCGATCGGCCAGGAATTCATCCAGGACACGCCGCTGCAGAACGCGATGGTGGCGGCGGGGATCGCCAACGGCGGGGTCATCATGACGCCGCACCTGATGTCGTCGATCCGTGACTCGAACGGGGCGCTGGTCAAGACCTACACCCCGACGCCCATGCCGCGGTCGGCCTCGGCCGCGTCGGCGCAGGCGGTGACCTCCTTGATGGAGGGCGTGCGTCGCCAACGGCACGGCGTCGGGGGTGGGCTTCCCCGGCTATCTCTGCGCGGCGGTCAAGACGGGAACGGCGCAGACGGGCCTGGACTTGAACCACGACTGGATGATCGGCTTCGCCCCGGCCAACAACCCCCAGATCGCCGTGGCCGTCGTCGTGCCGTACCAGAACATGTCATCCGACGGCGCCGGCATCGCCGGCCCGATCGTGAACAAGATCATGCAGTTTGCGTTGCCCCAGGGCTCGGTGCAGCAGCCGTGCGGGGTGCAGGCGCCGCCGGCGTCGGCGTTCCCTTCGCACTGAGCCGGCGCCGGCCCGCCGGGTGGGCCGGGCCTGGTCAGGGTCGGCGGCGGGGCGGTAGAGTATCTGCATGGCTACGCAGATAGTTAAGGCTCCGGCGGCGGAGGAGGTCCGCTCGGCCGTGGGCATGCTCAAGCTGCTCGGCGACGAGACGCGGCTGCGGGTCATCTGGGCCCTCTTGGAGGGGGAGCACTCCGTCAACGAGCTGGCCGAGCTGGTGGGCGCCCAGCCGGCGGCGGTCTCGCAGCACCTGGCGAAGCTGCGCCTGGCCCGCCTGGTGCGGAGCCGCCGGGAGGGCACCCGGATCTTCTACGTGGTCGACGACGCCCACGTCCGCCGCCTGGTGGAGGAGGTGCTCACCCACGCCGACCACGTGGCCAGCGATGGGTGAGGAGCACGGGCACGCCGCGGTGTCGGTCGACACCGATCGCCGCGCGCTGCGCCTGGCGCTGGGGCTGCTGCTCGCCTTCATGGTGTTCGAGGTCGGGGCGGCGATCTTCGCCAACTCCCTGGCGCTGTTGGCGGACGCCGGGCACATGCTGGTCGACGTCGGGGCCATCGCCGGCTCGCTGCTGGCGATCCGGCTCGCGGCGCGCCCGGAGACGGGGAAGCACACCTACGGCATGAAGCGGGCCGAGATCCTGGCCGCCGCCACCAACGGGCTGGCGCTCGTCATCGTCTCGGCTTTGGTCACCTACGACGCCATCGTGCGGCTGGTGCACCCCGGCCACGTCCACGGCGGCGTGCTGATCGTGGTGGCCGCGGTGGGGGTGGTGGTGAACCTGGTGGCCACGATGACGGTGGCCCGGGCCAACCGGCGCTCGTTGAACATCGAGGGCGCGTACCGGCACATCCTGACCGACCTCTACGGCTTCATCGGGACGTTGATCGCCGGCATCGTGATCGTCGTCAGCGGGTTCAACCGGGCGGACGCCATCGCCTCGTTGGTCGTCGTGGGCCTGATGCTCAAGGCGGCGGTCGAGCTGCTGCGCCCGGCGCTGCACATCTTGTTGGAGGCGACGCCCGAGGACATCGACCTCGGAGAGGTGCGCCGCCACCTGCTCGAGCTCCCCGAGGTGCAGTCGGTGCACGACCTGCACGCGTGGACCCTGACCTCGTCGCTGCCGATCCTGACCGCGCACGTGGTGGTGACGGACGAGTGTTTCAACACCGGGGAGGCGGGCCGGGTGCTCGACCACCTCCAGGAGTGCCTGTCGGGCCACTTCGACGTGGCCCACTCGACGCTGCAGTTCGAGTGTGCCGGGCACATCGAGCACGAGCTCGGGGGGCACGCATAGGCCGTGCACGCGGTCGCCACGATCATCTTGGTCGTCTGGATCGCGTTCTGGGTCTACTGGTTCGCCATGGCGACCCGGGTCAAGGCTGGACGGAGCCGGTGGGGCCAGTTCGCCGGCATCCGCATCGCCATCGTGCTCGTCGTCCTCCTTCTCCTGCGGACCAGCGCGTTCAAGGGGAAGACCATCACCGACAATCCCTGGCTCCAGGCGGTCGGACTCGTCCTGTTTCTGGCGGGGCTGGCACTGGCCATCTGGGCGCGGCGGTACATCGGGCGGAACTGGGGTGCGCCCATGTCCGAGAAGGTCGACCCCGAACTCGTGCGGACAGGCCCGTACGCCCGGGTCCGCCACCCCATTTACTCGGGCATCATCCTGGCGATGATCGGCACGGCGGTCGCGATCAGCTGGTATTGGCTGATCGTCGCGGCGTTGTTCGGGGCGTACTTCGTCTACAGCGCGACGAGGGAGGAGCGCTACATGACGGGCCAATTTCCCGACGCGTATCCCGCCTACAAGCGCACCACGAAGATGCTCGTCCCGTTCGTCTTCTGAGCCCGCTACTGATGACCGTTCGCGACAAGGTCGCCCGCCGGTTGAGGGAGGATCAATGAGTTACACCGAGGCCAATGTGTATGCGGCGAATACCGCAGTGGACAAGTATCGGAGCGGACAGGTCGGCGAAATAGGCGCTGCTCTTGTTGTCGTCGGGCTGAGTGCTGAACGGGTCGAAAAGGAGGCGGCGATCCGCGATGACATGATCCGAGTCACTCATCGCTCTGCGCTTCGATTCGCCGACTCGCCGAAGTGTCAGGCCTTGGTCGCAAAGCGGTGACTGACATCGTCTCGTCTGGTGGGCATTCAAAGGGCTGAGAAGCCCGAAGAGAAGGCTCCGGCGCGCGCCGTACAAGGTGACGAAGTGGGGCGGGCTCTCGCCGAGTGAAGCGGAGGCCGTCGGGGACCCAGGAATTTCGCACGATGACTGACTCACCCTGACTGGCTCCAGGACTCCAGTTTGGCGATCTGCTGTCAGTTTAGGTTGACAATTCGAGGATGTCAGTCCAAACTGACGGATATGGACATCGAAGAACTCGGCGTGAATCTCTCGTCAGATGAACCGGCAATTGGGCTTCGCGCCTCGTTGGCGCTTCATCGCCTGGCTGAGAGGGTCGAGGCGAACCAAGTCGCAGCGGCCCGGGAAAAGGGCTGGTCGTGGCAGCAGATCGGAGACGCCCTCGGCATCACCCGCCAGTCCGTGCACACCAAATACAGCAAGGAGTCATCATGACCACCGAATCCGTTGCGCCAGAGACCCTTCACGCCTGGGCCATCTACCTGCAGGCCAGTGAAGAGGCTCGTCGCCGAGGTGATCGCCGAACTGGTACCGATCACCTCTTGCTCGCCTTGTTCGAGGATCCCTCGATCGAAGTCGTGTTGGGCGTGAGCCTGCAGCAAGCTCGCCAGGGCCTTGCGTCGCTCGATCAGGAAGCCCTGGGCGCCCTGGGCCTGGGGTCCGGCGCCGACGCTCCCGAACTGCCGATGCGCGCCGTGCCGAAGAAGCCGAGGCTCAGAGACGTCGCGCAAAAAGATCGTCTCCGCATGACGCCCGCGGCAAAGAAAGTGCTGGAGGAGGCGTACAAGCCCAAGGGTCATCGGAAGCTCCAGGTCACCGGCCCCGAGGTGCTGGCCCAGATCCTCGCTCTCCAACCGCCAGATCCTGCGGCGGTGCTGCTGGGCGCTCTCGGCGTGAACACGTCGGAGGTTCAGCGCCGATTGGATGCGGTCACGCCCGACGGCTGAGTCCCCAGCGACCTTCACGACTTCGAGCGAAGGTGTCCGGATCGGGTCGCGTACCGGCAGTGATCGAGTCAGCTCTCGACGTGGAACAGTCGCCAACTCCCAGGGATACCCTTCAACTCGTGCTCGCCGCGATCATCAAACTCGATGCCCGAGCCAACCACGAGGTCCTTGACGGTGCTCGAGACAAGTACTTCGCCCTGCGCCGCCAGCGAACCGACTCGAGCGGCGATATGCACGGCGAGGCCGCCGAGATCGTTGCCTCTCACCTCACACTCACCGGTGTGAAGACCCACGCGTAGCTCGATTCCGTGAGCTCGGGTGGCATCAATGATCGCTTGGCCGCAACGGATCGCTCGAGCCGGGCCATCGAACGAGGCAACGAAGCCGTCTCCAGTTGTATTGATTTCCCGCCCTCGGAAGATCCGCAGTTGTTCGCGGACGATCTGATCATGGCGATCCAACAGTGCCCGCCATCGTTGATCACCCAGCGAGGCCGCACGTTCGGTCGATCCGACGATGTCGGTGAAGAGAACCGAGATCAGCACCCGGTCGATATCGGTTGCCGGTCTCGTACCCGTCAAGAATTCGGCTACTTCGTCGAACACGACGTTCCGCTGGCCGAAGATCAACATGTCCTGGCCCGGCAATGCGACGAACTTGGATCCCTCAATGTGCTCGGAGACGTAACGCCCCATGGCGCTGGGCAGAAAGCTTGGATTGTCGGCGCTCAGGACGAGCGTGGGCGCTCGGATGAGCGGGAGCACCGGTCGAACATCGAGGTTCCGAAGCAGGTAGTCGTACTGTGCCGCCGCGGTTCTCGGGGTGACCGACGACCCTGAAGAGCGGTGCCAGGGCATCGCGACGAGCGGCGTCGTCCGCGTCGGCTCGCACCAGCAACGGAGAGGAACTCCGGCGTACCCCAGTGGGTTCGGATGAATTCGACGACGAAATCGAGCGCCTCAGGCGTGAAACCGATCGGATAGTCGTCAGCGACCAGATAGCGGGCACTGGTATTGCACAGCACCAGGGAATCGACCCGTTCGGGATGCGTGGCGGCGTAAAGGACAGCGATCGGGCCGCCATCGACAGCCGCGAGAATGGATGACTGCTCGGACCCGACCTCGTTGAGCACGCTCTCGATGTCTTCCGTCCACTCCTCCCAGGTTGGGATGGCGTTACGAGGCACACCGTCAGATGCCCCTGTGCCTCGTCGATCGAGAAGGATCAAGCGGCGTAGCGACGCCAGCTGTCTGAGGAAGTCGGCAATGTCGGGGTTCTCCCACGCCATCTCGATGTGGTTGCCAAGCCCGTTGAAGAAGAGAAGGTCGGAGGGTCCCTCTCCGAGGACCTGGTAGGCAACGTCAGCATCCCCGACGGGGACGTACCTGGTGTCCGGCCGGTTCATGGAACATGCAGTTTGGCCCGTGATCCAACTGAATGCGACCCGATGGTCGGGCTGCTGATGGCTCGTCACCATCGAGACGGCAGCCCGACTTGGCAGATCTCGAGTGCGCCTCAAGCCGGCGGTCGGGGTGCCGCCCGTGCCATCTAGTCTCGGACCGGTGGCGCCCATCACCTGGATGGTCATGAGTCGAGACGTTTCGCAGTTCGTTCGGGTGGCTGATCAACCGGTAGTAATTGCCGTGCTGATCCTTGACGTCGACACCGGGCTCATCCGGGGGCTCTCAGCAGCAGAAGACATCCGTAACTCGCTGTCTCAGTCTGTGGAACGCGCGCTCAGCAAACCGGCTGGTTCACTGCCTCCTGGGTACCCTCAGCGAATTCTGACGGCTGTTGGCATAGGTGATCTGGTGGCGGCCGAACTCGGCCGGCAACCGGGCCTCAACCTCATTCCGCCTATCGATGAGATCGTGCCAGGCGCCGAGGCCGAGGAAATTTTCGACCTCTTCGTCGAATCGATGGCGGGGCTTCGCCAGCCGTCAGATCCGCTCGATGGGCGAGAACGCTAAACACACGATGTAGCGCGTACGCCGCGTGAGGTGCTCTGCGCACTCCCGCCGACATCGCTACGGATGGTCAGACGGTTGGAACGGGGAAGGTGTCCAAAGAATCGGACGGAACCCCGAGGGTGCCGTCGGACAACCGGATCCGAGGGACCTTTCTTTCGTACATCGCTTGAATCACGACTCGAGTGGGGACGCCAAGGCGGCGCGCCGCTTCCGCCGGCCGCAGCACCTCTGACTCGCTCATGCCACACCTCCCTCGTCCAATCCAAGCCTAACGTGGAGCAGTCGGATCACAGTTGCCAGTTCGTCTCGGAGCCCAGGAGCCACATTGGCTTCTTCCATGGCCAAGAGAGCGTCCTCAAGTGCTTCCAAGACACGGAAGGCCTCATCAAGACTCAGAAGTAGTCCCGGCGGCACCGGATCGTCGTTCTGACTCACGGTGAGAGGTTGCCGGATGGGTGTGACGATCCCGGTTACGCGATCTCGGTGGGGTGTCCCCTTCGTGTCGCAGGTTGGCATCCATTCCCCGGCAACCTTCGGGGCTTTGCGTCCCCCGTATTCTCATGATCGGATTGCCAATACCCGACAGGGAGAGAAACGTCATGGGACACAAGGCGAAGGTGGAACTCGTACTCGACTGTGCAGATCCGAAAGGCCTCGCTTCGTTCTGGCGCGAGGCGCTGAACTATCGGGACTTCTACGCGGACAGCGAGACTGGCCATACTCGTACCCAAAGAAGGGATGGCGCCACCGCTTCTCCTTCAAGGCGTACCCGAACCCAAGGTCGGTAAGAACCGCATGCACCTCGACGTTGTGGTCGACGACATCGATACCGAGGTCAACAGGCTCCTGCGATTGGGGGCACATCGCATCGACGAAGGAGTACGGAGTTTAGGGGGGACCCTTTGGGTCAGAGTGTCGGACCCCGAGCAGAATGAATTCTGCGTATCCAGTGGCATCGAATGGTAGAGGGCGGAACCCACACCACTCGATAGGCCACGACACAATGAGTGTCAGGGCCGTGCTGATCCACTAGCGAGGCGCGTCAGCAGACCGCCCCCACCGACGATTTCACCGGTCAGGATCCTCTCCCGCCAAGGGACACGAAGAGCGGGGATCCGCAAAGGTTGGCTGAAGCGGTACTGCTTCAGCCGGTGATTGCCCTGACCCTGGGACGAATCGATGCGAGGTACACGCAGGCAAGCACCAGTCCGATGATCCCGGTAATGAACCAGAACACAACGATGAGCGAGATCCACATCGCTTTCGAGGAACCGGCGGCGGTAAAGGCTCCGGAAGGTCTCGACGCGGCGTCGACAACCGCCCACACCGGGAGGACGACCCCGACGAGCACGATGATGGCCACGATGAGCAGGTCAGCCCCGAAGACTTCACCAGCCATGGTCACCTCTCAGGTTCGGCCTGGTTGAGCCGAAACCAGGGTACCTCCCCGTTTCCTTCGGCCTCAGTGATCAGACTGGAGTCGTGCTTCTCATTGATGCGGCCAACGTGATCGGATCCCGTCCCACGGGCTGGTGGCGGGACCGGGCGGGAGCAGCCCGTGCCTTCGTGGACCAGGTGCGAGCGGCGGTTGGTTCGGGACGGATTGCCGAACCCGTCGTCGTGGTCCTCGAGGGCAAGGCGCGCGACGGGGCAGAGCGTGGCGTCGCCGACGGGGTGACCGTGCTCCACGCCGGAGGCAGTGGTGACGATGCGTTGGTCGACGTCGTTGCGCATCGGGGCGAGCAAACCGTCACGCTGGTCACCGCGGATCGGGAGCTGCGGCGACGGGCCGAGAACCTCGGCGCCGACGTGGTCGGGCCCGGGTGGTTCCTCGAGCTCATCGCGTAGTGCCTGGCGCCGTTCAGGTGCCGGTCCAACGGGGTGGGCGTTTCTCCGCCGAAGCCTGGAAGCCTTCCGCGGCGTCCTGGGTCCGCCCGGCGACCTGCCGCATGGTCTCGCCGAAGCGGACGGCTTCCACGTTCGCCATGTGGCGCGTCCGCATCGCCATCTCCTTCATCACTCGCTGTGCCAGCGGCGCGCCACCGAGCAGCCGTGTGGCCAACGCATGGGCCTCGTCGAGCAGCGAGTCGTGCGGGACGACCTTCCAGGCCAAACCCATTTCGTGGGCTCGCTCCGCGCCGATGCGCTCGCCGGTGAGCAGCAGCTCCATGGCGTCCGCCCAATTGATGCGCTGCGGGAGACGTATGGCTGCCACCACGGCCGGCACGCCGAGGCGCACCTCCGGAAGGCCGAACTCGGCCCGGTCGCTCGCCAGCACGAAATCGCACCAGGTGGCAAGGGTGAGTCCGTAGCCAAGGCAGTAGCCGTTCACGGCGGCGATGACGGGTTTGAAGATCTCCCAGCCACTTTCGAAGGAGTTCAGCGTCGGCTTCTCCCAGAACGTGCCGGCGAACTCGCCCACCGCCCCGGCTCCGTCGCGCAGGTCGGCGCCGGCGCAGAAGGCGCGTCCGGCGCCGGTGACGATGGCCACCCACGCGTCCTCGTCGTCCCGGAAACGAGCGAAGGCCGCATTGAGGTCGCGCCGCATCTCCCCGTTGATCGCGTTCAGGGCATCGGGCCGGTTGTAGGTGATGGTGGCGATGTGCCCATCGAGTTGAAAGGTGACTGACTCACTCACCGAATCAGTCTGCCCGGTGACGACCGGTCGGCGCGGACTTTCAGGAGGTGGCCCGGAGGCCTACGCGAGGCTCAGGATGCCGTAGGTGTTGCACAGACCCATCACGTCGATGAGGACGAAGGCGGCCACGACGGCGAGAACGACGGGCCGCTTCCAGCGTGAATTCCCGGACCGCACGACGGGGGGCATGTACCAGAGCGGGAGCGGAGCGGCGAAGTTGGCCAGGTGGAAGCCGATCGGCACCGCGTCCGCAGGAAGGGGCGCGTCAGGGTCGGCCGCCAGCGCCAGATCGGTGAGCTCCTCATCGGTCAGGTCGTCGGTCAGGTCGAGGTCGGATTCCGCAACCGCAAGTTCGCCCACGTAAGGCAACCTACCGCAGTCGGCGGGAGCGCATGCGCTCACGACCCGTTGTTGGGGAAGGCCGATGCGTACTCGCTGAAGTGCACCCGGCCGATCCGGCTGTCCGAAATGCCCTGCACGACGGTAGAGGGGATCGGTGCCCAGTTCGCCGGCATCTCTGCCGCCACCGCCGGGTTCAGCATGTAGAGCAGGAGGAAGTTGACGATCCAGATGGAAGGGGCCATCGACATCCCGACCACCGAGCGCGCACTGCCCATCTGATTGTCGACCAGTTGGTCAGGATCCGAGATTTGTTGCGATCGATAGCCGTACGCAACTTCTTCGGGGTAGGCCGAGCGGTTGAGCGCGTCGAGGGATCCTTGCGCCCCGTTGGCCCCGCACCACTTGCTCATGTACCCGTCGGGCTGAATCAGGTAGTTCGCCCTCCTCGTCGGCGCGTCCTTGTCGGCGAGGCTTTCGAGCCACCCGTCCTTGTCGACGAACAGGCCGTAGCCGGCCAGCACTGATGGCGTGAGTGTGCCGTTGACGTTCGAGTACAGCGGCCGTCCCGTGGTGTTGGTGAAGATGCGGACACTTTCATCGAGCAGCCGTGCGGCAGCCGGATCCCCCATGTCCCCCTGGCCGGTGATGAACTTGCGGTACTGCTCTTCGGTGAAGCTGTCCGCCTTGGCGAATCCCAGCTTTCCGGCGACCTCGTCCGCCACTCGTTGCCCGATCGGCTGATTGAGTTGGCGCGAGTCGGTGATCTGTGTCGGCGCCAGGTGTTCGTATTTCGGCGTTCCGGCGAAGGGTTGCGAAAAGCCGGTACGAGTGGTGGGCCGTGGTGCCGCCCCGGCCAGGTCGGCCGGCACCTGGATGACCACGGCGAGGGAGAGCACGAAGACTCCGGCCGATGCCATCGCTGTCGTGGCCACGGATCGACGCGTGGTCGATCGGCGTCGACTGCCGGTTGTGACGGTGCGCCGCATGCATTCCCCCATGAGCGCCCGAAAGGGATCGCACGTTGGGCCCTTCACGTTGCAGGCCGAGTCGGGTGTCGACGAAACGGTACTTGGCCGGCGGGAGGGAATGGGCGCGACCCGTCGGTCTCTCCCAGTCGAGCCCCAGATCCAGTTGCTCGGCCGTAGACTCGGGATGGTCGACGGGATCGCCGGTCGGTGGTCAGTTCGAGATCCGGGCACTGGCGAGGGGTTGACGTGGAACCGATCGATGTCGAGACGTTCGAGGCCCTGGTCGCCGATGCGCTCGAGACGATCCCCGACGAGCTCCGCGCCGCGATGGAGAACGTCGCCATCATCATCGACGACGAGAGCCCGCCGGGCCGGCTGTACGGCCTGTACGAGGGAATCCCGCTGACGAAGCGGGGCTACTACGCCGGCGCCAACCCGGATCGGATCACCCTCTTTCTCGCCACGATCTGTCAGTCCGCCAACACCACCGAGGAGTTGTCCAAGCGGATCCGGGTCACCTTGCTCCACGAAGTGGGGCACCACTTCGGCATCGGTGAGGCGCGCCTGCGGGAGCTGGGCTGGTCCTGACGGCGCGGCCCAGCTCCCAGGGGCAGGGCCTCAACCGTTCGAAGCAACGCCGACCTTGTGGCCTTGTGCGTCGGCGAACACACCGAACGACGTGCCCGGAACCTCCTGGGCGGGCTGGACGATCGTGCCACCGAGGCTCTCGGCCTTCTTGAGCGTGGCCGCGACGTCTTCGACCGCCACGAAGAACAACACCTCGTCCTCGGGGCCCTGGAGAGGGCTGATCGCCACATAGGTGCCGCCTTCGGCGCCGGTGTCGATGAAGGTGTAGCCCGGGAATCCACCCTCGGATGCCACTTTCCAATCGAAGAGGTCCGCATAGAACTTCCGGGTGGCGTCGGGGTCGGCGGAGCGGATCTCGGCGTGAATGACGGGGTGGGGCATCGGGGCAACCTCCATGCTCGGAGCGTCTTGGTGACGCTCGTTCGACATGACGACGAAGAGACAGCCCTCAGATCGACAGTTCCGCCAAAAGAAGTGGGGTCGTCACCGAGTGGTCGTCGAGGGTCGCTCCGGCGGCGCCAGCCCGGCGACCAGCTCCACATGCTCCGTCATCGGGAAGATGTCAAAGGCCCGCAGCGACGTCAGCACCCAGCCCTCGTCGAGCAGGACCCGGATGTCCCGGGCGAAGGAGGCCGCGTCGCACGAGACGTAGACGACGCGGCGCAGGGTGGCCGCCTGGCCCGCCAGGGCGTGCATGACGTCGATACCCGCGCCCTCGCGGGCCGGGTCGAGCACGACGACGGCCGGACGGCCGATGCCGCCCGCCACCAGCTCGGGCGTCACGGCGGCGTGGTCCACCGCGAGATGGGGGAGCCCGGCGCCGTTGTGCCGCGCGTCCGCACAGGCGCGCCGGTCGCGCTCCACCGCCAGCACCGAACCCTCGGGGCCCACCGCGTGCGCGCAGCGCAACGGCGAACAGCCCGGCGCCGGCGTAGAGGTCCGCCACCGCTTCACCGTCGCACGCGCCGACGACCTCCAGGACGGCGGCGAGCAGGGCCTCGGCCGCCCCGACGTGCGCCTGCCAGAAGACGCCGGCCGAGACGCGGTAGGTCTGGCCGCGTACCTGCAGGTGCACCGCGCCCGGGTCACGGCGCACCTGGCCGCGCACCACCAGGCCGGTGCCCAGCGTCGGGAGCCGTGGCCCTCCCTGGCCGCGCGGTGTGACCGAGACCACCGCCTCGCCCGGCCCGTCGCCGGTGACGATCTCGATTTCCGACGTCCCCGGCCACCGCGCCGCCAGGGCGCCCGTGGCCGCCACCGCGGCGGTGGCAATCGGACAGCTCCCGATGCGCTCCAACTGATGCGAACGGTGCCGGCGGAAGCCCGCCTGACCCTGCCGGTCCACCGCCAGGCGGACCCGGGTGCGCCAGCCGAGGCCGTCGCGACCGCCCTTCCACCGCCTCGACCTCGACCTCGGTCGCCGGTTCGAGGCCCGCGATCTGCCGCAACAGCTCGGCCACCCGCGCCGCCTTGAGCTCGCGCTGGGCGGCCAACTCCACGTGCTGGAAGTCGCAGCCGCCGCAGCGGCCCGGCCCGGCGTGCCGGCAAGGCGGGTCCACCCGGTCGGGCGAGCGGGTCCAGGATCTCGACGGCGTCCGCCCGCACATACGAGCTGGTCACGGCCGTGATCCGGGCCCGTACCCGCTCGCCGGGGAGCGAGTGCCGGACGAAGACGACCTTGCCGTCCGGGCGCCCGGGCGACGCAGCCACCGCCGCCGGCGATGGCTCCGACCTCGAGCTCGAGCAGGTCCTCGCTGCCCGGGGTCGCCATCTGCGCCAGCGTACGGCGGCGGACTTGGTCAAGATTCCCGTCAGGGTGTCGATCCGGGGCCGGCCCGATCGTCGTAAGAGCGAAACCCCAACCCCAACCCGATCCCAACCAGGAGGACACCATGCGATACCTGTTGTTGATTGCGGGCGACGAGAGCGCCCGCTCCGCCGTCTCGGCCGACGAGGACGCGGCGACCCTCGCCGCGTACGGCGAATGGAGCAAGGCCATGGCCGAGCGCGGCGTGCTGCAGGGCGGCGAGCGCCTCCGCCCGGTGGCCGACGCCACCACGGTCCGCGTGCGCAACGCCGAGGTGCTCTCCACCGACGGCCCGTTCGCCGAGACCAAGGAGCAGCTGGGCGGCTACTTCGTCGTCGACTGCAAGGACCTCGACGAGGCGATCGAGGTCGCGTCCAAGCTCCCCGGCCGCCGCGAGCGGCAGCATCGAAGTGAGGCCGATCTGGGAGATGTGACCCTCGAGGTCCAGGCGGCGATCACCGAGGCCTTCCACCGTGAGTGGGGCCGGGTGGTCGCGACCCTGATCCGGCTCACCGGTGACTGGGACCTCGCCGAGGAGTGCGCGCAGGATGCCTTCGCGAAGGCGGCCGAACGGTGGCCCCGCGACGGCATCCCGCGCCGTCCCGGCGCCTGGCTCACGACCGTGGCCCGCAACCGGGCCCTCGACCGCGTGCGCCGCGACGCGCTGGGCGCCTCGAAGCTCCCGGAGGTGGCAACCATGATCCCGTCCGACGACAGTGCGGTGATCGAAGAGGTGTCCGACGACCGGCTGCGCCTGATGTTCACCTGCTGCCACCCGGCGCTCGCGCTCGATGCGCAGGTCGCCCTGACGCTGCGCACGCTGGCCGGCATGACGACCCAGGAGATCGCCCGCGCCTTTCTCGTGCCCGAGCCGACGATGGCGCAACGTCTGACCCGGGCCAAGCGCAAGATCCGCCATGCCGGCATCCCGTTCGCGGTGCCGCCGGCGCACCAGCTGGTCGACCGCACCGGCGCCGTGCTGGCCGTCCTCTATCTGCTCTACAACGAGGGCTACGCGGCGACCAGCGGCGAGGACCTGATCCGCCAGACGCTGGCGGACGAGGCCATCCGCCTGTGTCGCCTGCTGTGCACCTTGATGCCGGATGAGCCCGAGGCGCTGGGGGCTGCTGGCGCTGATGCTGTTCCACGACGCCCGCCGTGCCGCCCGGGTCGACGACCGCGGCGACCTCGTCTTGCTGGAGGAGCAGGACCGCGCCGCCTGGGACCGGGCGAAGATCGAGGAGGCCGCGGACCGTCCTCGAGGCCGCGCTGCGGCTCCGCCGCCCCGGGCCGTTCCAGGTCCAGGCGGCCATCGCGGCCTGTCACGCGCAGGCGGCCGCCGCGGCCGAGACCGACTGGATGGAGATCGCCGCGCTCTACGCCCGCCTGGCCGAGATGGTCCCCTCCGCCGTCGTCGAGCTCAACCGTGCCGTGGCGGTCTCCATGTGGCTCGGTCCCGAGGAAGGGCTGGCGATCGTCGAGAGCCTGGCCGACAGCGGTGAGCTGCGGGGCTACCACCACCTGCCCGCCGCCCGGGCCGACATGCTGCGGCGGCTGGGCCGCGGCCCCGAGGCGGCCACCGCCTACGCCGAGGCCCGCGACCAGGCCGGCACGGACGCCGAGCGCCGCTACCTGGAACGCCGGAGGCGCGAAGCGTCGGTTTGACACCGCGCGCCACCGGAGCCATCGTCTCGCCCGGATCGCGGGCCCGCCGCACCAGGGGACGGGCGTCAGCGACGAGACCGGAAGGACGGCGAAACATGTTGCAGGACAGAGTGGCGATCATCACCGGGGCGGGCCGCGGGATCGGCCGTGAGCACGCCCTTCTCTTTGCCTCGCTCGGGGCGAAGGTGGTCGTGAACGACCTCGGCGGCGCCGTCGACGGCTCGGGTTCGGACGTCTCGGCCGCCCAGTCGGTCGTCGACGAGATCACCGCCGCCGGCGGCCAGGCCGCGGCGAACACGGACAGCGTGAGCTCCTTCGACGGGGCCAAGGCGATGGTCGACCAGGCCGTCTCCACCTTCGGGGACCTCCACGTCGTGGTCAACAACGCGGGCATCCTCCGCGACCGGATGCTCGTCTCCATGAGCGAAGAGGAGTTCGACGCCGTCATCGGCGTGCACCTCAAGGGCACGTTCAACCTGAGCAAGCACGCCGCCGGCTACTGGCGCGAGGCGGCCAAGGAGGGAACGGTCACCGACCGGGCCATCGTGAACACCAGCTCGGGTGCCGGCCTGCACGGCAACGTGGGCCAGACGAACTACTCGGCCGCCAAGGCGGGCATCGCGGCCATGACCGTCGTGAACGCCATGGAGCTGAACCGCTACGGCGTGCGGGCCAACTGCATCGCGCCGGTGGCGCGGACCCGCCTCACCCTGCAGACGCCCGGCATGGGGGAGTCGATGCAGCAGCACGTCTTCGACCCCGAGAACGTGTCGCCGCTCGTGGCCGTGCTGGCCGCCGAGACCTGCCCGTTCAACGGCCAGGTCTTCAGCGTCTACGGCGGCACGGTCGGTATCTACGGCGGCTGGTCCATCGCCGAGTCGGTGGAGACCGACGACCGCTGGACGACCGAGACCCTGGCCGCGGCCATGGACAAGCTGCCCCGGACGGTCGAGGTCAACAGCCAGATGACCGAGCTCGTCAAGGCCATGGGCCGCTGACGACGCGGACGGCGCTGACGCCGGCGCGGCCGGTCTCGCCCCGACGAGGGCCCACTCCCTAGGCTTCCGGCCATGGGTGGGGCTGGGGGCGCGCGCAACGGCCGGGCCGACATCGCGGCGGCGGTCGCCGCGGCAGACGTCCACCCCTTGCTGTGCGCGGTGGCCCAGCGCACCGGCGACCTCTCGCTGCTGCGCGCGGACCTCGCGCCGGACCAGACCCAGCTCCTCACGCCGGGGCGCGGCCTCGGGCCCGAGCAGGAGGACGAGGCGCGCCGGCTGGCCACCGAGGCCCTCGTCGCGCACCACGAGGCCGGCGCCCCCGAGCACACGCTCACCGACGACGAGCGGCGCCGCATCTACGGCTTTCTCATCGGGTCCGAGTCGACCGAGCACTGGGAGGGCTTCCTCACCGAGGAGCTCGCGTTGGCCGGCACCGACCCGCGCGCGCCGAGCTGGCGCCTCGACGAGATCGGCGGCTCGTTCCGCTGCGCCGTGATCGGCGCCGGTGCCTCGGGGCTGGCGGCGGCCCACCGGCTGCGCCAGGCCGGCATCACCGTGACGGTGTTCGAGAAGAACGCCGACGTCGGGGGCACCTGGCTGGAGAACGTGTACCCCGGCTGCCGGGTGGACGTGCCCAACCAGCTCTACAGCTTCTCGTTCGCGCAGACCAACGACTGGGTCTCGCGCTTCTCGGCCCAGCCCGACCTGCTGGCCTACCTGCAGGGCCTGGCCAAGGAGCTCGGCCTCGGCCCCGGCATCCGCTTCCGCAGCGAGGTGACCGCGGCGCGCTACGACGAGGAGGCCCGCCACTGGAGCCTCACCGTGCGCACCGGCGACGCCTCCGAGACCTCCGAGACGTCCGAGACCGAGGAGCAGTTCGACGCCGTCGTCTGCGCGGTGGGCCAGCTGAACCGGCCGTCCTTCCCGGCCATCCCCGGCACGGAGAGCTTCGCCGGACCCTCGTTCCACTCGGCCGCCTGGGATCACACGGTGGAGCTGACGGGGCGGCGGGTCGCCGTCATCGGCACCGGCGCCAGCTCGGCCCAGTTCGTTCCCCTCATTGCCGGCGACGTCGCGCATCTCGATGTGTTCCAGCGCACCCCGCCCTGGCTCCTCCCGACGGACAACTACGGCGATCCCTTCGCGCCCGAGTTCTACGACCTGCTCGCGCTCTTGCCGAACTACGGGCGCTGGGACCGGCTGTGGCAGTTCTGGCTGATGCACGAGGGGCTCCTCGTGGCCGCCCACGTCGACCCCGAATGGGACGGCCACACCGAGGCCGTGAGCGAGGGCAACGACTTCGTCCGCTCCATGCTCCTCGACGTGCTGCGCGCCCAGGTCCCCGACGACGAGCTCTACGAGAAGATGGTGCCGCACTTCCCGCCCTTCGCCAAGCGGGCGTTGCGCGACGACGGCCGCTGGGCGGCCACCTGCAGCCGGGCCAACGTCGACCTGGTCACGACGCCGATCGACGCCATCACCCCGGACGGCGTGCGCACCGAGGACGGCACCGTGCACCCGGCCGACGTCCTCGTCTACGGGACGGGCTTCACGGCGTCGGACTTCGTGGCGCCGATGCAGGTCTTCGGGCTCGGCGGCAAGGAGCTCAACGAGGAGTGGGACGGCGACGCCACGGCGTACCTCGGCATCACCGTCCCCGGGTTCCCGAACTTCTTCATGCTCTACGGGCCGAACACCAACCTGGTGATCAACGGGAGCATCTTCATCATGGTGGAGTGCCAGGTGCGCTACGCCGTCGAGGCGATCGGCCGCCTCCTGCGCACCGGGCACCGCTCCATGTCATGCCGGCGCGACGTGCACGAGCGCTACGGGCGCGAGATGGAGGAGGGCAACGCCAAGATGGTCTGGGGCGTGGCCGACGTGCCCACCTGGTACCGCAACAAGCACGGGCGGGTCACCCAGAACTGGCCGTTCGACCTCTACACGTACTGGTCGCGCACGCTCGAGCCCGACCTGGCCGACTACGAGCTGGCCTGAACGCCGCCCCCTAGTTTCCCCTTAGTTCCACTGTCCCGGCTCGTAGTCGCCGGCCGGCACGCGCACCAGCACGTTGAGCCGGTTGTAGGTGTTGATGAGGGCGATGAGCGCCACGAGGGCCCCGAGCTGCTCCTCGTCGTAGTGCTGGGCGGCCCGGTCCCACACCTCGTCGCTGACCCCGCCCGAATCGGCGATGCGGGTGCCCTGCTCGGTGAGCTCGAGGGCGGCGCGCTCGGCCTCGGTGAAGACCGTCGCTTCCCGCCAGGCGCCGACGAGGTTGAGCCGCTGCTGGCTCTCGCCGGCGTGGGCCGCGTCCTTGGTGTGCATGTCGAGGCAGTACCCGCACCCGTTGATCTGGCTGGCGCGGATCTTGACCAGCTCCTGGGTCGCGGCGGGCAGGGACGACTCCGTGACGGCCCGTCCGGCCGAGTTGATGTACTTGATGAACTTCGGGGCGATCGGGTTTTCGAACATGTTGAGGCGGGCGTCCATGGTGGTCCTCCTTTGGGTTGACACTCGATGTGGTCCCGAAGAGACCACTACCCACAAAGACCCCGCAGGGCTCCAATGTGTGACACCACGCCGGTGACCTCAGGGCTGCAGGACGGTGAGGTCGAGCTCGGCCAGGCGGGCGGGGTCGGCCAGGATGTCGAAGGCGACGATCTTGTCGCCCCGCACGGTGAAGGCCCCGACCGCGAGCGGCGTGCCGTCCTCGCTGAAGGTGACGGCGCCGACGACGCCGTTGACCAGCGCCGGCTGGACCAGCAACCCCCGGGTCGAGAAGGCCCGGGCCCGCCGCGCCACGGCGAGCGCGCCGCGCACCTCCCGGGGGCCGCCACCGCCGGCGGCGACCGCGCCCTCGTCGGCCCGCAGCACGATGTCGGGGTCGAGCACGGCGAGCAGCGCGTCGAAGTCGCCGTCGCGGGCGGCGGCCATGAAGGCGTCGACGACGGCACGCTGGCGGCCGAGGTCGGCGTCCGGCACGGTCTGCTCGCCCTGGACGCGGCGGCGGGCCCGGCTGGCCAGTTGCCGCGCCGCGTCGGGGGTGCGGTCGACGATCGGGCGCGATCTCGTCGAAGGGCACGGCGAAGATGTCGTGCAGCACGAAGGCCAGGCGCTCGGGCGGGCTCAGCGTGTCGAGCACCACGAGCAGCGCCACCCCGACCGAGTCGGCCAGGAGCGCCTCGTGCTCGGGGTCGGTGCGGTCCGGGCGGTCGATGATCGGGTCGGGCATGTGCGGCGCCAGCTGGTCTTCTCGGTGCGTCTGGCGCGTCCGCAGCATGTTGAGCGAGACCCGCGCCACGACCGTGGTCAGCCAGGCCTTCAGGTTGTCGACCTCGCTCGTGTCGGCGCGGCTGAACCGCAGCCAGGCGTCCTGGACGGCGTCGTCGGCGTCGCTGAGCGAGCCCAGCATGCGGTAGGCGACCGCCCGCAGGTGCGACCGGTAGTGCTCGAACTGCTCGTCCAGCCAGTCGGTGTGCGTCATGCCCACACTCCTCCCCGCATCTCGTGTCATAGCACTGAGACCCGCCGGGCCCGCCGAATGTGACGGAGCGCCGCGATCGGCGGGGGAACGCCGAGCGGCTTAGTTGACGATGTCGATGGGCGTGCCGGCCGGGATGATGGACAGATCAGCCAGGTCGGCCACGTGCAGCCGGATGCACCCGTGCGAGATCGCAGCCCCGGTCGTGCCGATCAGCCCGTCGTCGTACGCATCGATCGGCCCGTGGATCCCGATGATGGCGTCACCCGAGTTCTCCCAGTCGGTGATCGTGTTGGAGTGGTCCGAGGTCACGAGGATGAAGGGCCCGTACCCCGGGCCCGGCGACGGGTACTGCATCGGCACGAAGTACTGGCCCGTCGGCGTGGGGTCGTCGGGCGCGCCGATCCCGGCCGGGAAGTCGAGGATCAGCGTGCTGTTCTCGTAGACGACGAGGCGCTCCGCCGCCAGGTCCACGACGATGGCATACGGCGTGCTCGACAGCGTCACGTCGCTCTGCTGCACCCAGACGGTCGAGCCGTTCGGCCGCTGCGCCATGCGGCACCTCGAGCCAGCCGGGCGACGTGGCGATCACGGGCAGGACCGAGGGGTAGCCGTACCAGGTGCCCGGGACGGTGATCGACGGTGCGGCCGCGCCGGCGGTGGTGTAGCCGGGGACGTCGCCCTTCAAGGTGGCGACCAGCGTGCTGGCCGGCACCGAGTACGGGTTGAGATTGACCGTCGTGGTCGTCGTCGGACTTTGGAAGCCGCCGCCTCGGTCGACCGATGCGCACTGTGCAGCGGCTGGACCGAGGCCGCATTCGGCCCGGCGGCACGCGCGCCGCACCCGGCGGTCACGACCGCCAGGGCAACCACCACAACCGCCGCTGCGAGGCGGCGAACAACGTGCAATTTCGACCCCCGTTCGGCGCACCATGGTAACGCCGGGTTGCCGGGGTTCTGACGGCGCCCCCCGCTGCTGCACCGCCACTCCGCCGCGACCAGGGCGGGGTGGCAGGATGCGCCATGACCGAACGCCGGCGCATCGCCTCGGGCTCCCCGTTCGAGCCCACCATCGGGTTCAGCCGGGCCCTGCGGGTGGGGGACCGCGTCCTCGTCTCCGGGACGGGGCCCGTCGTGCCGGACGGCCGCTGCCCCGACGACGCCGGCGCGCAGGCCCGGCGTTGCTTCGAGATCATCGCCGCCGCGCTCGACGAGGCCGGCGCCGCCCTCGGCGACGTCGTCCGCACGCGGATGTATCTCACGTCGGCCGAGGACGCCGACGCGGTGGGTGCGGTGCACGGCGAGCTGTTCGGCGACGTGCGCCCCGCCGCGACGATGGTCGTGGTGGCGGGATTGCTGGACCCCGCCTGGAAGGTGGAGATCGAAGCCGAGGCGGTGGTGGCCCGTTAGCGCGCCTCTCGCCGGGGAGGCCGGGCCGGCGCGATAGTTTCGCCCCGACTATGGCGGCCGCCCCGCACGTGTCCTGCGCGCCCTCGATCCGGCAGAGAAGTACTTCTGGCTGCTCGGGCGGCTCAACGGCATGACCGGGGTGTTCCTCGCCTACGCCGACCGCATCTTCGACGAGGACGAGCTCGCCGGCGCGCTCGCGGCGATCCAGCGCCGGCATCCGCTGCTGCGGGCGCGGGTCGACGTGGTGGACGACGACTACGCCTTCGTTGAGGTCGACGGGACCATCCCCGTCGTCGTGCACCCGCTGCAGCCGGGCGACGTCCTGCCGATCGCGGAGATGCACCTGTTGCCCTTCCCCGACGCGCCGCACCCGCTGGTCCGGTGCATCTCCTTTCCCATTGCCGGCGAGGATCGGTCGGTGGTGGTGATCGTCATGCACCACGTCTTCTTGGACGGCAGCTCGGGCATCCACCTGCTGCAGCAGTTCGCCCGCGCCCTCGACGGCGACGAGTCGGCCCTCGCCCTGTCCGACGAGGTGCCCGCCGCGCTGCATACTCGCTTCCCCCCGGATCTCGCCTCGCCGCGGGCCGCGGTCGCGGTCCTGGGTGCGGTCCGGGCCGAGCGGGAGGGGACCCCGGCGCCCGCCGTCTTCCCGTTCCACGACCGCGTCGCGGCGGCCACGCATCCCCGGCACGACCTGCTCGTCGTCGGGCGGTGATGACCTGCGTGCGCTGCTCGGCGCGCGCCAAGGCGGCCGGGGCGACCGTCACCGGGTGGATCGGTGCCGCCTTCCTGCAGTCCGCCGCCGCGCTCTTCGACGACGACGAGCCCCACTCGATCTGCCTGGCCAGCGCAACCGACCTGCGCCCCCGGGTCGAGCCGCCGCTGCCGTTCGACGACATGCAGCTGGCCATCGGGATGGTGTGCACGCCGTTTCTCGTTTCGGCGGCGACGAACGACACGCTGGCCCGCGACATCGGCGACCAGCTCGCCCGCGAGGTCGCCCGCGGCGAGAGCCATCTCTTCTACCGCTTCGCCCGCACCGCCACGTACCCGCCGACCGACGACGGGCTCGCCGCGTTCGCCCAATGGGTGGACTCGACCCCGCAGAACATCACCGTGAGCAGCGTCGGCCGGACCGACGACACGGGCGACCCCCCTTGGCTCCGTCGTGTCACCGCCACCATGGTGCCCGGCGCCAACCAGATCTCGTTCACGTCGGCGACGACCTACCGGGGCGAGATGGTGCTCAACGTCTCGACCGACACCGCCAAGCTGCCGCCGGCGAAGGCGGACCGCTTCGTCGAGGGGCTCATGACGCGCCTCGGGGCGCGGTGCGAGCAGACGACGACCTACACGCCGGGGGCCGAGGACGAGGCCGTGTTGGCGGGCTCGTAGGTTCGTTCCTAGGGCTACGGGCGGGCCAGGAGGATCTGTGTCTGCACGTCGCCGGCGAGCGCCGGTGAGGCATCGGGCGACGACCAGACGTTCGTGCGCAGGAACTGCTCGAAGGCGGTGGCGGTGGCCACGTCGTCGAAATCGAGATCGAGGCTGAGGGCGTTGTCGTTGCCGTCGGGCTGGAAGAGACGCTCGGCCCGGACGCCCGCCTCCTTCCTGACCGGCGCGAACGCACCGAAGGCCGTCAGCCACGTCTCGAGGTCGGTGATCGCGTGCTCGATGCGCAGCGTGGCCATAGGGGGCCTCCTCGTTCCTCTCGTCGTTCCGCTCGCTCAGAAGGGCACTTGTGTCTCGGTGAGACCGCTGGGGGCACTGCGCCCGGAGATCTGCCGGCAAAACTCGACCGCGTCGAGGTGCATGACGGCTCCGCCGGACCCGAAGGTCCAGGTTCCGCCGGCGGGCCCGTCCAGGTGGAGGGTGACCGGCTTGCCATGGCGCGCCGCCCACTCGCGCACGACGTCGTCCACCAGTACGCCGTCGTGGTCGGGCGTGAGGGTCGGCTTCACGCCGGTGGCGGCGGCAATGTCGAGTCGGTGCATCCAGGGATCGCGGGTGAGGATCGTCTCGGTCAGATAGCCGACGGTCCAGGACTCTTCGGCGCCGTTGACTTCCTGGGTCTGGGGCATGGCACGGCGGCGGATGAAGCCCGGGATCCGCCGGCGACCTCGGGTGGCCCGAGGTGCTGACTTCTTCCACGCGGCTCGCAGCTGATCGGGCGTCAGCGTCGCATGCTTTTCCACCTGGACGGCGCAGAGCTCGTCGATGAACACGCCGCCCCGGCGGGTGGCTTCTCCCATCTGGCGGCGTTGCTCGAGCATCGACGCCGCCATTTCGGCCATACCGAGCACGTGCCCGGCCAACTGGCGGACGTCCCACGGCGGACAATTGGTCGGCATCGCCCACTGAGAGGGGGAGAGGGTGTCGAACAACGCGCTGACCCGCTCGTACTCGGCGGGGGCCAGCCGCATGGCGGTGCTGCGATCCATTCGGGACTGTCTGGGTGGAGTCACCAACATCGCCATCTCTCTGACCTTCTCGCCAAGCGGGTCGTTGACATGCTATCTAATAGCATTAGATAATTCAAGAGGTGGAAGAGAGAGCGCCGCGGGACAGGCAAGCGGAACGCCGAGAGGCCACGCGCGCCGAGATCCTCGAGGCCGCCTGGGATCTGGCCCGCACGAACGGCTTGTCGGGGCTCTCGCTCGGCGACGTCGCCCGCCGGATCGGGATGAAGGCACCGTCGCTCTACTGGTACTTCGACTCCAAGCACGCCATCTACGACGCCATGTTCGTACAGGGCAACGAGCAACTCTCGGAGCGGTTCGCGTCCGTGCGTTGGGGGACGACACCGCGCTCGGTGCTGCGCACGGTGGCCCGCACCTTCGTCGAGTTCAGCACCGAGGACGTCGCCCGTTACCAGTTGTTGTTCCAGCGCTCCATCCCTGACTTCGAGCCATCGGCGGAGGCCTACGCCTCAGCCGTCGCGGTGTTCGAGCTGATGCGTGCCCGCATCGCCGGGGTCGGCGTCACCCGTCCGGCCCAGTTCGACATGTGGACGGCGTTGGTCGCCGGGCTCTCGGCCCAACAGACCTCCAACGATCCGGCCGGTGATCGCTGGCTGCGGCTGGTCGACCCGATGGTCGACATGTTCTTGACGACGATCTGACGCGGCCTTCCGCTGCTCCTGGCTTAGGACAAGAGGCCCATCACTGCGGCGGCCACGATGTTGGCCCCGCGCAGGTCGCCGACGAGTCCGGACTCCATGCGGTTCATCACGTAGCAGACGGTGAATTCCGCGTCCTGATCCATGATGATGACCGAGCCGCCGTAGCCGCCCCAGTAACAGGCGGTCGGGCCCAACGGCATGTCCGGCGGATTGCTCAGGCCGTAGCCCATGCCCATGCGCTGCTGCACGCCGAGGACCTTGTCGATGCCCTCGGCCTGCACCTCGAAGATCGCGTCGGTGGCCTCGGCCGAGAGAAGGCGCACGCCGCGGGCCTGACCCCGGCCCGCGATGATCGACTGGACGGCGGCGACCGAGCGGGCGTTGCCCTGGCCGTTGGCGGCGGGGATCTCGGCCCGGCGCCACCACTCGTGATGCGCCATGGACGCGTCGACGGGAGGGTTGAGGAAGGTCTTCAGCATGAGCTCGCTGGCCTGTCCCTCCATGGCGTCGAGGTCGATGGGCGGCGGGGGGATCACGTTGGAGACGCGGTGGTCCTCGCTGGCCGGGAGGCCGATGAAGAAGTCCGCCTCGAGCGGCTTGGCCACCTCTCGGGCGAACCAGGTGCCGATGGTCTCGCCGGTGATGCGGCGCACGATCTCGCCGATCAGGTAGCCCTGGGTCACGGCGTGGTAGCCCGACGCCGTGCCCGGCTCCCACCACGGTGCCTGCGCCGCGAGCCGCGACGTGCACAGCTCCCAGTTGGCGAGCTCCTCGGTCGCCAGCGGCTCCTCCCAGCCCGAGAGGCCCGCCGTGTGCCCCATGATGTGGCGCACCTCGACCTTCTCCTTGCCGGCCTGCGCGAACTCGGGCCAGTACTGCGCCACGGGGGCGTGGAAGTCGAGCTCGCCGCGGTCGTGCAGCATGAGCGCGCACAGGAACGTCATCGTCTTCGTGGTGGACCAGACGTTCGTGATCGTGTCGCGCTCCCAGGGCTTCGTCTTCCCGGGGTCGGCCCAGCCGCCCCAGATGTCGACGACGGGCTCGCCGTGGACGAAGACGGCGACGGATGCACCGACGTCATCGCCCCGATCGAGCTGGCCGGCCAACGTGGCGCGGACGGATTCGAAGCGCGGCTCGCAGGTGCCGTGTACTTCTGCCATGAGATGGGCCCCCTTCGTTCCGAGCGTGCGGACCCGCAACCTAGTTGGCGTGCCCGGCTGCCGCAGGTGGTCGGTAACGTCGACTCGTGGACCGCGCCGACGCCATCGTGGTCGGCTCGGGGCCCAACGGCCTGGCCGCGGCGCTGACCCTGGCCCGAGCCGGGCACGCGGTCGAGGTGTACGAGGGGGCGCCGAGCGTGGGTGGCGGCACGCGGACCGAGGAGCTGACACTCGAGGGATTCCGCCACGACGTGTGCTCGGCGGTCCATCCGGCGCTCGTGGCCTCCCCGTTCTTCCGCACCCTCGACCTGCCCGCCCTCGGCGTGGTCCTCCGCCAGCCCGAGGTGGCGTTCGCCCAGCCGTTGTCGGGTGGACGGGCGGTGGCCGCCTTCCGCGACGTCGACGAGACGGCGTCGCGGCTGGGGGGTGACGCGGCGGGCTATCGAGCGCTCGTCGGCCCCCTGGTGGAGCGGCTCGACCGCATCGTGCCCTACGTGCTCGGGCCCATGCGGCGCCTGCCCGCCGACCCGCTGACGCTGGCCCGCTTCGCCGCCGTGGGCGCGCCCTCGGTGCGGCACACGGCGCGGCGCTTCTCGACGGACTCTGCTCGCGCCCTGCTCGCGGGCACCGCCGCGCACTCCATGGAGCCCCTGACGGCGCCGCTGACGTCGGCCTTCGCGCTCCTCCTCACCGCGCTCGGCCATGGCGCCGGCTGGCCGGTCGTCGAGGGCGGGAGCGCCGCCATCACACAGGGTCTGGCGACCGAGCTGGGACGTCTCGGCGGCGTCGTGCACACGGGCTCGTGGGTGCGCTCGCTCGCCGATCTGCCTCCGGCGCGCGCCATCCTGCTCGACACGTCACCGCGCCAGTTCGTCGCGCTGGCCGGCGAGCGGCTGTCGAGCCGGGCGGCGAGGCCCTACCGGCGCTTCCGGCCCGGCTCTGGGACCTGCAAGGTGGACTGGGCGCTCGACGGGCCCGTGCCCTGGAGCGCCGAGGCCTGCCGCCGCACGGTGACCGTCCATGTCGGCGGCACCTTCGACGAGGTGGCCCGGGCCGAGGCGGAGGTGGCGGCGGGTCGCCACGCCGAGCAGCCTTTCGTGCTGGTGGCGCAGCCCTCCGTCGTGGACCCGACTCGGGCGCCGGCCGGAAAGCACACGCTATGGGCGTACTGCCACGTACCCAACGGCTCGGGTGTGGATATGACCGAGCGGATGGAGGCGCAGATCGAACGGTTCGCGCCGGGCTTCCGCGACCTGATTGTGGCCCGGGCGTTGCGGACGGCCGCCGAGGCCGAGGCGGACAACCCGAACCTGCTCGGGGGCGACGTCAACGGCGGCGCGCAGTCGCTGCGTCAGACGGTCTTCCGGCCGGTCGCCCGGTGGAACGAGTACAAGACGCCGCTCGCCGGGGTCTATCTGTGTTCGGCGTCGACACCGCCCGGTGGTGGCGTGCACGGGATGTGCGGGGTGGCGGCGGCCGAGGTGGCGCTGCGGGAGCGGTTCTCCTAGAGGCCCGTCGGAGCCCGGCGTTCGGCCGAGGGCCGGCGGTGGTGGTGATTCAGGCGGCGGTGCCGGTGAGCTGGGCCAGGAGGTACCAGGCCTCGATCTCGTCGGCGACGCAGGACTTGAAGTCGCCCTGGGCGACGACGTAGCGCAGCCAGCAAGGGTGGATCCGCAGCGTATTGGCGTCTTCGCCGGTGGCCACCTCGATGTTGCCCACGTCGCTCGTGATCTCGTAGCGCCAATCGGGCCCGAAGTGCGAGCGGTTGGCGTCGGTGATGAGCTGTTGGACCATCTGCTCCGCACTGCTCAGACTCTGCGTCATGTCCGATTCCTCCCCTCCCGACTGCGACTTCGGACGGCGACTACATCTGCACAACAGTGTGCCGTGACCAGGGTGAGGAACCGGCGCATACCGGTTGCGATCGCGGTGCGCGTGCGTAGGAACAGGGGTTGATAGCACTGATCGCGCGCGGCCTCGCCTGATCAGCCTGGGCGCGGATCGCCGGCGTTGGGGTGTGGGTGCGGTACGCACCTTCCGGGCGGGACTTCGCGCCGTATACGCGGCTTCTCTGTTCAAAAGTTCATGAATGAGCAGCGGGGGGCTGTTCATGAGCAGCAGCGGCGTGCGCATTCCTGAACCGTTGAGCAGGTTTGGCTGAATGCACCCGCGACACACCCCCGCCCCGAGCTCGCCGTGAGAGGGGGACGCGGTCGGGCGGGCCCCCAGGCCTCAGACCTGGCCGAGCGGCACCCGCCACTCGATCACGGTGCCGCGTGGCTCGTTGACCCGGATCCGGCACGTCCCACCCAGCGAGACCGCCCGCGCCTCCATGTTGCGCAGACCGAAGCCGCCCACCGGCGTGGTCTCGGGCTCCGGCCCCACGCCGTCGTCGGCCACCGTGAGGAAGAGCTCGACCCCGTCGGCGCCCACGGTGACCTCGACCGTGTCTGCCCCGGCATGGCGGATCACGTTGGAGAGGGCCTCTCGCAGCACGGCCAGGAGCTGGTCGGCCGAACCCCGGTCGGCGACCGTGTCGACCGCCCCCTCGAAGCGGACCTGGGGCTGATAACCGAGGTGGTCGGCCGCGTCGTTTGTGAGCTGCAGCACCTCACTGCGCAGACCCCGCACGGCCTTCTCCTGGGCCTGGAGGTCGAAGATGGTCGTGCGGATGTCGGAGATGACGTTGTCCAACTCGCCGACGATCTCGCGCAGGCGGTCACCCGTCGGGGCGGGCACGGTCGGAAGGATGGAGCTCAGGCGCATCCCGGCCCCGAAGACGCGTTGGATCACCAGGTCGTGCAGGTCGCGGGCGATGCGGTCGCGCTCGTTGGCCCGCTCGAGGGCGCGCAGCGTCCGCTCGGACTGCTTCACCTTCACCAGGTTGTCGGCCCGGGCGCGCAGCTCGGGCTGGAAGAACGGCTTGAGGAGGTAGTCGTTGGCCCCGGCGCGCAGCACGTCGATGCGCGCCGCCGAGTCGTTGCGCGCCGTCAGGATGAGGATGGGCGTGGCGTCGATCGCCGGGTCGGCCCGCACGGCCCGCACGAGGTCGTCGCCGCTCATCTCGGGCATCATGAAGTCGCACACGATGAGGTCCGGCTTGACGACGGCGGGCCACCTTGAGGCCCTCCCGGCCGTCGAGCGCGGCGTGGACTTCGAAGTCGGCGGCGAGCGCCTCGCAGACGAACCGGTTCATGTCCTCGTTGTCCTCGACGACGAGGACCTGGGGGAGGTCGGCGCTCAGGTCAGCCTGCCGCTCTGCCGTTGCGTGACCCGGCGTGTGGGTGCCCAGGACGGCCGCTGAGCCCGAGGCGTCCAGCGCCACGGTGCCGTCGGCCCGCACCTCGGTGCCCTCCGGCGCCTGGAGCGGCAAGCTCCACGACGAAGAGCGCCCCGCCTTCGGGCGCGTCGGCCACGCCGATGCTGCCGCCGTGCAACAAGACCAGCTCGCGGGCGATGTGGAGGCCCAGGCCGGCGCCGCTCATCTTGCGCGTCGACGTGCCGTCGAGTTGGTGGAAGCGCTCGAAGACCTCGTCGCGGCTGTCCGGCTCGATGCCCGGCCCGCTGTCCGCCACCTCGAGCCGTACGGCGTCGTTGCGCCCGGAGTTGTGCAGCTCGATCCGCACCACGCCTTGCGCCGGCGTGAACTTGAAGGCGTTGGACAGGAGGTTGAGCAGCACCTGTTGGACGCGCCCCGGATCGACCTGGGCGGGGATCTCCTCGTCGGGCGCGACGACGACGAAGCGCACCGCTCGGTCGACGGCCCAGGTCTCGAAGCTGTTGGCCACGATCCGCACCAGGTGGGCCAGGTCGAGCTCGGCGTACTCGAGTTCCAGCTTGGCGGCTTCGATCTTCGAGGTGTCGAGGATGTCGTTGACGCGGGCGAGCAGAATTCGCGCGTTCCGCAGGATCAATTCGAGGTCACGCCGCGTCGGGTCGTCGGGGGCGGGGTCGGTGTCGGCCAGGATCCGCTCGGCCGGGGCGAGGATCAGGGTGAGCGGGGTGCGCAGCTCGTGGCTCACGTTGGAGAAGAACTGGGTCTTGAGCTGGTCGACCTCCTGGGAACGGGCGTAGAGGATCTCGAGCTGCTCGTTGGCCTCCTTCAGCGCGCGCCCGGCGGCGGCCACCTCGCGCGCCCGGCGGACCACCTCGGCCTCCATGGCATCGAGCCGCGCGACCTCCACGGGGCGCTGCGACTCGCGCTCGTGCTCCAGGCGGATGTAGTCGGTGACGTCTTGGACCTCATGGATGATGAAGGCGAGCGAGCCGTCGGCGTTGAGGACGGGCGAGTTGTGCGGGCTCCAGAAGCGCTGCTCGAAGCCGCCGCCCTCGGACCCGGGCCGCTGGACGTCGTACTTCTGCACCGACATGGCGTCGGGCCGGCGCTCGCGCCGCACGCGGGCGAGCGACGCCTTGAGGTTGCGCACGCCCTCGCTGGCCGGGTCGTCGGGGTTGTCCGGGAAGACCTCGAACACCGGGCGGCCCATGACGGCGTCGCGGGAGGTCATGGTGGCGGCGAGATAGGCGTTGCTGGCCGCCACGATCACGAGATCAGGATCGAGGACGAGGTAGAGGCCGGGGACAGACTCGAACAGGGCCCGGAAATCGGGTGGGGGTGCGGCGGCCGACCCGGTCGTCGCCGCCTGAGCAGTCTCGTGTGTCGTCATGACTCCGCCGTCATCGTTCCGCCGGGTGCTCGCCCAGGAGCCACACCCTCTAAAGAATCGCCCATGGGCTGGTCGGTCTTCCTACGTGGGGGCCGGGTAACCCCGGGTCAAACTACACCCGGGGGCGCCGGCGTCCTTCGGCCTCGCGCCGCCGGAATCAGGCCTCCAGCGCGGGCGCGGCCCGCACGTCGCACAGGCGCACGGGCGTCGTGATCCCCTTCATGCGGCGCGTCTTCATCCGGCCCACGTGCACGCCGGCCACCTCGCCCGCCGTACCCGCCGTGCTCGCGGCCTCCACCACCTCGGCGGTAGCCAGGACCTGGCCGCCCTTGGCGGACTCGCACACCCGGGCCGCGACGTTGACCATGTGGCCGACCACGTCGTTCTTCGTCACCGCCACCTCGCCCATGTGCACCCCGGCCCGGAGCCGGAGCGGGTCCGGCAGCGCTCGCCAGCAGGTCGACGGCGGCGCGTAGGCCCGACGCCGGCTGGGGGAACGTGCACAACAGCCCGTCGCCGAGATGCTTGACGATCTTTCCCCGCCAACGCCGCACCACCGGCGCCGGCGCGCTCGTGGTGCTCGTCGATCAAGGCGAGCGCGGCGGCGTCGCCGTGGGCGTCGGTGTAGGCGGTGAAGCCCTCCAGGTCGGTGAAGACGACGGTCAGCTGCTTGGTCGATCCGCCACCGGCGGCACCAGAGCCTGCGCCGCCGTCGTCCGATGACAGCAGCTGGACGGCGGTCAACCCCAGCGAGGACAGCTTGGAGGGGTGGCGCTCGACCGTGCGCTCCAAGAACCGCCGCAGGATGTCGCCCGGCGCGCTCGAAGAGATCGGCCGTCCCTCGGGCGCCTGCAGCCACTCCTCGTCGACCAACCCGATCTCGAGCGCGGTGGCCGCGTCGTCGGGGTCGTTGCGGATGAGCTCGGCCGCCTTGCGCGCCGTGGCCCGGCGCAACGCGGCCAGCGTGGCGGCTCCGGCTTCGCGCGCCTTTCCTCCTCGCGCCCCGCCCGACTCCTCCGACTCCGATTCCGCGCCATCCGCCGACCCCGCCGAACCCGCCGACTTCGCCGCACTCATGGCGGCCAAAGCTACCGGTCCTCGCGCAGGCCTCGGAACGCCTGGTCACGTGCCGGAAGCACGATGCGTCGCGTCACGGTCACCGTTTCCAAGAGGCGCCGGTCGTGCGACACGAGGAGCAGGGTCCCGTCGTAACTGTCGAGCGCGGCCTCCAGTTGCTCGATGGCCGGCAGGTCGAGATGGTTGGTCGGCTCGTCGAGCACCAAGAAGTTGACGCCCTTCGCCGCGAACGCGGCGAGCTCGGCGCGCGTGCGTTCGCCGGGGGAGAGCGACGCCGGCGGCCGGAGCACGGCTTCCGCGCCGAGCCCGAACTTGGCCAGCTGCGAGCGCGCCGGCGCGATGGGCAACCCGGTGGCGGAGACGAACGCGTCGGCCAGGCTCGACGACGTGTCCGACAGGACGCGCCGATCCTGCCCGAGTTCGCCGATCACCACGCTCGGGCCGATGCGCCGGGTGCCCTGCGCGAGCGGCAGCCGGCCGAGGAGCGCCTCGACGAGCGTGGTCTTGCCCGAGCCGTTGGGCCCGACCAGCGCCACCCGTTCGGCCCAGGCGATGTCGAGCGTGAAGGGCCCCAGCGTGAAGCTCCCGCGCTCGACGACGGCGTCGGCGAGATGCGCGACGACCGCTCCCGACCGAGTCGCCTCACTGATCGTGAACCGAAGGTCCCAGCCCTCCCACGGCTTCTCCACGGCGTCGAGCGAGTCGAGCGCGCGCTCGGTCCGCCGCGCCCGCGCCGCCAGCCGCTCGGTGCGGTTGATGCGGAAGTCGCGTTGCGCCTTGTCGTTGTCGCGCGGGTTCTTCTTCTCCTTCGCGACACCCGACGTCGCCCACTGCCGCTCGCGTTGGGCGCGCCGCTGCAACTCGCCGCGCTGCGACTCGTAGACGGCATACGCCTCTTCGGCGTGGGAGCGCTCGGCCGCCCGCTCGGCCAGGTAGCCGGACCAGCCGCCGCCGTAGAGCCGGCCGCGCCGGCTGTGCTCGTCGAGCTCGAGCACGTCGGTCACCGTCCGGTCGAGGAAGGCTCGGTCGTGCGACACGATCACCATGCCGCCCCGCCGCCGCGCCACCATCTCCTCGAGCCGATCCAGGCCGTCGAAGTCGAGATCGTTCGTCGGCTCGTCGAGCAGTGTGATGTCGAAGCGCGCCAGCAGAATCGCCGCCAGCGCCACCCGCGCCGTCTGCCCCCCCGACAGCGCCCTGCTGTCCTGCTCCGCCATCTCCGCCGGCAGGCCCACCTGCGCGAGCACGTCGGCCAGCCGCGCCTCGAAGTCGGCCGCGCCGAGCGACTCGTAACGGGCCAGCGCCGTCGTGTAGCGCTCTTCCGCCTGGGGCCGCCCCTCTCCGAGGGCGGCCGCCGCCTCGGTCAACTCCGACTCGGCCGCGGCGGCACCGGTCCTCCGGTACAACGCGTCGCGCACCGTCTCGTTGCCGGCCTGGTCGTGCTCCTGGCTGAGATAGCCGACCGTGGCCACCGGTGGGTCCAGGCGGACCTCGCCGTCCGACGGTTCGAGCAGCCCGGCCGCGATCTGCAGGAGCGTCGACTTGCCGACGCCGTTCGGCCCGACGATGCCGAGGCAGGTCTCGGGGCCGACGGTCAGCGACACGCCGTCGAGGATGGTCTGGCCGCCGCGCTCGAAGCGCAGTTCGCGGGCGACCAGCGCGGCCATGGTGCCGGAAGACGCCGCCCGAGCGGCGGTGCGAGATGTGGAACGAGAAGGCATGGCAGAGCTCCGGAGTCCGCATGGTTGCGGGACAAGGGGACGAGAACGGGGACGGCGGGGCGCACGGCGTCGGTGGACGACCGGCGGGGCGACGTCGGAGCTCTACAGCACGGCGCCAGCGTAGCGTTTCCGACTTGGGTTGCCGGACCTGCGTTCTGTAGCGTCCCTCGAACCGGGGGCGGGGACCGACAAGGGGGCGAGCAATGCCGATCGCGATCACGGACGAGCACCAGGAACTGGGCGCCACGGTGCGGGGACTGCTCTCCGCCCACGGCGCCCTGGCGGCCAACCGGGCGCTCCTCGAGTCGGATGCCGAGCCCCGCCCCTCCTATTGGCAGGAGATGGCCGACCTCGGTTGGCTGGGGGTGCATCTGCCCGAGGAACACGGGGGAGGGGGCGCCACGCTCAGCGAGCTCGTCGTCGTCCTCGACGAGATCGGGCGCCAGGCCGCGCCCGGGCCCTACTTGCCCACCGTGCTGGCCTCCGCCGTCATCGCGCGCTGCGGCACCCCGGACCAGCAGGCCCGTCATCTCCCGGGCCTGGCCGACGGCACCGTCACGGCCGCCCTGGGCCTGGGCGGGTCGCTGACGCTGGACGGCGGGCGGCTCGACGGGGACGGCGGGATCGTGCTCGGCGGCCGCGGCGCCGACCTGTTGCTCCTCCGCGTGGGCGACGACGTCGTACTCGTTCCTCGTGACGCCGACGGACTGGCGCTCGGAGGCACCAAGGACATCGACCCCTCCTGCCGATCGGCCACCGTGACGGTGTCTTCGGTGGCGGTCGCTGCTTCGGACACGCTCTCGGGCGCGGCCCGTCCGGCTCGAGCCCTGGCCCGCACGCTCGGCGCGGCCGAGGCCGTCGGTCTCATGGCCGCCTGCACCGACGCCGCCGTGGCCTACGCGCAGGAGCGCGTCCAGTTCGGGCGCACGATCGGGACGTTCCAGGCGATCAAGCACCACTGCGCCGACATGCTCGTGGCCGCCGAGCTCGCCACCGCCACCGTGTGGGACGCCGCACGCGCTGCGGCCGACACGCTCGACGAGTTCGACCTGGCGGCGGCCATGGCGGCCCACCTCGCCTTCGCACCGGCCGTCCTGAACGCGCAGATGAACATCCAGGTGCACGGCGGCATCGGCTTCACCTGGGAGCACGACGCCCACTTGTTCCTGCGCCGGGCGCTGGCGCTCAACGCCGTGCTCGGGCAGCCCGGCGACGCCGAGGACGTGACGGCCCAGGCCGAGCGGGGGACCACCCGCGAGGTGACGCTCGACCTGCCGCCCGAGGCCGAGGCCATCCGGGCCGAGATCCGCAGCGAAGCGGCGCGCATCGGCGCGCTCTCCGGCAAGCAGGAACAACGAAAGGCGTTGGTGGACGCGGGGTTGCTCGTCCCGCACTGGCCCAAGCCGTGGGGCCGCGAGGCGGGCGCCGTGGAGCAGATCGTCATCGACGAGGAATTGCGGGCCGCCGGGGTGAAGGTTCCCGGACTCGGCATCACCGGCTGGAACATCATGACGGTGAATCAGTACGCGACGCCGGACCAGGTGGAGCGCTGGGTCTTCAAGACGCTGATGGGCGAGTACGTGTGGTGCCAGCTCTTCAGCGAGCCCGACGCCGGCTCCGACGCGGCCGCGGTCAAGACGCGGGGGACCCGGGTCGACGGCGGCTGGAAGGTCAACGGCCAGAAGGTGTGGACGAGCGGCGCCCAGTACTGCCACCTCGGGCTGGCGACCGTACGGACCGATCCCGAGGTGCCGAAACACTCGGGGATCACGGCGATGGTGATCGACATGCACGCGCCGGGTGTCGAGGTGCGGCCGCTTCGTCAGATCACCGGGAACTCGGACTTCAACGAGGTCTTCTTCAACGATGTCTTCGTCCCCGATGACGACGTCGTGGGCACGACGAACGACGGCTGGACGGTGGCCCGCTCGACCCTGGGCAACGAGCGTGTGTCGATCGGCGGTGGCACGGGTGGTCTCTTCCCGTCGATGGACCTGCTGGCGCTCCGCAAGCGCGGCGGCGACCGCGTCCCGGGCGCGTCCGCCCGCATTGGCGCGATCCTCGCCAAGGACCACGCGCTGAAGGCGCTCAACCTGCGCCGCGCCCAACGCGCCGTGGTCGGCGCGGGTCCCGGCCCCGAGGGCAACGTTACGAAGCTCGTGCTGGCCGAGCACGGCCACGATCGGGCCAACCTGCAGGCCGACCTGGTCGGCGCGCCCACCGCCTTCCTCGACGGCGAGGACGCACTGGCCGGCTTTACCCAGCTGGCCACGCGGGCGATGTCGATCGCGGGTGGGACCTCCGAGATCACCCGCAACCAGATCGCCGAGCGCATCCTCGGGCTGCCTCGCGATCCGCTTATTCGCTGAATCGCTGATTGGCTGATCCGCTGGCGACGCTCGCCGGCGCCGTCAGCGAGCCCAGCCGCCCCCGACAAGCGCTCACGGCCTGCCACAATGTCCCTTCGCCCTATGCAATTCCTCACGTCGACACGGGCGCGCATCGTGGCGGCCGTCGTGCTGGTGGTGGTGGTCGTCTTCTGCGTGATGACGGCGGTGCTCTTCGTGTTCCCCGATCTCAATGCACCCCAGCGTTCCGACGCGATCGTGGTGCTCGGCGGTCACGGTGCGCCGGCCTTCGACAAGGGAGTCGAGCTCGCCAAGCAGAACTACGCGTCGGATCTCGTGCTGTCGCTGCAGCCGTGGATGCGCTGCCAGCCCTACCAGCAGTACCTCGCCGCCAACCTGCCCCACATCCATGTGACGTGCTTCACGGCCAACCCGCAGACGACGCAGGGGGAGGCACGATCGATCGAGCACATGGCGAAGCAGCTCGACTGGAAGCGGATCATCGTCGTGGTCCCGACGACCCAGGCCAGCCGCGCCCGGCTGCGTATCGGTCGCTGCTACCCGGGGCAGGTGCTCGAGGTCGCCTTCTCGCCCCAAGGCATCGGGCAATGGCTGAGGCAGTTTGCCTACGAGTGGGGCGCAACGTTCAAGGCCTTGGTGCTGCAGCCAGGCTGCTGACAAAGCGACGCGATCGCAACCTTCCTGCGACGCCGGTGTGCCGGTAGCCGTTGTACCGTGCCCGCAGGGGCGCCGGTCGGGGGATCCGGCTTGAGGGGGGAGCAGTGCAGGCGAGCGTCCGGACCGTCGAGACACGTAGCGTGCCGGCGGCCGGCGCCGCCCCTGCCCGCAACACGGCGGACGGCGCATCGGCGGGTCGTCACGCCGCCTCCGTTCCTCAGCGACGCGTGCCGCAGCGCGCGATTGAGATCGTCGGGATCGCATTCGGCATCGCCGTCATCGCGGCGGTCGCCCTGGCTCACCAACTCTCGAACGACGAGTTCTGGCAGATGGCGGCGGGCAAGTGGATGCTCGCCCATCACTCCGTCATGGGCCTCGACCCCTTCAGCTACACCGAGACGCATCGGCGATGGGTGACCGACGAGTGGGGCTCCGAGGTCGCACTCGCCGGGCTCTTCCGGGCGTTCGGCGCCGCGGCCTACGCGATGTACGCCATCATCCTGGGCTCGCTCTGCCTCGTGACCACCGCGGCGTACGCACGCAGCCTCGGTGCGAGGGGTGGCCGGGTTGCCGCCATCGTCCTGGTGCTCGGCATCGGCATCTCCGGCGTCTTGGCGGGCGACCGCGGGCTCGACTTCTCGCTGGTCTGGTTGCCGCTCGAATTGTTGGTGCTGACGAAGGCACGCGCCAACCCCCGCTGGCTGTGGTGCCTCCCGCCCCTGTGCATCGTGTGGGTCAACACGCACGGCTCCATCCTCATCGGGTTGCTCGTGCTCGGGGCGGAGCTGGGGTGGTCGCTGGTGCCGGAGAGGTTCGTGGCGCGGTTCGGCGGCATGCGCCAATCTCCACACACCGGGCCGCTGGCGCTGGCGCTGGTGGGATGTTTCCTGGCGTCGTGCCTCACGCCATATGGGCCCGGACTCCTCGCCTACGACGTCGGCGTGTCGCAGAACGCGCAGATCGGGCTGTACATCAACGAATGGAACTCCCCGAACTTCCACTCCTTCGCCGTGCTGCTCGCGTATTGCGTGCCGCTCGCCGTGCTCGTGGCCGCGCTCCGGACGCGCCGGATCCCGGTCCTGGAGGGATCGCTCGCCGCGGTGTTCTTCGTGGAAGCGCTGCGGACGCAACGTCTGACGATCTACCTGATGGTGGTCGCGGCGGGTCTCGCCGCCACGCTCCCCTCCCGGCCGCTGTGGGGAACGACCGCTCGTCGAGTCGCCGCGGCCGGCTACGCCGTGCTCGCCATCGCAATCCTCGCCACCCCGTCGGTGCCGGCGGGCAGCCTGGCGCCCAACCTCCCCGTGCAGGCCTTCAACTATCTCGACGCCCATCCGGGCCGGGTGTTCACCGAATACACCTGGGGCGACTACTCGATTGCCGCGGCACCGAGCGACGTTCGTGGACGGCCGCACCGATCTGTTCGAGGGCCCGGTGCTCACCGAATTCTTCGCCGTCACCAATGGAACGATGAATCCCGATCCGATCCTCTCGGCGTATCACGTCTCCTACGTCGTCTGGGCGCCCCACACCGGGTTGTCGATCTTCCTGGCCCACGACCCCCGCTGGCACGTGGTCGACCGCACCCACATCGCCCTGGTGTTCGCCCGGCGCTGAGTCCTTTAGCCGTACTGCCAGACGCGCATCCAGTCGATTTTGAGCGTGTTCGCTTGTGGCACTGCGGAGCCCGGGCTGTTGGCGCCCAGGCCGAGCGCCGCCGTGAAGTTCAAGAAGAACGGCTGGTTGAACGGTTCGGGGGCCGCATCGGGGTGCCCGACGTAGGGCGCATAGACGTCGGTGATGCACGGCACGCCGTTGAAATACGCCGTGAGGGTGGTCGGGGTCCACGAGAGGGCGTAGGTGTTGAACTGGCCTGCCGTGGCGGTCCCAGCCATCGTGCAGCCGCCCTTGGCGCCTGAGTTGGCATTGGGGTCGTTGGTCGAGCCCGGGTAGTGCAGGACCGGGACGTCGGCATTGGGAACGTCCGAATAGAACTCGGCGTAGTCGATCTCGCCGCCGTCGGGCCATGGCCCGTAGAGCAACTCGTTCTCGGGATACAGCCACAGTGTCTCCATGAGGCCCTGTACCGTCGACGCCGGCATCTCGGCGCGGGCCTCGAAGTATCCGTACTGCTGGCTGAACAGCTTGTAGCTCGTCACCATGCCGCCCTCGAACGAGCTCGGAAACACCAGCCCGTTGAGTCCGAAACAGAGTATGGGCGCAGTCCGCACGATCGAGAGGTTCAGGTAGCCGCCCGATTCTGAGATCGTGTCGGGGTTGTCGACGTAGCAGGGTTGGCTGGGCAACGCGCCGGTGGTGTACCCGCTGTTCGCGGTGAGCTGCGGCGTCCACTTCGTGGTGTCGACCGAGGTTCCGTTGAACTCGTCGTCGAACGTGCACCTCCACACTCCGCTGGGTGCTGCGACTGCTGGCGTCGTTCCGGAGCACCCTGCGCCCGGAGCAACGCTCGCCGATGGGTTGCTCGACGCCGACGTCGACGGCGACGGCGACGGCGTCGACGTGCTGGCGGGTGCGGCGACCGCCGAAGTCGGCGGCAGAACCGGGGGGAGATTGCGCACGGCGGTGGAGCCGGCGATTGTCGGCGCGGCTGACCCGTGCTCCCTCGGCGGGCTCATCGTCGAGCACCCACCGACGAGTCGCGCCACGTTCTGGAGTGCACCACATGGCGCGGCCCCCGCCGTGTGATCGTTGCGGTCCGAGTGCCGGGCCCGAGCGGGCGTTTGACTCGGGCCGGCGGCACCGACCACCAACGTCAGAACGAGTACGAGGAATACTGCTCCGGCCGCAGGGGCGATCATCCGCCGCGTGCGCGCGTGTGTCGGCCGCGCCGCGGGGTCGACGCGTGTTGTGATTCCCGCTCTGGCTTCGCCACAGTTCTCCCCACCGATCCTCCGAGGCCGTGGAACGACTACCCCCGCTGGCCGGCGCGGAAACCTGATTTGCTCGAAGAAATGTCCCGGGAGTTGCGGCCCAAAGGCCATCCGGAAGACAACCGTGGTGCACCAGGAGCTTCTTGCCTTGAGTCCGTGACCTCAGCCGCGTGAACGGCGTGTGAACGTTGCGGACTGGAGCGCTCTCGACTGCGCTCGACGGCACCGCTCGGCTCATGGCAGTGCCAAGGTCGCTTCGATGCCTCGCACTTCGCCGTCCTCGTCGGTCCAGACCTCTATCCCGCTGAAGCCGACGCGCTCGAGGTCGGGCGCCACGAGCCCCGCCTGGTCCCCGCCGATCTCCAGAAAGAGGGCGCCACCGGGTCGGAGCCAGCCCGGGGCCGACTCGACGACGCGGCGCAGGACGTCGGTCCCGTCGAGCCCGCCGTGGTAGTGGGACGCGGACTCAAACGTGCGGGACTCGTGGGGCAGCAGGCGCAAGGCGGGCGTCGGGACGTAGGGCACGACGGCAGTAATGACGTCGGCCTGCCGCTCCAACTCCGTGGGGACCGGGTCGAACAGGTCGCCCCGATACGCCTCGACCCCGTTGGCGCGGGCGCACGCGACAGCGCCGGGGTCGAGGTCGGTACCCACGATGCGCGCCACTGGCCGCCGCGCACGCAGCGCGGCGGCGATGACGCCTGACCCCGTGCACAGGTCGATGGCGGTGCCGGCCTCGGGCAGGCGGTCCACGGCCCGCTCGGCGAGCTCGAGACTCTGCCAGCGAGGCACATAGATCCCCGGTTCCACCCGGATGGTGAGATCGCCGAACTCTGCTTGCCCGGTGATCCAGGCAAGGGGTTCGCCCCGGAGGCGCCGGTGCGCGAGCGAGATCAGCCGCGGTCGGTCACCACCCGCCGCCGCCGTTAGCTCGGCCGCCTCTTCTTCGGCCGCCACGCACCCCGCTCGAGCGAGCATGTCGGAGAGGGTGGTCATGGGTGTCTGCTTTCGTCGAGGAGTGTCAGTCAACGGGGCTAATGCGGGCGGCCCGAGGCGATTGGCGCTGGTTTTGGCTGGCCCCATCGGAATACTTAAGAATACTCAAATGTATGGAGTTGTCAAAGAGTTTCCACGGTGGGACAATCTCGTGCATGGGCCTGGCCGAGGACGCATTCGAGCGCGTGCGCCGCATCATGTTCGAGGGTGAGCACGTCGAGCGCATGGCTGCCCTCGGCACCCGCATGAAGCTCTCGCCCGGCGTGATCAAGACCCTGATGCGTCTCGCCCGGGAGGATGGCGTGTCGATGGGCGAGATGGCCCGAGGGATTGGCTGCGATCCGTCCTACATCACGGCGCTGGTCGACGACTTGGACGAGCGTGGCCTGGCCCGGCGTGAGCCTGCGCCCTACGACCGGCGGGTGAAGATCATCGTGCTGACGGACGCCGGCCGAAAGTTGGCCGAAGAGATCGACGCCGTCCTGTCCGTGCCGCCCGCGGCGTTCGCCGCGTTGACCCAATCGGAACTGCGCGAGCTGCGCAACTTGTTGGACAAGGTGCTGGCCGCGCGGGACGCGGAGACCGCGGCCAAGGAACGGGTCGCGGCCGCTTCGTAGCCGCCCGGACCCCGGGTCCGGTCGAGCGGTGGAAAACTGACCCAGGCGCGTCCCGGCGACTCTCGCGAGTGTGAATGCGCCGAAAGCGGTGTGTCACTTTGCAGTGTGTACGCGGGAGGAACGATGCGTCGCGGCGGAGTGTGTACATCGAAAACATCGCGCCGAGTTGAGGTGTATACGGGGTTGTGGCCTGCGCGTATACACCGCGACGGAGCCATCGAATTTCTCGCATATGCACTCGCGGGTGAGGCCCCGGGTTGACACTCCCAAGGCTCGTGCAGGCCGAGTTGCACGCAGGTCTTGCGCAAAAGGCGGACGGACGGCCGCTAGCGTGCCAGCCAGATGACAGGCTCGTCTGCCATTGAAGATCCGAGCGTTCGGAGCCGGTTGTCCGGGGACCGTTCTGGGAGGCGGCCGTCGTGCCGGCGGTGAGCGTCGAACACCTGGAGAAGTCCTACGGCGACACCGTCGCCGTCCGCGACGTCAGCTTCGAGGTCCAGAAGGGAGAGGTGTTCGCCCTGCTCGGTCCGAACGGCGCGGGCAAGACGACCTGCGTGGAGATCCTCGAGGGATTCCGGTTACGGAGCAGCGGCCACGTGGAGACGCTCGGGGTCGACCCGGCCGACAAGAGCACCCAGCGCTGGCTGCGGTCCCGCATCGGCGTCGTGCTGCAAGAGCTGGCGATCGAGCCGTACTACTCGGTGCGCCAGGTGTTGACGCGGAACGCGGGCTACTACCCGAACCCGCGGCCGGTCGGAGAGGTGATTGAGCTCATCGGGCTGACCGAGAAGGCCGACGACCGCGTGAAGCGCCTGTCCGGCGGCCAGCAGCGCCGGCTCGACGTCGGGCTCGGCATCATCGGCAACCCCGAGCTCATGTTCCTCGACGAGCCCACGACCGGCCTCGACCCGTCGGGTCGGCGCGAGACGTGGGAGCTCATCAAGCGGTTGGCCGCCGATGGGACGACGGTGTTGTTGACGACGCACTACATGGACGAAGTCGAGGCACTGGCGGATCGGGTGGCCGTGCTGTTCGGACAGGAGATCGTGGCGAGTGGCACCCCCGAGTCAATAGGGGGGCGGGACGTCGGGGCCGTCACCATCCGGTTCCGGCTGCCCGAGGGCGTCAGTGTCGGTGAGCTTCCCGTGCCGGCCAAGCCGGCGGACGACGGCCATGCCGAGATCCGCACGGAGGACGAGGTCCGGGTGCTCCACGAGCTGACCGGCTGGGCGCTCGCCGGCGGGCACCCGCTGCCGGGTTTGTCCGTGCTGCGGGTGTCGCTCGAGGACGTCTATCTCGGGCTGACGAGGTCGATCAGCGAGGGTGCGAGCGACGAGGCGGCGAGCACGGTGAGCACGACCGACGCGCCGGTGCGCGGGTCGTTCCGCGGGGTCAGCGACGTGCCGCTGGTCGGCGCGCCAGGTCTACTTCGAGCAGCTGGCGTTCTGGCTGAACCCGATCGGCGCCGCCATCACCATCGGCTTCTCGTTGATCTTCGTCATCTTCTTCGAGTCGATCGAGAAGCACTCGACGGTCAGCTTCCTCAAGCACATCAATCTGGGCCAGTACTACCTGCCGGCCTTCATGGCGTACGGCGTGATGGCGGCGTGCTTCAACATCATGGCGATCACGCTGGTGAACCGGCGGGAGCAGGGCCTGCTGAAGCGCCTGCGGCTGAGCCCGCTCCCGACCTGGATGTTGTTGGCCGCGATGTTCGTCAACTGGATGATCATCGCGGCGATCCAGATCGTGCTGGTGTTGATCGTCGGGCTCTTCTACGGGGTGCACGGTCCGCATGACGTCGGGCTGTTCATCGTGGTCGTGCTCGTCGGGATGTTGGCCTTCACCGGGATGGGCGTGGGCATCAGCACGCTCGCGCCCAATGCCGACTCCGCGGCGCCGATCGTCAGCCTGGTGTTCTTCATCCTGATCGCGTTCTCGGGGCTGTACTTCCCGATCCAGCCGGGATCGGGGCTCTCGAACGTCGTCGGGTTCTTTCCGATCCGACATCTGATCATCGCAACGGTGAACACGTTCAACGGCGTGCCCGGGACCTCCCCGTGGGGCGACCTGTTGGTGGTCGCCATCTGGGGCGCGGCCGGGGCGTGGCTGGGCCTGCGCCGCTGGGACTGGTCGCCCAAGCGAGGCTGAGGCGTTCGTCGACCGGCGCATCTTGCACGCATCTAGAAGAGGTGGCGTATCGCCTGAAACAGGGCCGCGCCGACGGTGATGATCAAGACGACACCTCCCGTCCCAATGATCACGCCGATGCCGACCAGAACGATGTCCGTCAAGATGAGGCCCAACGCGACGACGACGGCCCCCAACGCCGGCAGAGTGTCGAGGCCCGAGAACGGGGGCGCCAAAGCCGCCGCGACCGCGAGGCCAATGAAGATGAGGCCGGCCACTCTATGGAACGAACGGCTGTCGACGAGGCGCGCCCACCGGTGCCGCGAGAAGCGTTCGAACCATCGAATGCGCCGCACCATGAACGGAATCGCCTTCTCCGTCAATGATGATCCCAGTTCGTGCCGATTCAGGCGTTGAGGAATCCACAAGCGTCGAACACCAAGCACCATTTCTGCGGCCACGATGACGGTGATCGCCTCGAATACATGCGTGACTCCGCCGGTTGGCAACGGGAGGGCTGGGAAGAACATCAAGAAGAGGATCGTGACGGCAAACGACTTTTCGGCGAACACATCCGCCAATGCGCCGACGGTCTTGCTCCCATCGCTGCGGAGCCATGCTTCAAGCTGACTGCTGAAGGGCTCCTCCGATGGCACGCTTTTGGGATCGTAGGTGCTCGTCGCGTGACATTGGGGTGCGCCCGCTCCGACGCTGTCCCGTCTCCCGCCTGGCGTCCGGGCGGCCGGATTGCTGTGGCACCATTGCCCGTCGTTGGGGACGGCGCGTCACGAGCGGCGTCGAGCGCAGGATGAGGGCCGATGCGCCATCACAGAATGCGGTTTGGTCATGCTCACGGTGCGGCGCCCGGCGGGAAGTGGCGCGCTCGTGCCTGTGCCCTTGTCATCCTGGCGCCGGCTGTCGCTGTGTCTGGCCTGGGCGGCCTCACCGGGGCGAGTGCGTCCACCAACGCCGTCGGCACTCCGGCCCACCCCCAGGTCCTGACCTGTGCGGAGGAAGCGACACAGTTCACCGGCACCCTGCCTCGGGTCGGACCGCATGACGTCGGATTCGGCCCGGGTTACTTCCCTCGGGCGCGCGTCCTGGCCGACATGAATCCGCCGTCCGCGAGTCGAGGGACTCCTTTCACCGGGTACAAGCTCCCCCCGGTCGTCGACCCGGGAGCCACGGTGACGATGACCGATCGCCCGTGGCGCGCGGTCATACGTCGTGCAACAGAATCCGTGGTCGCCGAGCCAGGGAAGCCAGTCGGTCACGTATCGGGCCTGCGCGCACAAGCCCGGGTTCTTTCCTCAGAGCTTCCGCTTCACCGACGGTCGACGACGGGGCTGCGTTCCCCTCGACGTGCGGGTGGATGGGCGGCGCAAGACGAGCCGCATCGTGCTCTCGTTCTTTGCCGGACGCTGCAGCACTTCGGTCTGAGCTGTCGGCCGTTCGGGAGGGGTGGCCTCGGCGCTGAGTCTCATGCTGAGCTCAGGCTGGGTCCGCCGGGCCGAGTCCGGGCCGATGTCTGCGGCTAATCCTGCGCCAACTCCAGCACGGCCGGGTTGGTCACCGACCAGGCGTGCGCCGGCCCAGATCAGCAGGGCGCCCGCCCGTCGTCGCGAACGAGAAAACCGTGGTGCACGGTTCTCGACGTGGACCTTTGCCGGCTTCCGGCTTCGACGCTCGTTCAGGAGATCCTCGTGTCGGGCATTGGCAAGGGCCCGGAGAAATTCGGGGTGCATCGGTGCTCCTTGGGGACAGAAGAGAAAGCATGGACGAGGGGTGTGACAACTGTCGGCGGGACGACGCGCCCGCTGGCGTGCAGCGTGCAGCGGTGATTCAGGGTGCGCCCCTTCGCCAGGCTGCAGCGCAGCTCGTTCCCCTCACGAATGGTGTCCGGTTGAACCTCTCTTGGTTCATGCGTTTTGTACGGTCGGCGGGCCAATGGGGATTGCGGATCACCCAAACTTCGTGAGATCCCGCCCTACGATGGCCGCCGATCATCCCCATGACCTCCGCCGGCTGGTACCCCGATCCGTCTGGACACCCAGACACGAACCGCTGGTGGGACGGCGCGGCGTGGACCGAGCACCTGCAGGTGGCGACTCCGCCGCGACTCCTCCGGCGACGACTCCTCCGTTGGCCAACTACGGCGCCCGCCTCGGCGGGTGGCTGCTCGACTGGGTGATCGTCAGCGCCATCACCACCCCTCTCTTTTTCCTCTTCCACGGCGTGATCCACGACACCACCTTCAGCTCGCTCAACGGCACGACGACGCACGGCTTCAGCCTCAACGTGGACTACCGGGGCATCGCCGTCCACGCGTTGATCGTGCTCGCCTACGGCACCCTCTTCTGCGGTTCGAAGCGGGGACAGACCATCGGCATGATGGCGACGGGCACCCGGGCCGTCGACATCGAGACCGGGGCGCCCATCGGCTATGCCCGAGCCTTCGGGCGGGCCCTCATCGAGTACCTGCTCGCGATCGTCTTGTTCATCCCCTGGGTCATCGACATGCTCTTTCCGCTGTGGGATCCCATGAACCAGACCCTGCACGACAAGGCGACGAGAACGGTCGTGATCGAGTCCTCGAAGCAGTGGTCGCCGGCGGGAGCGGCCTACGAGGCGAGCCGTGAGGGCCCGTCGACATCTCGGTAGTCTCGGACGTGGTCAAACTCGCGTTCTGTCTTCACCGGCGCTCCGATATGGACGAGGCTGAGTTCCACCGGTACTGGCGCGAGGTGCATGCGCCGCTGGTCGCGTCGGTCGCATCCGTCCTGGAGATCCGCAAGTACGTGCAACTGCACACGACGACAGGACCGGCCAACGGCGCGCTCGCCTCGGGACGCGGCGCCCCGGAGCACTTCGACGGGATCGCAGAGCTGTGGTTCGACAGCTTGGACTCCGTCCTGGCCGCGGCCCTCACCCCGGAGGGCGCCGCCGCGGCCAAGACGTTGTACATGGACGAGACCAAGTTCATCGACCATGCCCGGTCGCCGATCTTCATCGGAGAAGAGCAGTCGATCCTCTGAGGTTGTAGCGTCGACGCGTCGAAAGACGGATCGGTCAAGCCAAAGGAGGACGTATGGCGGACCACCCAAATGCGCAACTCGTTCGCAAGGGCTACGAGGCGTTCAGCAAGGGCGACATGGAGACCGTCGACCAGCTGTTTGCGGACGACATCGTCTGGCACGAAGGCGGCCGTAACCCGCTGGCGGGCGAGTACAAAGGAAAAGATCAGGCCTTCGCGCTCCTGGGCAAGCTGTTCGAGCTCACGGAGGGAACGTTGAAGATCGACGTGCACGACGTGATCGCCAACGACGAGCACGCCGTCGCCCTGGTCACGATCTCGGCGACCCGTAAGCGGTCGCAGCTTCTCGGGAACCAGCGCCGACGTGTGGCACATCCGAAACGAGAAGGCCGTGGAGTTCTGGGACAACGTCACCGACCGCTACGGGTTGGACGAGGTGCTCAGCGCCTGACGCCTGACCGGCGAGACCGCCGTGATGGTTCGTTGCTCAGCTCAGGTCAGCAGGTCAACCCGCCGTCGACCACGATGACCTGGCCGGTCAGGTAGTTGTTGGCGGGGTCGGTGAGGAAGAGAACGGCGCGGGCGACGTCGCTCGGCTCACCCAGTCGTCCCATCGGCGTCCGTCGTGAGATCTGGGTCATTTGCTCCTCGTCCAGACCGTGGGTCATCTCGGTGCGCAGGTACCCGGGGGCCACGCTGTTCACCGTGATGCCGCGGGATCCCAACTCACGGGCGAGGGCGCGGGTGAAGCCGTCGAGGGCGGCCTTCGTGGCGCCGTAGACGGAGAGGCCCCGGTAGCCCGAGAGGCCGACGACGGATGAGATGTTGACGATCGAACCCGCGCGCTGACGCAACATCACGCGGCTGGCCGCCCGGGTGACGTAGACGGTGCCCTTGAGGTTGAGATCGACCACCTGATCGAGGGCTTCGTCGGCGAACAGGCCGATGACACCTTCGCGGGCCACGCCGGCGTTGTTCACCAAGACGTCGATGCGACCCCAGCGCTTGGCCGCGTCCTTGACGAACCGGTCGGCATCGTCGGCCTTGGAGACGTCGGCGGCGGCGAAGTGGAAGCGCTCCTTCAGTTGCGGGTCGTTCTCCCAGGCGCGCACCTGGTCGGTGGAGGAGCGTGAGCAGGTCTCGACGCAGTAGCCGGCGTCGAGGTAGGCCTCGACGAGTCCAGCCCCGAGTCCCTTGCTGCCGCCCGTGATCACTGCGACCCGTGGTGGGGCGTCGGCCATCAGTCCTCCATCCCGCGGATCGTCTTGCCGCCCTTGGTCTCGATCGCATCCACGAAGTTGACGCTACGCGGCTGCCAGGCCCGCGGCAGGTCTGCGACCGCCGTCTTGATCTGGGCCCGGATGGATTCGACGTCGGCGCCGTCCACCCCGCCCACCGGCACGATGTCGGCCGCGACGATTGCGCCGGTCAGCTTGTTGGGGCGCCCGAACACCCGGGCCAGCGCGACCGAATCGAGCCCGGTGATCCGATCTTCGACGGGGAGGGGGTGCACCTTCACCCCGCCGACGTTGATCACCTCGGTCTTGCGGCCCCGGAACATGACCCGGTCGCCGACGATCTCGACGAGGTCGCCCGTGCGGCGCCACTCGCCGCTGTCGAGTCCGTGGAGTCCGTGGAGTCCGTGGAGTCGGCGTCGGCGGATCCCGGCGTACCCGAGCATGCCGGCGCCCGCCCGGACCCAGAGCTCGCCGTCGTCGACGCGGACGTTCGATGTCGGGTTGGCGTCGCCGTAGAGGGAGTCGACCGCGAGGCCGGGCTTGCCGTCGCGGACCGACGTGATGGACCCGAATTCGGTCGAGGCGTAGACCTGCGACACCTTGGCGCCGGGGAAGTTGGCCTGGATCTCCTCGAGGAGGTCGCCCGGGCTGGCCTCGCCGCCCAACGTGATCTGCTCGAGCGGCGGCAGCGTCGCCTTGCGGCTGCGCGCCTCGGCGAGGAGGAAGCGCCAGAACGTGGGCGTCGCGCTCGACGCAGGTGACGCCCTGGGTGAGCATGGCCTCCAGGCCGTCCTTGGGCTGGCGGGGGAACGGCGCGACGAGCGTCGCCTGGCTGGCCGCCACGTGCAGCAGCACCTGGACGCCGGCGAACTGTTGGGGGCCGTAGGCGAGGAGCCAGCGCTGCTCGGGCATGGGGCGGACGTTGGCCACGGTCCGGCCGAGGATGCGCCAGTCGTGGCGTGCCGCCTTGGGCAGGCCCGTCGTGCCCGTCGTGCGGATCATCAGCGGCTGCTCGGTGTCCTCGCCCGCTCGCAGGGACTCGTCCGCCGGCTCTTCCAGCAACTCGTCGGGACGGATCAGCTCGAACGACCCGGTCAGGTCGTCCCGGCGGGTGACGACGAACTTGTGGTCGAGCATGGCGGCGTGGTCGGCGAACTCGGCCGGGTCGGTGTCGGGCTGGTACTGGCAGGGCTCGGCCCCCGCCAGCGCGGCGCCGGCGAGCAGCCGGAGGATCCAGCCGGCATCGGGCTCCACGATGGCGAAGCGCGTGATGCCCCGGAGGCGGAGCGCCGTGGCGACGCGTCGGGCGTCGTGGAGAAGTTCGGCGTAGGTCGCGGCGCCTTCCGAGGTGACGACGGCCTCCCGGTCGGGTGACGCGGACGCGGCCGCCTCCAGCAGAAGGATCATCTAGGTCGAGACGACGGCGTAGAAGGCGAGGACATCCCCGACCTTCTCGGGCAGGTCGCCACCGGCGGAGAAGGGGTCAGACCCGAACTCGTCCTCGAGCATGGCCGAGAGCTCCGCCGCTTCCAACGAATCCAGACCGAGGCCCTCGCCCCACAGCTCCGTCTCGTCGTTCCACCCGTCGGCACCCTTGTCGGTTCGCTGAAGGAAGTCGCCGATGACAGCTCGCGCCTTTTCCTGGTCTGTGCCCACTGCGGTCGGGTCCTTTCGGGTCGCTGAATGTGAGACGGTCTGCCCGGGTCAGGGCCGTCCGCCGCTGGTGCGTACTGCCCTTCCATCGACCAACGGAGCAGCGGCGTGAGGCTTGCGGGTCATGGGAGCATTTTGGGGAGGCTCCTCCGCGGCCTCCGCGGCCGTGACCTGGGTGTCTGCCGTGCCCGGGCCGAGATTCTTACCGTGGCAGTGACGATAGCCGGGCCGCCGGGAGGGCTCCGGAACGCCATGGGGCGGCGGCTACTCTTTGCCCGTGCCCGTCGAGCAGACCACTGATGTCACACGCCTCTACCTCGATTTGCTCAAGCGCTCCTTGACCGGTGCGCTGGCCGAGGACAACGACTCGATCCTCGGCGGTGTGCGCACCGCGGGGTCGAACGACCTCAAGCGCCGGGCGGGGAACCTGGCCGGCCAGCTGGCCTCGCGCCTCAAGGTCGAGATCGTCTACAAGAAGCCCTACGACCCCAAGCTGCGCGAGGTCGGGCGCGACTGGCCGGCGCGGGCCGAGTCGATGATCGGGCTCAAGCGCATGGACAACATCCAGCACTGTGTCCAAAGCGTGCTCGACGACGACATCCCGGGCGACCTCATCGAGGCCGGGGTCTGGCGCGGTGGGGCCTGCATCTTCATGAAGGCCAACCTCTTGGCCCGGGGCGACACCACCCGCACGGTGTGGGTGTCGGACTCGTTCCAGGGCCTGCCCCCGCCCAATGTCGACCTCTACCCGGCCGACACCGGCGACGACCTGCACACCCGCGCCGGCCTGAGCGTCGGCGCCGACCAGGTGCGCCACAACTTCGAGCGCTACGGCGTGCTCGACGAACGCGTCAAGTTCCTCGTGGGGTGGTTCAAGGACACCTTGCCCAGCGCCCCCATCGACAAGCTCGCCGTCATGCGCCTCGACGGCGACATGTACGAGTCGACCGCCCAAGCCATCGAGGCCCTCTATCCCAAGCTGAGCCCGGGCGGCTACTGCATCGTCGACGACTTCGGCTCGCACCTGTCCCAGGCCGGCCAGGCCATTCTCGACTACCGCAAGGCCAACGGGATCGACGAGGAGATCATCGACGTCGACGGCTTCGGCGCCTACTGGCGCAAGAAGGGCTGAGGGGCGAGGGAAAGGCGAAAGGCGAAAGGCGGCCATGCTCTCGAAAATTGTCGCGCTGTTGATGTTGGTCCTGCCCCCGAAGTACCGGGCGGAGCTGGCGCGCAAGGTGCTCGGGTGGGACATCGACCCGACCGCGCACATCGGCCGCAGCCTCATCATGGTGAAGCACGTGACCATGGGCCCTGAGTCGAGCATCGGGCCGTTCAACATGATCAGGGGCCTCGACGAGCTCAAGCTCGGCAAGGGCGCGACGATCGCGTCGCGCAACTACATCCAGGCGCACCCGATCGCCCGCGAGGTGGTCAGCCGCCAGAAGCAGGAGCACGACCCGTCGCTCATCCTGGGGGACTGGGCGAAGATCACCGTCGGCCACGAAATCGACTGCACCGACCGCGTCGAGATCGGCGACTGGGCGGGGCTGGTGGGCTACCGCTGCCAGATCCTGACCCACAGCTTGGACCTGGTCCGTGACCTCCAGATCACGAGCCCGGTGACCATCGGGGAGAACAGCGGCGTCATGTCCGGGTGCATCCTGCTCAGCGGGACCCAGGTCCCGGCCCGCAGCATCCTCTCCGCCGGTTCGGTGGTCACGACGAGGCTGACCAAGGAGCAGACCTTCTACCGCGGCAACCCGGCCGAGGCGGTCCGCGAGCTGCCCGACCTCCGCGTCTTCCACCGTACCGAAGAAGACGCGCGCCGCTACACGATCTAAACGATCGATCGGGCGATCGGGCGTCATCGGCGCTCCGAAATTTTGGCCGGCGACGCGGCGGCGGCTTTCCGGAACGCCATGGGGCGGCGGCTACTCTTTGCCCGTGCCCGTCGAGCAGACCACTGATGTCACACGCCTCTACCTCGATTTGCTCAAGCGCTCCTTGACCGGTGCGCTGGCCGAGGACAACGACTCGATCCTCGGCGGTGTGCGCACCGCGGGGTCGAACGACCTCAAGCGCCGGGCGGGGAACCTGGCCGGCCAGCTGGCCTCGCGCCTCAAGGTCGAGATCGTCTACAAGAAGCCCTACGACCCCAAGCTGCGCGAGGTCGGGCGCGACTGGCCGGCGCGGGCCGAGTCGATGATCGGGCTCAAGCGCATGGACAACATCGAGCACTGTGTCCAAAGCGTGCTCGACGACGACATCCCGGGCGACCTCATCGAGGCCGGGGTCTGGCGCGGTGGGGCCTGCATCTTCATGAAGGCCAACCTCTTGGCCCGGGGCGACACCACCCGCACGGTGTGGGTGTCGGACTCGTTCCAGGGCCTGCCCCCGCCCAATGTCGACCTCTACCCGGCCGACACCGGCGACGACCTGCACACCCGCGCCGGCCTGAGCGTCGGCGCCGACCAGGTGCGCCACAACTTCGAGCGCTACGGCGTGCTCGACGAACGCGTCAAGTTCCTCGTGGGGTGGTTCAAGGACACCTTGCCCAGCGCCCCCATCGACAAGCTCGCCGTCATGCGCCTCGACGGCGACATGTACGAGTCGACCGCCCAAGCCATCGAGGCCCTCTATCCCAAGCTGAGCCCGGGCGGCTACTGCATCGTCGACGACTTCGGCTCGCACCTGTCCCAGGCCGGCCAGGCCATTCTCGACTACCGCAAGGCCAACGGGATCGACGAGGAGATCATCGACGTCGACGGCTTCGGCGCCTACTGGCGCAAGAAGGGCTAGGGCAAGAGCATGGCGGGATCGACGACACAGAAAGCCGAGGAGAGTGGGGTCCGCGCCACCATCACCCGCGTGGTGCAGGGAGAGCGCACGCGGAACACGGTCAAGTACGGGGTGCACTACGCCGCCCGCGCCCGGGGCAAGGTCCTGGAGGCGACGAACAGGGTCCCGACGGTGGCAAACATCTATGCCGGCTCGTGTCCCAAGTCGGGGAGCCAGTGGGCCAAGGCGCTCTTCGACCATCCGATCGTGCGCAAGCACACCGGGCTCTTCACGCTGCCGCAGCTGGGCTACTGGCTGCACGAGCCCCGAGCGTTTCCGGCCGGGACGTTCGTGCCGGGACTCTACGTGTCGTACGACTATTACCGGCAGATGCCCAAGCCACCCTCGCACCGGATGGTCTATGTCTTCCGTGACCCCCGCGACATCGTGGTCTCGGCCTACGGCTCCGTCGAGACGCATCGCACTGTGCTCGATGCTCGAGAAATCCGCTCCGCCCTCGATGGAAAATCCATGGACGACGCCATGCTCTGGTTGATCGGCAACGGCGAGGGCCACCTCCGTGACATGGCGACCTGGGTCGGGGTCGAGGAGAAGGACGAGAGCGTCAAGACCTGGCGGCTCGAGGACATCTCGGCCGACTATCCCAAGGCCGTCTCGGGCATGCTGGCGCACTGCGGCGTCAACCTGGCGGCCACCGAGCTCGACACCGTGGTGGCCGAGACTTCACGGGAGGCGTTGCAGCGAAAGGACCTGGCGGAGCGCGAAGAAGGCGGGGAGTCGCACTACCGCGTCAATCGTCGCAGCTATCGAGACGTCTTCAAGGCCGCGCACTACGAGGCGCTCGAGAAGGTCGTCCCGGGACTGATCGAGAAGCTGGGCTACCCGCCGTCAGAATATTGACGCGCCAGCCGGGGTCGGCGCCCCCGCAGCGCCGCGCCGGCGCTGTTCGTTACCCCGTCTTGCTGAGGTTCGCCACCACGGCCGCGGCGGCGTCGGAGGGCAGACGCTTGGTGACGTGGGCATCCCGGTCCTTCGGTGGCTTCTCGAAGCCGGGCGCTTCGGGGTTGACGACGCCGGCCATCGGGTCGACCCAGCCGGGGTCGCGCTTCTCGCGCGTACTCGATGAAACTGTTGACGTCGCGCGAAGTGAGGTAAGGCGCCGCGAGTTTGATCTCCTCCTCGGGCCAGTCCCACCAACGGATCTCGAGCAGCGCCGCGATCTGGTCGGCCGAGAACCGGTACCGGATGAGCTTGGCGGGATTGCCGCCGACGATGGCGTAGGCAGGGATGTCCTTGGTGACGAGGGCTCCGATGCCGATGATCGCCCCGTCGCCAATGGTGCAGCCGCTCAACACGATCGTCTGGTGCGTGCAGTAGACGTCGGAACCGATGACCGAGTCCTTGCTCGGTGCGGGGAAACCGTCGTCGCCGATGCTGTCGAGGCCCAGGTTGATGGCGATCGGGTACGTCGTCACCCGGTCGGGCGGGTGCCCGCCTCCGAGGTAGCACATCGGGCCCGTCGACGAGTAGTTGCCGATGGAGAGCTTCGTGTCGTCGAGCATCGTCATGTGCAGGCTCGGCACGCCGTACGTCCCTCGTCCGATGTGGACCCGGCCCGCTTGCTGCGCTCGCCTGAGGACTCCCAGGTCCCGGGGGACGAAGCCCATCGCCTTGCGGCGATTGCGGATGTTCATTGCGTAGCTGTAGCGAAACTTCAATTCATCCTTGACGCGCCCCACCACAACCTCCATCTCCTCGTCGAGCGATCACGACGATAGCTGCTGACCCTACGTCGACGACCCCGAAATTACAGCGGTATAGATGACCTCTTGGTTGGCCAACGCGGCCGGGAGCCACGTCACGGGCGAGTGCACCGACTTGATCACGTCGAATCCCTGGCCGGCGAGTTCCTTCTTGAGGAGGCGGTGGTCGAAACCCTTGTGACTGACGATGAACTCGTTGCCGGCGGAGGGGTCGTAGCGATGGGGGTCGAACACGGTCAGCCCGAAGGCGGCAGAGAGGGTCTCGCGCATGGTGTACTCGCGCTCGTCGCCCTTGAGGACGCGCCGTCCCACGTTCTTGATCAGGATCGCCGGGCCGAGCTCGATCGGCACGTCCACGATCAGGTGCCCGCCCGGCCGGAGGACCCGGCGGGCGAAGTCGTAACACCGGTAGCGCTCCGAAATCGTGAGGTGCTCGAGCACCCCGCCGCAGGAGATCACGTCGCAGGATTGGTCCGGCACCTCCTCGAGCTTCTCGGCCAGGGTGATGCGCTCCGTCGGCTCGCTGTCGTCCCGATGGGACATGTGCTCGTTGTAGCCCTCGACGTGTGGTTCGAAGGCGATCGCGGTCATGGAGGGGTCACAGCGTGGGTCCTTGAGCATCGTGAGGAGCATTTCGGCGTCGCCCGCGCCGTAGTCGAGCATGGTGCTCGGCCGCGTGGCGAGGGCCTCGCTGATCAGCAGCTCGAATCGCCTCCGGTGCGCGTAGCGCACAATCCGGTAGGGGCTGTGATGGGTACGCTCCGCGTAGGACAGCGATGCGGAGCGGGACGTTTTCATCGCGGTCAATCTATCCGTGCGGGCGGCGAGGGCCCGCTACTGGCCCCAGATGCCGGAGCCGCCCGAGAACCGATCGGTCAATTGGCCACTCAGCTTCGGGAAGCGCTTCTTGACGCTCTCCCACTCCTCGGGCAGCACCAAGCGGACGCACTTCGCCGCCCGGTCCATCAGTCCCCGGGCAACCGGGCCCCAGGCCTTGCGGCGCCAACGGTCGTAGGCCGCCGCGTCGGGTTGGAGGAAGGGCGAGGGCAGACTCTCGCCGTGCGACAGGAGGTCCCGTTGGTACGCGTGGCGGATCTGCCTCGCGATGCGCCGACCCGAGGTATCCGTCCAGTAGGGGTAGGGCGGCGCCGGAGGCAGGCTCTGCTCGAACGAGATGAGCACTTCGGCGTACTCCTTGCAGAGCTGGAGCACGACGCTGTCGTCCTTGTCGAGCTCCCCCTCGTGCCGGAAGCGCAGCGAGAGCTTCTCCGGAGCGCTCGAGTCGAACGCGTGGAAGTGGAAGAGGCGCAGCGGCTCCCCGGTGGAGGCGATGAAGTAGCCCTCGGGCCTCGCCTCGAGTTCCCGCTCGGAGAGGTTGGCCACGCCGACGTTGTACCCGGCATGCCGGAAGCTCGCGGCCTGGAAGAGTGAGCCCCCGAGGTCGACCCACTTCTGGTCGACGAACAGCCCCGAAAGGGGGTCGCAGAGGCACTCCTCGCGCAGGTGACCCCACCACCATTCGAGGAACGGGCCGGCGCGGCGGTCGACGCCGCAGAAGCCCAAGTTGTTGATACCGACCGTGAGCATGTGGCCGTCGGTGATCTCCGAGTCGGGTGGCGGCGGGTGGAGGAAGTGCGGGGTCACGAGGATGCCCCCGACCGAGGCTGCCGAGCGCGGGGGAGAGCTCGCGCATGGGCGACGTCACGTAGGTATCGGGGTCGAGGTAGTACACCTCGTCGGCCTCCCGCAGCAGCGCCTGGAGCAACAACGGCTTCACCGAGGTGGCGAACTCGACGAGGTCGTAGACCATGGCGAGGTCGAGGACCGAGCGGCGGGGGAGGCCCAGGACGTCGGTGCTCAGGCACGTGACGCCGTCGAGCTGGGGCAGCCCCTTGTCGTCGGGGTGGTCGATGAAGAGGATGCGGAGCTGGGCGTCGTGCTCGTGACGTCGCAGGCTCTCGGCCAACGCCAGAGCCTTGGGCAGGTAGTTCGTCGAGAGGATGGTGCAGAAGGTGCGCGTCGTCACGGGATTGGGCCCGAAGGGCGGGTGGGTCTCGGCTCCGTGCTGCGCCCCCGCCGGGGTGGCTGACAGTACCAGACCGGGTTCGGCCCTCTGGCTCCCGGCTCCCGGCTCCCGGCTCCTGGCGCCCGACGCACGCCCGGCGCACATTTGTGACGGAGCCCGGCGTCGGCGCGTCCGGTGCGGGTCGGCTAGAAGATTGGGCCGTGAGCCCCGACGCCCAAAACACCCCCGACGCCCCGTCGCACTACCGCCCCGCCACCTACGCCGCCACCGACCCCGGCCGCCCCGCGGTGATCACCGCCGCCGGCCAGGTCGTCACCTTCGGCGAGCTCGAGGAGCGCTCGTGCCGGCTGGCGCAGGCCCTCTACGCGCACGGCCTGCGCGAGGGCGACCACGTGGCGGTGCTGATGCTCAACGACGACCGCACCCACGAGGTCGCGTTCGGGCTTCAGCGCGCCGGCCTCTACTACACCATGGTCAACACCCACCTGACCGCCGAGGAGGCCGGCTACATCGTCCGGGACTGCGGCGCCCACACGCTCATCACCTCCCGCGGCCTCAACAAGCTGGCGGCGGACATGCTGCCCCACACGCCCGACATCGACCTGCGCCTCGTGGTCGGGGGGTTCGGGCCCCTGCCCGACTCGCACACCGATTACGACCAGTTCGTCGCGCCGCACCCCGCCACGCCGCTCGACGACGAAAAAGAAGGCTTCTCCATGCTGTACTCGTCGGGCACCACCGGCCACCCCAAGGGGGTGCGGCGCGCGCTGACCGGCGAACCCTTCGGCACCTCGGCCACGCTCGTCCCGATGCTCGAGCGCATCATGGACTTCAAGGAGGGCGACGTCTACCTGAGCCCGGCGCCGCTGTACCACTCGGCGCCGCTCGTGTGGTCGATGACGGTGCACCGCATGGGCGGGACCGTGGTCGTGATGGACAAGTTCGACCCGCAGCGCTGCCTCGAGCTCATCGACGAGCACAAGGTGACCCACGCGCAGTTCGTGCCGACGATGTTCGTCCGCCTGCTCAAGCTGCCCGACGACCAACGCGACGCCCACGCCCACGACCTCACCTCCCTGCGCTCCGTCGTCCACGCGGCCGCACCCTGCGCGCCCGAAGTGAAAAGACGGATGATCGAGTGGTGGGGCCCGATCATCCACGAGTACTACTCGGGCACCGAGGGGCTGGGCATGACCTGGATCACCTCGGAGGAGGCGCTCACCCACCCCGGCTCTGTCGGCCGGGCCATCTGGGGCGAGGCGCACGTCTGCGGCGAGGACGGCGCCGAGATGCCCACCGGCGAGGACGGCGTCGTGTACTTCGGCAGCCGCGCCGGGGTGACCTTCGAGTACAACGGCGACCCCGAGAAGACGCGCCAGTCCTTCAACGACAAGGGCTGGGCCACCCTGTGGGACGTCGGCCACCTCGACGACGACGGCTACCTCTACCTGACCGACCGCAAGCAGTTCATGATCGTCTCCGGCGGCGTCAACATCTACCCCCAGGAGATCGAGGCGGTGCTCGTCCTGCACCCCGCCGTGGCCGACGTCGCCGTCTTCGGCGTCCCCGAGGCGGAGATGGGGGAGGAGGTCAAGGCCGTCGTCGAGGCCACCCCCGGCTACGAGCCCGGACCCGGGCCCGAGCTCGAGCAGGAGATCCTCGCCTTCTGCCGCGAGCACCTCTCGCACTACAAGTGCCCGCGCTCGGTCGACTTCACCGACGCGCTCCCCGGGGGGAGAACGGCAAGCTCTACAAGAAGCCGCTGCCGCGACGCCTACTGGGCGAGCTCGGCGCCGAGCACGACCTGACGCTCGTCGCCCGGCGGGCGCACGTCGGCGTACCACGCCAGCACGAGCGCCACCGCCGCGCCGAAGAGCAGCACGGCCGTGATGCCCACGGCCTCCACCACGGGACCAATCAAAAGGTTGCCGATGCCCACGGTGCCGCCGAAGCCCATCATCCACAGGGCCATGACCCGGCCCCGCACCTGCTCGTGCAGTCGGGCCTGCAGGGTGGTGTTCAGTGCCGTGATGAAGGCGAAGTAGAACGCGCCGGTCACCGCCACGTTCACGTACGCCGGCACCGGCGAGCGTTCCAGAGCGAACGCACACAGCGCCACGGCGTACCCCACCAGGCAGACCCGGACGAGCATCGGCTTGGAGGTGTGGGCGAAGACGGTCCCGATGGAGATCGCGCCGGTCAGCGCCCCGAAGCCGAAGCAGGCGTAGAGGATCCCGTAGTCGGGCGAGTCGGAAAGGCTGATGCCGAGGTTGTGCGCCGCCACCACCGGCATCTGCCCGATGAACGCGAGCGCCAGCAGCGAGAACACGAACACCGTGACCAGGCAGCGGCCCACCACGCTGTCCTCGCGGGCGACCCGGATGCCCGCCGTCAGCTGGCGCCACCGGCTGCCCTGGTTCGGCGGCTGCGGCACCTTCGGCAGCGTCACGATCAAGAGCGCGCCGATCACGAACAGGTACGTCGCCGCGTTGCCGACGAAGACCCACGCCGGCCCGATGAGCGAGAAGAGGACACCGCCGATGACCGGCCCGATGACCCGTGACGCGTTCATCTGGGCCGAGTTGAGCGAGATCGCGCCGGGCAGGTCCGCCTTGCCGACGAGGCCCGGGAGGACGGCCGAGTAGGCGGGCCCGAACATGGCGCTGCCGCACCCGACCAACAGCACCATCAACACGAGCAGGACGTGCGAGGGGTGCGGCGACACCACGACCAGGGCGACGCCGAGCGAGAAGACGAGCTGCTCGAGCGAGAGGAGGATCAGGAAGCGCCGCCGGTCGACCTTGTCCGCCAGCAGGCCGCCGACCATCGGGAGCAACAGCGTCGGCCCGAGCTGGGCGAAGATGATGATGCCGACGAACGTGGCCGAGTGGGTGAGCTCGTAGGCGTAGGCGCCGAGGACCACGTTCTGCATCCACGTGCCGACGTTGGAGGCGAAGGCGCCGAGGAAGACGATGCGGAAGGTGCGGTGCGACAGGGCCGCCCGGGCAGTGCCGCTGCGGGCCGGGACGGGGCTGTCCCCGTCCATGACGGCGTCTTCGATCTCCTCGAGCGAGATGTCCCCACCGCCCGCGCCCGCCGCCTCCGAACGGCCCTCGGACGCGGATCGATCGTCAGAAGAAGCCGGTTGCACCGCCCCCATCGTACGGGAGGGGGCGTCCGTCCAGCCCAGCGACCCATGTCAGCGCCCCGCCGGCCCGCCGGACCCCTCCCGGGGCGCCTCCCGAGAGTGTGTACGCGGCGAATGTGGCGGGCCGCGACGAGGTGTATATGCCCCTGCCCCGACCCCGTATAGACCTCGAGCGTGCCCGCGACTTTCGCCGCGTATACAGCCCGAGCGGGCGCGCCGCTCTCGCTCTAGGGGCCCTGGGGCGAGCAGATGTCGCCGCAGGGGGTGCCGAACGAGGAGAGCGGGGCCAGCGGCACGGTCAGCGAGGAGGCGGCCGTCGCGTTGCGCTGCACGTCGTAGAGCCCGCCGAAGAGCTTGGGCGCCTGGGCCACCGACGGGAGGAGGTGCGGCGTGTCCCCGGTCGCGATGGTCACCCGGAGCCGCCACCCGGCCGGCACCTCGGTCATGGTCGGGTAGACGGCGATGTCCTGGCGGGTGAGCTGGCCCGGCACGATCGGCTGGGACGACTGCTGCGTCAACGGGTGGACCGGCAGCAACAGGGCGCCGTCGGACGCCGTCCACGTCTGGGTCGAGTCGAGGGCCCGCATCGAGCCCAGGAGCGCGCCCGACGACATGGGGAGGCTGTCGCCACTGGGGGAGACGGCCTCGACGGTGGCCGCCAGCTCGGTGTCGGTGGTGTTCGCCTTGGTGTACACCGTCGCGTCGATCGGGCCGGCCACCACCTCGGGCGAGGTAAACGGTGTCGACGTGTACACCAGCGACCCCGGTCCGGCGCCGAGCGTCACGTCGTTGAGGTCACAGGGGTCGTTCGTGTCGAAGGACTGGAAGCCCAGAGCCAACGCACCGGCGCCCCACTGGTCGGTCTGGATGTCGCACGGGCTCGTGACGCCGGTCCAGAGCACCCGGTCCGAGCCCGCCGCCGCCGTCGGCGCCGAGGTCGTCAGCGTGCCGTCGTTCTGGGACACGCCGTCGCTCCCGCTGCGTCCGGCCCCGAGGTAGAACGACGAGGGGTCGGCGTTCGGGAGCGGCCACTGCGCCGCGTCGACCCACGACCCCGTGCCCGCCCCGGAGTTCCGGATGTCGAGGTGCAGCGGCGTCGTGGTCGTCGACATCGGCGTGTGTTCGCCGAGCAGCCAGGTGTCGAACCACTCGAGCTCGAGGGCCGACATGTTCACGCCGGTGCCCGTGGTCACGTGCTGCCACGGCCCCATGAGGAGCTGGTAGCGCGGCGTCACGGCCTGGGCGGACGTCATCGCGGCACCCTGGTCGCGACCGTCGTAGAGGTTCTGCAGGCCGACGTAGTTGCGCGGCTCGCCCGACTCGAAGAGGTCGTTCCAGCCGCCGACCAGGAACGCCGGGATGTGGTCCGCCACCACGTCGGGCAGGTCGTTCGCCGGACTGCGGTCCGCCCAGTAGGTGCCGTCGAAGGCCTCGGCGCCCGTGCCGGTCTCGACGTCGAGCGCCGTCTTCAAGAAGTTCACCAGCGCCTGGCTGTGCTCGGCGACGTCGGGGGCCAGCCCGAGGAGGCCGAGCGCCAGCAGCTTCGTGTCGCCGCTCGTGGCGGCCTCGACGAGCGGTTGGAGCGCGGGGTTGGTCAGGTTGAGGCCCGACAGGAGCGCGATGTAGGTCGCGTCGAACTCCACGTCGGGGATCCCGCCCTGCGTCACCGTGTCGGAGTAGATGTCGTTGCCCGCGATGATCGGGAACATCGCCTTGATCGGCGACCCGTTGCCCGCCGCGGCCACGGTCTGGAACTGGTTCACGCCCATGTAGGACTCGCCGAAGAGGCCGACCTCGCCGTTGCTCTGCGGCAGGTGCGCCGCCCACTTGGCCAGCGTCACGCCGTCGGACGACTGCACCGGGTCGAAGAGGTCGAAGTTGCCGCCCGAGTCGCCCGTGCCGCGCACGTCGGCGATGACGACGATGTAGCCCCGGTCGACGAGATAGCTCACGTCGGTCTGCGCGATGGCGCTGGCGTACACAATGAACGCCTTGCCGTACGGGGTCTGCTGCAAGAGCACCGGGAACAGCCCGCTGGCGGGCGCCTTCGTGCTCGGATCGGTGGGGAAGTACACGTTGACCTTGAGCACGGTCCCGTCGGACATGGTGACCGACTGGTCGAGCACCGAGCCCGTGCCGTAGGTCGCCGCCTGGGGCGTCCACGTCGACGGGTTGGCCGCCACGTTGTTCGCCGTCGAGGCCGGCGCGCCGCCACCCGTACCGCCGGTGTTGCCGCGTCCGGTGTTACCGCGGCCGGTGCTGCCCGTGTCGCCGGTGCTCCCGGTGCTGCCGGTGTGCGCGCCGGAGCCGCCGCTACCGGCGCCGGCTCCGGTGGCGCTCACGCGCTGGTCGGCCAGGTGCGAAAGCGTGGGGACGTGCGCGCCGGGGACGAACTGCCCGAGGATGAGCGCGGAGAAGGTGACGGCGATGGCCAGCGAGCCCATGGCGAGTCGCCACGGGATGCTGCCGCGCCAGTGGCGCGTCTGGTGGTGCTTTCGATGTTGCGCCGGCACTTGGGACCCCCCGGCCTCCATGCGGCCCCCGACCGGGCCGTTTCCTCACCGTGGAAACGTCCGTTCCGGGCCTGACCTGCGGTTGGGGCCCGGCGCAGGCGGGTGGCGGGGTGGGTGCGCTACCGTTCGGGCTGCTCCGGCCCTATGCCGGGGTGGCACAGGCTCAGCGAAGTCCGGTCGGATTCCGGCGCTGTCCCGCAATGGTGAGGCCTCCTGCAACGGGGGGCGAGCCCAGACGCCTGACCTGTGTCAACGCAACCAGTCCTCGGAGGAAGGGCGGTTCGTTCGGCCCCCCATCGGGAGTCGGAGCGGGCGCACTTCGTCCTCCGTACACCGATGGAGGATGAACAATGTTCAGCAACATCAGGCGGGCAACCGCTGTCCTTGGGGTCGTCGTGGCCTCGTTGGCCGCGCCGGCGGTGATCAGCATGGTCCCGGGCGGAAGCACCGGGGCGGCAGGGGCGGCAGGGGCGGCAGGGGCAGCCGTGGCGGCAGGGGCGGCTGTGGCGGCCGAGGACAGCGCGACGGCGTCGTTCCCGGCCACCGTGCACGCGGCCAATGGGAAGGTCCACATCGCCACCAAGCCGACGGCCATCGTGTCGTTGTCGCCGACGGCGACCGAGATGCTCTACGCCATCGGCGCCGGCAGCCAGGTCAAGGCGGTCGACGAGTTCTCCGACTACCCGGCGAACACGCCGAAGACCCAGCTCGACGGCAACAGCCCCGACGTGGAGGCGATCGCGCAGTACAAGCCGGACCTGGTCGTCCTGTCCGACGAGGCGCCGAGCGTGGACCGCCAGGTCGAGGCGCTCGGCATCCCCGTCCTGAGCGACCCGGCCGCGACGACGCTGGCGCAGGAGTACACGCAGTTCGACGAGCTCGGCCAGGCCACCGGGCACGTGGCCCAGGCCAAGGCCGAGGTGGCGAAGGTCAAGGGCCAGATCGCGCACATCGTGGCGTCGGTGCACAAGCCGGCCCACCCGCAGACCTACTACTACGAGCTCGACCAGACCTACTACACGGCCACCTCGAGCACCTTCATCGGGCACGTGCTCGGGCTGCTCGGCCTGCACAGCATCGCCGACGCCGCCAAGGGCGCCGCGGCGGCCGGGGGCTACCCGCAGCTGAACGGCGAGTTCATCTTGAAGGCCAACCCGAGCTACGTCTTCCTGGCCGACACCATCTGCTGCGCCCAGACGCCGGCGACGGTGGCGGCGCGGCCCGGATGGTCGAACATGTCGGCCGTGCAGCACAGCCGGGTCCTCGGCCTGAACGACGACATCGCCTCGCGCTGGGGCCCGCGCGTGGTCGTGTTGCTCCAACAGGTGGCGAACGAGATGAAGGCGCACCCGGCGTCGTGAGGACGTGACGCCGTGACCGCCACAGCCCCGGCCCGGCCGGCCGAGAACGTCGAGGCCCTGGTCCCCGAGGTGCGCGGGCCGGGAGCCCGCCACACCTGGGTCCCGGTCGCCGTGGCGGCGGTCCTCATGGTCGTCATCTCCATGGTGGCGCTCTGCGTCGGGCCGGTGGCCGTGCCGCCGTCACAGGTGCTCGGCACGTTGCTGTCGCACGTGCCGTTCCTGCACTTCCACACGAGCACGCCGGCCATCAACCAGGCCATCGTGTGGCAGCTGCGGGCGCCGCGGGTCGTGCTGGCCGGGCTGGTGGGGGCGATGTTGGCGTCGGGCGGGGCGGCCTACCAGGGCCTGTTCCGCAACCCGCTGGCCGACCCGTACCTGCTCGGCGTCGCGGCCGGGGCCGGGTTGGGCGCCACCATCGAGATCGTCTACGGCGGCGACTCGAACACGTTCCTGCCGATCTTCGCCTTCGTCGGCGGCTCGCTGGCGGTGGCGGCGACCTACCTGATCGGCGTGTCGGGCGGCCGGCGCGCCTGGGGCTACTCCATCCTCCTGGCCGGGGTCGCCGTGGCGGCGCTGCTGACGGCGATCCAGACGTATCTCCAGCAGCGGGACGCCGAGCAGATCCGGCAGATCTACGACTGGATCTTGGGCAGCTTCTCCGTGGCATCGTGGTCGGACGTGACGCTGATCCTGCCTTACGTCGTGGTGTCCGGCCTGGTGCTGCTGGCGCACCGGCGCATGCTCGACGTGCTCCGGGTGGGGGAGGAGGAGGCCGGCACGCTCGGGATCCACCCGGCACGCACGCGCATGATCGTGGTGGCCGCGGCGACGCTCGGGACGGCGGCCGCCGTGTCGGTGAGCGGGCTCATCGGCTTCGTGGGCATCATCGTGGCGCACACCGTGCGCCTCACGGCCGGCGCCAGCTACCGGGTGATCGTGCCCGTCTCGATGGTGGGCGGCGCCGCCTTCCTGGTGGGGGCGGACCTGATTGCGCGGACGGTGCTGTCGCCGACCGAGGTGCCCATCGGCGTGGTGACCGCGTGCATCGGGGCCCCGTTCTTCCTCGCCGTGCTGGTGTCACGGCGGGCCGGCCGCGGCATCGGCATGGGGTCGTCCTGATGGCGAAGCTCGGGACCGTCATCCGGCTGGCCGAGCGGCGCCAGCGCGGCCGCGTCCCCGCCGGCGGCGACGGGGCCATGGTCGAGCTCGACGCGGTGACCGTGCGCTTCGGCGAGCGCGCCGTGGTCGACGCGGTGGGCGTGGCGGTCGGGCGCGGCGAGTGGCTCGGGGTGATCGGCGCCAACGGCGCCGGCAAGACGACCCTGCTACGCGCCGTGGCCGGGCTGGTCGACTACGAGGGCGACGTGCGCCTGGGCGGCCGGGCCGCCGCCCCGATGGCGCGGCGGGAGCGGGCGCGGGCCGTGTCCTACGTGCCGCAGTCGCCCGAGCTGCCGGCCGACATGCCGGTGTTCGACTACGTGCTGCTGGGGCGGACGCCGCACATCTCGTATCTGGCCGTGGAGTCGCCCGACGACCTCGCGCACTGCCGCGAGCTGATCGGGCGCCTCGAGCTCGGGCCCCTGGCCCGGCGCCACCTCTCCACGCTCTCGGGAGGCGAGCGCCAGCGCGTCGTGCTCGCCCGGGCGCTGGCCCAGGAGGCGCCGGTGCTGCTCATGGACGAGCCGACCAGCGCGCTGGACATGGCGCACCGGGTGGAGGCGCTCGAGATCGTCGACGAGCTCCGGCGCGACTGGGGCCTCACCGTCGTGAGCGCGCTGCACGACCTCACGCTGGCCGGCCAGTTCGCCGACCGCCTGCTGCTGCTGTCGGGCGGCGCGGTGGCCGCGCTCGGGACGCCGGCCGAGGTGCTCGACGAGGCGATCCTCGAGAAGGCGTTCGGTGCGGCGGTGCGCATCATCCGCACCGACGACGGCGAGCTCGTCATTGCGCCGCGGCGCACCGGCAAGGGGAGCAGCGTGGCGAACGAGAGCGAGGAGGCACGATGAGCGCAGACGCGGACGCACCGGTGGCGCGGGTCCCGCTGCCGACGCACGAGGAGCCGGCGCCGGCCCGGCGACGGGTCGACTCGGTCGTCGTGGTCAACACGGGGGACGGCAAGGGCAAGTCGACGGCCGCCTTCGGGGTCATGGCGCGGGGCTGGGCCCGGGGCTGGCGCGTGGGCGTCGTGCAGTTCATGAAGAGCGGCGACTGGAAGGTGGGGGAGAAGAAGCTGGCCGACCATCTCGGCGTGGACTGGTGGACGCTGGGCGACGGCTTCACCTGGGAGTCGACCGACCTCGACGAGTCGGCGGCCAAGAACATCCACGCCTGGGGCGTGGCCCGCGACAAGCTGGCCTCGGGCGACTACGACCTGCTCGTCCTCGACGAGCTCACCTACGTCGTCAACTACGGCTGGGTCGCGGTGGGCGAGGTGGTCGAGGGGATCGCCGGGCGCTCGCCCAAGACCAACGTCGTGGTCACCGGGCGCGACGCGCCGCCCGAGCTGGTGGAGCTCGCGGACACGGTGACCGAGATGCGCAAGGTCAAGCACGCGTACGAGCACGGGGTGCGGGCGATGAAGGGCATCGAGTATTGAGCACCGCCGTCGCGTCCGAGCTCCGCACGTTCGCCGGCGCCGACGCGCCGGCGCCCGCCTGCCTGCTCTGGCGCCTCGGCGCGCCGATGCGGGCGGCGTCCACGGCGCCGGTCGGCGGCGGCATCGGGCGGCGGGAATGGGTGGTCAACCTGCAGGTGCCGCACGGTTACGCCCGGCGCGACCCCGAGGCGCACCTGGCCGAGGTCGGCCAACATGCTGGGGCTGACCGGACCCGGGGTGGGGATGCTGACCGCGGCGGAGGTGGCCGGCGTGGCCGTGTGCGCCGACGAGCCCGGCGTGCGGGTCGAGGCCACGGTCGGCCTGTCCCTGCCCGTGTGGGCCGCCGCCCCGGACGGCACCGACGAGGCGCGCCGCGAACTCGAAGCGGCGCGGCGGCCCGGGACCATCAACGTCGTGGCGTTCGTGCCGGTGCGCCACACCGACGCCGCCCTGGCCAACCTGCTGTGCACGGTGACCGAGGCCAAGGTCCAGGCGCTGGCCGACGCGCGCCGTCCAGGGAACCGGCACGGCCTCGGACGCGGTCACGGTCCTGTGCCCGGCGGACGGCCCGGCCGCGCCGTTCGGCGGCCCGCGCTCGGAGTACGGCGCGCCGGTGGCGCGGGCCGTCTACGCCGCGCTCGGCGCGGGCATGCGGTGATCACGCTCGTCCTCGGCGGCGCGCGCTCGGGCAAGTCGGCCGTGGCCGAGGCCCTGGTGGCACGCCACGCGCCGCCCGTCACCTACGTCGCCACCATGGACCCGGCGGGCGACTCCGAGCTCGAGGCGCGGGTGGCCGCGCACCGCCTGCGGCGCGACCCGGCGTGGGAGACGGTGGCGGTCGGCCCCGGCGACGACCTGGCGGCGCTCGTCGGCGGCCTGCGCGGCACCGTCCTCGTCGACTCGCTCGGGCCGTGGGTGGCGCGCCGCACCGGCACCAACGACGACGACGCGGCGGCGCTGTGCGCGGCGCTGGCGGCCCGCGCCGGCGACACCGTGCTCGTGTCGGACGAGGTCGGCCTCGCCGTGCACCCGTCGAGCGCGGCGGGCCGCCACTTCCGCGACGCGCTCGGCGCGCTGAACCACGCGGTGTCCGCCGGCGCCGACGCGGTGTACCTGGTGGTGGCGGGCCGCCCGCTCGCCCTCCCGCCGGCCGGGCCGCCGCCGTGAGGCGCGCCCTGTCGTTCCTCACCGTGCTCGGCCGCGCCGCCGTGCCCAACGAGCGCACGCTGACCTGGTTCCCCGTCGCCGGCCTCGTCGTCGGTGCGATCGTGGGCGGGGCGTGGTGGGCGGCGGGCCGGCTGTGGCCGCCCGCGCGTGGCCGCCGTCGTCGCCGTCGTCGTCGACGCGGTCGTGACGGGGGGCCTGCACTACGACGGGCTGGCCGACAGCGCGGACGGGCTCATCCCGCCGGTGCCACGGGCGCGGCGCCTCGAGATCATGGCCGACCCGCGGGTCGGCGCGTTCGGTGCGCTGGCGCTCGTGCTGGTCCTCGGCCTGCGCATCACGGCGCTGGCGGCGACGCCGGCCAAGGTGCTGGTGGTCGCCGGCCTGTGGTGCGGCTCGCGCACGATGATGGCGGTGGTGGCGCGCGCCGCGCCCTCGGCGCACGACGGCGGCGCCGGCGGCGCCGGCCTGGCGGCCGCGTTCGTGGGGCAGTCGGCGGACCGCCGGCACGCATCGAGCTACGGCGTCGCCGCGTACGGCCTGGCGCTCGCGTGCGGGGCCGCCGCCCTCGGGGCGGGCAGCCGCGGCATCGTGGTGGTGGCGGCCGAGGTCGCGGCCGCCCTCGCGGTCACATTGTTCGCGCACCGGCGGCTCGGCGGCTTCACCGGCGACGTGCTCGGCGCGGCGGCGGTCATCGGCGAGACGGTCGGGCTCCTCGTCCTGGTGGCCCGGTGAGATCCCGCCGCGTGCCGCCGGTGGCGGCCCGCCCGTTCGGCGCGGCGGCGGGCATCGCGCTGGACCGCCTGGTGCCCGAGCCGCCCGGCGCCGTCCATCCCGTCGTGCTCTTCGGGCTCGTCATGACCACGCTCGAGCGGCGCCTGCACCGGGACGGCAAGGGGCGGGGCCTGGTGCACGCCTCGGCCGGCCTGGCCCTCGGCCTCGCCGTGGGGGCGGCCGTCCGCTCCACCACCTTGGCCACCACGTCGGCCGTGGCCGGGGGCGCGCTCGCCACGGCGGCGACCGACGTCGGCCGCGCCCTCGACGACGGCGACCTCGGCCGCGCCCGCAGCCTGCTGCCCGCCCTGGTCGGGCGGGACCCGTCGGGGCTCGACGAGGGCGAGGTGGCGCGGGCGGTGGTCGAGTCGGTGGCGGAGAACACGGTGGACGCCGTCGTCGCGCCGGCGTTCTGGGCCGCCGTCGCCGGGGCGCCCGGCGCGCTCGGCTACCGCGCCGTCAACACGCTCGACTCCATGGTCGGCCACCGCTCGCCGCGCTACGCCAACTACGGCTGGGCCAGCGCGCGCCTCGACGACGTCGTGGCCTGGCTGCCGGCCCGCCTCACGGCGGCGCTCGTGGCGGCGGTGCGACCCCGGGCGGCCAGGCCCATCTGGACCGCCGTGCGCAGCGCAGGCGCCGGCGCACCCCTCGCCCAACGCCGGCGTGGCCGAGGCGGCCTTCGCGGCGGCGCTCGGGCTCCGCCTCGGCGGGCGCAACCGCTACGGCGGGCGCACCGAGGAGCGGGTCGACCTCGGGACGGGCCGGCCGGCGCAGCGCCGCGACATCGAGGCGGCCGTCCGCCTGTCGCGCGACGTGAGCGCCGCGCTGGCGGCCGTGCTCACGGTGGCCGGGTGCCTCTGCTGGTGGTGGGCCCGGTGACGGACCGCACACCCACCCCCATCCCGCCGCCGGGCGCGCACGGCGGCGACGGCCCGGCCGTGGCACGCGCCCTCGGGCTCGGGCCCCGGCGCCGTCCTCGACCTGTCGCAGTCGCTGAACCCGCTGGCGCCGGACCCGGTGCCGGTCGTGGCCCGGCATCTCGGCGCGCTGCGCGCCTATCCCGACCCGGCGGCGGCCACGCAGGCGCTGGCCCGAGCCATGCGGGTCGATCCGGACCGCCTGCTGCTCACCAACGGCGGGGCCGAGGCGATCGCGCTGTTGGCGGCCGAGGTGGGCGGCGGCGTCGTCGAGCCGGAGTTCTCGCTCCACCCCCGCGGCGACGGGCCGCGCTGGCGCTCCAACCCGCACAGCCCGAGCGGGCTGCTCGCCGGCGACGACGAGACGGCGGGCGTCTGGGACGAGGCGTTCTTCCCGCTCGCCACCGGCCGCTGGACGCGCGGCGACGGCGTGCCCGTCGTCGGCTCGCTGACCAAGGTGCTCGCCTGCCCCGGCCTGCGCGCCGGCTACCTGCTGGCCGACCCCGCGCTCGTCGAGCGCTGCCGGGCCCGCCAGCCGGCGTGGTCGGTGGGCGCCCTGGCCGCCGCCGCGCTGCCCGAGCTCCTCGCCGCCGTCGACCTGCCGGCCTGGCGCGACGGCATCGCCGTCCTGCGCCGCCGCCTCACCGACGTGCTCGCCGGCCACGGGCTCACCGCCCGGCCGTCCGACGCCAACTGGGTGCTCGTCGACGCCCCGGGCCTGCGCGCCGCGCTGGCCCCCCACGGCGTCGTCGTGCGCGACTGCGCCAGCTTCGGCCTGGCCGGCGTGGCCCGCATCGCCGTCCCCTCCGAGCCCGACCTGGCGCGCCTCGACGACGCCCTGACCGCCGCCCACGCCACACGACCACCGACACCGACACAGCGCCGCCCGTGCTCGAGGCGGCGACCGCGGAGCCGACGGCGTGAGCTGGCAGCGACCCGTCCCGCTCGTCGGCGACACGTCCTCGGCGCGCGCCCGCCGCGAGGCGCCGCAGGCCTGGGCGTTCGACGAGGCGGCACGCGACGCGTTCTACGCCGCGGTGGACGGGCGGCGCGACATCCGGCGCTTCCGCCCCGACGAGGTGGCGCCCGAGGTCCTGACGCGCATCCTCGGGGCGGCGCACGCGGCGCCGTCGGTGGGGCACTCCCAGCCCTGGCGCTTCGTCGTCGTCCGCGACCAAACCACCCGCGACCACGCCGCGCTGCTGGCCGACCGCGCCTGGCACCGCCAGGCGGCGCAGTTCGACGACCGCTCGGCGCGCCAGATGCTCGACCTGCAGCTGCACGGCATCCGCGACGCCCCGGTGGGCGTGGTGGTCTGCTGCGACCGCCGGACGGCGCCCGAGGGCGTGCTCGGGCGCGCCACCTACGTCGACGCCGACCTGTGGTCGTGCGCCTGCGCCATCGAGAACCTCTGGTTGGCGGCGCGCGTCGAGGGGGTCGGCGTCGGCTGGGTCACGCTGTTCCGCCCCGACGAGCTCGGCGCGCTGATCGGCCTGCCGGACGGCGTCGAGACGCTCGGCTGGCTGTGCCTGGGCTGGCCCGACGAGCGGCCGCCCGAGCCCGGCCTGCAGCGGGCCGGCTGGTCGACGCGCCAACCCCTCTCCGAGGTCGTGCGCTACGAGCGCTGGGACGACGAACCCGCACCACCCGTCTCGCACCTGCAGGCCCCCGCGCCGGCGGCGGTGGTCGGGGCGCGCGACGAGGCCGACGTGCTGCTGACGCCGCCGGGCTCGCTCGGCGCGCTCGACCGCGCCGTCGACCGCCTCGCTGCCCTCGGGCTCGGCGCGGACGCGCCGCTCGCCGCCGTGCTCGCCGCCGCCTCGCACCCCGTCACCCGCCACGGCGTGTCGACCTACGCCGACGCCGTGACCCGCGAGGTCCTCGCCGCCACCGTGGCGGGGGAGTCCCTCGGCGCGGTGGCCGCCCGTCTGGTCGGCGCCGACCTGACCATCGTCGACGCCGGCGTCGACGGCGACCCGGTGCCCGGCGTGACGGCCCGCCGCCCCCGCGACCCCCGGGGCGACCTGGTCGAGGCGGACGCGCTCACGCCGGCCGACGCCGCCCGCCTCGTCGAGCAGGGCCGGGCGCACGGGCGCCACCTCGCCGGCCATATCGTCGTGCCGGGCGAGGTGGGTATCGGCAACACCACGGTCGCGGCCGCCCTCGTGGCCTCCCGGCTGCAGCTCACCCCGGCCGACGCCGTCGGGCTGGGCGCCGGCGGCGACGCCGCCACCCTCGAGCGCAAGCGGGCCGTCGTCGCCGCCGCCCTCGCCCGCGCCGTCGCGGCGCACCCCGACCTCGACGACCCGTTGGTGGCCTTGGCCGCGCTGGGCGGCCCCGAGATCGCCTACCTCGCGGGCGTCACGCTCGGCGCCGCCGACGCGGGCGCGCTCGTGTTGCTCGACGGGCTGGTCACGTCGTCGGCCGCGGTCATCGCCGTGGCGCTCGAACCGGCCACGGCCGCGCACCTCGTGGCGGGCCAGGAGAGCCGGGAGCAGGCGCACCGCGCCGTGAACGTGCACCTGGGCCTCGAGCCGCTGCTGTCGCTGCGCCTCCGCGCCGGCGAGGGCGTCGGTGCGCTCCTGGCCGCGCAGCTGCTGCGCAGCGCGGCCGACCTCCGCGCCCGCACGGGCCGGGTGGCCGAGTTGTAGCTACACCCGGCGGCTGCTGATCGCGTTGACGAGCAACGCCAGGCCGATGCCGGCGATGAGGCCGAAGATCAGGGCCAGGATCACGTACTCGATCGTGTCGGGCGACGACGGGCTCGTCGGCACCGTCGCCGCCGAGATCACGCGACCGACCTCGGTGTTCGTCCCCTGCGACGAGTAGAACTGGTCCTGCTGCAGCTCGTTCTGCAGGTCGGTCAGCTGGTTCTCCAGGTCGCCCAGCTCGACCTCGTCGGCCGTGAGGTTGACGCCGGCGGGGGTCGAGCGGATCTGGTTGGTGAGGTTCGAGATGGCCAGTTGCACCGTGGCGACCTTGTTGCCGATCTGGGCGGCGGCGGACTCGAAGGTGCTCTTGGTGATGCCCTTCTCGTAGTTGATGTACGAGTTTGCGTAGGCGTTGGCCGCGGCGGCCGCCAGCTGGGGGTTGCTGTCGCCCGCGGTCATCTGGACGATGTCGGTCGTCGCGAGCGTGCCGACCTGCGAGACCGAGATCGACGGCGGGTTGGGGATCGTCTTGGCCACGATGTTGGAGATGGACGAGCTCTCCATGACCTGGATGACGTCCTGCACGTTGACCAACGCGGCGGTCGGGTTGGCCGCCTGGCCCGTCGAGAGCAACGAGGAGACGGGCGGCTCGAGCTGCACGGTGGCCGTCGCCGAGTAGGTCTTGGTCGTCAGCACGCAGTAGGCGAGCACCGCACCGACCACGACGACCGTGGTGATGATGACGATCCACTTGCGCCGCCACAGGACGCGGGCGTACTCGGCGATCCCGGATTGTTCGGGCTGCGGTTCTTCGATGTGGCTACCTTCGCCTGCAACGCTCATCGCCTCGTGCTCCCTCCGTCCGCCCCGACCGCGATCGCGGCGGAGTGCTCCGCGTCGCTCACGAGCCGATTCATCCGGGAAAATGTAGCGCGCCCCAGGTGGGTGAACGGTTCACCCAAACGGTTGATTCGTCTCCACCCTAGGGCTGATATGGATTGCCGACCGGTGCTTCAGGGACGAATTCTCGTTCACCCAGGTTGGCCGCCATGTAGCTTTGTGCCGTGCAAATGGCCCCCCACTGGGCCGCGTTCAAGCGGGCGGCGAGGCAAGAGGACCTTTTCGTCTTCGCGTCCCGCGGCCTGCTGTACGTCGGGATGTTCTTCCTGTCCCTGCTGCGATTCAAGGCGACCAAGGGCCTGAACGTGAGCGACGCCATCTTCGTGGTGTCGGCCATGCTCCTGCTGCTGAGCCGGCGGCCGCCGCCCCGTGCCCCGCGCACGCCGGCCTGGTACGTGGGCGCCTTCATCTTCCTGCTGGCCGGCATCATCGCCAGCACCCAGGCCGACTCCGTGGCCGGGTCGCTGCTCGTCGTCGGCAACGCCGTCTACCTGTTCTTCATCCTCCAGTACCTGTTCCGACAACAGATCAACAACACATTGCGGATGCAGCGGGCCATCGGCGCCTTCGTGTTCGGGGTGACGGTCTCGGCCCTCGTCGCCCTCATGCAGGTCGAGCTTCATATCCTCCTGCCGCACGGCCAGATCGCCACGGGGAGCATCGGGGGCAACTCCCGCGCCGTGGGGCTGAGCACCCAGCCCAACCTGGCCGGCGTCGCCTTCGCGCTCGGCATCGTCTTCGGTGTCGGCCTGCTCCTCCAGCTCAACCGGCGCAAGCACTGGTACCTGGGCGTCTGCGTCGCGATCATGGCCATGGCCCTGCTCTTGAGCGCCAGCATCTCGGGCATGGCCGGCGTCATCGTCGGCCTGCTCGTGCTCTTCATCGCCCGCGGCGTTCCCTTGAAGACCGTGGTGATGGTCGTCCTGTCGCTCGGGGTCGTCTACGTGGTCGTCTTCGGTGTGATCGACCGAGGCTCGCACCTCGACCCGATCACCCGCATCGAGAAGACGACGAACCCGAACTCCGGCACCGGCGGCGGGACGCTGCAGCTGCGGATCGACACCATCGAGAAGGCGTGGGACGGGATCGTCCAAAAGCCCATCACCGGACACGGCCTCGACCAGCAGACCCTCGCGCTCTTCTTCGACAAGCAGCTCTACGTGTTCTACCCCCCGCACAACGTGCTCGTCCTCTACTGGTTCGGTGGCGGCATCTTCATGGTGGCGGCGCTGTTCATCATGATGGGCTCCTCGTTCAACCGGCTCCTGAGCGGACGAAGGAAGGGGAAGCACGGTGACCCGCTGCGTGACGTGGTGCTCGCCGGCTGCGTGACCGTTCTCGTCTTCTCCATGCAGGGCCCCGAGCTGGTCGACCGCTGGATGTGGCTGCCGTTCCTCCTCGCGCTGTGCTTCCGCGACCCCGCGCCACCGGTGACCTCGCCGCAGAACCTCGTCGCGCTGCCCGTCGCCGTGCCCGACGCACCCAAGGTGAGCGCCGGGAACGGGGGACCGCGCCGGGTGAGCGGGACCGTGGGACGCCACGCCGCGCCCGAAGAGGACGACGAGACGGCGGACGACGACGGGGGCGGCCGCCATGTCGCTCGGACCCGCGGCACGCCGTAACCTCCTAGGGCTCGGGCAGAGGGAGGAGGAACCGCGATGCCGTCACGCCGCAGTGCCGCCGCGCCGTCGGACTACATCGGCCTGGGCGAGATGTTCGACGACCGCATCCTCGGCACCGACAGCGCGCACGTGTTCTTCGTCAGCGCGCAGGCCGTGGCGGCGCACTCGAAACTCATCACCGAGGTCGGCTGCGGCCGGGGGGCCGCGGTGGAGATGGGCCAGCCCGGCGGCCCGTGGCAGGACCTGCGCGGGCCGGGCCGCACCGTCATCGGCATCGACATCGAGGACACCGGCACCGAGAACCCGGTCATCGACGAGTTCCGGCTCATCGAGCCCGACGGGCGCTGGCCGCTCGATGACGGATCGGTCGACCTCGCCGTCAGCGACTACGTGCTCGAGCACGTGACCGACCCCGAGGCCTTCACGCGCGAGCTCGCCCGCGTGCTGCGCCCGGGCGGCACATTCATCGGGCGCACCGTCAGCCGCCGCTCGCTGCTCTCCGTCACCGCGCGCGTCGTGCCCAACGAGCGCCACGCCGGCGCCGTGGCCCGGCTCCAGCCCGGCCGGGCCGCCCAGGACGTCTTCCGCACCGCCTACAAGATGAACACGCGCCGCGACCTCGCCCGCGTCCTCGACCGCGACTTCGAGTGGGCGCTCGCGCACCGCACCGGGCTCGAGCAGTACTTCAAGCCGTGGCCGCGCCTGCGCCGAATGGTCGCCGCGGTGGAGCGCTTCCTGCCGACGAGCACCTGGATGGGGCTCGTCGTGTTCGCCCGCCGCAAGGCCTGACCCGCTCCCCTGCGGGGGCGGCCGGGCCGTCCCGCCTCAGCCGCGACCGGCGGCCAGCGTCGAGCGCACCACCGACGCGGTGCGCTCCCACGTGAAGCCCGCCGCGTGCTCGACCCCGGCCGAGAGCTCCTCGTCGCTCTGTGCCCGCGCCACCGGCACCGCCGCGGCGAGCGCCGCGGCGTCCCAGCCGTCCATCACCGTGGCGTGGCCGCCCGTCACCTCGAGCAGGGCCGCGTCCGGGGTGACGACCACCGGGATGCCGAGGCGCATCGCCTCGAGCGCGGGCAGGCCGAAGCCCTCGAAGTCGGACGGGAAGACGACGAGCGACGCCGAGGTGAAGGTGCGCTGGAAGTCCTCGGTGCTGAGCCACGGCTGCAGCGTGACGACCTCGTCCAACCCGCGCCGGCGCACCGCGGCCGCCGTCGCGTCCCGGGCGTCCGCCGGCAGCCCCACCACGACGAGCGGGAGCACATCGCCCTGGCCCCGCAGCAGCGCCCAGGCGTCGAGCACGACGTCGACGTTCTTGTTGCCCCACTGCCCGAAGGCCAGCGCGTAGGCGCGGGCCGTCCTGGCGCGGCGCCCACGACAACACGTGGTCGGCGCCGAGTTGTGCCGCCACCACGCGGCGCCGGCGCAGGAACGGGTGCGCGGCGAGCAGGTCGTCGCGGGTCCGGTTCGAGATGCACATGATGGCGTCGGCCTGCCGGTACCCGATGCGGTAGCTGATGCCGCGCTGGATCCGGGTCTTGCGGCTGAACTGCGCGGGCCGCAGCTCGTGGCGGATGTCCAGCGCGATCACGCCACGGGGGCAGGGGAGGGGCGCCATCGTCGTCGCCGGGGTCACGCCGAGCATGGCGTCCGCGCCGACGTGGCGGCACAGCGTCGGAACCCGCACGTCCATGGCGGCGAAGCGTGAACCGCCATAGCGGTACACCTGGATCTGCGCTGGGAGATCGAGCTCGATGCCCGGGCGCAGCACCACGTGCAGCTCGTCGTGCTCGCCGAGCTGGTCCCAGCCCTTCAACAGGTTCTCCGTGACCACGCCCAGGCTGGTGCCGCGTACCGGCACGGCATTGACCACGACGCGCACGGCCGCACCGTACCCGACCCCGCGACGGCTCCCGGGGGGCGACCCGAACCAACGTTGGGTGCGTCGCCCAGCCTGTTCCAAGCCTCCGTGCGCACCGGCTAACCCCTATTGCAACGACGCGCGATTTGCCGGACAAGGACTGCAAGTTTCCGCCTGCCCCGCTGTTACCGGTGCAGAGCATCGATCGCCATTCGGTGCCCTTCGACCGACAGGGGGTCACTCGCACAGTGCCAGCGCCGTCCCGCCTCACGACGCGACCCGCCGAACAGCGGCGGGAGATCCGCCTCACCGCGCCAACGCCGTCGCGCCCCGCGTCGCGCATCGTGGTGCACGACTACTCGGGCCACCCCGGGCAGGCGCAGCTCAGCCGTGCCCTGGCCCAGCGCGGCTACGAGGTCACCCACCAGCACTGCCCGTCGTACACGACGGGGAAGGGCTCGCTCCAGCACGAGCCGGGCGACCCGGCCAGCCTGAGCTTCGAGTCCGTCGCCATGGACGGCACCTTCGCCCGCTACTCAATCTTCACCCGGATCCGCCAGGAGGTGGACTACGGACGGACGGCCGCGCGCAGCATCGCCGACAAGCAGCCCGACGTCGCGGTGATCAGCAACGTGCCGCTCATCGCCCACTCGATCCTGGCCCGCCAGCTCACGCGCCGGGGCATCCCGATGGTCTTCTGGCACCAGGACATCTACTCGGAGGCCATCGGTGTCGCCGCCCGGCGCCGGCTGCCGATCCTCGGGCACTTCATCGCCCGCTTCGCCGACCGTCTCGAGCGCACCATCGCGCGCCGGAGCCACGCCGTCGTGGCGATCTCACCGACGTTCCGCGAGCGCCTCTCCAAGTGGGGCGTCGCGCACAAGACGACAGTGGTGCGCAACTGGGCGCCGATCGACGAACTGCCCGTCCGCCCGGCCGACAACGCGTGGAAGCGGCGGATGGGGCTCGAGGGGCGCCCGGTCGTCTTGTACTCGGGCACCTTGGGGCTCAAGCACGACCCGAGCATCCTCGCCCTCATCGCGAGCCAGCTGCGCGACACGAACCCAGACGCCCGTGTCGTCGTGGTCTCCGAAGGCAAGGGCCGCGACTGGCTCGAGACCTGGAAGGCGGAGGAGGGGGCGGACAACCTCGTTCTGCTCGACTTCCAGCCCTACGAGGACCTGCCCGAGGTGATGGCAAGCGCCGACCTGCTCGTGGCCATCCTCGAACCCGACGCCTCCAAGTTCTCGGTCCCCTCCAAGGTGCTCACCTACCTCTGCTCGAGCCGGGCCATCCTCGGCGTCCTGCCGCCCGACAACTCGGTGGCCGAGATCCTGAGCAGCCACGAGGCCGGCCGCGTCGTCGCGCCGGCCGACCGCGACCTGGTGGCCAAGGAAGCGGCGGCCCTGCTCGACGACCCCGAGTTGCGCCGCTCCATGGGCCGCGCCGGGCGCCGCTATGCCGAAATCGCGTTCAGCCCCGAGTTGGCGGCCGACAGCTTCCTCGAGGTGTTCGGCGATCTCGTGACGCCGCCGCGACCGGACCGCGCCGCAGGCCGGTCGGGTGCCGGTGCGCCGGTTGGCCACGGCCGACCGGAAGGCCAGCTGAACAGAGCCCTGCCACCCACCTGGGCCGCCGGAAGCTAAAAAGGTGGACGCAGCCGGCCCCGCCGGGTGCGCAGCGGTCCACACCAGCGAGTACCAGAGGGAGAACGAAACCAATGAAGAGTGTGTTGGTGACCGGTGCCGGTGGGTTCATCGGGGGCCACCTGGTGGCCAGGCTGCGCGACCTCGGCGTCGACAACATCCGGGGCGTCGACCGGGTGCCGCTCGACGAGTGGCACCAGCGCTTCGACGACGTCGACAGCCGCTCCGCCGACCTCCAGGACTACGCGCGACTGCCAGCGCGCGGTCGAGGGCGTCGACACGGTGTTCAACCTGGCGGCCGACATGGGCGGGATGGGGTTCATCGAGAACAACAAGGCGCTGTGCATGTTGTCGGTCCTGATCTCGACGCATGTGCTCGAAGCGGCCCGCCACGCCGGCGTGGAGCGCCTCTTCTACTCGTCCTCCGCCTGCGTGTACGCGGCCGGCAAGCAGGAGTCGCCCGAGGTCGAGCCGCTGCGCGAGGCCGACGCCTACCCGGCCATGCCCGAGGACGGCTACGGCTGGGAGAAGCTCTTCAGCGAGCGCATGGCGCGCCACTACTACGAGGACTTCGGCCTCGAGACCCGGGTGGCTCGCTACCACAACGTCTACGGCCCGCTCGGCACCTACGACGGCGGGCGCGAGAAGGCACCGGCCGCCATCTGCCGCAAGGTCGCCTCCGCGGTCCTGAGTGGCAGCAACGAGATCGAGATCTGGGGCGACGGCCTGCAGACCCGCAGCTTCACCTACATCGACGACTGCGTGGAGGGGACGCTCAAGCTCACGGATAGCGACGTGCGCGAGCCGCTGAACATCGGCTCCGAACAGCTGGTGACGATCAACGAGCTCGTCGACATCGTCGAGGGCATCGCGGGCGTGACCCTGAAGCGGAACTACAACACGTCCGCACCCCAAGGTGTCCGCGGCCGCAACAGCGACAACACGCTGATTAGGGAGCGGCTGGGCTGGGCGCCGTCCATCTCGCTCGAGGACGGCCTCCAGAACACGTACAAGTGGATCTTCGACCAGATGAGCGAGGGTGCGACGCCCATCACGCGTTGAGCCCGTGCGGCGTTGACGCATGGGGCGCATGACGGGGGCCGGCGCCGGTTCGGGCATCCTTACCGAGAACCTCCTCGGCACCGCAGAGGATGACGCGCATGCCGTCGCCCTTGCGCTGAACGGGCGGGGCCGGCACTCGCGGTCACGGCCGAAGTCGCTTCGGGCGACCGCGTCGCGCCAGCGCGTCATGGCGGTCACCGTCGTCGACCAGGGCGCGTCGAGCGCGTCCAATTTCGCCCTCGCCTTCCTCATTGCCCACTACAGCAACGCGCACGCGCTCGGCATCTTCGCCATCGTGTCGACGACCTACATCCTCACCCAGGGCCTCGTCCGCAGCCTGACCAGCGACTGCCTCCTGACCCGCCACGACGCCGACGACGGCGTCATGGCCACCTACGAGCGTGCGGGCTTCCTCTCGGCGCTCACCTGCGCGCTGGGCGCCTCGGTCGTCATCCTCGCCATCAGCACGGCCTTCAGCGGGGACCTGCGGCTGACCTTTGTCATTCTCGGCCTGTCGTTCACGCTGATGGCGGCGCAGGACTTCGCCCGCTACATCGGCATCAGCCGCTACAACCCGGCCTACGCCGTGTGGCTGGACATGGTCTGGCTCGTGCTCTTCCTCGTGGCGTACGTGGTCCTGCGCCACGAGGGCCACGTCTCGCTGCCGTGGGTCTTCGGCGCCTGGAGCGCGACCGGCGCCGCGGTGGGCCTTTACGCCGTGGCCAACCACCTGACCGTGCGCAACGCCCGCAACCTGATCTCGTTCTGGTTCCAGAGCGAGCGCGCCGTCGGCCTGCGCTTCGCCGGGCAGTGGTTGCTGGTGAGCTCGTGGGCCTACGTCGCGATCTACCTGTTCGTCCTGATTTTCTCGGTCGCGGTGATCGGCCAGTTCAAGCTGGCCCAGGTGGCCTTCGGCCCGATCACGGTGATGGCGCAGGGCATCGTGACGGGGTTGGTCGCCGTGGCGGCCCGCTACTTCCGGGTCGACGTCTCCAAGGCCATTCGGTTCGTCCTCCTCGGCGGCGGGGCGACGGCGGTGGTGATGCTGCTCTGGACCGTCGCCGTTTACGCCGCGCCGGTCCACGCCATGACGAAGGCGTTGGGTCCGGCGTGGCCCGATGCCCGCAAGCTGGTGCCGCTGATGGGCCTCGCCTTTGCCCTCTCCTCCATGTCGGGCGCGCTGGCCGCTGGGCTGCGGGCGATCCGCGCCGCCAAGGAGAACCTGTACCTGGCCATCGTGATGGTTCCGGTGCTGGCGGCCGCGAGCCTCATCGGCGGCATCGTGTGGGGCGTCCAGGCCGCGATCGCCGGGCTCTGCGTGGGCTATGGCCTCAACACGATCGCCGCCTGGTGGCTCCTCCTCCGCTGCGCCCACCGCCTCACGCCGGGCTCGCTGTCCGACGAGGCCGAGGAGGCGGACACGGTCATCCCCATCGAGGCCGACAACCAGACCGGCGTGCTGCCGGCGACGGTCGTCTTCGAGAGCGCCGAGCCGGTCTGAGCGGCATATTTCCGCAACCCGACGGCCGGAGGAGCTGCCGATTCAGCGCCCGCGCCGGGCCTGGATGAAGGGAATGCCAAAGGGCAGAAAGGCCACGATGGCAGCGGCGAGCGCGAGAAAGGCTCCCCACGACCAGCTGAAACCGGTCGGCTTGAGCAGGAAACCGAGCGCGACGAGAACCACGTTGACCCCGGTGAGGAGGACGAGCAGCTGCTCCTTGGAGATGCGGCCCTGCTCCGCCAGGTCACCGACGCCGAACGCGGTGATCAGGACGTAGAGAACCAGCACGATCGAGTTCAGGACCGAGATGAACAGCCAGCCGTGGACACTCAATCCGTCAGCGGAGAAGGGACCGACGCTGTACCAGGGCAGCCAGAAGGACACCAAGAGGGCCAGCGTGGCGGGGCCGGCGACCCGGTCCTGTGCGTTCAAGGCCTGCAGACGTTGGCGCGACTTGCTGGACCGTTTGGGCTTCGGTCGCGGCAGGACTGTTGGCCTGATGGCGGCGCCGCAGTTGGGGCACAGTGCGGTACCGGGGAAGACCTCAACCAGGCAGCGTGAGCACGCGGGCATCCGACCTCCTTCCTGCCCTCAAGGACGCCACGCTCGGTGCGGCACGTCCACCGAGGACAGCGTAGAGACCTCTTCGAGATGATGGGGTGACCCGCGCCGGTCACCACGCAGCCCTGACCGGGCGTCAATCCTGGCGCAGCGGCTCTCCGTGCTCGGCATTGGGAAGGCCACGTCGCCAGTAGGCCTTGGCCGAGATCTGCTCTTGCCCCAGACCACGCTCTCCCAAGTCCTTCTGGATACCGCGCACCACGCCGGCCTCGGCTGCGATGTAGGCGTGCCCGACGCCAATCGGTAGGGCGGTGTCGGCCAGCGCCTGCCGCAACGGCGCCGGATCTCCCGGCACCGATTGGCCTGAACGGTGAAGCCAGCGAAGCTGCAGCCGTTGCCCCTCACGGGGCTCCGGGTCCTGTTCGTCGGCGGGCGTGTCGATTTCGAGAAGCGCCATCACCGCTGCTGTCGCCGGGAGGGCCTCGATCATCGCCAGCGCTCCGGGCATTCCAGTTTCGTCTCCGATGAACAGGTGCCAGTCGGCCTCGAGCACCGGCATGATCTTGCCGCGTGGGCCGATGGCGTCGATGTGGTCACCGATTCTGGCGGCGCGGATCCAATCGGTTCCGGGCCCTGCGCCGTGGAGAGAGACGTCGATGGTCACCGCCGGGAGCGCTGCCATTGAACGAGCGAATGGTGTAACGACGATTCGTCACCTTGCCGTCCGCCCGTGGCACCCGCAGCATCAGGTCCTGCCCCGCGACGAAACGAAGGCTCTCCAACCCAGGAGCCGTCAGCACCATCCTGTGCATGTTGCCGCTCAGCGGTCCGGCGTCGACAACCTCAAGGTGCCAGAGACTGGCCTCGGCCAGAGGCCCGCCAGGTTGGCCGACCAACTCGAGCAGTGGATCAGTTGCCACATCGAGGTGGTCTACCAGGAAATGCTCGCCCAACCGCCGAGCAGCGGTCACTGTTCGGAGAGAGGGCCCGGCGTTGGCTCAGGGTGCAATTTCGAGTCGTGCAATCTGATCCTCGGAGAGCGTGAAACGGTAGCGAAGCTGCGCGGTACCGCCGGGAAAGTTGCCATCGAGGCGGCACGTCACCAGATAGGGGTCGACGCCCGTCGCCTCGATACCGGAGGGCGTGACCGTGTACTCGTACTGTGACGCCGGGCCCAGCTGCCACTCTCGAATGTCAGCTGACCCGTGCCAGGTGCGGCCATCATCGAAGACCGTGGCGTCCGTACGTAAAACAGTGAGAGGATTGCTTCGACGTCGCGCCGGGAGTCGCGTCGAAGTAACGCTCGATGGTGGGCGGAATATCCATTGCTCTTGCTCGCGATCTACTCGGTGCCTTCGGTCACAGTCCGACGTCTGGCGCGCTCCCCACCGTTACGGGGAGGCTCCCGATGGTGCCAGTCGCCTGTGACGGACCGATCCGATACGCCATCGACGGTCGGCTGAGTTCCCAGTCCCGGCGTTCGAAGTCACCACGACGACTCCCGGGAATCAGCGATCGGATCGGCTCAGCAGGGGGGCCCGGGTGGTGCGAGCGCTATTGCCGAGGAGCCCCCGGTATCGACGAGGATGCAATTGGTCACACCGCCGCCGAAGCCGTGGGCACCACGACCCCCGGCCGATCCAACTGCCACGACGACAACCGAACCGGCCGTGGGCCCGAACTCCTGTGTGCCACACACCGCAATCGCGCTCGTGGCGATGCCGGGCCCGGAACACAGAGCGCTCAACGTTGTGGCCACCGGTGTCACGACGTCGGGGGTACCCGCCGGCAACGGAACGACCGTTTGGGAAGAGCCGTTAGCGAAGATGATGCTGTCGGTCGACGTCGTGGCTGCCGACGCCGGCGTCGAGGTCAAGATGATCGCACCACCGAAGCTCAGGAACAGGGGAAGCGCCACCAGAACTCCCCGCCGAGCCAGACGATCTGCAGCGAGAGGGACCCGCGTGCAGTCTGAAGAACCATGACTTCTCCTTCTGCCAGGTTCCCCCGCCAGAAAGAACACGGCGGTGAGAATTTTCTTACGTCAGCGCCGAGACCGGAGAAATTCAGGCTTACCGGCCCTCTCGACGTGAGTTTCAAGACATTGAGACTGAGGCGAGCCCCATCGTGCGTCGAGGCGGAAGCCGACTCCTTAACGGGGAGCGCGGGGCATGCCCAGCCCGATCATGGCGATGAGGTCGCGCTGGATCTCGTTTGTGCCACCCCCGAACGTGAAGATGGTCTGGCTCCGGGCCTGATGCTCAAGCCGACCTCGGAGAACTGCTCCAGCGGAGCCTTCGACCAGGTAGCCGGCTTGGCCGACCACTTCGAGAAGCTGTCGGTAGACCTCGAGGGCGAGCTCCGTTCCGTAGACCTTGGTGGCGGACGCATCCGCAGGGTTCAAACCCTTGTCGGAGGCCCACGCCACCTTCCAGTTGAAGAGCTTTAGGACCTCGATTTTGGCGTGCACCCGGGCCAAGGCGATCTGGACCCACTCGTGATCCATCACGGTGCGACCGTCTGACAGTTCATGCCCCAGTGCCCATCGCCGAACCTCGGTCAGACTGCGGAGCAAAGCCTGAGCTCGGGCAGATCGCCACTCGCTCATGATTGAGTTGGTTGGTGATCAGCTTCCAGCCTTCGTTCTCGACCCCTACCAGGTTTTCTGCGGGGACCCGGACGTCGTCGTAGAAGGTGGAGCTGGTGAAGTCGCCTGCGATCGTGGCCAGTGGGGACCAATGGAACCCGGCACTTTTCACCGGCACGATGAAGACCGACAGACCCTTGTGCTTGGGGACATTGGTGTCAGTGCGAGCTGCCAGCCACACGTAGTCGGCGTACTGGATGGCGCTGGTGTAGATCTTCTGGCCGTTGATCACGTACTCATCCCTGTCGTGTACCGCCCGGGTTTGCAGCGAAGCCAGGTCGGTTCCCGCCGACGGCTCGGTGTAGCCGATGGAGAAATGGACCTCACCGCGGAGGATGCCCGGCAGAATCCGTTGCTTCTGCTCAGCGGTGCCGAGGGCCATGAGCGTGGGGCCCACGCTGTTCAAGGTCAGGAGCGGCAGCGGTACGCCCGCCCAGTGCGACTCCTCGACGAAGATCATTTGGTCGATAGCGCCTCGAGCTTGGCCGCCGTACTCGAGTGGCCACCCGACGCCAAGCCATCCGTCTTGCCCCATTCGGCGGATGTAGTGGGTATAGGCAGGTTCGTCGAAGTCGGAGCTCTCGACTTCCGCCACCAAATCCTCGAAATACGCCCGGAGCTGGCCCTGCAGAAGTCGTTGCTCCACCGTGAACTCCAGCTGCATCATCGCCTCCGGTTGGGAACCCCCGGTTCCGTCGAGGCGAGCATTATCGCGAGGATCCCACTCCGATACTTCCGGTCAATGGACGTGTATCGATCGGGCGAACTGGGTCACGCACTACCGGAACGCTGCGAAGAGGCTCGGGTTCGCTGTTCGGACCAGAGGGCATAACCCAACCAGGCAAAAGCGAGGCCCACCGGGATCGCGGTCTTCGGCTGAGACGCGTTGGGCAGAGCTGCGGCCAAAGGGGCCAATGCGGTCCCGACGGCAAGGAGAGCGCCTGCCCACCGCGGCAGGATGCCGGCGCGGAATGTCGCAATACCGAACAGCACGCCACCCAGGATGTAGATGGGTGCAGTCAGAGTCCATAGCCCGGGGAGGGCACCGAGATAGACGTTGCTCGCGGGGCCGACCAACATTCCCATCCAGGCCACCACGAACTTCGGATCCGTTGTCGCCAGGCGCGGCAAGACGAATGCTTCAACGAAGCTAAAGCCCATGATGAGCACCAGCCAGAGGCTCATCAACACATACCCGGTTAGCCCGAGCCAACCGACTTTCTTTGCCTGCCTGGCGTAGAGACCCGCCATTCCGAGCAGGCCGAAGAAGCACATGGCGCAAGCAATGTAATGAACGAGTTCCCAACGCGTGGTCGTGACTGACGCAGGAACGTTCGCTGGGTGGAATATTCCGACGAGTACGTAACAGATCCCTGCCAAGAGTGCTGACAGTCCTGCGAGTCGAAGAAGTGCGGGGGTCGAGACCGCTACTTTGGCGGGGCGACTTTCTACGGACCGTTGAGAGACTGCAACCGTTTCTGTCATGCGGCTCCTCTATGAGTTGATATCCGCGAGATGATCGTCGTCCCGGAAAACCTCGGCCTGCGACTATGCAGCAAGGATCGGCGAAGGCCTGAACCCTTTGACGATGAGGTAGATGCCAAGCGACGCTTCCCAGGCGATCTCTGGAAGCGCGAAGAGCGTCGCTGCCGGGGAACCGTTCTTGAAGGCGCCAAAGAGGATCGCGATCCCCGAAGCGAAGATAAGGGGGCCGCCGATGAGACCCAGCATCGCCATGCCCCGAGGCACGAGTCCCGACTTGTACATCAGATAGCCGAGCAACAGCCCGTTTCCAAAGCCGGCACAAAAGCCAGGCCCGAGCAGGAACGTCCAGTCGTGGATGGCGACCAGCGCCCGTTCGACGAGGACGAGTGACGCTGGATGTGCGGCTGCGGCACCACCAACGTCGTGCCGCAGAGTGACCACGGACAAGACACTGATAATGCCGACGACGATAATTGTTGATTCGAGGGTGCGACTCGCGACATAGCCGAGGCTGATGCTCTGGCTTTGGCGCTTGACAATCGGATACAGCACGACTGCCGTGGCGATGCCCGAAATCGCGAGCAAGACCTCGAGCGACGCGCCCAAGGCTATGCCGGTATGGGCGCCTGAACCGAAGACGTACCTGGTGTGTTTGAGAACCGGTTCGTAGAGAAACAGCTCAGGAATTGAAGTGACAAAGGTGATGACGAAGAACCACCCCGCGATCCTGGCGGTTCTACGCTGCGCCTCGCTCTGTCCGACGCTCTTCGGTGGCTCCCGATGAGGAACAACGGGGGCATCAACGAGGGCCATGGCACACTCCTGGTATCGGGCGCTGCGGATCGAGCGCTACCAGGGTCCGGGGCGTCGCTCCCGAATCGCCTCGGGAGCATGTTGACTCATGCGCAACCTATGCGTAGCGACACGACTCCAATAGAGGCTTTAGTCATCGCTGTGTCCGACGTCGGCGCGTTGTTCCGTTTCGACATCTCCAAAAACTCCTACACGTTCTGATGCGCGTTCCCATTCAGATTGTTCTGCGACTGTCGTCATCCAAACGCTTTGCGGATGCGTGACAACCCGCGCAAAGCCTTGACACAGCGAATACACAGACTGCGGCACTTCATCTAGCGACGCGATACAGATGGTGGAGATGAGCCAGGGGAACTAAAGGTCTGTGTGACTCGGTCCCGCTCCGATGTTGCAACGACGCCGTTCGCGTTTGCAGCAATGGGGGAACCCAGTGCCTCACGACGGCCTGCACTCTCGTCGCTCGCCGACCCCCTTGGCGGGCCCCCGCGTCAGGGCCGGAGCTAGGGACCGGGCGGGAGCGTCGTGGTGGTCGTCTCCGGCACGGTCGCGGATGTAGGCATGGGTGATTTGGTGGCGGCGGAACTCGGTCGGCAACCGGGCCTCAACCTCATTCCTCCTGTCGATGAAATCGTGCCGGGCGCCGAGGCCGAGGAGATTTTTGACCTCTTCGTCGAATCCATCGCGGGGCTTCGTCAGCCGGCCGATCCGCTCGAGTGGCCTGATGTCTAGGCGCCCGATTTCGCACGGACTCCGCGTTCGGGGCTACCCCACGGCCTCCTTCAGGGATGAGAGTCCAAACGCGCAGAAGGGGCCCTAAAGGCCCCTTCGCACGACTGCCTCGCCATGACTGCTCCTCAAAATATCAGTCGCCAGAGCTCGATCGACGACCGTTCTTCGATGACGCACTGGGACAGAGACATCCCTCGCATGACGAAGCGAGTGCACCGGGTCGGTCCCCGGTTGCTCTCCAAGCCAATGGAGAGTCGTCCCGAAAGAAGTCCTATTGCGTGGACGGAGTGATGTCGACCGAGACCTCCACGGCCGGAACAGTTCCTCTGTTCTCGAGCCAGTGATTGGTCGTCCTGTCCTCGGGCCAGCCCACTCCCGGCCCATAGTCCGTAGCGACTCCGCCTCGGTGGTCGGTGATCGTTCCCTGCAATATGTAGACGATGCCTGGCCTGCCCTTATGGTCGTGCGTCGGACCGAAGACAGCTCCGGGCTCGAAGGTGAACAGGCGCATGCGAAGTTGGAACCCCGCCATGCCCTCGATCTCCGGGCCAAGGTCAACCGTTGTAAGTAACTCCGACGACACACCCTTCGTCTCGGGTGCCACTTCGTCATTGCTCATTGTGCCCACCTCTTCGCACTTCGGGATGCAGCGCCTCGCCTCGCACCTATTCGACTGGTTTCGACCGACTGAGGAAGGGTCGCCCTACTGGGATCAGTCTTGTCGGTCTTTGACGAAGGCGGCCGGAACGACGCGTGCACCTTGGCGTGTTTGTCTGAACGGACGAGCGTGGTACTGGGAGAGGCACCGTCAGGTTGGGGTGGACGCCTCCGAACAGCCCCAGCTACCCGGCGTCGGCGTCGGCGTCGGGGCGAGTTTCGCCCGCGTCACTGTCGGAGCTAGGGACCCGGCGGGAGCGTCGTGGTCGTCGTAGTGGTCGTCTCAGGCACGGTCGTGGTCGTCGTGTCCGGCACCGTGGTCGTGGTCGTCGTGGTCGTGACCGGGGGTTTTGTCTTCTTCGGGGTGGTGGTCGTGGTCGTCGTGGTCGGAGTCCCGACCACCGGGCCGGCCGCCGCATTCACCGCGTTGGCGGCGGGGACCACGAGGGGAGCCGCCGCCGGCACCGTGTCCGAGGTCGTCGGGCCGTTCGTCGGTGTGCTGAAGGCGGGGGCCGGGGGCACGGTGTCGTGGGTGCGGTCATGCGAGTGCCGCGAAGCCCCAGAGCTCGATGCGCCCCCCGCATGCGCGCCCTTCGTCCCGGCGACGCCGGATTGGGCCTGGAAGAGAGTGACCGCTCCCAGCTGTGGCGACGACCACGATCGCGGCCGCCGCGGCTGCCAGGTAGCGCGTCCGCGGTCGCCGGCCCTTCGCCAGGTGCGAGGTGATCGTCGGCCGGCTCAGCAGGCTCGGATCAACCATGACCGGCGCGGTAACCGGCGCGGTGATGGGATCGGGGGGCGGCTCGACGGGATGGCACCCGATCGACGCGAGCGACATTCCAGGCGCTGACGAGCCCCGCCGAATAGACGGTCTCGCGAGGTTGTTCGAGGAACAGTCGCAGGGCCGCCGCGTCCTCGGGCGATCCGGCGGCTCCCGGAGCAAGCAGCGCCACGATCTGTTCCGCGTCGCTGAGCGCAGCTCCGTCTTGTGGCACCGGATCACCACACCGTCCACACCGTCCGCATCGACGCCGCGGCCGAAGGGCCACGGGCTCAGCTTCACGTCCCCGGCCTCGTTGAGGCCGACGAGCTCCGGGCGGAGGCCGCCGAACTCGACACCCGCCAGCCGGAGGCACGCCATGGCCTCTTCGAGCCCGCACGCGGCATCCGTCAGGCTGATCCGCGCGGTGCCGTCCTGCTCACCGACGCCGATCATGTCGCTCAGCGTGAAGGAGGGGCGTTCGAAGACGACGAACGGATGGCCGAGGAACGACCCGGAGTCGTAGATGTCGACGAGGAACTTCGAATTGAGGCGAGCCACCGTCTGGCCCTGGCGGGTGAAGTCCGACCGCTCCGCGCTCGTCCCGTCGCACACCGCGATGGCGACACTCCGATTCAGCAGTTCGTCGTGGGCCTCCAGGACCCGAACCGGCCCGTTCCCGCCGATCTCGTCGACGGTCCGATAGCGCGATTCTGGATACGTCCCCTCCGACTCCGGTGACATCTCCTGATCCATCTCACTCACTGAGCCGTCGACTCGCCGCCCGTCCGGCGCTCGCTCGGACGCCGACAGTCGAACAGCGTAATGCTCGTTCCGAGACTCACGGTGTCCATTCCTCCCTCCGGGCCCGACCCTCGACCCAACCCCTGTAATTCCCCGGGGTTCGCGGCCGAAACCTCCGTGTCGTCGGCCGCCGCCAGACGGCGGCGGGGTCGCGCCCCGGTCAGCGACCTCCGGGCGAGCAGATCTGGCAGGGCCGCATGCCCGTCACGCCCTCGGGACCGAGCACGCGCAGGTCCTCGGGATGGTGCCCGATGACGGCGCAATCCGCCCGGTGGTACACCGTCCCCGACGCAGTGGCGTAGTACGTCGTCGGCGCCGACTCGCCCGCCTCGACCGCCGCACCGCCACCACTCGCCGCCCCGCCGAGCGCCGCCGCCCCATCGCCGCGCTGCGCCACAACGCCGCGGCGATGGTCTCGAGCACGCGCTGCTGCTCCTCGTGCTGCAGGTCCGCCTGGTCGTAGATCCGGTAGAGCCAGTGCCCGAAGAACAACAGCCCCCCGACGATCATGCAGCCGAGGCCGATGAACGAGCCCGACACCATGTAGGGGATCTGCTGCTGCACCACCCGGGCGTGCGCCGCCCCGTACCACCCCAACAAGATGAGCACCACGCCGAGCGGGATGAGGATCGCCCCGGCGATCACCTGCCAGCTGTTGCGCACGTCGTACTTCTCGGCCCAGCGCGCCATCCTGGTGTGGCCACCGCCTCCGTTGCCGCCATCGTCGTCCCGGCGGTCACCGTCTCCCGACGCCGGCCCGGGCGCCGGTGGTCCACGGGCTCTCCCGCCGCGTCCGGCTCGATGTCACCGAAGATGTCGGCGAGGTCCTTGTTGTCCACGTCCAACGTCATGTTCGTCTCCTTCCGGCCGCTGCGAACTGCCAGCGCGCCAGCAACAAGAGGGGATAGGCGAGCAGGATGCACGCCAACAAGGCGGTGATGGTCCAGCCGATCGGTGGCGGGATGCCGTTGATCGGGAAGGCGGTGGCGTTGGACGGCCCCGGCGTCGTCGTCGACCCGCCGCTGTTGCCCGTCGGAGCCAGGCTCTGCACGGAGCCGGTCCCGCCGCTGAAGCCGAAGCCGGTGTTGCCCGTGACGCCGGTGGTCCCGAGCGTGCCCAGGGTCGAGGGCGCCGCCGGCCCGCCGCCGCTGCCGGTGTTCCCGGTGCCGGTGTTGCCCGTGGGAGCCGAGGCGGTGACGCTGGCCTGCGCCAGGCCGAAGGTGACCGAGGTCGTCATCGTGTAGTCGCCCGCCGGCAGCCCCACGTTGCCGAGCATCGGGATCGGGATGGTCGGCTCACCGGGGATGAAGGGGATGGCGAACTGGTGCGTGAGTGCGATCACGAGGCCCCCCGAGTCGGCCGTGGCCTGCGCGCCGGTCGAGGTCTGCTTGGGGTCGAGCAACCGGATGTTGACGCCGTCCTGGCCGAGCGTCGCGTTGAGGGTCTGCTGCAGCTGCGCCGGCGTGATGCCGGCCGGGGCCGTTGCGCTCTTGTCGAGGTGGACGCCGGTGTCGTCGATAAAGGCCGCGGTGCCGTCGACCGTGACGTTGCCCAACTTGACGGTGGCCGTCGGCGTGCCGGTGGTCCCGTCCGACGTCGCGCTCGCCGTCGCCGTCATCCCGGCGATGTCGACGAGTCCGGCGATGTCGATCGCCCCGAGCGTCGTGGTGGCGGTGGAGGTGACCGAGGAGTTGCCGAGCGTGACGTTGTTGGTGGCGCTGATGTTGCCGACGTCGAAGATGCTGCTGGAAGTGGACGACAGGATCCCGCCGACGACGGGCAGCTTGTTCAGGTTCAGCAGGTTGGCGACCGAGAGGTTGCTGACCGTGCCGGAGGCATCGCCACCCGTGCCCGAGGCGTCGGCCGCGCCCTGCGCGATCTGCACCGGCCCCGGTTTCGTGCCCTGGGGGAAGGCGGCGTGGGCCGGGAAGCCCGGCGAGGTCGGGAATTTGCTCTGGGCCAGCAGCGGGTCGTTGAGCGGCAGCGCCGGGGCCCCGAAGGTGAGCAGCAGGGTGCCGAGGTTGGCCGCGATGTCGCCGGGGTAATAGGGCGCGCCGATGGAGTCGACGACCGGCCCGCCGCCCACCGACGTCCGGGCGAACGGCACGTCGTCCTCGATGATGTTCTGGTTGGGGAGTGGCAGCACCCCGGGCACGTTGAAGGTGAACTGCGTGCCGATCGCCAGCGCCGACGCGTTGTAGCCCACCAGCGACGTGTCGGCGCCGCCGGTCCCGGCCAGTGGTCCCATGGCGATGAGCCCGACCAGGAGCGGGGCGGCCAGGGCCGACGGCAGCCAGCGGAGCCGGTGCAGCCGCCCCGTCCCCCTCCCCACGCCCGAAGTCATGCGGCGCCGCCCAGATAGGCCGCCGCCAGGTTGCTGGCGCGCATGTCGTTCGGCTCGCCGATGTCGACGATGACCCCCTTGTCCATCACGTAGACGTAGTCGGCCAGTTCCAGCGCGGTCTCCACGTACTGTTCGACGAGCAGGAGGCTGGCGCCCGTCGCGGCGATCTGGCGGAGGGCCTCGAAGAGATGCCCGACCACGATCGGGGCCAGGCCCATGCTGATCTCGTCGACCATCAACAGCCGCGGCCGGCACATGATCGCCCGGGCCAGCGCGAGCATCTGCTGCTCGCCGCCCGAGAGGCTGCCCGCCGTCTGGCGCAGCCGGTTGCCCAGGACCGGGAACATCTGGGTCGCCTCCTCGATGCCCCCCGCCTCGCCGCCGCCGTCCCCGTCGCCCCCCGTGACCCCGGCCGCCATCTCGAGGTTCTCGCGGACGTTGAGGCTCGGGAAGATGCCGCGGCCCTCGGGCACGTGGACGACCCCCCGACGCGCAATCCGATACGCCGGCGCGCGGTCGATCCGCTGCCCGAACGACGTGATCGTTCCCTCCTCGGCCCGCATGACGCCCGAGACCGTCCGCAGCGTCGTGCTCTTGCCGGCGCCGTTCGGTCCGAGGAGCGCCACGACGGCGCCCTGGGGCACGGTGAGCGAGACGTCGTGCAGCGCCCGCACGCCGCCGTAGGCGACGCGCAGCCCGCGGATCTCGAGGGCGGCGTCAGATGACACTGGCGTCCCCGAGGTAGGCGGCGCGCACCGTCTCGTTCTCCCGGATCTCGTCCGGCCTTCCCCGTGCGATGACCTTGCCGAAGTCGAGCACGGTGAGCTCGCAGCAGACGTCCATCACCAGCGCCATGTCGTGCTCCACCAGCAGGACGGCCGGCGGGTCGTCCCCCGAGGTGACGGTCCGGAGGATCTCGCTGAAGGTCGCGGTCTCGGCCGCGTCGAGACCCGAGCCGGGCTCGTCGAGGAGGAGCAGGCGCGGGTCGGTGCACAGCGCCCGGCCCAACTCGACCATCCGCCCCTGGCCGGTGGAGAGCTCGCCGGCGATCCGGTCGGCCAGCGGCCAGAGCTCCAGCAGGGTCATGACCTCGTCGACCCGGCGCTGGCGCTGCCCGCGGCCGCGTCCGAGCACGCCACCACGGTGCGACGACTCCCACGACGCCACGAGGTTGTCGTGCACCGTCATCCGCGTGAACAACGCGAGCCGCTGGAACGTGCGGGCCATCCCGGCGCGGCCCCGCCGGTGCGCCGGCCACCGCGAGACGTCGTCGCCCCCGAACAGCACCCGCCCGGTGGTGACGTCCTGGAGCCCCGTCAGGACGTTGAACATGGTCGTCTTGCCCGCGCCGTTCGGCCCGATCAGCCCGACGATCTGGCCCCGCGGCACCTCGAGCGAGACGCGGTCGAGCGCGCTCAACCCGCCGAAGCGGACCGAGATCTCGTCCGCCGCCAGGACGGCGTCGCCCCGGCCCGAGGATGCGGGGACGGGGACGCCGGTGACCGCCGGGACCTCCGCGGTGCTATCGGACATGGCCGGCCACCACCTTCGGGCTCGCGGCCGGCGCACCGGCGCCCACCACGGGCGTCCGGGTTCGCCGCGGCAGCGGGCGCAGCACGCCGAGGACATAACGGGTCTGGCGGCGCGTCAGGTCCACCGTGCCCTCGGGCTCCTGGGCCAGCCCGATCACCCCGATCGCCACGAGGAGCGGGATGAGCTCCTTGACCTTGGTCGGGATCTGGGGCAGGAGGGGTAGCACGTAGACCCCGCCGGCGATGACGGCGCCGGCGATGAGCGAGCGTCCGCCCAGCACGACCAGGAGCAGCAGTTCCAGCGAGGCCGACCACATGAAGTCCTGCGGGGTGATCGCCTGCTGCCACGCGCCGTAGAGCGCACCGCCCGAGCGACGCCACCATGGCGCCGACCACGAAGACGACGATCTTGCTCACGGTCAGGTTGACGCCGAGGGTCGACGCCGCCAGCGGGGAGTCGCGGACGATGTGGAGCCGGCGCCCGAGCGGTCCCTGGCGCAACGCGTAGGCCACGATGGCCAACAAGGCGAAGACCACGACGGCCAGCTCGTACATGGCGGCCCGTCCGGTGAACGAGAGGCCGAGGAACTCGGGACGGGGCACCGTGATGCCGGTCTGGCCGCCGCTCACGTCGCTGCGGTTGAACACGATGTTGTCCATCACCAAGGCGAACGCCAGCGTCGCCAGCGCGAGGTAGAGCCCCGACAGGCGGAGCGACACGAGGCCCACGATGATGCCGAGCGGCGCCGCGAACAGCATCCCCATCAGCACCGCGAAGATGAAGTGCTGGCCGTGCGAGCCCGCGAGGTGTCCCGCCGTGAAGGCGCCGACCCCCACGAAGGAGAACTGGGCCAGGGAGATCTGCCCCGCCCACCCGGTCAGCACCACCAGGGTCAGCGCGATCACCGCGTAGATGAAGCCCTGGGTGAGGAAGTTCAGGTTGGGGCCGGGGAAGGCGACCGGTACCAACAGGGCCAGCACGAACCCCCCGACGCCGACGGCCAGCCCGCGCTCTATCCGCAGCGAGCCGACGCGCCAGCGCAGCTTTCGCACGGACTCCGACGACCGCAGCGCGGAGAGTCGCTGGGCCACCGCTCCCGATCCCGCCGACTTCAGGCGCGTCCCGAAGACCACGAGAAGCACGAACAGGGCCAGGTAGGGGAGCGCGGCCTCGAGGTTCGCCACGGTGCCCGAGTTCGACCACTTCGACATCAGACTGACGGCGATGCCCAGGCCCAGCCCGCCGAGGTAGGCCGCCGGCAGCCCGAAGAGGATGCCGAGGACGGCGGGCGCGAACGCATAGATCACGACCAGCACCAGCTGGTTCACGTCCAGCCCCTGGGACGGGCTGATGAGGATGCCCACCAGCGCGGCAAAGACGGTGGAGAGGATCCAGGCGATGCGGCGCACGTTGTCGCCGTGCACCCCGATCATGTCCGAGAGGTCCGGGTTGTCGACGACCGCCCGCGTCTGGGTGCCGAAGCGCGTGCGGCGCAGCAGCGCCCACAACAGGGCCGCCATCGACAGCGAGATCAGCAACGTCCCCAACTGGTCGTAGCCGACGTGCAGGTGCGAGCCCAACACGAACGTCGAGATCGGGAAGATCGGCTGCAGGTGCTCGTCCTGGGGCCAGATCAGGCCGGCCGCGGCGCTCAGCGCCGCCAGCACCCCGAGCGAGACGACGATCACCACCTCAATGGCGGCCCCGCTCAGCGGGCGGAACAGCGCCTCGAGGACGACGCCGATGATCGGCGCCACGACGAGGAACAGGATCGGCATCGCCACCCACGCGGTCAGGCCCCACTGGTCGTGCAGCTGCCAGTAGGTGAAGGCGCAGAACATGGCGATGGCGCCGTAGGCGAAGTTGAAGACGCCCACCGTCTTGTACGTCAGCACCATTCCCATGGCGGCCAGCCCGTAGAGGCCGCCGGTGAAGATGCCGATGACGATGAACGGCCAGTACACGCTCATCTATGAGGCCTGGGTGGCCTGACCGCCGCAGAAGAGACCCGAGGACGGTGCCTTGCGGACGAACCCGTTCCCCTTGATCTGGACGTCGACGTCACAGTTGTAGACGCCGTGTGAGCTCGGCGTGTAGCCACCCAGGGCGCCGCCACCGTTCCAGTTCTGCAAGGACTTGAAGACGTTGACGACGCTCGCCCGGGTCGGGTTGTGGCCGCTCTGAATCAAGGCGTAGAGCAGCATCTGTCCGTCCTCCCAGGCCAGGAACCCGAACCCGCTGGGCGAGTCGCCCGGCTCGTAGGTCGCGAGCTGCTGCTGGTACATCTGCACCATCGTCTGGTTCTCGTTCAGGGGGATGAACGGCAGGCCGACGATCAGGCCTTGGGCCGCCGACTGTCCCGCCACCGAGATCATGTCGGGCGTATAGGCGTCGAACGTCGCCGCGACGTAGCCGGGGATGTACTGCTGCTGCTGCATCGCCTGGAGCATCTTGGCGTTGCCCGTCACGTCCATGGTGTCGATCACGCCGTTGCACCCGTGCTGTTGCATGGCGGCCACGTCGCTCTCGAGCGATGCGGAAGCCGGCGACACGGCGAAGTCCGTGTAGCAGACGGTCCCGCCCTCGGACTCGTACACCTTCTCGAACTGTTCCGCCGCCTGCGCGCTGATGGCGATGGAGTAAGCGAGGAACGCCATCTTGCTCGGCAGGTACCCCGACGCCTTGGCCAGGCGGTAGACCCCGTCAGAGATGAAGTACGGGCCGCCCGGCGGGTTCTGGTTGCAGCTTCCGCCGGCCGGCGACCAGTAGACGGGCGCCTCGGAGCGGTTGCAGTTGATGGCGAACCCCACGTCGGGGACGCCGGCCGACGTCATGGCGGGGACGCCACCGTTGTCGCCGTCCGACGTCGACCCCACGAACGCCAACGCCTTAGGGATCAGGTCGGAGACGTCCGCCGCGTTCGTCGAGGAGTTCTGTCCGTCGTCCTCCACGTCGAGCGCCAGCTTTCGCCCGCAGATCCCGCCCGCCGCGTTGACCGCGGCGAACAGTGCCTGGACCGCCTGCGGCCCCTGGGGGAACGAGCCGGTCAGCGGCCCCGTCATGCCGCTGACGTTCCCGAACGTGATGGACGTGGGGGTGACCCCGGCGTCCGACGCGGTGTTGCCGGTCGTGCCCGCGCACAGGCCCGCCTCGGCCGCCGGGGCGAAGTTGAAGCCGGCCGAGGTCGCGGTAGCCGAGGATGCAGGCGCACTCGTCGCGCCGCCCGCCGCCGCCGCTCCGGCCGCATGGCTGGCCGCCGTCCGGGCTCCGGACCCGCTCGAAGAGCCGAGCGCGCTCGAGCCCGCCGCACCGGCGACGGTCGTCGTGGTCCCGGCTGCTTGCGCGGTGCCCTGCCCCGCGTCGGTCCCGCCGCCGTTGGCGCCCAGGAAGGGACTGACCCGTGCGCCGCACGACGTCCCCACGAGGGACAGCACCAGGACGCCCAGCAGTCCCGCTGATCTCTTGTTCACTTCTGCCCCCCGCTCTCAGGCACCCACCACTACATAACTCGGACGTGGCCACGCCCCTTGCGGCGATCCCGCCGGGCCCGGCCCTTCCCAGAAGGCCCTATACCCGCATACTCCGCCGACGCTCGGCACCCTATATGCGCCCTGACGCTGGTGTCAGGTTGGTAACAACCAGGTCAGCCGCCTGCGGAGGGCCCGCCCGTAGCGACGACCGCTCCCCGAGGGCCCCGAGCCAACAGCAGCCGGCCGAGGAGGTGGTCGGGCGCGGTGCGCTGGTTGCGCGGCAAACGGACGGCGTGCCGCACTGGCCCGGCGTTCCTGGGCGGGAAAAGCGGTCAAACGCCGCAATTCGGGCCGTAAAGGGCCGGCCCACCAGAATTTCGCGCCCTCAAACTCGGTCGGTATAGTTTCGCTCCGATGCGTGAGCCGGCGGCCAGCTGAACGTCGGTGCCGCGCCTCCCCGCCCCGCTCCGCCCGCTGTTCCCGTACGCCCAACCCGCGTACATGCGGCTGAACCGCCTCGCCTCACCCGTCACCATCAGGCTCAGCCGCCGGCGCGGGGGCTGGGTGCCGACAGGCGTCGTCCAGTCCCTCGAGGAGGCGGCGTCGACTTCGGGAGGGCGCTGCGTCACCGCCCGAACGCCCGAGATCATCGTCCGCCCGCCCCTCCAAGGTTGGCCCGCGGACCTTCCGCCGCTCGAGCCGGCCACCGACACCGACATCCCGCGCGTCGCCGTCGCCGAGCTCCCGAACGGTCGCGTCCTCGGCCGCTCCCGGGCCCTCATCACGGGCCGGAACGATCTCGTCTGGGAGCTGTCGCACTACTTCGGCGCGACCCATCCGAAGCAGCATCCGGTCTTTGGCAACCCGTTCCCGCCCGAGCCGAAGGAGGTGTCGGGCCGTCTCGGCGTCCTCGCCTCGCGCGGCGACGCCAACTACTACCACTTCCTCATCGACGTGCTGCCCCGCGTCGGCGTGCTCGAACAGGCCCCCGACGTCGAGCCGCCGGAGCGCTGGTATGTCCCCGCATCGACGCCCGTCCAGCGCGAGCTCCTCGATCTCATGGGCATCACCGAAGAGCACCGGATCGACAGCAACGAGGTGCCCCACGTGCGCGCCGAGTGCCTGGTGGCCCCCGGCCTCCCCTCCGTCGTGAAGGAGAAGAACCCGCCCTGGGTCGTCGAGTTCCTGCGTGGTCGGCTCATGAAGGGTGTGACGCCTCCGGCCCCCGAGGACCGCCGCCCCCTCTACATCACCCGGACCGCGGGAGCCAACAACCGGGCCGTCCTCAACGAGCCGGAGCTCATCCGGCGCCTGGAGAGCCGGGGCTTCGCCATCGTGGATCCGTCCACGCTGAGCGCCACCCGCCAGATCGAGACCTTCGCCTCGGCCTCGGTCATCGTGTGCGGGCACGGCGCGGCGCTCGCGAACCTGGTCTTCGCCAGCCCCGGTGCCAGCGTCGTGGAGCTCTTCCCGGCGGGCGATGTGCTGCCCGATTACTGGCGTCTCGCCAGCAGCGCCGGAGTCGATTATCACTACCTCTCCGCCTGGCCTCCCGCCGGGCGCAAGAGCAATCGCGGCAAGGCAATCGTGCGGGACATCGACGTCAACCTCACCGCCCTCGACTCGATGCTCGACCAGCTCGGCGCCACCGCCAGCGCCTGACCGCCGGAGACGTCAGCCGTCGAACGGCCCCAGCGGCTCCCGGGACAGCCACACGACGCCGTAACCAGGGCCCAGAGGCTCTTCCCGCTGGACCGACAGGCCGACACCCTCGAACCAGGCCCGCAGCTCGTCCCATCCGTGCTCGCCGACGGGGTGGTACTCGAGCACCAGGCGCTGTACCGAAGCCCAGGTCTCTTTCGAGGAGGCCCCGACGAGGTCGTACTCGCCGCCTTCACAGTCGATCTTCACCACGTTCACCGATCCCGCTGTCGCCGCCACCGCGGCGTCGAAGGTCGTGGTCTGCACCGTGACCGTGGCCAGGCTGCCGCGTGCGCCGCCGACGAGGCTGTTCTCGCCGCTGCCGCCCTCGTTGTCGTCGAACTCCGCCGTGCCGATCGAGGCGGCGAGCGCCTCTTGCACGACGGTCACCCGATCGGCGAAGCCGTTGCGCTCGATGTTCTTGCGCAGGAACGACGCGGTGGTGGGCGAAGGCTCGTAGGTCCGGATGGTCGCCTGCGGCTGCAGCTGGGCCAGCCGGCATGCGAAGGTGCCGATTTGGCCGCCGATGTCGATCACCTCGAGCGGCTGCCCGGCCAGGGACCCGAGGAACCAGTCGAAGTGGTAGCAGTCCTCGGCGAAGATCTCGTAGATCGGCACCCGCGCCCCGGGCCGGTTCGGGCACTCGATCGTCAACCCGCCCCTCGTGTGGAAGACCAGGGTCTCGGGCCCACGACCGACCTTCTCGCGGGCCATGTCGGCCAGGACCGACCCCCAGTTGGTGAAGGTCTTGGGCGTCTGCGCGATCCGGCGTGCCTGATGTGAGGCCCGCTCGCTGCTCACCACGTGGTCTCCCTCCAACTCTCCGCTCGAGGCGATCCGACCCGGCTCACCGGGATGCCGACGGCAGTCTACGAGATCGCGAATTCCGCCTTGGAAACCGCCGGCGCCCCGCATCCTGGCGGTCAAACGTCCGTTGGTCCCTAGCCCGGCGCCTTGCGGCGGGCCACCGCCCGCCTCGCCGCCGGACCCGTCACGGCGGTCCAAAGCGGGGACGGCCGCGACGTCATGACCCGGCCATTCGGGCCGACGAACGTGAGCTCCTCGTTCGCGTTGCCGGACATCGTCCAGTCACCCTGGTGCACGAGATGGTGATGATGGATGCAGAGCAAACCTAAATTTTCCAAATCGGTCGGCCCGCGATCCGGTTTCCACCGCCGGATGTGGTGCACGTTCGTGAACGTCACGTTCCCGCAGCCGGGGAACCGGCAATGTCGGTCCCGCCGTCGCACCTCCCTGCGCTGCGCGCCGGTCGGGTCCCGCCGGCTCCGTCCCTCGTACATCGTCCGTCCGTAGTTGTCGTCGACGGCCAATGTGATCGTCGCGTCGCAAACGATCTGCTGCACCGTGGCGGCGCTGATCAGGCCGTCCTGCTCCAGTTCTCCGGCCAGATCCGAGGCGCCGCCGGAATCGTCCACCAGTGCCGCCAGCGGCGCGTGCACGACCACGAAGTAGGGGCTCTCGCCCTCGCGACCACCAGCGCCCTTCGATCGGATCAATGTCATGAAGCCGTCGCACATCCGCTGGTCCCACCGCGTCTCACCGTCGGTGGGGACCTCGTGGGCGACCGACTCGATGCAGCTACGGGTTTCGGCGAACGATTCGGGTGGCAACTGCACCGTCATCGTTCGAAAGGTGTCGTTGAAACGCAGGGATCGGCGCTCGTGGTCCTGTGAGCCGGTCAGGCCCCGGGGCGCCCCGACGGGCCCGGGCGACATCCGCCAATTCCCGCACGGACAGGTCCCGGGCCTCCTCCAGGAGTTCCCGGTCGGTCTCGGGCGTGGCGACGTCGGCGACCGCCCGCAGCTTGTCGAAGGTGATCTCGCCGTCCTTCAAGGCTTCGGTCAGGTGCGGGAGGTCCCACACCTTCTCGGCGACGTGCGTCATGGCCCGTGCCGTGGGGACGCCGACGGAGAACCGCTCGATCGCCCAGTTCTCGGCCGACGTCGCGCCGTCCTCCCGGAACGACTGCCGACGGTCGGCTTCCCCGAGCAACACCACGATCCGGCCGTCCACCTCGGAGCGCAGGCGGAACAACCGGTCGAGGAGCTCCCCGAGCTGCTCGTTCGACATCGCCGCGACCTCGGTGGCCGAGAGCGCGTGAGCGGAGTGCCGGCTTCCATGTCCATCGGCGGGTGAACGGTCGGCGCGGATTTTCCAGATTCCCAAGAAAGATGTCCGGATCCCTGAAATCTCGGAGACCACGCCGCCGTCGATTGACAGCGGGCGACGCAGGCCACCTCGAGCGTTTCGTTGTCGCCTTCTCGCGCGCCGCAGAAGATGCCGGCTGCGGGCCAGTGATCCGGAATCCGTTCTGGGATCGAGGTCCGCGCCCAAGGGCGCCGCCAGCGCCAGAATCACTGGATGCGCTCTCGTTACCCGTTTCTCGTCGATGAGCGAGGAAGGAGGGAAACGTGACCGAGCCATCCGAATCCACCACGGCCGCGCCGGGCGGCACGGCGACGCCCTCGGCGGACACCTCGACGGTGCCGCCGCCACCGTGCCCCCCGGACAACACAGGGAACAGGGTCGTCTGGCTGATGGGCCTGCTCGTCGTGATCTTGGTTCTGGCGCTCATGATCGGCTTCATCGGCGCCTTCCGTCATTGGTTCGCACTGCATACGGGAACCCTCCATGGCGGACCCGACGTCTATTACAACTTCTGGTCCGGATTCGGCTCAGATCTTGGTGAGGCCACACTGATCAGCGCCGTCTGCGTGGGCGTCTATGCCGGCGTGCGCAAGGTGAACTGTCACACGAAGGGCTGCTGGAGGATCGGCCATCATCCTCTTGAGGGGACGCCTTACATCCTGTGCCGGCATCACCATCCGTACGTGCCGAACCACGGCGCCACGCACGAGCACATCCTTCTGCAGCACCACAACTACAAGTTGCAAAGGAGGCCGAGAAGGCCTGAGGTTCTCGCGTCCTCAGCTTGCACGGCTGAGGAGTCATACTCAGTCTGTCCAGCTGTCCTTAAGGGTTCTGCCGACCGACCTTGTCGACGCAGAGAATCCGCTGCTGAGGGTGAGCTCTCGAGGCCAACGTGGCGCTGTTCCCGCGCGAGCGGGCTCATGCTCAGCGTTCGGCGAAGGACAGACGTGAAAGGAGGGATTCCGTGAGCACCGTGTGTGGGTTCCAATCAGCCGAGAAACGAAGGTTCAATCGCTAGACAATTATCGGCGGCACGTTGGCTCCTTGTCGGTCGAGTGCGGGCGGAATGGCGTCGTGAAAGGTTTGGGCCTGATCGGCATCGATAGGTGCCTTTCCATTGCAGGCGCCCTGCACGACTGCTTGGAATCGTCGCCGGTCAGTCTTTCGATCTGGTCTCGGACGGAGGTTGATTCCAGAAATTTTTGGGTCACTAGCAAGCTATGGGCTCGGCGACACGCTATCTTGCGAGCGGATTCGCACTTGGGCGGCGTGCTCGTCGAAGTCGGCGGTCGAGAATTCGCGAGTCTGCGTTCACCGCCGCTGGCCAAAGTGTCCAACCGACCCGCCAGCCAGGCGAAGTGCAAGCCACAGTTTCCCGCCCATCAGTGGTCCTTTCGCCGGGAGGGCCAAGAAGTGCCCTCCAATGACGAATCGCGGGACCCCGCAATGTCCGGGAGCTACACCCAAGCGGCATTCCTCTTGAGGGATGAAGGTCCAAGCGTGACAGAAGGGGCCCTGAAGACCCCCTCGGCACGACTGCCTCGCCATGACTGCCTCTCAGGGTACCAGTCGCCAATGCTCGATTGACGACCGTTCTTCGGTGACGCCCTGGGTCTGGAGACTGCTTCGCCATGACTCTAAGCGAGTGCGCCGAGTTCGATTCGCGGCCGGGGCGTACGACCCGAGCGTCGGGTTGCTGATGGCCGGTCACGTCGCTGAAGCAACCCGAGACTCCGGGTGCCGCGGTTCGGCTCCAAGCCGGCGAATCGGGGACGCCGCCCGATATGAACTACCCAATGCCGGAGCGGTATCCGCACATTACGGGCGACTTCGACGAGCGAAGGACTAGTCGATTCGTTGGGCCAAGGACACGATGATCCCTTCGGGTCCGCGCACCGACGCCATGCGCCAGACGCCCTCGTACTCTCCGATGCCGCCGACCAGCTGGTAACCGTCCGCTGCGAGCCGGTCGAGGATCCCCCGAAGGTCGTCTACTTCGAACGCCACGCTGCGGAGCCCCAGTTCGTTAGCCATGGCGCCGGGCGATCCCGGGTCGTGGTCGGGGCGGATGAAGGTCGCCAGTTCTAGCCCGGTCCCTCCGTCTGGCGGTCGCAGCATGACCATTTCCGTGCGGGAGTTAGGTATGCCAACGACGGTGTCGAGGAACTCGCCCTCCAAGACCGTCCGGCCCTCGATCTCGAAGCCGAGTCCTGCGAAGAACCCGGTCACCGCGTCGAGGTCCGCAACCGTGATGCCGACGTGATCGAAGCTCCGAATAGGCGACATGGGGTGCATCCTCCAGTTCGTCCGTCAGGTCAGTAGATACCCATGTCGCGGCGTACGGGGACATCGCATCCACCGTGAAGTTTTTTGGGCGGGTATCCACTCAACACGCACCTTGACCCGCTTTGTGTCAGATGGCCAAGCCGTCGCATCAGCGCGGTTGCGCAGGTTTGCGCTCAGAAGATGAAACGACTCAGGCCTCCGGGCTCCGCACCCAATGCGACCGTCGCTGAGCGTGGCTCGATGCGGTAGACGTTCCAGGGAGGTGGGCCTTGTGATGGAGCGTTGAAGGGTGCAGTGATGCCGGAACCGCTCTCATCGAGTTCAACTGGCCAACCCCCGTCCGCCCACGCCTTGGCAACCCGCTCCAGCGCAATCGCGTCGGTCACACGCGACGCATTACCCTCCACAACAACGTCGGCGTCACGGATCGACACTGCCATCGAGCACCGACCGTCGCGCTCGACGTTGCGGCGTTTCCGAGTTCCCTCGCCGGTCTGGAACCAGAACGCACCATCGAGCCAGACGGCGCCGACCGCCGTCACATGCGGGCTGCCATCCTCGTTGAGAGTCGCAAGCCATGTCGTGCGAGCGTTATGTGCGTCTGGAGCCGGCGCCGAATTCGCGTCCAGCTTCTCGGCGATGCTCGCCCAGTCGACCGGCGGCAATCCGTCCGCCGCACCGAGATTTATTGTCTGCACGAGTTAGTCATTTCCACGATTCTGGGATCCACACCTGGCCACGTATTGCTTCGCACACGCTCACTCCTGGCGTATTGGGATAGTCAGATCTTGACGCCGTCGCCCGACTCTGGGACTCGCCCGGAGTATCGTCCCCCTCCCGGCACCGAAGCCTGCACTTGTTCCGTTTCCGACTGAGCGCGACGAGCGTTGGACGCAACCCAAAAGCCAACAGCCGCGAGAAGAAAACCCAATGTTCCCGCTACGGCTCCACCAAGACGAAGTCCGTAGTGAAGGTCAATGTTGGTGAGGGCAAAGGCAGGTCGGTTTTGATAGGTCTGGTACGTCAGCGCCGCCACACCTGCGGCCGTTACGAGGGAAGCGGCAGCCATCCATCTCGATGGACTCCGAATGGGCGATCCCCCATTCGCCTTCTGGTTCCCGACGATCCACCGCCAACATGCGAAGCCAGCCAGCCCGTAACCAGCGGTCGTCGAAAGCCAGTACACCAGGGTCGTGCCCGTGTCGGGAGTTGGAAGAACTGCGATCAGGTAAGTGACCGTCCAGGCAAGGACGCCTACGAAGCCGAGGCCGATGAGCGCACCGGGTAATCGGAGGTCTCCCACGCTCTTGAGGGTACGCCTCACTTTCACCCCTTGCTCGGGTTAGCACACATCCGGATGGGCCAAACCGTCCCACCGGCCAGCGAACGGGGCACCTCACTCGCAGGCCTGGCCCTGCGCAATGGATCGGGGCCAGCGGAGTACGGTCGCAGCAGGGAAAGGGGGTTGACATGTCCGACAAGTCTCCCCGAAAGACCGCCACCAAGAAGTCCGGCAAGTCGCTCAAAGAGAAGCGTCAGGCCAAGAAGGAAAAGGAGCAGACTCGTAAAGAGTTCGGTCGCTGATCTCGGGCGCCCAGCGGATATGGCGCAGGCGCGCCTGAGGGAGTGTCGGGCGACGCTGCGGGGCACTTCATCGGTCCGGCCTACATGTGCAGTCATTGGGCCACTGGGCAGCGATGCGGCCGGCGCCCCAGGGGAAAAGGGAGAGGCGACCGGCCGATTCGCTGCAACGACGAGTCTAAGAACCCCGCTTAAGACCCGGCTATAAAGCTCGTTGCGAACGCATGGAGTTTGTCGCGCGAATCGATCGTGACATAGCAACACAAGGGTCGCCCCTCGGTGTGCCATGTCCTAGGGCCGGCGTTTAGGGACCCTCAGGGATTCTTCGGTGCTACCGTCAAATCATCCTGATTGATGAGGCGCTGATCAACGGTCCAAGCTCGTTGCGCCCCTCCTTGTTGACAGCGCCCGCCGAACAAGGAGCACGTCAATGACGACAACAGTGGATGAGATCGCCCCCGGCATCTACCGAATGTCCACCTTTGTCTCCGAGATCGGTCCGACCGGATTCACGTTCAATCAATTCTTGATTGACGATGACGAGCCCTTGCTCTTCCACACCGGGCACCGCTCCATGTTCCCTGCCATCTGTGGAGCGATTGAGAAAGTCCTTCCCGTGAGCAGCCTGCGGTGGATCACCTTCGGACACGTGGAGTCTGACGAATGCGGAGCAATGAACGAGTTCTTGACTGTGGCGCCGAATGCCCAGGTCGCCCACGGAGCCTTGGGGTGCATGGTTTCTATCGCTGAGATGGCTGATCGACCGCCGCGAGCGTTGGCGAACGGCGAAGTCATGGAGATCGGGGCCAAGCGGCTTCGCCACATCGATACTCCGCATGTCCCCCACGGATGGGAGGCAAGAGTCCTTTACGAGGAAACAACAAGAACGCTCTTGTGCGGCGATCTCTTCACACGACTTGGCGATGGTCCACCCATCACTGACGATGACATCGTCGGGCCAGCGATGGAAGCAGAAGGACTCTTTCGCTACAGCTCACTGACACCTGACACTGCTGTAGTCATGAGGACACTCGGGGATCTCGCACCGGCGGCGCTCGGCCTCATGCATGGTTCCTCGTTCAGAGGAGACGGCAAGAAGGCCCTCTATGATCTTGCGGGGGCCTACGAGTCGCAGTACTCCGTCTGACCGAATCGCGAGTAACGGTGCGATCCTCCCGGTTCGGCCATCTCACCCACTCGGCAGCGTTCTGGGACATCCGATGGCTCTCACTCCTAGCGGCGGGTCGGGTTTCGATGGAGCGTAAGTGAACCCGGATCTTCCTCGCAGCGGGCAATACTCTGTTGATGGGCGTTTCGCCTCGAACTCTCTCCCTTGCTCTCCTGGCAGCCCTAGGAATCGTCGGCATGTCATTCACGGCGCCGCTTGCGCCACCCGTGGGTGCGTCTCCGACAGCGAAGGTCGATCAGATCGACGGTGTGCCTCTAGTCCCAGCACCGCGAAGTCAGATAGCCAAATGTAGAGATCTGGCTCGTCATCTCCACCGTGCCGTTCCCTGCCCTGGCCTTGTGCCGGACCCCATACCGGATTCACCGACTAGCCCCTCGGAATTCTGCCTGACTTCGCGAGGCTGTGGTCCCGCGCAGGTGTCGGTATATCGAAAGTCTCTCCTGATGACACAAATGAACTTCCAGGTGCCCAGTGGATACGTCGGAGTCTCCATTGACACGTATCAGGGTTGGGTGCCAATGAGCGCCTCGAATGGTGGACCACTCGGTCATTTTGTATTCGAGACCGGGACAAGACTCCTGGGTGAATACAAACCTCATTCGGACCGTGCTGCAGCTTCGATTCCTTCGTACTGCCTACCGATTCAAGCGCAACCTGCGGTCCGAATCCATGGGTCACCTGGCCAGTTCTTCGAGTGCGCCAACTCATCGAACGACCCGAACGCCATTGAAACAGTCCAGGGGCACGACCTCCTGCAATGGAAGCAGGACGGAATGGTCAACCAGGTCAGTTTCCATGGGCACAGCCAGGTGAACTTGGATCTTGACCTCGCAATGGCGCAATCCGTTGAGCTAATCCGCTAACCGATGACCGCTCATAACCGGCAGCGTTAGGGGATGCCGTTGGTTACCAGGACAGCGTGGTTGTCGCCAGGGCTTCGACGGTCGCTCCTTCGCCTTCGAGATCTACGCGGGCATGTCCCTGGCGCCCGAACGCGTAGAGGAGGATTTCACCGGGCGGACCGGTAATGGTCACCGCCGGCGTCCCGCGATGGGCCTGGAATATTTGATCACGCCATCGCAGTACCACACCGACGGGCGATCGTCGGAACGCGCGGCGTCCAAACCAGCGCACGACGCGCCAAATGTCGGCGTCCGCCTCCGCATCGAGCTGTCGAGGCTCCCAGCCGTCGCGGCACCGACGGACATCTTCGTAATGCACGAAGAACTCGTGGGTGTTGCCCATCCGATCGGGGCCTGGTCGCCGCAGCGGTGACCATTTCGGTGGTCCTGTGCGCAGGTTCTCGACGACATCGCTGTAGGGCCGGCGCAAGATGCCGCGGCGAACGTGCTCACTCCACGGGGCGAGAGCGGGCACGACGAGTCCCGGCACGCTATCGGGACGGCGATCGCGGGCGACAAGGTGGGCGGCCAGGTCGGCGGTCGTCCATCCTTCGTTCAGGGTGCGCGCTTCCGGGCCCAGTTCGTCGAAGAGGTCGCAGAGAGCGAGTCGGTCTCGCCGGGCCAGAGGAAGAGCATTCATCAACTGAGAGGGTAGGGGCCCAGCGTCCCCCGTCCGGCGGATTGGGGCAGGGTCATACTGGAGCCGTGATCGGAAGAAGCCCGGGGGAGGGGGCGTATGCGCGGGTCGAACGTGAGCACCGGTGGCTTCTGTCTGGCGTTCCGGAAGGCGCAGTAGAGCCCGTCCACATCCTCGACAGATACTTCCGCCAATCGACGCTGCGGCTCCGGCAGATGCGGACCAGTCGGCGCGTTGTCTACAAACTCGGCCAGAAGGTGCGGGAAGATCCCGACCGCCCAGGTCTTGTCCACTTGACCAACATTTACCTCACCGAGCCTGAGTATGACCTCATGGCACAGCTCGAAGCAGCAGTGTTGGTCAAGACCCGTCGGCATTGGCCGGTGGGTGCAGTGACGCTTTCAGTCGATGAGTTCAGTGGCTCCCTCTATGGTCTCGTGCTCGCAGAGCTCGAACTCCCACTGGAAGCTCCAGACCCCACACCGCCGCCCGGCGCTGTCGCAGATGTGACCGAAGACGATCGCTTCTCTGGAGGCTGCCTCGCACTCATGAATCCGGCTGAAGCGAGCGAGCTACTCGAAGAAGTGGCCGGAATGACGGGATGACCGCGAACTCGTGATTTCGTCCCGTCGAACGGGGCTACCCCAAGTGTCCGGGATCTTGTAAAGAGCCCGGGCGCGCAGAAGGGGCCCGAAGGCCCCTTTGCACGACGACTGCCGTCCCCTGACTGCTTGTCAGAGTACCAGCCGACATCGGATACCAGGCGACCGTTCTTTCATAGCGCCTTGGGCCTGGATGTCTGCCGTCCTCTGACTAAGGACGAGCACCGGGTTCGATTCCCGGCCGGGGCGCCCCACCCGAGGGTCGGGTTGTTGGTGCCAGTCACCATCGCTACGGCAGCCCGACACTCCGGGTATCAGGTGCCCATCAGTGCGACGTTGATGCGGACACCCCGGACGCGAATGAGAGGGACCGATCGGGTCCCTCTCATTCATGACTACTCGCCACTGACGATGTCAAGAATAGCTGGTCCTCACAGCGGCTGGTCGCCTGCGTGGTACTGACGAGATACCGACGACCGACCGCTCGAGGCGGCCCCCCGGCCGGGAATCGAACCCGGTACATCACCTTCGTCAGTGGCAAGTAGCCGATCCAGACCCAGGGGGGCATGGAACGAACGGTCGGTGATGTTTGGAGAGAATCGCGAATGTTGCCGAGCCGGCGAAAGGGGACGGCTGCCCACTCGCTGTTTACGGCGAGTGCTGAATCTGTCGCTCGAGGTACCAGGAGAAGTAGCCCCGATACCTCTTCTGGAGATCGTTACGCTTCCAGTCCCGACCGTCGATGCGGCCCCGACATAGGAGTCGTCCGCAGTGGCACTCCATTGAACCGTCGAAGTCATCGAAAAGGGCATAATCAGTCGTCAGCTCCTCCTCGGCCTCGATATCGCGCATTGCAATGAGGACACTGTTGCCCCCAAAACCCACATTGGGTTCGCAGGAGTGATTGAGGAAGAGCATCACCGACTCATACTCCTCGTCGGTCAGGGCTACGAGATGAAGATCGTCGGTGATCTGAACTTCAGAAATTCTGGAGCAATAGAGGCAGGGACTGCAGCTGCGCCGTGGTGACAATGTGGCCGCCTTTCACCGCGACAACCTCATCCTTTTCGATCGGTTCGATGGCAATCAGGCCGCGACCTGCGATGCCACTTTCGATTCCCTTCGCTGCCTTGGGCGATATCCACGATGCGATCACGTTGCAATGTTGGCCCAGGTACCGCCGATGATCCACGACCACCTACCGGCGAAGCTGGGGTAGTGCATCTGGCATCGTTCAGAACTTCAATCGTCACGGCAAACCACGACAGCTCACGCCCCCGATAGCTGCGGGACCGTAATGATGAGAAGAGCCACGTTCGGATTGAAGCCCTAATCCGGCGGACGGGGGCGCTATGGAATGCAATGCGAGGGGCGTGACGCGGCAGAAGGGGCCCGAAGGCCCCTTCGCACGACTGCACTCCACTGACTACTTACAGGGTATCAGCAGCATTCAGATCTCTGGCGACCGTTCTTTGTAGCGCCCTGGGTCTGGATGACCGCGCTCCACTGACTACGGGGTGACACCGGGTTGGACCCGTGGATGCTCGCGTTTGTAACTCAGCAGGCGCTGTTGTCGTTGTACGGGTTCGCGCTGCAGCGGCTTCGCCGAGCAACCAAGATCACGCTGAAGGCGATATCAACAACGAACGCCCCGACCCGGCGATGATCAGATAGCGAGGAAGCCGCTCCCGCATCCCGACGGGCTAGCCCGACAGCGAAAGCGCCCCACCGTCCCGGCAACTGGGCTGTTAGGACTCCATCCCAGGCGCCACTTCTAACGCAGCGTGGACCCGCTGTCGAAAGACGACGTACTGCTCCTGGGCCAGCCATGGGAACTCCGGTCGGCGGTCGATCATCTGCGGCTCTTGAATCACTTCGTGCCTCGAGAATTGTTCTCGAGTGAGATCCACCTCGACCCCATCGAGCCGGTTCCAGTAGTGGAATCCCTGGCGTGAGCCGTCGCGGAAGTGCACTTCGGCCTCGAGCAACTCGCCACCGAAGAGGTCGTTCACAACCAAGGCCGTAACCGCGGACTGGCCCCGAGATGGATTTGCCGGGCTCCAATCAGCCGCGTCGGTTGGGTCGCACGTGTCAAGACTCCAAGATGCCCTGATGGCGGCCTCAACAGTCTCCGGCAGCAATCCGCCGCTTGTCTCTCCGAGATGACCCTCCACTGTCCCAGTTAACACCGGACGGTGGATAGTCGCCGCATACCCGTTGTTCGGAGGCTCGTTCCTTCCAGCTCCGCGAACCGGCCCCGCCTTTCGGGGGGGAGTAAAAGACGGGGCCGATCGCACTCGTTGGCGGGTGATCTCGTCTTACCATTGACATGCCGCCTAACACGGCAAAAGTGGGATAAGATTACGTAAACATGGCCGCTCCTATGACTATCCGAGACAAACTCGCCCGCGGGCTGAGGGAGGAAGTAAGGGGTACTCCGGCGCCGATGTGCAGGCCGCGACGACCGCAATGGACAAGTATCGAGGTGCAGACATGGGCGAAGCCGGCTCGGCCCTCGTCGTAGTCGGCCTCAGTGCAGAACGGGTCGAAAAGGAAGCGGCAATCCGTGACGACATGATCCGCGTCGCCCACCGGGCTCGCGCGTGGATCCGCCAACTCGCTGAAGTGTCGGGACTTGGCCAAAGTCTGACGCCCATCATTTCATCTGGCCACCCCTGACCGGCTGACACCACATATTGGAGCAGCGGAAAGCGCCGATTGCTGGTCCCCAGGCCGGCGTACGGGGCTATCCCGCCGCCCGTTTGGTTTGATCTCGTCTCGAGCGCGCAGAAGGGGCCCGAAGGCCCCTTCGCACAAATGCATCACTCTGACTTCCTCCAGGATACCAACCAATGTCTGACCCTTGGCGACCATTCTCCTGCAGCGCCCTGGGTCTGAATGACTGCATCATTCTGACTAAGTGATGACACCGGGTTCGATTCCCGGCGAGGGCGCCCCGCCCGAGGGTCGGGCTGCTGGTGGCCGGTCACCATCGATACGGCAGCCCGACACTCTGGAAATTAAGAGCGCCCGAAGCCGGCGGATGGGGGCAGTCTCAACGGTGGGTTGTCGCGTTTTTCGGGCACCCTTCGGACGTGGATCCGCCAGGTGGTCCCCGGCCGGCGCTGATCGCCGCGTCCGATCTGGCGGACACATCTCGGGGCCGGGAAATACCTGCTGGACAGGCTTGCGGTGCTCCAGCACATTTTCATAAGCTGTACGGAAATGAGTCAGCCATTCAGGCACTGTGACAACCCTCGATCCCCTGTTCGATCCTGCGGTGATCGAGGAGCCCTACGAGTACTACGCAGAGCTCCGGGAGCTCGATCCTGTTCACGAAGTCCCCGGGACTGGGACGTACCTCGTGTCGCGCCTGAGCCTCATCCAAGAGGTGATCGCTGATCCGGTGACCTACTCGAGCGACACCATCAAGTTTCTGCACGTCGGTCGCACCGGCAGTGCTGAGCTCTGGTCGGTCAGTAGCGACTCGGTGCAAGACCTCGATGTCCCGATGGTTCTTGCCACCGCCGACCCGCCGGATCACGGCCGCCAACGCAAGGTGCTGAGCCGGCTTTTCACCCGAAGCTCCATAGAAGCGAGAGAGACCGAGGTCAGAGCGCTCGTTGACGAACTCCTCGATCCCCACCTGAGCATGGGTGCGATGGAGTGGATGAGTCAGGCCGCGATCCCGCTGCCCGCCGTCGTGCTGTCGCGTCTGCTCGGCCTGCCCGACGAAGCAGCCGAGTTTGTCCGGGACTTCGGTTACGCGTCGGGTAAGCAGATAGTGGGTTCGTCTGAGGAAAGATGCCGTGAGATCCAAGAGATCATCGGCGACCTGGGCCCCGTCGCAGATGCCTACGGGCAGGCACGCGCCGCATCACATCCCGATCAGAACACCGTGATCGGAGGTGCGCGGACGCGGTGAACTCCGGTGAGTTGAACGACCTGGAGGCCTTCGTCATCCTTTTGCTCTTGGTGTCAGCGGGAAGCGAATCCACGACCAGCCTCATTGGGACCGGGGTCTCGATCCTGGCCAGAGACCGAACCCTTCAGGAGCGGCTTAGAACGAATCCTGCGCTTGTGGAGACGTTTGTTGAGGAGGCCTGTCGGATCGACCCTCCCTTTCGGGGCCACTACCGCCGGGTGACCAGGACACACAACTCGCCGGGGTCAACCTCCCCGCCGAGGCTCGGTTGGTGCTGCTCGGCGCCGGCGAATCGCGGGCGTCCGCTTCGAGGGCCCGGATGTGATCGACGTGGAACGCGGCACTCCGCGCCGCCACCTCGGTTTCGGGTGGGGCATTCACCTGGACCTCGGAGCCCCGCTGGCGCGGCTCGAAGCGAGAGTAACCTTCGAGCAGCTCCTCGCTCGAACCTCTCGGTTTGAGCTCGACGTGCCGGCGGAGGACCTGCACCACCACAAGAGTCTCTTGGTTCGCCGCTTGGTGGAGCTGCCACTACGTCTCACGCTGTAGGGCTGAAGTGACTGGTGGTGACCTTCGCGACGAAGAGACCTTCTGGCCTACTTCTTCCTTGTGCGACCTTGCCGCTGATTAGGCCGCCCGCCCATGTTCAGGTTGATACCGGCGATCACGGCGTCTAAACCGATCTCAAAGAGCTCGTCTCGGGACAGATCAGCGGCAGACGTCACACCCTCAAAGGTCGCTTCACCACCCATCGAATCGGACAGAACGTCAAGTTCGATCTGTCCCAGCATGAACCTGAACAGTGTGGCGAACGCCATCGAAGCCTCGCCGGGCGCAAATCCCCCAGTGTGAAGGATCGACATTGCTCCTTCGGCCAGCCGCATGGCCTCACGACTGCTACTGCCATGACGGCTGAAGGAGAGGCCCGGGTGCTGGCGCATCGCTCCTCGGGCGTCGCGCTGAAGCCGGCGCATCCGCTCCTCCCAGGATCCTGCCTCAGGAGGAGGCACTGACACCGGACGCAGCGCATGGTCGACGACCAACTCGTTGAGGGCCTCCTTGCTGGCCACGTAGTTGTAGATCGTCATGACCGGAACGCCCAGTTCGTTCGCTAGCGACCGCATAGAGACTTCATCAAGATTCGATTCGTCGGTCAGCTTCGAGCGCGGCCTCGACGATCTGCTCTGTCTTCAACGACCGAGGACGGCCACGGGGCCTGATACCCGGTTCGCCCGGCTCTTTCACGATCATCATCGTTAGTACATCACCCAGGTCGAGCCCCTACCCTCATGGTGCCGGTACGTAGCAGGCTCGCCGTACCGCGCCCGCCCCAAATCGGGCCGTTCTCCCGCAGGCAGCCGTCGCGAGGACTTCGCCATGAGGAGTCTCTCGGAGCACCGACGGCTCCAACCTGAGCCATGAGGTCGCCGATGACGACGGACGCCCCGGCTTCCCTCGGTATTCCGTTTGGGGTAGCCCATAACCCGCCCGGACGACGTGCCCTCGGGTAGCTCCGAAGTGCCGTACGTGGGCACCTTCGCGACGAATCGAAGCAGCCGTCTCACACCTCGAAGAGCTGTACGCCGGCAGCTCGCCGCCTATTCCACCGCCGACAACCGCGCGCTCCCGAGCCTCCCGGCCGACCGCAACGCCGCCACCACGCCGGCCGCGGCCGCGACCCCCGCCAGCATATACGCCGCCACCGTGAACGCATGGGCCGCGTCCGCCATCGCCACCGCAGCATGCCCCAGGTCGCCGCCCGCCGCCGTGAACACCGTCCCCGTCACCGCCAGCCCGAATGCCGTCCCCAACCCACGGGTCATGTTCAGCACCCCCGACGCCATGCCGGCCTGCGTTTCCGGTGCCGCCCCCATGATCGACGCGTTGTTGGGGGACGTGAACAGCCCCATCCCGACCCCGATGCACGCCAGCAACACACAAAACCCTGCAGTCGAAGGACGCACCGCCCCCAGCACCACCAACGCCACCGTCACCAGGGCCATCCCACCGACGCACAGCGGCCACGCCCCGACGTGGTCCGCCACCCGTCCGGCGAACGGCGCCACCACCCCGAACGCCAGCGGGAACACCATGAGCTCCAGCCCGGCCCGCGCCGTCCCCAACCCCAACGCACGCTCCAGGTAGAACGGCACCAGCAACAAGACCCCGAACATGACCAGGTACGACCCCATCCCCGATGCGATCCCCGTCGAGAACCGAGCACTCCGGAACAGCCCCAGGTCCAGCATCGGCACCCGGTCCCGCCGCTCGTGCCAGACGAACACGACGAACAGCACCGCGGCCACCACGAACAACCCGACGATCAGGGGTGACCCCCACCCCGCCGTCGCCCCGAACGAGATCCCGCACAACAGCGCCACCATGGCCGGGAAGAACATCGCCAACCCCGTCCAGTCGAAGCGCACCCGCGCCAAAAGATCACGTGAACGGGGCACCAACAGCACCGCCGCCACCGCGCCGAACACACCGAACGGCACGTTCACGAAGAAGATCAGGCGCCACCCGCCGGCCGCCAGCAACAACCCGCCCACGGTCGGACCCAGCGCCAGTCCCAATGCTTGCGCCGCCCCCTGAAAGCCGATGGCGCGGCCCAACGCTGCCGCCGGCACCACCAGCACGATGATGGCGAGCGAGTTCGCCTGCAGCATCGCCGCCCCGACCGCCTGCAGCGCCCGGAAGCCGCACAGCCACCCGAGCCCCGGCGCCAGCCCGCACAGCACCGAGGCGAGCGTGAAAATCACGAAGCCGTAGACGTACAACAGCTTGCGGCCCCACATGTCGGCGAACCGCCCCACCGCCGTCACCGTCGCCACCAACACCAACAGGTACGACAACCCCACCCACGCCACCGCACCGACGGAGGCGTTGAACGTGCTCTGCAGCGTCGGCAACGCCACGGTGACGATCGAGGCGTCGAGCTGGCCCATGAAGGCCCCGACGCACACGGCGGCGACGGCGAACCATGGCGCGTTCGGCCGCTCGCGGATGACCTGCGGCCGCCGTGGCTCCACCAGCAGCCGGTCCCAGGTCCATGTCCACGGTCGAGGTGCCTCTGACGTCACCGCCCGTCCCACTCGACGACCGCCGACACGCGGATGTCACACGACGACGCCCCCACGAGCAGCTCGTAACGTCCGGGGTCGGACCGCCATCCGTGCAGGTCCACGTCCCAATACCGGTAGGCGACAGCGTCCAACCCGACTTCCACCTGTTGCCGCTCGTCGGCCTCCAGCCCGACTTTCACGAATCCCACCAGCTCCCGCGCCGGCCGCGGCACCGGCGATCCGAGATTGCCCCGGTAGACCTGCACGACCTCCGTTCCCGGCCACGCGCCGCGGTTCCACAGGCGCACGGTCACCGTGTCCGCCGTGATGTCCACGCCCTCCCACACCACGTCGCCGTAGCTGAGCCCGTGGCCGAACGGGAACAACGGCGCCACCTCGTTGGTGTCGTAGTGGCGGTACCCGACGAACACACCCTCCTCGTAGACGACCTTGCCGTTGACCCCCGGGTACCACTCCGGTGCCCCGGCCGTCGGCGTGTCCTCAGCCTGCACCGGCAACGTCACGGGCAAGCGCCCACCCGGGTCGCGCCGGCCGACCAGGATGTCCGCCACCGCATCGGCGCCCTCTTCACCGGCGTACCACGGCAGCAGCACGGCTCCGGCCCGCTCCGCCCAGGGCATCTCCACCGGGGACCCGGCGTTCACGACGACCACGGTGCGCGGGTTGACGTCGAGCACCGCCTCGACAACTCGCGCTGGAGACCCGGCAGTCGCAGATCAGACCGGTCGTACCCTTCGGACTCCCACTCGTTGTTGAGTCCCACCACGACGACGGCGACGTCGGCCGCTCCCGCCGACTCCACCGCCCGCCCGAACTCGTCGTCGGGCTCCGGCCGCCCCGCCAGCACCCGCGCGCCCATGATCGGGTTCGAACGCGACCGCGGCCACAGGTCGATCGTCAGCGCGTACGGACGCCCCGCCTCGAGCTCCCAGTCGACCTCGATCGGCTCGCTGCCCGCGCCGTAGAACCCGGTGCCCCGCTGCGGGTCGCTGTTGTCGAGCACGACGGCGCCGTCCAGGAGCAGCACCGAGCGGCCCGCCGACTCCAGGCCCAGCCGCCACACCCCCGACGTGTCGGGCGTGAAGGTCGCCTTCAGCCGGACGGACCACCGCCCGGTCTCCAGCCCCGGCGGGGGACCGATCCACACGGCGCGGGCCGAATGGGTCAGGCCCGTCTCGAGCGGCGCCCGCGCCCCTTCGCCGTCCGCCGGCAGCTCGGGGTCGTCGAAGTACTCGACGGTGAACCCCTCGCTCCCTCCGCTCACGGGTGTCAGCAGCCGCACATCGATCGGCGGAGTGCCCCGGTCGATGCGGCAACCCACGTCGTAGGTGACCGTCGACTCGGGCATGCGCTCGGTCAGGGCGTCGACCAGGCTGCGCCGCACGTAGGGCGTCACCTCCGAGCTGCCACCGCCCATGGCCATCTGTTGCGCGTTCGGTCCGATGACGGCCACGCGGCCGATCGACGCCGCGTCGAGGGGGAGCACGCCGTCGTTGACCAGCAGCACCGACCCGCCGGCCGCGACTCGTCGCGCCAGGGCTCGGCGGCCGGGATCGTCGTCCTCGCCCTCCCCGTCGACGCCGGCCTCTCCACCGGGTCGTCGAGCAGGCCGACGCGGCCCATCAGGCCGAGCAGATGGCCCACCTGCCCGTCGACCACGTCCTCGCCCACCTGCCCGTCGCGGACCGCCGCCGCCAAGTTGGGCCCGAGCCAGGCCGGTGGCCCCGGCATCTCGAGGTCGAGGCCGGCCAACGCCGCCGGCGCTGTCGAATGCGTGCCGTACCAGTCCGACATGGCGACCCCTTCAAAGCCCCACGACCGCGCAAGGTCCCGTTCAGGAGCTCGGGCTGCTCGCCGCAGTAGGTGCCTCCCACCTTGTTGTAGGCCGTCATCAGCGCCCAGACCTGGCCTCGCGCACCGCCGCCTCGAAAGGGTCCAGGTGGATCTCGCGCAGCGTCCGCTCGTCCACCTCGGCGCTGATGCTCATGCGCTCGTATTCCTGATCGTTACACGCGTAGTGCTTGATGCAGCAGGCGACCCCTTTCGACTGCACGCCGCGCACGTAGGCGACGGTCAGCCGCGCCGTCAGCAGCGGGTTCCGAGAAGGATTCGAACGTCCGCCCGGCCAACGGCGTCCGCACAATGCAGACCGTGGGTCCGAGCAGGACGTGGACGCCCTCGGCGGCGCCTCCTCCGCCAGCGCCACACCGAGGTCCCCGACGAGCTCCGGATCCCAGGTCGATCCGACCGCCATGCCACAGGGCAGCGACAGAGAGCGCTTGCCGCCGAAGCTGTCGCCGCGCACCCCCGAAGGCCCATCCGAGACTTGAGCGCCGCGAAGACCGACCCGCTCGACAGGTGGCAGATACCAGAGGCTGGCGCCCGCGGTGAGCGAGCACTTCTCGTCGAGGGTCAGTTCACCGAGGAGTCGCTCTGCCGCGCCGGACGAGTCGCCGGCTACCACGTGTCCACGAACGGCCGCTGGCCGCGCCGGCGCTCCCTCGGTCCAGCCGACTCGAACGCATGCAGGATGCGCGCCCTGGTCTCGGCCGGATCGATCACGTCGTCGATCTCGAAGTACCGGCGTGCAAGCCTTCCACGCTCGTAGGCCCGCCGACCAGCGCCTCGTAGGCCGCCTCGCGCTCTTCGTCGTCCGCGATGGCCTCGAGCTCCTTGCGGATCGCCAGCCGCACCGCGCCCTCGAGACCCATGCCGCCGAACTCGCCGGTCGGCCAGGCACGCGTGAACAGCGGGCGCGTGGAAGTCCCGCCCGCCATCGCCTTCGCGCCGAGCCCGTAGCCCTTGCGCAGGATCACGGTGAAGAACGGCACCGTCAGCGTCGCCGCCGACGACGAACATGCGAGCGGCGTGGCGGACGAGGCCGTCTCCTCGGCCGCGGGACCGACCATGAATCCCGGCGTGTCGCACAGCGACAGCACCGGCAGTCGAAGGCGTCGCACAACTGCAGGAAGCGGGCCGCCTTGTCCGAGCACGGTCCGTCGATCGGCGCCGGCCAGATGCAGCGGGTTGTTCGCGATCACGCCGACCGCCCGGCCCTCGATCCGGGCGAGCGCCGTCACCATCCCGCGCGCGAAGGAAGGGCGGAGCTCGAGCACCGAGCCGTCGTCGGCGAGCAGCTCGAGCGCCGGTGCACCTCGTAGGCCCGCCGGCGGTCGGCCGGAACGACCTCGCGCAGCAGCGTCTGGTCCGGCGCACTCCATTCCGCGGTCGCCCTGGAAGTACGACAGGTACGCCGGGCGACGTCGACCGCCTCCGCTTCGTCGGCGGCCGGGACGTCGATGACGCCGTTCGGCACCTGGACCTCGACGGGCCCGACGTCGTCGGGCGCGAACACGCCGAGGCCGCCACCCTCGATCATCGCCGGGCCGCCCATGCCGATGCTCGCGTCCGGGGTGGCGATGATGACGTCGCAACACCCGAGCAGCGCCGCGTTGCCGGCGAAGCAACGCCCGGACACGATGCCGACGCGCGGCACCATGCCGCTGAGCGCACCAAACAGCGCGAAGGCGGCCGTGTCGAGACCGGTGACCGTGGCCGTGTCGGTGTCGCCGGGACGGCCTCCGCCGCCTTCCGCGAACAGCACGACGGGGAGCTCCAGCCGCTCGACGAGGTCGAAGAGGCGGTCCTTCTTCTTGTGGTTCATCTGCCCCTGCGTGCCCGCGAGCACGGTGTAGTCGTAGGAGACCACCGCGCAGCGCGCCTGCTCGGGCGCGAAGAGGTCGCCGTTGACCCGCCCGAGCCCGGCGATCAGCCCGTCGGCCGGGTGCTGCGCGATCAGGTCGTCCGTGCTGCGGCGGGCCCGCTGCGCCGCGATGACGAAGCGGCCGTACTCCTCGAAGCTGCCGGGGTCGCAGAGATCCTCGACGTTCTCCCGGGCCGTGCGCCGGCCGCGCGCATGGCGACGTTCGGTGGCTTCAGGTCGGCCGGCGTCGAGCGTGCCCGCCGTGCGGTTCCGCAGCTCGGCCAGTTCCGGACGGACGACGTCGCCCACGTCCTCCTGGACATCGGCGGCATCGGCCGCCACCCCCGTAACGCCGTCGCCGACCTCGGATGGTGCGAACCGCAGGAGGACGTCACCGCTCTGCACCGCGTCACCCACCGAGACCGAGAAGGAGTCGACGGCACCGGCCTGGAGCGCCTCGATGACGTGTTCCATCTTCATGGACTCGATCACCAGGAGGACGGCGCCTTGCGAGACCTGGTCGCCGGGAGCGACGGCGAGCCGCAGCACCGTGCCCCCGAAGGCAGCGGTGACGACGGTCAGCTCGGCCATAGAGGGTCGGGCACCTCGAAGCCGACGTCGGAGCCCCAGGTGTTGCGGTAGCTGACCTCGTGGACGGGGCGGCGAGCGGCCACCCCCCAGGTGCCCGTCGGGTAGCCGAAGCTGACCGTGCCCGACAGGATCCAGCCCTGATCCGTCGGGACACCGAGGATCTCGAACGTCTCGGCGGGGTGGAAGAACTGGAGCAGCGCGGTCAGGCAGCTGCCGACACCTTCCGCCCGGGCGGCCAGCATGGCGTTCCAGACGGCCGGATAGATGGAGCCCCCGGTCGGGTCGTGCTGGCTGAAGGGGAACAGGAAGAGGGGGACATCCTCGAAGTGGTCACCCAGCCACTGCGCCGAGCGCTGCACCTTGAGGAGCTGGATCGACTCGGGGGCCTCAGGATTTGCGGCGGCAGCGTCGAGCTGGGCCTTGTAGATGGACTTCCACAACTCGCCGATTGCGTGCTGGTAGAGCGGGGCGAGCGCCGCCTCTTGTCCGGGTCGTCGAGCAGCACGAAGCGCCAGTTCTGCTGGTTGCCACCCGAGGGAGCCCGGATGGCCGCATCGAGAATGCGGGCCTGGACGTCGAGCGGGATCGGGTCCTTGCGGACCCGGCGCATCGCCCGAGTGGTGTAGAGGGCCTCGTGGAGTTCCATAGGGGCGACACTAGGTCGGGGAACGTCCGAGACGAAGCCCGTATATCCCAGAGCGTGAACGGCGCTTTGTGCATGTCGCCAAAGGGTGCAGTTTTTTTTTTTTTTTTTTTTTTTTTTTTTTTTTTTTTTTTTTTTTTTTTTTTTTTTTTTTTTTTTTTTTTTTTTTTTTTTTTTTTTTTTTTTTTTTTTTTTTTTTTTTTTTTTTTTTTTTTTTTTTTTTTTTTTTTTTTTTTTTTTTTTTTTTTTTTTTTTTTTTTTTTTTTTTTTTTTTTTTTTTTTTTTTTTTTTTTTTTTTTTTTTTTTTTTTTTTTTTTTTTTTTTTTTTTTTTTTTTTTTTTTTTTTTTTTTTTTTTTTTTTTTTTTTTTTTTTTTTTTTTTTTTTTTTTTTTTTTTTTTTTTTTTTTTTTTTTTTTTTTTTTTTTTTTTTTTTTTTTTTTTTTTTTTTTTTTTTTTTTTTTTTTTTTTTTTTTTTTTTTTTTTTTTTTTAGGGGGGGGGGGGGGGGGGGGGGGGAAAAAAAAAAAAGACGAGCCCACTGCATCTAGTTATTACGCGACGGCTGTTTACGTTTCCCCGGCGGCCACGATCTCTTCAAACTCAAGTTGGCATCTCTGGTCTTCGGGCTGCTTGCCATCCGCGAGACCGGAATCCTGCTCTATCGCTTAGACATCCCTCGCTGGGCAAGTCGTATCGGATGTGTCGTTGTGAGCACATCGTGGATCCTTGGGTTACCACATCAAGTAATGCCCTCGAGACCACACTTGAAGTATGGCTCTTGATGCTTTTGACACGCATGTTGATCCTCGACACCCCGACGAAGTGGCCCCTTCGTCTTGCCGTGATCTCCTTCGCGGCGGTTCTCGCTCGTCCCGACGCACTCTTGGTGATCATCGGCATGGGGCTTGCCGGATTGGTGATTGAAAGACCGCCTATCACTGTTCCACCACGTCTGGTCGGGTCATCGGGGGCGCCCTTGCCGCTCTCGGCTGGGCTTGTTTCGCTCTTCTTTACTTTGCAGATGCTCTTCCAAATACCTACTACGCCAAGGATGTTGCTGCGAGACAAGCACTCGCCCCGCGGTTTTTCCCACTATCTGATCGCTTCACTCCGACCCTTAGCGGGAACTTCGGGCGGCACAGTGATTCTCATCCTTCAGCTCGCGCTGCTGGGAGGCGGCGTATATGCCGTAGTGAAGCGATTTCCTCGGTGTGGTTATCTCGTCGCCGTAGTGGTGGCACAGTCCGTCTTCATCCTGCTTTCAGGTGGAGACTGGATGCAAGGGGCTAGGTTCGCAGCACCGGCCATCATTCCGGCCGTCATTCTCGAAGTACTCGGCCTGGTGAGCGTCTTCTCGTACGTATACGCGTCGAGTTCGACCGATCTTCGCGGGATGCATTTGCGGCGCACTTGGCGTTGTCCTTCTCGCCACTTCAATCTCCTGTCCGGTGTTCCCTGCGCCGGTATGGCATCTGAGCAGGCGGTGGATGGCCCGAGACTTGATCGCGTCAGGGAGCTACGAGGACTCACATCTGTGGGCGACTCTTCCAACTCTTCTCAGCTGTCTTCGTGCAGGCCAATCCGTGGCCACGAGTGAAGTGGGTTACTTCGGTTTTGCCCGCCAGGACCTGCGGTTCGTCGATATTCGGGGACTCACGGACCGTTCGATCGCAAAGAGATCGCCTTCCTCTGTGAAATTCACGTGGGGCGTGCAAGATCCGTCTTTGTTGCAGAAGAGCTCACCCGTCGGGCACGTCTTGTTACGAACGAGGCCGGCCGTCATTGCAACCTTCGACGCTCCTCCTCAGACCGCGGCGCTGGGGGGTGCGTATCGGTTGGTCACGTTTTCCAGATCATTGGACATTTCGGTGTACGTACCGACTTCGTCGACTACGGGATGCCCCAAGGTGTCCGGCGTCCGCAGGAAATGAGGCAGCAGGGTCGCCACCAGGTGCCCACGTGCGTGCCCCCGATGTCAGCTCTACGGCAGATCAACCGCGGTGTTTATGTGGCGCGAACAACTCCGGGGGACCGCGCACGGCGTCGAAATTCCGCGAAAAGCGGACCGGCGGCGCGCGCGATACCGAGAGGGACGAAAATAACTTGCCAGAACCAGGTTGGCGGGATTCCTAAGAGGTCCGTGTCGTGCCATTCGACGAGCGCTGCGACGATCATTCCCAACCACAGCACCAGCGTCCAATTCGGCCCATCACGCTTGACGGTCACGACTGCGAGCACAAGCGCAATGCAAATCACAGACAATGGGACGACAACGTGGGCGAAGGTGAGCCAGGGTGGACGAAGAGCATCGAAGGAATCCGAGTGGAGGAGGTACACCATGGAGACCGTCGCTATCCAGGCGACAACCGAACCACGAATGTGCCCGCGCACGACCTCTAGCAATATCAGAGTGACGCAGATCGCCATGTAGTAGTAGCCGAAGAGTTGCTGTTCGAAGACGAGGCGTAAACCCAGGCACGTTGCAGTCATCGCGAGGAGAGGAATGGGCTCGAGAGCATCTCGCCCAAGTCGTCGCACAGTCCACCAAGCGATCACTGATGACAGCGCAATCGGGGTGATCCGTGAGAAGAGAACCAAGGGCGCTCGATGTAGGTCGAATTCCCAGAGGACCGTTCCTCCAATTCCGCCCGTGTTTCCGGTACCGAAGATGATGGCGTGCTCGGCACCACTGGGATTCGTCACGAGCAGCGGAAAGGCAATGACGATGGCGGTGGCAACGGCCGAACCCAGATACGCAAGCCTGCGGCGCGAGGGTGCCAGAAACAAGAGCGGAGCAGCGACCAGGAGTGCGGAAATTGCTGTGACAGAACAGCGAAAGCGATCAGAATGCCGGCTCCCACCCAGGCATCGCGGCGGGCACAAGCCAACGCGGCCAAAGCAAATCCCATCGCCATCAGATCTTGTGGATGGTATGTGCCCTCGATGCAGAGCCAGACGGGAGGGAGACAGGCAACAACCGCCGCAGCTGTTGGCTCCCACCCCGAACGCCCCCTCCCCGTCGCTCGCAGTACAGCGATCAACCCAGCCAGAAGAAAGATCCATCCCAGGTAAGCGAGTCTCAACGTAAGGCCCAAGACGTTCACCTTGTTGGACCAGGCGTTGATCACCGTAAACGCCATGTGACAACTCGCTCCCATGGCGGATCGGGGCGGAAATGGGATGCCACTCCCGACGTGGCCAATGGCCAGAAGGCCACCGGAGAGGAGGGGGTAAACCGGTGCGATGACCCTAAACCCGGTTGGGAAAGCACAGCCGAGCTGGCCATGCGCAATTGCCCATGTGGAGAAGACGGACTCGTACGTGTCGATGGACTCCACCCCACCCAGCAGCGCCACGATCCCAACAAAGAAGGCGGTTGCAATGCACCAGCCCAGTGCGCACCACGGACGCGACAGAGGGCGCTCAAACCATGCGCTCATTGCGGTCAGTCGTGCAGCCGGGCGCGAGCCATGCGACGCATGTTCCGTCCCGATGCAGGGGACAATCTCAGGCCCGAGATACCGAAGTGGAGTCGGCGATCGGGAGTCCCGTCACCTGCGTAAGGTTACCTGACTCCCAGAATGTGTCCCTAGCAACGGGCTCCATCGTCCGCTTCCAGCAGAGGACGCGTATCTTCTTCGCCAGGCGTCGCCCGACTTCCTCAGGTGGATGCGCCCTCGTCGACGAGCTGCAGCTTCTCCACCGCGTCGATGTAGTCCTCGACCATCCCGAGCACGACGTCCTTCGTCCGCCTGACCGAAGTCGCCGCACCGATGATCTGCCCGGCCGGGTTGAAGTTCACGTCCCGAGCCTCCTCGGGGTAGGCGTGGCCACGGGAGACGCAGTCGATGGCCACCATCATCTGCAGCGGCATGCCGAGGGGCTTGGGATTCCCCGGGGCCTCCCAGGCGTCGGTCCAGTCGTTCTTGAGCAGGCGGCAGGGCTTGCCGGTGAACGAGCGGGACCGCACCGTGTCGCGCGAGGTCGCCCGCAGGTAGGACTCCATCTGCTTCGGCGGCACGTCGGCTTCCTCGACGGTCAGCCACAGCGAGCCCGTCCACACGCCCGCCGCTCCCAGCACCATGGCCGCCGCCATCTGGCGTCCCGAACCGACTCCGCCCGCGGCGAGGACGGGCAGGGGAGCGACGGCGTCGATGACTTCTGGCCACAGCACGATGGAACCGACGTCGCCGGTGTGGCCCCCGCCCTCGGAGCCCTGGCAGATGACGATGTCGACGCCTGCGGCCTTGTGGCTCAACGCATGCTTCACGGAACCGGCGAGCGCCGCCATCAACATGCCGTGTTCGTGCACCTCCGCGATCACGTCGTCGGGGGGTGTGCCCAGCGCGTTGGCCACCAGCTTCACCTTGGGGTGTTGCAGGATCACGTCGACCAACGGTGCCGCCGTCGCGGCCGTCCATCCCAGGAGCTCACGCTTGGGACCGCCTTCGAGCTCGGGGACGCCATGGTCGGCCAGGATCTTCTTGGCGAAGGTGCGGTGCTCGTCTGGGATCATGGCCCGCAACTCGGCCTCGAGCTTGACCGGGTCGATCTCGTCCATGCCCTCGTACTTGCCGGGGATGACGATGTCCACGCCGTAGGGACGGTCGCCCACGTGCTCGTCCAGCCAGGACAGCTCGACCTCGAGCTCCTCGGCGCTGAAGCCGACCGCGCCGAGCACGCCGAGGCCGCCGGCGTTCGAGACGGCCGCGGCCACGTCCCGGCAGTGGGTGAAAGCGAAGATCGGGAACTCGATCCCGAGGCGTTCGCAAAGCTCGTTGTGCATGGGGAGTCCTCCCTGTCGGCTGAATTGTGCTGGCGGTTGGCCCGTCACCTGGGACGACGGTCGACGCTACCCGCAATTGGAACAGATTCTAGTTTTCGCTGGTACCTGGGGGCAGATCGGCCCTGGAGGCACAGCGAAGAGCACGACTTCGGGGCGTCAGGACATCAGGGAAGTGGGGTTCCCCCCGGGCAACGGGTCATCGCGGCGGAAAGGCCCTCGGACCGTATGGCTTGGAGTCCGTACACGACCTGTGGATCGTTCCATGACCAGACCCGGGCGGGATCCTTGTCCACGCTCGTAACGCCCGGAGCTTGCAGATTCCAGCAGGTCGATGAGCGCAGGAGACCACCCTGCGCATTGACGAGCACGCTGAAGGCCAACACGACGACCGCGCCGATGACGCCGACCCGGTACAGGAGTGGCCGGCTCCCCGGCTTCTCCGCTCGCCACGCCACGACCCAGTCCACGAACGGAATCGAGAGAACCAAGAAGAAGGGCAAGGTCTCGGTCATGAACCGGGGCCCGAAGCTGGTCCCCGCCCACCAGACGGGAAACAGTGCGATGGCGAACAGATAGCAAGGGATGGCAACAGCGCTGAGCGCGTCGAGCGGCGTGACCGACTTCCGCCTCCAGGCGATCACCATCCCGGCGACGCCGACCAGGACGATCGGGCTGAAGAGGAACAGCCCCCTCGATGGACTGACCAATTCCGCGCCCACGGATTCGAAGAAGGTCGATCGGAGTCCGAGCTTGCTCGCCTGGTCGTACGGCTGCAGCGGGGTCCCGTAGTAGTGAAGCGTGACCAGGGTCCAAGGAATGAGGACCGCCAAGACGCCGACGACATACGTGACGCTCTGTCGTCTCGAGGTCTTCCAGAGGACCAGGATCGTCGCCAGCCCCAGAGCGACCGCGTTGGTCGGTCGCATGGTCACTGCCCCGGCGAGAGCCAGTCCTGCGATCAGCGGCGCCCAGGTCGAGTCGGTGCGGGGTGCGTGGTCATCGGTGTTTCTCGGGAACAACTGGTCGAGAGCGATGAGGGCGATCGCGAGGAAGAGGATCGACGGTCCGTGCTGCCACAGCGCCCTCGATGCGGTCGACCACGCGCTGGTGGCGAACGCGAACGTCAGGCCACAGAGCATCGCCCAATGACGGCGTTTCTTCGCTGGGCCCCGCAGCCGACGGTACGCGAGGAGCGCCAAGGTGGCACAGGCCAGTCCCGTCACGATCGACGCGCTCAACAACTGGACGAGGTTCCCGATCTGTGTTTGGCCGATGACGACGGAGTCGGCTGAAGGACCCCCGACTGCATGGAGCAGATCGATGACGACGACGGCGGGGATCGCAAAGAGCCCGACAGTCCACGGGTACGACGTCAGAAGATGTCCGTGGACGTGGCTCACGGTGTAGCTCGTGGCGAGGACCTTCACGTGGTGGTACGCGTCGAGCGACAGAGTGTGTCGATTGACCAGGCTGACGGCGGTCGGAAAGGTCGCAAACGAGTCGTAGTTCGTAATGACGGGGGAGAGAGAAAAGACGGCGGTGGTGATCAGGAACACCGCGAGCACCATTTCCCACTGGAGCCGGTTCTCCTGGCGTCGCGCTCGAGTGGGATCGGGGGAATCGAGCTGATCGACAGGCATCGCGCCAGCCTCCTCCGGCAGGACCCCGACCCGCTCCCCGGTCTCGGCCCGGCCGGGCGGGTCGATCAGCGTCCTTCCGGTGACGACCGGTTGTCGGGTAGACACGGTGGTTACGAGAAACTGAGACGCCGGCTGCGCCAGCCGGAGTTCGGACCAGTGGAGAGAGAGCGCCCGAGATGCCGATTCGCACCGAGCCGGTGCTGCCCGAGGACGACTGGCAGCTGCGCCTCGATCCGCCCACCGACGGCTCCGGCGTCGGCACCCTGACGCTCGACTATCCCGAGAAGCTGAACATGTGGAGGTGGGAAGCGACGCGCCAGCTCGGCGTCCTGGCCGACCGCGCCCGTTTCGACGACCGCATCCGCGTGCTTCTCGTCAAGGCCGAGGGCCGGGCCTTCTGTGCCGGGGTCGACCTCGGCATGCCCGAGGACCGGGTGACCGGCCGCTCGCCCGCCGAGAAGGTGCGGAACTACTACGAGGGCATCCGCTGGGTGCACGAGCGGTTCCGGGTCTTCCACGACCTGCCCCAGCCGATCGTCGCGGCGGTGCAGGGCTACTGCCTCGGGTTTGGCTTCGAGCTCGCGCTGATGTGTGACATCAGGGTCGCGGCCGACAACGCCCTCTTCGCGCTCCCCGAAGCGCAGGTCGGGGTGTCGATCGACGCCGGCGGCGACCTGCGCCTGGCCCACGAAGTGGGTGCCGGCTACGCCAAGCTGCTCGCCCTCACCGGCCGCCGGATCGACGCAGCGGAGGCCCATCGCCTCGGTATCGTCCAGCAGGTCACGAGCCTTGAGGATCTCGTTCCCGCGGCGACCGCGATCGCAACCGAGATTGCGGCCAACGCGCCGCTGGCCGTCCAGTCCATCAAGCGCACGATCGACGGGTTCGCCTACCGGGGCCTGCCCGAGGCGCTGAAGTTCGAGGCGCTCAGCGCGTCGGTCGAGTTCGTGAGCGACGACATGCCGGCCGGCTACGCCGCCAAGGCGAAGAAGCAGCAAGCCGAATTCGAAGGCAAGTAGGGGGAGCGACCGCCATGGGACTGCCAGAGCCGCCGCCGGCGGGCTCCACGTTTCTGCCCCCGGGAACCTTCGACGGCACCGTCGCCATCGTCACGGGTGCCGGGACCGGTCTCGGCAAGGCCATCGCCGTGGAGTTGGCCCGGGCGGGCGCCTCCATCGGCATCATCTCGCGCTCGGAGGAGCACCGCCTGGCGGGAGTCGAAGCCGTTGCCGCCGTCGGTGGTCGGTCGGCCCATGCCGGCGCCGACATCCGCGAGCCCGAAGAGATCACACGGGCGTTTGACGTCATTGCCGGCGAGCTCGGCACGCCCACGGTGCTCGTGAACAACGCGGCGGCGAACTTTCCGGTGCTCGCGGCGACGATGCGCCCGAACGCCTTCCGCTCGGTGACCAACATCGTGATGGACGGGACGTTCTTCTGCAGCCAGGAACTGCATCGCCGCGTCACGGCCGAGGGCCGTTCGGGCGGGGCGATTCTCAACATTCTCGCCACCCAGTCCTTCACCGGCGGTCCGGGCATGGCGCACGCAGCGGCGGCGAAGGCGGCAGTGGGCAACCTGACGAAGTCGCTCGCCGTCGAGTGGGCGCCCGACGGAGTCCGGATCAACGCGCTGGCGCCGGGTCTTTTCCCACATGAGGACATGCGAGAGGACTTGAAGGCATTGCGAACGGAAGGACCGTCCGTCGATGCGCGCCGGTCGCCCGCCGGTCGCTTGGGACAGCTGCATGAGCTCGGGTGGGCGGCCGCCTGGTTGTGTTCGCCCTATGCCGCCTTCGTCACGGGTCACACGTTGGTCGTGGACGGCGCGAATTGGCTGCGCCGCGACTTCGTCATGCCCGAGTTCACCCCGGTGGGAGAACAGCTCTCTCAGGTGTTGCGACCGAGCGAGTAGCTTAAGGCGTGCCTGCCGGCTCAGGTTGCGCGGTCCCCGGCTGCTCATCCGATTCCTGGTCGGCGAATTGCGTCCGGTACAGCTCGGCGTAGAGGCCGTTCTCGGCCAGCAGCGAGGAGTGCGTGCCGCGCTCGACGATGCGCCCGTCGTCGATCACGAGCAGCTCGTCGGCCTCGCGCACGGTGGAGAGCCGGTGCGCGATGACGAGGGAGGTACGACCGGTCAGGGTCTGACGGAGGGCCCGTTGGACCGCCGCCTCGGACTCGGAGTCGAGGTGGGCCGTGGCCTCGTCGAGCACCACGATGTCCGGCGCCTTGAGGAGGAGGCGGGCCAGGGCGACCCGTTGTTTCTCACCGCCCGAGAGCCGGTAGCCGCGCTCGCCGATGACGGTGTCGAGGCCGTCGGGCAGGTCGGCGACGATGTGGCCGATCTGGGCCTGGTCCAGCGCGGCGAAGATGTCGGCCTCCTTGGCCTCGGGCCGGGCGTAGATGAGGTTGGCCCGCAGCGTGTCGTGGAAGAGGTGCGGGTCCTGGGTGACCACGCCGACGGTGTCGCGGAGGGACGCGGCGGTGGCCGCCCGGACGTCGATGCCGCTGATGCGGACGGTGCCGTCGGTGACGTCGTAGAGGCGGGGGACCAGGGCCGAGATGGTGGTCTTGCCGGCGCCGGACGGACCGACGAGGGCGACCATGTGGCCGGGCTCGACCGTGAAGCTGACGTCGTGCAGCACTTCGCTGCGCGAGCCCGCCTCGAGGACGGCGACCGACTCGAGGGAGGCCAGCGAGACCTCGCGGGCGCTCGGGTAGGTGAAGCGCACGTGGTCGAACTCGATCGACGCGTGGCCGCGGGGGATGGCGACCGCGTCGGGGGCCTCGTCGATCATGGGGACGATGTCGAGGACCTCGAAGAGGCGTTCGAAGGACACGAGGGCGGTTTGGACGTCGAGGTTCAGGTTCGAGAGCTGGGTGAGCGGCTGGTAGAGCCGGGTCAGGTAGCTGGCCAGCGCGACGACGGTGCCGACGAGCAAGGTGCCGTGGATGGCCGCGACGCCGCCGACGCCGTAGACGATGGCGGTAGCGAGCGAGGCAGTGAGGGAGAGGGCGACGAAGAAGACCCGGGCGTAGGTGGCCTGGGCGATCCCGATGTCGCGCACCCGGCCCGCCTTTGCTTCGAACGACTGGGCCTCGGCCTCGGGGCGGCCCATGAGCTTGACCAACATCGCGCCGCCGACCTGGAAGCGTTCCTGCATGACCATGTTCATCTCGGAGTTGAGGTTGTAGCCCTCCCGCGTGAGCGAGCCGATGCGCTGGCCCACGAAGCGGGCCGGCACGAGGAAGATGGGCACCAGGATCAACGCGGCCAGGGTGATCTGCCAGCTGAGGAAGAACATGGCGGCGACCACGATGACCACCGTCACCAGGTTGCCGACCACGTTGGAGAGCAGGTCGGTGAAGGCCTGCTGCGCCCCGATGACGTCGTTGTTCAGCCGGCTGACCAGCGCGCCGGTCTGGGTGCGGCTGAAGAAGGCGAGCGGCATGCGCTGGATGTGGCGGAACACCTTGGAGCGCATGTCGTAGATGAGGTACTCACCGATGTAGGCCGAGATCCGCCGCTCGGACAGGGCCAGGCCGGCATCGACGAGCGCCAGGACGCCGACCAGGATCGCCAAGCCGATGACCAGCCTCTCGTTGCTCTTCGAAATCCCGTTGTCGATCAGCGAGCGGAGGATCAGGGGGTTGATGGCGGCGATGACGGCATCGAGGATGACCACCGGGACGAAAATGGCGAGGATCTTCTTGTAGGGGACGGCGTAGGTCAGCATCCGCCGGGCGGTGCCCTTCTTGACCTTGTGTTGGAGGACGCCCCGGTCCTGGCGCATGGAGCGCATCCCGCCCCATCCGCCTCGGCCGCCGCCCATGGCGTGTCCACGCATGCTCACGTTCAAGCAACCTATCGGCGGCACTGGAAGCGCTCGGCGTGCCGACACCCGTTAGACGGCTCTGCCTGGGAATTTCCCGATCGAAGCAAGCTCAAAGTGGCGAAACGGCCTGAGTTGGGCAGAAATAGGCAATTCGTCTCATGGATCCCCTGGTCGAGGGGTCTTTACTGTTCTTATTGGGTTTGAATCACAAGCGCCGTGGTCGGGGGAGGGGTTCACATGACACTCAGCGACATGTTCTCGGAGGAGGACCGTCGTACGTTCGAAGAGCGGCGCGACGAGGTCCTTTCACTGGTGATCGAGGCGACTGACATCCGCGGCCACGAGCAGTACCTCCGCCGGGCAGTCCACCGCTGCCGACGGGCTTCGACGGAGCGGGAGTTCGACCAAGCCTACGAATCCTTGGTTGCTGCCATAACTGAGGCTCCACTCTGCGCCTAACCTATGGAATAGCCGTTGTACCTCCGGTTTTGGGCGTCTGTCACGCATCGATGTGACAAAGGTCCATATCGGGTGCTCGCGGTGGAAAACTAGGATTGCTGGATGGCGGAATTCGGCATCACTCCGATCGTGGGGCGCAGGTGAAGCTGGGCCGCAGCAAGACTTCCGAGGAAATCGACAGCGATGTAGTTGTCGCGGACCTGGATTCGCCGCCGACGAACGGCAATGGAGCGGCTGCGGAGAAGAACGGGACGTCATCTCAGCCCGGCAGCCGAGCGTCGCGGCGCCAGGGACGACGAGACTCCGGCGCGCACGCGAGTAGCAAGGCTGACAAGGCCGGCAAGGCTGGCCCGATTTCGCTCGAAGTTGATTTTGCCTCCGAGGGCAGGCTTGCCGATCTGCTCTTTGAGCGGGGGATGGTCGACGAGTCTCAGCTGAGCCAAGCGCGCGTCCACCAGGGCCAGTCCGATCAGCGGCTCGGAGACATCCTGGTCGAGATGGGCGTTGTCGGAGAGCGCGAACTGGCCGTCGTCCTCGGTGAGGTGTACGGGCTCGAGGTTGTCGACCTCCGCCGGGAGAACCCAGAGAAAGAAGCAGTTGAGCTCGTTCCCGAGGATCTGACTCGGCGTCATACGATCGTGCCACTGAAGGTCGATGGATCGACCCTGCGGGTTGCGGTGGCAAGCGGCCCTTCGAGGGAACTGCGCACGGCCCTGGAACAAACGAGCGAGCGCTCGGTCGAGTTTGTACTCGCTCCGACGTCTGACATCAGATGGGCCATCGACGCCAGCTACCGCGCCATCGGTGGCCTGGATCGGCTGGTGCAGGCGTTCGAGGAGGTCGAGTCGGCCAGGCGCCCCCAGGTCGACGACACCACCACCGAAGTTGTCGGTGATTCAGCTCCAGTCGTTCAGGTCGTCGCGCGCATCCTTACCCAAGCCAAGCGGGATCGTGCCTCCGACGTCCACATCGAGCCTTCTCAGGACGTCGTTCGGATCCGCTTCAGGATCGACGGCGCCCTCAAAGATGTCCTGATGTTGCCCGGCACCATGGCACTAGGACTTGTCAGCCGGATCAAGATTATGGCGGGCATGAACATTGTGGAGCGTCGGCGACCTCAGGATGGGCAGCTGACGACGGAGATTGACGGAGTCACGACTGACGTGCGTGTTGCCACTGCCGCCACCATCTGGGGCGAGAAGTGCGTCATGCGAATTTTGGACAGACACCGCTCCGTCCTGCGGCTCAACGAGCTCGGCATGCCGAACGACACGCACGAGTTGTATTCGAGAATGACGCGGGCGCCATTCGGGATGGTGCTGTGCGCCGGACCGACGGGCAGTGGGAAGACCACGACGCTGTACGCAACGCTGACTGAGGTCAGCGACCCCTCTCGCAATGTGATGACCATTGAAGACCCTGTGGAGTTCATCTTTCCGTCGATCAATCAGATCCAGACGAACGAACAGGCTGGCCTGACGTTCGCCACGGGCCTGAAGTCGATCCTCCGACAGGATCCCGACGTGATCCTCGTCGGTGAGATTCGCGACGTCGAGACAGCTCGGATTGCCGTGCAATCTGCCCTCACCGGACACTTTGTATTGTCGTCGCTGCACGCGACCGACTCAGTCTCAGCGCTCCACCGGTTTCTCGACATGGGAATCGAGTCCTTCCTGATCGCCTCATCGGTGTTGGCGATTGTCGGGCAGCGGCTTGTTCGGCGGATTTGTCCTTCGTGCAAGAGCCGGTACGAGCCGACAAATGAGGAGCTGACATTTTACGAGGAAAGCGGTGGCGCCCCCAAGCATGACTTTTACCGCGGCACCGGGTGCAACTTCTGCGGCGGCACCGGCTACCAAGACCGAATCGGTGTGTACGAACTGCTGCAGATGACGCCTGAAATCAAGCGCCTCATCGTAGGGTGGGCGACCCAAGATGAGTTGCGGCGATTAGCACAGAAGCAAGGAATGCGCACATTGCGGGAGGAGGCGATCAGCCTTGTCTCGCAGGACGTCACCACCATCTCGGAGGTCATACGAAGTATTTATGCTTTGTAAGTTTGAGATAGGCCCTTCGGAGCGGCGGCGATCCGCTTCATTAAGGCGGTAGGTAGTGGAAAAATACAGTTACAGCGCAGTCGACGATTCTGGTAACAGGATCTCCGGTACGCAGGAGGCGATGACGCCAGGCGCCGCGCATCTCGTCTTGCTCGAACGCGGCCTCCAATCCGTCCAACTTAAGCCCAAGCGAAGCATCCTCCAGTTCGAGATCACCAGAAAGCGGGTGCCTCGCAAGGATCTCATGCACTTCTCCCGCCAGTTGGGAGTCTTCGTTAAGGCCGGCATCTCGATAATGGAGGCACTCGAGGTCATCGCCGAGGAAACGACGGACAAACTGCTGAAGGTTGCCATTCTCGACATGATCGAACGGCTGCAGTCTGGTGACACGTTCGCGTCGGCAGCTGCAGCGCACCCCGAAGTCTTTCCCGACTATTACTTGGGCATCCTCGGCTCAGCGGAATTGACCGGAACACTGGACGTCGTGCTGGACCAACTGGCCGAGTACACCGACCGCGAGATCGAGGCCCGGGGAAAGATCACCAGCGCGCTCGTCTACCCGTGTGTCGTCTTTGTCATGGCGATCGTCACGGTGGTCATCCTCGCCGCCTTCGTCCTGCCGCGCTTCAAGACCTTCTTTGATTCGTTCCACGCCACGCTGCCGCTACCTACTCGGATGCTGCTCGCCGTTTCGAACTTCGTCTCCACCTGGTGGTTCGTCCTGCTCGGCGGCTTGATCGTCGTGGTCGTCGGGGCCATAGCTCTGCGGAGATCTGACGGAGGACGCGCCTGGCTCGATTCGATCGTCCTACGCCTTCCGGTCGTCGGGGAGATGGTCCGTGCCGTCGTGGTTGAGCGGACCTGTCGCATTCTTTCCTCAATGATCCACGCCGGTGTGGCGCTCCCAGAGGCCATGGCCGCGACAAGCAACGCGGCGAACAACGCCGTCTTCAAGCAAGGGCTTGAGCAAGTTCGTGAGGAGATGCTGGAAGGCCAGGGACTCTCAGCGCCCATTACGCGCACTGGACTGTTTCCCGGAGCCGCACAGCAGATGTTCCGAGTCGGAGAAGAGACGGGGACGCTCGACCAACAGTTGGAGCTGGCCGCGACCTACTACAACCGGGAAGTCGACATCAAGGTCAAGCGGTTCACGGGATTGTTCGAACCAGCCGTGATCATTTTCATGGGTTTGATCGTCGGATTCGTGGCAGTTGCACTCGTTTCAGCCATGTACGGCATCTATCACCAAGTCCATGTCCAATAGCAGCCTTCAGCACCGATGCTCCCGGTCAACGATTCGATTCCGTGCCAAAAGCGGCCGGAGGGGTCATATGGGCTTCACGCTGATCGAGGTGATCGTGGTGATCGCCGTTCTTGGGATCCTGACGGGAACCGTACTTCTGGCTGTTGGCAACCAGGGACCCAATCTGCCGCGACAGCGTGCAAGACCAACGCAAAGAGCGTCGAGACGGCTTTAGAGGAGTACCGCTCGGACAACAACGGCGGCTATCCATCCAACAATGGCACCTATCCATATGGGCCTACGTCCACGGATCCGTCGGATCCAGCCTGGCAGAAACTTCTTCAGCCTCAGGCAGGCTTTGCTGGCTCTCCTTTCATGAGGGACGTAATTCCGACAACCGACTACGTGGTGTGGTGGGAGGTGGATTCGACCGGTCAGGCACACATCTATGTGGACTCGGGCGTCACAACGACCCCCTTCACCTATCCCACGGGTGGCAGTCTCATCACGAGCGGGTCGCAGAGCATGGACTTCCTCGCGACCGCTGGGGCCGCGTGCGATACCTATGCGCACTAACTGTCCCTCCGGCTCGGTAGATCAGGCTGCCCCCCAGTCATTCGACGGAACTTCCGATTCAGAGGGGGGCTTCACCCTTATTGAGCTCTTAATCGCCGTCGTCATCATGGGCTTAGCGATTGTCGCTGTTCTGGGTGGACTTCTGACGTTGGTCAGCGCATCCGGCTTGCACCGGCAACAAGCCGATGTCAGCGGCGTCGTCGAAAGTTCAGCGGAGATCGTGAAATCAGACGTCTACATTCCTTGCTCAGGAGCTACGGGAACAAGTGGTCTTGCGCCGTACTACAACTTCATCCCCCCGACGACGCCAAATGACGTGCAGACGTCCAATGCATCTATAAGCGTCACCTACTGGAACGGAACCACTTTCGGTTCCTTGAGTAGCTGCAACTCCGCGCCCTTCAGCGATATGGGACTCCAGCAGATTCAGATTTCGTTTTCGTCGAAGGGTACCAATCCCGTCAAACAGACGATCACCATCGTTAAGGGAAACCCATGAAACGCCGCAGCCCGGGCGAAGAGGGTTTCACGCTGATTGAGGTGCTCGTTTCCATGTTGATCCTGACGATCATCATGGGAGCTCTGGCCGCGGCGATCATCACGAGCTACAACGCAACGGCCAGCAGCTTCACTCGGATCAACAACTCGCACGACCGGCAGCTCGTCGAGGTGTACCTCCCTCGAGACCTGCTGAGCGCAAACAGCGCAACCGTGGCCACCCTCACACAGCTTCAAGCGAGCCCGCCCGGCGGGCTCACGGGGTTTTGTCCCGATTCGAAGGTGGCCGCGAACAGTCCAATAACGGTCCTTCAGCTCAGTTGGCAGGGGTCGCCATCGCAAACCACGTCGACGACTGCTCTCTCTGTCGAGTACTACACGGTCGACTACACCCTGATAACCGTGGGAAGTGGCTCTCTTGTCAGTCACCAGTTAGTGAGGTTTGCGTGTAACGCAGCTGCCCAAACAGGTCCACAATCGGCCTGGAACTGGAACTCGCTGACTCCCGACACGATCGTGGCCTATGGATTGTCCGCTCCAAGCGCAACGCCCTTCCCGGCTTACGTGACGTGCCCAGCCCCCCAAACGACTTCTTGCACAGGTCTTCTGACCTTGAACATGACGGACGTCGCAAACAACGCCTACTCGATATCTGGTGAGATGAGGAGCAGCACGTGACCCGGATTCGCGCCCACCTACAGCGCCGTCTGGCCCGGCATGATGAAGAGGGGCAGGCGCTGATCCTTGCCATCGTCTTCTTGCTGGTATTCGCGCTGATGCTTACCGCCCTTCTGTCTGGGGTCAGTGTCAACCTGAACATGACTGCGGTGGCAAAGGACCAGAGTCAGCTTCAGTACGCAGCTGATGCAGGCATCGAGTGGGGCATCAACCAGATCAAGCAGTCGGGGACGTGCAACTCTTCCACGCCCATCACTGGTACGTCGTACTTCCCCGTCGGATCCAGTCCGACGGGCACTGCCCCCTTCACACTTCCGGCAGGCAGCTCGAGCTCCGGAGGCCAGGTCGGCGTCAGCGTGTACTGCCAGCCCATCGAGGGCTTGGGGAGCGGCACCTTCGGAGGGTTCGACGTCGTGACCGGCATGAACTACCCGAACGTGCCCGGCTACCCCTCGACGAACACCAGCTATCAGTCGCAGGAGTTTGCGGGTCAACAGACGTGTACAAGCTTCAGCGGCGACCCCGTGGGCTCCGGCAAGTCCACTTACGCCACTCAGGTCGCGGGGACTGCCAACAATCCTCCACTGTGCCTCTCGTATCCGTCTAACCCATGGTCGGACAGTGGATTTCTCCCGGATGACGCAACCGGCGCCCTGCTCACTCCAGGCACGGTAAATCAGATCTACGCCATTGGCCCTAGCGACGTCTACGCGGTGGGTGCTCCCGCCACGGCGAGTCCTTCAGCCAGTGGAACGATCACAAAATCAGGCGCAGTCTTCACGCTTAACTCTTCCATCTTCTCTCCGGGGGCCCATACGGGCTGGAACATCACAGACAGTGCGAACGAGCTCAAGGCGGGAACCACCATCACGAGCGAGGGCAACGGCACAGCAACCGTCAACAAGGCCCCAACTGCCGTCGCGGCCTCAGATACCTTTACCCTCACGAAGCCAGCCAACGCTGACGGGATCTATCATTTCGATGGCGAGGACGACTTCAGCTATCTGGGCGGGAGTACGTTCGGAGGCACCCCGACCACGCTCAACGGCGTGTGGGCCCCGCAGAGTGACCCGACACACGTGTGGGTTGTCGGGGCCAATGGCACCATCTTGTCGTGCAGTGGAGGATGTTCGGATTCGACTCAGAATCCGACTTGGTCCCTCCAAGCTTCCCAGACGACCCAGACCTTGAACGCAATCACCGGGTTGTCGACGTCTGCCCTCTGGGCGGCCGGAGCGAACGGAACGCTTCTCTCCTACAACGGTACGGCCTGGGTGGTCGACTCCCTGCCTGGACAATCGCCTGTGTCGGGCCCGGGCCAAATTACCGGGACCGGGCCCAACTTCACTGTTTCTTCAACCCTCTTCACTTCGCGAGCACGCATGTGGGGTGGACCATTAGCGACACGGGCGGCGGGATTAACAGCGGCGGGATGGGGACAAAGATCCAGACCGAAGGCACGGGCACCGCCACCGTCGCGCCGAATGCAACCAAGGCTGTCGCCTCGGACACGTTCACACTTACTCCGCCCGCGCAGGCGACTCCGACGTTCACGAGCATCTACGCCGATGCAGCCGGGGATGTGTGGGCCGCCGGCACCGCCGGCAACGCCGGAGTCCTGTATGAATGCGCCAGTCCCTGCGACCCTTCGACACCGAGCTGGGTGAGCATCCCCATCGCTGGCCTGCCCAACACCAATCCGGCGGTTACGGCGAGCACCGCTAACGGATTGACCTCCGTATGGATGGTTGGCGGGCCGAAGGTCTCGGTCTGCGCGTCGGCCTGCGGAACGGCGACGAACTGGACGACCAGCACGGTAACCGGGAACCCCACCCTCACTGACATTGTTGTCGCGGACCTCAGCGACATTTGGGCGGTGGGGAATGGCGGAGTGATCTATCAATGCACGAGTGCCTGTACGACATCGCCGGTTTGGCTAAAAGAGACGACGAACGAAACCGAGGGAAATTTCAACACGGCGACCGCCGTCCCGGCGAGTCTGCGCACGAATCCGAGCTGGTCCGGGTCTGTGTGGGCTGCGGGCGTGATACCCGCGACAGGGGGTAACAACGGTACGGGATGGGTGCAATACAGCCCCACCTCGCCGACCAGCAACGTGCTCCTCAACATGCAAGGTGGAAGCATTCTCAACGGGGGTGCGCTCAACCCCGCGACCCCGATGAACGTGACCGACGGTTCGTTTGATCAGTATTCGACGTCGAGTGGAAGTTGTCCCACGAGCCCGGTCATCTCGGGTGGGTTGAAGATCACCAACGGCACCTGGCAATGCATCACGTCCGTCCCCAGCGCCATGCTCTCGCTCGACGAGCCACTTCCGAGCGAGGCGTCGGGTCAGTTCGCGAGTTGCGTTGCTGCCGGCAATTGCGCTGACCAGAGTGCACCAGCCCCCGTCACCGTTCACCCGAATAGTTCGGGCTGCACTTCGTTTACCGAGTTCTTCCCCGGCTACTACAAGTCCCAGCCAAAGTTGAATATGGCCGCTGGCGCGACCAACTACTTCGCGAGCGGTGCGTACTACTTCGCCGGCAACGGGTGGGGAGCGTTGGACGGCAACGTTTCGAATCCGTCGTTCATCATCGGTGGTCAACCGGGGGCGGGCGATCTCCCGACCGTTGATACCGCCTCGCCTTGCTGGAACTACATAACCAGCCACGGTCAAAACCTCGACTCCGTGACGAGCTTTGCCAGCCTCGGCAACATCTGTGGAACCGGTAGTCAGGCATGCGCCTGGCCGAGCGGGTCCTGGTATGAGGGCGGGGGGAGCGACGGCCACACCGAATGGGACGGGCGTCGACTGGATTCTCGGTGCGGGGACGTGGCTTGACGTCCACACCATCGACATGGAGCTCTTCACCCGCGCTGTGCCTGACGCGACGAACCCCGCTGCCTCGGCAACCGCCCTCAGTGCCCAGATAGTGAGCGAGGGCTCGCAAGGGCTCTCGATGCGCGAGATCCCCCCAGCCTGCCCGAGTGGTGCTCCAAGTGCCGGCGTCGACGGTGCCGTGCACCCCGGCCCCTTCTGCGTCACCACCGCGAGCAAGTGGGCACCGCTCAATCCAGGAGCGAACCAGGCATTGCAAATCGATGCCAACAACCACAGCCCGTACGTGTACATCCACGGTGCCATCTACATGCCAGACAACGATGTGACGCTGTTCACGAACCAAGCCAACCGCGACGTTTGGGTTGGAGCGCTCGACGTGAACTCCCTCGAGCTCACGTACGACAGCAGCTCCAGCCCGCCCATCCAGATCATTTCCGGCGGCAGTCCCAAGGTTGTCCAGGTTGAGCTCATCGCCCAGGCTCAGGACCCGAGCAATTCAGTTACGACATCTTGGGAGGAGGCGGTCGTGAATCTGCCGCCCGCGGGAGGAAACCCCACCATTCAAAGTTGGAGGTACTGCAATGGGGGATCGGCCCTCGGTGGGAGCGCTCCGGGTCCCGGCGATTTCGTCAAGGCGTGTCAGACGTAGCGCGGAAGCAAGGTTTGACCTGTTCAAGGACGGATTCATGTCAGAAGGAGTGACGAAAGGCCCTTGCGATTGAGGAGGTGGGAGACTTACTGTTAATCACCCGCATTGCAACGTGTTCACCATTGGCGCAATGGCGGTGATCTCACATATTGGCGAAACTTCAACTCCCGTTAGGGAGTTCCAAAGAAAGGCGGCTCCAGCCGTGATTCAGTACTGGTTTGAGAAGCACCGCGAGTTGCGCAAGACGCGCGACGACGAGGGTTTCGATGGGTTCACCCTGATCGAACTGCTCATCGTCATCGTCGTCCTCGGCATCCTCGCGGCCACCGTCATCTTCGCCCTCGGCGGGGTCACGGGCTCGAGTGCGCAGGCGTCGTGCAACTCCGACGCGAAGAGCGTCGAAGTCGGCGTCGAGGCGTACAAGGCATTCCCGGGTAACGGCAACCAATTCCCCGGGGCCTCAAGCATCGCCCACGGCAGCGCGGTGGCGGCAAACGCTGTCCAATCGAACACCGCCCTCACCGGGAGTAGCAACGGAGGGCCCTTCCTCCGCACCTACCCGCCGGGCAACGATCACTACTACGTCGCGAACGATGCAAGTGGCGGAGTCTGGGTGTACGACTCGAACAGCCATGCGTGGGCGAATTACGACTCGACGACCAACCCCTGCAACTCGATCACGTAGTCGGTTGCCGGCAACGGCAGATGCTTGAACCGAAGTGCCCGGCCCTATCAGCGGCCGGGCACTTCGGATTCAGTCAAGGTAAGGATGAGATCCGGTGAAATCAAACAATCTCGAGACCATCGCACCGTGGCTGCAGTTGCTCTGGGACGAAGCGGGTTCCGACTTGCTCCTCACAGGTGGCTCCGCGCCGCGGCTACGTGTAGATGGCAGGCTGCGCCCGATCGAGGGCGTCGGCGCAATGTCTGGAGAAGAGGTCGACGGGATCGTTCGCTCATTGCTAGATCCGTCCCAGGTCGAGATCTTCGAGGAGCACTTGGATGTTGACTTCTCCTTCTCGTGGGAGGACAAGGCCCGACTGAGGGCAAGCGCATTCACGCAGAAGGGACAGACCGCCCTCGCCCTGCGCATGATCCCCACGCGGATTCCGACGTACGACGAGCTGGGCCTGCCGCCAATCGCCGATTGGCTGGCAACGTTGCCGCGTGGGCTGGTCTTGGTCACCGGTCCGACGGGCTCAGGTAAGTCCACCACGTTGGCGTCCATCATCGACCGCATCAACGACACCCGTTCGCTCCACGTCCTCACCATCGAAGACCCGATCGAGTACTTGCACAACCACAAGATGTCGGCCGTCAACCAACGGGAGATAGGGCTCGACAGCCTTTCCTTCGACCGTGCTCTGCGGTCATGCCTCCGCGAGGACCCCGATGTCCTGCTGCTTGGTGAGATGCGGGACACCGAGTCCATTCAGATCGCCCTGACCATGGCCGAGACGGGCCACCTCGTCTTTGCCACGCTGCACACCAACGATGCTCCGCAAGCAATCGATCGGATCATCGACGTGTTTCCCGACTGGCGGCAGGACCAGATCCGCGTCCAGTTGTCAGCCTCTCTTGGCGCCGTGGTGGCCCAGCGGCTCGTCCCAAGAATCGGGGGCGGCAGAGTGGCTGCGTTCGAGGTCCTCGTGGCGAACCATCCGGTGCGCAACCTCATTCGGGAGGGAAAGACGAACCAACTCCTGAATGTGATCTCGACCAACCAGGGTGAAGGCATGCAGACTCTCGAGGTGAGCCTGGCGTCCTTGATCAGCTCCGACGTGATCACCTATGAGGATGCGCTCGAGGTCTCGGTCCACCCCAAGGAGCTCGATCGGGCGTTGAACCGACAGATGCAACTCCTCGCGGAGCGCCGCGCCGTCGTTGGCCAAGTAGGGCCTTCCGCCGGGGATACAACGTCGTCGGCCGCCGGGCATTCGACCGTGGCCAGCCGCTCCGGTTGACCACCGACACCCCTGTCCGGAGGGGTCCCGACCTTCCGTACAGCCTTGTGGCGGGTGTCAAGCCGTGCGCCACAGGCTGGCTCGTTGCCGTGGCCAAGCTGCATGGGACGACCTTTGCTCCCGAGGAACCCCGCGTCTTCGATGCGTTCGTCGATGTCATTGATTACCGTCCCTCCTTCGCAACCATCGCGGTGAATGCCCCGATTGGGTACCTCGACGACTCGCGTGCGGGAGGGAGGGATTGCGACCGGGAGGCGCGCGCCCTTCTCGGTAGCCGCAGGGGCGCTGCGATCGCGAGTGCTCCGATCCGATCTCAGGTCGATGGAGCTTCGGACGGATCGCTGGTTGGTCTAAGTGCTATCAGCCGAATGCTGCTTCCGCGGTATCGAGAGCTCGCCATTGAAATGGCGCCGTATCGCCAACGAACCGTGTACGAGGTCAGCTCTGAGTTGAGCTTCTACCAGCTCAACGACGACACTCCGCTGCGGTGGCCAAAGCAGTCGGCCGAAGGCTTCGTGGAGCGACGAGACCTGCTGATCAAGAAGATCCCCGGGGTCGAGCGCATCTATGACGCCAAGATCCCTCGGGTGACCCCCGCGCACCTGCTCGACGTTGCCGCCTTCATGTGGACCGCCCGCCGTGTTTTCGCAAGAGCAGGGATCCGCGTTCCCCAAGATCCGCAATGGGACGAGGAGGGACTCCGGATGGAAATCGTTCGATAAACCGGTTGCCAGAACTCGACGGGACGAGACTTGGCGCTCAGGGCCGGTACGTCGTGAAGGGTCTGAGGAGCTCGGGCCCCCAGAAGACCGCCACCGCCGTCCCCGCCGCCAGGAAGACGCCGTAGGGGATCTGCTGTTGCCGCTGCATCTTCCCCATCACGATCAACGTGATGCCGATCACGGCACCGATGAGGTTGGCCACGAAGAAGCCGAGGATCACGTAGCGCCACCCCAACCAGCCGAGTGCCAGCCCGAGGACCGCCGCCAGCCGGACGTCGCCGAAGCCCAACAGCCGCGGGCTGGCGAAGTTCAGCAAGAAGAACAAGAGGAACCAGCCGGCGGCAAAGGCCCAGGCGACGGAGTAGTTGTGCCACAGCCCATACACGGCGGCCGGGATCAGCAAGAGCCCGCCGACCAGCGCCAAGAGCGGCCACACGATCGCCTTGGGCAGCAGCATGCGCTCGACGTCGATCCACGACAAGGCGAGGAGCCCGGCGAACAGGACGAGGTACGCCGGGACGGCCCAGTCGTAGCCGAAGCGGCCGGCCACCCCGGCGAAGAGGCCGGCCGTGAGCAGCTCGACCACCGGGTACTGCCAGGAGATGGCGGCCCCGCACGTCCGGCACTTCCCCCGCAGTAAGACCCACGACAGCACCGGGATGTTGTCCCGGGCCTTGATCTGGGTCCCGCACGACGGGCAGGCCGACGGGGGAGTGACTATGGACTCCTTCCGGGGCACGCGGTAGATCACCACGTTGAGGAAGGACCCGATCACCAACCCGAAGAGGGCGCACAAGAAGATGAGGAGCCAGAGCGGGTGCACGGCCTCTCACTGACCGCCCGGCGCCATATCGGCGAACGTTACCGAAGCCCCGACCGTCGCCCGTGGCTCCCTTCAGACGTGGCATGCCGCGCCGAAAATCCGTCTCCGTTGTCCACCCATTGTGAACGCGTTGTCGCAGTTGTCGAAGTATCCCCCAATATCCCCCGTGACCTGGGGTATGTTTGACTTTGGTTCGATTCGAGAGTAGAAATCGCAAGAGGGTGCGGCAACTCTGGTTCAACCAGATGACAACCGAAATGCAACCCCCAGCAGAATCACAGCAAAAGATTGGCGACAGTGAACGGTTTCGTGAGGCGAAACAGGGAATGATCCTTGTTGGGGGAAGTTCCGATGAGCGACTCCACGTGAAGAACAGAAGGCGGTAAGAGAAAGCAATGTTTGGGCAGATGCGCCAGAACCGGAGGGTCATGATGAGCCGTATACGTCTTTCGAAGTGGGTGCGCACCCTCCTCCAGGGGGCAGCGGCGAGCGCATTGGTGCTAGTGGGGCTGGCGTCGTTCGCCACCGTCGCCGGCGCCAACGCGGCCAACCCCAATCCCGACACGGTCGGTAACTTCGTCGAGAACAGCGACGGAACCGTCACCGCCACGTTGAGCGGAACCTGGACCTGGCCCGGGCAGGACTGCGCCGGACGCTACGGCACGGGCTGGGCCGTCGACTGGTGGGGCATCAGCACGTCGTCCACGGAGTCGTTCAGCCTGAGCAACGCGTCCGACGTCACCGGACCGGGCGTGGAGACGACCAGTACGGAGACCGAGGCCGGGACCATCGGCCTCTCCGGAGGCAGGTTCTTCCACGTGGGCACCGACTACAACGGTGAGACCGTCAACTCCTCCCTGACGTGCACCGACACCGGAAGCGGCAAGACCGTCTCGTCCTCGGGCGAGTGGACGGCCACGGCCACCTACCCAACCCTGGCCGATGTGCCGCCGGCCGTGTGCGTGAACATGTACGACGAGCACGGCAAGGAAGGCAATCCGTCGGGGAACGGGAACGACTTCAGCGCCACCGGAGACCACGACAACTCGATCCAGACCAACGCGTTCGACCCGTCGATCGGGGCGGGCTACTGCGTGACGGCGCACGCCACCAACGTGCCGAGCACCACCACGACGAAGGTCAGCGCCTCGACGGTCACGTTGGGCACGAACGGGACGGTGACCGACGCGGTCACCGTGACCGGCTCGGAGGGCAACGGGCTGCCGACCGGCACCGTCGCCTTCTTCGTGTGCGGGCCCACCACGGCCGCCGCCCCGTGCACCTCGACCGCCACCCCGGTGGGAACGGCGACGCTGCCGCACTCGGGTGACACCGGCTTCGTGTCCACGGGCACATCGAGCACCTTCACCCCGACAGCGGTGGGCACCTACTGCTTCGCCGCCGTGTTCACGCCGACCGCCGGTGACAACCTGATCACCTACGGCGGCTCGTCGGACAACAACGGCACGACCGTCGACACCGCCGAGTGCTTCACCGCCACCGCGGCGACCGCCTCCAACACGGGCGGCACCCCGCCGGTGACGCCGGCGGCCGCACCGGCTGCTGCTGCCGCGCCGGCCGCAGCGACTCCGGTGGCCGGGGCGACCCTCGTGACCACGGGCGAGCCGTGGGCGGGATCGAAGGGCATCGAGCTGGCGGTGACGCTTCTCGGCCTGGGCCTGCTGACCGCTGGCCTACTGCGGCGGCGTAACCTGCGCCGTGGCGCCGAAGCTCGGACAGACTGAACCGCCTTTAGGTGCAGCGAGCTCGGCCCGGGTCTCCCGGGCCGAGCGTCGCCGCGCGGCGCGCTCTCACTCTCGACGCTGGGGCTACCGCGTCCTCATCGGGCTCGGTGCGCTCCTCGTCGTGGCGGCGGTGCTGTGGCAGCTCAACGCCACGCTGTGGACGATCCATTCGCAGCGGGTCGGCCATTCCCTGGTCGAGGGGTTCCTGAAGAAGAACGCACTCTCCGCACCGCTGAAGTCGCCCCAGGGCGGGTCGGCGGCGGCGGGCAAGGCAGCGCTCGCCGACTGCAACGCCACCGGGAGCGGGGGAGGGGCCCAGGGCCTGCTCCTGATCCCCAAGGTCGGGGTGACCGCCCCGGTGCTCGAGGGCACGGACGACGAGCAGCTGAACGTGGCGGTCGGGCACGTCCCCGCCTCGGTCTGGCCCGGCACGGCGGGGAACTCCGTGCTCGCCGCGCACGACGTGAGCTACTTCCAGAACATCTCGCAGCTGCAGCCCGGGGACAGGATCGTCTACGAGGCCCCGTGCACGACGTACGTGTTCCAGGTCCAGAGTCATGCCGTCGTGCACGAGGGGGCGCCCGTCTACAACACCGCGACGCCGTCGATCACGCTGGTGACCTGTTGGCCGACCAACGCCCTCTTCTTCACCCCGAACCGGTATCTCGTGACGGCGAACCAGGTCTCCTCGTACCCGACCACGAGCACATCGAGCCGCACGTACCTGGCGGCGGCGCCGGCCCCGACGGTGAACGTCCCGGCCGACCTCGCCGCCCAGGGCGTGACGCTGGCCACCTATTCGCTGCCCATGGGGACATTGACGGTCAACGGGACCCCGGATCCGGAGTGGGCCAACACCACCGACCCCCTACTGGTGCAGGGGTCGGGCGTCCAGGCGTACATCGCGGCCGTGAAGGCGCTCACCCAGAACCAGCTGTGCCTGGTGGCAGGGCCTCGCCCCCGGGGTCACGGCGCCGGCGGCCCTGGTCGGCGCGGACAATCCCAGCTACCAGTCTCCGCTCGACGTGACGGTCACGGCCGCGGGTGACACCGTCACCGGCATCACCCTCACCAACAAGGTGCTGATCACCGGCGGGAGCCACCCCGGCAGTTACACCGTGACGGTCACCGAGGCCGTGCACGGGGGCTCCCTCGTGATCACGTCGTGGACAATGACGCCGCCCGGGCAGGCGCCGCCGACCGCGACCCCGCCGGGAACCTCGACCACCTCGACCCCGGTGGTCGACGTCGCCACCAAGTCGCCCTGGGCCGGCACCGAGGTGACCGGGGCCGCCGCCTACGACACCGACGCCGTGGGCGCGACCGGCGGCGCCACACCGAGCGGCACGGTCACGTACCAGCTCTTCAGAAACAGCACCTGCGCCGCCCCGGCGGCCCTCTCCCAGAGCGTCACCCTCGCCGCAGGCGCCGTGCCCAACTCGCCGGCCAGTGGTCCGTTGTCGGCGGGCGCCTACAGCTACCTGGCCCAGTACTCGGGCGACGCGCACTACGGCGCGGTGGCCGGGACCTGCGAACCGTTCAGCGTCGGCCCGGCGACACCGAAACCGAGCTCCGTCGTGGTCGACGCGGCGACGAAGACCGCCTGGGCGAACATCGAGCAGGCCGGTGCGGAGGCCTACGACACAGCGAGAGAGGACGGGACGCCCGGGATCGCCCCGATGGGCTCGGTGACATTCGAGTTCTTCACCAACGGCACGTGCACCGCTCCGGTCTCCAACGAGCAGACCGTCAATCTCTTCGACGGTGCCGTGCCCAACGGGGCCACCTCGGTGCGGTTGCCCAAGGGCCGGTACAGCTATCAGACGCAGTATGGGGGCGACACGAACTACCTCCCGGTGACGTCAGCCTGCGAGCCGTTCTCCGTGGGGGTGACCAAGGGCGCGGCGCCGGCGAAGACCGCCACGGCCGCGGCAGCCTCGACGGGCGCCTTCGGATTCGCCAGCTTGGACACCGTGCGCCTGACCGGTGGCGCCATCGCACTGGTCGTCGTCGGCGCCGGCGTACTCCTGGTCGTGTGGCTGCGCCGACGGCCTTCGTAACTGGCCGCTTCGGTGCGCCGCCGCTCACGAAGGAGCGCAGGTGAAAGGGTGAAATGCATAGACCCGATAGGTCTTCAGGGCTAAGGTCGCGGTGAGCAGCGGTCGACGAGGCGGTCGACTGGCGGTCAGGAGAGAGCACCGTGAAGGTTTCTCGGTATTTCATCGATCGGTTCTCTGATGTGAGAGCCAGTGCAAAGACCGGGATCTCGCGGGTCGCCGTGCCGATCGCAGCGCTGACCCTCCTGGCAGGAGGCGCCATCGGGTACGTCATCACTGCGCAACCGGCGGGTGCCGTCACGGTGTTCGCCGGGACGATGAGCACGCAGGGCGGCTCGGAGAACCCCGGCACCCTCACGTCCGCGTCGGCGTCCGACTGCGGCACCCTGTGGGCGGGCTACAACTGGACGATCCCCGGCGGGCCGACGGGGGGGAGCGACGTGGTCGATCTGACCAGCCTCACCTGGAGCTTCCCCTACACCTGCACGGGCAGCGGCGCCGGCACATTCGTCCTCACCGCCCCACCTCCAGGCCCCATCGACGCGACGGGGACCGGCCACTACCCGACGGCCAACGCAGGTGACGAGAGCAGCAACGAATCGTGGGAAGCGGTCCCGATCACGCTCACCAACGGTTGCACGTCCGGCACACCCGTCTTCACGGAGAACAACGGCACGTTCACGGCGCCGTTTACGGCCACGACCGACGACACGATCAACTATCAGTCGCACGCCAGCTACTGCGTGGCCGGGTTCACGGTACCCAGCGGGTCGAACCCGAATCAGAACCCGCCCAACTGCGCGGCCGGCTCGTGGGGACCCACCGATCACGTGACGCCCACTCCCGTGGCCTCCACCACGACGGACACGACGGCCACGCTGACCGGCTCGGCCGTGCTCGGTGCCGGTGGCACCATCACCGACGAGGCCGTCGTCACCGGCAGCCTGGGTGACAACCCAAACGTCGCGAGCCCCGACTCCATCTCCCCCGTCCCGACGGGCAGCGTCGCGTTCTTCGAGTGCGGCCCGTCTGCCGCGCCCAGCACGTGCCCGGCGACCGGTACGCCGTACAGCACGGGCACGCTCACCGGCAGCGGGACCAATACCGCGACCGCTTCCTCGGATCCGCCCTTCACGCCGTCCGGCGGCCCCGGCTACTACTGCTTCAGCGCGGTCTATACGCCGACGGGCGGCACCTTCGCCGGCTCGTCGGACAACACGAGCGGCGATCCCGTCGCGGCCGAGTGCGTCCTCATCCAGGCGGCCCCGTCGCTCACCTCGCAGGCGAGCCCGACAGCGGGTGTGGTCGGCACGGCGCTCACGAACGTGGGCGACAGTGCCACGCTGCACAACCCCTCGGCCGACCCGACCGGTGACATCGCGTTTGCGCTCTTCTCCGATGTCGGCTGCATGACCGCGGTGAGTGGCGTGTCGGGGTCGGGGGCGATCACGACCACGGCCGGCGTCTCGACGGCCAGCTTCTCGGTCGCGACGTGGACGCCACCCGCCGTGGGCACCTACTACTGGAAGGTCTCCTACGCCGGCGACGCCAACAACGCCGCCGCCTCCATCTGCGGCGGCACCGGCGAGGAGATCACGGTGACCGCGGCCGCCACCGGGAACAACAGCGGCGGATCCACGCCGTTGACCCCGTTGACCCCGGCCGCCGCGCCGGCCACACCGGTGGCGGGAGCGACCCTGGTGACCACGGGGGAGCCCTGGGCCGGATCGAAGGGGATCGAGCTCGCGGTGATGCTCCTCGGCCTGGGCCTGCTCACGGCCGGTCTCCTGCGGCGGCGTATTCTGCGCCGCGGCGCCGAAGCCGGGACTGACTAAGGCGCCCCGGTAGCTTGCCGCTCGGTCCTGGCCGAGCGGCAAGGGCCGGCGCGTCCGAGTTCACCGACACGAACAAGGCTTCGGGGCGGGTCGGCCCGCCTTCAATCGGTGTGCCCGACCCCGCGCAATGGGGGTTGACACCCGCGCAATGGGCGTGTAGACCAACGAGCGTTAGATCGTGTGGCGGGCTCCAGGCACGGTCTAGGCGGATTCAGCGAGTTCCTGGCCCGGGGTAGTGGTGGCTCTCGACGAGGGCCACGGGGGCGGGAAATCCCCCGAGGTGGCGGATCCATGCGTGTGGCGCGGAATCACCTGCGTCCAGCATTCACGAACAGCCGGCGAGCGTGCTCGCCGATGCGTCGCGTTCGTGCGCTCGCGTTTGTCCGCCCATTTGCTTGACGACGCGTCCCTTGGCGCGGGAGACCCCCGCGCCTGGGGCCATCACACGAAATGAGCGAGTTTTCATGACCAGGGCTAAGCACTCATCGAATTTGTTCCGCGGCGTCGTCTCGGCCGCCATGGCCGGCGCGCTGGCGGTCGTCGGGCTGGTGTCGTTCAGCACCCTCGCGTCCGGCGACGCGGCCAATCCCAGTCCGACGACGACGGGCATCATCACGCCCAACGCCGACGGGACCGTCACGGTCAACCTGAGCGGGACCTGGACCTGGGACCAGACCTGCGCGCAGCGCTACGGCACGGGCTGGTCGGTCGACTGGTGGGGCGTCAGCACCTCGGCCACGCCGACCAACAACTTCACGCTGACGAACGCCAGCGTCGTCCCGTACCCGCCGGGGACCAGCACCACCACCGGCTCCGTCACCTCGACGGGGGACGCCCTCATGGTGAAGCATCCGCTCGCCGGCGGCAACTTCTTCCACGTCGGCCAGTACTACTCGGGTGAGTCGCTCAACTCGCCCACCACCTGCACCGACACCGGATCGGGGAACTCCGCCCGCTCCTCGGGCGCGTGGTCGGCCGCGGCCACCTATCCCAACGCGGCCGACGTGCCCGAACCAACTGTGCGTGAACATGTACGACGAGCACGGCAGCGAGGGAAGCCCCAGCAATTCGGCCAAGGACTTCGACCCCGTCACCAACGACGACAACTCCATCAACACCAACGCCTTCGACCCGACGGTGGGGAACGGCTTCTGCACCCAGCTGAAGCTGGCCAACGAGCCCACGACGACCGCCACCCACGCCAGCACCGGCTCCCTCGTCCTGGGCCCGACCGGCACCATGACCGACGCCGCCACCGTCACCGGGATTGCCGCAGCCGGACTCCCCGCGGGCACCGTCGCGTTCTACGTCTGCGGCCCGACCACCAACAACGCGCTGTGCGCCTCGACCGGTACGCCCGAGGGCACGGCCACGCTGCCGCACACGGGCGACACGGGCTTCGTCTCGACGGGTAGCTCGGGCACGTTCACGCCGACCCACGTCGGCACCTACTGCTTCGCGGCCGTCTATACCCCGGCGACAGGCTCGCCCTACGCCGGCTCGACGGACAACCAGACCACCACGATCGATCCCAACGAGTGCGCGACGTTCACGGCCGCATCGAGCTCGACCGCGACCCAGGCCAACCCGTCGACGCTCACGCTCGGCCCCAACGGGACGGTGACCGACTCGGTCAGCGTGACCGGCACGGCCAACGCCGGGCTGCCCACGGGCACCGTGGCGTTCTACGTCTGCGGTCCGGGCACCGGGAACGCCCTGTGCGCCTCGACGGCCACGCCCGAGGGCACGGCCTCGCTGCCGCACACGGGCAACACCGGCTTCGTCTCGACGGGCTCCTCGAGCGCCTTCCTGCCGACCCAGACCGGCACCTACTGCTTCGCGGCCGTCTTCACCCCGGCCACCGGGTCCAACTACACCGGCTCGACCGACAACCAGACCGGCACCCTCGACCCGAACGAGTGCTTCACGGCCAACTCCGCCCCCAATGTGTCCGTCGTGAAGTCGGCCAACCCGGCCTCGGGGTCGACCGTGATCCCGGGCCAGACGATCGCCTACACCCTCACGGTCGCGAACAGCGGCACCCTGGCCAGCGGGACCGAGACCATCACCGACGCCATCCCGGCCGGCACGACCTACGTGGCCGGCTCGGCCAGCTGTGGCACCGTGCCCAACTGCTCGGCGGCGTTCGCCTCCAACACGGTGACGTTCACCCTGACCTCGGTGGCCGGCCTGGCCAGCGGGCTGGCGCTCCATCTGAGCGTCACCGTGAACGCCAACGCGCCCGGGCCCATTGCCAACGTGGCGCTGCGGACCGACGCCAGCTGTCCGGCCGCGAACCCCTGCCCCTCGAACACCACGACGCACAACGTGGCGCTCTTCGGCGTGGTCAAGTCGTCCTTCCCCGCCAGCGGGACCACCGTGGTGCCCGGCCAGAACATCGGCTACACGCTCACCGCGTCCAACCCGGGCAGCGGGGCCACCGGCCAAGAGGTCGTCGCTGACGCCATCCCGGCCAACACGACCTACATCGCCGGCTCGGCCAGCTGCGGCACCGTGCCCAACTGCACCGTGGCCTTCGCGTCGAACACCGTGACCTTCACCCTGTCCTCGGTGGCGGCCGGCGCCAGCGGCCTGGCCCTGACGTTCAACGTCACGGTCAACGCCAACGCCACGACCACCATCGACAACGTGGCCACCATCACCGGTCCGGGCTGCACC
>CAVYKO010000009.1:0-98559 GCA_963769095.1 uncultured Acidimicrobiaceae bacterium
CGCTTGATGCCTCAGCCAGACCAGGTCGCCAGCCTTGCTGCGCCAACTGCTGCAGACCCGCGGCGCTGGAAAGCGCTCGGCGTGCTCGCCCTCATCCAGTTCATGCTCAGCCTCGACATCACTGTCGTGAACATCGCGCTCCCACAGATGCAACACGATCTGGGGTTCTCTTCTACCGGGCTCGCGTGGGTAGTCAACGCCTACGTGCTGATGGCGGGTGGACTGTTGCTGTTGGGCGGTCGAACCGCTGACTTCCTCGGCCGACGCAGGATGTTCCTTATCGGCGTGGGCCTCTTCGCCATCGCCTCAGCGGCCTGCGGGGCTGCTACCGATCAGCAGCTGCTCGTCGGGGCCCGCTTCGTGCAGGGCAGCGGTGAGGCACTTGCCGCGCCAGCGGCCCTCGGCCTCATCGCCGTCATGTTCACCGACCCAACCGAACGAATGAGGGCACTCGGACTCGCGGGTGGCATCACCGCACTCGGCGGCGTCTTCGGCACCGTGATCGGCGGCATCATCGTCAATTTCGCATCCTGGCGCTGGGCCTTCTTTATCAACCTCCCGATCGCAGCATTGGCGCTCCTCCTCGTCCCAAGACTGGTGTCGGAAAGCCGGATGCAAGGAAGGCAGCGACCCAATCCGACCGGGGCCATCATCGGCACGGTGGGCCTCATCTCGATTGTCGACGGCCTGCTTGCCGCAGCGACCCACCCATGGGAATCGTGGCAAGTCATCCTCCCGCTCCTTGGCGGCATGGCATTGCTCGGACTCATGGTCGCGGTGGAAGCGCGTTCGCGGTCACCCCTCATCCCGCTTGACTTCTTCGCAAACCGCACCCGCGTCGTGGCGAACTTTGTCACCCTGTTCCTTGCTGCGGCGTTCATCAGCTACTTCTTCTTGCTCACCCTCTACGAGCAACAAGTGTTGGGCTACTCCCCGCTCCAGGGCGGGCTGTCCTATCTCACCTTCGGCGTCGGAATGATCGCGGGGATCGGCATCGGAGCGCTCGTGATGCCGAGAGTTGGCGTGAAACCTGTCCTGGCAACGGGCTTCTTCGGGTGTGCCGTCGGTCTCTGGCTCATCAGCGACCTGACCTCGCACTCCACGTACTGGCGCGACATCGCTCCAGGGATGTTCATCCTACGCGTTCTTCGCCGGTATCGCCTTTCCGGCCCTCAATAACGCCGCCCTACACCGGGTCACGGGCGAGGACTCATCACTCGCGTCCGGGGTTCAGATCTCGATGCAGCAAATCGGCGGCGCGATCGGACTGTCTTGCCTGGTCACACTCGCGCTTCGTCACGCCGCCAGCCAGGCCGTCCACGGCGTCCCCGCGTCAATCGCCTCTACTCACGGCTACGACCTGGCCTGGCGAATAGGCGCGATCCTGTGCATCGTCGGCGGTGTAATGGTCATCCTCATGCTCGAACGCGTGAGTGGCGAATTGCGGATCGCGGACCCTGTCGCCGAACTTGAGCCTGCAGCGCAATAGCTCCCGTCCCAAAGGGTGCTGGCGACGCGGCTAGTGCCGGCGAGCTACCGATTTGTAGTCAGCTTGCGTGGCTGAGAGCGGCGGGCCATCCCGTGCCACAGCGTGCCACTCGTCGAATTCGCGCAATTTCGTGCCACACGCAACGACAAAATGCGGGCAACAGCGAATACCACCGGATAGGTGCGGATAGCTATCAGCTGGCCTTTCTACTTCACCGCAGGTCGCGGGACACCCACTCGTGGGCTTCCCAAGCTGAGAACGCGGGTTCGATTCCCGTCGCCCGCTCTCGGCAAACGTCGCAGGTCAGTGTGCTGGTCCGGTAGGTCCACGACACTCTGGCTCCGGTACCTGCACGACACTTTCCGGACGCGGCTCCGGTACGTGGGCGACACTGGCTCCGGTACCGAGGCGACACTTCCGCCTCCGTGCCGTGGCGCCTGCTATTCGGACTGCAGGGCTCGGGCCGGCTGCACGCGGCTGGCGATCCACGCCGGGCCCAATGCGACCAACAGGGCGATGAGGAGCACCGCCGGGATGCACAGCGCGATGCGGAAGCCGGGCACGATCGACGATGATCCGATGCCCAGCTCGTTCCCGAACAGGGCCCAGGCGCCTCGACCGACGACGATGCCCAGCGGGATGCCGATGAGCAACGAGAGCGCGGCAAAGGTCCCGGACTGCCACGCCACAAGCGACAGGACCTGCCGCCGGACGAACCCGATCGTCTTGAGGATGGCGATCTCGCGGCGGCGCCGCTGGACCCAGACGATCATCAATTGCGCGAGCACCGCGACGCCCAGGACGGCTAAGACCACCGCGAGGATCTCGGGCACTCCTTCGATCCGCGCGTAGTTGCCCACGTCGAACGGCGGCTGGCTCGTGACGAAGCACGTGCTCTGCTGCACTCCCGCGCAGTACGACGCCGAGGCCCTGCCAAAGTTGCCCACCTGGCGGGCTTGGTCCGGACCCGGGGCAAAGCGGACCAGGACGAAGACCGAAGAGTCCGACAGTGGTTCCCCCGGCGGCGTGAGATCCGCCGCGGTGACGATGGCCCCGAGCCCCAGGTCGGTCGACGTGAAGCTTCCTTGGTCGAACGCGGGGAACACTGCCTGCCCGACGATGTGCATCCGCCGGCGAGCACCGTTGACGCCAACCGTAAGGTCCTGCCCGACGTGCCGGCCGACGGAACGCAGGACGGAGGCGCCCAGGGCGATCTCGCCGGAATGCGAAGGCAGGCGCCCGCTCACCAGGGTCGGCCCGACAAGTGGCCCTACCCCCCGGGACAGGCCGATGGCGGGAACATGGGAATTCGTGACGTCGACCGTTCCCATGTCCCCGGCCGACCAGGCGACGACGCCGGGGCGGTGGTCCAGCGCGGAATGGATGAGGGAGGTCGGAATCGTCTGGAATTGCGTGTCGATGGAGGCCTGCCAGGTCTGGCCGTACAACTGCGGCGTCGTCACCAGATGGACGAGATTCGCCCCGAACGTCAACGTCCCGACGACCATGACGATCGACAAGATGCTGCCGACCAGCGCGCTGCGTACAGGAACGGCGCCGCGTGCCGCACCCGGGTCGAGCGTCTCACGGATGCCGAGGGACGCCGTCACCGGGATGGCCGTCCGCGAGAACCAGGCCAGCCGGCCGCCCGACGACACCGTGGCCTCGCCCCCCCCGGTGTTCCAGGTGCGGCCGATTCGCCACGATGGCCACGCGACGGCTGCGACCAGCAGCACGACGATGCCAACGAAGCCGAGGACGAGCACGGCGACGTCGGCATCAAAGCCCGGGTTGGGCTCTGCGAGGCGTGCCGCACCGAGCGGCATCGTTGGTGAGAAGAGCACGCTGAGGACGACGGCGATCGACGCGCCGGCCACGGCCACGACCGCCACCTGCATCAGGTTGACGAACCACATCTGTCGGCGGGTGAGCCCGAGCGCCCGGAGAGTGGCCTGGTCCGTTCTGCGACGCCCGGAGCAGTCGCAGCAACGCTTGGGCGATGATCACCAGCCCGGTGAGGGCCACAACAAGCGCGAAGAGGGCCAACGAGATCGCCTCGGGGCGGATGGCTCGCTCTATCTGAACGGCCTGGTCGTTGAGATTGGCGACGAAGCCGGCGCCACCGGTCGCCGGGTACTTCTTCGCCAGCGCCTCCGCCCGCAGACCGAATTGGAAAGCGGACGCGCCCGGTCGCAGACGCACATAGGCGCCGTCGAAGCTGCGATACGCAGGGCCGAGCCCGTCGTAGAAGGCACGGGACGCATAGATGCTCGGGAGCTCCGCCAGCGCATTGATCGGCACCGGATTGTCACGGGTCACGACGACACCCACGACTTTCTGGCGGAAGATCTGCAGCCCCTGCGGCTTTTCATCCGTCGCCGTCGAGAGTGTCGCCGCCAGCGTCACCGTGCCGCCGACGTGGGCATGGAGCTGCTGCGCTGCCATCAGGTCCAAGGCCACCTCGTGCACGCGGGTGGGATCGGGCATCCGTCCCGCAATGATGCGTGGGCGTTCGATGACGTTGCCGAGGCGCCGGTCGGTGGGCGAGAAGACCTGGGCCTCGACCAGCTTCGGCCCCGGGAGGACCGGCAGCGCCTGGACGCCAATGACCGGCGCCACCGTCTGGGCGCCCGGCAGACGAGCCAGCGCCGAGTAGTACCCGTCGAAGCCCGTGTTGTTCGGGCTGATGAGAAGGTTGGCGGCGTTCGATGTCTGGAGGAAGCGCCCGTAGGCGGAATCGGTGCGCCTGGCACCCGCGCCGGCGATCAGCACGGCGGCGCCGGCCAGGCCGATCAGTACGGCCATCACCACCCAGCTCCGCCAGCGCGCTCGGAGCTGGCGGGCCAGGATCCATGCGAGTGCCCTCACGCTCGCCATAGGCCCCATTGAAAAGCACTCCTCACGGTCGCGACAGGTGGGTAGCCCCCACCGGAGGGGTGTGGCAAGCCAGTCCAAACTCAGTTTGCCAGTTGGGTGTCGGCTGTTTTGCGCGGCGCCCGAACACGGGAGGCGGGCCCGGGGTGGAGCGGCCGACGTGTTGGGCCGTCCCGAATGCCCGGAGTCCCGCCGAAGGTCCACGACACCCTCGCTCCCGTACCTCTCGCCCAAAATCGGGGACAGGATGAACGAATGAGTCCAGCCGAGTCGTTCAGCGGTAGCCGCAATGGCGTCCAACGGTTCTCCGGTCAGGTGGCCATCGTCACCGGTTCGACCGCCGATCCAAGCATTGGCCGATCCTGCGCCCTTCGCCTGGCACGGGAGGGCGCATCGGTGATCATCAACGGCCGCAACAAGGATCGGCTCGCTGTGGCGGAGGCCGCTTTCCGTGCGGAGGGGCTCAACGCCCTCGGGGTCCTCGGATCCATGGACACCGAATCAGCCGTGGAAGTGCTGGCAGACCGGGCCATCGACGCGTTCGGCCGGATCGACCTCATCGTCAGCACGCTGGGAGGCGCCCCCTTCCCTCTCGCCTTTGACACGATCAGCGAGGCGCAGCTCCTCGAGACCTACCGACTCAACACCTGGCCGACCATCGCACTGATCCGCGCCGCAATGGCTCGAGGCCTCGGAGACAACGCCGGTTCGGTCGTCGCCATTTCGAGTGGCTCGCCGCACAAGACGACATCGGCGATGGTGGCGTATGCGTCGGCGAAGGCGGCCTTGAACGCCATGACGCGGACCATCGCCGCCGATTTGGCGGGGCAGCGAGTTCGCGTCAACGCGGTGAGCCCCGGGCTGGTCCGAACGACGGCGACTCGGCCCCTCTGGGAGGAGGACGCGGGTGCGGCCGCCGGATCGGCTCTCCCGCTTGGCCGTCTGACCGACGCCGACGACATCGCCGCGGCGGTGTGCTTCCTTCTCTCGAATGAGGCACAGCAGATCACCGGGGTCACCCTGGACGTCGACGGCGGGAACCACCTCGGTCGCGGTTGGACACCGATCCGGTAATTACGGATCTCCATCGTCGGGCGAGGGCCAGATCTTCTTCAACGACGCAACGACGGTGGATCCGATCTGCACGATCTGTTCCCGCACCTGCGCTGACGACATGCCCGGGAGCTGGATCCGAAGGTTCAACGCGTCGGCCCCGGCCTCCCTCGCGGCTACGGCGAGCCGCTCGGCGAGCTCGTCCGGCTCGTCGGACGCGATGGTCTGGTCCTCCCCGAACGATGTGGCGCCCGCCGAGTAGCTGTCATAGACAGCCCGCTGGCGGTCAACGAGCCCGGAGGGCACATCGCCCAGCCACACCCGACGGATCAGGACTTTGGCACCCGTGCCCCCGGACTCGTCGAAGGCCCGGGTCAGGCGCGCCAGCCTCGCGGGCGTCGACATTCCTTCCATCAGGAGCCCGGCACCGCAGCGGGCCGCCCGGACGGCCGCGACACTCGACACGGCCGCGCTGAGAACCGGGACCGGGTCTTGGCGACAGGCGCGCAGCGCAGGGTCCCCTTCGAGCGCGCCGAGATCCTCGCCGCGGAGCATGGAGACGAGCCGAGGGAGGCCCGACTTGAAGCGAGCGATGGCATCCGCCTGGCTCACGCCCGCCACCTCGAAGTCGAGCGGCAGGGCGCCGGCAGCGACTCCGAGCCCGACGCGACCGGGATAGTGAGCCTGGAGCCAGGCGACTTCCTCGGCGACGAGCGCGACGGACCTCAGTGGAAGCAGCAGCGGTGCCGCCGCCGCCCAACCGGTCGCCTGGCCGGCCAGGACGAAGGAGGCCATCAGGAGCGGCTGAGCCATATATCCCGCGAAGCCACCGTGGTGCTCGCTGGTCATGACTCCGTCGAAACCGTTGTTGAGGGCGAGGCCGGCCTGCGCACAGAGCTCATCGACGATCTCGCCGGCGGGAAGTTCGTTGTGCGGATAGAGCCGAATCGAGACCGATCCAGGACGAAATGGAGCGGGTGGTGTGGCCATCAATTGCCCACTCTTATCGTGCATGCGTTGCGCAACGTACCGGGACTGCAACCGCCGTCGCAGAAACACCCCCGGCACGGCGCCGGCACGGGCAGCCCAGCCTCTTTCCGCGCCCCTAGACATTGCTCGGCTAGAACCGTCACCATGACGTGGCGGCGCGTCGCCGCCCTCTCGTACGTGGAGGCCCCATGACGCTCAGGCGAAGCAACATGCGGTGGCTGTGGCCTGAGGCGCAGAGCGACACAGATGACGCCGTTCGATCACCATTCGACCGGACAGATCTCGGCGAGCGCCTTCTTCCTTTCGGCATCATTGCGGTGGTTGCCGAACTCAGCATCCTGCTCCCGCCCGGGCCCCAGTCGACAGCCGGCCTCGTGGTGAGCCTCGTCCTGTTGGCAGCGGTCGCCCTGTCGTTCTTGCTCCCGTGGGACGACATCCCAGCCTGGGCGAGCGTGTTCGTCCCGCTCGCCTATACCGGCTCCGTTCTGGCCCTGATCCTGGCAACGGGTGAGAGCGCATCCGGCGTCGGCATCGTCATTCTGATCCCGCTGATCTGGACCGCCCTCTTCCACCGGCGATGGGAATCGGTTTGCGTCGTCGCCGCCGTCGTCGCCGTGGAGATCATCACCGCGCTGGTCCCCGTCGCATTGTCGTCGGCGATCATCGCGCGACGGGCGTTCTTCTGGACTGCCCTGGGGATCGTGGTCTCGGTGGCGATTCATGCCCTCCGCGAGCGACAGGCTCGCGCGCAGGCCCGAGTGGTCGAACTGAACGAACAACTCGCCCGGCTTGCCGTGTTCGAGGATCGAGATCGCATTGCCCGAGAACTGAATCAGTCGATCATGCAGAAGATGATGTCCGTGGGTCTCAACCTCGCCTCGACGACGAACCTTGTCGCTGATCCGACAGTGCGTCAGCGAATCCAATCAGCGATGGAGGGGATCGACGAATCGGTCCGGGACCTGCGCGAGGCGATCTACGGGGTGCTGGGTGACGGTGCAGCAGACCGCATGGGCTCGACCGAGACGCTGCCCTCAGACTCCAGGTGAAGGAAGCGGCCTCCACGGTTGCACCGGCGTCCAACAGACAACTTCGGGCGGGAGGTTGCCGACCGGCGTCCGACATTGGGAGCTGGGCGGGGAGTTCACATGCAACCGGACGGCCTGGTACTGCGTCGGGCCGTAGAACTTGGTGGGGCTGTAGCTGAGGATTGGCGAATAGCCGCCCGGGAAATCCTTGATCTGCGACATCGCGGTCACAAACGTCCGGCGGTTCAAGCCCTTGCCCGCTGCCTTCGCGGCGGCAGCAAAGAGATGGATCTCCTGGCACCAGCCCTGCACTGGTCCCTGCTCTTCGATGTCATCGTTCATGTTCCCCTTGGGAATCTCGGGATAGGCCTTGTGCCAGACGTTCCAGCAGCTTCTGACGCCGGGGTCGTAGCCCCCCTGTGACTCCGGCCGCGGGTCATCGATGCCTCCCAGGGTCTCGGTCGTGACCCCTTCCTGCCCGTTGAGCGCCTTCGCGAAGGGGACCGGGATGAGGCCGAGGGAGGACTCAATGGAGTTCTCGTAGTCGGAGAGCAACAGTTTGGGGAAGTACTGCTGTTGGGTCTGCGCGGCGAGGACGGGCAGGAATGCGTTGAAGGGGATCAACGGGAATCACCGAGGTCACCCCTGGCCGCGTGCAGCTTCTCCACCACCAGAGTGGAATCGCTGGAGGTGGCCGCACCTTCCGATGTCTGCGCGGGGATGGTCTCGACCACGGGTGTGACGCCGACCCGCTTGAGGTCGGGCAGGAGGTACTTGTGCAGTGCCTCCTGATCGCTGGCACGATCGCCAACGACCACACCCAATCTGGCTTTGCCGCCGACCGTGCCCTGCCCCTTCCCCCAGGTGACGACCGCTTGGAGCACCGCTGCATCGTCAGGTCCGGTCCACCACAGATACGGCGACGCCTCCTGGGTGAACGTCGACACGGTCGTCCACTGGCTCAGCATGGGCGTGTGGCCCTGCTGCGTCACGCAGAGCTCGTTCACTCCCGTGAAGGTCCCGACACCATCGAGCACCGCGAAGATCGGCGGGTTGCCTTGTGTCCAGTTTTCGCACAACGCCTGCATGGAGGCGTCACTGGCCGGGTTATACGACGAGATGATCGGATTGATCTTGCGCCCGTTGATCCCGCCGCCGGCATTGATCTGATTGACGAAGAGATTGATCGCCTTCGCTTGTTCGGTGTATTCCAGGTCGCCTGCGAATCCGTAGGTGGACGACAAGGCGTCCAGGTTCGCCACAGGGAACGCCACGTTGATGGTCGTCGCCGTAACTCCTCGCGCACTGGTGCTGGCGTGCGTCACGGAGGCATTGGCCGCGTCCGCCTCGGCGGGGACGACGAGAATGGGAGTGACCGCCAGGGCGACGGTCGTGGCGAAGATCCCCAAAGCCCGACGGGGTGACGAGGCGCGTGCGCAGCCAGGACGGGTCATTCCGACTGCCCTCGCGATCACCTTGCACCCCCTTGGCACGTCGTCCGGCGTGGACACGCGGAACTGCGGTCATCCTCGCGGAAGAAGCGGGGCCGGCGGCAACGGGCGCGTCGTGCGGGCTCGAATCAGTTCATGCTCACCGGTTCGCTGGTCGGCGGCCACTCGCTCAGGTGCGCGTACTTCCCCCGTGAGAACCGTCGACGGCGCTCTTGGACGACCGTCGTCTTCATCAGGCGGTCCCAGGGAGCGTTGCGTGGTTTGGAGAAGAGGTCGCTCGGCGGGGACGCGCCCATGACAAAGGTGATGGCGACCACGAGACCGATCAGCATCGTCGGGACCAGAAGGACGGTGCAGAGCACAGCATTCCGGAGAATCGATCGTCCCAGGCCGATCGGCTTCCCGTCCGCCGACCGAACGACTCTCAGCCCGGTCACCCGGAAACTCGCGGTTCGGCCCTTCCGCCACTCGACGACACTCCAGGCCAACCAGCCGACGCCCAGGGTGACCACGATCAAGCCAAAGGTGAGCGTCAGCGCCTTGAGGCGCATGCCGAAGCTCGCTTCGGAGACTCCGGCGTACGTGACCGGGGCTTCGGAACCACGACGATGCGCAATGCCGGTCCGGCTCACCGGTACCGCCCTCGCTGATCACGTCCCATAGGCGTCACCACGCTGCCCTGCTCCGGTCTTGGTGCGCCGAAGCCACTCGTCGTCCGTCTTTCAATCTACCCAGATCGTGGCGCGCGGCATCTTGGGTGATCAATCACACCCCCAAGCTGGACCCCGCCGCCTTCTCGAAGATGCGATGAGGGAGCAGACGTTTGGCCGGGATACCGATTCGCTCCCCGACTTTGCCGACTGACACCCGGCGTCGCGGCCGCTTCGCCCCGAGCACACGCTCGATCACCGAAGCGGCGAGCTCGGCGGGAGCACCGTTGGACTCGTCCTTTTCCATCAGGGCGATCGCCTTGCCCGCGGCAGCGGTGTACACCCCGTCGGGGTCTTCGGAGATGGTGTGCCGGCTGGCCGTGAAGTCGGTACGGATGTTGCCGGGCTCGACGAGCGTGACGTGGATCCCGAAAGGCTCGACCTCGTACGCCAAGCCCTCGGCGTACCCCTCGAGCGCGTACTTGCTCGCGCTGTAGAAGGCCTGGAACGGCAGCGCGATGAGTCCCCCGATCGAACTGACGAGCACCAGCCGTCCCGATTTCTGTGCGCGGAGGGTGGGCAGCGCGCTCTGCACGACCCGCACGACGCCCCAGAAGTTCGTCTCGATCTGTGCCTTGGCCTGATCGATCGGGGTGAACTCGACAGGACCAGCCAAGCCCCAACCGGCCGACGCAACAACGGCATCGAGACGACCGTGCTCGCTCAAAACGCGGGCGACGCCACGACGAGTGTCCCCGTCATCGTCGACGTCCATCGTGATGCCCTGCCATCCGCTCGAGGACGTGCCCCGTCGACTGGCCCCAATGACGGTCCACCCCGCCGCGTGAAGTCGGTCGGCCGTCGCCCGGCCGATCCCTGCCGACGCCCCGGTGATCAGCACGACCTTGCCCATTGACCACCTCCTCTTCTTCTGGTCCGGCCGATGGTAGGTCAGGGCACACCCCAATTCCCTGGTCAGCCCGCCCTGGTCCGCCGCCACCGAGGTTGCAGGTGATCTGGGCGCCGCCGATTTCCAGCTTTCCGACAAGTTTTCGGCCCGCACGGGGTTTTCCCTGACGGCAATCGGGGTGCCCGGCGTCTGGGAGGCTGAGGGTGGCACAACCACGAGGAAGCCGGCGGAAACGTCGCTGGCTGCTCGCGAACGTGATCGGCGGCGTGGTCATCCTCGTCGTCCTTTCGTTCGCGCTCTCCGGTAGCCCGGGCTCGAGCGAGGGACGCCCCGCCGGTTCGGCGCTCCAGTCCGACCCGAGCCGCGACGCGACGCAGCCCGGAAGCTGCACGCAGTTCCAACAGATGGTGGCTGAATGCGCCAACCCGACCTCCACCACAACGACAGCCGCGCCCGGTTCTTCGCCGTCGGGTGGCGGTGGAGGCGGAGGGACGACGACCTCCTCCTCCCACGCCGGCGTACTGGGATCCACCGGTCAGCCCGGCGCGGCCGCTCCGGCCGCCCCGTCCGCCTCTTCAGTTGCGTCGCCTGGCGCGCCCGCCGACCCGGGCGGGCCCTGCTCCGGCACGGCACCTCCAGTCGCCGCGCCCTCAGGCGGGTGGCGCTGTACTTTTGACGACGAGTTCAACGGCACCTCGCTCGACACGAGCAAGTGGTCGCCGATGCTGACCTACGGCACGGCGTTCAGGACCGGGCCCGTCTTCAATCAGGTTTGTTACGTCGACAGCCCCCAGACCATCTCTGAATCGGGCGGCTACTTGGATCTGTCCATAGTCGAGACGGCCCAGCCCTACCGGTGCCAGGGCACGTCGCCCGGCGGCAACCAAACGAACCAGCTCGGTGGCATGGTCATCTCGTACCAGAAGTTCGCTCAGGAGTACGGGTTCTTCGAGACCCGCGCCTCCATGCCACCCACCGACTTTCCAGGGCTCCAAGAGACGTTGTGGCTCTACCCCGAGGACGAAACGCTCTATGGCCCGTGGCCCGACAGTGGGGAGATCGACTACGGGGAGTTCTATTCGGAATACCCCAACAACGACATCCCGGCCGTCCACTACCCCGGCTCGGACAGCGACCCCAACGCCGAGTCCAACAACTGCGTCATCGCCGGATCGACCACCACCGGGCAGTTCCACACGTACGCCCTCCTGTGGACTCCCACCACCCTGACGGCGTACTACGACGGCAAGACGTGCATCACCGACGTGTACGCGCCCTACGTGAACAACCCCGATACTGCGCCCGAGCCGTTCAACCAGCCGTTCTTCTTGAACCTGACATCGGCACTCGGCTCCACCAACGGTGACCAGTACCGTCCCGGGCAGACACCGCTGCCGGCCACCATGCAGATCGACTGGACGCGGGTCTGGGCGTTCGGCTGATCGTCACCTGGGCGCAAGGGCCGCCTCGGGTGCGCGAATTACGACGGTACCCACCTCGTCGTGGATGAGGCCAGCCAGTTGAGGATCTGTCGGCGCGTTGTGGGGCCGTTCGGTTGCCACGCGGACGGCAGGGCACCCTCGGAGCGAAGCTGCGCGGCCTCTGAAATGTTCGCGGTGAGAGGGTCGGATGTCAGCCCACACCGCATCGCCGTGGCGTCGACGCCGAAGAGCTTGGCTCCATTGAGACCGAAGAGCCCGGCCTTCACCTCGTCGGTCAAGGCGGGGTAGCCGTAGCGCTCCTGGAATTCTTCGGTGATCTCGAAGGACCGCATCGCCATGATCTGCGGTTCGGGACTCCCGTACCAGATGGCGTCCGTCCCCCACAGCACCCGGCCCGCCCCGACCCGGCCGAGGAGCTTCCCGATGGCGTGTGCGGCCTGGTCGGGTTGTGTCAGCAGCTGGCGCCACAATGTCGCGATATCGACCCAAACATTGTCGTTCGGCGGTACGCCATAGTGGTCGAGCGCCGCGATCAAGGTGTCGATTCCGATCGTCGCGTTCGGCTCGTAGGGCCCCTCGACATGCGACGGGTCCCAGGCGGCGTGGTAGATGACGAACTGCATGTCGGAGAACTGCCGCGAGACCGCCACGATGTCATCGGGATGGTTGAAGGCCGGGTCGAAGTTCACCAGGGGAAGGCCTTTATGCGCCACGAATACCTTCACCCCGAGATCGTGGGCGTGCTGCACCGTCGGCAACCCGATCGTCGGGTCCTCCAGAGAGAAGCCCTGGCCGCTCGGGCTCCACGCCGTATATACCTTGAAGGCTGCCGGCGGCCCGGTCGACGCAGCACTCGACATCTCGTCCAGCGTCACTCCGATGGGACCCACGTTCGGAGCGATGATGTTCTCCACCAGCACACGATTCGCTCCGCCCCCCGCCAGCCCTGCGGTGATCTCTTGGGTGCCCAACGCGTCGGAAAACGGGATGGGCGCATTGGACGGACCGGAGTTCGGGACATCGGTCAACACGGCGACGGTCGTGTCGCTCGCAAGGAACAGGTCATGGAGATAGTTGGCCCGGTCGACACAGTCGAGCTGTGGTGTGTCGGCACAACCAGGCGGGAGCATCGACAAGACCAGCGACGCAGTCTCTGGTGCGTCCTGTACCCAGGGGCCGCTCGGAATCACGTGATGTGTGTGCACGTCGAAGATGAACTCCGAACCCGTGAGAGAGTCCTCGCAGGCCGCAGTGTCCTCCGGTGGAGGGACCTTGAATTGTCCGCCGCGACCCCGTGGGCGCGTGCCGGCTTGGCGGACCGCGCCCGACGCACAGCCGGCCAGCTCCAACGCGGCCAGCGAGGCGGCGACCGCGCCTGCACCCTGGAGGAAGCGCCGACGGTCGATACCCAGCCGGCGGCTGGCCTCGTCGATCGACGACCGCATGAGCTCGTTGACGGCGCGGTCCCGCGACGTGGGCGGGGCGGGGATGAACTCCCCGTTGGAGACCGGGCCGGCGGCCAGCGGGAGGTGCTCGTCCTGCCGGTCCCGCAGACCGCGAGCAAACCGTCCGACCCCACTCATGCATGAAGGATACGTTCGGCTCCTTTCTCCGAGAAGGGGCGACTTCACCCAGCGACACCAAGGCCGGACCAGCCTGGCGCCGTCCTCGACGACCACAAAGCGCTCTGTTCCAGGGGAGATGGAATGCGCCGAACGATTCATCTCGGTGACGACACTGGGGCTGCCGCCGAGCTGAACCGTCAGGGTCAGGTCCGGATGGGCCGCGTCCCCACGATCGATGCCCGCTCCATGGTCCGGCGCTGCGGCCAGTAGTCGCTCGACGCGTAGTGCTGCACGGCCCGGTTGTCCCAGAAGGCCACCGCATCCTTGCTCCAGGTGAAGCGACATTGGTGCTCGGGCGAATCCGTCTGCCGGCACAACAGGTCGAGCAGCTCCCTGCTCTCGTCTCGGTCCATCCCCGCAAAGTGGCTGACGAAGGGTCGGTTGACATAGAGGTGCGGGCGCCCCGTACCCGGGTGGGTACACACCACCGGGTGCTCCACCTGCGGATACTGCTCCTGGGCCTTCCGGCGCTCCTCCTTCGACATGCCGTGTCCGAACGTCTGGGTGAAGTCGTGCACCGCCACGAGCGCATCGATCTGCGTCTTCGTCGCTTCGTCTAGCGCCTCGTAGGCCGCGTACATGTCTGCGAAGAGCGTGTCGCCACCGCGTTCGGGCACCGACACCGCATGCAGGATCGCCCCCATCGACGGGCACGCCCGCCAGGTCACGTCGTGGTGCCATGAATTCTCGTACCCGCTGACCTCCGCCGTCTTCTCGAACCGCACCAGCTCGGGCTCGCCCGTGTTGGACGGCAGGAACGGATGGATCTCCAGGTCACCGAAACGTCGGGCGAACGCCACGTGCTGCTGCGGGTCGAGCGGCTGGCTCCTGAAGAAGATGACCTTGTAGTCGTAGAGGGCCTGGCGCAATTCGGCGATGACGTCGTCCGACAGCGCCTCCCTGAGGTCCACTCCCGAGATCTCGGCCCCGACGGTCGAGCCCAGCGGTCGGGCGTCGAAGTGGCGCCAGCGCAACGCGGACAGTCGGTCGCGCTCCTCGGCCAGATGGCTGAACGGTCCGACCGCGATCGAATAGCCCGGCAGGCGGAAGGAGCCTGGCGAGCGGTCGGTCTCCGTCGTGGTCGCCATGACCCGAAACTGTACCGAGCCTTCCGGCGTCACTGCGTGGCGATCGCCGCCAGGACGTCGAGGCGGGCGGCGCGGCGGGCCGGCCAGCTGGCCGCGATCAGGCCGAGCACCCCGGCCAGCACGAGGAAGATGAGCAAGCTCGACACGGGCACCACCGTCGACGTGATGCCCTGCGAGTGCAGCGACGAGACCAGGGCGACGCCGAGCGCCGTGCCCACGATGATGCCGATCACCGCACCGAAGATGGCCAGGATGACGGACTCGGACCGGATCATCGCCCGGATCTGCCGGCGCTTCATGCCGACCGCGCGCAACAGCCCGATCTCGTGGGTGCGCTCGAAGACCGAGAGCATCAACGTGTTGACGATCCCGATCAACGCGATGATCACGGCGAGCCCCAAGAGCGCGTAGACCAATCCCAGCAGCTGGTTCACCTGCGCGGACTGCGACGCCTCGAACTGGGCCCGGCTCTGGACCTGCACGTTGGGGAAGGACGTCAGCGCGTGCTGGACCGCCTGCTGCACTCCGGCGCTGCCGTCGGTCTTCAGGAGCACCGCCCCCGGCAACGGGTTCTGGACGTGAAACACGAAGAAGGCCTGGCTCACGAGGTAGCTCCCGATCAGTGCATTCGCTTGGAAGATCCCTCCGATGCGCATGCGTGAGTTTCCCGTCAGCGCGAACTTCACCGGCACCGTGTCGCCCACCACCAGGTGGTCCGAGTTCGCCGTCGTCGTGTCGATCAAGAGGTCCCCCGTCGCCAACGCCGACGGCGACCCCGAATCCATGTTCAGGATCACGGTGTCCGAGAGGTTCTTCGTCGAGATCGCCCGCAGCGACTGGATGGACCCGCGCACCTCGAACTGCCCGCCGTAGACGGTCGACGAGGCGGTCACGCCCGGAACGGACGATGCGACCTTGGGCACCGTGGTGCTGAAGGCACCCGGACCGTTGGTGTTCGAGTTCGAGATGATGATGTCGGCGCTGATCGCGTTGTCGATGCTCTGCGTCGCCGACCGCGACAAGCGACGCACCGAACACGGCGATGGCCGAGACGAGCGCAAGGCCCACCATCAAGGCGGAGGCCGTCTGGGCCGTGCGGCGGGGGCTCCGCATGGAGTTCTCCCGACCCAACCGGCCCGACATGCCCAGCAGCCGGCTCAGAGGTCGCCCGATCACGCTCGACATCGGGCGCGCCACGGCCGGCGCCAGGCGGGCCACGCCGACGAAGATCAGCACCGCGCCCAACCCGACCAGCGCGATCGCCGGCACGATGAGCCCGGCCGCCAGGGCGGCGATCCCGCCCAGGGTGATGCCCGACCCCCAGGTGAAGCGCCGGCGCAGGGGGATCTCGTACTCCACCTGCTGCTCCGAGACGGCCTCGACCGGCGCGATCCGCACGGCGCGCCGGGCCGGGCCGATGGCCGAGACCATCGTGACCCCGACCCCGACCACCAGGCAGACGATCACCGTGCGCGCCTCGAAGGCGATCGGGCCGGACGGCAACGTGACCCCGAACCCGCTCAAGAGCGCCTCGAGGCCGAGCGCGGCCAGGACGCCGAGTCCCAAGCCGATCAGCGACGACACGAGGCCGACGATCGCGGCCTCCAGCAACACCGACCGGAAGATCTGCCGCCGGCTGGCCCCGACGATGCGCAGCAGTGCCAGCTCCTTGGTGCGCTGGCCGACGATGATCGAGAAGGTGTTCAGGATGGTGAAGCCGCCCACGAACAGCGCGATGAAGGCGAACACCAGCAGCGCGGTGTTGAAGAACCCCAAGGCCGAGCTGATTGCGCCCGTCTGCTCGTTGATGACGGTCTGACCCGTCACCACCTCGACGCCATGGGGCAGCGCCGCCGCGATGGTGCGCTGCACGGCAGCCTTGTCAGCACCGGGCCGCGCCACGACATTGATGGCGTCGAACTGCCCCACCTCCCCCATGACGGCCTGCGCGGTCGGCACGTCGAAGGCCGCCAGCGTCGCCCCCGCCAGGTTGTCGGCCGTTCCGAATTTCGCCAGGCCCGTGATGGTGAACGTACGCGTCGGTCCCTGCAGCAGGATCCGTACCCGGTCGCCGACCGCGAACCCGTTCTTCTGGGCCGTGCCCAGGTCCATGACGACGTCGTGCGACGTCGTCGGCGCCCGGCCCTGCACCAGCCGCAGGGGGGATATCTGCTCGTTGGGGTCGAAGGCCAGCCCGATCGTCGGTGCCGCGCCCGAGGTGATGGCCTTGCCGTCGTGGCCGATGTACTGGGCGTAGCCGTTGACCATCCCGGCCGCCGACTCCACCCCGGGCGCCGCCTCCACCTTTGCGAGAAGGGACTCGGGCACCGTGTTGCGTGTCGCGTTGCCGCCGCTCCCGAACTCTGCAACGCCGCGTACCTGGAAGTCGACGTTCTGGTAGATGTTGCCGAACAGGGTGTCGAACGTGTTGTGGAGTGTGTCGGTCAGCACGAAGGTGCCAGCGATGAACGTCACCCCGAGCACGATGGCCAGGGCCGTCAGTGCCAGGCGCAGCTTGTGCGCCAGTAGGCCCTTGATCGTGACCTTCCACATGTCAGGCGCCCAGGTTCCGCACCCGCTCGAGCACCGTGTCGGCGGTCGGGTCGGTCAGCTCGTCGACGACCTGGCCGTCAGCCAGGAACACCACCCGGTCGGCAAAGGCGGCCCCGTGCGGGTCGTGGGTCACCATCACGATCGACTGGCCGAACTCGGTCACCGACCGCCGCATGAAACCCAGCATCTCCGCCGAGGAGTTCGAGTCGAGATTCCCCGTCGGTTCGTCCGCGAAGATCAGGTCGGGCCGGTTGATGAGTGCCCGGGCGCAGGCGCACCGCTGCTGCTGGCCGCCGGACATCTCGGTGGGCCGGTGGTGCAACCGGTCGGTGATGCCGAGCTGTTGCACCAGGTAATCGAACCAGTCCTTGTCCACCTTCCTGCCCGCCAGGTCGGCCGGCAGCGTGATGTTCTCGCCCGCCGTCAGCGTCGGGACGAGGTTGAACGACTGGAACACGAAGCCGATGCGATCGCGTCGCATCTGGGTCAGGCCCGTGTCGTCGAGTCCCCCGAGGTCGAGATCGCCGACGAAGGCCTGCCCCGACGTCGGCCGGTCCAGCCCCGCCATGCAGTGCATCAGCGTGGACTTGCCCGAGCCGGACGGCCCCATCACCGCCGTGAAGCGGCCACGCTGGAACGTCACGTTGATGCCGGCCAGCGCGTGCACGGTGGCGTCGCCCGTGCCGTAGGTCTTGCGGAGCTCGACCGAGTACGCCGCGGGGGTGGCGTCGCGCTGGCCGGTCGATGCCTCGTCGGTGAGCGTCACGGTGCCTCGATTTCGTCGGGGGGAACGGGCGGGTCGGATGGCGGCCGATCGTTCCCACTCTGACCTGGCACACCGCCCCACACAACCCGGGACCTCCCTTAGTGATCCCGGACCGCTACCCTGAGCCGCACCATCGGACCGACCCGGGGGGCCACGTTCGTGATGAAGGGCGTCAGGCGCTGAACATCGGCATTGGCCCGGGCGGCGGCAGAACCGCGGTGGCAGGCGTGGTGTCGGTCGCCGCCGTTCTCGTGCTGCAGCTCGCGTTGTTCCCGGTCCCGCTCGGGGTGTGGGTGCAGGGCCTCATCATCGGCCTCCTCGGCTCTCTCATGGCGGTCGGCCTCGGTCTCACCTATCGGATGAACAAGGTCGTCAACTTCTCCCAGGGGGACCTCGGCACCGCGCCGGCGGTGCTCGCCGTCGGCCTCATCGGCTTCTCCGGCGTCAACTACTTCCTCGGTCTCGCCACCGGACTCGTCGCCTCGGTCATCCTCACCGCCACCGTCGAGATCCTGGTCGTCCGCCGCTTCCGTCGGTCGCCCCGTCTCATCCTCACCGTCGCGACCATCGGGCTCGCCCAGCTCCTGGTCGTGATCGCGCTGCTCATCCCGCGCATCTGGGGCCAGGCGCCGATCTCGACCGCAGTCGTCAGCTTCCCCTGGCACTTCACCTGGCACATTGCGCCCGTCGTCTTCAACAGCGACGATCTTGTCGCCGTCATCGTCTCCGTGGGCTGCCTTGTCGCGGTGTCGCTCTGGTTCACCAAGACCGACATCGGGATCGCCGTGCAGGCGGCGGGAGACCGCCGCGACCGCGCCTCGATGCTCGGCATCCCCGTCGGCCGCCTGCAGTCCATCACCTGGGTGGTCGCGGGCGTCCTGTCGTTCGTCACCATCTTCTTCCAGGCGGCCATCCTCGGCCTGCCCCTCGATCCGACCTACGGCCTCACCGCGCTCGTCACCGCGCTCGCCGCCCTGGCGCTCGGCAACTTCACCGAGCTGCCGGTCATCGCCGCGTCCGCCGTCGTATTGGGCGTGCTCCAGCAGGGCGTCGCGTGGAACGACCCGGCCGATCCCGCCCTCGGGCTCGCGGTCCTCGCCGCGGTCGTCTTCGGTGCCATCCTCGTCCGGCAACTGTTCGCATCCCGTCGCGACCGCGAGGTGGAGGCGACGCTGTCGCTCGCCGGCAGCGTGCGCGATCTGCCGGCCGCGGCCCGCGACCTCACCGAGGTCAAGGTGGCGAGGCCCACGGGCGCCGCCATCGCCTTCGCCGCCGCGTGCACCCTCCCGCTCTGGATGGGTCAAGGCGAGCTCATCCGCGCCTCGGCCCTCGTCGCGCTCGCCGTCGTCGGCTGCTCGATCGTCGTCCTCACCGGCTGGTCCGGACAGGTCAGCCTCGGCCAGATGTCGTTCGCCGCCCTCGGCGGCGTCATGGGCGCCGTCGCGCTCATCGACTGGCACTGGGACCTGAGCCTCGCCTTCCTCCTCGCCGGTGCGACCGCCGCCGTCGTCGCGGTCGTCGTGGGTCTCCCGACATTGCGCCTCGACGGCATGTTCGCCGCGGTCACGACGCTCGCCTTCGCCCTCGCCGCTTCGGGTTACTTGCTCGTTCCTGCCGAGTTCTCGTGGATCCCGCAGGGCCAGCTCGGCACCCCGTACCTCTTCGGCGTCTCCATCACGTCGCAGGCCTCGACCTTCGAGCTGAGCCTCGGCGTGCTCGTGCTCGTGCTCGCCGCGATCCAGGGCCTGCGCCACAGCCGTGTCGGCCGCGTCCTGCGCGCGCTGCCGGCGAACCAACGTGCCGCGTCGGGCTACGGCGTCAGCATCGTGTGGGCCAAGCTGACGGCGTTCGCGATCTCCGGCTTCATCGCGGGCCTGGCCGGGGTCCTGCTGCTCCTGGCCACCCAGTCGTATCAGGAAACGTCGTTCTTGGCCTCGGCCAGCCTCGTCGTCTTCACGTCCACCGCCGTCGGAGGGCTCTCGTCGTCCCTCGGCGCCGTCCTCGGCGCGGCCATCGTCGAGGGCAGCGTCGTCTACCTGCCGCCCAGCTGGCAGCTCTTCCCTGCCCGCGCTCGGCGTGATCATCGTGCTCATCCTCTTTCCCCGGGGGCTGGCCGGCCTCTGCTACGACCTGCGCGACTGGGCGGTCGGCGCGCTCGAGCGCCGCCACACCGCCGCGCCCATCACCCCGGCGGTCGCGCCGTGAGCCCCGGCCGACTTGCCACCATCCGCCAGCTCGGCGGTGGCGTGTCGTTGTTCCCCCTGGGCGTGCTCGCGGCGATCCAGTTGCTCGACCAAGCAACGCAGAGCGCCTTCAACGTGCTGACGCCGAACATCCGCGACGCCTTCGGGCTGACCAACGCCGGGATCCTTCTCATCGTCGCCGTCGCCGGCGCCGCCGGGCTGGCGTGCACCCTCCCGGTCGCCGTGCTCGCCGACCGCATGAACCGTGTGCGCATCGCCCTCATCGGCGCCCTCATCGGCGCCGCCTTCTCCATCGGCGTCGGCCTGGCCAACTCGGTGGTGCTGGTCACCGTCATGCTCGTCGGTGTCTACATGGGACAGGCCGTCATCTTCCCCACCCACAACTCCCTGCTGGCCGACTACTACCCGGTGCCCGCCCGTCCACGCGTCTACTCGACGCACCGGGCGGGATACAGCATCGGCGTCATCGCCGGCGTCCTGATCGGCGCCGGGTCTCGCCACCCTCTTTTCGTGGCGCGCACCGTTCCTGATCTTCGCGGTGCCCATCATCATCGTCGTCATCATCGGGACCCGCCTGCACGAGCCGCCGCGGGGCCGGCACGAACAACTCGAGCTCTCGGAACAGATGGTGGCGTCCGAGCTCGGTCAGCCCGCGCCCCTCGGTGACGCGCCGGTCGTCGACGCACCGGTGGAACCGCCGCCATCGTTGGGCGAAGCCTGGCGCACGGTCTGGAAGGTCAGCGCCCTGCGCCGCATCTTCATCGCCCTGCCCTTCCTCGCCGCCTCGATCGCCGGCTTCGCCTCGTTGGCCTCGTTGCAGTACCAGCAGACCTTCCACCTCGATGCACTCCAGCGCGCGTACCTCACGGCACCGGTCGAAGTCTTCGACCTCCTCGGCCTCGCTGTGGGTGCAACGATCGCGACCCGCCTCGCCAAGCGCGAGGTCGGGCTCGTGTTCCGCATGCTCGCCGTCGCCTCGCTCATTGCGGCGGGGTTCGCTGTGCTCTTCGCACTGGCTCCGAACGTCCCCGTCGCGTTCATCGGGAACGCCGGCATCGTCGCCTGCCTCGCCGTGGTCGGTCCCGGCGTCCTGTCGTCCCTGTCGCTCGCCATCCCGGCCCGTGTCCGTTCCGTCGGGTTTTCCATCGGCGCGCTGTTCGTGCTGCCGGGGCTCCTCGTGCTCCCCATCGTCGGGGGCATCGGCGACGCGATCGGGTTCCGCTACGGCCTCTTGCTGCTCGTGCCCGTGTTCACCGTCGGCGGGTTGATCGTGGCGAGCGCCGGGAGCCTCATCGGAGATGACGTCCGCGACGTCTGGACCTCCATGCGTACGAGGACGCAGATGTTGGCCGACCGTCGCGACGGCAAGCTGCCCCTGCTCGCCGTGCGCGACCTGCGCGTGGGCTACGACGGCGTCCCGGTGCTCTCCGACGTGGCGATCGAGATCGGCGAGGGCGAGATCGTCGCCATCGTCGGGACGAATGGAGCCGGCAAGTCGACGCTGCTGCGGGCGATCGGCGGAGTCGTCGAGGCGGACAACGGCGCCATCGTCTTCGACGGGCGCGACATCACGCACCTGCCGCCGGACGAGATCGCCCGCCTGGGCGTGGCCCAGGTGCCCGGCGGGGAGGGGACGTTCCCGAGCCTGCGCATCGAGGAGAACCTGCGGGCCGCCGCCTGGCAGGGCCGCCGGCGTGGTGAGAGCGACACCCAGATGATCGAGGACGCCTTCGCCGCCTTCCCGACCCTCGCCGAGCGCCGCGGCGAGCGGGCCGCCAACCTCTCGGGTGGGCAGCAGCAGATGCTCGCGCTCGCCATGGCGACCATCACCCGGCCCAAGCTGTTCCTCATCGACGAGCTCTCGCTCGGGCTCTCGCCGATCGTGGTCGAGCAGCTGCTCGGGGCGATCGAGTCGATGCGCGCAGGCCGGCACGGCCATCCTGCTCGTCGAGCAGTCGATGAACGTCGCCGTCGCGGTGGCGGACCGCGTCTACGTCATGGACACCGGCGTCGTGCGGTTCACCGGTACGGCCGCCGAGCTGGCCGCCCATCCCGAGCTGCTGTGGTCGGTCTACCTGCAGAAGGCGTCCGACTCGCTCGCGGCCCAACCCGCCGGGCCCCGTCCCGGACGCGACGGCCACGAACTCGAGGTGCGCGGGCTGGCGCTCAGGTTCGGGGGCAACGCCGCCCTCGACGACGTGTCGCTGCACGCCGGCCACGGCGAGCTGGTCGGGATCATCGGCCCCAACGGCGCCGGGAAGACGACGCTGTTCGACGTCGTCTCGGGTTTCTTGCGGCCCGACGAAGGCAAGGTCGAGCTCTGCGGCGTCGATGTCACCGATCGCACGGCCGCCAGCCGGGCTCGGCTCGGGCTCGGCCGCTCCTTCCAGGACTCGCGCCTATTCTCCGCTCTCACCGTCCGGGACGCCCTGGCCGTCTCCCTCGAGCGGTTCACCGACGTCGCCGACCCCTTCAACGCGATGCTCCGCCTGCCCGTGCTGGTGCGCACGGAAGCGGCGGTCCGGCGGCGGGTGGACGAGCTCATGGAGATGTTCGGGCTCGAACGCTTCGCCGACAATCTCGTCAGCGAGCTGTCGACGGGGTCGCGGCGGCTCGTCGACCTGGCCGCCGTCGTCGCGCACCAGCCCACTGTGGTGCTCCTCGACGAGCCTTCGTCGGGAGTGGCGCAGCGCGAGGTGGAGGCGATGCTGGGGTTGCTCCGCAACGTCCGCGACCAGCTGGACGCCACGATGCTGATCGTCGAGCACGACATCGCCTTCATCGCGGAGCTGGCCGACCGCCTTGTGGCGATGGACCGGGGCGCGGTCATCGCCAGCGGCCCGCCGGCCGACGTCCTGCAGTCGCCCATGGTGGGCGAGGCCTTCCTCGGATCCGACCCGCTCGCGCTCTCGCGGACGGGTCCTGTTGCGGGCGCCGGAAGCGAGTGACATGACCGAGCCCGAAACGACCGAGACGCCAGCCCCTGCGCCGGCGTCGCTCACGGAACGGCCGTGGCCGCGGGTCAGCCGGGTCCGCATGGCGGTGCCCGTGATCCTCATCATCGGGGCGCTCGTCGCCGCCGGCATCGTCGCCACGGTGAACGAGTCGAACCACTCGATGCCGGCGGCGACACCGACAACGAACCCGCACGCCACGACGTCGTCGTCGGTCCCGATCACCTACGCCGCAGCCGCCAAGGAGGGCAAGGTGTCGTCCTACGACTGGGGACCCCAGTGCGACCACCACACCGGCCGCCTCAAGATGCCGACCGTGTACTCGCCGCCCTGCGTGCCGGTGCCGACCGGGTCCAACGGGGGCGCCACCTGGGCCGGCGTGACCGCCACGGCTATCAACGTCGTCTACTACTACGCCCAGCCCGGAGGCCTGGCCTCGACGATCTCGGGCGCGGCAGGGACGCCCGCCCAGGCGCTGGCCACCGTCCAGGCCTACGTCGCCATGCTCAACAAGATCTACGTGATGTACGGCCGCCACGTGAATCTCATCCCGTTCGAGGCCAGCGGCGCCGACACCGACCCGGTGGCGGCACACGCCGACGCCGTCACCGTGGCGGACCAGGACCATGCCTTCGCCTCCATCGGCGGCCCGGGCGAGACCACGGCCTACGAGACGGAGCTCGCCCGCCTGCACGTGCTCTGCGTCGGCTGCGGCGACTCGTCCCTCAACGCCTTGATCCAACAGGACGCGCCCTACCAATGGGCCAACCTGCCCACTGCGGACACTTCGTTGAACGAGACCGTCGACTACCTCGTCGCCAAGCTGAACGGGAAGGACGCGATCTGGGCCGGCGACCCGTCGCTGCACTCGCACAAACGGTCGTTCATCGTCGTGAGCGAGACATCGCAGCCACCGGCACCGGGATTCAACGAGTTGACCGCGCAGCTCGAGAAGAAGCTCCGGGACGGACACGTCGACGTGGCGTCGCCCGCCGACCTCACCTACACGCTCAACCTGACGACCCTGCCCACCCAGGCCGCCACGCTGGCCGAGAAGCTGAAGACGTCCGGCGCGACGAGCGTCGTGTTCGCCGGCGACCCGATCATGCCGATCTACCTCACCAAGGCCTGCGCCACCATCGGCTACTTCCCCGAGTGGATCATCACTGGCATCGTCCTCACCGACACCTCAGCGCTGGGCCGCTACTACGACCCGAGCGAATGGTCGCATGCATTCGGCGTGTCCAGCCTGGCGGTCCCGGTCCCCGTGGCGACCAGCGACTCGTACCACCTCTACCGGTGGTGGTACGGCGCCAACACCAGCCCCGCCTCGCTCGCCGCGCCGGCCATCCTCCCCGCGTACCAGCAGTTCTTCACCGGTGTGCAGCTCGCCGGCCCGCACCTGACGCCCCAGACCTATCACCGAGGGCCTGTTCCGGGCCCCGCCCACCGGCGGCGGCCCGACCACCCCGCTCAGGCCTACGGCTACCAGGGGGCGGCACCGCACCCGAGCTACTCCTCGCCGGCCGACTACACGTTCCTCTGGTACGACGCCACCGCCAAGGGGCCCGACGAGGAAGGCACGGTCGGCACCGGCCTCATGCAGCACGTCAACGGCGGGGCGCGCTACAAGGCCGGCACCGTGCCCACCGGATCCGTGCCGATGTTCTCGACCGCCGGCGCGGTGACGACGTACGCGACGCCACCCGACAGGGCGCCGTCGTACCCGGCGTGGCCGGGGTCACCCGCCGCCTCCGGGCACTAGCCACCCGGTCGAAAAGGGGGGCTAGCCCCAGGGCGAGACGCCCGGTAGCGGCATTCTCCCTGCGAGTCAGACCCTTCATTCTTTGAGGGCGGAGCCCGGCAACCCCGACCGGAGCACCGAAAAGGAGCCCTCATGATCGTCACCCGCGGACTGACGAAGCGCTACGGCAAGACCGTGGCCGTCGACGGACTGAGCTTCACCGTGACCCCAGGCGTCGTCACCGGATTCCTCGGTCCGAACGGTTCGGGCAAGTCCACGACCATGCGCATGATCATGGGCCTCGACCTCCCCGACGCGGGTGCCGCCACGGTCAACGGCCTGCTCTACGAGGAGCTGCGGTGGCCGTTGCGCGAGGTCGGCGCCCTCCTCGACGCCAAGGCGTTCCATCCCGGACGCACGGCGCGCCAGCACCTGCGCTACTTGGCCAAGTCGAGCGAGATCCCCGAGGCGCGCATCGACGAGGTGCTCGACGTCGTGGGTCTCACTTCGGTGGCGGACCAGCGGGCGGGCAAGTTCTCCCTCGGGATGGGTCAGCGGCTCGGCATTGCCGGTGCGCTGCTCGGCGACCCGGGCGTCCTGTTCTTCGACGAGCCGGTCAACGGGCTCGACCCCGAGGGCATCCGCTGGGCGCGCCACCTCCTGCGCAGCCTGGCCGCCGAGGGCCGCACCGTCCTTGTATCCAGCCACCTCATCAGCGAGATGGCGCTCACCGCCGAGCGCCTCGTGGTCATCGGGCGGGGCACCCTCATCGCCGAGACCAGCGTCGAGGAGTTCGCCGCGCAGCATCAGGCCGAGGCGGTGCGCGTCGTCACGCCGACCCCCCAACTCCTGGTTTCCGCGTTGTCGTCGGGCCGGCGTGCGTCCCACCGTCGCGGAAGACGGCGGCATCGTCGTGACCGGCTTGCAGTCCGCCCAGATCGGCGAGATCGCCGCCGGCTCCTCACTGACCCTGCACGAGCTGACTCCGATCCGCGCCTCGTTGGAAGACGCCTTCATGGAACTCACGTCCGACTCGGTCGAATACCGCTCGCGCGACGTGGGGGATCATCCCGAACTCGTCTCGGCCTCCCCACGTTGACCGCCCAGCCAGAAAGAAAGGACTCGTTGTGACCATCGCCCTTCCCCTGCCGACGACGACCCCTGCCGCTCGTTCGGATCGCGCCGGCTTCCGCCAGGCCGTTTCCGCCGAGGTGAGCAAGCTCGCCTCCTTGCGCTCGACGAAGTTGTTACTCGGCATCACGGTGCTGGGCACAATGCTCGTGACCTTCCTCTCGACGAACGGCGCGGCGCATCATCCGCGCCAGTGGTACCAAGGTTTCGGCTGGGACCCGACGAACCAGGCCATGGCCGGGCTCGCCATCGGGTCGCTCGCGCTGGGTGTCCTCGGAGTACTGGCCATCTGCGGCGAGTACGGGTCGGGGACGATGCGCTCGTCCCTCGCCGCCGTCCCGCGGCGCGAGACGCTGTTCGCCGCCAAAGCCACGGTCGTCGGCCTCGTCACCCTCGTGGTCGGCGAGATCATGAGCTTCGGCGCCTTCTTCTTCGGCCAGGCCATACTCTCGACCGGCGTTGCCCCCACGGCGCACCTCGGGCAGCCCGGCGTGCTGCGGGCCGTCGTCCTCACGGGCGCCTTCCTGAGCCTCTTTTCGCTCCTCGGGCTCGGGCTCGGCCTGATCATCCGTCACACGGCCGGTGCGATCGCCACCTTCGCCGGCGTGACCCTGCTGGCCCCGATCCTCCTCCACACTCTCTCCGGGCACCCCGACAAGTACACGCCGGCCATCATGTTCGCCCAATCGGTCGCCGCCGTCGTGCCGCAGGGCAACCAGGTTTCGGCAACAATCGGGTTCATGCTGATGGTGCTGTATACCGTCGCTGCCCTCGCCGTCGGAGCGGTGGTGCTGATCAAGCGGGACGCATGACGTTGGTCACCGAGGACGGCGAAACGCCGGCGCACCCGGAGGACGAGCCCAGGCACAAGACGGTTTCGCTGGGGGTCACGGACGAACAGGTCGCCAATTTGAAGGATCTCGGACGCCGGGTTCTCCGCGAGCCCTTCACCAAGCGTCCCTGGATGGAGCTTGCGTTCTTTCTCGTGAGCGGCGGTCTGGCCATCGTGGGCCTCGCCTTCGTCGGCGCCACGATGATCGCGGGCGTCGTGCTGGCGATCACCTTCTTCGGGTTGGCCGTGCTCGCGCTGTCACTGCGCAGCGCGCGCGGCATCGGCCGCTGGCAACGCGACCTGGCGCACAACCTGCTGGGCGAGTCCATCGACGACCCGGGGCCCGTTCATCAGCCGCCCGGGGTTCTTCGGCTGGCTCCAGTCGGCCTTGCGCGATCGCGTCGGCTGGCGGTCCGTCGGGTACCTCTGCGTCAAGGTGCCCTGGGCGGGCCTCGGCGTGTACGTGGCGTTCAGCCTGTGGTGGGACGCCATCTTCTGCCTGCTCAACCCTCTCTTCGGCAACGGCGGCAATCCCCCCGTCTGGGGATTTGTGCAGAACGTCTTCCTGCCCGACGCCCTGACCCAGGCACCGCGCGACTTCTTCCACACCGTCGGGACGTTCGTTCTCGGGGCCATCCTTCTCTTCGCCGCCCCGTGGGTCATGCGCGGCTTCGTCGCCGTGGACAAGCTCCTCATCCGCGCGCTGCTCGGCCCGGACCCCATCGCCACCCGCGTCCGCTCGCTCGAGAAGGCGAGGACCCACACGGTCGACGCGTCGGCCGCGACGTTGCGACGCATCGAGCGCGACCTGCACGACGGCACGCAGGCGCAGCTGGTCGCCCTGGCCATGCGGCTCGGCATGGCGAAGGAGAAGCTCGAAGAACCCGACCCCGACAGCATCGACCTCGACCGCGTCCGCAGGCTGGTCGACGAGGCGCACCGGGGCGCCAAGGAGGCCATCGCCGAGCTCCGCGACATCGCCCGGGGCATCCACCCCCCGGCGCTCGATATCGGTCTGGAGGGCGCCCTGGCCACGCTGGCCTCACGCAGCGCGATCCCGACCGAGCTCAGCTTCGACGTGCACGCGCGGCCGACCGCCGCCATCGAGGCCATCGCCTACTACTGCGTCGCCGAATTGCTGGCCAACGTGGCGCAGCACGCGCACGCGTCGCGGGCCACGGTGTCCTGCGCACAGCAGGGCATGTGGCTGCGCCTGGTGGTGCGCGACGACGGGCGGGGCGGAGCGCGCCTGTCCACCGTGGGGTCGACATCGAGCGGCCTGACCGGGTTGACCGATCGGGTGCGCACCGTCGACGGCCGCCTCGACCTGGTGAGCCCGGCCGGCGGCCCCACCGTGGTGACCGTCGACCTCCCGCTCTCGGTCTGATGGTCGGCGCACTGCGGGTCGCCATCGCCGAGGACTCGGCCATCCTCCGCGACGGCCTCGTGCAGCTTCTCGTCGATCGCGGGTTCGTGATCACCGGCGCCGTCGGCGAGCCGGTCGCGCTGCGCAGCTCCATCGCGCAGAATCCACCCGACGTCGCGGTGATCGACATTCGGATGCCCCCGACCTTCACCGACGAAGGGCTGCGGCTCGCCCTCGAGCTCCGGGCTAAGCACGAGGGCCTCGGCATCCTGCTCTTCTCCCAGTACATCGAGACCCGCTACGCCGCTGACCTGCTGGCCGACGATGCCGCGGGCATCGGCTACCTGCTCAAGGACCGGGTGGCCGACGTCAGCGACTTCGTCGAGGCGCTCGAGCGCGTCGCCATAGGAGGTACCGCCTTGGATCCCGAAGTGGTCACCCAGCTCATCGGCGCCACACGGCGCTCCGACACCTTGTCGGTGTTGACGGCCCGCGAGCGCGAGGTGCTCGCGCTCATGGCGGAGGGCCGCTCCAACGCGGCGATCGCCCACGCGCTGGTCATCAGCGAAGGCGCCGTCGAGAAGCACGTCGCGAACATCTTCGCCAAGCTCGATCTCCCTGTCTCGGACAAGGATCACCGGCGGGTGCTGGCCGTCCTCCGCTTCCTCGAGTCCTGACGTCAGGGCGCGACGGAGGCGCCATGCGCGTCGTAGGTCCGTCCCTGCACGACGGCCAGCTCGCGACCGGCGTTTAGCTGGAAGGGGCTGATGCCACCCTGCTGCCACGGGCCGACCGACCCCGCCGCCAGCGCCTCGGACGACTTGGGCACCAGGTGGAACCGTCTCCGCAGCTCCGCGCAGGACTGGTGCGCCACAGAGAACCAGTCCATCTTCAGGAAGTCGATGCTGTCCGAGCCGGTGACGTCGTCGTGGCACAGCGCGCCGCGCCGCATGGCGTCGGACAGCCGCTCGGCCATGTGCGGGCTCGACGAGAAGTGGCCGGGGGACGACTGGAAGAGGCCCGCCCCCGTGGCCAGGTAGCCGGTCTCGAACAAAGAGATCACCATGGCCAGCAACGAGAAGGCATGTAGGTCGTCGTTGGCCCGCGCGATCAAGCCGAACACCTCGACTTCGCACTCGACGGTCGTGCCGTACTCGCCGAGTACGTGCACCCAGTCGTGCTGGGCCAGGAGCGGCGGCGCCGACCCGGCGGTGCCCGGGAAGGTGAAGCCGCGTGACTGGTACATCTCCCACACGCCGCGTCCGATCGAGTCTGCGGGCAGGTGCTCGAGCGCAGCCCACCGGGCGGCCAGCTCCGGGTCGTTGACCGAGAACTCCCAGGCGTCGTGGAGGACGCGCGTCGAGTGCAGCGACGGTCGCCGAATCCTCCTCGTGCCAGGTGCCCTCGTAGCCGCTCCGGATGAAGTCGTGCGCCGCCAGACCCAACGACCCGTGGGCGAATTCCCGCGCCACCTCGACCATGCCCTCCTCGACGCCGAGCTCGCACGCAAAGGCCGCAACGTTCTCGGCCACGTCGTCGGGGATCGGGTGCCGCACCAGCGCGCACAGCAGCATGACCTGCACCGCATGCGCCCGGAACCCCTGGTCGCGCCGCGCCAGCGCGGCGGCGAACTCGGCGGGCGTCAGCGTCGGACGGTCGTCCAGCGTCACGTGGTGGCCCGTCATTGCGTAAAACAGCGCCTCGATCAGGGCCCGCTGAATCGGGACCAGCCCCTGCGCTCCGGCCACGGCCGAGGCGGTCCCGTCCGCGAACGTCTGCGCCTCGGCTGCATCGGGCGGCTGCAGGTTCACCGTCTCGGCCGTGGGCAGGGGGACCGGAGTCACGACCGGCTGAGCCGTTCGAGGCCGGTGCGGATGAACGCGGCGCAGTCCGCCGCGTCCCGCACGTCCGACCGGGCCAACGCGGCGCCGAACGGCGCGTTCCAATAGCCGTCGTCGCCGGGCCGGGCCGGCCCTTGCGGCCCCACATACAGGTAGGGCTCGTCGGAGAACGCATCGCCCGCGGAGAACCCGAGGTTCACCGGGTCGCCGGCCCCGAGGTCGAGCGCGGTCCCGACGTCGAAGTGCTCGGGCCACAGCTGCACCGTGGTCTGGGCGCACGGTCCCGGCCGCTCGGCGGCCACCTGGTCGAGGACCCGCCACCCGAGGTCGAACCAGGAGAAGAGGTCGTCCAGCTCCCCGGCGTCGAGTTCGAGCGGCTCGTCGGTCGGGCCCAGGGCCGGCATGCCCGCGCCGGCGGAGAACGTCGCGCCGAGGTCGGCCCCCGCGAAGTCGGCCAGCGTCGCCAGCGTCGCGCCGGCCAGCGCCAGGCCGCTCGACTCGGAGCCCACCTCGCGGACCAGGCAGGCCGACGTCACCCGCAGGACCTCGGGCTCGGGCCCGTAGGCGGGCGTCGCGATGCCGCCCGGGCTCGCCCGCAACCCGAAGTGCCCGCTGACGGCGTTGCGGCGGCGCCCGAGCACGTGCGCCGCCAGGCGGTGCAGGTCGCTGCGCGTCCGCGTCCTCCCCATATCAGTCACGGAGAGTAACGGCGGCGGCGCGTCGAGCGCGACAGTGCCTTTCTCCTGGCCTCGTTCACCTCTTCGGCCACGGTCTCCTCGGCCGAGTGACCCCAGAACCCGTGCGGTGCCGCGAGGAAGTCGATGAGGACGCTCGAGCTCGTCGCCGTACGTCGACGCGCAGCGCCTGCAGGTCGGCCCACGCCTGCGCCTTGTCCCGCAGCGGCAGTCCCGTCGCCACGAGTTGCGCCCAGGCCAGGTCGAAGTTGGCCTCGTTGAGCCACGAGACCGACGGCGGCCCCGTCGGGACGTGCAGGCGGGCCGAGATCTCGATCACCGCCCGCCGTCCCCTCCGGTACAGGAAGTACGGCTCCCGGATCGCCGCCCCCTCGATGCAGGCCGAGGTCAGCGTCGCCGCGTCCGTCACCACGCCCAGCGCGGTGATCCACGACTGGCCGGCGTGCTGGGAGCGGAACAGCGCGAGCATCGGGTGGGACACATGGCTCTCGAGGACGTCGGCCGTCCACAGCTCCCACTCCGAGAACGACCGATACAGCAGTTCGACGTCGCCGCCCGGCGCATTGAGCGCGATGACCCGCACCGGCGTGATCCGCCCGCCCAGGGGGTCGTCGAGCGTGAGCAGCCGGGACTCCCGCCGCGAGTACGAGCCGTACAGCGCGGGCAGGTACGAGATCATCAACGCAATCGTCACCACGCCCGTGAGCGTCTCGAGCAGCGTCAGCAGCCGGACCAGCCCGCCGTGGGCCGAGCCGAACACCGGGGTGACCAACGACGTGCCGGCGTAGTAGACGAGCGCGCCGAACTCCCGGGTCCCGCCGAGCGTCTGGTCGAGGCCCCAGTAGACCAACGACCAGCCGACCATGAGGCCGGCCAGCCACAGCACCAACAACCCCAGCAGCGACAGCGCTGGATACACGTTGAGCACGTACTCGCCGGCCCGGTCCGGGAGCCGGGCCGCCACCGCCCGGGTCCCTCGCCACGTCAGGGCGTAGAAGATCCTGGTCGGGCGCCACGGCCCGCTGCTGCCCTGGGTGACGATCAGGGTGGCGACCGCGTCGCTGAGCATCCCGACGATGAGGACCACGCCGCCCACCGCGGCCAGGACCCTGAGGAACTCCGTCATGTACGGGCACACTTTAGGGAGCCCCGAGCGCCGCCCGATCGCTCTATTGTCCGAGGGTGCATCGGGGTTGCTTGCCAAATCCGTCGCGAAATGGTCTAACTCTGTTCGAGCGCTCGTCGAATTCACATTGGCGTCACATCACCGTCGTCGGGCGCGAAGGCGGGTAAGAAGAGGGGGTGATGAGGGTGATCCGTGGGGGGGTCGTACAGCCGTCCATCGGCCTGGTGCTCGGCGCCGGCGGTGTGGTCGGGCAGGCCTACCAGGCCGGCGTCCTCGCCGCCCTCGAACGGGAGATCGGCTGGGACCCCCGTTCCGCCACCGTGATCGTCGGCACCTCGGCCGGGTCGGTCACCGGGGCCGCCCTGCGCGTCGGCGTCCCGGCCACGGATCTGGCCGCCTCGCTCTACGGCGTCCCTACTTCCCGGAGGGGTGGCGCCATCCTCCGCCAGATCCTCCCGTCCGACTCCGGCCCGCTGCCGACGCCGACGGTCCGCTCGATCTTGCGGCCGTGGAACCTGCCGTCGCCCGCGCTCCTCACCCGGGCGGCCCGACGCCCGCTCGCGTTCCGGCCCGACGTCGCCGCTATGACCCTCGTCCCGCGCGGACGCCTCGACATCTCCGAGCGCGCCCGCGGCCTCGATGACCTCATCGGCGAGCGCTGGCCCGACGGCCTGCGTATCTGCGCCGTGCGCCGTTCCGACGGCGCCCGTGTCGTCTTCGGGCGCCCCGCCTCCCCTCCGACCCGCCTCGCCCCGGCCGTCCTCGCCTCGTGTGCGATCCCGGGCTACTTCCAGCCCGTCACGATCAACGGGACCGAGTACATCGACGGCGGCGTGCACTCGGTCACCAATGCCGACGCGCTGCGGTCCGACGAGCTCGACCTGGTCGTCGTCGTGTCCTCGATGTCGGCCGCCCATGGCAGCGCCAACGGAGCCGACGGCTGGCTGCGGCGCACCGTGCACCGCCGGATGGAGCGCGAGATCGCCCGGCTCGAGCTCGCCGGCACCGCCGTCATCAGCCTGGAGCCGGGGGGCGAGTCCCGCCGCGTCATGGGGCTGCGGGCCATGGCCGAGGACCGTGCGCCCCGGGTGATCGAGGCGGCCTACGAGGAGACGCGCCAGCGGGTGCTCGCGTCGCCGTTCCTGGCCACCCTGGGCGAGCCGGCGCCGGCCGCCTCCGCGGGCTGACCCCGACACCCGGTAGTAGCTTCGGGGCCGAGACGAAGGAGGGCCCATGGGTCCTGACCGCTTGAGCCCGCTGGACGCATCGTTCCTGCACATCGAGGACGGCGTGTCGCACATGCACATCGCGTCGGTCGCCATCTTCGAGGGCCCGGTGCCGCCGTTCGCCGACATCGTCGAGATGGTCGACGCCAAGCTCGACCTGGTGCCGCGGTACCGCCAGAAGGTGAAGTTCGTCCCGTTCGAGCTGGGGCGTCCGGTGTGGGTCGACGACCCGCACTTCAACATCGAGTACCACCTGCGGCACACGGCGCTGCCTGCGCCCGGGGGCGAGACCGAGCTGCGCAAGCTCGTCGGCCGGGTCATGTCCCAGCAGCTCGACCGCTCCAAGCCGCTGTGGGAGATCTGGGTCGTCGACGGGCTCGAGGACGGGCGCTGGGCCATGTTGTCCAAGACGCACCACGCGCTCGTCGACGGGGTGGCGGGCACCGACCTGCTCGCGGTGATCATGGACCTCAGTCCCGACGCGACCCGTCCCGAGCATGCGTCGGAGTGGGCGCCGCACGCGGAGCCGTCGGGCGTCGACCTGATGGTCGAGGCGCTCGAGAACATGGTGCGCTCCCCCTACGAGCAGCTGCGGGCGGCCCGGGCGCAGACCCGTCTCGTGCGCCAGGTCGCGGCGTACGTCGGCGAGGTGGCGAGCGGCGTATTCGCGCTGAGCGGCCTGGTGCGGCCGACGCCCCTCTCCAGCCTCAACGGCCCGCTGGGGCCGCATCGCCGCTACGCCTGGGCGACGACGTCGGTCGAGGACATCAAGTCGGTCCGCAAGGAGCTGGGGGGCACGTTCAACGACGTCGTACTGGCCTGTATCACCAACGGCTTCCGCGAGCTGCTGTTGGCCCGGGACGAGGACGTCGAGCGCGTCGTGCGCACACTGGTGCCGGTGTCGGTGCGCCCCCGCGACGACGTCGGGCAAGGCGGTCGGCGACGGCACCTTCGAGAACAAGGTGTCGGCGATGTTCGCCGAGCTGCCGGTGGAGATCGACGACCCCGTCATGCGCCTGGCCGCCATCACCGACCAGATGAAGGACCTCAAGGAATCGAAGCAGGCGATGGCCGGCGAGGCGCTGACGTCCATGTCGGGCTTCGCGCCGCCGATGTTGCTCGCCCTCGGGATGCGCCTCGCGACCCGGGCCGGGCAACGCAACGTCAACACCGTCACGACGAACGTCCCGGGGCCGCAGTTCCCGCTGTACGCAGCGGGTCGGCGCATGCTGCGGGCGTTCCCCTACGTGCCGCTCGGCGGGCAGATCCGCCTCGGCATCGCCATCTTCTCCTACGACGGCGAGGTCAACTTCGGGATCACCGGCGACTACGACACGACGCCCGACATCGACGTGCTGGCGCACGGGATCGAGGACGGGATGGCGCAGCTGCTCAAGGCTTGACGTCGAGGTCGGGGATCGTCAGCACCTCGGCCGCGAAGTAGTTGCGCAGGCCCGACACGATCACCTTCTCGACCGAACGGCCCAGCACGGGCACGTGCACCTTGAGCTCGCCCTCGATCCCCACGACCGCACCGTCGCCGCCCCGGCTCGAAGCGGTACACGCCGCTGGCGCTCAGCCGGTCGGGGTAGTGGTCCGGCAGGACCCGCCAGTCGCCCCGGGCCTCGTCGGGCTTGAGCTCGTTGCGGGTGATCCACGTCATCTTGTTGTGGTCGATCAGCTTCTGGACGGCGGGGGAGATGGGGCCCCGGAACGCGAACCGGATCTCCATCAGGACCCGGGACCCGGTGTCCTCGTGGCGCACCAGCTCCAGGACCTCGATGTGGTCCCGCACCGGCCGGCCCTCGTAGAACGCCGGCGAGCCGTAGGCGGCCATGGCCCGCGCCGGCGAGACCGCGACGGCCTGTTGGTTGGTGAACTTCACGCCGGTCTGGTGGGCGGCAGCCCGAGCTTGCGGTGGTCCCAGCTGACCGTCCGCGCCACGTGCAGCTTCACCGCAACCCGCTTGTGCAGCATCGTCTCGAGGAACGGCTTGAGGTCGTCGGAGTAGGCGCCGTAGTAGCGCTCGAAGACGCTGACGCCGAGCTGCCACAGCCGGTCCGGGTCGTCGATCACCTCCGCCTGGCCGACCAACTCGACGCCGCGCAATTCCTCGTAGTAGTCGCCGTCCTCGAACAACAGCGTCAAGCGCGGGTCGCGCCGCAGGTTCTGCACCTTCTGCGACTTCGCCTTCGTCTCGACCGCGATCGCGCCTTCCAAGAAGCCGTACCACATCGCCACCGCGTGGATGGAGCCGTCGGGCGCGAGAGAGCACATCGTCATCGGCCGACGCTCGGCGAGGAACGCGTCCACCTCGTCGGGCGTCATCGCTATGGCCTTGCGCTGGTTCACCCCGTGGCCCATGGCCTCGGTCATCGGGCACCTCCCGGCTCGGACTCGTCGTGTCCGGCGAGCGTAATGCTGGGCGCGGGAACGCAACGAGAAGAGTTCATCTGGAGAACACTTTTCGGTTGCGCCCGTTTCACAGCCCGTTCACCTCGGCTTTCTAGCGTGACCCCTGATGGCGACCGTGGATCAGCACATGGACCACGCCGGCGGGGCTCGCCCCGGGACCGGACGCCGTCACGGCCGGGACACCCTGGCCGAGGTCATCATGATCCGACCGGCACGTTCCGGGCTCCTCGGGTCGTTGGTCACCATGGCGCGGGGCTTCGCCTCCCCGCGTGTCCAGGCGACGCCGGTGCGATCTACCCCCCGTCGGCCGTCGTCGCCTGCCCTTCGTCCGTTCGAACCCCAGTTCCCCCACGACGCTGCCTGACACGGAGCACAGCGTGGCGATCGCGAACGCACCGGCCACCTCCAGCCGGCCCCCACTCACCGGGCCCTCACGGGACAACCGGCCCCTGGTCCTGGTGGTCGACGACGAGGAGTCGTATCGACAAGCTCTCGCGTCGGGCCTGACCCGGGAGGGCTTCACCGTCGAGGCGGCGGGCGACGGGCACGAGGCGCTCCGCCTCTTCCACCGGGTGCACCCCGACCTCGTCCTCCTGGACGTCATGCTGCCCGACCAGTCCGGGATCGAGATCTGCCAGCAGATGCGCGCCCTCAAGCCGGTGCCGATCATCATGGTCACGGCCCGCGACTCCGAGGTCGACATCGTCCTCGGCCTCGAGCTCGGCGCCAGCGACTACGTCGCCAAGCCGTTTCGCCTGCGCGAGCTGGTGGCGCGGATGCGGGCGGTGCTGCGGCGGGGCGTCGCCGTGGCCGAGCACCACGAAGAGGTGCTCGCCGTGGGCCCGGTCCGCCTCGATGCGGGTCGCCGTGAGGTCACCGTCGACGAGACCGCCGTCGACCTGTCCCGCAAGGAGTTCGACCTCCTGGCGCTCCTCATGTCGCACAGCGGCCAGGTCGTGACCCGCGACTGGTGCATCGACCGGCTCTGGTGGGACCAGGAGCTGACCGACACCCGCACGCTGGACACCCACATCAAGCGGCTGCGCCGCAAGATCGAGCCCGACCCGGCCAATCCCCGCCACCTCGTCACGGTCCGGGGCGTGGGCTTCCGCTTCGAGGCCTGACCCCCGCCGGGCACGACCAACCGCCGTTCGCTCTACATTGAGCGGATGCGCACCGGCGAAACCGTCCCCGACTTCGAGCTCCCCGATCAGACGGGCACGCCCCGCAAGCTGAGCGAGTTCCTCGCCAGCGGACCGGTCGTGCTGTTCTTCTACCCGGCGGCCATGACGTACGGCTGCACGAAGGAGAGCTGCCACTTCCGCGACCTGCAGGCCGAGTTCGCCGCCGTCGGCGCGCAACCCGTCGGCATCAGCGCCGACAAAGTCGAGAAGCAGAAGCAGTTCGACGAGAAGGAGTCGCTCGGCCTCCCGCTGCTGTCCGACTCCGACCGCACCGTCGCCACCGAGCTCGGCGTCAAGCGCGGCTTCGGGCCGAACAAGCGCACCACGTTCGTCATCGACACCGACCGCACGGTCCTCGACGTGATCCACAGCGAGATCTCCATGAACTCGCACGCCGACAAGGCGCTCGCCGTCCTCAAGGCGCGCCCCGCTGCCTGACGCCAAGGTCGCCGTCGTCACCGGCGCCGCCTCTGGCATCGGCCGCGCCACCGCCGCCAGACTCGGCGCGGCGGGCTTCCGCGTCATCGGCATCGACCGGACGGACACCGTCGACGTCACCGCCGACCTCGCCTCCCCGTCGGAGCGCCGGCGCGCCGTGGACGAGGCGAAGGGTCTGGCGGACGGGCCGCTGGCCGCCGTGGTGACCTGCGCCGGCCTGGCGGGGTCGCCCGACAGGGTGGGCTCCCTCTTGTCGTCGGTGAACTACTTCGGCACGGTCGAGGTGCTCGAGGGCCTGCGCCCGCTGCTCCGACCGGGCAGCGCGGCGGTCGCCATCAGCTCGAACTCGACGACGGTGCAGCCGGACATCCCGCTCGCGCTGACGCAGGCCTGTCTCGAGGGCGACGAGGCCCGGGCCGCCACCGTGGCCGACGAGGGCACCTCAATGGGCGCGTACGCCGCCACGAAGATCGCCGTCGCCCACTGGGTGCGCGCGCACGCCACCCGGCCGGAATGGGCCGGCGCCGGCGTGCGGCTCAACGCGGTGGCGCCGGGGTTGATCGAGACGCCGATGGTCGCGGCGATGCGGGCCGACGAGCGCACCGGGCCCATGCTCGACATGCTGCCGATCCCGCTCGGGCGGGGGGGACGGCCCGAGGAGATCGCCGCGCTGGTCGAGTTCCTCGTCGGCCCCGACAGCACGTTCTTCTGCGGTTCGGTCGTCTTCTGCGACGGCGGCAGCGACGCGTTGCTGCGCACGCGGGACTGGCCGGCGGCCTGGGACATCTCGGGGCGCGACTTCACCCGTCACGCCGACTGACGACGCCTTTCTAGGCTGCGGGGATGCCGGGTCGGATCCTCGTCGACACGACCCCGCTGCGGGAGAGCCGCGACTTCCGGCTCCTCTTCAGCGGCCAGCTCGTCTCCATGCTGGGACGCAGCTCACGGTCGTCGCCATCCCGTACCAGGTCTATTCGATGACGCACTCGTCGCTGCAGGTCGGCGCCATCAGCCTGGCGCAGCTGTTCCCCTTCCTCGCCGGCGCGCTGTCGGCCGGTCCCATCGGCGACGCGGTGGACCGCCGGCCCATCCTGATCTGGACCGGCGTCGCCGGGGCGGTGACGAGCGCCGCGCTGGCGGTCAACGCCGCGGTGCCCCACCCCTCTCTCGTGGCGCTCTATCTGATCAGCGCGCTGGCGGCGGGGTTCTACGGCTTCTCCAGCACGGCCCGTTCGGCCTCGGTCCCCGGCATGGTCGAGCGGCGACTGCTGCCGGCGGCCTTCGCCATGTTGCAGATCGAATTCCAGATCGGGACGATCGTCGGTCCCGCGCTGTCGGGCATCTTGCTGCTGATCGGGCTCCGGCTCGTCTACGCGCTCGACGCGGTCTCCTTCGTCGCCGCCGTGATCATGACCGTGATGCTCCATCCGATCCCGCCCGCCCACGACGCCGGCGGCATGTCGATCTGGCAGTCGACCAAGGAGGGCTTGCACTATCTGCGGTCACGCCAGGCCCTGCAGGGCGTCTACCTCATCGACATCAACGCGATGGTGTTCGGCATGCCCCGGGCCCTGTTCCCCGCCATGGCGGCGACGATCTTCCACGGAGGGACCGTCGCGTTGGGGTTCCTCTACGCGGCGCCGGGGGTCGGCGCGCTGCTCGGGGCGTTGACCACCGGGTGGGTCACGCACCTGCGACGACAGGGCTGGACGGTGATCATCGCGGTGACCTTCTGGGGCGTGGCGATCGCGCTGTTCGGGTTCACCGACACGCTGTGGGTCGCGCTGGCGCTGCTGGCGGTGGCGGGTTGGGCCGATGTGATCTCGGCCGTGGTGCGCAACACGATCTTGCAGACGTCGATCCCCGAACGCTTCCGGAGCCGCATGTCGTCGATCCAGATGGCCGTCGTCCAGGGTGGCCCACGACTGGGTGACCTGGAGTCCGGGGTGGTGGCGACGGCGACCAGCGTCGAGTTCGCCGTGGTCTCCGGTGGCCTGGCCTGCATCGCCGGCGCCGCGATCATCGGCGCGCTGATGCCGGTGTTCCGACGACACGTCGCGGTCGCGGGTGAGGTCGACGACCTCCCCGTATGATCCGACGGCGTGACCGGCACCTCGTATGACGAACCTACGTGGGGCGAGGTGGAGGCGGGCGTGCTCTCCCGGATCGTCGTCGTCTCGCCGCACTTCGACGACGCGGCCATGGGCGCCGGCCACCTGATCGCCAGCTACGACGACACGACGGTGGTCACCGTGTTGGGGGGCCGCCCTCCGGCCTATCCGGACGAGCCGAGCGAGTGGGACGCGCTCGGCGGGTTCGTGGCCGGCGACGACGTGGTGGCGGTGCGGCGGCAGGAGGACGTCGCCGCGATGGCCGTCCTGGAGTCGGCGTACCGGTGGCTGGACTTCGCCGACCATCAGTATCTGGCCGTCGAGGAGCGTCCGACGGCGGCCGACGTCGCTCCCGTCCTCGGCGCCGCCATCGCGGACATCGATCCGACCGCGGTCTTCTTCCCGATGGGCCTGGCCAACCCCGATCACGACATGACGCACGACGCGTGCCTGCTCGTGCAGGCGGAGCAGCCGTCGCGGACGTGGTTCTGCTACGAGGACCACGGCTACAAGCATCTGCCCGGGCTCTTGGCGTGGCGGGTTGCCAAGCTGTTGCGCTCGCCGTTGTGGCCGACCCCGGCCATCGTCCCCCACGAACCGGACGAGGCGCGCAAGCGCCGGGCCATCTGGTGCTACACGTCCCAGATCGCTCCGCTGGAGCGTGACCACGCCCTGACGGCGCGCATGGAGGGGCGGGTGCCCGAGCAGTTCTGGCGTTTGGCGCCGCCGCCCCAGGGCTGGGAGGCGCTGGCCGACCTCATCTGACGACGTCGGTCGGTGGCAATCCCCGCTGCACCCGGCGTCCGCCCCGAGGAGAGGTCCTTCTGCCCTACCGCCTGCGGCGTCCGCGACGTCACGATCGTGGAGTGGTCATGTACACCGACCCTCTTCACGGGCCCTTGGCAAGGAACGTGCCAGACCTGCTTCTGGCCGACCTCGTACACTCCCGGGCCAGGCTTTGCGCAGCGGAAGACACCGCAACTCCCTGCTGACGAATCCTGGCCCGGGAGCTGTCGTTCCGGTCACGACCGGGCCCACCCTCGGGTCGCCCAACCGCACCGTCGCTAGAGTCGACCACGTGCCCGGGGACGACGAGCGCATCGTGCAGGTCGACGGGCGCGAGGTGCGCGTCAGCCGGCCCGACAAGGTGTACTTCCCCGCCCTCGAGGCGACGAAGTTCGACCTCGTCTCGTACTACCTCGATATCGGTGAGCATCTGCTCAACACCGCGGGCGGACGGCCGGCCCTGTTGCAACGCTTCCCCGACGGCGCCACGGGCAAGTCGTTCTTCCAAAAGCGGATCCCGTCGGGCGCGCCCGACTGGCTGGAGTCGACGATCGTCTCGACACCCAACGGCACGACGTCCAATGCGCTGGTCGTCGCCGACGTGTCCCACGTCGTGTGGGCGGTCAACTTCGGCTGCCTGGGGCTGCACCTGTGGCCGTATCTGGCCGCCGACCCCGAGCACGCCGACGAGCTCCGCATCGACCTCGACCCCGTCAAGGGGATCGGCTTCGACGAGGTCCGTGAGGCCTCGTTGAAGGTCAAGGCGCTCCTCGACGAGTTGGGCCTGCGCAGCTACCCGAAGACGACCGGCAACAACGGGCTGCACGTCTACGTGCGGCTCGAGCCGCGCTGGGACTCGATCGCCGTGCGGGCCGCCGCGGTCGCCCTGGCCCGAGAGCTCGAGCGCCGGCACCCCGACGAGATCACCGCCAAATGGTGGAAGGAGGAGCGCGGCACCCGCGTCTTCGTCGACTTCAACCAGAACGCGCCCCACAAGACGGTGTTCGGTGCCTGGTTCGCCCGGCCGCGCACCGGGGGCCAGGTGTCCACCCCGCTCGCCTGGGACGAGGTCGAGACGGTGGCCCCCGACGACCTGACCATCCGCTCGGTCCCCGAGCTCGTGGCGCAGCGGGGCGATCCCTGGGCGGACATCGCCGCGTCACCCCAGTCCCTCGAGCCGCTCCTCGCCCTGGCCGAGCGGGACAGAGAGGCCGGACTGCACGACGCGCCCTGGCCCCCGCAGTACCCCAAGATGCCCGACGAACCGCCCCGGGTCGCGCCGAGCCGGGCCAAGAAGGAAAAGGCGTAGTGCGTACGTGAAGCCCCTCGATGCGCTGAACCAGATCGCGTTCCGTCTCGAACGCAACGGGGCCGACACCTACAAGGTGCGGGCCTTTCGCCATGCCGCTCGGGCCATCAAGGAGATGCCCGACGACGAGCTCGAGGCGCTGGCCCAGGCGGGCCGGCTCCAGACGATCGAAGGCGTCGGCAAGTCGACGGCCCAGGCCATCGCCGAGGCGCTCGACGGCAAGGTCCCCGCGTACCTGACGAAGATCGACAAGGACCTGACGAAGGACGACCTCGTCGTCGACGGTGCCGCGGCCGAGCTCCTCCAGTCGCTCAAGGGCGACTGCCACTCCCACTCCGACTGGTCCGACGGCGGCAGCCCCATCCTCGAAATGGCCGAGGCGGCCCGCGACCTCGGACGCGAGTACCTCGTCCTGACCGACCACAGCGCACGCCTGACCGTCGCCCACGGGCTCAACGAGGAGCGGCTGAGCGAGCAGCTCGACATCGTCCGCGACCTGAACGGGCAACTGGCCCCGTTCCGCATCCTCACGGGAATGGAGGTCGACATCTTGGAGGACGGCGCCCTCGACCTCGACCTGGACCTCCTGGGCGAACTCGACGTCGTCGTCGCCAGCGTCCACTCCAAGCTCCGCATGGACGAGCGGCAGATGACGGCACGCATGCTCGCCGCGATCGAGAGCCCGCACACGGACATCCTCGGTCATTGCACCGGCCGCCTCATCGTCGGACGCGGCCGGCCGCAGTCGACCTTCGACGCCGACGCCGTGTTCGGCGCGTGTGCCCGCACCGGGACCGCCGTCGAGATCAACTCACGCCCCGAGCGCCAGGACCCGCCGCCGGACCTGCTGCGCCTCGCCGTGGAGCTCGGATGCAGCTTCGCCATCGACACCGACGCCCACGCACCCGGGCAGCTCGAGTGGCTCGGTCGTGGCTGTCGCAACGCCGTCGCGGCCGACGTGCCGTTTGACCGCGTCGTCAACCGCTCGACGGCCGACGACCTGGTGGCGTGGGCGTCTTCGCACGTAGAGGCGGCATGACCCCATGAAGCTCCCCGTCACGCCCCCGGTCTCGCCCATGCTGGCCAAGCTCACCCGGGATCTTCCCCGGGACCCGGGGTTGTACTACGAACCCAAATGGGACGGGTTCCGCTGCATCGTGTTCCACGACGGCGACGACGTGGAGCTCGGCAGCCGCAACGAGAAGCCGCTGACTCGATACTTTCCCGAGCTCGTCGACGCGCTCCGCCGCGAGCTCCCGGACCGGTGCGTCCTCGACGGCGAGATCGTCATCGCCGGCCCGACCGGCCTCGATTTCGACTCGTTGTCCCAGCGCATCCACCCGGCGGCCAAGCGGATCAACCAGCTCGCCGAGGCCACCCCGGCGTCGTTCGTCGCCTTCGACCTCCTCGCCCACGACGAGACCTCGTATATGGAGACGCCCTATGCGCAGCGGCGCAAGGTGCTCGAGAAGCTGCTGAAGAAGGCCAAGCCGCCCATCCACCTGACCCCCGCCACCCAGGACCCCGACGTGGCGTCCGATTGGTTCTCCCGCTTCGAGGGCGCCGGCCTCGATGGCGTCGTGGCCAAACCCGCGGACCTCCACTACCTGCCCGACAAGCGCGTCATGCTCAAGGTGAAGCACCAGCGCACGGCCGACTGCGTCGTGGCCGGCTTTCGCACCCACAAGGACGGCGAGGGTGTGGGCTCTCTTCTCCTCGGCCTGTTCGATGACGCCGGCACGCTGCACCACGTCGGTGTCGCGTCGGGCTTCAGCGTCGCCCGCCGCCGCGAGCTCGTCGACGAGGTCAGGGCGTACCAAAAGAACGCCCTCAAGGACCACCCGTGGGCGGGCTGGGCCGAGGCCCAGGCGGAGGGCCGTGCCCCGGGCGCCATGAACCGGTGGAACGCCGGCAAGGACATGACCTGGGAGCCGCTGCGGCCCGAAGCGGTCTGCGAGGTGTCCTACGACCACCTGCAGGGAAACCGCTTCCGGCACGCCACGTCGCTCGTCCGCTGGCGTCCCGACCGCGAGCCCTCGTCGTGCACCTACGACCAGCTCGACTCGCCGGTGCCGATGGAGCTACGCGACGTCTTCGGAACGGCCCGCCACTGACCAGACAAAATTCGCGCCCGACCTACGGGCGGCGACCGTTCTCCGGCGTGCCCGCATCCGACCCCACACCCACTGTGCCGCCGCAGCTCAGCGACGTGGCCAAGATGTCGAACCACGAGATCATGGAGCTGGCCGCCGAGTCGGCTGGCCGCATGGCCTCCTTTGCGGGCCTCATCCTCCTGCTCACCGGCGAACTCGACCGCCGCGAAGGCTGGCGAGACGAGGGTGCCACCTCACTCGAAGCCTGGATGGTCGAGCGCCTCGGCGTGTCCGTTCCGACGGCCCGGTCGTTCGCCCACGTCGGCGAGCGCCTCTTCGACCTTCCTCGCTTGGCTGCCGGCCTTTCCTCGGGCCACCTCAGCTTCGACAAGGTCCGGGCGGTGGTCGACGCCGCCACGCCCGAGACAGACGGCGAGCTCAGGGAGCAGGCCGAGGCACACACCGTGCGCGAGCTGACCCACCTGGCCCGCTCTCGCAGGGAGGCCTCGGCCAACACGGCGCGTGCGGACTACGAGGCGCGGTCCCTGCGTTTCAACGAGACGTTTCGGACCGTGACGGCGCAACTCCCTGCCGAGACCTTCGCCGAAGTACGCGGGACCCTCGAGGCAACGGCTCGCCAGCTTCCCTCAGACGGCGAGACGCCTTGGGACCAACGACTGTGCGACGCCTTTGTCGGTGTGGTGCGCGGTTCTCGCGACTCCGGGGGCGCGGGGCCGGCGTTCACGGTCGTGGCGCACACGCCGCTGAACACGCTTCTCGACGAGACGTCCGATCTCCCGGGTGAGCTCGAGCGGGACGGCTTGATCAGCGCCGACACCGTCCGGCGCCTCGCCTGTGACGCCACCGTCATTCTCGCCGTCGACGACGAGGTCGGTCACACCATGTACGAGGGCCGGGCGCAGCGGTACCCGACCCAGACCCAACGTCGTGAGCTCATGCGGCGCGACCGCCACTGCCGGTTCCCCGGTTGCGCCCATGCGACCTTCGTCAACCCCCACCACATCAAATGGTGGAAACCTCACGCCGGAACGACCGACTTACCGAATCTGGCCATGCTCTGTGAGCACCATCATCACCTCGTGCACTCCAAACAATGGACACTCTCGGGGAATGCCAACGAGGAGATCACGTTCATCGGACCGAGCGGCCGGGTCATGACCTCGCGCCCGTCGCCACTGTGGACGAACGTGACGCCACCCCCGCCCCACTAGTCGTCGAGCATCCCCGGATCCGCCGCCAGCTCGGCGCGGACGGCAGCCTCCCAAAAGCCGATGAAGCCTTCGCCGTCACTCTGCCCCACCAAGTCGATGAACGACTGCGGGACGCGTGAGCTGTCACTGCCGCCGGCCGCCCGCGCATACCAGGCGTGCTGGCATCGCTGCTCGAGCGCAACCGCCCGTTGATGGACCGCCCTGGCTGAGCCGCCGACGACAAAGACCCCGTGCCCGGCTAACAGCGCCATCGACGCATCGCCCATCTGCTCGACGGCGCGGCGCGCACTGCTTGCGTCGTTGACCGGGCCCTCGTACTCGTCGACCAGCGTCAACGTGCCGCCGCCGAGGGCCGAGCTCTGGTCGAGGATCGGCGGAACCTCGGCCAAGTCAGCCCACACGGTGCCGAAGAGCGGGTGGTTGTGCACCGCCCATCCAATGCCGGGACGTGCCCGGTGCAGCTCCAAATGCAGGGGGATCCCAAGAGGAGCCGGCCAGTCGCCCTCCAGGACGCGTCCATCCAGGTCGATTCGCAATACGTGGGACGGTCGCAGTTCGGCCCACGTCAGCAGCCAGGGATTGCAGAGCAGGGTGTCGTCGCCGAGATTGACCGTGATGTGCCCCGCCAGGTGGTCGTTGTAGCCCTCGCGCCACAGCGCCCGGGCGAGCACGACCAGCTCCTCGCGTGGTGTGAGATCTGGCATCAGCTTCTCGGCCGTGGGCGTGAACACGAGCAGTTCCTCTCAGCGCGGCAACACCAGGTCCGGCAAAGGATGCCGGTACAGCGCGGCGGCGTTCTCGCAACACATCGCCCGGAGCTCGTCGTTCGGGATGTGCCCCCAGCACTCCTCAATCACGCGCTGGGTGTCGGGCCACGTCCCGTCACCATGCGGATAATCGGTTTCCACCATGATGTTTTCGACCCCGATGGCATGCCGTGTGTCAATGGTGGAGGGGTCGTCGATGCTGCAGAACCAGAAGTTGCGGCGCATCACCTCTGCGGGGCGTATCGGCCAGCCGCGGCCGTATCCCGAGCGGTCGACCATGTTGTCCAAGCGGTCCAGCAGCATCGCAACCCAACCGATGCCCCCTTCGCTCATGGCGATTTTCAGGGCGGGGTGGCGCAAGGGGTACTCGGACCACAGCCATTCCGCGCACGCCGTGAGGGACCGCTGGCCGAACAAGGTGGCTCCGATCTGGAGCGGCGCGCCACCCGGCGGACCGATCTCTATGCCAGAACTCCCGACGTGCAACGAGACCACCGTGTCCGTCTCGACGACGGCCGCCATGATCGGATCCCAGTGCTCACGGTCCCACAACGACGGCAGACCGATTTCGTGAGGTCGCTCAGGGAACGTCACCGACGTGAAACCCCGTTCGGCATTCCGGCGGATTTCGTCTGCGGCGACCTCGGGATCGGCCAGGTACGTGATCCCCAGCGGCACGATTCGGTCCGGATGGCGCAGGTACCACTCCTCGAAGAGCCAGTCGTTCCAGGCGCGGACGCACCCGAGCCCGAGTTCCCGATCCGGGCATGCGAAAAAGACCCGGCCGCAGAAGCCGGTGATCTGCGACGGGAAGTTCACCGACGCCCACACCCCGTTGATGTCCATGTCACGGACCCGAGCGTCGACGTCGTAACAACCCGGCCGCATCTGGTCGAAGCGGAAGGGCTCCAGTCCGTAGGTCTCGCGACGGCGTCCGGCCACCGCGTTCATCCCGACCTGGGTGTAGCGCTCGCCCTCGAATTCCCAGACCTGATGCCCTTGCGGGGTTTCGACGATCCGGGGAGCTCGGGCCTGGATGGCCGCGGGCAGCCGGCCCTCGAACGTGTGGGAGGGCTCGACCACGTGGTCATCGACTGAGATCACGGTGTAGCGCTGCGCCCGCGTCTCGGGTTCGGGCAGAAACAGCTCAATATCGAGGGCGGTCATCACCAAATCCCCGTTGTCAGTCCGGTTGCAGGTCAAGGATACGCATCTCGCTTCGCCCTGTCGGCGGTCCGTCCTGCACCAGAGCCCGCCAGGGCCAGAGCGCCTCCGCGGAGCGGCGGACATATCCCTTTCACCAGCCCCTCGCCGTTGGATACTGGAGCGCCGACGAGGAGAAGGAGGCGCGATGGTTGCTCTGGTTGTGGTGGTGACGTTCGTGGTGTTGGTACTCAGCCTCCTCGTCGCGGGGCTACTGCGGAGCCACGCTGACATCCTCCGATCACTTCACGAGCTCGGCGCAGGCGTGGGCGACCCGGCTGTCGCAGAGGATGTGGCTCCGGCACCAGGCGGCACTCCCGGCCCTCTGACGTCGTCGACGAACCAAACGGAACTCGTCGAAGCCCACACGGTTGCCGGACTCACTCCTTCCGGAGACGCGCGTGCCATTGCGATGAACAACAGCGACGGCTTCACCCTTCTCGGCTTTCTTTCGTCCGGGTGCGCAACCTGTTCGGGGTTCTGGGAGGCGCTCCAAAGTCCCGACGGTTTGGAGCTGCCCGATGACACCCGCGTCGTTATCGTCACCAAAGGACCGGACCGGGAGATACCGGCCGAGGTGGCTGCAATGACAACCGGGCATGTCCCGGTGGTGATGTCCACCGAAGCTTGGCTCGACTACCAGGTCCCCGGATCACCCTTCTTCGTCCTCGTCGACGGCAGCACTGGTCTTACCGTCGGTCAGGGAGTGGCCGCACACGTCGGCCAGCTCCTCGATCTCATTCGACGCGCCGAGCATGACCGTGCGCCGCGTCAGCGCCGACGAGGCCGACGTCGAGCAACCGCAACGGGCCGGCCCGCGAGGCCGATGCCGACGAGGTGCTCATGATGGCGGGCATCCGTCCCGGTGACCCCAGCCTGTATCCCCAATCCCTCGACGACGTCTTTCCACTCGGCGGTGGGACCGCCACGCCAACGAGGCATTTCAACGGCACCGCTCCGGAGCGGGCTGAATAATGGCAATGATCCGTGCCCACGGGATCGTGGCGCGTCTCCCTAGCGGCTTCGAAGGGCGGATCTTCGTACGTCCACCGACGGTGGGCACGAGCTATCCGGTCGGGCAGTTCTCGACCTTCCCCCTCCCCGATGACATCGGGGACTTCGGCAGCGGCGCGGTCAACCTCATGGGTGTCGACGATGTCTTTGCCACCCTGTTCGAATTCGGGCCGGAAAGCCTCGGAACTGCGCTGTTCAGCCATCAAGGACGGCCGACCGCGTTCACTCCGGGGGACTTCTCACCGGTTCGGCTACGCCGTGGACTCCCGGGCCAGTCAGGTACACAGTGGTTCTTCACCGAGGCCGGGCGGCCCTTCTCGTTCTACGCCGTTCTCGGGAGCCACCTCAGACGCGACGTGCTCGTCCCGGGCGTCAATGCACTCTTCTCGTCACTCGTCATCAGTCCGTCAGGGTCGACGACCCAAGCCCCCGCGCCGCTATGGAACTGATCGGCGTCTTCTTCGTGGCCTGCGGCCTCCTCGTCGCCGCCGGGGCCGCCAAGGCGCTCCGGCCCGAAGACACCGCTCGCGCGACTCGTCCTCCTCAACCCGCATGGGAATGCATTCGCACCGTCGTTCCGTCTGACTCGACTCGCGGTGAGGATTGGGGCCTTCCTCGAAGCGGCACTTGGTGTGGCCGCGTTGGTCTTTCCGCGGCCGCTCACCGCCGCGTTGGTGGCCGTCTCGTACGCGCTGTTCGTCGTCGTGGTGGCCTTCGCCAGAAGCCGTGGCGGAGCACTGTCCACCTGTGGCTGCTTCGGGCGCCCCGATACTCCCGCCACGATGGTGCACCTCGCGATGAACGTCCTCCTCTGTGCGGCGGCGATCGTTGTTGCGCTCCGCCCGCCCGATGCGACCTCGCTCTTCGTGCTACTCGAGCACCAGTCCTGGCTCGGCCTTCCGCTGCTCTTCGTAAGTGCCGTCGGCGTGTGGGTGACCTATCTGGCCCTTTCGCCTTTGGCCACCCTGGAGGCCGCCCGCCGTCTCGTCTCAGAAGGCGGCGACGAGCTCGTGAGCCTGACGACGGCGCTGATGGAGCGGACGTCGGCCTTTCTCGACAGTCGGCTGTCCCGTCGCAGTCTGATCAACCGGTCGGCGTTCGTCGGCAGCGCTGTTGCCATCGGCTCCGGGGTGGATCTCGCCCTCAAGCCCGGAACCGCCTATGGGCAGATCTGCGAGTGCGGGAATGCCGGGTGTGGCTGTGGCAGCACCTGTTGTTCGGGGTTTTCCGAGTTCTGTTGCTCGGTCAGCGGTTACAACTACTGCCCCGCGAACACCGTGATGGGTGGATGGTGGCTCGCCGACAACTCGTCGTACTGCGGCGGACCGCGCTACTACATGGACTGCAACGCCACCTGTTCCTGCGGTACCGGATGCAGCAGCGGGTTTCCCTTCTGCGAGCCCGGTTGTGACGCGACGAACTGCGGCTGCGGGCCCCAGGGGTGCGACTCGTTCCTTACCGGATGTCTGCAATTTCGATACGGCCAGTGCAACCAGAACATCGCCTGTCTGGGTCGGATCGTCTGCCGGGTGGTCGCCTGTGTCCCGCCGTGGCAGGTGGACCCTTCGTGTACGACCGCAGTGGCCGTCGACAACGGCACGGCCGAGCAGAACGAGCCGTGTTGGACGCCGGCGCCACCCTCGGTTCCCGTCGTCGCCATGGCCTCGAGCGTCAGCGGCCACGGCTACGGGGTCCTCACGATCTTCGGGAAGCTGTTCGCTTACGGGGACTTCCCTGCTGCCGGCGACGCGTCCGGACTGCAACTCGAAGCGCCGATGGTCGCCTTGGCGAGCTGCCCCACCGGCGGTTACTTCATGGCGGCGTCCGACGGCGGCATCTTCGACTACGGAGGTGCACCGTTCTACGGTTCGATGGGCGGACAGCACCTGAACGCCCGGATCGTCGGAATGGCCACGACTCGCACCGGCCGGGGGTACTGGCTGGTCGCGGCCGACGGAGGGATCTTCGCCTACGGCGACGCGCTGTTCTTCGGTTCCATGGGCGGGCGGCACCTCAATTCCCCGGTCGTCGGCATGGCGCCGACCCCGACGGGGAAGGGCTACTGGCTCGTCGCGGCCGACGGCGGGATCTTCGCCTACGGCGACGCGCTGTTCTTCGGTTCCATGGGCGGACGACCGCTCAACTCCCCGGTCGTCGGCATGGCGCCCACCACGACGGGCAAGGGGTACTGGCTCGTCGCGGCCGACGGCGGGATCTTCGCCTACGGCGACGCGCTCTTCGATGGGTCAGCGGGCTCCATTCACCTGAACCAGCCCGTGGTCGGGATGGCCCCCTTTGGCAAAAACGCCGGCTACTGGCTGGTCGCAGCCGATGGCGGGATCTTCACCTACGGCGGCGCCCCGTTCCTCGGGTCACCCGCATGACCAACTCCAAGAAGGGACGCGCAATGACCATCGCGCTCGCCGTTGCCGCCTGCACCATCGCTCTCGTCGCCGCGCTCCGGTCGACCTGGTCGCCCTGTGGGCTGTCCATGTTGGCCACCATCACCCCCCTGGCCGAACAAGGTCGCGGTCACCGGTATCGGACGACCGCCTGGTGGTTCGTCACGGGGAGCATCATCGGTGGTGCCTGTCTCGGGGGGGTCATGGCCCTCTTGGCGGCCGGAGTCGCGACAACCCACGTCTCGGCTTCTGCCACCGCGGCCATTGCGGCGGTCGCGTTCCTCGTCACCCTGGCCGCCGATGCGCGTGTCGGAGGTTTCCGCCTTCCCGTCCATCACCGTCAGGTCAATGAGCGCTGGCTCGATCAGTTTCGTCCCTGGGTGTACGGAGCGGGGTTTGGGTGGCAGATCGGCTCCGGCCTGGCGACGTACATCAAGACCTGTGCCGTGTACCTGATGATCCTGCTGGGGGCGCTGACCGGGAGCCCCACAACGGCGGTCGTCGTTGGCGTCGTCTTCGGCCTCGGGCGCGGCCTGGCCGTCTTCTTGGGTCGGCGCATCACCAGCACCGCCGCACTCGCCGACTTCCATCGACGGTTCATGGCCGCCGATCCGATTGCCCTGACCGTGGTGGTGGCCTGTGAGGCGGTTGGGGCAGTGATGTTCTCGGTCGTCGCCGCGCCATGGCTTGGCGCCACCGTCACCGCGCTCTTCGGCCTCACGATTGTCGCCTGGAGTGTCCGCCGACGTCACCGGAATGCCCTTCGCCCCATGGCAACCGACGCTCGCTCCGTGACGGTCCCGTGATCGTTCGGGATTGACCGGCTGCCCGACCGCTACCATCGACTGATCGCGGCCATCCCGGATCAGCATCGCAGCGGCAAAGCGATCCGCCTCCTGTTGGCGGACGTGGATGGCACGCTCGTCACCCAGGACAAGGTGCTCACCGACGCGGCAGCGGACGCGGTACGCCGTCTGGACGATGCGGGGGTTCGTTTCGCCATCACCAGCGGTCGTCCGCCTCGGGGCATGCAGATGCTCATCGACCCGCTCGACCTGCGCACGCCGATTGCCGCCTTCAACGGGGGCATCGTGGTCGATCGGGACATGAACACCATCGAACAGCGATCCCTCCCCGAAGACCTCGTAGGACCAGTGATCGCACTGATGAAGTCCTTCGAACTCGACGTCTGGCTCTACCGGGGCGCCGACTGGTACGTGACGGACCCCAAAGGTCCCCACGTCGACCGCGAGGCATGGACGGTCAAGTTCGACCCCAGCGTCGTCGACGACTACGCGGCATCTGACCGACAACGTCGCCAAGCTCGTCGGCGTGAGCGACGACCACGACGCCGTCCTCAAGGCCAGCGAAGCGGCGCACGAACAGTTCGGCGACCACCTCACGGCTGCCACGTCCCAGCCGTACTACCTGGACGTGACGCACCCCGACGCCAACAAGGGCTTCGTCGCCCGCTACCTCGCCCAGAAGTACGGACTCGAGGAAGCCGAGATCGCCACCATCGGCGACATGCCCAACGACATCCTGATGTTCGCCCACTCCGGGCTGAGCATCGCGATGGGCAACGCCGACCCTCAGGTCAAGCGCGCCGCGCGCCGCGTCACGGCGAGCAACGAGGATGAGGGCTTCGCCATGGCCGTTGAGCGCTTCGTGCTACCGGCCGGCGCACCCCAGACGGCCTGAACCCCGGACGGGGACACTCGAGGCCAACGGGTGAGCAGATCTGGTGCACGCCCGCGGCGGGTCAAGAATAAGGCAGTGAGCGATCGTCCCCCGTCCGGCATCCGCATCCGCCGAGTCGGGTTCCGCTCCGGCACCGATGCCGAGCTGGCCGCCATGCACCTCGTAGAGACGGACATCGAGGCTGAACGACACCCGGGGTCGGCGCCGCAGCCCCTCGGGGCGTACCTGTCCTTCGCTCGCAGCCTGCCCTCCCAGTTCGACGACCACACGTGGATCGCCGAGGAGCCGGACGGCAGTCCGGTCGGCTGTGCAGCCTGCTGGTCGAACGCTGCGGGCGACCCCCTGGTCATGGAGGGCTACGTCTACGTCCTCGGACCGTGGCGCCGTCGGCGGGTCGCGTCCGAGCTCGCCAGAGCTGTCGTGCACGAGGCTGTCGAGGAACGACGGCGGACCCTCGTATGGTCGACCTACGACTCCGTGCCCGCGGGTGCAGCGTTCTCCCGCCGCATCGGCGGCTCGGATCGGGCGGGTGAACCGGACCAGCGAGCTGCGCCTCGAGGACGTGGACCGGGGGGAGGTGCAGTCGTGGGCCGAGCAGGGCGCCGGCCGGGGCGCCGGCTACCGTGTCGAGTTCTGGGAGGGTCCCTTGCCCGAACACCTCGTCGAGGACGGGGCGCGGTTCAATCGCCTGATGAACACGCAGCCCCGCGACGACCTCCGAAGTGGGCGACGTGGTCCTCGCACGCAGCGCACATCGCCGAGTTGGACCACCACCTCACCCAGTCAGGACGGCTCCGCTGGACCCTCTTCGTCCGTGACCCGGCCGGCCACTGCGTCGGGGGCACCGAGATCACCTTCGAGGAGTGGGACCCGACGACCGCCTGGCAACAGAACACGGCCATCGACCCGGACCATCGCGGCCGAGGGTTGGCCAAGTGGGCGAAGGCCGCCATGCTCATGCGGCTATCGCCAAGAACGCCCCGACGTCGCCCGGGTCCGGACCAGCAACGCGTTTTCGAACGAGGCCATGCTGGCGATCAACACGGCGCTCGGTTTCACCATCACCGAAGTCCGTACCGAGTGGCAGGTATCGGTCGCCGACGTCGCGACCTAGCGTCAGACCCCCCGGTGGTTCTCGAACCGGGCGTACTGCTTCAAGAACAGCAGGTTCGCCTTCCCGGTCGGACCGTTCCGGTGCTTGGCCACGTCGATCAACGCATCGTCCGCCCGGTCGATCGGCACCTCGTCGTTGTATTCGGACTCTCGATAGATGAACATCACCACGTCCGCGTCCTGCTCCAGCGACCCCGATTCGCGCAGGTCCGACAGCTGCGGCGTCTTGTCCGTCCGCGTTTCGAGGTTCCGGGACAGCTGCGACAGCGCCACCACCGGGACCTCCAGCTCGCGGGCCAGGATCTTCAGGCCTCGGCTGATCTCGGCCACCTCGTTCTGACGGTTCTCGGCCCGCCCCCGACCGGTCATCAGCTGCAGGTAGTCGATGACCACCAGCCCGAGGTCCCCCGCCGACTTCTTCAGCCGCCGGGCCCGGGCCCGGATGTCCATCACCGTCACGGCCGGGTTGTCGTCGATGTAGATCGGCGCGTTCGACAGCCGGGTCACCGCCGTCCCGATCTTCGCCCAGTCCTGGGTGCGGATCCGCCCGTTCTGCAGGTTCTGCCCGTTCACCTCGGCCTCCGACGCCAGCAGGCGCTGCGTCAGCTCCAGGTGGCCCATCTCGAGCGAGAACAGCAACGCCGGCCGCTGCACCACCATGCCGACGTGCGCCAGGATCCCCAAAGCGAACGACGTCTTGCCCATGCCGGGCCGCGCCCCCACGATGTTGAGCGTCGAGGGCTGGAGCCCCAGCAGCAGGCGGTCCAGGTCGTGGTAGCCGGTCGGCACTCCGGTGATCTCCGACCCCCGCTGCCCCAGCTCCTCGATCCGGTCCAGGCCCTGCATCAAAAGGTCGTGCAGCTGGTGCATCGTGTCGGCGCCCCGCCGCTCGGCCACGTTGAACACCATCTGCTCGGCGTCGTCGACGGCGGCCTTCACGTCCTCGGGCACCGAGTACCCGATGTCGGCGATCTCGCCGGCCACGCCGATCAGCTTGCGCAGCAACGAGTGCTCTTCGACGATGGCGGCGTAGTGACGGGCGTTGGCGATCGACGGCGTGTTCGCCTGCAGCGAGATGAAGATCGACGGGTCCCCCACCTGCTCGAGCACCCCCGAGCGCTTGAGCTCGTCCGTCACCGTCACGGCGTCGATCGCCTCGCCCCGCTCCATCAGGGCCACGATCGCCCCGAAGATGTGCCCGTGCGCCGGCTTGTAGAAGTCGCCCGACGAGCACTTCTCGATCCCGACCGACGCCGCGTCGTTGGACAGCAGCATCGCCCCGAGCAAGGACTCCTCCGCCTCGAGGTCGTGGGGCGGCACCCGCGCCCCGGCCACGGGGGCGGGGCGGAGCGGTCGGGGGCGGGTGTCGTCGAAGGCTTGAACCACGGCTCCCCTACTCTGACGGCCGCACGCTGGGGAACGTAAGGACGAACTTGCTGTGGGTAACCGCACGCGACATGTGGGTAACCGGGGGCGTAAGCACGCCCGCCATGTGGATAAGCCGTGTACGAACGACCGCGCTCACCCCGAAATCATGAGCACACTGCTGCGACACATTCGGGGATCCACCGCCCCGAGCCGCCGGGACCTAGCCGGCGGCCGTGACCTCCACCGTGACGACGGTCGAGACGCCCGAGAACAGCTCGACCGTCACCTCGAAGGTGCCGGTCTCCTTGATGTGGTCGGGCAGCACCACGTGCTTGCGGTCCACCTCGACCCCCTTGGCCGCCCGGATCGCGTCGACGACGTCGGCGGGGCCGATGGAGCCGAAGAGGCGTCCACCCGCCGCGGCCCGGGCGCTGATCGGGATCACGGCGCCGGCCAGCAGGCCCGCCTGCCCCTCGGCCGCGGTCCGGTCCTGGGCCTCGCGCAGGTCGCGCCCCCGCCGCATCTGGGAGGACTGCCCCTCGAGCCCCTCGGTGGCCACGATGGCCCGCCCCTCGGGCAGCAGGAAGTTGCGGGCGAAGCCGCCGGCCACCTTCACGATGTCGCCCCGCCGCCCCACGCCGGCGACGTCGTCACGCAGGAGGACCTTCACGCGTCACCCCCGCCGGCAGGGGCCTCGGCCGCCGCGGCGTCCTCGGCCATCTCCTCGACCAGCTCCTCGACCACGGCGACCTCCGCCGCCTCGACCTCGGCGTCACCCTGCGCGTCGGTCTCGTCGGTCACCTCGACGGCCACCTGGACCCACGGCGGCGCGTCGCTCAGCGTCCCGCCGCGGTCGCCCCGCCGCCCACCGGGACGCTCGGTCACGGTGCGCTGCGTGTAGGGCAGCAGGACCAGCTCACGGGCGGTCTTGATCGCCTGGGCCAGCGCCCGCTGGTGCTGCGCGCAGTTCCCGGTCACCCGGCGCGAGCGGATCTTGCCCCGGTCGCTCATGTACTTGCGCAGCATGGGCACGTCCTTGTAGTCGACCCAGGTGACCCTGGTCGCGGCACAGCGCGCACGGCTTCTTCTTCACCCGGCGGCCGAGATCCTTGGGGGCCCGGCGTGCCGCCGACCCACCTCGTTGGTTGTTCCGTGCCATCAGAAGGGCTCCTCGTCGAATCCGTATCCGCCAGCCACCGCCAGCCCCGAGTCGGACGCCGGCTGGGGCTGCGACTGGGGTGCCCCGCCACCGCCGCCACCACCGCCGCCGCCGCCGGACCGGGAGCCGCCACCGCGACCCGAGCCCTCGCCGGCGCCCCGCCGCTCGTTCTTGGTGATCTGCGCCGTCGCCCACCGCAGCGACGGGCCGATCTCGTCGGCCACCACTTCGACCTTGGAGCGGCGGTCGCCCTCCTGGGTCTCCCAGCTGCGCTGTTCGAGCCGCCCGGCCACCATGACCCGGGCGCCGCGGGTGATCGTCTCGCTCACGTTCTCCGCCATCTCGCGCCAGCAGACCACGTCGAAGAACGACGTCGCCTCCTCCCACTCCTGGGTCTGGCGGTTCTGCCACCGCCGGTTCACGGCCAGGCCGAAGGTCACGTTGGCCTGGCCGGTGTTGGTGAAGCGCAGCTCGGGGTCGCGGGTCACGTTGCCCACGAGCGTCACGCTGTTGTCCGTCGCCATGTCTGCTCCTCTCGTCCTCTCGTCAGCTCGCGGCCGTCGCCGCGCCCTGCGTCCGGCAGGCGCACGACCTTGTGGCGCACCACGGTGTCGGCCAGGCCGAGCATGCGGTCCAGCGCGGCCACGGTCTCGGGCTCGCCGGTGAATTCGACCACGACGTAGTAGCCCTCGCGCTTGTGGTTGACCTCGTAGGCGAAGGAGCGCTTGCCCCAGCGGTCGATCGCCCCGGGGTTGCCGCCGTTGCTGCGGATGACGTCCAGCGCGCGGTCGAGCTCGCCCTGGATCACGGTGGGTTCCGTGGTGGCCTCGAAGATGGCCATGACTTCGTAAGGCCGCATAGGCGGCGTACCTCCCTCTGGACCGGGTGTGCCGGGCCCCTGACGGTCAGGAGCAGGGTGTGTTGTGGCGCGTCATGCTAGCCGAGGCGCCCGACGGCGCCGGTCAGGTGGTGAGGGCGTCCCCCAGGCCGGCGGGCCCGTGATACGTCTCCGCCTCCCCGGGAAAGCTCCCGTCCCGCACGTCATCCGCGAACGCCGCCACCGCCTCGGTGGCCAGCCGACCCAGCTCGGCGTACTGGCGCACGAACTTCGGTGGCTTCCGATCCGCCGGCCCCAGGCCCAGCAGGTCGTGGAAGACCAGCACCTGGCCGTCGCAGTCCGGCCCGGCGCCGATGCCGATCGTCGGCACGTCCAGGGACTCGGTCACCGCCGCCCCGACGACGTCGGGCACGCCTTCGATGACGAAGCCGAAGCATCCCGCCGCCGCCAGCGCCTTGGCCGCATCGAGGAGCGCCGTCGCCGCGTCCACGCTCTTGCCCTGGACCCGGAAGCCGCCCATGGCGAGCACCGACTGCGGCGTCAGCCCCAGGTGGCCCATGACCGGGATCTCGGCCCGGATGATCGCCTCGACGACGCCGAGGCGGGCCCGGCCGCCCTCGAGCTTGACCGCCTGCGCCCCCGCCCGGATCAGCGTGGCCGCGTTGCGCACCGCGTCCTCGGGGGAGGTGTGGTAGCTCATCCACGGCATGTCGCCCAGGATCAGCGACCGGGGCTTGGCGCGGGCCACCGCCGCCGTGTGGTGCGCCATCACCTCGATGTCGACGTGCAGCGTGTCCTCGTAGCCGAGCACGGTGTTGGCCACCGAGTCCCCGACCAAGATGATGTCGGCGCCCGCCTCGGACACGATCCGCGCCCCCGGCTCGTCGTACGCGGTCACCATCACGATCGGGACGCCACCGTCGCGCCGCTTGCGCGCCCGCAGGTTGGGCACGGTCGGCTTCGGCACGCCGGCCTCGGTCATGTCGTGGTCTTCGCCTTTGGTGGTGTCCGCCGCGCCTTTCCGCCGGACTCTCCGCCGGCGGGGTACTTCTTCATGAGGTGATGCCAGGCGCACGACGGGCACACCTCGACCTCGAAACAGAGGACGGGCTCGGGCCGGCGGCACAGAGCCTTGAGCTCGGCGACCGTTCCCGGGCATCGACCACCGGGAGGCAGCTTGGCCCCGAACACGAACGTCACCGTCACCAGTCGCCCGTCGTCGCAGATCGGGCAGACCTCCTTGGTGGGCCGACCGACGTTGCGGGCCGCCCGCAGGAGCTCGGGGTGGGCGTCGCACACGTCGACCTTCTGGACGCGCCCCCGTTCGACCTCACGGACGAGGCCGTTCCGCACGATCCGGTACTCCACCTGGGCCGTGACGTCAGGGCTCACGGCCCGGGAGGACGACCTCGGCTCCGAGGTGACTGACACGGCGGCCAGGCTACCCCTCACGCCTCGATTCTCCATCCATTTCAGGCACGATCCGGGCATCGGGGTGACAGAACCGTGACCAACTTTCTGTACTTCGCTATATCGATTCGATATAATGGTCCGCAATGTTGGACATGGCCATTCTCGGCCTCCTCGAAGAGCGCGACCTCCACGGCTACGAAATCCGCCGTCAGCTGCGGGATCACCTGGGGCTGTTGGCCAACGTGTCGTTCGGTTCCATCTACCCGGCCCTGACCCGGCTCGAGAAGTCCGGCGCCGTCGTGGCCACCGAAGGAGGGGCGGCCGACGCCGGCCCCGGCACCACGGCTGCGGCGCCACCGACGGGGTCGTTGTCCGGAGAATTCGCCGTCCTGCGGGCTCGCCGGCACGCGGGGACCCGCTCGCGCCGGGGCAAGAAGGTGTACCGGATCACCGACGCCGGCCGGCAGCTGTTCGCCGAGCTGTTGACCGACGCCAGCGCCACCGACGACGCCCGCAGCTTCTCGTTGCGCCTGGCCTTTGCCCGGCATCTGGCGCCCCAGGCCCGGCTCTCGCTGCTCGAACGCCGGCGGGCGCTGCTCGTCCAGCGGCTGGGTGAGACCGAGTCGGCCCGGCCGGATCTCGACCCCTACGCCCGCTCCGTCGTCCAGCACACCGCGGACGGCGTCGCCCACGACATCAGTTGGCTCGACTCTCTCATCGCCTCCGAGCGTGCCGCCCTGGCCGGCGCACGCACCGAGCCGGTGGGCTGACCGAAACCGAAGGAGAAAGACAGATGCACAGCCCCATCCGCCTCGCGATCGCCGGCGTCGGCAACTGCGCCAGCTCGCTGATCCAGGGCCTCACCTACTACGACGACGCGGACCCGACCGACACGGTGCCGGGGCTGATGCACGTCGAGCTCGGCGGCTACCACGTCCGTGACCTCGTGCCGGTGGTGGCCTTCGACGTGGACCAGGCCAAGGTCGGCACGGACCTGGGCAAGGCGATCCACGCCGGGCACAACAACACCATCCGCTTCGCCGAGGTGGGCGAGGTCGGCATCACGGTGCTGCGCGGCCCCACGCTCGACGGGTTGGGCAAGTACTACAAGGAGATCGTCGAGGAGTCCCCGGCCGAGCCGGTCGACGTCGCCCAGGCCCTGCGCGACGCCAACGCCGACGTGCTCGTCTCGTACCTGCCGGTCGGGTCCGAACAGGCGCAGCGCCACTACGCCCAGGCCTGCATCGACGCCGGCGTGGCCTTCGTCAACGCCATCCCCGTGTTCATCGCGTCGGACCCCGAGTGGGCGGCCAAGTTCCGCGACGCCGGCGTGCCGATCGTGGGCGACGACATCAAGTCACAGGTCGGATCGACGATCGTCCACCGCATCCTGACGCGGCTGTTCGAGGACCGGGGGCTGGCGCTGGACCACACGTACCAGCTCAACTTCGGCGGCAACATGGACTTCAAGAACATGCTCGAGCGGGAGCGGCTGGAGTCGAAGAAGATCTCGAAGACCCAGGCCGTGACGAGCCAGATCGAGGACAACGTGCTCGACGCCGACGACGTCCACGTGGGGCCGTCCGACCACGTCCCGTGGCTCAAGGACCGCAAGTGGGCCTACATCCGCATGGAGGGCCGCAACTTCGGCGACGTGCCGTTGAACCTGGAGCTCAAGCTCGAGGTGTGGGACTCACCGAACTCGGCGGGCGTCATCATCGACGCGGTGCGCTGCGCCAAGCTGGCGCTCGACCGCGGCATCGGCGGCCCGCTGCTGGGGCCGTCGGCCTACTTCATGAAGTCGCCGCCGGTGCAGTACCACGACGACGTGGCGCACGCCATGGTCGAGGGGTTCGCCGCCGGCGAGGCGCAGGAGACCTGGCCGCCCGCCGACTGACCGTCCGTCGCTCAGACGAGGATGCGCTCGTCGGGGGCGCGGACGCCGACGACGGCCAGGGCGCGGCCCATGCCGAGGAAGCACCCGCAGCAGATCGTGAGGTCGGCCAGCTCCTCGTCGGAGAAGGCGGCGTGGAGCCGCCCCCACAGGTCGTCGCCCATGGCCAGGTGGTCGACGGCGAAACGCTCGGCGAACTCGGCGGCCAGGCGCTCCCGGTCGCTCAGGCCGGTGGCGGCCCGCCAGTCGGTGACCTCGACGTAGAACGGCTCGGTGGCGCCGGCCTCGCCGCCGTCCTTGGCCCTCGTGTCCCGACAGACGGCGCAATCGTTGATGAGGGCGATGGTCCAGCGGGCCGCCTCACGCTCGCGTACCGACAGCTGCGAGTTGCCGTAGACCGCCGCCGAGAGCTTGCCCATGCCGGCCGCCATGTCGGGCCGCAGGAGCGCCCAGTCGATGTGCTCGCCGAGCCCGCTCTCCGGTGCCGCAATCCGTGTCATGACGACGACGGTACTCCGGTCCCCTACTGGGCGCCGCCGCCGCTCCGCTCGGCCCACCAGGCCCGCAGCCGCTTGGCCGCCTCCTCGGCGCCGAGCGGTCCCTCATCGAGGCGCAGCTCCATGAGGAAGTCCCGGGCCTCGCCGACGGCTCGTCCGGGCTTGAGGTCGAGGACCTCCATGATCTGGTTGCCGTCGAGGTCGGGACGGAGCGAGTCGAGCTCCTCTTGGGCCCGCAGCTCGGTGATGCGCGCCTCGAGCTCGTCCATACGACGGGCCAGCGCCCGGGCCTTGGACGCGTTGCGCGTCGTGCAGTCACACCGGGTCAGCTCGTTGAGCAGGTCGAGGAACGGGCCGGCGTCGCGGACGTAGCGGCGCACCGCCTTGTCGGTCCAGCCCAGCCGGTACGTGTGGAAGCGCAGGTGCAGCTCGACCAGCCGCACCACCGTGTCCACGTCGCTGCTCGGGTACCGGAGGGCCTCCATGCGCGACCTCGTCATACGAGCTCCGACGACCTCGTGGTGGTGAAAGCTCACCCCGCCGTCGGTGATCGCCCTCGTCCGCGGCTTGCCGATGTCGTGGAACAACGCCGCCAGCCGAAGCAGGCGGTGCCTCGACGTCTTGTCCACCACGGCGAAGGTGTGCGCGAGCACGTCCTTGTGGCGGTGGATCGGATCTTGCTCGAGCGCCATGGCCGGCAGCTCGGGCAGGAACTCGTCGGCCAGCCCGTTGCGGACGATGAACCAGAGCGCCTTCGACGGCACCTCGAGCATCAGCATCTTGTCGAGCTCGTCGCGGATGCGCTCGGCCGACACGATGGCCAAGCGGCCGTGCATGTGGCGCACCGCCTCGATGAGGGCCGGATCGGGCTCCAGTGAGAACCGGGCGGCGAACCGCGCCGCCCGGAGCATGCGCAACGGATCGTCGCCGAAGGAGATCTCGGGGTCGAGCGGCGTCCGCAACCGGCCGGCGGCCAGGTCGCCGAGGCCGTCGAAGGGGTCGATCAGCTCCATGTCGGGCAGCCGCAGCGCGAGCGCGTTGATGGTGAAATCGCGCCGCGACAGGTCGACCGCGATGTCGTCGCCGAACGTCACCTCCGGCTTGCGGGACTCGGGGACGTACGCCTCCGCCCGGTGCGTGGTGATCTCGTAGACCCGCGAGCCCTTGCGGCACCCGATCGTGCCGAAACGCGCCCCCTGGGTCCACACGTCGTCGGCCCAGCCGCGCACCAGCCGCTCGATCTCGTCTGGGCGGGCATCGGTCGTGAGATCGAAGTCCGACCCCTCGGCGCCTGCCCCCGGGAACAGTGCGTCACGCACCGATCCCCCCACCAGATAGAGCGCTCTTCCGGCCGCGGCAAACCGCTGCGCCAGCTCTTCGGTGGCGTCGACGTAGGGGCGGAACCGTTCGGGAACCGACATGGACTGCACCCGCCCACGGTAGTGCGCCCTCTAGCCTCTCCCTGTGTCGATGCGATGGGGCAGGACTGCCCTCTGCTCGCTCGCCGTGGTGGCAACCGCACTCCTCGGCACCGCACCCGCGGCCGCCGCCGGTCACTCCGGTGGCGCCTCGGCGGCTCGTCGCGCGCGCCGCGGCGGACGCTCCCCCGCTCACGCTGCTCAGCCAGACGCCGTGGGTCACCCCGACCCAGCCGTGGTTCAACGCGTCGTTCGGGGTCGGCGCTGTCCGAGGGGTCGGCATCCGGGCTCCACGTGAGCATGACGTTCTATTCACGGCTCGATAACTCGTCGCAACTGCAGCAGGCCATCGGGGGACGCCCGACAGCACGTGCTCCTACGCCAGCCCAACATCCCGGTCACGAGTGCCGGCGGTGGCCTCACCGCATCGTCGTGTGTGACGGTGCTCCCCAATCAGCGAGCCACCCCTCCCGCGAGCGGCGACGGGGTGTGTGCACCCGGCAGCCCGGCGCTCACGATGGACTGCACGCCGCTCACGGGCACGTGCGGTGACGTCTATCCCGTGACCGTCGCCCTGCTGCGTGACGGGTCGAGCACACCCATTTCGTCGGCTTCACGACCTTCTTGACCTATCAAGAAGCCGGGCCGGCGCGATCAGGCGAGGGTGGGCCGTTGCGGGTCGGCATGGTGTTGCCCGTCGTCGAACCAGAGCGCCGGGACCAGTCGCGACCGCGCTGTCCGAATCACCGCGACGTGCCGTCGACGCTCGCCGTCACCCCCGCGGGGTGGAGACCCTCGGCTCGGCGGCGCCTCGGGAAGGGGCAAGGGTCGTCGAACAACTGGGTTCGCTCGAGCGCGAGCAGATGCTCGACCAGCCCTACGTGCCTATCGACATGGCTGCCCTGTCGGAGGCCGGCATTTCGGGCGAGATCGGCGCCCAGCTCGCTCCGAGGCGACGAGGTCCTCCACGCGGCGGGGCTCAAGCCGACCGGCGGGCCGTGGGTCGACACGACCTCCTCCTTCTCCCAGGGGACGCCAGCGACCTCGCCTCGGGCCTCCAGCAGGCCGGGACGTCGCAACTCGTCCTGAACGACGGCGACCTCGCGTCGGGTGGCCTGAGCAACTACACCTTCGCCCAACCCTTCACGCTCGACCTGGGTCACGGCTCGAGCGTCACTGCCGTCGCCTCCGACTCCACGCTCGACGCCCGTTTCACGGCCAACCCGATCAACCCCAGGCTCGCGGCCGAACAGCTGCTGGCCGGGCTCTTCTTCGTCCACTTCGAAAATGCGTTCCTCGCACAACACTCGCGGCGTCGTGGTCACCCCCCCGTCGGGTTGGCAGGCCTCGGGCCGTTCCTCGAGACGCTGCTCGGCGGCCTCAGGGGCAACCCGGCGCTCACGCCCGGTCACGCTCGGCCAGCTGTTCGCACAGGTCCCGATCGGCGGCAACCGAGAGCCGACGACCCGCACGCTGCAGGCGGGGCCGGCGACGCGTGGCATCTCGCATGCGGCCGCCATCAAGATCGCCCAGGCGCGCCAGCAGCTCTCGTCGTACACGCGGCCATCAACGGTCACCCGCCCGAGATGGTCACGCTGGCTGACGCGCTCCTCACGACCGAGGCCAAGGGACTAGCCTGCAGCGGGCCGCACCGCCGCGCTGACCTCGTACCAGCACGCCTTCGCGGCCGAGACGGGCAAGGTCAGCCTCGCCGGCGAAGAAACGGTGACCTTCACGGCCCAACAGGCGTCGATCCCCATCACGGTCCTGTCGGCCGCCCCCTATCCCGTCAACGTCGTCGTGACGTTGACCAGCGACAAGTTCACCTTCCCCGGCGGGAACACCCGCCGATTGCATCTGGACCGCCCGACCACCTCGGTGCGGGTGACGGCGCAGGCCCGCACGTCGGGCGACCGACTGCCCATCGACGTCACCCTGCACACCCAGAACGGGCAGCTCCTGCTCGGCCGCACCGTGCTGACGGTCCACTCGACGGCCATTTCGTTCGTCGGGGTGGCGCTCACCGTGCTGGCCGGCGCCGTCCTCATCGTCTGGTGGGCACGCACCTGGCGGCGGGCCCGCCGCCGGCGCCCCCGGGCCCACTGACGTGGCCGCAGCCCGCCGGGCCCGCACCCTTCCGCTGCGCACGGCCGCGGCGTACGTCGCCGTCGGCACCGGCGTGTCCCGGGTCACCGGCCTGCTCCGCTTCGTCGCGCTGGCCTGGGCCCTGGGTCAGACGCCCCTCGCCGACTCCTACAACCTGGCCAACACGACGCCCAACATGCTCTACGACGTCGTGCTCGGCGGGGTCCTCTCGGCGACGTTCATCCCCGTCTTCGTCGAGCGGCTGGCCAAACGCAGCGAGGAGGAGGCCTTCGAATCCATCTCGGCGGTGATCACGGTCTCGGTGGTCGTCCTCCTGGCCACCACGATCGCCGCGCTCGTGGCGGCGCCGTACCTCATCGACGCCCTGACCGCGCTCGACACCCACGGCCACCCGAACCAGCTGCACCGCGTCGCGCTGGAGCGGGAGGTCGCCACGACGTTCCTGCGCTGGTTCGTCATCCAGATCGCCGCGTACGGGCTCTTCGCGCTCGGTGCGGCACTGCTCAATACCGCGCCGCCGTTTCGTCGCCGTGGCGTGGGCGCCGATCGTCAACAACATCGTGTGCATCGGCATCCTGGTGTGGTTCGGGCTCTGGGCCGGCCACGGCGCCTCCCTCGCCTCCGTCGAGCAACACCGCGGCCAGCTGGTCCTGCTCGGCCTCGGGACCTCGCTCGGTGTCGTGTTCCAGGGCGTCTCCCTCATCCCGAGCCTGCGCCAGGCCAACCTGCGGCTGTTGCGCTGGCGCTGGAACCTGCACGACGACGCACTGCACGACGTCGCCCGCCTCGGCGCCTGGACCTTCGGCTTCGTCGTGGCCAACCAGATCGCCCTGTTCATCGTCACCGTGCTCGCAGGCTCGGTCGACGGGACCCGACCCCGTCTCCTCGTACACGTACGCCTACGCCTTCTTCCAGCTGCCTTACGGGATCATCGCCGTCACCGTCATGTCCGTCGTGGCACCCGATCTGGCGGAGAAGTGGTCGACCAACCAGACCGCGGCGTTCCTGCATCGCATGAGCGGAGGGCTCCGTGCCGTGCTCGCCCTCGTCATCCCCTCGGCCGTCGGCATGCTGCTGTTGGCCAAACCGGCGGTGGCGCTCCTCCTCGGCATCGGCCACAGCACTCCGGCGGAGACGGCCACGACGGGCGCCGCACTCGCCATGTTCGCCCTCGGGCTGCCCGGCTTCTGCGCCTACCTCTACTTCGTCCGGGTGCTCCAGGCCATGCAGCGGACCAAGGTGGCCTTCTTCCTCTACCTGGTGGAGAACGCGCTCAACATCGTCCTGGCGCTCGCCCTCGTGCACCCGCTCGGCGTGCGGGGTCTCGCGCTCTCCCTCTCCATCGCCTACACCGTCGCCGCGCTGTTGGCTCTTGCCGTGTTCCACCAGTGGTTCGGCCGCCTCGCGCCGTCCGAAGCATGGGCGCCGCTGTGGCGGGTCGTCATCGCGTCCATCCCGATGGGGATCGTCGTGCTCGTGGTCTCCAACCTGTCGGCGTCGACCACCACTGCCGGGTTGCTCGCTCGCGTCCTCGGGTCGGTCGTCGCCGGCGGCGCGACCTTCGCCGCCGTGGTGATCTGGCTGGGCCGCCGACACGACGCCGCCCGCCGCCGGCCCCCGCCGCCACCACCATCGGCGCCCCCGCCACCGCCGCTGCGATCCTTCGGCGAGTCCAGCCCCCGCGCCCGCATCGTCCCCTATCGCCCCTGATCAACCGGGCCGTGGGCGCTGTCTCGCCTGCTCGCGTCCGCTCCTCCGTGGCAGACTCCCTCCCATGCCCGGCGTCCACATCGTGACCGACAGTGCCTGCGACCTGACCGACCAGCTCGTCAAGGAACACGGCGTGATCGTCGTGCCGCTGACCATCCGCTTCGGCACCGAGGAGTTCGAGGACCGCCGTCAGCTCAGCCCAGCAGAGTTCTGGGAGCGTTGCCACGGCAAGGGCGATCTGCCCGAGACGGCCGCGCCGTCGCCCGGCGCCTTTCAGGGGGCGTTCCAACAGGCCGTCGACGAGGGGGCCGACGCCGTCCTGTGCCTCACCATCTCGTCGAAGGTCTCGGGCACGTTCGCCTCGGCGAAGACCGCGGCCGACTCCTTCTCCGCCGCGCCCGTCCGCGTCGTCGATACGTACTCCCTCACCATGGGCCAGGGCCTGCTCGTCATCGCGGCCGCCGAAGATGCCGCCGCCGGAGCGAGCATCGACGACATCGTGGCGTCGACCGAGGACCGCATCCCCCGCACCAGGATCTACGGGGTGTTGGGCGGGCTCGAACACCTCCACCGCGGCGGCCGGATCGGTGGTGCACGCGCCCTGCTCGGTTCGCTCCTCAACATCAAGCCGGTCATCCAGCTCAAGGACGGCGAGGTGGCCGAGGAGTCCAAGCAACGCACCCGGGCCCGGGCGATCGCGTACCTCATCGACAAGGTCAAGGCCGACGCCCCGCTCGAGCGGGTCGCCCTGGCCGAGGGCGGCTGCGACGACCTCGCCGACGTCACGGCCAGGCTCGAGGGCCTCGCGACCGAGCACCCGCTGCTCAGCGTCGACCTGGGCCCGGTCGTCGGGACCCACGCCGGGCCCAACACGGTGGGCGTCTGCTACATCATCCCAGCCAGCGGCGCCCGAACCGGCGAGTAACCCGGGGTCCGGCGGGTAGTCTCAGCCCGTGGCAGAGAACGATATTTCCGACGCGCTGTCCGGCCGTGCCCTCGACACGATCGACTCGGTGGTGGCCACGGTCAACGACCGTGCGGTCCGCCCGGCCATCGTGGCCGCCCGTGGCATCGTCTTCGGCGTCATCATCGCCGTCGTCGGCATCACCGTCATCATCATGTTCTGCATCGGGTTCATCCGGCTGACGACGATCGCCGGCCACCGGATCTGGGCCTCCTACCTCGTCCTCGGACTCATCTTCAGCGCCGTCGGCGCCATCCTCTACTCCCGAAGGGGCGTTCCGCCCAGTGCCTGAGCGCCGCAAGGTCGTCATCATCGGGAGCGGGCCGGCCGGTCTCACCGCCGCGCTGTACTCGGCGCGCGCCCAGCTCGAACCGCTCGTCTACGAGGGCGAGCCCTCGTCGACCAGCGACCAGCCCGGCGGCCAGCTGATGCTCACGACCGAGGTCGAGAACTACCCCGGCTTCGTCGACGGGATCATGGGCCCCGAGCTCATGGGCGTCATGCGGGCGCAGGCCAAGCGGTTCGACGCCGAGATCCGCACGGAGAGGGTCAGCCGCATCGAGGTCTCCCCCTGGCCGTTCGAGGTCTGGGTCGGTGACCCCAATGCCGACGAGCCCACCGCGCTCGCCGACACGCTGATCATCGCCACCGGCGCCCGCTCCCTCATGCTCGGCCTCCCCAACGAGGAGCGACTGCTCGGCTACGGCGTCTCCACCTGCGCCACCTGCGACGGGTTCTTCTTCCGCGACCAGCACATCGCGGTCGTCGGCGGCGGGGACTCGGCCATGGAAGAGGCGCTCTTCCTGTCCCGGTTCGGCTCCAAGGTCTCCCTGGTCCACCGGCGCGACGAGCTCAGGGCCTCCAAGATCATGCAGGACCGCGCCCGGGCCAATCCCAAGATCGACTTCAAGTGGAACAGCACGGTCATCGACATCGAGGGCGACACCAAGGTGAGCGGCCTCAGGCTCAGGGACACGGTCACCGGCGAGGAGTCCGAGCTCGATGCGACCGGCCTCTTCGTCGCCATCGGCCACGAGCCCAACACCGCCCTGCTCAAGGGTCAGATCGAATTCGACGACATGGGTTACGTCAAGACCTTCGACGGCACCACCCGGACCAACGTGAACGGGGTGTTCGCCTGCGGCGACGTCCAGGACCACTACTACCGCCAGGCGGTCACCTCGGCCGGGTCCGGCTGCATGGCGGCGATCGACGCCGAGCGCTGGCTCGAGGAGATGGGCGAGTAAGGACCCCCAGGTCCTGGTCGGGAACAGAACCAGGGGTCACGACGTTGCACCCCGTGACAAGGAGATGGAATGAGCGAGAAGATTGAGACCCTCACCGACGCTACCTTTGACGAGAATGTCAAGGGTTCCGACGTGCCCGTCCTGGTGGACTTCTGGGCCGAATGGTGTGGCCCGTGCAAGATGATCACCCCGGTGTTGGAGGAGATCGCGGAGGAGCAGGCGGGCAAGGTTCGGATCGCGAAGCTCAACATCGACGACAACCTCGACGTGACGCGACGCTTCGACGTGATGAGCATCCCGACGCTGATCTTGTTCAAGGACGGCGAGCCGGCGGCCCGCCTGATCGGGGCCAAGCCCAAGGCGGCGCTGCTCGAGGAGATCTCGGCCCACCTGTAGGCCTGCCGCTCGCGGTCGGCGACCGCGGCCCAGCTGTCTCCGACGTCCAGCACCGCCTTACCGCCATCCTCCCGGGCGCGCCCGTCGATGCGGACGGCATCTTCGGCCCGGCCACCCGCGCCGCCGTGCAGGCCTTCCAACGCCTGCCGCGGCCTGCGCGTCGACGGCGTCTGCGGCGCGCAGACATGGAACACGCTGGTCGAGGCCGGTTTTCGGCTCGGCGACCGCTTCGTGTACCGCCGGACTCCGATGCTGCGGGGTGACGACGTGGCCGAGCTCCAACAGCGCCTGTGCACGCTCGGGTTCGACACGGGCCGCATCGACGGCATCTTCGGTGACGAGACGGTGCGGGCACTCGGCGAGTTCCAGCGCAATGCCGGCGTGCCCGCCGACGGCATCGTCGGCGGGGCGACGTTGCGGGAACTGCTGCGACTCGAGAGCCGTCACGACGACCCCGCCCTGGTCTCGCTGGTCCGTGAGCGCGCCGCCCTGCGCGACGCCCCACCCACTCTCCGCGGCCGTCACGTGGCGATCGGCGAGAGCGGCGGGCTCGGCAGCGTCACCGGTGCCCTGCGCCGGCGCCTCACTCTCGCCGGCACTCGGGTGACCGAGCTCCACCACCCCGACGCGTCCGTCCAGGCCAAGGAGGCCAACGAGCTGGCCGTCGACGTGTTCATCGGGCTGCGCCTCAACCCGTCGATCCCGTCGTGCCGCACCGCGTTCTGGTCCGGAACCCACGACGAGTCCCCCGGCGGCCGCGCCTTGGCCGAGTTCGTCCAGGGTGCGGTGCCCAAGGCACTCGGCGTGGAGGACGGTGGTGTGCACGGCATGTCGGTGCCGCTCCTGCGCGAGACCCGGATGCCCGCGGTGCTCGTCGAGGTCGGCCCGGCGAGCACCGTCGTGGAGCAGGCCCCGGCCCTCGCCAGCGCCCTTTCGGCGGCGCTGGGCCACTGGGCCGACGCTTCCTGGGACTGACTTGCCTCAGTATTACTGGTAATCGCTACCCAGCTCACACGGCCGTGTGAAGGTACCGCGGCCCAAGCGACCGTTCTGTGACCAACGGCTCCATCGGGTGAACCAAGTGACAATCCACAACATCATGCACAGGTTGTGGATGAAGCTGAACCGACCCTTGACAGTTGCGCGAACTACCGCGACGCCTCCGTCACCAACCATGGCGCGATAGATGCGCTCGAGGTCCTCGAGCGTGGCGAACTCCACGACCAGGCGCCCACGCCGGTTCTGAATGTCGACCTTGACTCGGGTGTTGAGATAGGTGGACAGCAGGTCCTCGAGCTCGAGGACGCCCGGCTCGGGCAGCCTCTTGATCGACGCCCGGCGCGAGCCCTGGTCGGTAGTACTTGAGGTATCACCTTTTGCATCTGCCGTTTCGTCGGCCGGCTCATCCGGGACCGGCGGCACGACCCGCAGGTCGGCGCCCCCGCTGCGCACGAGGTCTTCGACCGCCCGAACCGTCAAGCCCTCGTCGACGATGCGCTCGACGAGGCGCTCCTGGAGCGCTCGGTCCGGCGTGCCCAGAAGGGCGCGGGCATGGCCCGCCGAGATCGTCCGTTCGGCGAGTGCGCGCTGGGCGCCGGCCGGCAGCTGCAGCAACCGCAGGGTGTTGGTGATGGTGGCCCTGCCCTTGCCCATGCGGGTCGCCACCTGCTCGTGGGTGAGGCCAAACTCGTCGATGAGCTGCTGGTAGGCCGCCGCCTCCTCGAGTGCGTTGAGGTCGACCCGGTGCAGGTTCTCGACCAGCGCCTGCTCCAGGCTCGCCACGTCGTCGGCACGCTGCACGAGCACCGGAATGGTCTGGAGCCCGGCCCGTCGGGCCGCACGCCAGCGCCGCTCCCCCGCGATCAGCTCGTAGGTCTCCGCCTCGTCGTGCAGCTCGCGCACCAGGACCGGCTGCAGCAGGCCTACGGCCTTGATCGAGGCGGCCAGTGAGGCCATCGACTCCTCGTCGAAGTGGCTCCGGGGTTGAAAGGCGTTCGGGCGGATGTGCGAGATCGGCACCACCCGGAGGACGGAGTCAGAGTCCCCGACCGCCTCACTGGGGATGAGGGCGCTGAGCCCCTTACCGAGTCCGCTGCGGCGCGCCATCGCTTACCTCCTTCGCCAACTCGCGGTAGGCCACTGCGCCCCGCGAGGCCGGGTCGAACGTCGTAATCGGTTGCCCGAAGGACGGGGCCTCGGACAGGCGGACCGTCCGGGGGATCACGACCCGGCAGACCCGCTCGGAGAAGTGCTCGCGCACCTCGTTGGCCACGTCGACGGAGAGCCGGGTCCTGGCGTCGTACATCGTCAGGACGATCGTGGTGACCTCCAGCGTCTCGTTCAGGTTGGTCGAGACCAGGTTCACGTTGCGCAGGAGCTGACTCAGGCCCTCCAGGGCGTAGTACTCGCACTGGATCGGCACCAGGACCTCGTGGGCGGCCGCAAGGCCGTTGACGGTGATCAGACCCAACGAGGGTGGGCAGTCGATCAGAACGAAGTCGAAATCGTCAACCACGCTCTCGATGGCCCGCCGCAGCTTGAGCTCACGGCTGAAGGCGGGGACCAACTCGATCTCTACGCCCGCCAGGTCGATCGTGGCAGGGGCGACGAAGAGATTCTTGACGCTGGTGGGCTCGATGCAGTCCTCCAGAGGCTGGTCCCGCATGATGACGTCGTACATCGACATCTCGAAGTTTCGGGCCTCGACGCCGAGACCGGTGGTTGCGTTGCCCTGGGGATCGAGGTCTACGACCAGCACCCGATAGCCCTGCTCGGCGAGCGCCGCTCCGAGGTTCACCGTGGTCGTGGTCTTGCCGACGCCCCCCTTCTGGTTGGCGATGGCGATGACCCGGGGCAACTCACGGGCGGCCGGCTTGGACCCGTTGAGAAGCTCGTCGGCCTCGTCCCGGATGGTGGGCGGGCGCATGATCGGCTCCTCCCTCGCGGGCGGACCGGTCGTCTTCGACTTCTTTTCCGCCTTCTGCTGCTTCTTGGGCATCTCCGCCTCGGGCTCGGACTCCTCGACTGGTGTCGGGGGCGAAATTACATCCTCGGTCGGGGCCTCCCCGTGGACCGTTTCGGGCTGTGCCACTGGCTCTTCTGCGTCCTTCACCGTCTCTTCCAGGACTTCCACGGGTTGGGGTGGCCCCGCAGAAAAGTCCGGGCTGACGGCCGCCGCTGGGGCCGGATCCGCCGGAGCGGCGGGCTGCTCGGACGACGGCGGTGAGGGCGCTGGGGCGGGTGCTAGGGGAGGCGGCCGCGGCGGCGCTGGGGCTCGGAGCGGCTGGGGCAGGGGCAGGGGAGGCGGCTGGGGCCGGGGCTGGGCGTAGGGGGGGCGGCCGGGGCCGGGGCACCATTGGCGGTCTCGTCAACGTCGGAGATCAGGCTCTTCACCGGGTCCATAGACGTCGGCCCCGGCGGAGTGACGGGATTCTGCGGCGTCTCGGTTGGGGCTGGTGTCGGTGTCTTGTCCCTGCGCCGGATGCGCATCAGGCGGGAACTCCGAATCGCCACGGCACGGCGCCTATCCTGGCGTCCCGCAGCCTGCCGGTCAAGACTTGAGCCTTTGTTTCACGTGGAACATGACCCTAGGGATCGCCGGCGGGGGCAAGCTTCGGTTCCACGTGAAACCTCTCCCAGGGGGTCTCCTTGCCCCAACGACCGGGCGCTGTGTCCCCCATCTGCGGATGATCCGGGGCCCAGGGAGTCCCGGCCGGGGGAGTCAGAACAGGGGCCGCTTGGCCGGCATCCCGTCTCGGCGGGGGAACCGCTCGGGGCAGGGCTCGGCCTGCCGGAGCGTCTGATAGTCGAACTCCTCGTGCAGTACCTGGACCGGCTCCAGGCCGAGCTGGGCCAGCGGCTCGGGCGGCCAGCGACCCGGGGCCGGAGCCGGGGCCGGGGAGGCGCCCCCGGTGGGGGCCTCGCTGGCCTCGCCGTGGGGGTCACGCCCGCCTGGGGGCTCCGAGACGACCAGCCAGCCCCCTCGCCGCAGGAGGGGCGCAGCGCATTCCGCCACGACGGCGGGGCGGCCGAAGGACCGGGCCAGAACGCCGTCGAAGTGGCCCCGGAGGTCCGGGTCTCGCCCCGCCACCTCCGCCCGGGCCTGCAGCACGGACACCCGATCCTCGAGGCCGAGCCGGCGCACGGCATCGCTGAGAAAGGCCGTGCGGCGCCGGTTGGCATCGAGGAGAGCGAGGGAGGCGTCGGGCCAACCCAAGGCCACCACGAGGCCGGGAAGTCCGCCCCCCGATCCGAGGTCCAGCAGAACCGGCGGGGTCGGGCCGTCAGGCCAGAGGCGACGGCAGACAGCGCCAAAGCCCGCGGCGTGGCGCAGGTGGACGTCGAGGGGGCCTGGGCCCAAGAATCCGGCGGCCCGCGCCTCGTCGAGGATCTGGCGGACGAGGGGGGTGTCGGTGGTGGGGGCGCGGGCGCCCGCCGGGGTGGGGGAGGGGTCGCCGGGGTCGGTGCTCGGCACCGACGGTCGTCAGGTCGCCGGGGCGATGACGATGTAGCGGTTGGGGTCTTCGCCCTCGGAGCGGGTGACGACGCCGGTCATCTCGTTGATGGCGTCGTGGACCGACTTGCGGTCGGCGGGGCTCATCGCCTCGAGCGCCTTCTCCTGACCCGAGGCGAGCACCTCTTCGGCGATCTGGACGCTGAACCGCTTGAGGGCCGCCGAGCGGCGCTCGCGGTAGCCGGCGACATCGACCAGGATGCGGTCGGTCCTCGACGGGCACTGGCGCTGCACCACGGCCCGGGTGAGGTCCTGCAGCGCGGCCAGGGTCGAGCCACGGGGCCCGACGAGCATGCCGAGGTCCTCGCCGTTGGCGGCGATCTCGACCGTCTCCTCATCGAGCAGGCGGGTCTCCACGGAGGCCTCCACGCCGTACTCGGCCAACAGGCCGGTCAGGAACGCCCGACCGATCTCGCCTTGCTCTTCGAGCGTCATGCCCTCGGCCATGTCCAACGTCTCCTTCGGTTCCTTCTCTTCGTTGCTCCCCTGCGGAGCGTTCGCGCCGGGCTGACGCCCGCTGGAGCCATTCCGCGATCCTTCACGCGCCGTGTCCCCGGAGGCGGCCGACGCTGCGCCGGTGCCGGCCGCGGCGGCCTTGCTCCGGTTGCGGCGCCGGCGAGCCGAGCGGCTGGTGCCCGTTCCCGAGCCGGCCGTCGCCGGCCCCGTCTTCCGCGCTCCGACGGCGGACGCTCGGCCGTGTCGGTGGCGGCGCCGGCGCGGCTGCGGCCGCTGTCGGCACCCGTCGCCGCTGTCGCCTGCACTCGAGGCGGCTGCTGCCGGCGGACGCACGACCGCCGGACCTCGAGCCCGACGAGCCGCCCCGCTGTCCGCCGCCCTGGCGACTGCCCTGCCCGGACCCGGACCGTCCGCCCCGGCGGGAGCGCTCCCGCTTGGGCCGCGCCCCGACCGGGCGTACCCGGGCCCGCACCCGGGCCTCGACCCGGACGCGGCCGAAGAGGCCCATCTTGGGCTCGTTGACCACAATGACCTCGGCATCAGCCTGGGCCGACCCCGAGCTGATCGAGCGCTTGCTCGGTCGCCTCTGCCACGGTCTTGCCTGCGACCTCAACCCACTCCACGTCCTAGCGCGCCTTTCTGGCCCGCTTCGCACGCGAGCGGTTCGTGGGCTTGGGGGCCGGCGGCTCCTCCGCCGGCTCGCCCTTCCCGTTGGCGGGCCGCTTGCCCGCCGGCTTCCGCCCGTTCGCGTTCGTGCTGGGCCGTCCGTTGGTGCCCGCACTCCGCTTGGGCGGCACCGTGCCCTTGGCCAGCGCCGTCCCGTCGGTCGCGGTCGAGCGCTTCGCCGGCGGGGCAGCCGGCTTCGGAGGAGGTTTCTCCTTCTCCTCCTTGGCCGAGCCGATTTCTCGCTCGGCCGCGACGGGTTTCACCATTCCCGTCCGGAACATCACCTCTTGGGTGCCGATCCGCATGGCCGATGAAACAACCATGTAAATGGTTGCTCCTGCCGGCACCTTTAGGTAAATGACACCGAAAATAATAGGGAAAAACTTCTGCATGGTTTGCATCTGCGGATTGGCAGCTGCAGCCTGCGGATTGCGACTGTTCATCTGCTTCATTTGGTAGAACTGCAAGAACATTGCAGCCCCAATGAGCAACAGGTAGGGGATGACCAGAACCGCTTGGCTCGTGCTCGTGGTCACGGCATGCGTAAAGGGGTCCGTCGTGTGATTCGAGAATGGATACGACGACAGATCCATGCCAAACCACCAGTGCATTTGGCCCTGGCTGAGGACCAAATCGTGGTGCATTTGGGAATTCGTCGGGATGTACTTTGGCGCTCCGACGGTGATCTTGTGACCGTTGATCGTCTTGGTCGCCGTCGTTGAAAGACCCCGAATCAGGGAGTAGAGCACGATCAGGAACGGCATCTGCAGGAGGCTCGGCAGGCAGGCGCCGAACGGGCTGGTCCCGTTGTCCTTGTAGAGCCGCATCATCTCGGCGTTCAGCTGTTCCCGGTTCTCCGCGCCCTTGTACTTGGCCTGGAGCTTCTTCATCTCGGGCTGCAGCCGCTGCATGGCGATCATCGACTTGGTGCTCTTCACCGTCACCGGGGTGAGGGCCAGCATGATCAGGATGGTCAGGCCGGCGATGGCGAAGCCGTAGTTGGGCCAGATGGCGTAGAGGCCGGCCAGGATCAGGCCGAAGAACTCGAAGATCGGGTGGAAGATCTCGCCGATCAGGTGGAACAACGCGTTCTCGGCGCCGAGGAAGGGGTGCGTCAACACGGGCGCCCCGCCTCACGGGAGTGGGCGTGGACCGGGACGGGGACCAGGTCGACGCCGTGGGGCCCGAAGGGCCGGCAGCGGAGCAGGCGCCGGCTGGTGAGGGAGAGTCCCCGCCAGAAGCCGTGCTCCGTGAAGGCCTCCATCGCGTAATTCGAGCAGCTCGGGTAGAAGCGGCACGGCGACACGCGTCCCGACGCCGCGCCCTGGTAGGCCCGCAGCACGGCCACGGCGGCGCGGGACGCCGGGCCCGGACGGTTCGGTGCGGTGCTGGTCATGATCGGTTCGCCGCCTCGCCGGCGCGGTGCAACGCCCGCGCCAGGTCGTGGCGGAACTCGGCCGGGCTCAGGCCCGCGGCACCCGGCTCGAGGCGCACCAGGAACGAGCCGCGGGGGAGGGACGGCGCTTCCTCCCGGACCACGGCCCGGGCCCGCCGACGGAGCCGGTTGCGCACGACGGCCGAACCACAACGGCGCCCGATTGCGTAGCCGACCTGGGGAAACAGGCCTGGGGCGGTCTCGTCGGCCGGCGTGAAGGCGGCGCGGACGGGGCCGCTGGCGCCGCGGGCGCGGGCGCGCTGCACCTCGGCAAAGGCAGCGCGGCTGGTGATCCGTCCGACCGTCAGGGCTGGCACGAGGTCCGCCCTCAGACGGTGAGGCGATGGCGTCCCTTGAGGCGCCGTGACTTCAAGATGGCCCGGCCCGCCCGCGTGGACATGCGCTTGCGGAACCCGTGGGTCCGAGCCCGCTTGCGGGTGTTGGGTTGGTAGGTGCGCTTCACGTCATTCAGCCTTTCGCGACGCCCGGACGGCATCGGGAAACCGGTCCGTCGCTCGGTTCATGCCTCGGCCCTCGGAAGGAATCTGGCCGGCGGCGGCGAGTCCTCCCATGTTAGGCGCGATTTGACGACCGCCTCTAGTCGCATCGGCCGTCGGGGTGTACGTTCATCCAATTACCCGTACCGAGGATCGTTCCCGACATCTGGCCGGACGCCGAGGGGGGAGAAGGGTCGTCCGGGAGAAGCGGTGAATCGGTGAATCAAGCAGGAGATCTGTGGACAAGGTGCACCGGGTCACTGCGCGACCAGGTGTCGGAGAGCACGTGGCAACTGTGGCTCTCGGGGATCGAGCCGGTGGACTATGCCAACGGCGTCTTCGTGCTGGCGGTGCCCAACGGGCTCATCCGCGAGCGGGTGGAGTCGCGCTACCTCCCCATGATCGAGGACACGCTGGCCAATGAGGTCGGCGTGCCGGTGCGCGGCCGCCTCGAGGTGCACGAGCAGGCTTCGCCGGCGGCCCCGATCGATGGGGGATTCGCCGGGTCGGCGCCGTCGATCCCCGGGCTCGACGAGGTGTTCGGCCTGCCGGCCGACCCCGAGCCGGTGCCGGCGGCGGCGCCCGAGCCGGCCGCCCGGGCGGGCCGCGAGTCGCCGGCGGTGCAGCTCGACTCGAAGTTCACCTTCGAGACCTTCGTGGCGGCGTCCTCCAACCGCCTGGCCCACGCGGCGGCCCAGGCCGTGGCCGAAACCCCTGGTCGTTCGTACAATCCGCTGTTCATCTACGGGGACTCGGGCCTCGGCAAGACCCATCTCCTCCACGCCATCGGCAACTACGTCACCGAGAACTACGCCCGGCGCAAGGTCCTCTACGTCACGACCGAAACCTTCATGAACGACTTCGTCGACTCCCTGCGGACGTCAACCACGCTGGCCTTCAAGCGGCGCTACCGCGACTGCGACGTCCTCCTCATCGACGACGTGCAGTTCATGGAGCGCAAAGAGGGCCTCCAAGAAGAGTTCTTCCACACCTACAACGACCTCAAGGGCGCCTCGAAGCAGATGGTGCTCACCTCGGACCGGCCGCCCAAGTCGATCGAGACGCTGGAGGACCGCCTACGCAGCCGCTTCCTCTCCGGGCTCATCACCGAGATCGACCCGCCCGACCTCGAGACCCGCCTCGCCATCCTGCGCTCCAAGTGCCTGAGCGAGGGCCAAGACGTCCCCGACGACGTCCTCGAATTCATCGCCTCCCACGTAAAGGACAACATCCGTGAGCTCGAGGGCGCGCTCACCCGCATCTGCGCCTTCGCCAAACTCAACAAGGAGCCGATCTCGCTGGGCCAGGCCGAGCAGGTGCTCTCCGACCTGGTGCTCGCCGGCGAGCCGCGGCGGATCTCGCCCCAATTCATCCTCGAGGCCACTTCGGCGAGTTACGGGTTCTCCGTCGAGGCCATCTGCGGCCCCAGCCGCACCCGTCCCCTCGTCACCGCTCGCCAGGTCGCCATGTACCTGACCCGCGAGCTCACGGACTACAGCTATCCCGCCATCGGCCGGGTCTTCGGCAAACGGGACCACACGACGGTCATCCACGCCGTCGACAAGATCGCCGGTCAAATGCAGGAACGCCGGCAAATCTACGAACAGGTCACCGAGTTGATCCAGAAGATCCGTGCCGGCACCGGCTGACGTCACCCCGGCCACCGAGGACCAGCTTGTGGTTTGCCGGGGGCAAAGGCTGTGGACCGTCAGGCCTGAGACTGGGGATCAAGGGCACCGCCGTCCCCAGACAGCCCCGGTCATCCTCAGGGCACCCGGCCCGGACGGCCGAACGCCCCGATCCACCCACACCGGCATGGGGACAGCAATGTCACCGCCACGCTGGCATCCCCCGATGTCATCCACAATCCACAGCCCTTACTACCTTTATCTCCCCCATGTACCTTTCCCTCTCGAAATGACAAGCAGGCCCTGTTCCCGAAAGGACCTTCGTCCGTGAAGTTCAGATCCGAGCGCGACCAACTCGCTGACATGTTGGCCACCGCCGGCCGCGCCGTGGGCGGGCGAGGTGGCTCCTCCCCGGTTCTCCTCGGCCTGTTGTTGTCGTGCGAAGGCAACACACTCAGCGTCACCGGAACCGACCTCGATCTCACGATCCAGGTGACCGACGAGGTGATCGGCATCGACGACGGAAGTTGTGTCATTCCCTCCCGCTTGTCGACCGATATCGTGCGCCGGCTCGAGCCCGGCGCGGTGACTATCGAGGACGAAGGCGACCAAGTCACAATCTCGGCGGCCCGCTCGACGTTCCGGTTGCACACGTATCCCGTCGTGGAGTTCCCCCCCGTCGGCAAGACGAGTGAGCCCACCACCCACCTCTCGGAATCGTCGCTCAGCGAGTCCGTACGCCAGGTGGTCCGGGCGGCGTCCCACGACGACGGACGTCCACTGCTGACCGGCGTCCTCCTGGCGCACGTCGACGGGTACATCCGCATGGTGGCGACCGACTCGTACCGGATGGCCATGCGCGACCTCTCCGACACCGACACCATCCCCGGCGAGGAAGACCTGCTCGTGCCGGCGCGCGCCCTGTCGGAACTGCAGCGCCTGCCGACCGGGACGATCTCGGACCAGGCCGAGACGAACCGTGTCGGAGTCGCCGCGAGCAGCAACGAAATCACCTTCTGGCAGGGCAAGGTCCAGATCAGCACTCGCCTGCTCGAAGGCCGGTATCCGGATTACAAGCAATTGATCCCCGACTCGTACCCGAACCGCCTGCATCTCGGCAAGGAGAGCTTCCTCGCTTCATTGCGGCGGGTGCAGCTGCTCGTCCGCGACAACACGACGCCGGTCCGACTGGCCATGCGCCAAGGCGGCGTCGACCTGAGCGTGCAGAGCCAGGACGTCGGCGACGCGGCCGAAACCGTGGACGGCGACTACAGCGGAGAGGAACTGGTCATCGCGTTCAACCCCTCGTATCTCATCGACGGGGTCGAGGCGGTCACCGGCGACGAGGTGATCGTGGAGACGGCGGACGCGTCGCGCGCGGCGACGGTACGCGGCGCCGAGGACGACCAGTTCCGCTATTTGCTGATGCCGGTGCGGGTGTCCTGAGAGAGCCGCAGGCGCGGTGAGCCTCCGGGACCTCGAACTGACCGATTTCCGGACGTTCCGCACCGCACGGCTCTCGCCCGAGCCCGAGGGCACGACGGCTATCACGGGCGCCAACGGCACCGGCAAGACGAGCGTGCTCGAGGCGATCGCCTATCTGGGTACGCGCCGCTCCTTCGCGGCGCGCCGCTCGAGTCCATGGTGCGCACCGGCGCACAGAGCGCGATCGTGCGGGCCACGTTCGACACGCCGGAGACCAGTGTGCTCGTGGAGGCGGAGATCGGGTCGGCCGGGCGCAACCGCACCCGGGTCAACCGCAAGGACGCGAGCGGGCGCAAGGTGCTGGCTGCGGCGGCGCCGTGCACCGTGTTCTCGCCCGACGACCTCGCGCTCATCAGCGGGGGACCGAGCGGGCGCCGCGACCTCCTCGACGACGCGCTGGCGCTGCTCGATGCCGAGGGGGCCCGCGCGGCGGACGAGACCGACCGGGTGCTGCGCCAACGGGCCGCGCTGTTGCGCCAGGCCGGGGGACGGGCCACGGAGGACGTGGCGACGACGCTCGAGGTGTGGGACCAGCGACTGGCGGACGCAGGGACGGTGCTCGTCGCGGCACGCGAGCGGCTGGTCGCCGACCTCGAGCCGCTCGTCGGTGGCGCGTACAGCCGACTGGCCGGCGCGGCCGGCCAGTCCATGGTCGAGCAGCGCTACCGGCGGAGCTGGGACGGGGACCTGTTGGACGCGCTCGAGGGGTCGAGGAAGGACGACCTGCGGCGCGGCCTCAACACCGTGGGGCCCCATCGCGACGAACTCGTGATCGTGCTCGACGGGCGTGAGGCCCGGTCCCACGCGTCCCAAGGCGAACAACGCTGCCTGGCCCTGGCCCTGCGGCTCGGGCTCCACGAGCTGGTGCGGGCCCGGACCACCGTGGCGCCCACGCTGCTGCTCGACGACGTCTTCTCCGAGCTCGACCCGGCGCGCAGCCGGGCCCTGGTGGAGGAGCTCCCGGCGGGTCAGTCGATCCTCACCACTGCGTCGCCGCTGCCCGAGGGGATCGCGGTCGCCCGCACCGTCGGGGTCGACACGCTGGAGCCCCGGTGAGCGACCGCCGCGGCGGGGGTCCGCGGCGGGTGGGCGACGCCATGCCGCGGCTCCTGCGCCGCCTGGGCGTGGCCGCCTCGCCGGCGACGATGGAGGCCGTCTTCGCCCGCTGGGACGAAGTCGTCGACGGCGATCTCGCGGGGCACGTGCGGCCGCTGCGCCTCGACGGGCCGACCCTCGTCGTCGCGGTCGACCACCCGGCCTGGGCGACCCGGGCGAGGATGCAGTCGGCGCAGATCTTGGCGCGGGTGCAGGCTCTCGGAGATACCGCGATCGAGCGCCTGGAGGTCCTGGTCGAGCGGCCCTGACGGACCGTTCATGAGTGCCGAATTGTCGCGTCCGTCGGGTAGAATGGTGCGTTCGCATCGAAAGGCCGGAAGTGCTCAATTCGGGGATTCGATTCGCACCGTGAAGATCGTTGTTTGAAAGGGCGCGCCTGTGGCAGTAAAGGTCGACGACACGCTGGGTGGGGCGAATGCCTCCTATGGCGAGGCCGACATCACCATCTTGGAAGGGCTCGAGGCGGTGCGAAAGCGCCCCGGGATGTACATCGGCTCGACCGGTCCGACCGGTCTGCACCACCTGGTCTGGGAGGTCGTGGACAATTCGGTCGACGAGGCCATGGCGGGCCGGGCCACCCGGATCGACGTCACCCTGCTGACCGATGGCGGCGTGCCGGGTCAGCGACGACGGCGCCGGGATCCCCGTCGGCCCGCACCCCAAGTACCCCAAGCAGTCGACGGCGGAGATCGTGCTCACCACCCTGCACGCCGGCGGCAAGTTCGGGGGCAAGGGCTACCAGGTGTCCGGCGGCCTTCACGGCGTCGGTGTCTCGGTCGTGAACGCCCTCTCGAGCCGGCTCGTGCTCGAGGTGGACCGCGACGGCCAGCACTGGGTGGCGGAGTTCGAGAAGGGCGGCAAGCTCAAGCGCAAGGTCACGGCTACGGGTCCGGCGCCCAAGGACCGCAGCACCGGCGAGCCGCGGACCGGCACGACCGTCACGTTCTGGCCCGACGCCACCGTCTTCGACGAGACCGAATTCCGTGCCCAGACCGTCATCGAGCGCCTGCAGATCATGGCTTTCTTGAACAAGGGCCTCGAGATCCGCTTCGTCGACGAGCGGACCGACCCCGAGACCAAGACGACGTTCAAGTACAACGGCGGCATCGTCGACTTCGTCAAGCACCTCAACGCGTCGAAGGAGGCGCTGTTCCGCAAGGTCGCGTCGTTCGAGCAGGCCGAGGACAACCAGGAGGTCGAGATCGCGCTGCAGTGGAACACCGGCTACCACGAGTCGATCCACTCCTTCGCCAACGGCATCTCCACCATTGAGGGCGGGATGCACGTCGAGGGATTCTCCAAGTCCCTCACCAACGTGGTGAACCGCTACGCCCGGGAGCGCAACCTCCTGAAGGAGAAAGAGGAGAACCTCAAGGGCGAGGACATCCGCGAGGGCCTGACCGCCATCATCTCGGTGCGCCTGCGCGACCCGCAGTTCGAAGGGCAGACCAAGGCCAAGCTGGGCAACGCGACCATCCGCTCGCTGACCGAGCGCACGACGAACAAGAAGCTCATCGAGTGGCTCGAGGAAAACCCGCGCGAGGCGAGCCAGATCGTGCAGAAGTCCACCCAGGCGGCGAGGGCCCGCCTGGCCGCGCAGGGCGCGCGCGACCTGACGCGTCGCAAGTCGGCGCTCGACGGCGCCGGCCTGCCCGGCAAGCTGGCCGACTGCTCGTCGCGCGACCCGCGCGAGTCGGAGCTCTTCATCGTCGAGGGGAACTCGGCGGGCGGTTCGGCCAAGGACGCGCGCGACCCGGTGACCCAGGCCATCCTCCCCATCCGCGGCAAGATCCTCAACGTCGAGCGGGCCCGCATCGACAAGATGCTCAAGAACGCGGAGATCCAGGCGCTCATCTCCGCCATCGGCGCCGGGCTGGCCGAGGAGTTCGACGTCGCGAAGATCCGCTACCACAAGGTGATCCTCCTGGCCGACGCCGACGTCGACGGCAGCCACATCCGCACGCTGCTGCTCACGTTCTTCTTCCGCCAGATGAAGCCGCTCGTCGAGGGCGGCTTCGTCTACGTGGCGCAACCGCCGCTGTACTCGACGCTGGTCGGCAAGGAGAAGCTCTATCTCAAGGACGACGCGGCCAAGGACGCGTTCCTGGCCGAGCACCCCGACCACAAGCACGACTTCAACCGGCTGAAGGGCCTCGGCGAGATGGACTTCGCCGAGCTGCGCGACACCACCATGGACCCGACCAAGCGCTCGCTCCTGCAGGTCAACGTGGAACAGGCCGCGCTGGCCGACGAGGTCTGCTCCATCCTGATGGGTGACGACGTCGAGCTGCGCCGCCACTTCATCCAGACGAACGCCAAGGACGTGCGCTTCCTCGACATCTGAGGAAGAGGCGCACGGGAAGTAGGAAGACATGCCACGTCAGTCGACACGCGGCGCGGGCCGCGGCAGCGCCGGAGCGGGTGGAGGGCGCGGGGCGCCACCGGCCCCGCCGGCAAATGACGAGCCGCCCTCCGGCGGCTCGGTCGAGCCCATTGAGATCCAGGAGGAGATGGAGCGCTCGTTCCTCGAGTACTCCATGTCGGTCATCGTCGCCCGGGCGCTGCCCGACGTACGTGACGGGCTCAAGCCGGTGCACCGCCGGATCCTCTACTCCATGTTCGACAACGGGTTGCGTCCGGACCGGCCGCACAACAAGTGCGCCAAGGTGGTCGGCGAGGTCATGGGGACGTACCACCCCCACGGCGACTCGGCGATCTACGAGGCCTTGGCCCGCATGGTGCAGGAGTTCTCGCTGCGCTACCCGCTCGTCGACGGGCACGGCAGCTTCGGCGGCCGCGGCCCCGACGACGGGGCAGCGGCGATGCGCTACACCGAGTGCCGGCTGGCGCCGCTCGCGCTCGAGCTCATGGCGGACATCGACGAGGAAACCGTCGACATGGTCGCCAACTACGACGGCTCGGCGGCCGAGCCGGTCGTGCTGCCCGGTCGGTTCCCCAACCTGCTGGTCAACGGGTCGCAGGGCATCGCCGTCGGCATGGCCACCAACGTCCCGCCGCACAACATGACCGAGGTGATCGACGCCGCGATCCACGTGCTGCACCACCCCGAGGCCACACCGGACGAGCTCATGGAGTTCGTCAAGGGCCCGGACTTCCCGACCGGGGCGCTCATTCTCGGGCGCCAAGGCATCCTCGACGCCTACCGGACCGGGCGCGGGTCGATCAAGATGCGCGCCGTCGCCGAGATCGAGGAGGGCCGCGTCGGCGACCGCATCGTGGTGAGCGAGCTGCCCTACCAGACGTCGGTAGAGGTGATTGAGCAGAAGATCACCGAACTCGTCCGGGGCGGCGACCTCGACGGCATCAGCGAGCTGCGCAACGCGTCGGCCAACCAACAGCCGCGGCTGATCATCGAGCTGAAGCGCGACGCCAACGCCAACGTCGTCCTCAACAACCTCTTCAAGCAGACGCCGCTGCAGACGAGCTTCGGCGTGAACATGCTGGCGCTGGTCGACGGCGTGCCGCGCACGCTGAACCTGGCCCAGGCGCTCTCGCACTACATCGACCACCAGATCGAGGTCATCACGCGCGCCGGTCCGAATTCCGGCTCGAGAAGGCGCGCAACCGGGCGCACATCGTCGAAGGCCTGTTGAAGGCGATCGACATGCTCGACGCCGTCATCGCGACGATCCGGGCCTCGGACGATCGCCCGGCCGCGCGCACCGCGCTCATGGCCGAGCCGTTCTCGTTCACCGAGGTGCAGGCGACGCACATCCTCGACATGACGCTCGGCCGGCTGACGCGACTCGGCCGGACGGAGCTCGAGGAGGAGATGGAGCAGCTCCGCGCCACCATCGCCGACCTCGAGGCCATCCTCGCCGACGACGGCAAGCTCCGCGGCGTCATCGAGACCGAGATGACCGAGATCCGGGACAAGCACACGAACCCGCGGCGCAGCGTGATCACGCACGACCCCGGCGAGATGGGCCTGGAGGACCTGATCCACGACGAGGAGATCGTCGTGACGATGACGCGGGCCGGCTACATCAAGTCGGTCGCCGGCGCCGCCTTCAGGACGCAGGGACGCGGCGGGCGAGGCGTGCAGGGTGCCCGTCTGAAGGAGGAGGACCTGGTCAGCCAGGTCGTCCACACGTCGACCCACGCCTATCTGTTGCTCTTCTCCAACCAGGGCAAGGTCTACCGGCTACGGGGCCACGAGATCCCGATCAAGGATCGCACCGCGAGAGGGACGGCCGCCGTCAACCTGGTGCCGTTGGCGCCCAACGAGTCGATCACCGCGATCATCGCCACCCGCGAGTTCTCGCCCGACCAGTACCTGGTCTTCGCGACGGCGCACGGGCAGGTGAAGAAGACCGCGATGAGCGAGTACGACAAGTCGCGGCGCGAGGGATTCATCGCCATCAACCTGCGCGACGGTGACGAGCTGGTCCGGGTCGTCACGACGTCGGGCCACGACGACCTCTTCGAAGTGACGCGGAACGGGATGACCATCCGGTTCAACGAGGAGGACGTGCGGCCGATGGGTCGCGACGCCGCCGGCGTGCGCGGCATCCGGCTGCGCCAAGGCGACGTCGTGGTGTCGTGTGACGTGGCCGCCGACGACACCGACATTCTCATCGTCACCGACGCGGGCTACGGGAAGCGCACGAAGCTCGAGCGCTTCAACCGCCAGACCCGCGGCGGCCAAGGCGTCCGCGGCATCCGCCTGACGGGCACCCGGGGGACGGTGGTCGGGGCGTTCATGGTCGCCCTGGACGAAGAGATCCTCTTGGTCTCCTCGGGTGGGGTGGTCATCCGCACGGCGGCGCGCGAGATCGCGTCGCAGGGTCGGGACGCCACCGGGGTGCGGGTCATGAACCTCGACGAGGGACAGACGCTGGCCGCCGTGGCCCGGGTGGCGGCGGAGCCCGAAGAGGGCGAGTAGGCGGGCCGTCCCGGTGCGGGGCGGCGGGGGCTCAGAAGAAGCCGATTGACGACACGGGCCAGACCCGCATCTCGACCTTGCCCACGATCAGGGACTTGCCGATCGGCCCCCAGAACCGGCTGTCGCACGAATCCGTGCGGTTGTCACCCATGACGAAGTAGTTGTTCGCGGGCACCTTGTAGGGCTGCTCGAGGCTGTAGGCCGTGCCGCCGGGCCCGGCCTTGGTCACCCCCTGCTCAGAGGCGGGCAGCCAGCTCTCGTCGAGACGGTGCCCGTTGACGTAGACATCGCCCCCCGAGACCGAGATCGTCTCGCCCGGCAGGCCGATGACCCGCTTGACGAGGTCGTTGACCTCGGGGCCCCCACAGTTCTCCTGCGCCGGCCGCGAGAACACGACGATGTCCCCCCGGCCGACACCGTGGAGGTGATAGCTGAGCTTGTTGACCAGGATGCGGTCGCCGACCTGGAGCGTCGGCTCCATGGAGCCCGACGGGATGTAGAAGGTCTGGACGACAAAGGTGCGCAGCAAGACGGCGACCACGACGGCGACCAGGACGACGATGACGGCCTCGCGCAGCCAGCGGCTGGTGCGCGGCGGCTCGTCGCCGGCCGCGCCGTTCGGGGCAGGGCCGTTGGGTGGCTGGCCGTCGACGGTGGTCCCGGTGACCCCGCCCGTGGCGGTCGGCGGCTCGTCGACGGCGAGCGCCGGGTCGTCAGATTCGGGCGTCACCGCCACGCAGGCTAGACGGCCTGGGCGGGCACCAGGCTTCAGGCGGGCGCCGGAACGACCGAGGCGGTGTCGCGGCCCGAGCGCAAGAGGGTGCCGGGCACCGCTCCGGTCGAGGTCCCGTCCCTGACGGTCTCGACCCCGTTGACCAGCACGCGCACCACCCCGTGGGAGCCGGCGTAGAGCCGCGGCGTGTCGCCCGGCAGGTCGTGTACCAGGCGGGCCGGCTCGGAGGCGACGGTCTCGGGGTCGAACACGAGCAGGTCCGCCGCGTAGCCCTCGCGGACCAGCCCTCGCTCACGCAGCCCGAAGAGCGCCGCGGGTTGGCCCGTCATCATGTGCACGGCCTGCTCCACCGGGACGAGCCGCCGCCCGCGCAGACAATCGGCCAGGAAGGCCGTCGGGTAGTTCGACCCGCACATGCGATCGAGGTGGGCGCCGGCGTCCGAGCCGCCGACCATGGCGCGGCGTATCGCTCCAGATGGCCGCCCGCATGGACCAGGTCGCTTCGTCGCCGTCATCGGTGTTCGGCCACAACACGGTACGGAGCTCGTCGGCGAGCACGATGTCGAGCAAGGTGTCGAAGGGCGTGGTCCCGCGTTCGGCGGCGATGTCGGCCACGGTGCGGAAGGCGCAGCCCTCGTTCGCCGGGGCGTAGGTGTCGCCGATGACGTAGGTGCCCCAGTGCGGAGAGCCCGCGGAACACGCCGGCCTCCTTGCTCCGGGCGCGCTCGTCGAGCATGGCGCGGACAGCGGGGTCCGCCAGCTTCGTCGATGCGCTCGTCGTCGGGAAGGCCCATGACCTCGCCCCACCCCGGGATCAGGAAGAGCGCGCAGTGGGTGCGGAAGCTCATGTTCATGGGGACGAGCGTCGGCATGGTCAGCGCGACAATGCGGCCCCCGGCGGCCGACGCGGCCGATGACGCCGAGAGCTGGTGTTCGATCCGCTCGGCCGAACGGGCGTCGACCGTCAGCACGTTCCAGTTGAGCGGGCGCTGCGCGGTGACGCTCATGGCCGTCATGAGGTCGACCTCTTCGGGCGTGAACGAGTCGAGGCACCCGTTGGTGATGTATTCGAGGGTGGTGCCCTCGTGCGCGGCGACCTCCGCGCAGAACGCGAGCATCTCGCGCCGGTCCGCGTGGCGGGAGCTGATCGGGCGCCCGTCACCGTCCGAGTGGGTGCGCGACTGCGAAGAGGAAAAGCCAAGGCCGCCGGCGGCGAGCGAATCGGCCAACAGCGCGCGCATGGCGGCGATCTCCTCATCGGTCGCGACCTCTTCGGCGCGCGAGGCCCCCAAGACCTTGCGTCGCAGCGCACAGTGCCCGACGAGGAAGCCCGCGTTGACGCCGAGGTTGCCGTCGAGCGCGTCGAGGTACTCGGCGAAGGTCGACCAGTTCCAGGGGACACCCTGCTCGAGGGCGGCCAACGGCATCCCCTCGACCTTGGCCATCATGCGCCGGATGTAGTCGGCGTCCTCGGCGTTGAGCGGGGCCAGGGTGAAGCCACAGTTCCCGCCGATGACCGTCGTCACCCCGTGCACGTTCGACGGCGACGCGGAGGGATCCCAGAACAGCTGGGCGTCATAGTGCGTGTGCGGGTCGACGATGCCCGGGCGCGACGCACAAGCCCTTTGCGTCGAGCTCGGTTGCCGACGGCTCGTCCACCTCGCCCACGGCGACGATCCGCCCGTCGCGCAGGCCGATGTCGGCCGGGCGGGGGGCGTCGCCGGAGCCGTCGATGACCGTGCCGGATCGAATGACGTAGTCGAGCAATGGAACCTCCGCGGGGCGCCGCCGCGTGGGCGAAGGCGCCAAATCTGACGACCCGTCAGCTTATCGCCGGGCTCCCTGCCCGCCCCGGGGCGCTCGGCGGGGTCCCGTTGCGGCGCCGCTCTGCCTGTGGACAACCCGTTGCTACCTGCCGAACCCCCATGTGGCCTCCGTCTGTCCCCAAGTCATCCACAGGCTGTGCCCGACGACCTCCCCACATTTGGCCTTCCCCGCCGCCTCGCGACGTGGTTTGCTCTGACCGTGCCCGCCGCCCGATCATGGCGCCGATGTTGAACCTCCAGTCCACCGCGGAAGGAGTCCTCCCGGGTCAGATGCTCGAGGGGGCCATCCGCGCCGGGTACGTCGACGCGGGACGCTTCAAGATCCCCGAGGCCAACGTCCAGCCGGCCAGCCTCGACCTGCGCCTGGGGGAGCGGGCGCTCCGCATCCGCTGCAGCTTCCTGCCCGGGTCCGACTCGGTGGAGCGCAAGCTCAAGGACTACATCCTCGACGAGATCGACCTCCGCGGTGACGGGGCGATGCTCGAGGCCAAGTGCCCGTACCTGATTGAGCTCAAGGAGCGTCTCGACCTCCCGGCGGGGCTGCGCGGCAAGGCGAACCCGAAGAGCTCGACGGGTCGCATCGACGTGTTCACCCGGGTCATCACCGACGGCAGCGACCGCTTCGACGAGATCGCGCCCGGCTACAGCGGACCGCTCTACCTCGAAGTGGTGCCGCTGTCCTTCCCCGTGCGGGTGAAGGAGGACCTCACCCTCAACCAGTTGCGGCTGTCGATGGGCCGACCGTGGCTGAACGACGACGAGGTACGGGCGGCCCACCTCGACGTGCCGATGCTCTACCGGGCCGGCGAGCCGGTGCCGGTCGACCAGCTCGTGCTCTCGCACGGCTTGTTCCTCGGACTGGACCTCGGCGGGGACGAGCACGGCCAGGTCGGGCACAGCGCCCGCGAGAGCGCGCCGCTGCTCGACCTCACGGCCGGCGGCGAGGTCGACCCCCGTCCCTTCTGGGACCCGGTCTACCGCGAGGAGGGCGACCGCCTCGTCCTCTCCCCCAAGCGCTTCTATCTCCTGATGTCGCACGAGGCGGTGTGCATCCCGCCCAACCTGGCGGCGGAGATGACGGCGTACGACCCGACGAGCGGCGAGCTGCGCACCCACTACGCCGGGTTCTTCGACCCCGGGTTCGGATTCGACCCCACCGGCGGCTTCAGGGGTTCCCGGGCCGCCCTCGAGGTGCGGGCCCACGACGTGCCCGTTCATGGTCGAGAACGGGCAGTCGGTCTGCAAGCTGACCTTCGAGCGGATGTTGGAGGAGCCCACGGCCCTCTACGGCGCGGGCATCGGCTCCTCCTACCAGCAGCAGGTCGAAACGCTCAGCCGCTACTTCACGCGGACGTAACACAGCCGCAGCCCCCGTTCGTGGAGGGGTCCCCGGCTCCCAAATCAGCGGCGCCCCGCATTGGGGGGCCACGACGGACCCGACGGAATCCTCGCAGGAAGACAGCTGTTGCGCCGAAATCCGCACGGCGAATCTGGATTCTGCATCGTTCGTGCGGGCGATTTCGTCAACTATTTTTGGATTTCAACGGGAGTCCATGGCAGTTTCACCGTTCCTCTCGTGGGTATATCCCGTAAGCGTTGCGGGCTCAAAGCGGGTCTGTGTAGCCCATACACAGAAGGAGCAAGATCTTGAGGCGGAATCCTCTTTCCCATATTGCCGTTATGACTGGCGGCCTCATCCTGGTCGCGTCAAGCGTGCTGGCGGGCATCGTGCCCGCGGGTGCGGCGTCTTCGTCGAGCATCACCTCGAAGCTCTCGCCGACGAACGACGACCACGGCGCCGAAGACCACCACCACGACCGCGGTACCGAAGACGACCACCACGATGCCCTCGACATCGTCCACGTCGTCCTCGTCGTCGACCACCTCGACACCGGCGGCGAAGTCGTCGACGACGTCTGCCAACCCCCTGTCGCCGCTCACCGCGCTGCCGCTGTCCTTGTCGATCCCGATCTCGCTGCTCGCGAACGAGATCGGCAGCACGTTGCTGCCGGGGCAGAACGCACTCAGCGGCACCAACACCACCCACCAGACGTCGCCGCTGCTCAACGCGAACGTGCCGATCAACGCCTGCTCGCTGTCGCTCGGCCTCTTCGCCGGCGCCAACAGCAGCTGCTCCACGACCTCGGTGGGGATCGACCAGCTCGGCGCCATCGGGACCATCAACATCCCGATCACCGCCGAGTACAACGCGATCGGTCTGCTCGGCCAAGCGGCCCAGTCCCTCGGCCTCACCAGCGGCCAATCGTCGGCCTCGACCACGCAGAACGGCGCGATCAACCTCGATGCGCCGATCAGCCTCTGCGCCATCAACGTCGGCTTGGTCGGCGACACGGCGAGCAACTGCAACCTCGCCGGGACCAACGGGACGGTGACGCAGAAGGGCGTGATCGACGCCGTCGTGCCGGTGACCGTGTGTGACGTCATCGTCGAGATCGACGGCAACAGCACGTCGAACTGCCCGCAGTTCCCCGAACACCGTCAACCAACAGGGCCAGCTTGCCGACCTCTTCGTTCCGGCCACGGTCTGCGGCGTGATCGCTGAGATCGACGGCAAGGCGACGGGCATGTGCATGCCGAGCGCGGGCTTCCCCCTCGTCAACGACCTGCCGACGGACAACGTGAGCCAGAGCGCGCCGATCGACGGCGTCCTGCCCGTGAACGCCTGCAGCATCGTCGTCGCGGTGGCGGGCACGGCCAGCAACCAGTGCGAGCCGACGCACCTGAGTACCACCACGACGGGCAGCGTGCCGGTGAACGTCCCGGTCACGGTCTGCGCGGTCGCCGCAGCCCTCGACGGCACGGCGGACGGCACCTGCACGGGCGCGGGCACGGGCACGACCATCCCCATCGGGACGCCGGGCAGCCCCGGCACCGGCATCACGCTCCCGATCACGATCTGTGGGATCCAGGCGGCGCTCGGTGGCTCGGCCAGCGGTTCGTGCCCGCAGCCGACCGTGACGACCTCGGCCGCCACCCCGCCGGCGTCGCCGACGACGGTGCCGGTGACGACGACGGCCGCCACGCCCACCCCGGTGAAGACGACCGCCGCCTCGACGGCGGCCCCGCTGGCCCTCACGGGCGCCCCGCTGCTGGTCGAGCTGTTCATCGGTGCCGCGGCCCTGATGCTGGGCCTGGTCATCAACCGGCTGAGCCGTCGGCGGGAGGCCCAGAAGGCCTGATCGCAACAGCCATTACGCAGAGTAGGAGGGAGACGCCCAGGGCGTTACCTGCATAGGACGGGATCCGATGGAGGAAGGAGGGATCGATGTCCGACCAGAAGGACGCTGGTGCTATCACCAGTCTGGAAGAGGTCTTCCTGTCGAGGGAATTCGGACGCGTGCCCTCACAGGGGATCTGGTCCATCGGCGGAGGCGAAGACGCGGGTGAGCCGCATCAGCTCGAGCAGGTGTTCCTCTCGGAGGAGTTCGGGCGCCCCACGGCCATCACGGCTGCCGCCCCGGCGGCCGCAGGAGCGCCGGCTCTGGTCGCCCTCCCTGGGGGGGCGACCGGCGAGCGCGACAGCACCCGGTATCGGGCCATCGCGGCCGTCAGCGGCGTCGCGGCGGCGGCTCTGGTCGTCGTCGGTATCGCGACCGGCACGGGGCAGACGACCAAGCAGCCGAGCGTGTCGGCCCAGGGCCAGCACCCCGGCCCCAACCAGCCGGCGACGACCGGGGGAGCGCGCACCCAAGGAGGCGCACCCCAGCCGGGAGCTTCGCCCACGGCGCCCGTCGGATCGTCCGGCGGGGAGACCGCCTTCGCGCAACTGGCCTCGGCCTCGTCGTCTCCGGCACCCGCGGTCGTCGTCGAGGTACCGCAGGGAACGACCGTGGAGGTCGTGTCCTCACCCCCGGCAGGCTCGTCCGGCTCGGGCGGCTCCTCGGGCACCGGCGGCTCGGGCGGTGCACCGCCTCCGGCGACGTCGACGGGTGGAGGGGGCAACGTCCTGACCCCGGTCCTCGTGGTGGTCGGGAATACGGTCTCCACGGTGGGCACGACGGTGACCCTGGCGTCGAACGGCCTCGGCACCGCGCTCCCCGGTGCCGCGCCGGTCACCGGCCTGCTGGGCAGTCTCGGCGCGACGGTGACCAGTCTCGGCCGGTCCGTCGCCGGCGTCTGACCCGACGCGGCGTCGCGGCCCCGATCGCGGCCGCAGAATTGGTGCGCGCGGACTCCACTGGAAACTTGGGTTCCGCCCCTCCAAACGACCGTTTGGCAGCGAATTGGCGCCGGATTGTGGAGTCCTTATTCCAAGGTCGGCCTGACAGTTATATCGTGAAAGCGAGGGGGTAACACCAATGCTTTCCGAGGTCAGAGCCTCGGAGGGCCCCCTCAGACACGGACTGGTTCCCGCGGAGGAAAGAGGGAGGGGCAGTGTCCGAATGGGCTGAGGCTGACGATTACGCGACCTTGGAAGAGGTCTTCGCGTCGCCTGACTTCGGGCGGCAGCCCTCGGTCGCGCCGCCCCTGGTGCCTACGGCGCTGGCCGCCGCCTCGAGGCCGCCGAGACGCCCACAGCACGACGTGCGCAACCTCAGCATCGCGTCGCTGAGCGCCGCTGCAGCAGCGGTGTCGGTGGTGACGGCCCTCGTGATCGGCAGCGGTCCGGTGAGCCTGCCGTTGACGGACGCGCAGCCGACGACGCCGGCGAACGTCCCGAGCTTCCCGTCACCCTCGGCTGGCGGCGCGGATGGTGGTGGGCAGGGCGATGGCTCGGCTTCCTCGGTCGCCGGGGGCGGGTTGGTCGGATCCGCCCTGAGCTCGTTGTCGAGCTCCGGCACGGTGGCGAACTCGGCGAGTCGGGGGCGCGACGCCCGGCAACAACGTGTTGGCGGCGGCCTTGACCCCTGTGGCTGGCGGGACGACGACCACGCCGCCCGTTGCGCCTACGGCACCCGCCCCGACCGAAAGCCCCGACGAACGGCCCGGGCAACGGCCCGGGCAACGGCAACGGCCCGGGCAACGGCAACGGCCCGGGCAACGGCAACGGCCCGGGCAACGGCGTCGGCAACGGCCCGGGCAACGGCAACGGCCCGGGCAACGGCAACGGCAACGGCCCGAGCAACGGCGTCGGCAACGGCCCTGTGGCGGGTGGCGGGGGACACGGCAACGGACCGGCCGGGAACAGCTTTGGCACCGGCGGCGGACCGGGTGCCGCACCGCCGCATGGCGTTGGTCCACCGCCGCCGGTCCGGTTGGCGGTCCCGCGGGCCCGCCCCATGGGGGTCCGGGCGGTCACTGACGGGCGCGCCCGTTGCGGGCGGGTGAAGCGGTTCGGCCCCGAACGGCGGACGGACCGCGGCTGGTAAGCATGCGGGGAACGAGCGCGAGCGAGGTCAGCCATGAACTACACGAATCTGGGCACGGCAGGGCTACGGGTCTCGAGGATCTGCCTCGGCATGATGGGGTTCGGCAACGAGAGTGAGCGGCCCTGGGTCATCGACGAGGACGCCGCCGAGCCGATCGTGCGGGCGGCGGTCGAAGGGGGCGTGACCTTCTTCGACACGGCCGACACGTATTCGGGCGGGGCCAGCGAGGTCGCCACCGGCCGCCTGGTGCCCAAGTTCCTCGGCCGTGAGGAGGCCGTGATCGCGACGAAGGTGTTCATGCCCGTCACGCCCGGCGAGAACGGCGGCGGCCTGGGTCGCAAGCACATCCTCTCGGGGATCGACGCGTCGCTGAAGCGACTGAAGATGGACTACGTCGACCTGTACCAGATCCATCGGTGGGACCCACGTACTCCAATTGAGGAGACGATGGAGGCGCTCAACGATGTGGTGCGCGCGGGCAAGGCGCGCTACATCGGCGCCAGCAGCATGTTCGCCTGGCAGTTCGCCAAGGCGCAACACACGGCCGAATCTCACGGATGGACCAAGTTCGTCTCCATGCAGAACCACTACAACCTCGTGTACCGCGAGGAGGAGCGGGAGATGATCCCGCTCTGCCTCGACCAGGGAGTCGGATGCATCCCGTGGAGCCCGCTGGCCCGCGGCATGCTGGCCGGCAACCGTACGCGTGAGGGCGGCCGTCACACGACCCGATCGAGCACGGACCCGTTCACCGACTATCTCTATGACCAACCAACCGATTTCGACGTGGTCGACGCGGTCAACGAGGTCGCTGCGGCGCGGCGACGTCCCGCCCGCGCAAGTGGGGCTGGCCTGGCTGCTGCAGAAGCCGGGCGTGACGGCACCGATCGTCGGGTCGACCAAGAAGAAGCACTTGAAGGACGCCTTGGCCGCCGAGGAGCTCACACTCAGCGCGGAGGAGATCGAGCAGCTCGAGAAGGCCTACGTCCCCCACCCGGTGCTCGGACACTTCTAGCGCCACTCTGGGAGCGGTGATGCGTTCCGGTATGGTCGTCGCCGGCCGGGAGCGTCCGGTGGACGCCGAGAGATTGGGGGTGGCATGCGGGTCGCACTGACGGTGGCGGACTTCCTGGACCGCGCCGCGCTGGTCTACGGGCAGCGCACCGCGGTGACGGACGAACCGGAGGTCCCAGGGTCGTTCGGCAGCTTGACCTACGGGGAGCTCGCGGCGCGGGCGAAGGGCATGGCCCGGGCGCTCGACGACCTCGGCGTCGAGCAGGGGGAGCGGGTGGCCATCGTGAGCCCCAACTCCGGCCGTTTCTTGACCTCCTTCTTCGGCGTGAGCGGCTACGGGCGCATCCTGGTCCCGATCAACTTCCGTCTCACGAGCGACGAGATCGCCTACGTCGTCGAGCACTCCGGCGCGTCCGTCCTCCTGTACGACCCCGATCTGGCCGGCGAGGCCGACCGCATCAAGGTCGCCCACAAGTTCCGACTCGACGGCACCGACGACGCGGCGCTGTTCGCGCCGGCCGAGGAGGGCACGGAGCCGCGGGCGTGGGCGGCCGATGAGGACGCCACGTGCTCGGTCAACTACACGTCGGGGACGACGGCGCGACCGAAGGGGGTGCAGCTCACACACCGCAACTGCTGGCTCAACGCGACCGCGTTCGGTTGGCACACCGGCGTGAACGACCGCGACGTGTTGCTGCACACGCTGCCGATGTTCCACTGCAACGGATGGGGGATGCCCTACGCCGTGACGGGCATGGGAGGCACGCACATCGTGCTGCGCAAGGTCGACGGGGAGGAGATCCTGTCGCGGATCGAGCGCCACGGGGTCACCCTGCTGTGCGGCGCCCCCGCCGTCGTCGCCGCCATCCTGGGGGCCGCCGAGGCACGGGCGGCGGCCGGACGGGAGGTGCCGGGTCGCGGGACGGTGCGCATGGTGGTCGCGGGTGCGCCGCCGCCGTCAAAGACGATCGAGCGCATCGAGACCGAGCTCGGGTGGGAGTTCATCCAGATCTACGGCCTCACCGAGACGGCACCGCTGCTGACCATCAACCGGGCCCCGGCGGAATGGGACGCGCTCGGTTCGGGCGAGCGCTCGCAGTTGCTGAGCCGCGCCGGCGCGCCCGCACTCGGCGTGCGCATGGCGGTCGACGTCGACGGCGAGGTGCTCGCGCGGTCCAACCATGTGTTCGCCGGCTACTGGGAGCAGCCCGACGAGACGGCCAAGGCGCTCGAGGGCGGGTGGTTCCACACGGGCGACGGCGGCTACCTCGACGGCGCCTACACCGTGATCTCCGACCGCAAGAAAGACGTGATCATCACGGGGGGCGAGAACGTCTCCTCCATCGAGGTCGAGGACTGCCTCTACCAGCACGCCGGGGTCGCGGAGGTGGCCGTGATCGGCGTGCCGGACGAGAAGTGGGGCGAGACGATCAAGGCGCTGGTGGTGGTGCGGCCGGGCGAGACGGTCACCGAGGCCGAGCTCATCGCGCACTGCCGCGACCGGCTCGCCCATTTCAAGGCACCGACGAGCGTCGAGTTCCGCGACGCGCTGGACCGGACGGCCACGGGAAAGCTCCAGAAGTACAAGCTCCGCCAGCCCTACTGGGCGGGGCGCGAGAAGTCGGTCAACTGACGGCAGGACCGCCGGGCGGCGGTTCGCCGGGAGCGGGAGCCGGCCGGTGGGACCGCTCCTCGAGCACGAGGTGCCCCCGGCGGTCGAAGGCCGCGGCCACCTCGCCGGCGATGAAGCGGCGCAGGGGGTCGCCGACGATGGTGCGGCGCCAACCGGCGTCGAGGCGGCTCGGCTCGTTCGCGAGCAGTTGCGAGATGTCGGCGCGTGTCGCCAGGAGCGCCTGGTCGAAGTCGAGATCGTCGGCGATCTGTCGCACGAGTCCCGAGCAGACGGCGACGGCGCCCGGCGGCGCCTGGGCGTCGCGACCTTCGGAGGGCATGCGGATGCTGTCGCCGGGGAGGTCGAGCCCGCGTCGCACCGCGCTGAGGATCTCGGCCGCCCGGCCCTGGGCCAGGTGCCGGCCGTCGACGCCCCGGGCGCGCCGGAGCTCGTCCGCGTTGCGCGGCGGACGCTGGGAGATGGCGAGCAGCCCCAGGTCCGAGAGCACCTGGCGGCGGGGACGGTTCGATTCGGCCGCCGTACGCTCGCGCCACGCCGCGACCTCCTGGGCCACCGCGCGCGAGCGGCGCGACATGCTGCGGATATCCCCGAGACGCCACCACGCTTCCTCGGGGACGCGGGCGGGCGGTGTGCGGTCGCTCAGCACCTGGTCGCACTCGCTCAGGGCCCAGTCGAGCCGGCCCAGGGCACGGAGGCGCCGGGTCAGGTCGTCCCGCAGCTCCAGGAGGTGGGCCACGTCGCTGATCGCGTACGAGAGCTGGCGCTCCGACATCGGTCGTTCCAGCCAGTCGGACAACCGGTCCGCCTTCGGGAGGGACACGCCGAGCATCACGTCGACCAACCGCGACAGGGAGGGCGTCGACATGCCGAGGAAGCCCGCCACGATCTGGGTGTCGAACACGGTGGCGGGCACCGCGCCGCAGGCGGCCTGGAGGATGTCGAGGTCCTGGGTGGCCGCGTGGGCGACGGCCACGCCCGGACCACCGAACACCTCGGCCAGAGGAGCCGGGTCGACGGCGAGGGGATCGACGAGTGCGACCTTGCCCGCCCAGGCGATCTGGATCAGTGCCAGCTCGGGGACATAGGTGCGCTCGGTGTGGAATTCGGTGTCGAACGCGTAGGCGTCTTCGCGGGCGACTTCCGCCACCAGGGACTCGAGCGCCGCGGGGTCGACCACCACGGGGACCGGGGGGGCCGGAGCGCTCATGCGGTCACGGCCGAGCCGGCGGGAGCCGGCCGGTGGTCACTGGGTAGCGTCAGAGCGAAGAGTGTGATGGTCAGAATCCGGGGCCGGTCGTGGTCGGCGATCTGCGGGCGACGTTAGCGCGGCAACGTTGTGACGCCGTTGACGCACCTCGGTGCAGGCCGGTGGCAGGGCGGTGGCTTTGCGAGCGCCGACCGTAGCGGCTGCGACCTGGTCCCGGGTGGCCCTTCGGCATCTGACCTGCGCAAACGGCGGCCCCGCGCCGAGCGTCGGCGGTCGTGGCCCGATCGAGGTCGTGACTAATAGCCCTGTTACCGGTCCCCGCGAACCGGTAAGAGTGACACCGATGGGCCGTCGAGGGGGGCGGAGCGTGAAGAAGCAGAAGAAGAAGCTGTTCGGCCGGGACGAGCGGTATCCCCGCGCCCGTACATCTGACGACGCGGACGGCGGGCAGGGCTCGGACCTGTCGGCCGGTGGCGCGCAAGCGGGCGACAGCCCGAGGAGCGTGGAGTCGATGTTGCAAGAGTTCTCTTCGGCGGGAGAAGCCCAACCGCCCGGCCGCGCCCCGCGGGCCGGCAAGTACGACCAGCTGTGGCAGCTGTCCATGGCCGATCCGCACACGGGGCTGGCCAACCAGCTGTTGCTGCTCGACCGCCTGACCCAGGCGTTGGCCCGGCGACGCCGGCACGGGGGCGAGGTGGTCGTGTGCCACATCAACCTGGACAACCTCAGCGAGATCAACGTCGAGCTCGGGTACACCACCGGGAACACCGTGTTGTCCGAGATGTCGCGTCGCCTCACCTCGGTCCTGCGGACCGAGGACACGGTCGGCCGCGTCGGCGGGAGCGAGCTCGTGGTCGTGCTGGCCGTCAACGACGAGCAATCAGTCGGTCCGCTGACGCGTCGCCTGCAGCACACGCTCGACGAGCCGGTCGTCGTCGGCGGGCGGTCCGTCCGCCTGCGGGCCTCGCTCGGCATCGCGGTGGCCGAGGACACCGAGTCGGCCGAAGACGTCCTGGCGCGCGCCGATCGTTCCACTCGCGTCGGCAACCGCTGAGGCAGACGTCGTGGTCCGCCTGATCCGCTGGGTGCTGATCGTCGGGGCCACCGCGCTCGCGGTGCGTTCGTTGCCCGACGTGGCGCGCTATCTCAGAATTCGGTCCCTGTAGCGCCGCGCTGCACGATGTCACGGGCCTGCCCGATGATCGTGCTCATTGAGATCGGCTCACCGGACGCAGGGTCGATGCGGCGCCCGACCTCTTGGAGGACGTGCCCCGCGTGCGCGCGCAGTGCCCGCACGAGGTCCTCGAACTCCTGCGACGCCGCGACGGCCTTGGCCGCGTCGATCACTTCGTCGAGGGCGTCGCTCCCGTCACGCGCCCCGATGACGTAGCCGGCGATGAACGCCAGGACCAGTCCCACCCTGCTCCTCCCTCTCGGCCGTTGCCGTCATTGTGCCCGGGCCTCGACATGCATCTCGACGGACACCTCCGGATAGATCTTGAGGGCGAGCGTCGTCGGGACGTCGAGATCGAATTCCCTGATGTCGAGCGCCTGTTGCCCCCGGATCACCATCATGTCGCGCTCCAGGCGCTCCACGCTGATGAGACCTCGCATCGGCCGGAGGACGGCATGGAACTCGATCGTGCCCGTGAGCTCGAACTGGTTGGTCGCAGCGGCCTGGGCCACCTGCTCGAGGCGCAGTACGGCCTCCGGGTGGCGCCGCGCGTCGATCCGGCGCTTGAGCTCGGTGTCGTAGAGGCTGTTGCCGGAGGTCAGCTCGCGTAGGGAGACGGTCAGTTCGGCGGTGACCGGCGCGTCCAGGTCGATCGCCTTGCCCTCGACCTCGGCCGAGATCACGCCGCGCACCTGGCTCGTGGCGAAGGAGATCGGGCCCACGTTGGAGCGGGCCTTGACGAGAACGGCCGACCGGCCCGGCTGGACGTCGAACACCGTCGGTGCTGCTCGCGAACTCAACGGCCCTCCCGTCGGTTGCAGGCTCGGTTCACTCGTCACAGCGACTGTACCCTGGGCACCGCCGGGGAGGCCGACGGCGGCCCTCCGAACCCGGAGCTCATCCACCCGCGGGTTGCGACGCCGACAGCCACGCCGAGACCTCGGCGACCGGAGATGGGTGTCGATGCCGTTGCCCCGCTTGAGCACCTCGATCAGTTCGACGAGGATGTTGGCTGGCTTCACGTCGCGGCGCCGCCATCGAGCGTTCGGGGCTGCTACGGCCAGCATGCCCACGGCGGTCTACCTGCGTCTGTGAGGGTTCCGGGCGGCCGACGTGCCGCGGCC
>CAVYKO010000010.1:0-91327 GCA_963769095.1 uncultured Acidimicrobiaceae bacterium
GGCGATGCAGACATTGACGCCGCGCCAGCCGATCCACGAACCGACCAAGGCCGCGAGCGGCACACCGACAAGAAGGGTGAGCGACTGCCCGCTCATTACCCAGCCGAGCGCGCGTCCCTGCTGGAGGGCAGGACGCGGGAGGAGACCTCCGCGAACACAGTGCCACTGAACAGGCCGCAAAATCCGCCCGCAAGGGTCGCCCAGACGGCGACCGCGAAGAAACTGCCGCCCGTCGCAACACCGACGGTTGTGACGGCAAGTCCAAGCGGGCCGCCGATCAGGAACGGCCGGGTGCCCCAGCGGTCGGAGCCGGCGCCGGCAAAGATCGACGTGATGCCCCATGAGACCGAGGTGATGGCGGCCAGGTTGGCGATCAGCGGCACGCTGACCGAGAGGTCACGCGCCATGTCGATCAGGAAAGGCGCGCGCGTGGTGCCGCTGGCGGCCACGGTGAACATCGCGAGCGAGGCAGCAACAGCAGGGGCCAGGGCAGTCGATCGACGGGCGCAAACCGCGCCGCGGCTGGGTCAGGACGGAGTGTCGCGGTCATGCGATGGTGGTCGGCGAAGGCGGCATGCTGGCGTTTCCCCTGGTTGTTCCGGCGGTGACCGTTGCGGCCCACTGGTACGGCCGCTACGCTGACACCGGCGTTTACGCGGCGATGGTTGCGCTAGCAACCGACCTTGCGCCCTGGATGGGGCTGCTTGCCGCGAACGCCGCGCCCTAGCTCCGTGGGCCGGTGACTAATATCACAGTATTACTGGACGACGAGACGTAATTACTGGACGACGAGACGTATCGCCGCGCTCGCATGAAGCAGCGGAGAGGACACGTCGGTATCGGCACTGGTGCGCGGCTTCCTCACGGATCTTGCCGCCGGCGAGAGCGAAAACGAGCGATGAAGCGGCAGGAACGCGCTGCGCGCACGCAGCCTTTCGCGCAGGCAACCGGCTGAGCGACGCGGTATATCGCCGCGGCGGATGACCCCGTTCGGGTTCCTCGATCGATACCAACATCCTGCTCTACTCGATCAGCCGCGACCCTTCGGAGGCCGCCAAGCGCGAGCGCTCCATCACGCTGCTGGAGCGCGACGATGTCGGCCTGTCGATCCAGGGCTGGGCGAGTTCTATGTCCAGGCGACGCGAGCGACACGGTCGGATGCACTCCCGCATGAGACTGCGGCCGGGCTGGTCGAGGCGTGGTTGCGCTTTCCGGTGCAGGACATCACGCACGTCGCGGAGCACGGCCTTTACGCCCTCGGCGTTGGTCGGCGGCTCATGGCCGGCGACCTGTGGTGATAGGCGATGCGGGCGGCCCAGCGGCCGATGGGGGAGGTCTTGCGGCCGTTGGGAATTGGAAGGCATGATCCGACTTGCCGATGGCAAGTTCGATGCGGCCGCTGTCACGACCATAAGGCCCGCGCGTTCTGGCGGAGCCGACTAACGTCACAATCGCCGGACGCGGCTCGGTCCGGCCCCTCGCAAGATGCTCGATGGCGGACCATGCCTAGGCCTGCCCCGCTGCTCGCAACGATCGCCTCGTGTCCCAGCGCTTCCGTTATGTTGCCTGATAAACAAAACTAGGGGGAAACTCAGATGCTACGTTCTGCGACCTTCTCTTCCAGGTTACTGCTCGCGCTCGGCGTGGGAGTGGTTGGCGCCCTCAGTGCTTGCCAGACCGCGCCCCGCCCTACACCCACTGTCTCGGCCCACACTGAGCAGTTCGTGGCTACCGTCGTTTCGGTGGACATGACCACCCGCGATGTGGTGCTGAGGACACCGGAGGGACGGCAGACCACGGTCGTCGCTGGGCCGAATGTTACCAACCTCGGAAGAGTTAAACCCGGCGACAGACTTACCATTACCATTAACGATGCGGTTGCCGCACGGATGGCAACGCCGGGCTCTCCACCGGTCGGCATCAGCGGATCGGAGACCGCGACTGGACGCAGCGTTACCGCTGCCGCGCGCGTAACCATCGTCTCCGCAGCAAACGACGGAAGCAGAGTCACCTTTACCGGCGCGAACGGCGTGACCCACACTGTCGACGTCCAAGATCCTGGCATGCAGGCCTTCGCACAGCGCCTGAAGGCGGGCGATCAGGTGGACATCGCCTATGGCGCGGAGGTCGCTGTCCGGCTCGACCCGGCACCCTAGCGAACAGCGGTCCGGCGATCCCGGCTCGCCTACGCCAGGCGCCGCCCGCCGCGTCGTTGCTGCTCACCCGGAAGATGCTGTGCCTGTTTCGCTGCAAAAGGTGACAGGCTTGCCGGGCGTCTCCGGGTAATCGCGCGTCGCTCGGGAAGTCTCGAACGTCGACTTTGAGGCAACGAACCGCAGCTGCATCAACTGGCTCGTGGCGTCATCCACGAAGATCGGCAGCATGCGCATCCCGCCGCGGCTCCGCACGCGCCGAAGCGGTATTCGAGGCTCTCGTTTATGCCAACAAGGTGCCAGAAAACGGGGTGCAATCGCGCTGGACCGGCGAGCGCCTACCATTCACATCCGCTGCCTAAGAAGAGTTAAAGTCGCACAACAGGATGGCTGCGATTATCGTAAGCGATGCGGCATCGGCACGTTGTGGCAGATGAGCATGCTGTGGTCGGTTTAGGGTCATAGGACGAGGCGGAGTCAGCCGTCGCCGTCTGGGTCGCACCCAGCGGCTGCGGAGCACCTGGTCGTCGCGCGCCATGCTGACCCGTTTAAAAAGATCGTTCAGTGTCTGTTTGGAGAAACGGAAACGGAACAGTCTTGTTTCGCGATTGCAAAGCGCGTCACCCCACGCCTTCCCACCAAGCCCCAACGGTGCCAAGCTTCCGGTGCGCGGAAGGGTCGCCGCGGGCGGCCCACATAAAAGGAGGCCAACCAAGATGGCATATGACCTGCTGATCCGTAACGGCCGCATCGTCGATGGCTCGGGGATGCCTGCCTTTCGTGGCGACCTCGCCGTCAAGGACGGCAAGATCGTCGAAATCGGCAAGATCAACGGATCGGCGACACGCACCATCGATGCCGATGGCCTGGCGGTATCGCCTGGTTTCATCGACAACCACTGTCACTACGATGCGCAGGTGACGTGGGATCCGCTGTGCACGTTCTCGCCGCAGCATGGCGCCACCACGGTGATCTTCGGCAACTGCTCGCTCTCGCTGGCCCCGGTGCGCCGCGGCAACGAGGAGCGCATGGCCGAATTCCTGTCCTATGTCGAAGCCATCCCGATGGAGGTGCTGCGCACCGTCGACGTCAACTGGGAGACGTTCCCGCAATACATGGACCGGCTCGACAAGGGTCTCGGCGTCAATGCCGGCACGCTGATCGGCCACACCGCGGTGCGCTACTACGCGATGGGCGAGGATTGCCAGAAGCGCACCGCCACCGACGACGAGATCAAGGCCATGCAGGCGGTCGTGCGCGACGGCATGAAGGCCGGCGCGATCGGCTTCTCCGGCTCGCGCCAGAAGGGGCATTTCGATCCGCAGGGCGTGCCGATCCCGGCGCTGTGGGCCGACGAGAAGGAGGTCTTCGCGCTCGCCGACGTGCTGCGCGAACTCGGCACCGGCACGGTGCAGATGGGCGGCGGCGTCGATCCGGAACTCGCCGACGGGATGATGGCGCGGATGGCGGAAGCCTGCGGCCGGCCGGTGATCTACAACAGCCTGAGCCAGACCGTGCGCACCGGCGACAAGTGGAAGCAGCACATCGCCCGCGTCGACGAGACCGCGCGCGCCGGCATCCGCGCCTATCCGATGTGCAGCCCGAACCGCGTGACGCAGGACTTCACCATGAAGAACTGCCAGGTGTTCCGCGGCCTGCCGACCTGGCATCCGATCCTGATCTCGTCGGACGCGGACAAGATGCGTGCCTATGCCGACCCGCAGGTGCGCGACAAGCTGCATGCCGAAGCGGTGGAGCGGTCGGTGCCGATCTCGGGCGCCATCGGGTTCTCCAAGACCTGGTGGGACTACATGTGGGTGAACGAGCCGGCGCTGGAGAAGAACAAGCCGCTGCAGTTCAAGACCATCGGCGAGATCGCCAAGATGCAGAACAAGCGGGTGATCGATGCGTTCCTCGACCTGGTGGTCGAGGAGAAGCTGGAGACCCGCTTCCTGCAGGCCGAGAACAACATCGACGACGAGGCGGTGAAGCGCATCCTGACGTATCCGAACGCGTTCATCGGGCTCGGCGATGGCGGCGCGCACGTGCAGTTCCACGGCGGCTACGGCTACACGACGCGGCTGCTCGGCGAGTGGGTGCGCGAGAAGCAGGCGATGACGCTGGAGCAGGCGGTGAAGCGGCTGACCTTCGAGTCCGCGTCGCTGTTCGGCATCAGCGACCGCGGCCTGCTGCGCGAGGGCCTGGCGGCGGACATCGTGCTGTTCGATCCCGATACGGTGAAGCCTGGGCCGGAGAGCGTGGTGCACGACTTCCCCGCCGGCGGCTGGCGCATCAAGGAGCCGGCGGTGGGCGTCCACATGACGATCGTGAACGGCCAGGTGCTGCTGGAGGATGGCAAGCACACCGGCGCACTGCCGGGCCGGGTGATTCGCAACTCGGACTACCAGGCGCATCGGAACTGAGCGCGGCCGGTGCCGGAGGCCGGACCTTCCGGGTCCGCCTCCGGCATCGGCGCTTCAATCGGCGATTGCGGCCATCGCCGGCGCGTCGGCGCGGCCGAGATATGCGTCCACCACGCGATCGGGCGGTCCGTCGAGGCGCAGACGCCCCTGGTCGAGCCAGAGCACCCGCGAGCACCATGCCTTCACGATCTGCGTGTCATGGGTCGAGAGCACGAAGATGTCGGCGCTGCGCACCATCGCCTCCAGCCGATGCCGCGCGCGGTCGATGAATTCGGCATCGCCTGCCAGGATCCATTCGTCCATCAGCAGGATTTCGGGCCTGATCGCCGTGGCAAGCGCAAAACCCAGGCGGACCACCATCCCCGCCGAGTAGATGCGCACCGGAAGGTCGAGGAAGTCGCCGAGTCCGGCGAACTCCGCCACATCGTCCTCGAGCCGCGCCAGCGCAGGCCGCGGCAAGCCGTTGTACAGGCCGCGCAGCATGATGTTCTCGCGGCCGGTCAACTCCATGTTCATGCCGAGGCTTGCGTCCAGCAGGGCGTTCAGGCTGCCCGCACATCCACGCGGCCGATCACCGGCTCATAGATGCCGGCCAGCGTGCGCAGCAGTGTGGTCTTGCCGGCTCCGTTGGAGCCGATCAGTCCGAGCCGGTCCCCGCCGTGCAGGCTGAAGCTGATGTCGCGCAACGCCTGCACGACGACGCGATGCTGACGGTCCTGACCGAGCCGTCCGGATGCGGCCGCGACCACGGTCTTCTTCAGGCTGCGCGCGTTGCCGTGATACAGCGGAAAGAAGACCGAGACGCCCTCGATGAGGATGTGTGGATTGTTCACTGCCACCGTCGCGTGTTCAGATCCAGAATGCGATGCGCGCCGCGCGCGCGACTGAACAGGCTCCACGCGAGGCCCCAGAGGACAAGGCTGTAGAGCCCGGCGCCCAGCCAGACGTGCACGCCAGGCAGCGTGCCCAGCAGCGGCGCCCGCACGATCTCCAGCAGGTCGAAGAAAGGGTTGAACGGCAGCAGCGCCTGGCCCCTGCCGAGTTGTTCCGGCTTCCAGATCACCGGGGTCATGAAGAAGGCGATCTGCATCACGCTGGCCACGATGGGCAGGATGTCACGGAACCGCGCGCAGAACGTTACCAAACAGCAGGACAAGCGCCAGGGAATTGATGCCCCATAGCAGCAGCCCGGGAATCGCCAGCAGCCCGTGCCAGCCGGGCCAGACCTGGAACACCACGTCGACCACCGCGATCACCAGGATATTGTGCGCGAGCACCAGGATGTTGCGAATGAGCAGGCGTTCCGCGAACAGGAAGAATGGCATGCGCACCGCGCGGACGACGCCCTCCGATTCGGTGAACGCGGTGCAGGACTTCCGACACCATGGTGGCGAGGAACCCCCACAATACGATCGAAAGGGCCAGGAAAGGCAGATAGCTGTGGACGTCGGTGTGGAAGATGCGGGCGTAGAGAAAGCCCAGCGCGCCGACCATGATGCCGGTCGACAGCGTCAGCCACAAAGGACCCAGCATGGAGCCACGATAGCGCAGCCTGATGTCCAGCCAGCCAAGGGTCCAGGCCAGCGGGAGAAGGCGCATGCCGTCTCTCACGTCCTGAATGGCCAGGCGGTTGCGTGCTGCGAAACCCGGATTGCCCCTGAGGTCGAGGAGTGCGTTCCTGGCTTCGGGCGTGACGACGGTATCCATGGGTGAGGCAGCCGTTAGCATGCTCGCGGGGGAGACAGCAAACCCGGTGGGTCCATGGTTAATGTCTCAGTTGGAGACTGGTCTCGGAACGTCGCAGGCTTTCTTCAACGGGCTCATAAGGGTCGGAACGCGAAAGCAGACGTCATTACACCGATACGATTGTGCTTAGGGAACGTAGCGAGGCATGGATGCGGGCGAAGGCGACATCCGCCCGCTGCAAGAACCCCTGGCAATCCGCAAGGAAAGGTCGAGACATCGCGTCCCAAATCGTTCGGATAATATGTTGGAAATCGCGCACCGGCGCGCAGACGATCTGGTCCAATAGCTGCGCGGTCCTGCCGTGTCAGACGATCGCCGACACCCAAACTCCAGGGGTAAGTCCATAAGCACTCTTGAATTTCGTCTCGACATGTGGCTCTGATCGGCAAACCCGGCCTCGATCGAGGCCTCGACGAGCGACGTCCCGTGCTTCAGCAATCGCCGGACATGATCCAGTTGCCGCATGATGCGGAAGCGGCTGGGACTGGTGCCGTATGCCGCGCGGAATTGACGGGCGAGCGTCCAACGGTCGAGACCGGCCAACCGTTCAAGCTCATCCATCGAGTGCCGTTCGGCCGGAGCAGCACATCAGGTCCCGAACCCGCGACAGGCGGCCGGGGCGCAAGCGTGCCGGTTGTCCGCGCTGTGCCCGAAGCAGCACCGACAAGCAGATTTGCCACCGCGTCCACCAGTTCGATCCGCGCGACGTCGTCCATGTCCTCATTGAAGTCCCAGACATCGGCAGCACCGCTCGCCGGCACACGCGCCGCGCCCAGCACGGGATGTCCGACAAATGGCAGCGGAATTACCGTGGAGCGCGTCCTGGACTAGCCCAGGATCGATGTAGACGATCCGGTAGCAAAAGCCTGCGTCGGTTCCCGCCCCGCCGTCGTGCGGTCTCGTCGGGATGCAGGATGTGGCATTGGCCCGGAAGGCACTGCCACCTCTCGCCCCGGAAGCGAAACGTCTGGATGCCCGACAGGGTAATGCCGATCGCGTAGGTGTCGTGGCGATGTGCTGCAAACGCCTGACCGTGGAGGTGCGCCTCCACGCGCTCAATCCCCTCGGCGCCCGACGCGATCCTGATGCGATCGCTGCCTGCGTTGGCACAATCGTTCAAGACCTCGCCCACGGTCCGGCAATACCGTTGCAATACCACTGTCGGCCGAGCGGACATCCGCGATGACCAGTCAGACCATTCTCCACGCCGGGATGTGGAGGCCCTACCGTGACGCTGATCCTGGCGTCCGGTCGTCATCATGGGCAGTCCTGGCCCGTCCACTATGAGTGCCACGGCCGTCGGCGCCGCCTATGGCTTCCGTCGATCGCTTCTGGACGCGTGCGGCCTTATCTGGTACGACAGCCGTGTTGCTCGCTGTGGCGGTCGGGGTCGTGACGTCTGCTGTTGTCGATCCCGCATGTCGCGCCGGTGCTCGTCGCTGTTTCCGCCGCCAGCATCATCCTGCGCCGGCTTGGTGGCGAAGACCGAGCCGGCACCGCCGATGACGGCGGGCACGCCCGCCGCGTGCAGCGCGTCGCGCACGAGCACCGCGTGGCGTTGGACCGCACCAGCACCGCGATGTGGCCGGCGTGCAGCGTCGCGCGCTCGGCCTCGGTCCCGTCACGCCGGCGCGTCACGATCTCGGGCGCGGCCGACAGGAGCCCGACGACGTCGGCGGCCAGGTCCCGGGCCAGCAGGCCCGGCGCTCGGGCGCCTTGGGCTCACGGCGTTGCGCCGTGAGCGGGACCAGCCCGTCGGCGCCGTGCAGGATGCGCAGGCGCAGCGGTGCCGGCACCGGCGCCCCGACGAGGCGTGGCTCCTGGTGGGCGTCGGCGGCGCGGATCGGGCGATAGGTGATGTCCGCGTAGCCGAGCTGGGCGTCGCCGAACAGCGCGTCGTAGGCCTCGAGCAGCGCCTCGTCGCTGCGCCAGTTGACGTCGAGCGTCCATTCCGACCGCACCACGCGCTGCGCCTGCAGATAGGCATGGACGTCGGCGCCGCGGAACGCGTAGATCGCCTGCTTGGGGTCGCCGATCAGCACCAGCGTCGCCCCGCCGCGCCCGAAGGCCTCGTGCATGATGTCCCACTGCACCGGGTCGGTGTCCTGGAACTCGTCGACCAGCACCACGTCGTAGCGCTCGCGCAGCCGCGCGGCAGGCCTCGGGCCCGCGTGCGGGGTCGAGCAACGTCTGGCGCAGGCGCAGCAACACGTCGTCGTAGGTGAGGATCTTCCGCGCCTGCTTGCGGTGTTCCATCTCGTCGCGCACGGCTTCGGCGAAGCGGCGGCGGATGGCGGCGAGGTCCTGTCGCTCGCGAAGCGGCGGCACGATCACCGCGTCGGGATGGCCGAGCACGTACTTGGCGATCTCCATGGCCTCGCTCGCGGCTGAAGCGAGCGGGTTCGGGCCGGGTGGCGAACTTGCGCAGGTAGAGGTCGTCGACCACCTCTTCCATCAGGTCGCTGACGTCCTCGACCAGCGTGACCTCGCGGTCGATGTCGCCGGCCGTGCCGAGGCCGTAGAGGACCTGCAGGCAGAACCCGTGCGTCGTCTCGATGGTGGCCGCATCGAAGTCGGCGATCGCCTTGCCCAGGCGGTCGCGCCGCGCGCCACCTCGTCCAGCGGTCCCGCGCGCCAGGAGCTGCACGATCTCGTCGTCCTCGTGGCCGCCCGCTCCGTCGAGGATGTCCACCAGCCCGTCGTAGGCGCGCACGAGGCGCTCGCGCACCCGCTCGCGCAGTTCGCCCGTCGCCATGCGGGTGAACGTGATGACGAGGAGCCGGTCGATCGGCAAGGTCCCCTCGGCCACGTAGCGGGTAGTGAGCGCGGCGATCGTGAACGTCTTGCCCGTCCCCGCGCTCGCCTGCAGCAGCGTCATGCCCTTGGGGAGATCCCCGCAGACGTCGAAGGGCCGGGGCTCGGGGACCGGGGCGGCGGTCATGCGGTCATCGCTCCACGACCTGTTCGTGCGCCAGCAGTCCGTCCCACAGGCGGCGCGCGTACACGCCGAAACGGGTCGCCTCCGAGGGCTCCCATGCGCTTCGTCGGCCCGGGCGGACCGCACCGTCCCACCACCTCGTCGAAGGCGACGTCGTCGCCCAGCACGAGCGCGTGCTCGGCCTCCTTGTCCTCCTTGTCGAAGCGGTAGGCGGACGTCCAGGCCGACGATGCGGCCGCGTCGGGGTTGCGCCCGGTGGACACCGCCTCCGCCCACGCGGCGGAGGTCCGCAGGTACAGCGGCAGTGGCTCGCGCATCCCCCGCAAGAAGAGGTCGACGAGAGCGTCGAGGTGCCGGTCCGCCGCCGCCTTGCGGCTCGCGGCGTCGGGCCCCAGGGGTGCGAGACGCGCCACGGCGATCGTGGCCCGGCTGCTGCGGCTCCGCCCGATCGTGCACGCCTCGAAGGGGCGGTCGGGCGCGCTCGCCGTGAGGGCGAGGAGGCGGAGCCACGCGCAGAAGGCGCGGTGCGGGCCCGAGCTTCGAGTAGGTCACGGTGTGGATGACCTCCCCGCGCACGCCCGCCACGGTGCCGACGAGCCGCCGGGCGCCCGGCAAGTCGGCCACCACGTCGACCGACGCCGGCGGCTCGCTGCTCTGCCCGGCGCGCACGAGCTCGTCCAGCGGGGCGGTGATGTCGGCCAGGATCGTGTCGGCCAGCTGCCCGGCGGCAGCGCGCCGCGCGCGAGCTCCGCCGCCAGGCACGACTGCTGGGTCGCTCCTGCCAGCTGCGCCTGCAGGACGCGGTCCGCGATCTGCCACTGCTCCAGCGCGTCGAGGTCGATCGGGATGGCGTCCTCGAAGTCGCGCGTCTTGTTGCGCAAGGACACGTTGAGCCGCTCGCGCAGAAAGGCCCGTACCGGGTGCCGCAGGAACCGCTCGAGCTGGTCCAACCCGATCGGGTCCTCGTCGTAGGCCGGCAGCGGGCTGCTCAGGAACTCCGGCTGGGCGTGGCGCGGCGTTAGCGCCGCCTCCGCGCCGGCCAGGTGGAGGGCGTCGAAGCTCCATGGGCCGTCGCCCGACAACGCGTTGCGCTCGAAGTTGCGCGGGTCGAACGGCTGGAGCGGATGCGCCACGACGACCGCGTCGCGCGGCCGGCCCGTCGACACGCGCACCGTGTGGTCGACGACGTCGAGCAGCTCGCCGACCGGGACGGCCGGCGGCCGGGGCAGGTTGGAGCGTTCGTCGCGCCCTGAGTACGTGATCACCAGGTGGTCCCGTGCCGCCAGGAGGGCGTCGAGGAGGAGCTGGCGGTCCTCGCTGCGCACGTCGCGGTCGCCGACCCGCGGCGTCGCGCGGCCGTGAGATCGTCGCCGTCGCGCTCGACGTGGCGGGGAAAGCTCCCGTCGTCGAGGCCGAGCAGGCAGACGACCCGGTGCGGGATGGAGCGCATCGGCACGAGCGTGCAGACGGTCAGATGCCCGGTCCGGAAGTTCGCCCTCGTCGGCTTGCCCCGCAGGCGATCCGTCATGATCGAGCGGACGTCGTCACAGCTGAGCTCCACCGGGCTGGCGAGGTCGTCGACCGTCGCCTCCTGAACGAGCTCCTCGAGGAGGGCGGACAGCTGGGCGCGCTGCCACTCGTCGCGCGGCGAGGTCGCGGTCGAGCGCGTCGGACGCCCGGGCCAGGGTGTCGGCCCAGTCGCGCGACGGTCCGGACGCCCTCCAGTTCGTCGAGCACGTGCTGCAACCGGTGCAGGAACTCGGCCAGGCGTCCGGCCAGATCGAGGTCGCCGCTGTCGACGTCGTCGAGCGGCAGGGTGTCGCCGAAGAGGCGTTGCCCGTCCTCCGCCATGGCCACCCCGAGCAAGATGCGGTCCAGGCCGGCGCGCCAGGTGTTGGCGCCGATGTCAGCCAGCTGGAAGGTGCTGCGGTGCGCGGCGTCGAAGCCCCAGCGGACGAAGGCGCCGTTGACCCACTCCTCCAGACGGAAGAGGTCGTCGTCGCCGAAGCTGAAGCGCCGCCGGACGGGGTCCCGGCCCGCCAGGTCGAGGACCTCGGTCGCGGTGATCCGGGCCGTGGCCAGGTCGAGCACCTCCGCCAGCACGCCCATCACGGGGTTCGTCTGGCGCAGCGAGCGGTCGGCCAGGCGGATCTCGAGCTGGCGGGTGGGGTCGGCCGGCCCGTCGTTCAGGTCGTGCGCACCGAAGGTGGCCTGGATCAACGGCGCGAAGTGCTCGATGTCAGGGCACATGACGATGATGTCGCGCGGCTCCAGCGTCGGGTCGTCCGCCAGGAGGTGCAGCACGGCGTCGCGCAGCACCTCCACCTGACGCCCCCGGCCGTGGCAGGAATGCACCCGGATGCTGTCGTCGGCCGCGTCGAGCACGGGGCGGTCCTGGTCGGCGCTCGCGGCGCCGGCGGGCCCGCGGTCGAAGCGGATGTCGTCTTGGATGCGCCGCAGCAGCGTCGGCGTGTCGTCACCGGCCTCGACCCCGACCTCCTGCCCGTGCGGGACGGCGCCGCCGAGCACCAGCTGCATCTCCCGCGCGTCGCGTCCCCACGAGGCGAGCAGCGGATGCCGGGGGGCGCTCGCGGTCGCATCCTCTCCGCGCGCCACGAAACGCGACGTCGCGTCGACCTCGGGCTCCAGCCGGGTCCACAGCGCCGGCGAGGGGTGCAGCAGGAAGAGGTGCACTTCGCGGCCCTTCGCGATCGCGTCGAGGACGTCGAGGTAGCTCGCCGCCAGGCGGGTGAGGCCGAACAGCGAGAGCCGGTGCGGCCACTCCAGCAGGTCAGGCTCTCTGCGGAGCCGCTGGCACGCGTCGACCAGGCGTTCGGCCGGCCCGGGCTGGCCGATCCGCTCCCGCAGGAGCCGCCACAGGTCCACCTGCCAGGTGTCCTCGCCCAGCTGTGCCGAGCCGGCGGCCCAGCGCTGCAGCATGTCGGGGCGGTGGACGGCGTAGCGGTCGAAGAGGTCGGCCACGTGCCGGATGCTCGAGAACCGCTTCGAGCCCTCGACGGTCTCGGAGTTCTCGATGTGCTGGGCCAGGGGTTGCAGCCACGGGTCGGTGAAGTGCGCCTCGACCACTTCCATCAGCGGCCACACCGCGCGCTCGGGCAACCACGGGTCCGCGCGCGGGTCGACGTCGGAGGCGACGGCCAACGCGCCGGAGATCAGGCTGCCCGGAAACGGGAACTCCACGTTGGCGCAGACCCCGTCGTGGCCACCGGGGCTCGCGCCGAGCCGGCCCGAGAGCCGCTGCGAGAGCCAGCGCTCGATGCCCTGCGTCGGCACCGACACCACTTCGGCCTGCATCGGGTCGGACAGGGGCTCGGCCACCAGCTCGGCCAACCGCGCCACCAGGTCGTCGGCGCGATCGGAGCGATGGACGTGGAGCACCCGTGCAGAGTACGTCGGCGCTGTTCGGCTGCGGCCCGACTCGAGACGCCGGTGGAGGCGCCGCGGCGCACCGCCGTCGCACCGGCTCCGCCGGCGCCGGTCAGCCGGGCAGTCGCTCGGGTCGCGAGCCGGTGCCCGAGCCGTCGGGCAACGGCAGGATGTTCTGCTGCGTGCCCCCGCCGTCGCCCTCGTCCCCCTCGTCGTCGGCCTCGACCGCCTGGAGGTGGCGCGGCGCGGCCTCGATCGGCGGGAGCTCGGTGATCTCGGCCCGCTCGCTGCCGACCACGCCGAGCGAGGGGAATTTGCGTGCGGTCACGAGGACCCTCGACTCGAGCGAGCCGACGGCCCGGTTGTAGGCGTCGACGCTCGAGGTGAGGCTCTTCTGCAGCACCTGCATGTGCCCCGTCCAGATGCGCAGCCGCTCGTAGAGCTCGGCCCCGAGCTCCTTCACCTCGCGTGCGCTCTCGGCGAGGGTCTCCTGCTGCCAGGACAAGGCGATGGTGCGCAGCATCGCCACCAGCGTGTTCGGCGTCACCAGGACGATCCGCTTGTCGAGCGCGTGGTCTTGCAGGGTGGGGTCCGCATCGAGCGCAGCCGCCAACAGCGGCTCGCCCGGGATGAAGGCCACCACGAATTCCGGCGAGCGTTCGAACTGGCGCCAGTACTCCTTCTTGGCCAGCTGGTCGACGTGGGTACGCAGCTGGGCGGCGTGCTTCTTGAGCAGCGCCTGGCGGGCGTCGTCGTCGTCCGCGTCGGTGAATTGGAGGAACGCGTCGAGAGGCACCTTCGAGTCGATGACGACCTGGCCCTCGCCCGGCAGGTACACGACCATGTCGGGCCGCAGGTACCCGTCGTCGCCGGCGACGGTCTTCTGTTCCTCGAAGTCGCAGTGCTCGAGCATGCCGGCCGCCTCGACGGCGCGGCGCAGCGTCATTTCGCCCCAGCGTCCACGCGTGTGCGGCGTGCGCAGGGCGGAGACGAGGTTGCGGGTCTCCTTCTGGAGCTGTTCGTGGCCCTGGTGCAACGCGGCGACGCGCTCGTTGAGACCGGCGTAGGCGCCCTGGCGCTCGGTCTCCAGCTGCTGGATCCCGCGCTCGTAGCGCGACAGCGTCTCGCTCAGCGGCGTCAGGAGCTGCTCGATGGCCTGCTGGCGCCGCGCCAGGTCACCCTGGGCCGCCGTGCGGGCCTCGCCGAAGCGCGTGTCGGCGAGGGCGAGGAACTGCTCGTTGTTCTTGGCCAGCGCCTCGGCCGACAGCGTGGCGAAGGCGCCGGTCAGGCGCTGGCGCTCCTCCTCGGCCCGCGGCCACGGCCGCCACCTCGGTGCTCGCGCACCAGGTCGAGCTCGGCCTGCGCCACGGCGCGCGCCCGATCGGCCGAGGCCGCGCGCTCCGAGAGCACCTGCAGCTGCACCGATTGCTCGGTCACCGTCAACTTTGCGTCGGCCAGGCGCGCCTCGGCCAGGTGCGCCGCGCTCGATGCGCGCGCGCCCGTGCCAGGTGCCACGCGAGCCCGATCAGCAACCCCGGCGGCGAGCCCGATGAGCACCCCGATGACCATCAGGCCAGGGTAACGACGGGGTGTCTCACAATCGGGGACCGCCCGCGGACTCGGCAAACGAGGCGGAATCGAGGAGGGTCGTCGCCGGTGCCCGCCCGGAGCGCAGCCGGTAGCGTGACCGAGATGCCGTTCAAACTCGGTGGGAGCACCAAGCGGGCCTATGACCGCGAGCACGACGACGAGCGGGAGCGTGGCCACCGCGGCGGCGACGACGAGGACCGCGCCGAGCTCAGCGGGCCCCTGGCCATGGAGCAGCCGCTGTGGCCGCGCACGATGCCCGAGCCCGGGGAGGTGGACCGGCTCTTCGCGCAGGTGTTCGCGCTCGTCGGCGAGGGCATCGCCGGCGCCACCCACGCGCTCCTGGCCGGCGACCGCGACGCGGCGAAGGAACTGGTGAAGCGCGACGAGGTCATCGACAAGCTGATCGGGCAGATCTCGACGACCGTGCAGCGCCAGCTCGTCCACGGCGAGACGACGCCGGGCGAGCGTCGTGAGTACGTGGCGATCCTGCGCATGCTGCCGGACATGGAGCGCAACGGCGACCTGGCCGAGCACATCGCCCGCCGGGCGGCCCGCGGCCTCGGGGCCGAGATGTCAGCCCGCAGTCGCGGCCTCGTCGAGCGCATGGGCGAGGTCAGCGCCAACATCTGGCGCGAGACGGCCGACGCCTTCGCCGAGCGCTCAGCCGAGGCGGCCGCCTCCATCGACGACCTGGACGACGAGCTCGACGACCTCCACGTGACGCTGACCGCCGAGCTGGTGGCGGGCACCATGCCGCTGCCCGTGGCGATCGAGCTGGCCATGGTCGCCCGCTTCTACGAGCGCTTCGGCGACCACGCCGTCAACCTGGCCCGCCGCCTGGCGACGCTCGTCGTCGGCGGTCCCGAGCCGGTGTCCGCCGGCCCCGACTGATCCGCCGGACCCTCCCCGGGGGCGAGGACGGCGGCGCAGCCACCCGGGGCGTCACCCGTTGAAGGACGAGCGGGGTGCAGGCCCGCCGGCGGGCGGCCCGGGCGGGCCTGGAGGTGGCGCGCCGGTCGGGGCAGTAGCGAGGGCACTGATGTGGGCCCGCAGCCCCGCGCCGTACGGCGTCGGCGTCCCGTCATACGAGGTGATCAACGAGGGCCCGCTCGCACAGCTCGCCGTGTTCCACGCCCAACCCAGATAGGACACGCCGGCGTGGTCGGCCCACTGCATGTACGAGGCGATGAAGCTGCTGGCGCAGTCGATCTCCCCGATCTCCCCGGTGACGACCGGCACCCGCGCCGCCACCGGGGCGATGGTGGCGTTCCAACACGTCACCGTGTTGCACCCCGAGTAGTTGTAGATGTGTGCCGAGGCGGCGAGTTGATGATCCGGGTCGCTCGGCTCGTGGGCCAGCCAACCGGAGAGATCACCCGCCCAGTTCAGGCCCGCGGCGAGGATGGGCTGCGTCGCTCCGGTTTGGCGCACGGCGTCGACGAGTTGCTGCATGCCCGTCGCCTGCCACCCCTGCGCTGTCGTGCAGCCGTTGAGCCAGCACGACCACGAGATGTCGTGCGGCTCGTTATAGAGGTCGAAGGCCACCCCGGGATCGGTCCGGAAAGCCGACGCGACCGACGACCAGAAGGCGGGCCCGTGCGCGGCGTCCGCCATGAGCTGTTGCCCGTTGGCCAGCCCCGCGCCCGCCCCGCTCCAGTGCAGGTCCAAGACCGCGACCATGCCGAAGGAGTGGAGCGTCTGCACGTAGTTCTCGACGGCCTGCTGGTAGATGGCCCCCGAATATTGGGGCTTCACCCCGTCGATGCCCAGCCAACAGTCCTCGTTGAGCGGAACTCGTACGGCGTTCACGTGCCACGAGGCCATGGCGGCGACCGACGTGGCGTCCGACGGACCGTCGAAGATGCCCCATCCCTGGACGCAGGCGTACTCGGTACCCGACCGATCGACCCCGATCAGCCGCATGGGATGCCCCTGGCCGTTGACCAGAGTGTTACCGCTGACCCGGATCGACGCGGGGTTGCCGGCGGGTGCCACCGCCGCCCCGGTGATCGTTGGCGCCGCCACCGCCGGGATCGCCAGGCCAACGGCCGCACAGGCACCGAAGAAGAAGGTGATCCTCTTCGTGCGCATCAATTGCGGTTACCCACTTCTGGCCGTCCGAACCACATCCCACCGTGCGCGCCATGCGCCATGCATGTGTCATCACTGGAGTGAGGAAGCTGGGTGGGAGCTGGACATGCACACCGAGCCAGCGCACCGAACTGCGGGTTCGTTCGCACGAGCACTCCCGACGAGTTGGCCGATAGGGTCGGGACCCGAGCGATGTCGAAGGGAGGGAACGATGCCCGAGTTCCCGGCGATCACCCACGTGGCCCTGACGGTCACCAGTCTCGAGCGCAGCAGGCCGTGGTACCGGGCGCTCTTCGGTTCCGAACCCGTGCTCGACGAGGACACCGGGGCCTTCCATCACGTCGTGTGGCTGTTGGGTGGCACGCTGGTGGGCATTCACCAGTTCCCTGACCCGCACGGCACGGAGCCGTTCGACGAGCGACGGCCCGGTCTCGACCACCTGGCGTTCGCGTGTGCGGATCGCGCCGAGTTGGTGGCCTGGGAAAGTCGCCTCAACGAGCTCGGCGTCGCCAATGGTGGCGTCGTCGACGCGCCGTACGGCTCGGGGTTGTCGTTCCGTGATCCGGACAACATCGCCCTCGAATTCTTCGCACCACCCGGCTAGCTCGTCGCCCACCGGGCGGCGACCGACAGACCTCACCTCGGTGGGGACGCCAACGTTCGACCAGAACGCCGGTGAGCGGGAGAGCCATGGCTGACGCAACGACGACGGAGCGGATGGCCCCCGCACTGCGCCGCATGTTGCTGCCCCTCGCTCTGGCGCAGTTCATCTGTAGCTTCGCCGGTTCGAACATGAACGTCATGATCAATGACATCAGCCAGGACCTGCACACCACGGTCCAGGGCGTGCAGGTCGCGATCACGCTGTTCTTGCTGGTGATGGCGGCCCTCATGATCCCCGGCGGCAAGCTGACGGACCGATGGGGGCGGAAGCGGTGCTTCACGCTGGGTCTCTCCATTTACGCGGTGGGTGCGGTGCTCAGTGCCGTCGCGCCCGGGTTGGGGGTCCTGATCCTCGGTAACTCGATTCTCGAGGGTGTGGGCACCGCCCTCCTGATCCCACCCGTCTACATCCTCACGACGATGCTGTTCCACGACCTGAGGTCCCGAGCCCAGGCGTTCGGCATCATCAGCGGGATGGGTGGAATCGGAGCCGCCACCGGCCCACTCATCGGGGGGTTCATCACCACCGCCATCACCTGGCGGCTCGCGTTCGTCTTTCAGGCCGTCGTCGTCGGCATCATCGTGGTCCTGGGGCGGCGCATCAAGGATCCGTTGCCCGCCGACCCCACTCGCTCCTTCGACACCGTCGGGGCCATCCTGTCGGCCGCCGGCCTGGTGATCCTCGTCTGCGGGATCCTGGCGGCCGACAACAACCTCGCCCTGACCGCGCTCCTCATCGCGGTCGGCACGCTGACCATCGTGGGCTTCTTCGCCTGGGTCCGGAGTCGTGAGCGGGCCGGCAAGGAGGCGCTGCTCTCGACCCAACTGTTTCGGAACCGCACGTCCAACCTCGGGCTGGTGACGCAGAACGTGCAGTGGCTGATGCTCATGGGAACGTCGTTCGTCGTCTCCGCCTATCTGCAGGTCGTCCGGGGCTACAGACGCGATCAAGACCGGCGTCATCTTCACCGCCGCCACCTTGGGGATCCTCGTGTCCTCGCTCGCCGCCGGCGCCCTCGCGAAGCGCTTCGCGCAGCGCACGCTCATTTTGGCCGGGTTCGTAATCACGATGGCCGGGGTCGTCTTCCTCCTGCTGATCGTGAAGCATTCCCCGAGCGACTGGGCCTTCGCGCCCGGCCTGCTGCTGATCGGGTTGGGGCTCGGGGTGATGCTCACCCCATCGGTGAACGTGGTCCAGTCCGCCTTCCCCGAGAGCCAGCAAGGCGAGATCTCGGGGCTCTCGCGCTCCGTGTCGAACCTCGGCTCCTGCCTCGGGACGGCGATCGCCGGCACCATTCTCGTGTCGGGACTGACCGACCCGACACGGGCCTATGCGCTGGCGATGATCGTGACCGGGGTCATCGGGTTGATCGGCCTGGGGGCGACGATCCTCCTTCGCACCCCGGAATCAGCGTCGCCGACAGCGTCGCCGGCCGCGCCGTGACCGCGCGAGCACTCAGGCTCGCAGGGCGACCAGTTCCTCGGCGATCTGCACCACGTTGAGCGCGGCGCCCTTGCGCAGGTTGTCGCCCGCCACGAAGAGGGCCAGTGCGGTGGGCGAGTCGAGAGCCCGCCGGATCCGGCCGACGTAGGAGACGTCGCGGCCGGTCGCCATCAGCGGCGTCGGGATCTCGGCCAGCTCGACTCCCGGCGCGGTGCGGAGGACCTCGGTGGCGCGCTCGGGCGTGATCGGCCGCTCGAACTCGCACACGATCGCCGCCGAGTGCCCGGTGAAGACCGGCACGCGGACGCAGGTGGCGGTGACGGCGAGCTCGGGGACGCCGAGGATCTTGCGCGCCTCGTCGCGGTACTTGCGCTCCTCGTCGGTCTCGAGGGAGCCGTCGTCGACGATCTTGAACTGCAGCGGGATCACGTTGTGCGCGATCGGCACCGGGTAGACGCTGCGAGGCGGGAACTCGACCGCCGCGCCGTCGAAGGTCAGCTCGGCGGCGCCGTCAGCCGTCTTGGCCAGCTGCTCGGCCAGCTCGCGCACGGCCTCGACCCCACCGCCCGACACGGCCTGGTACGACGACACGACCAGGCGGGTGAGGCCGGCCTCGTCGTGCAGCGGCTTGAGGACGGGGATCGCCACCATGGTCGTGCAGTTGGGGTTGGCGACGATGCCCTTGGGGATGTCGCGCAGCGCCTCGGCGTTGGCCTCCGGGACGACGAGCGGGACCTCGGGATCCATGCGCCAGGCGGACGAGTTGTCGATGACGGTGGCGCCGGCGGCGGCGAGGCGGGGGGCCAGGGCGCGCGAGACGGAGGCCGGGGCGGAGCACAGGGCCAGGTCGATGCCCGAGAGGTCGGCCGTCTCGGCGTCCTCGACGACGACGTCGGCGTTCTCCCACGGCAGGATCGAGCCGGCGGAGCGGGCCGAGGCCAGGTACCGCATGGAGTCGACGGGGAAGTGGCGCTCGGCCAGGATCGAGCGCAGCACGACGCCGACTTGGCCGGTTGCTCCCACGATGGCGATGCGCATCGGGCAATTGTAGGAGGCCGGCGGGGCCGGCCTCGGTCAGACCTCGAGCGGTCGCCGGCCTTCGAGCGCGCGGCCGAGGGTCAGCTCGTCGGCGTACTCGAGGTCACCGCCCACCGGCAGCCCGCTGGCCAGCCGGGAGACCGTGACGCCGAGGGGGATCAGCTCGCGGGCGACCAGCATGGCGGTCGCCTCGCCCTCGATCGTCGGGTTGGTGCAGACGATGGCCTCCTTGATCACGCCTTGGCCGATGCGGTCGAGGAGCTCTTGGAGCCTGAGCTGCTCCCGGCCGATCCCGTCGAGCGGGCTCAGCGCGCCGCCGAGCACGTGGTAGCGGCCCTTGAAGCCGGTGCGCTCGACGGCGACGATGTCGCGGGGGTCCTCGACGACGCAGATGGTCTCGGGCTCGCGGCGGTCGTCGCTGCAGACGGCGCACAGCGCGCCCGCCTCGGCCACGTTGAAGCAGATCTCGCAGAGCGTGGTCCGCTCCTTGACCGCGATGATGGCGTCGGCGAGCCGGCGCGCGTCCTCACCGGGCACCTTCAAGATGTGAAAGGCGATGCGCTGCGCGGACTTCGGCCCGATACCGGGCAGGCGGCCGAGCTCGTCGATGAGGGAGCGGAGAGGGCCGGTGTACATCTTCGAGCGCGGGATCCCTTCGTGGTCGTGCGACAGCGGCGCACGGGGCGACCGGGCGCACGTGGTCGCCGTGGGGTGACGGCGGCAGTCCGAATTCTAGGAGCCGGGTCCGGCGTCGGCGGCGCTTCCTCTCCGTCCTCGCCGGCGCCGCGGTGCTAGCCGAGCACCTCGCTGGCCCCGGGGAAGGCCTCGAGGAGCCGGGCCTGGGCCTCCGACGCCTGGTCGGTCTCGACGTCTGGGCCCGCCTCGGCGTAGTCGGCGGGGTCGATGGACTCCACCTCGGGCTCGCTCGCGTCGTCGCCGCGGCGGCGTCGCAGCCGGCGGGCGGGCCGGCGCGGCCGGAGCGGACCCGGCGTCGTCCACGTCGAGCACGAGTTTCACCGGGGCGCCGAAGTGGGCGGTGAGCTTCTGCTCGACGGTCGGGGCCATATCGAGGCAGCGCTCGCGGTGCGCCGCGTTGGGCAGCGCGAAGTGGGCGCCCTGCTCGTCGACCGACACGAAGCGCCCGGCGCTGAAGAGCGCCTTGGCGCGTGCGGGCAGGCTCCGCAAGATCCCGTCGCCCCAGGCCTCGGTGAGCGAATCGCGGTCGACGGCGCCGGCCGGCGCGGTGCGTGCGGCGCCCGCAGGCCGGTCCGCGGCGAGCGGCGCCGGTGGCTCGGCCGACGTTTCCGCGGCCCGGGCCGGGGGACCCGCCGGCTCCGCCGGGTCGGCGGCGGGGTCTCGGCGTTCGCCGCTTGCTTGTTCCGCCGCACCGCGCCGAGGGAGGGGCGGCGGCCCACGTCACCTTGCGGCCGCGCCGATGGTGGTGGTGCTGCCGCGGGGGCCGAGGGAGCCGAGGGCTTCGAGGGGGCCGAGGGTGCGGGCGACGATTCGGCCGGGTCGCTCCGAGGCGTCGGGGCGGCGGCGGGGGCGGGGGCGGCGGTCGGGGCCGGCGCATTCGGCCGGGGGAACGCGGCGGCCCCTGACACCGCGCGCTCGAGCGCACTCACCCGGTCGGCCAACGCCTCGGCGCCCGAATCGAGATCGGGCCGGACGGCCCGCACGACCGCAATCTCCAACACCACCTGTGCGTCGGGCGCGTCGCGCATGTCGACCAGCGCGTGGCCGAGGATCTCCATGCTGCGCACGACGCGCGCCAGGCTCATGGCTTCGGCCAGCGCGACGAAGCGCTGCAGCGATGCGCCCGAGGCGGCGCAGAGCTCGGGGGCGAGCGCGGCCAGGAAGACCTGGCGCAGGTCGTCGATCAACTCGGTCGTCAGCTGTTGCGGCCCCCACCCGCCGGCCGTGAGCGCGCTCAGTGCGACGAGCACCGTTCCCACATCCCCTTCGGCCAGCGCGTCGAGCAGCCCGGCCAGCTCAGGTCGCGCCGCATCGGCGGAGCCCGAGGCCACCACCTGGTCGAGCGCGGACAGCGCGTCCCGGGCGGAGCCCCGGCCCCGGCGCACCGCCGCCTCGACCGCCTCGTCGTCCAGCTGGAGACCGGCTTGGGCGTTCACCGATTCGAGCAGGTCGTGCAGCGTCTCGGCGCCGAGCAGTCGGAATTCGAGATGCTGGGTGCGGCTGCGGATCGTCGGGGGCACCTTCTGGGGATCGGTCGTGGCGAGCACGAAGACGACGTGGCTCGGCGGCTCCTCGAGCGTCTTCAACAACGCGTTGGCGGCCGCCGCCGACAGCATGTGCACCTCGTCGACGATGTACACCTTCCATCGTCCGGGGGTGCCGAGGCCCGCGTGCGCCACCAGGTCGCGCATGGCGTCGACGCCGTTGTTCGAAGCCGCATCGAGCTCGTGGACGTTGAGCGAGTTGCCCTGGGTGATCTCACGGCACGACGTGCAGACGCCGCAGGGCTCGCCGTCGACCGGTGCCTCGCAGTTGAGTGCCTTGGCCAGAATGCGGGCCGAGGACGTCTTGCCGGTGCCGCGCGGACCGCTGAAGAGATAGGCGTGGGAGACCCGTTCGTCGCGTACCGCGCTGCGCAGCGCGCGCACGACGTGGTCCTGGCCGCGGATCTCGTCGAATCGCCCCGGCCGGAAACGGCGGTAGAGGGACACGAAGGGGGCGTCGGCCATGCCGGCCGAGCCTACCCATGGCGTCAGACACCGCGACCCGGTGCTCGGTACGGTGGCCAGGTTGACTACGGCGCCCAACCAAACCCGCTGAGAGCTGCTGCCTTCCGACCCTGACTCGATTCACGAGCGGCCGTCGCGTAGGACCCGGCCACCGCACCCAACATCGGGTCGGCGGTGCGAGAGTGAAGGTTAGCGGGGCTTTCCGGCCCCTTCCCGACGCGGTCCTAAACGACGAGGACGGCGCAGCCGACGCGGTCCATGACCGCCTTCGGCACCTCGGAGAGGGCCCGGGCGCCGTGGTCGGAGCCCGACCCGACGACGACCAGGTCGGCCCCTTCGGCTGCCGCCACCCGGCTGATCGCCGTGGCCGGGTCGTCGAGCACCGGATGCGTCGCGACCTCGACGTGCGCCTCGGCCGCCTGCTTCGCCAGCATGGTCAGGAGCCAATCGGTCGCGCCGGCACCGGCCTCGGTGTAGCGGAACTCCTCGGGGAGCCAGGGGGCGGACTCCGCCGCACCCTTTCCGTCGATGGCAGCCACGATGTGCAGCGTGCCGCCGGTCGAACGCGTCACCGCGAGCGCGCGGCGGAAGGCCCGCGTGGCCCCCTCGGAGTCGGTGGCGCCGACGACGACGGTGTCAAACACGGGCGTAGCCGGGCGCCGAAGTACGCACCCGGTGGTCGGTGCGGTCCCGTTCCGGGACGAGCCTGAGCTGCCTCTTGGCCTCCGGCGGGCCGTCCGGCGCGACGAGGACCGGCAGGTCGGTGGCGCGCGTGACCTGCTCACGCAAGCTCGGGGCCAGCCGGTGACCCGCCAGGCGGTGCCGGTCAAAGCCCAGCACGATCACATCGGCCCCGAACGCGGCGGCCGCCTCGGCGACGCCGTGCACCAGTTGGCGGTTGCGGGCGCCGAGGGTCGGACCGCTCACCACGATGTGGTTGGCCGGCTCGACGGCGATCGCGCTGACGTCGGTGTCGACTGTGCTCCGGCGCTGCCGGTGCTCCTCGGACATCTGGACGAACCAGACATCGGCGCCGTGCCGGCCGACCCATTCACACGCCAGGTCGAAGGCGCCCTGGGCGGCCTGCGAGTCGTCGATGGCCACGAGCATGCGGCGGAACGGGGGTGCCTCGTCCATCGCAGCGCTCGCTGGGCCGCTCGAGTGGGTCTTCGTGTGCATCCTCATCCCTCGATCACCTCCGCCCTCGCCAATACTGTCCCCAAGGTTACATAAAGATGAACGCAAAGAAAACGACAGGTGACCGGAGCGTTAACTCTCTGACCTGGGCCCAGGCGCCAAAGGCCGAGGTGGTGGGGTTTTTCGTCGATCCACGTGCGGCCCAGAGTGGATCCGCCGGGGCCATTAGCCTGACCAGGCTGCACAGCACGGAGGAGTGCGAGAGCGGCCGAATCGGCACGACTGGAAATCGTGTGTTGGGCAACCAACCGTGGGTTCAAATCCCACCTCCTCCGCTCTCCCGGGACACTCGGACATCGGCTCACCGGTGGTCTCCGATGTCCTGACACATCGGAAGGACCAGCTCACCGGCCCACTGCCGTCCGGTGCCCGACTTCGCCTGCCGCGGCACGCGCTCGGCAGACTGGGCGGATCGCCCCGGACCAACCCTCCCCGCCACCCAGCGACGACGAGCTCATGGAGCTCGCGTTGGCCGAGGCGCGGGCCGCCGCCGGCGACGGCGAGGTGCCGGTCGGGGCGGTGTGTGTCGTCGACGGGCAGGTGGTGGCCCGGCGCCACAACGAGCGCGAGCGGACCGGCGACCCCACCGCCCACGCCGAGCTCCTCGCGCTGCGCGACGCGGCCGCCGCAGCGGGGGGATGGCGCCTACGGGATGCCACCCTCGTTGTCACTCTGGAGCCCTGTCCGATGTGCGCCGGCGCCCTCGTGGCCGCCCGTCTCGGCCGGCTCGTCTACGGCGCCACGGACCCCAAGGCCGGGGCGTGCGGGACCCTCTACAACCTCTGCGCCGACCCCCGACTCAACCACGAGGTGCCCGTCACGGGCGGGGTGCGCGCCGCGGAGTGTGGCGCGCTCCTGACCTCCTTCTTTGCCGATCGACGCAACGATTCTGCGCCTGGCGAAACCTTTGGTCCAGGTCAGAGCGACTAGGATCTCCGCCCGGAGGAGTGCGAGAGCGGCCGAATCGGACGGTCTCGAAAACCGTTGTGCCTCATGGGCACCGTGGGTTCAAATCCCACCTCCTCCGCTCGGGCCCGAAGGGGCCCGCCGCATAGGCGAATGCGGCGAGAACAGCGGCAGGGCGGGACCTTGCCGTGTCAGTACCTGGTCGTCCCCGGCGGCCGGAAAGGAGTGCACCATGGCACGCGCACGTTCGACATTCGGAAAATTGCAGCGCGACCAGGCCAAGAAGGACAGGGCCAAGGCGAAGATGGACGATCGCCTGTCGCGCAAGGAGGACAAGGTGGCCGCCGCAGAGGAGCGGGCCACCACGCCGTCGGCCGAGGAGGTCGACCAGACCCAGCTGCTCGAGCAGTTCGCCGCCCTCCACGAGGACCTGGCCGAGGGCCGCATCTCCCTCGACGACTTCGAGATCCGCCAAGAGGAGCTGAGGGCCAAGCTCGTCGTGTGACCTGATCGCCGGGACCGCCGCCTTGGGGATGTCGGCCGGCTGCTCAGCCCGACGAAGGCGCGTCGCGCCCTTCGAGCCAGCGGCGGAACCCCGCGGCGTTGGAATGGACGCCGTTCATGATGTCCAACTTCTCCTTGTGCGCCGCATCGATGTCGCCGAGGAGCGGATCGAATCGGGCCGCCAACGCATCGGCGATGTCGGTGCCCTCGCGGTAGGCCTGCTCCGCCGTCTCGGCCCACTGGCGCAACGTCTCTTCCGCCTCGGCGAGCAGCTCCTCGGGCTGTTCGAGCAGGCCGTAGTGGGCCAGCGCGATGCCCGACGGCCTGCGGGCGGCGAACTTGCCGAGCGAGGTGATGGCCTGGTCGAGGTCGAAGTCCGGCGGCGGCGTCGACGGCCGCAGCACCCCACCATCGGGCAGCTTGACCCCGACGGCATCCCCGGCGAAGAGCACCCCGCTCAACGAGTCGTGCAGGCCCACGTGATGCTTGGCGTGTCCGGGCGAGTCCACCGCCACGAGGGTGCGGCCGGGGCTCACCTCGATCTCCTCGCCGTCCTCGAGAACGTGCAACCGCTCGGCCGGGGTGGGGTCGAGGCGGCCGTAGAGCGAGTCGAGCAGCGGCCCGTAGACCCGCGCCGCCGAGTCGATCAGGCGCGTCGGGTCGGCCAGGTGCCGGGCCCCCTTCTCGTGGACGTAGACCACGGCCGCCGGGAAGGCGCGGGCGACGTCGCCGACACCGCCCGCGTGGTCGAGGTGGATGTGCGTCACGGCCACGCCGGCCAGCTCGGCCGGTCCGACCCCGATCTGGGCCAGCGCGGCCAGCAGGACCGGGACTGAGGTCTGGCTGCCCGTCTCGATCAGGACCGGCGCCGATCCCTCGATCAGGTAGCCCGCCGTCACCCGCTCCCAGCCACCGAGCATGGTGTCGATCTCGAGCACGCCGTCGGCGATCGGCCGGGGTGGCGGCACGGCGGGGAAGGCGTCGCCACTTTCGGGATCGTGCCCGTGCAGGCCGGCATCGGCATGACGGTGGGTGTGCCCTCCGTGGGCGTGCGTTCCGCTCACGACGGCATCAGCGAGGTGAGCTCTCGCGTCGCCGCACCGCCATCTTTCCGCGCCCGAGCCGCTTCATGCGCTGGAAGACGGGCGACGACGGGGCGATTGCGTTCATCATCAGGCGCGAGTCCTCAGCGGCCGTGGCCAGTGGGTCGCTCCCGCTCAGGCGGAAAGCGGAGTTGATGAGCGACACGTGCGAAAAGGCCTGCGGGAAGTTGCCGACCATCCGCCCGGCCAGCGGGTCGTACTCCTCGGACAGCAGGCCGAGCTCGTTCGGGAGGGCGAGAAGACGCTCGAAGAGCTCGACCGCCTCGTCTTCGCGACCGATCATGTGGAGGCAGTCGACCAGCCAGAACGAGCACGCCAGGAACGCCCCTTCGCGGCCGGTGAGCCCGTCGACCGACCCGTCGTCGGTTTGATAGCGCAACACGAACCCGTGGTCCATGAGATCGCGTTGGACCGCTTCGACGGTGGAGATCACCCGCTCGTCGGTCGGGGGGAGGAACCCGACCAGGGGGATCATGAGCACGCTGGCGTCGAGCTTGTCGGACCCGTAGTACTGGGTGAACGCACCGACGTCCTGGTTGTACCCCTTCTCGCACACCTCGGTGAAGATCTCGTCGCGCAATGTCTTCCACTTCTCGATCGGGCCTTTGAGATCAGGCCATTCCTCGAGGGTGCGCACGGCGCGGTCGACCGCCACCCAGGCCATGACCTTCGAGTGCGTGAAGTGCCGGCGCGGCCCGCGCACCTCCCAGATGCCGTCGTCGGGCTCAGTCCATCCCGTCTCGATGAACTTGACCAATTGCTTTTGGAGCTGCCAGGTCGCCTCGGAGTGCACGCCCTGGGTCCGCGCCGAGGAGTAGAGAGCGGACATGACCTCGCCGTAGACATCGAGCTGATATTGCTCTGATGCCGCGTTGCCGATCCGCACCGGCGACGAGTTCTCGTAGCCCGGCAGCCACGAGGCCTCCCATTCGTCGAGGCGGCGCTCGCCCGCCGGTCCGTACATGATCTGGAGCTTCGACACGTCGCCGGCCACCGCACGCAGCAGCCAGTCGCGCCAGGCCATGGCCTCGGCGAAGTAGCCGCCCCGCATGAGCGACTCGAGGGTGAGCGTGGCGTCGCGCAACCAGCAGTAGCGGTAGTCCCAGTTGCGGTTGCCCCCCAGCGCCTCGGGGAGCGAGGTGGTGGGCGCAGCAACGATGCCGCCGGTGGGCTCGTATGTCAGCGCCTTGAGCGTGATGAGTGATCGCATCACGGCGTCGCGGTAGGGACCCACATAGCAACAGAGCTGGGCCCACTCGGTCCAGAAGGCCTCGGTGAGGTGCACTGCGTACCAGCTGTCGAGCGGAGGCGGGGGCTCCTGGTTCGAGGGGTACCACACGAGGGTGAACGGGAAACGCTGGCGCTCGGTGACCGTGAAGTTCGCTTCGGTGCGCAGGTCCTTTCCCTCCACCTCAACCTGGTGCCAGAGCGCGACCGAGTCGGGCCCCGCTGTCAGCCGGGTCAGGCCATCGTGGGTCGTCACCCAGGGGAGCACCTCGCCGTAGTCGAAGCGGACGACGAGCTCCATCCGCATGTCGACCGAGCCGCTCACTCCTTCGACCGAACGCACCAGGTGCGGGTGGTCATCCCGTTTGGGCATGCAGTCGGTGATCCGTACCGTGCCCGTCGCCGTGTCGAACTCGGTCTCGAGGACCAGGGAGTCGGGCCGGTACCAGCGGCGGGTGGCGAGGATGCTGTCCGGTGCGCCGACCGGGGCGAGTTGCCAGAAGCCGTGGTTCTTGTGGCCGAGCAGGCGGGCGAAGCACGCCGGCGAATCGAAATGCGGCAGGCACATCCAGTCGATCGATCCGTCGATGCCCACCAAGGCGGCCGTGTGCAGGTCGCCGATGAGGGCGTAATCCTCGATGCGCTGGCTCATGCCTTCATTCTTGCCGCTTCACGCCCGAACAGCGCTGGTCACCCCGCGCCTTCGTTATGGCCGCGACCACTCAGCCAGAGATGCACGATCCCGTGCTCACCGCCGCATGATGCTGTTCGGCCGCCTGGACCCGCGCCAGGACGCCGGGCGACGTCGAGCGCGTAGCCGACATTGGGGTACACGGTGGACCGCGAGAACACGACACCGATGACCTGGCCCCCCGGGCCCATCAACGGCCCCCCCGAGTTGCCGGGCAGCACCGTGGCGTTGAGGGCGTAGACGCCGCGGGTGACGGAGCCGTTGTTGTAGATGTCCTTCCCCACCGCGGTGACCTCTTCGGTCACGCCGGCCGGATCGGTGGTGAGCGGGCCGTCCTCGGGGTAGCCCAGGATCGCGGCCTGGGTGCCGTTGGAGGCCAGGCTCGGGCTGATGGTGAGCACCGGCCCGAGGGGGGCGCTCGTGCGCAACACGGCGAGATCGAAGGACGGGTCGAAGTAGACCGGCGTCGCGGCGTAGCCCGTGTTGCCGATCATCACCTGCGTGCTGCCCAGGCCCTCGCCCGCGATGACGTGCGCGTTGGTGGCGACCAGTCCTGGGCCCACCACGAAGCCCGACCCCTCTTGCTCGTTGGTGCACGCGGTCCCGAGGATCTTCACGGTCGAGAACACCGCGGGGGCGGCCAGCGCCTTGGTCTGTGCGTCCGTGGGCGGTGCGACGTTCGGCGACGAGGGTGGGGTGAGCGTCGAGAACACCTGTGGGAACCCTTGGTTGTTGAGGAAGTTCTGCAGGTCGTTGAAGATCGAGGGCGCCTGCGGGAGGATGCGGTCGATCGAGTGCAGGATGTCCGAGCGGGCCACGGCGGCATCGAGCGAAGTGAAGCGGCTGTTCGGCGAGGAGATCACCGCCGCGACGAGCCACACCGAGAGCAGGACGGCGATCACCGCCACCCCGACTCCGAGGACGGCGTCGACGTTGCCCAGATGGTGCCGGCGCAGCGTGATGTTGCTGTAGGTGCCGATGATGCGACCGACGTAGCCCAGCCCGCAGGCCGTCGCCATGACCAGCCCGACGATCAGGATCGATCGGGTCGCGCTGTCGTGCGACGTCGACAGCAGGGGAACCCAGATCACGGTTCCGAGGAGGAAGCCCAACCAGAAGCCGCCGAAGGTGAGGATCTGGATCAGCGCGCCCAGCCGCAGCCCGTGCACGGCAGCGAGCAGCATCAGCCCGATGATCAGGAGGTCCACCCAGTCCACCGCAGCGAGCGTAGACAACGGTTCCGCCGAAATTGGGCCCCCCAGCCACTATTGTCGGGCGGCCGTGACCTCATGTGTCGTGCCTCGCCACCGGGGTGTCCGGCGATCCCGATTGGGTCTTGCGACCCTGCTCGCGGCCGTCGCGCTCTTCGTCGCGGGGTGCTCGACGGGCGGAGGTCCCGGCTCGGCCCAGACCCACCACGTCCTCGGGGAGCCAAAGGGCACACCCCTGGTGCTGGGCCAACCGGCGCCCGCCGGCACGGGCGCCCTGGGCGCGGTGTCCTGTGCCAACGCCCGGCGCTGCTGGGCGGTGGGTATCGCCGGTCCCGGCGTCGCACCGGCGCCCGGCAGCCCGAACGTCATCGTCGCCACGAAGAACGGTGGCCGGACGTGGAAGTCGCAGCACGTGGCCGGGGGGAGCACGCCCCAGCTGAGTGGCGTGTCGTGTCCGACCCCCACGGTCTGCATGGCCGTCGGGTCGAACGGCGCCTCGCTGCCGGGGAGCGGTGTCGTCCTGGCGACCACCAACGGCGGCACCACCTGGAACCCGGTGGTGGCGCCCGCCGGTGCGCTGAGCGTGACGACCGTCGAGTGCTCGACCGCGGCCGACTGCGTCGCCCTCGTGAGCGACGGCACCTTCATCTGGTCGGCCGCCAGCACGAACTTCGGTCAGACCTGGCAGCGCGAGGGCAACCTGCCGTCTCTGTTCCTGGCCGGCGACGACCTGTCGTGCACCGTGGGCGGGCCCTGCCTCGTGGCGGGGTACGTCCCCACCGGCACGGGCCACGGCGAGGGCGCCGTCGCGATCAGCGCCGACGGCGCGCAGACCTGGGCGTTGGCCTCGGTGCCCAACGGCGTCGGCGTGTTGCGCAGCGCCGCCTGCCTCGAACACGACGAACTGCCTCGCCGCGGGGTCCACCTCCATGACGGTGAACGACGTGGTCCCGGCGCAGGGGGAGCTGCTCCGGAGCGCCGACGGCGGACACACCTGGCAACCCGCGACCAGCCTCACCCCGGTCGACGACGTCTTCGGCGTCGACTGCCCGTCGGCCAAGGTCTGCGCGATGGTCGGCACCGAATGGAACGGCAACCCGGCGGTGGCGACCGGCGCCGTGGCGCAGAGCGTCAACGCCGGCACGACGTTCCGCCCGTCCTCAGCCGCCTACGTGCCGCTCACCCTGACCGCCGTGTCGTGCCCGAGCACGACCGCGTGTGTCGCCGCGGGCGGCGCCAGCGTGGCGCGGATCACCATCGTCCCGCCGAAGCACCACGCCGTTCCCGGGCGCACCCATGGCGGCGGTCGGTCCTAGCCACGGGACCCGCCGGACTGGGAAATCCCGGAGCGGCATGGAGCTCTCAATCGACAAAGGATCCCTAGTCAGGAGCCTTCCACCCCCGTAGACTCCCTGAGAGCTGGATAGACGTCTGAAAGCGTGCGGGGGCCGCGCGGACTCCCGTCGCATGATCGATGGAGGACCGTCATGCCGAAGACCTGCCCGCAGTGTCAGAGCGAAGCCGCAGACGACGCCAACAACTGCCCCAACTGCGGCGCGGCGCTCGGGACCGCACCCGCCGCCAGCACCGCTGCACCTCCACCTCCACCTCCCCCGCCGGCCGGCGCCCCCGCCGGCGCCGGCGCTCCGGCTGCGGCCGCGGCGTCCCGCTCGAGCGTCCCGGCCTACCGGTTCGACGCCGCCCGCTGGTCGCTGGCCGACCGGATTGCCGGGATCGCTTCGATCGTCCTGTTCATCTCGCTGTTCCTGTCGTGGTTCGGCATCACGGTCATCGGCATCACCGTGACCGCCAGCGGCCTGTCGGCCCACGGTTGGCTCTACATCGTGATGATCCTCTGCATCCTGATCGTGGCCTACCTGGTGCTGCGGGCCGGCTGGGACGAGTTGCCCGTGAGCATGAGCGTCCCGCACCTCACCACGATGATGATTGCGACCATCGTCAATCTGGTGCTCGTCTTCATCGCCTTCATCGACAAGCCCGGTGGGTCGGGAGTCGGCTGGGAGTTCGGTGCCTTCGTCGGGCTCATCGCGGCGGTAGTCGCGGCGGCGCCCTACGCGATCCCGCAGCTGCGCGCCAAGACGATGTAACCAGGCCGGCCCGTGCCGGGCCGGCCCCGACGGAGATCAGTGCCGCATGGCGGCGAGCATCAGCCCCGGGATCTTCGCCGCCGACGGCTCGGCCTCGAAGGTCACGAAGCGACGCATGACGTCGTAGGACGACGGCGCCGTGGCGAACCACGGCGGCTTGGGCCGGGAGCGGAACGGCGCGCGCACGACCGACTTTTGCGGCCGGTCGAACATGGCGGCGTTGCCGACGACGCCCGAGCCCGACTGGATGTCGGTGCGCGGGTGCCCCGGATAGGCGCCCCAGGTGGTCGAGCCCATGGCGAAGGACAGGCCGTGCCACACGTTGACGCCGATGGAGCCGTAGCGCAGGTCGGCGATCGCCCGCTCCACGGCGTCGGCTACCCCGCCGCCCTTCAGCGACGACGGGGCCACGATGATGGTCGCCCCGAGCGTCCCCCACACGACGTCGTTGCAGAAGGCGGTGGCGGCATCGAGGAAGCCCGCCGCATCCGGGGCCGGCAGGGCCGTCTCGGCCACCTGCCCGAAGAAGGACTCCACGTTGAAGCAGATGTCGTCCGTGCGCCCGGCGGGCACGTCGGCGATGAAGGTCCAGGGCAGCGCGTCGGCCGGCCCGCTGCCGAACGCCTCGGCCTCGGGGTGGGCGGCCACGAACGCGTCGCGCCGCGAGGCGGCACCGGGGTAGTAGGCGCGCCGGGTGCGGATGCCGGCCAGCGTCTGGGTCAGGGCACCGAGGAACGCGTCGCGCTGGGGCCAGGCCTCGTGCGTGACGACGACGCGGGCGCTGATGCAGTTGAAGCCCGCGTTGTTCACCAGCATGGTGGCGATGTGCTCGGCCTGGTAGCGCAGCTCGGGGATCGACCACTTGCCCGGCACCACGATGATCGGCGAGACGTTGCCGAGCTCGGCGGTCACCGGCTTGTCGAGCACGGGCTCGTCGGCCGCCTTGCGCCGGGCGCCCTCCGCTCCGGTGCCGAAGACGACGGCGTCGTAGGTCTTGTCCGAGCCGGTGATGTGCACCTCGTCGATGCGCGGGTGCGCGGTCAGGTACTGGCCGACCGCGGCGCCACCTTCGACGATGCGCAACACGCCGGCCTCGAGCAGCGGCGCCAGCGCGCGGCTCCAGTGCGGCACGAGATAGTCGTTGACCGGGTTGGCCTTCATCACGACGACCTTGCCCTCGACGAAGAGCTTGGACAGCACGTCGCGCGGGCCGAGCGAGGCCACGTTGCCGGCCGCCAGCACGAGCGCGGTGCCGAGCGTGGCCACCGGGGTCGGCGTAGGCGGGGGCTTGGCCGGCGACGAGGCGTCGCGGGTGACGCCGGGCTGCATCCAGACCTCGGCGGTGGTCTGGGGGAACGTGATGCGGTCGAAGGCGGTGGCCGGGAAGACCTGGACCCGAAGCCGGCCGTCGGGCGCCTCGCGCACCGGCCCGGCGAATGAGGGCTTGCCGTCCTTGGCGATGTCGCGCAGCGCGTCGCGGAACAGCCGGGCCATACGCACGAACGTGCCGATGCCGGCGAAGAGCTCCTCGCCCGCCTCGGTCGAGCCCGGCTCCAACCCCTTGGCCGCGCAGGCTGCGGCCACCCAGTCGTCCTGCGCCGCCAGCGTGGCGTCGATCACTTCTTGCAACAGCTTCGCCCTTGTGGCCGCGTCGGTCTTGGCCCAGCCGGGCGCGTGGTCGGCGACGAGCTCGACCACCGTGTCGAGGGCGTCGGTGTCGATGTGCGGTGCCGATGCCGTCGTGGCCGCACCGTTCGCCGGATCAGCAGCCGGCTGATCGGCGTTCGGGGCCACCGCCCCTCTGCTCGTGATGGTCATCTGTCGTCCTCCCCAGTTCGCCCGCCGGCGCGCCGCACGATCGATCCCTGGGTCGGGTTCGTCGGGTTCGGGGCTGCCCGCATCACCGCCACCCAGCGTACCGAGGGTCTCGGCGCTCCGACCCGGCCATTTCGGAACCAGGGGTTAAAAGCCCTGACCCTGGGCATCGATAGGGCATCGGTATTGCCACGGCACGCCGGCGCCCGTCCGGTGTGCGATCGGGGCTGGGGAGGACCATGCACATGACGAGCACCGACGGCACGCGGAATCTTCGGCCGGCGGAGGAAGGGATCGGTCGCCAGGACGGCGCTGGCCGGGGTCGCCACGCTCTTGTGCGGGATGTTCGGCCTCGGGGTCGTTGGCGCTGTCGAGCGCCCCATCGGGCGCCGTGACGACGGCCACCCTCTTCGTCGACAACGTGAACGGCGGACAGACCACGGGCTGCTCCACCGCGGGCGCCGGCGCGTGCAAGACGATCCAGCAGGGCGTGACCGCCGCCGAGGCGCTCACGGGCACGGCGGTGACGCTCGACGTCGCCGGTTCGTCCACCAACTACACCGAGCCGGTGACGATCAACCTCACCTCGGGCGGCGGCGACACCCTCGACATCGAGGGCACCGGCTCGACGCTCCCGACCCTCGACGACGGCGGGAGCGGGAGCAACGTCACCATCCCGGACACCAGCGCCGGTGCCGTCACCATCGGCCACATGACCATCAGCGGTGGCAACGCCGCGACCGGCAACGGGTCGGGCGGCGCGATCGAAGACCTGGGACCGGCACCTTGACCGTCAACAGCGACGTCTTCTCCCACAACCAGGCGCGACGCCCAGGGCGGGGCGATCGACGCCGCCGACCGGTGTAACGGCGGCATCGGGAACCGGCAACCTCGTCGTGACCGAGCTCCACGTTCGTGGACAACTCCGGTACCGACTTGGACGGCGGGGCAATCGATGAGGCACGACTGCTGCGGCGGCAACGGGCACCTTGACGGTGACCGACAGCACGTTCACGGGCAACAACGCCGGAAGCGCCGACGGATTCGGCGGGGCGATCGCGGTCTGGGACCGCGGCAGCAGCGGCGACCAACAGCACCTTCGTCGGCGAACGTCGCCGAGCGCGGCGCCGCGGTGGGTCGGCGACCACCCTGTCGCCTTCGTGGACGACACGCTGACCGGCAAACGCAGGTACGGCACAGCGCCATCCAGAACGGACGGGCAATAGGTTCTCCGCCGCCAACTCGATCCTCGACGACGGGCCGGCCACGACCCGAGTGCCATCGGTCCCATCACCGACAACGGCTACAACGTGTCGTCCGACGCCACGTGCGACCTCGGCTCGACCAGCCTGCAGAACTCGACGACCATCGGCACGCTGACCCTGGCGGCCAACGGCTCGAGCGGCCCGCAGACCGCGGCCATCACCAAGTCGAGCTCGGCCTACGGGTTCGTGCCGGCGAGCCGCCTGCACGGTGAAGACCGACGAGCGCGGCCAGCCGCGCCCCGGCTACGGCAAGACCTCCTGTGACGCCGGCGCCTACGAGTTCCAACTGTCGACCGGCTACGACCTGGCCGGCTCCGACGGCGGGGTGTTCGTGTTCCCGACCGGCCAGCCCTTCGGCTTCTTCGGCTCGCTGCCCGGCCTCGGGATCCATGTCAACAACGTCGTGGGCCTGGTGCCGACGAACAACTACCACGGCTATGACCTCGCGGGATCGGACGGCGGCGTCTTCGTCTTCCCACTCGGCATGGGCTCGGGCTTCTATGGCTCGCTCCCCGGCCTGGGCGTCAAGGTGAACAACATCGTGGGCCTGGTCCCGACGAACAACAACACCGGGTACGACCTGGTCGGTCGAGACGGTGGCGTCTTCGTCTTCCCGACCGGCCAGTCCTCGGGCTTCTTCGGCTCGCTCCCGGGCCTCGGCATTCACGTCAACAACATCGTGGGCATCGTGGCCACGCCGGGGGGTGGCGGTTACTTCCTCGTCGGCAGTGACGGCGGCGTCTTCGCCTTCGGCAACACGAACTTCTACGGTTCGCTGCCGGGCAAGGGCATCTCGGTGAACAACATCGTCGCCATCGCCACCACCGCGACCGGCAAGGGCTACTACCTGGTCGGCTCGAACGGGTCGGTCTACCCCTTCGGCGACGCCGTGGACCACGGGTCGCTCCCGGCCATGGGCATCTCGGTGAACAACATCGTGAGCATCGTGCCCACGGCCGACCGCGGCGGGTACTGGCTCATCGGCTCCGACGGCGGCGTGTTCGCCTTCGGCGACGCCGGTTTCATCGGCTCGCTCCCCGGCCTCGGCGTGAAGGTGTCCAACGTCGTGGGGGCGGTGCCGACGGCCTTCTGACACTCCCGTTGTCGATCGCCGAGGGACCGAGACCGCAGAGGACAAGTTACGAGCCCCTGGCCCGGGGCATCCAGAGTGATAGGTAGTTGCCGAGGGCACTCCGACCCTGTCGGTGTGCGATCGAGGCCGGGGAGGACCATGAACATGACGTCGGCACGGACGCACGCGGAGAATTCTCGGCCACCGGAGGCAGCGCTCAGCCGCCAGGACCGCATTGGCCGGTGTGGCCACGCTCTTGTGCGGGATGTTCGGCCTCGGGGTCATGGCGCTGTCGAGCGCCCCCTCGGCCGCAGCGACATCGGCCACCCTGTTCGTCGACAACGTCGCCGGCACGCAGACCACGGGCTGCTCCACCGCGGGCGCCGGTGCGTGCAAGACGATCCAGCAGGGCGTGACCGCCGCCGAGGCACTCAGCGGCACCAACGGTGACACTCGACGTCGCCGGTTCGTCCACCAACTACACCCAGGCGGTGACGATCAACCTCCCGTCGGGCCGCGGTGACACCCTCGACATCGAAGGCACCGGCTCGACGCTCCCGACCCTCGACAACGGCGGGACGGGCAGCAACGTCACCATCCCGGACACCAGCGCCGGTGACGTCACCATCGGCCACATGACCATCAGCGGTGGCGACGCCTCGACCGGTCCCGAGGCGGGCGGCGCCATTCTCGACATCGGGACCGGGACGCTCACGGTCAGCAACGACACCATCTCCCACAACTCCGATCGCGAGCGGCGACGGCGGGGCGATCGACGCGGTCGACCAATGTAACGGCGGCACCAGCGGCAACGTCGTCGTCACGAGCTCCACGTTCGTCGACAACACCGGTACCGACGGACGGCGGTGCCATCGATGCCCACGACTTTTGCGGCAGCCATCCCACCGGCACCTTGACGGTGAGCGACAGCACCTTCCAGTCCAATGCGGCCCAGTTCGGCGGAGCGATCTCGGCCTGGAACCCGCGGCAGCAGCGTCACGAACAGCACGTTCGTCGTCGAATTCATCCACCGAGTCAGGAAATCCCGGCGGCGCGTTCGGCGGTGAAGGTGTCGCCTTCGTCGATGACACCTTCACCGGGAACAACGGCACGGTGATCTACAACACGGGCAACACCTCGATCGCCAACTCCATACTCGACGACGCCGCGACCGGGTCCGAGTGCCATTCGGCCGATCACCGACAACGGCTACAACGTGTCGTCCGACGCGACGTGCGGCCTCGGCTCGACCAGCCTGCAGAACTCGACGACCATCGGCACGCTGACCCTGGCGGCCAACGGGTCGAGCGGCCCGCAGACCGCGGCCATCACCAAGACGAGCTCGGCCTACGGGTTCGTGCCGGCGGCCGCCTGCACGGTGAAGTCCGACGAGCGCGGCCAGCCGCGCCCTGGATACGGCAAGACCTCCTGTGACGCCGGCGCCTATGAGTTCCAACTGTCGACCGGCTACGACCTGGCGGGCTCCGACGGCGGGGTGTTCGTGTTCCCGACCGGCCAGCCCTTCGGCTTCTTCGGCTCGCTGCCCGGCCTCGGGATCCATGTCAACAACGTCGTGGGCCTCGTGCCGACGAACAACTACCACGGCTATGACCTCGCGGGATCGGACGGCGGCGTCTTCGTCTTCCCGCTCGGCATGGGCTCGGGCTTCTATGGCTCGCTCCCCGGCCTGGGCGTCAAGGTGAACAACATCGTGGGCCTGGTCCCGACGAACAACAACACCGGTTACGACCTGGTCGGTCGAGACGGTGGCGTCTTCGTCTTCCCGACCGGCCAGTCCTCGGGCTTCTTCGGCTCGCTCCCGGGCCTCGGCATTCACGTCAACAACATCGTGGGCATCGTGGCCACGCCGGGGGGTGGCGGTTACTTCCTCGTCGGCAGTGACGGGGGCGTCTTCGCCTTCGGCAACACGAACTTCTACGGTTCGCTGCCGGGCAAGGGCATCTCGGTGAACAACATCGTCGCCATCGCCACCACCGCGACCGGCAAGGGCTATTACCTGGTCGGCTCGAACGGGTCGGTCTACCCCTTCGGCGACGCCGTGGACCACGGGTCGCTCCCGGCCATGGGCATCTCGGTGAACAACATCGTGAGCATCGTGCCCACAGCCGACCGCGGCGGGTACTGGCTCATCGGCTCCGACGGCGGCGTGTTCGCCTTCGGCGACGCCGGTTTCATCGGCTCGCTCCCCGGCCTCGGCGTGAAGGTGTCCAATGTTGTCGGGGCCGTCCCGACGGCGTTCTGACCCTTGTTGGTCCTCGCCGTCACGGCACCGGTGTGCCAAGGTGATCCCTTCGCAGTGCTGCGACTTCTGGGGAGGATGAGACGATGCGCATGACAGCGATCCGGACTTCGCGGGGCACCTCGGTCGACGGAGGCGGAGGATGGCCACCCGGACCACGTTGACCGGGGTGGCCGCGCTCTTGTGCGGCATGTTCGGCCTCGGGGTGGTGGCGCTGTCGAGTGCCCCGTCGGGGGCCGTGGCAGCGACAACCCTCTTCGTCGACAACGTCAACGGCACGGCGAACATCGGCTGCTCGTCGGCCGGAGCCGGGGCGTGTAAGACGATCCAGGACGGGGTTGACGCGGCCGAGGCCCTCAGCGAACACCGCGGTCACGCTCGACGTCGCCGGGTCGTCCACCCACTACAACGAGAGCGTGGCGATCAGCCTCTTTTCGGGCGGCGGTGACACGCTCGATATCGAGGGCACGGGCACGACGCAGCCGACGCTGGACGACGGCGGGACGGGCAGCAACATCTTCATCAACCAGAACCAGCGCGGGCGCCGTGACGATCCACAACATGACGATCAGCGGCGGCGATGCGACATCCGACTCCGGCTACGGCAGGCGGCGCATCGAAGACCTCGGGACCGGAACACTGACGATCACGTCGGACACCTTCTCAGGGCAACCACGCGCCTGACGAGTGGCGGCGCGATCGACTTCGCCGACGGATGCATCGGCCTCGGGCATTGACCGGCGAGCTCGTCGTGACCGGCTCGACGTTCGTCAACAACTCGGGCACGGACGGAGACGGTGGCGCCATCAGCGGAGGCGACTGCGACGGAACCGGCACCGCCACCGTCAACACCAGCACGTTCCAAACCAACACCTCCGATGCCGGGGGCGCGATCTTCGAAGATTCGAGCGGAAGCGTCACCAACTCGACTTTCGTCGGGAACATCGCCACGTCCGAGGGTGGTGGCGCCTTCTGGGGCAGCGACATGACGCCTGGTGAACGACACCCTGGTGGCCAACTCCGACGAGGCCCTCTTCGCCAACGGCGAGATATCGGTGGCCAACTCGATCCTCGACGACGCCTCGGTCGGCCCTGACTGCAGCGAAGCGATCACCGACAACGGCCACAACGTGGCCTCGGACGCGACGTGCGGGCTGGGCTCGACCAGCATCCAGAACTCGACGACCATCGGCACGCTCGCCTTGGCGGCCAACGGTTCGAGCGGCCCGCAGACCGCGGCCATCACGACGGTCGAGCTCGGCCTACGGGATCGTGCCGCCGAGCGGCCTGCACACCGTGACGACCGACGAGCGCGGCCAGCCGCGCCCCGGGTTCGGCAAGTACCGTCCTGTGACGCCGGCGCCTACGAGATCCAGATGTCGACCGGATACGACCTGGCCGGCTCGGACGGCGGCGTGTTCGTGTTCCCGACCGGCCAGCCCTTCGGCTTCTTCGGCTCGCTGCCCGGCCTCGGGGTCAAGGTCAACAACGTCGTGGGCCTGGTGCCGACGAACAACTACCACGGCTACGACCTGGCCGGGCTCTGACGGCGGCGTGTTCGTCTTCCCGACTCGGACATGCCCTCGGGCTTCTACGGCTCGCTGCCCGGCCTGGGCGTCAAGGTCAACAACATCGTCGGCCTGGTGCCGACGAACAACAACACCGGCTACGACCTGGTCGGGCGAGACGGCGGCGTGTTCGTCTTCCCGACCGGCCAGTCCTCGGGCTTCTTCGGCTCGCTGCCCGGCCTCGGCGTGCACGTCAACAACATCGTGGGCATCGTGGCCACGCCGGGTGGCGGCGGCTACTTCCTCGTCGGCAGTGACGGCGGCGTCTTCGCCTTCGGCAACACGAACTTCTACGGCTCGCTGCCCGGCAAGGGCATCTCGGTGAACAACATCGTCGCCATTGCGACCACCGCGACCGGCAAGGGCTATTACCTGGTCGGCTCCGAACGGTTCGGTCTACCCGTTCGGCGACGCCGTGGACCACGGGTCGCTCCCGGCCATGGACATCTCGGTCAACAACATCGTGAGCATCGTGCCCACGGCCGACCGCGGCGGCTACTGGCTCATCGGCTCCGACGGCGGCGTGTTCGCCTTCGGCGACGCCGGCTTCATCGGCTCGCTCCCCGGCCTCGGCGTGAAGGTGTCCAACGTCGTGGGTGCGGTGCCGACGGCCTTCTGACCTCCGTTGCCTTCAGGCTCCTCGCACAAGGGCCAGGCCTCGAGTGCTTTAGGAAAGTGTGAGGGTTCGTCCGAAACGGTTGACCCCCGACGCCACGGTGCCAATAGTGCACTGATGCGATCAGCCTCGCCAGCAGTGGCGGTGTCCGCCGGGCGGTTCCGCCGGAGCCCGGTGGCTGCGGCCTCTCGTCCCTGCCGCCTTCGGCGTCGCCGTCCTCTCCCTCGACGCTCAGCGCGTGCGGCACGTTCGTCACGCCGCCGGCGCCGCCAGGGCAAGCGCGTGACCGGCGGGCCGACCGGGCACTACCTCGTGGCGTCGGGGATCCACAAGATCAAGCACGTCATCGTCATCGAGCAGGAGAACCGCTCCTTCGACAGCTACTTCGGCACCTATCCCGGCGCCGACGGTATCCCGATGAAGAACGGGACGCCGACGGTGTGCGTGCCCAATCCGGCCGGCGGCTGCACCGGCGCCGTACCACGACACGGCCGACGTCAACGGCGGCGGACCGCACAACGTCCGCAACGCTGCGGCAGACGTGAACAACGGCGCCATGGACGGCTTCATCACGTCGGCGGCGAACGCCAAGAAGGGGTGCCTCAACCCGACCGATCCCGCCTGCACCAACTCGGCCACCCCCGACGTGATGGGCTATCACACGGCGGCGGAGATCCCGAACTACTGGGCCTACGCCCAGGACTTCGCGCTCGACGACCACATGTTCGAGCCCGTCCACTCGTGGTCGCTCCCCGACCACCTCTACCTGGTCTCCGGCTGGTCGGCCATCTGCTCGAACCCGAACCCCTCGAGCTGCCAGAACGAGATCCAGGGCCCGTACACGCCCGCGCAGATGCAGAAGTACGTCGACCAGGCGCTCACCACCGGGACGGCCGACGTCACCAACGCGTGGACCGACATCACCTGGCTCCTCTACAACAAGCACGTCCCGTGGGCGTACTACGTGCAGACCGGGGACCAGCCCGACTGCGAGAACGACGGGGCGGAGACCTGCGCGCCGGTGAAGCAGAACTACCTCACGCCGGGGATCTGGAACCCGCTGCCGATCTTCGAGGACGTGCAGCAGGACCACCAGGTGCGCAACATCCAGCCCCTCGACAACTACTTCGCCGACGGCCAAGAAGGGCACGCTGCCCGCCGTCTCGTGGGTCACCCCGTCGCAGGCGGACAGCGAGCACCCGCCGGCGAGCGTGCACCAGGGCCAGGCCTACGTCACCGCCATCATCAACGCGGCCATGAAGAGCCCGGACTGGGACTCGACGGCCATCTTCTTGCAGTGGGACGACTGGGGCGGCTTCTACGACCACGTCGTGCCGCCGACGGTCGACGTCAACGGCTACGGGCTGCGGGTACCGGCGCTGGTGATCTCGCCCTACGCCAAGCAGGGCTACATCGACCACCAGACGCTCGAGCAGCGACGCCTACCTGAAGTTCATCGAGGACGACTTCCTCGGCGGCTCGCGGCTCAACCCGAAGACCGACAGCGGCCCGACCCGCGGCCCGACGTGCGCGAGAACGTCGGCATCCTGGGCAACATGGCGAACGACTTCAACTTCAATCAGGCGCCCCGGCGCGCCGTGCTGTTGCCGACCAACCCGCCGACGGACTCGCCGTCCGTTCCCGCCTACTTCACAGGGCAGCGGGCCCTGCGAGGGGTGCACGGCGACGCCGCCGTCGACCTCGGGCGGGTAGTGGCCCGCCGGGTCGCCCTGACGGTCCTCGCGTCAGGCGACCTGCGGCAGCACTTCCTTCGCCAGGAGCTCCAGGTGCTCGAGGTCGTCGAGGTCGAGGACCTGGAGGTACATGGTCTCGGCCCCGATGGCGGCGAACGCCTCGAGGCGCGCCACCACCTCGTCGGGCGTGCCCGCCGCGCCGTGGGCGCGCAGCTCGTCGGGCTTGCGCCCGATGCTGGCGGCGCGGCGCTCGACCTCGGCCTCGTCGCCCCGCAGCACACCACCTGGGCGGCCGAGAGGCGCAGCGTCTCGGGGTCACGGCCCTTCTGCTCGCACGCCGCACGCACACGGCCGTATTGCGCCTCGGTGTCGGCCAGTGACGAGAATGGCAGGTTGAACTCGGTCGCGTAGGTGGCGGCCAGCCGCGGCGTGCGCGTCGGCCCGCCCCCGCCCACGATGAGCGGCGGGTGCGGCTGCTGCACCGACTTGGGCAACGCGGGGCTGTCCGCAAGGGTGTAGTGGCGCCCCTTGAAGTCGAACTTCTTGCCGACCGGTGTGGTCCACAAGCCCGTGAGGATGGCGAACTGCTCTTCCAGTCGCTCGAAGCGCTCGCCGAGCGGAGGGAACGGGACGCCGTAGGCGGTGTGCTCGCCGTCGTACCAGCCCGCACCGAGCCCGAGCTCGACGCGGCCGCCGCTCATCGCATCGACCTGGGCCACCTCGACCGCGAGCAACCCGGGCAGCCGGAAGGTCGCACTCGTGACGAGCGTGCCCAGCCGGATGCGCTCGGTCTCACGCGCCAGGCCGGCCAGCGTCACCCAGGCGTCAGTGGGCCCGGGCAGCCCGTCGCCGCCCATGGTGAGGAAGTGGTCGGAGCGGAACAGGGCGTCGAAGCCGAGGGTCTCGACCGCCTGCGCAACGCGCACCTGTTGCTCGTAGCTGGCCCCCTGCTGGGGCTCGATGAAGATGCGGAGCTTCATCGGCCCAACTTAACCGGGGTGCTTCCGGCGCCGCCCCGGGCGGGAGCGCGCCGCGAGCGACGCGGGCAGACTGCGGTCATGGACATCGGAGTGATCTTCCCCCAGACCGAGGTGGGCTACGACCCGGGTGCGGTGCGCGCCATCGGGCAGGCGGCGTCCGACCTGGGTTACACGCATCTGGCGGCCTACGACCACGTGCTCGGCGGGGACACGGCCGTGCTCGGCAACCTGGGTGGGCCGTACACGATCGACAGCCCGTTTCGCGAGCCGCTGACGATGTTCTCCTATCTGTCGGGGTTCACCAAGCTCGGCTTCGCGACCTCCATCCTCATCGGGCCACAACGCCAGACGGCGCTGCTGGCCAAGCAGGCGGCCGAGGTCGACCTGCTCTGCGGCGGGCGCTTCCGGCTCGGGCTCGGCGTCGGCTGGAACAAGATCGAGTACGACGCGCTCGGCATGCCCTTCGACAAGCGGGGCCAGTTGCTCGAGGAGCAGGTCGCCGTGCTGCGCGCGCTGTGGACGGAGAAGAGCGTGACCTTCGACGGCACCTTCCACCACATCGACCACTCCGGGCTGGCGCCGCAGCCGATCCAGCGGCCGATTCCCATCTGGATCGGCGCCTTCGCACCGCCCGCCCTCCGCCGGGTGGGCCGGCTGGCCGACGGATGGTTCCCCATGGCGCGCCCCCGGGGTGGCCTCGAAGAGGCGCTCGAGATCATCCACGCCGCCGCGGCCGAGGCGGGGCGCGACCTGTCCAACTTCGAGTTCGAGGGCCGCTTGGAATACCGCGTCCGCGACCACGACAAGCTCGCCGAGCACGCGCGTCGCTGGCGTGAGGCCGGCGCCACCCACCTCTCGCTGAACACGATGCACGCCGAGCTCCCCGACGCCGATGCGCACATCGCCGCCCTCGAGGAGATGGCACCGCTCATCCTCTAGCTGCCCGCCGCAGCTGCCAACATGAACGCATGCCCGACGAGCGGACGCCGGAGCCGGAGCCGACGCCCGACGCTCGGCCCGACGTACACCTCGCCACCATCGCCCGCGAGTGGGGCCGCATCGGCTGCGTCGGCTTCGGCGGACCGCCGACGCATATCGCCATGCTGCGCCGGCTCGCCGTCGAGCGCGAGCGCTGGATCGACGAGGTCGAATTCGAGGACGCCATCGCGGCGACGAACCTCCTCCCGGGCCCGGCGTCGACGCAGCTCGCCATCTTCTGCGCCTGGCGGCTCCGCGGCCTTCGGGGCGCGCTCGTCGGCGGGGCCTGCTTCATCTGCCCGGGGCTGGCGCATCATCATCGTGCTGGCCGCGATCTTCCTGGCGTCCAACCCGCCGACGTGGATCAAGGGTGCGGCGCTCGGGGCCGGCGCGGCGGTGGCGCCGGTGGCGATCAACGCGGCGCTCGGACTGGCGCCCGCCAGCTGGCGTCGGGCCGGCGAGGTCCGGGCCCGCCAGGTGCGTTGGGTCGTCTACGCCGTGGCCGGTGGCGTCGCGGCCGCGACCGTCGGGACGTATCTCGTCCTGGTGCTGCTGGGCTGCGGGCTGGTCGAGGTCGCCGTCTCGGGCGGCGTCCGCTGGCCGCAGAGGCCCCATGCATTCGTCGTGTCGCCGCTCGGCGTGGTGGCCACGGGAGGGTTCGGCGCGCTGGCTTGGGTGGCGCTCAAGGTCGGCGCCCTGTCCTTCGGCGGGGGGTTCGTGATCATCCCGCTCATGCAGGCCGACGCAGTGCATCACTACCACTGGATGACCAACGCGCAGTTCCTCAACGGGGTGGCGCTCGGTCAGATCACCCCGGGTCCGGTCGTCCAGACGGTCTCCGTGGTGGGGTACGCCGCGGCCGGCGTCGGTGGCGCGCTGCTGGCGGCGCTCATCGCGTTCTCCCCGTCGTTCGTCTTCATCCTCATGGGGGCCCGCCACTTCGGGGCGTTGCGGACCAACCGGACTGCGCAGTCCTTTCTCGGCGGCGCGGGGCCGGCGGCCATCGGCGCGATAGCCGGCGCCGCCATTCCCTTGGCGCTCGCCATCGCGCACGTGTGGCAGGTGGTCGTCCTCGTTGGCGCCCTGGTGCTGATCGTCGGCCTGCGGCGCAGCGTGGTGCTCACGCTGATCGGTGCCGGTGTCATCGGCGCGTTCGGCGCCGCGCTGGGGTTGCCGGTCGGGGGCTGAAGGGTCGATTCGGCGCGCCTGCGGTCAGGAGGTCAGCTCAATGGCCGCAGGATCCGATGGAACCCGAACCCTTCGTCGTAATGCCTTTGATGTTGAAGGACCGCGGCGGCGGACCGGTCACCGGCGGCGCCGCCACGTGCACCGGCGCTCCGAGTTCGGAGAATTGCAGCGTGGTCACGTCGGTGAAGGGAGCCGTCGGGAGCTGCGAGTCGCCGCTCAATTTCCGCATTGCCTTCCACTCCTGTGTGCTGATGTGGGTCGTCAGCTGCGCCTGCACCAGCCGCCCCGCCGGATCAACCCAGATGGTCGTCGGCACGAGGGCACTCGCCAAGAAGGGATCCAAGGCGGTCGAAATGGGGTGGGACGCCTGGCCCGGCCTCGAGGTACACAGTTGCAGCGGTCGATCCGTGACCAGGTAGCGCGTCGTCCGGACGCCGTCGACGGTGTCCGGACCAAGCGTCCGCACCGCGGCCACCGGCGTGATGCCCGACAGCCCGGCCAGCGCGTTCTCGGCGTCGGTCCCTGCATCGAGGCCGAATGCCTGATGCACGTCCCTCGGGAAGTGGGACCTCTCCCAGAACGGGCGCGACGACGTGCCATCGAGATTCTCCGAGTCGTCCCGGTACATCGTCTGCCCGATGGCGACGACCACTTCGGTCCACGTCTCCGCCATCGGGAGCTGCGGACCTCCGTTCGTCGACTGGTACTCGATCTGATGATTGACCTGGGTGATCCGGAAGTCGCCGTTGGTGAAGTCGACCACCCCGCTCCCGGACTCGGCGGCACGCTCCGTCGGCTCGGCACTCGACCCGACGGTTGAGAAATGCAGGTGGGCGGAACCGGCGGCAGCCGTCGCGGCCAGCACGCCGTCGACCCACTGCCCGGGAGAGAGGGAGGGGTAGTCGGCCTGGCCCACCGCGGCGCCGGCCACCACTCCGACGCCCAACAATCCGAGTAGGGCCCACGGGAGCAGTCGCCGCACGGAGGAATTGTGCCGCCGGAGGCGGCGGGCGCGTGAACGGGGGCCCGAGCGCTTGGCGCTACGGGCTGGTGAATACGGCCTTGAACCCCTCGTGCCAGTCGGGATACCGCGGCGACCAGCCCAGTTCCGTGCGAGCCCGCTGGCTCGAGACGGCCGGCTGATCGCAGAGCAGGTAGGCCAGGAACTTCCCGGCCCCGACGCGGACGAGCGACTCGGGAACGCGGCGCGGAGGCTTGATCCCCAGCAGGTCCGCCACGAAGGGCATCCACTCCGCCGCCGGTGCGGGCACGTCATCGGCCACGTTGAACGTCCCGGTCGGGCCCTCGAGCGCCGCGACGGTCGCGGCGGCCGCGTCCTCGAGGTGCACCATGGCGAAGATCCCCCCGCCGTCGCCGGGCATCGGCATCATGCGTCGCTTGAGCAGGGTGGCGTAGAGGCCACCGGGAGAGAAATAGGTGCCCGGGCCGTAGAAGGAGCCGTAGCGGAGCACGACTCCCTCGAGGTCGGGCTCGCCCAGCGTGTTCGACTCGAGAGCCGCGACCGAACTCGTGAGGATCCCGATCTGACCCTTGGCGTCGGTCCACAGTGGATCCGACTCGGTGCGCACGCCCGGCCCCGGGCGATAGGCGAACGAAATGCTCTGCGCGATGACGCGCCGGACGCCGGCGGTGCGGGCGGCGCGCACCAACGTCGCCGAGACCTCGCGCCGCAGGCGGCTCGTCAGGTCGAAACCGCGCTTCACGGCGAGCGGATTGGCCGATTGGGCCAGGCTCGTGAGCTGGTTGACCACTACGTCGGGCTTGAAGGACTGCACGGCCCGCACCAGGGTGTCGGCGTCGAAGGCGTCGCCGACCGCCGGGACGATGCCGGGCACGCCGAGGGCGGCCACCCGTTCTTCGCTGCGGGAGTACACCGCAATCTCGTGACCGGCGCCGGCCAGGGCCGTGACCAAGGGACGACCGATGGCGCCCGTCCCGCCCGCAATGAACACCCGCATCGCGTGCAGGCTATTGCGACCGCCATCGGCGGAGCCAAGCCGGATGGGCCCGAAGATCTGGGACGGGACCGGGCTTTGGCAGGATGTCGGGGTGAGCCAGCCCAGCGGATACCCCGGCGCCCCTCCGGGGTGGTACCCCGATCCGGCGGGTGGTCCCGGGCAGCGCTGGTGGGACGGCTATGCGTGGACGGAGGCAGTCGTGCTGCCCCAGCATCCGCCCGCGCCGCCATGGGCCGGCGCACCGCCACCGCAGGGACCGCCCCTCGAGCCGGCGCCGTGGGCCGTGGCGTCGCAGCGGCTCGACGCCCACACCACGTCGGCGCGAGTCGCCGGCGAACTGGCCATGGTGCCGGTGGCGCGCATCATGTTGGCCGTGCCGGCGGTCACCGGCCTGCTCGCACTGCTGGTGGCGCGCCTGCAGTCCTCGCAGATGCTCCGGCTCGGCCACGACTTCACCATCGCCTACGACGACGCGAAGCAGGGACTCCCGACTCCGCAGTTCAACAACGAGTCCTTCAGCCCGTGGTTCGCGATTCTGGCGCTCATCGGCATCGCGGTGTGGGTGGTGATCCTCATCTGGCAGCACCGCGCCGCGACGGCGGCGCGGGCGTTGGGGTTTCCGTCCGACTACTCACCGGCCTGGGGCGTGGGCTGTTGGTTCGTCCCGATCGTCAACTACTGGTTCCCGTATCAAGCGGTCCGCGACTGCCTGCCCGCGGGCGACCCCAATCGGGCCCGGGTCCTGCAGTGGTGGTTGGCCTTCGCCGTCGGCGGGTCACTCGGTCTGGCCGCGTTCATCGCCGCGTTCTTCTCATCGGGGGTGGCGATCGGGCTGTCGATCCCCGCGGCCGTGCTCTACGTCGCCGTGCTGGCGACGGCGCCGGGTGTGGTCACCGCGATCGCCGCCGCGCACCGCGACGCGCTCGAACGGCAGGTTCTGGACTCTGGGACGCTCGGAGGAGGCTGACCCAGACTGGGGCGTCTCTGGGACCGCTGTAACCGATTCCAAGCATTAGCGAACTGTTCACTCTGAAATTGCGTTCCCGTTGCCGGAAATTCACTTGGCCTAGTTACGTTCCAGGTGATGGCAAACGGAGAGTCCCTCGGGACGCGTAGCGATCCGGTTACGACGACCGGACAACAGCGACGGATCGACGAGGCCCTCATGTCCCTCGACCCTGACGCGGAGCGGCCCGAGCACGTGATGGAATCGACGAAACTCAGCCTCGGTTTCTCCGGCCGGACCGTACTGGCCGACGTGAACGTCTCACTGAAGCGCGGTTCGATCACGGCCCTCATCGGGCCGACGGGCTCGGGCAAGTCGACCTTCCTCCGCACGCTCAACCGGATGAACGACCGCGTCCCGGGCTTCTCCCGCGAGGGTGACGTCACCTATGACGACGAGAGCCTGTGGGCGCCGACCGTGGACCTGCTCACGCTGCGCCGGCGCGTCGGCATGCTGTTCCAGCGGCCCAACCCCTTTCCCATGTCGATCAAGGACAACGTGGTGGCCGGTGTGAAGGCGCACCGCATCGCCAAAGGCAAGCAGCTCGACGTCGTGTGCGAACGCCGGCTCACCGAGGTCGGCCTCTGGGACGCGGTGAAAGACCGCCTGAACGACTCGCCATTCCGCCTCTCGGGCGGCCAGCAGCAGCTCCTGTGCCTGGCTCGGGCGCTGGCGGTGGGGCCCGAGGTTCTCCTGCTCGACGAGCCGACCTCGTCGCTGGACCCGGTGACGACGGAGTCGATCGAGGCACTTCTGAAAACGCTGGCGCCCGCGTTGACGCTGATCGTGGTGACGCACAACCTGGGCCAAGCCGTTCGAGTCTCGAATCAGACCATGTTCTTCTACCAGAGCGCGCTGGTCGAATACGGCCCGACTGACGACCTGTTCAACCATCCGTCGCACCCAGACACCGAGCGCTACGTGACCGGGAGGATGGGGTAAGGCCGGCAAGGCATCAACTCCCCTCGGCGAGTTCAGGCGAAGCGATCCCAAGAGAGCAACACCCCAATCAGCATGACCACACAAGGAGAGATACCTGTGAAGAAAATGAAGCGCGCGACACGACTGAACCGAGGGTTGGTCGTCGCAGGAGTCGGCGGGCTCGCGTTGAGCTCGCTCCTGTTCGGCGCAGTCGCGTCAGCCGCCACCAAGCTGCCGGCAAGCGGCGTCGAGACGCCGTCAGGCGGCACGGTGACGGAGACCGGGAGCACGCTGATGTACCCGCTGTTCAACCTCTGGTCAGGCGGCTACAGCGAGAAGTACCCGAGCGTGAACATCCAGACGGCAGCGACCGGCTCGGGCACGGGCATCTCCGAGGCGCAGAACAACACCATCAACATCGGGGCCTCCGACGCCTACTTGTCCCCGTCGGTGGTCCAGGCCAGCCCGCACCTCAAGAACATCCCGCTCGTCATCTCGGCTCAGCTCGCCGAGTACAACGTCCCAGGGGTGACCGCCCACCTCAAGCTCTCGGGGAAGGTGCTCTCCGAGATCTACCAGGGCCAGATCACCAAGTGGAACGACTCGGCCATCGCCAGTGCCAACCCGAGCGTGACGCTGCCCGCCACGCCGATCGTGACGCTGCACCGATCGGACAGCTCCGGGGACACGTTCCTGTGGAGCAGCTACCTGTCCAAGGCCGACCCCTCGGGCTGGGGCACCAAGATCGGCTTCAACACCACCGTGCCATGGCCGAACGCCCCGGGCGCTCTCGGCGAGAACGGCAACTCGGGCATGGTGAGCGGCTGCAAGGCGACGGTGGGCTGCATCGCCTACGTCGGTATCAGCTACCTGACCCAGGTGCTCCAGAACGGGCAGAACTACGCGGCCTTGGGGAACGGGCACAAGCAGTATGTGCTGCCGACCCAGCAGACGATCGCCGCCGAGGCCGCCGGCTTTGTGAAGAAGACGCCCGCCAACGGGACCATCTCGCTCATCTACGGCAACATCAACAACGGCTACCCGATCGTCAACTACGAGTACGCCATCGTTTCGAACCAGCAGTCGTCCTCGTCGACGGCCAAGAGCATCCGCTCGGTGCTCGAATGGGCACTCAACACGAAGTACGGGGCGAATACGTCGTATCTCGCCCAGGTCAACTTCCAGCCGCTTCCCTCCAAGGTCGTGGCGCAGTCGATCAAGCAGATCCTGAGCATCAAGTAATGGCAACCGTCGGCGGCGTGGCGGGGAGTGTCCCTGCCACGCCGCAGGCGGAATCCGTCGGCAAGCCCCCGCTCCCGAAGCGGGTCGCCGACTTCGCCCGCCGCAACGAGGAGCATGCTTGGCGGGGCTCGGCCTGGGTGGCCGTGGTCCTCCCGCTCGCCGCGCTCGTCTTCGCCCTCACGGTGCTCGCCGTCAAGGCCTGGCCGGTCATCGGCCACAACGGCTGGTACTTCCTCTACGGGCGCACTTGGACCTATGGAAACCAGGGCTACGGGGGTGGCCCGGGCGCGCGGTTCGGTGCCTGGGCGATCATCTGGGGCACCATCGCCTCGTCGGTCATCGCGATCGTGATCGCACTCCCGCTCTCGATCGGGGCCGCCTTCGCCCTCACCGAGCGCATGCCGACGTGGATCTCGCGGCCGCTCGGCTTCACGATCGAGATCCTCGCCGGCATCCCGAGCGTCGTGATCGGCCTGTGGGGCATCCTGGCGTTCGCGCCATGGCTGGCGAAAAACGTCTATCCGCACATCGCCAGCGTCATGCCCGACGTGCCGGTGCTCAGGTACTTCCGCAGCCCGACCGGCTCGGGCGAAGGACTGCTCTCCGCCGGCATCGTGCTGTCGCTGATGATCGTGCCCATCATCACCTCGACAACCCGCGACCTCTTCACCCAGGTGCCACCGCTCCCCAAGGAGGGGGCGTCGGCCCTCGGCATGACCGACTGGGAGGTCGCCAACAAGGTCACGCTGCCGTGGGTGCGCTCGGGCATCATCGGCGCCACCGTGCTCGGCCTGGGGCGTGCGCTCGGCGAGACGATCGCGATCGCCATGATCGGCGGCGCCGCCCTGCGCATCCCCTCGACGATCTACCTTCCCTTCACCACCATCGCCGCCACCATCCTCACCCAGCTCGACGGGCAGCTCGCCAACCCGCAGGGCGTGTCGACGCTGGCAGAGCTCGCCCTCGTGTTGGCCGTCATCTCAGTAGCGGTCAACCTGGTGGCACGCCGCATCGTGAAGCGTACGGGCCGCGTCGGGGCACCCGTCGGCGGCGCGTGATGACGAACCTGCTCGCGGCCGGACCAGCAACGCGCCGTCGCCGCGTCTCCACGCGCGTGTGGCGCGGGCTGACCTATCTGTCGCTGATCCTCCTGATGGCACCGGCCGCCTGGCTCCTCATCAACGTCGTGGCCAAGGCCTGGCCACATTGGCAGTGGAGCGTGCTCTGGACCCAGTTGACTGCCACGGGTGGGGGCTTGCGCGACCAGATTCTGGGGACACTCATCCTCATGATCGGCGTCTTCATCATCGCCGGAACCATCGGCGTGTTCGCCGGGATCCACCTCGCCGAGTTCGCCCACCCACGGCGATTCTCAGGCAGAGTGAGTGGACCGCTCCGGACCGCGTCGGACGTCCTCTCGGGCTTCCCGTCCATCGTCCTCGGGTACGTCGGCTACGTCGCCCTCGTGGTGGGGCTCGGCTGGAAGCTCTCACTTCTCCCGGCTCTGATCATCCTCTCCATCATGGTGATTCCGTACATCGCCAAGAACACCGAGACGTCGCTGCGCCAGGTCCCCACGGGCTACCGGGAAGGGGCTGAGGCTCTCGGGATGTCGGCGGGCTACCGGCTGCGCAAGGTCGTTCTGAAGAGCGCGCTGCCCGGCATCATGACCGGACTCCTCTTGGCACTGGCCATCGCCTGTGGGGAAACGGCGCCCCTGATCTACACGGCGGGATTCTCCAACACACTCCCGCACTCGCTGACGGGTTCGCAGTTCCCCTACCTGACCTACATGGTGTTCACGGGGTACAACTCGCCCGAAGCGCAGTACCACTACTTGGCGTACGACGCTGCACTGATCCTCGTGGTCATCGTCATGCTGCTCCTGGTGCTGAGCCGGATAGTCGTCACGCGGACGCAGCGCCACTCCGAGAGCTCCCGCTCGAGCGGAGGCGGATTGCGTGCACGCATGCGGGCACGGGCCCAGAAGAACGAGCCCCTCCTCGGGATCACCGGCGCCCCGCCACGCTGAACCCCCCGGCTGGGTGAGGTTCTAAGGTGAAACGTCCGATCGCGGCGGCGTCGATCGCCGTACGTCGCCGCTCGTGAGGAGCACGTGAAGGAGGAGCATTGAGCGCAGGACCTGAATGGGGCCCGCTGGCCCGGCTGGCCGGCATCTGGGAGGGCGAGAAGGGCGAGGACGTCGCGTACGCCAACGCCGACGGCAAGATCGGCCTCACCCCCTACCGCGAGCACATCGACTTCAAGCCGTTCGGCCCGGTCGAGAACGGCAGCCAGGTGCTCTACGGCCTCGACTACCGCATGGCGGCCTGGCGGGGCGTGGAGGAGAACCCCTTCCACACCGAGGTCGGCTACTGGCTGTGGGACGCCCGCGACAGCGAGCTGGTCCGCTGTTTCGTGATCCCCCGGGGCTCGGCCGTCGTGGCCGGCGGCGTGGTGGCGGCGGACGCCACCACCTTCACGCTGGAGGCCAGGGTCGGCAACCAGACGTACGGCATCCTCTCGAACAACTGGCTCGACAAGAACGCCCTGACGGTCCGGTACGAGGGGACGTTCGACACCAGCGTGGACGACGAGTTCACCTACACCGAGACGTCGGTCATCCACCACGCCCGGATGCCCGAAGAGGTCGTCCACACCGACGGCAACACGCTGCGCCGGATCGCCGACGCCTAGGGCGGCCCTGTAGGGTCGTCGGGCGCCGGGCCGGCGGGGGCCGGCTCGAGCAGGGCCGCGGCGGGGCGCACGGGCCGCAGGGAGGCACGCATGTACGAGTGGTCCGAGGAGCAGCTGGCGATCCGCGACGCGGTGCGGCGCTTCGTCGACGAAGAGGTCAAGCCCAACGTCGAGGAGCTCGAGCACGGCGAGACGCCCCCCTACGAGGTGATCCGCAAGCTCTACCGGACGTTCGGCCTCGACGTCATGGCGCGGGAGTCGGCCAAGAAGGCGATCGAGCGCAAGGCCAACGGGGACTCGGGTGCGACCGCCGCGCGGGCCGAGGGCGGCGGTGGGGGCGGCGCCGCCATGACCATGATCCCGATCATCGAGCTGTGCCACTACTGCCCCGGCATCGTGACGGCGCTCGGGGTGAGCACGGGACTGGCCGGTGGCACCATCATGAAGAGCGGCACGCCGGCGCAGATGGAGCGCTGGGGCCTCGACCTCATGACCTTCGACAAGGTCGGCGCCTGGGCCATCACCGAGCCGGACTCGGGGTCGGACGCGCTGGGTGGCATGAAGTCGACCGCCGTGCGTGACGGCGACGAGTACGTGCTGAACGGCAACAAGACCTTCATCACCAACGGCCCCTACGCGGACACGATCGTCTTCTACGCCAAGCTGGACGACGGGTCGGACACGGCGCTGCGCCAGCGCCCCGTCCTGACGTTCATCCTCGACAAGGGCATGGCCGGCCTCGAGCAGTCCAAGCCCTTCCGCAAGATGGGCCTGCACTCGTCCCCGACCGGCGAGCTGTTCCTCATCCGACGTGCGCGTCGGGCGCGACCGGCTGCTCGGCGAGACGGAGGGTGCGCCGGGTGGCAACGAGGGCCGCGAGAGCGCGAAGGGCAACTTCGTCACCGAGCGGGCCGGGGTGGCGGCCATGTCGTTGGGGCTGATCGAGGAGTGCCTGAAGCTGTCGGTCCAGTACGCCAAGGACCGCCTGCTGTGGGAGCGGCCGATCGCCGAGTTCCAGCTGATCCAGCTGAAGATCGCCCGGATGGAGATCGCCCGGCTGAACGTGGAGAACCTCGTGTTCCGCCACATCGAGATGTCGGCGGCGGGGAAGTCGCTGACCCTGGCCGAGGCGTCGGCCATGAAGCTCTACTCGGCCCAGGCGGCGTCGGAGGTGGCCATGGAGGCGGTGCAGCTCTTCGGCGGCAACGGCTACATGTCCGAGTTCCGCGTCGAGCAGCTGGCCCGCGACGCCAAGGTGTTCCAGATCTACGCCGGGACCGACGAGATCCAGGTCACCCACATCGCCCGCGATCTGCTCGGGCGCTGAGCGGCTCGGGGTGCTCGGGGTGCGCGACCTCCTCGGGCCCTCCCCCGGTGACGCCGTCTTCGACGAGATGGTCGACCTGCGGCGAGCCGTGCACCGCCGGCCCGAGCTGGCCTTCGCCGAGCACGCCACCACCTCGCTGATCCGCGACCACATGGCCGCGCTCGGGATCGCCGAGGCGTTGCGCGTCACCGAGACCGGCGGCATCTTCGCCATGGAGGGCGGCCGCCCGGGGCGCACCGTCGTGCTGCGGGCCGACATCGACGCGCTGCCGGTGCAGGAGGATCCGACGCGGGCCTGCCACTCGGAGATCGAGGGGCTGATGCACGCCTGCGGCCATGACGTCCACGTCGGCTCGCTGCTCGGCGCGGCGTCTTTGCTGGCTTCCCGCCGGGACGACCTGCCCGGCCGCTACGTCTTTTTGTTCCAGCCCGGCGAGGAGGCGCTGTGCGGCGCCAAGGCGATGGTCGCGGGTGGCGCGCTGTCGGTCATGGAGGGGGCGCGGCTGATCGGCTTCCACGTGACGTCGGTCGTGCCCACCGGGATGGTCGCGTTGCGGGCCGGGATCACGATGTCGGAAGCCCACTCATTGCGCATCACGTTGCGTGGCCCCGGCGGACACGGGGCCGTGCCGTCGGCGACGGGCGATGTCATCCGGGCCACGGCCGAACTGGTCGGCCGGCTCGGCTCGGTAGTCGAGGGACTGGCCTACGAGGGGTCGGACTGCGTGTGCAGCGCCGGCACTCTGCGGGCGGGCACGGCGGTCAACGTCGTGCCGACCACGGCGACGGTGACCGGCACCCTGCGGACTTTCACCGAGGCGCAGCGCGAGTCGGCCGTGGAGCGGTTGCTGGCGTTGTGCGCGGTCGTCGCCGACGACCAGGGGGTGGAGGTCGACGTCGAATTGCCCGAGCACACGCCGGCGGTGGTGAACGACGCGGCGACGGTGGACCTCGTCGAGGTGGAGGCCCAGGCGGTGGTGGGCGACTCGGCGGTCGTGCGCATGCCACCGGCCGGGCCGAGCGACGACGTGAGCGAGTTCCTCAACCACCTGCCGGGCTGCTACTTCTTCGTCGGCGGCGCCGCGGCGGACGGCTCGAGCGGGATGCATCACAGCCCCACCTTCTCGGTCGAGGACGAGTCGCTCCGCGTCGGGGCCAGCGTGCTGGTCCGTGGCGCACTGGCGCTGGCCGCTCCCTGAGCGGGCCGGCGCGGGTTCTGGGGTCTGGGTCCTGTTCCTGCTCTTGGGCCGGGGGGCGGCACCGGGACGAGGGGACCGCACCGTACGCTGACGCCGGTGCGAGGCGTGCGGCGACGGCAATCGATGCTCGGTGCAGCCGCGCTCGCCGTCTGCGCGTTGACGCTGGCGGCGTGCAGCAGCGGACCCGCGGCGACCGGCTCGGCGAGCGGGCACGAGCGCCGGCACGTCGCGACCACGACGACCTCGACGGCGCCGCCGACGACGACGACGACGGTGCCGCCGGGGCCGACCCCGTTACCGCCGCCCGCCGCACTCGCGCCCTTCACGCCACCGGCGACGCCGACGGATGGCACCTGGACGCCGGCCGGACGGACGGTGAACGGAGCCACTGCGGTCTACGAGACGCACCTCGTCCCACCGGGCGGCACGGCGGAGGCCGGCATCGCCTGGATGGACACGAACCTGCTCGCCGCCCAGCTCTACTCGGGCTCCAAGAGCCCCGGTGGGGGCCCGTACCAGTTCACGGCGCCGGTCCTGCCCCCACAGGCAGCGACGCTCGTGGCCGCGTTCAACGGCGGCTTCCTCATGAAGGACGCCCAGGGCGGCTATCTCACCGAGGGGAAGACCCTCTACCCGCTCGTGAACGGCGCGGCCTCGCTCGTGATCCGCGCCGACGGCTCGGTCACGGTCGGCGCCTGGGGCACCGACGTGGTCATGACGCCCGATGTCGTCGCGGTACGCCAGAACCTCGTTCCCCTGGTCGAGGGCGGGCAACCGACGGCACAGGCCGGCGAGCGGTGACTGGGAGGTGTGGGGCGCGACGTGCGGGGTCTCGTCCTGCTCCGGGGCGGGAATCGAGAACCAGTGGCGCTCGTCCGTCGGCGTCACCGCCAACGGCGCCCTCGTCTACGTCGCCGGCCCGTCGCTGAATCCGTTGCAACTGGCGCAGCTCCTCGTGCAGGCGGGCGTCGTGCGGGGCATGGAGCTCGACATCAACCCGACCTGGCCGGTGTTCGCGGCGTACAACCCGCCCCTGGGCCAACCCGCCGGGCCGGCGAACGGCGCGAGTCTGCAACCGAGCAGCGTCCAGGGCCCGTCCACCTTCTTCACGGCGTCGTGGGCCCGGGACTTCGTGACGATGTCGGCCCGTGCGGTGGCGGTGACACCGACGGCGGCGGCGACGCCGGCAGCAGCACCGGGCGGATAGGCGAGCCGGCCCCTCCCCGGGCCAGAATGACCCCATGAGCGCCTCGGACCTCTTCTCCATCGACGGCAAGACCGCACTCGTGACCGGCGGCAGCCGCGGCATCGGCAGGATGATCGCCGAGGGCTTCGTCGACGCCGGGGCGACGGTCTACATCTCCTCGCGCAAGGCGGAGGTCTGCCAGGAGGTGGCGGACGAGCTCTCGAAGAAGGGGACGTGTGTGGCCGTCCCGGCGGACCTGTCCAAGGAGGAGGAGTGCCGCCGCCTGGGCGAGGAGATGGCGTCGCGGGTCGACCAGCTCGACATCCTGGTCAACAACGCGGGTGCCACCTGGGGCGCCCCCTTGGCCGACTACGACGAGGCCGCCTTCGAGCGGGTGCTCGGCCTCAACGTGAAGGGCGTCTTCCACGTGACGAAGTTCATGCTCCCGCTGCTCGAGAAGGCAGGCAGCCAGGAGTCGCCGGCCCGGGTGATCAACATCGGCTCCATCGACGGGATCCAGGTGCCGACGCTCGAGACCTACGCCTACTCGGCCTCCAAGGCGGCCGTGCATCAGCTCACCCGCCACCTGGCCAAGCGCCTCGCGCCCAGCATCACGGTCAACGCCATCGCACCCGGGCCGTTCGAGTCCAAGATGATGGCGGCCACGCTCGAGGCCTTCGGCGACCAGATCGCGGCGCAGCGCGCCGCTGCGCCGCATCGGCCGGCCCGACGACATGGCCGGCGCCGCCATCTTCCTCGCCTCGCGGGCGGGCGCCTACCTGACCGGTGCGGTCATCCCGGTCGACGGGGGCATCGCCACCACCCACTGAACGACGACATCGACGACAGGTCGCCAACGATCACCGAAGATCACCCAAGGGGGGTCCACCGTGTTGCTGCTTCACGAAGTGCATCAGGTCGCCGGGGCGCAGGAGGACGCGTTCGACGACGCCTACCGCGACGAGTACCTGCCGGCGTTGGCCAAGTCGGACGGCAGTCGGCTGCTCTGGTATCTGCGCCTGGCCCACGGGAGCGGACAGGCCTACACCGTGGTCTCCATCACCGGGTGCCGCGACGCCAACGCCTGGGCCGAGTTGGCCGAGCGCGTGCGGGGAGGCGACCTGGCGAAGTGGTCGGCCAAGGTCGACGCCATGCGGCACGCGTGCACGGCCAAGGTGATCCGGCCGGTGCCCTGGTCACCCCTGCAGGAGATCGACCTCGCCACCGTGCCGGTGCAGGCCGAGACGCACAAGAACTCCCTCTTCATGGAGGACACGGCGTGGCCCTTCGCCGGCGGGCTGCAGGCCTACCTCGACAAGGCGGGCACCCTCTACGACCACACGCTGAGCAGCCAGAAGGAGGAGGGCACGGGCATGATCGAGCTCGAGGCCGCCTTCCAACCGGTCTTCGGGACCCACATGACGACCGAGGTGATCCTCTGGCAGCGGGTCGTCAACACCAAGGCCGTGATGTGGATGCTGGGCCACGACCTGCCGCCGGAGGCGTCCGCCCCCGGGACGTGGCTGCACGACGCGCTCGAAGTGCGCGACCGCTGGGAGAGCCGGCTGCTGCGCAGCGCGGCGTGGTCGCCGCTCTACTGAGCCCGAGGCCGCGGCACACGCAGGAGAGCTCTGGGGCTGGCACCATGGGCCGCATGACCGACGAGCCGTTCGACCTCTCCCGCACGTTCGTCCACCTCGGGTCCGGCTCCACGGCGACGCCGCTGCCGGACTTCGCCTGGACGCCCGAGTACATGGCGACCTATCGGGCCCGCTCTGCGGGCGACGGGGGCGAGGGGCGCCTCGTGTGCGTCGTCGCCCAGGACGCCACCTGGGACGTCTGGGAGCGTCATCCCTCCGGTGAGGAGCTCGTCGTCCTGCTCTCGGGCCGGGTGGACCTGGTCCAAGAGCTCGACGGCGCCGAGCGCGTCGTGCCGCTCCAACCCGGTATCGCGGTGGTCAACCCGCGCAACGTCTGGCACACGGCGCGCGTGCACGAACCCGGTTCGGCGTTGTTCATCACGCCGGGCGACGGCACGGAACACAAGCCGCTGCACTGAGGCAGGGCCCGGGCCGGACCCGGGCCGGGCCGTCGGTCGCGTTCAGCCCGACGGCGCGAGTTCGTGCGGCCCCTGCGCCGGGTACCCGCCGGCGTCGCGGATCGCCTGGCCCCACGGCGCGAGCAGGCCGATCAGCTCCTCGAGCCCGTCGTCGCCGAGGGCCTCGAGGATCGGGGTGCACTGCGCGTCGGTGGCTGCCTCGATCGATTCGCGGTACACGCGCCCCGCGTCGGTCAGCGTCCCGTCGGCGACGAGGCCCCGGGCGACCAGCCGCGCCTCCGCCGCGTCCAGTTGGGTGTCGGACCAGGCCCGGGTCCGCACGTAGGTCCGCAGCGGGAGGCCCCAGAACGGCTCGGTGAGCAACCCGATCTCGGTGGCGTCGAGCCCGGCCGACGTCCACGCGGCCGTGTGCGCGTCCCCGCGGTACTCGCGCAGCATGTCGGTCAGGCGCCACGCGTTCGCGAGCGGCTCGCCGGGGAGCCCGAGGGCGAGCAGGCCCGCGTAGAGCGGCTTGCCCTCGGGGCGCAGCGGTGCCACGGCGCGCTCGAGGAGCTCGGTCGCCCGGGCCAGGCCGTCGGGCGAGGGACCGAGGACGCGCTCGAGCTGGGCGACCGCGCCCCGGGTGCGCGCGTCGCAGATCGTCGGCGCGTCGACCTTGCTCCAACCGAGCTCGACGCAGGGCACCACCGCCTCGGGGTTGAACACGGCGAACGCGGCCGCGACCACCGCCCCCGGCACCTGGCCCATCAGCGAGCCGCGGCTCGTGAAGTAGGCGGGCCCGTCGGGCAGTTGCACCCCAGAAGGCGTCGCGCCCGGGCTGGGCGAGAACCCGAGCTCGGCGTAGGCGGTGTGGCACTCCGGTGAGAAGTACACCTGTCCGGCCACCGGCTCGAGGACCATGGCCAGACGCCGCGCCCGCGGATCGTGTCGTTCCGTCATGGCGGTCACCCTACGCGGCCGCTCGCCGCGCCGCCCCGACGGTCACCCGCCGGGGATGCTTCTAGGCCTTGGTGAACCGCATCGGGAAGTGCTCGATGGAGCGGATGCCCGGCGTGTACACGAGCTTGTGGTCCGGCCTCGACCTCGTACTCGGGGATCCGCTTGTGCCACTCGCGCAGGGCGACGCGGAGCTCCATGCGCGCCAGGTGCGAACCGAGGCAGCGGTGGATGCCACCGCCGAACGCGATGTGCGGGTTGACGTCGCGGTCGAACCGCACGACGTCGCCGTCGGGGAACTCGGCCTCGTCGCAGTTGGCCGAGCCGATCATGACCATGATCTGGTCCCCGGCGTGGACGGGGCACCCGCCCAGCTCGGTGTCCTCCACGGCCACCCGGGCGATGCCCATGACGGGCGTCTCCCAGCGCAGCATCTCCTCGATCGCATTGGGGATGAGCGTCGGGTCGGCCACCAGCTGGCGCCGGTGCTCGGGATTCTGGGCCAGGAAGGAGAACATGCAGTCGAGCGTGGCCGTCACGGTGTCGAGGCCCGCGATGAGGAACAGGAAGCAGATGTCGAGGATGTCCTCGCGGCTGAGGCGATCCCCTTCCATCTCGGCGTCGAGGAAGTGGGACAGCAGGTCGTCGCGCCGCTCGAGCTCGCGCTGGTCGAGGATCATGTTGAAGTAGTCGTAGACCGAGTCCGCGGTCTTCTGCTGGTAGTCGCTGGCCTCCTTGGAGCCGTAGAGCTTGCCGGTCACGTGGTCGGGCCGGATGATGCCGTCCTTCATTGTGATGAACGTGTCCAGCTCCTCCAATGGCAGGCCGAGGAGCGTGATGAAGACCTGCGAGGGGAACGGGACCGAGAACTCCTTGGCGAAGTCCACCTCGCCACGGTCGATGAAGCCGTCGATCAGGTGGTTGACCAGCGCGGAGACCTCTTCGTCCATGGCCGCCATCTTGCGCGGGGCGAAGATCGGGTCGAGGAGCTTGCGGAACTTCTTGTGGTCGGGCGGGTCGATCTGCAGCGGGATCATCGGCCGCTTGTTCTTCAGGTCGACCGCGTCCATGTTGGAGGAGAAGATGCCGGGCTGGCGCAGCGCCGACATGATGTCCTCCTTCTTGGTGAGCAGGACGCCATTGGCGCCGCTCGGCATGTCGATGGTCATGACCGGCATGTCGTCGCGGAGGGCCTTGAAGACGGGCTGCGGGTTCGCCGCCATCTCGGGGTCCATGCCCCCCATCGGGTTCTCGCCGTAGCCGGCGCCCGCCTCGGTTTCTTCGGTTGTGGTGTCGGTCTCCATGTCCATCCTCCTGATGGTGTTCAGATCTGCAAGATGCGGCTCAGCGAATGCACGAGTGACGTCTCGTCGGACTCGGGGATGATCCAGCTCGAGGCGAAGAGGCGGACGATGACGTCGGCCAGCTGCTCGCGGTCGAGCTCGCCCGCCGCCACCGCCGGCACCGTGTCGAGCGCGTCGCCGAGGCGACCGATCAGCTCGCCTCGCAAGGCGGGGAGGTGGTCGAGCAGGTAGCTCAGGACGAAGCCGGGCTCGGACTCGAAGAGGCCGCGCGCCGGGTGGTTGCGGATGAAGTCGAAGGCGTAGGCCACGAACGCGCCGATGCGGGCCTCTGGCTCCTGCACCGACTCGAGCACTTCGTCGAGCCCGGAGCTGAACCGCGCCTCGTCGTAGTCGGCGGCCGCGGCCAGGACGTGGTCCCGGCTCGGGAAGTAGCGGTAGAGGGTGCCGCGGGCCACGCCGGCGGCGTCGGCGATCTGTGCCATCCCGAGTCGCTGCACCCCCTGGCGGCCGATCAGGCCGAGGGCGGCAACGAGGATGCGCTCTTCAGTCGCGTTGTTGGTGCGAACGGAGAGGGTGCCAGGAATGACCTCCCCGCCCGACGGAACCACCGTCACGGTCATTGCTGCACATGTTAGACACTTTCTGTCCCTTTTGTCTCATAGGCGCAATTTCGGGCGAGCGACGGTCGGACGTTCACCCCTCCACTCTGGGTGATTCGCCGAGGGTCTATCGACTCTGCGAACCATAGATCCGCCCATTGCAGGTGGAGCAGACTGCCCAGGAGTCGGGGCACGCCCTCGAGGTTTCTGGACGCAATCCGCCGGCTGCCTCAGCCGGCCGATGCCGGCCCGATGGCTGCGCCGCACCAGGAGCCACGGGACCAGGATCAGGGCGGCCAGGGCCAGCACCCCCAGCACCGTCAGGAAGTCGCCCAGGTCGTCGGCGGCGGATCGGCCGTAGGACAGCGTGACGTCGTGGCTCGTCGGGACCACCACCATCAGGTTCGGCGTCACCCGCCACGGCCCGTCGGCCCCGCTGGCGTGCCAGTTGGGGAAGTAGGACACCTTGACCAGGACCGGGGTGCCGACCTTGGACACGTGGAAGCTGACGGAGGTGTCGGACTGGGAGACGTCGGTCACCTTCGTCGAGGCCACCGGTCGCACCGGCGGATGCGTGTCACCGACCGTGGTGCGCGGCCACGAGGCCGGCCCGCCCTGCGCCAGCTCGACGTTCCAGCGCTCGGGATTGTCGTACCAGGCCAGCGACTGGTCGAGCCAGCCCGACGGCGCCGGGTCGACGCCCGAGAGCACGGCCGGCTCGTTGTGCAACGGGCGTCACGAGACCCGAGTTCTTGACGAGATAGATGTCCCACGTCGTGTGGGTCAGGACGCCGCCGTACGTATAGGTGTACGGGCCGGTCTTCGCCACGAGCCGCAACGACGGGTCGGCGTTCGCCTGCTGTTCGACCTCGGGCGTCTCGGCCATGAAGTACTTCACCCCGAGCAGCTGGAGGTGCTGGACACCGAGCGCCACGTCGACCGGACCGTACGGGAGCCCGACCTCGGGCTCGGAGGGCCCCTGGGACAGCTCGGCCTGGTTGATGAAGTGGTACGGCGTCGTGGCGGAGGACTCGAACAGCAGGCCTTCCATGGAGTCGATGCAGCCGCTGGTCCAGTACGGCAGCAGCATGAGGGCCTCGGGCGTGCCGAAGCGGTTCTCGGTGTCGCTGTACTCCCACATGGCGCGCCCGCAGCCGTAGTGCTTGCTGACGGCCTCCATGGCCTGGATCACGCCGCGGTACTCGCCGTAGGACGTCTGGTTCTCGTAGCCCTGGTAGTTGTAGTTCGACCAGTTCGTGACCTCGTTCGGGCCCGAGATGCACCGGCCCCCACGAGCTCGACAGCACGAAGGGCGGGACCACGACGAGGAGGATCGCCACCAGCCCGACCACCGCGCCGCTGACCACCGCCGGGCCCCAGCGCGGCGTTCGAGGCCGGGGCGGCACGTAGGGGTCGTACGGCGTGGAGCGTGCGCCGCCGCCGCGCCCTCCCCTTCCGGAGCGTCCGCCCCCGCGGGCGCGTCCGTCGGCCCGGCCGCCGCCACCCACGCCGGCGCCGCCGACGACGCCTCCCAGCGCTCCCAGCGCCGCTGTCTCGCCCGGCGCCACGCCCGCGCCGCCAAGATGCAGCCCACGCCGAAGGTCCACCCCGCCATCAGGTAGACCGAGATGAACCACATCGGCAGGAGCCGGACGTTGTAGAGGCTCCCCTGCGGATCGAACACCTCGGCCAGTGCGAAGGCGGCGCCGAGGGCGGTGACCGTGAGTCCGAAGCGGCTCCGCAGCAGGACGGCCATGATCACGCCGCACGCCGGCGATCACGAGGGCCCACGTGTCGGCCTCGGGGAACAGTTGGTGCAGATACGTGGTGAGGTTCGTGTACCCCATCGACGTCGCGTAGGAGCGCTCGAGCCCGAACGGGAGCAGCCACCAGGCCGACAGCAGCAGGCCGATCCCGGCCGTGGACCCGGCGCGCCAGAGCGTGCGCGTCCACGGGACCTGCACCGCGGCGGGGTCGCCGCGCCAGAGGCGGAACCTGCCGTCGCCGATGCCCCAACGGGCCGGCAGCAGCTCGATCACCGTCAGCAGCGCCGCGCCCCCCAGCGCGTAGAGCCCCGGCACGATGTGGGAGAGGACGCACCCGGCGAGCACGACGGCGGCCCAGGCGCGGTGCCTCCCCTCGCGCACGGCGGCCGCGAACAGCCCCAGGAACAGCACGGCCAGGGCGAGGCTGAACGAGAACGAGTACTCCCCCGCCAGGGTCGAGAACAGATTGCCGCCGTAGATCGTGAACGTGTAGTCGAAGAGGAACGGCAGGGTCGCCGCGGCCAGCAGCGTCGGGATGGGGGCGCGGAGGCGGAAGAAGCGGCCACAGGCCCACGCCGCGACGGGCAGCATCACCGACCCGGCGATCGTGCCCAGCTTGAACGCGATGTCGTAGGGGATGACCCAGCTGCCGATGGCGACGAAGAAGTCGGGCAGCGTGAAATAGAAGGTGTAGAGGGGGAACCCGTCGTACCAGCCCGGGTCCCAGCCCGTGATGTGCCCGTGGCTGATCATCGACCGCAGGAAGTAGGGCATCGCGATGTGCGCGCCGGTGTCCCCGCCCGTCGTCGTGGTGTTGGTGAAGAGCAGGCTGGGGTGGAGCTGCGAGAGCGTGACGATGATCACGGTGGCGATGGTGACGACCGTGATGGCCCCGGGCACCCACCACCAGGCCGCCCGCCGGCGCGAGCGCCGCGGCGGAGGGGGCGGCTCGCGCACCTCCACCGACGGATCCTGCAGGCTCACCATGCCGGGGCCGGGCCCTTCAGATGCCCGCAACCGAGCGCGATCCCACGCGGACAAAGAGGTCCGGCGCCCCGGGGTCGTGCGGCCACATGGGGCCTTACGTTATCGGCAGGCCTTCCGATTCAGGGATCGGGTCAGGCGGCCGCCCCGCACCGGACCAGGCCGTTCCGGCGGGCCTGACCAGGGACGACGCCGGCAGGACCGGCGTCGCCGACGTCGTCGGCGTCAGCTCGCTTCGGAGCGCTGGGCGTACCGCGGGACCAGCCGCCGAGGCTCGTGGTCCTCGGCGGCCAGCCCTCGCAGGAGGGGATGAAAGGCGGGCGGGTCCCCGACTTCGGGTGCCAACACGGAGTCGATGGTGGCGGCCGTGCGGCGCAGCGAGCGGCGCAACTGGTCGCGCCGCGCGACGCCATTCTCCGTGTCGAAGTAGTACGCCAACCCGAAGCCGAGGGCGGAGACCACGATCCTGCCTGTGGTTCTCCGCGCCCGCCGCGCGTGCCTGATCGCAGAACTCATCACGTCCTGCCGGTTGGTGTTCTGCATGGTGACGCCTCCCCGCTCCTGTCCTACCCGAAGACGCGAAGGGAGAAACGCCCGTATTAACGGGGTTTTTCTCGCATGGAGACACCCACAATGGGTGCCCCCAATGGCGGGGGCTCCGTCGTCGCCGTGCCTACGGGACGCAGGCGCGCCCCGAGGCGTCAGGACATCTCGGCGAGGATCTTGGCTTTCTGGGCGTCGAACTCTGCGTCCGTCAGGATGCCCTGATCCTTCAGGTTCGCCAGCTCCTTGAGCTTGGCAATCAAGTCGTCCGAGCTCGGCGCGGCCGCGGCGGCGGGCGCGGCCGGGGCGGCCTGCTGGGCCTGCGCGTCCTGCTGGGCTTGCGCCTTTTGTTGCTGGTGCCGGTTGACCCCGCCCGCCACCGCGGTGGCTGTCCCCGCGATGACCGCCGTTCGACCAACCGTTCTCATGACGGGACGTCGCCGTAAAGGCATGGTGTGCTCCTTCTCTCGTCTCTCTCGATCGCTACCGCCGCTCGGTCCTCGAGCGTCAGCCCTTCAGTGCGTCGGCCAGTTCGGCCAACGCGGTCTCGACCAGTTCGGCCGGGATGCGCGCCGAGTCCACCAGCACGCCGCCTGACTGCCGGACCGCCTCGACCAGCGGGGTCGCCCACAGGTCCTCCCAGACGATCACGAGCGCCGAGTTGCCCGCCGGCAGCTGGTCGGCGACGTGGGCCAGGTCCTCCTCGTTCACCAGCCCGCCCACCTCGCCGTCGAGGTCGCCGAAGGCGACCAGCTCGTCGCGCTGGTCGAACTCGAGGCTGACGGTGTCACCGGCCTCGTCCTTGCCGATGAACACCAGGTCGAGGATGCGCACGGTGCCGTTGGACACGAGCTTTTCGACCTCGGGCGCGATGCTCCCGTTGAACTGATTGCCCGGAAAGGCGATCACGGTGTAGCTGACTGGTCCAAGGGCCATGGGGACCTCCTCGTCTCTCGCTGTCTGGGTGGGCAGCCTCTCAGCTGGCCAACACCTTGGCCTTCTGTGCCTCGAACTCGGCGTCGGTGAGGACGCCCTGGGACTTGAGGTCGGCGAGCTTGGACAGCTGGGCGGCCGTGTCGCCGCCCGAGCCGGCGGTGCCGGCCGCCTGCTTGACGTACGCGTCGAACGCCTTCTGCTGCTCCGCCGCCTGGGCCGCCGCGCGCTCGTGCATCTTGCCGCCGCGGGCGATGAGGTAGATGAAGACGCCGAGGTACGGAATGACGATGACGAAGATCACCCAGAGGGCCTTGGCCATGCCACCCATGTCGCGGCTCCGGAAGATGTCGACGAACACCGTGATCAGCAGCCAGATCCAGATGATGAAGAGGAAGAAGTACAGCATCGTCAGGAAGGCATCGAGGATCGGGTACGTCGTGGCAATCATTCAGGCTCCTAGGGGTGATTGGGCGCCAGGAGGACGGCGCATTCGTATGCTGCCACGTAACCATCGCACCGAATGCAGTCGTGCGAAAGGGCAAAAGGTCATGAATCGTGCGCTGCGACCTTCTCTGGTTCCGCACGACTCAGACCCGCCTCAGATTCCCTCTTCGGCGTGGAGCCGTCCGCTCTTGCACGCGGCGGCGAAGGCCTCGTAGTCCCGCTCGTTCTGATCGGCGTAGGACTCGGCGAAGCGGGCCAGCGCCTTGTCGAAGGTCGGGTTGTTGCCCAGGTACGACGCGATCGCGATGCGGTCCCCCGATCGCGCGTGGGCCCGGGCCAACGTGTGGGCGCAGAGCTCGCCGTAGACCTTCATGCCCTCGGGGATGGCGTCGTCGGTGTCGATCGAGCCCTTCCAGTCCTGGAGCTGGCGCACGTAGTAGTCGCGGGTCACCCCGTCGATCCCGTCGGTGCGCTGCCAACCGAGCATGATGTCGCTGCTCGCCTGCATGAGTCGCTGCCCGGCCACCACCCGGGCGCCGTGGTTGGAGTACTGGCTCTTCTTGGTGAACCGCTCGAGCACCGAGGCCTCGGCCTCTTTCGCCTGCAGGAACAGCACGTCGTCCTGTCGCGGTCCGTGCATGAGCACGACCCAGCAGCGGGTGCCGACGCTGCCCACACCGACCACCTTGCGGGCCAGCTGGCTGAATCTGTACTGCTCGAGCAGGTGCTTGCGGTCGGTGGGCAGGCTCTGGCGGTACTTGCGGATGACCTCGCGGAAGAGGGCGATGTGCTGATCGCTCTCGGCGTCGGGAAGGAGGTCCTCGACCGTCATGATGAGCGGCGGGTCGCTGACGATCCGCCGTCTCCCCGTCGACGACGCGGGTGAGCTTGTTCACCGCCCGCATCGAGTCCTTCGTCATCGCCTTGGACGTCGTCTTCGATGCCGTCGCCGCCATGCGGGCCTCGGCCTTGGACCCCGTCACGGCGGCGCGCTGCTTGAGCCCCTCCACCAGACCCTCGACGTCGACGTAGGAGTACCAGACCTCGAGATTCGACATGGCGGCCATTTGGCGCATGACCTCGCGGTAGCGCTGGCCGAGGCGGATGATCCCCTCCAGCCGGTTGCTCTTGGAGAACCCGAGGTTGCGCGCCGCCACCACGACGCTCGCGGCCAGTCGCTTGACGTCCCACTCCCACGGACCGGGCAGCGTCTCGTCGAAGTCGTTGCAGTCGAAGACCAGCTGCCGTTCGGGCGAGCCGAAGATGCCGAAGTTCGAGAGATGCGCGTCGCCGCAGATCTGTGCTGTCAGCCCCGAACGAGGCGTGGTGGACAGGTCCGACGCCATCACGAGCGCGGCGCCGCGGAAGAAGGTGAACGGCGAGACGAGCATGCGCCCGTAGCGGATGGGGACGAGCTCGGGGACCCGGCTCGGGGCCTGGCTCTCCAGGAGGGCGACGGGGTCGGGCCGGTCCGGGCCGGCCTCGAAGATCTCGTGGCTGTCACGCGGCACCTTGACCCGGGCCTGCTTTCCCTTGGCCTTGCGATCTACCTCGCTGAGGTGTGGCATGACGCGAGGCGCCATGTCCGCCAGCGGGACCACCTCGTCAACAGCCATCGGCGACCACCTCCCCTGGACGCGCGGCCTGCGCCGACCCGTTAGGAAGAGGCTAGGTCGCCAACCGGCATTCCGAAAGTGCCGCGCGGCGGTCCTCGACCACAGGCACGCCCTTTCGCCCTTCCGGAGCGGCGGCCACAATGACGGGGGTGCTGTCCTACGGCGGTGACGCGAGGAGCGATCAGTGACGCTCGACGACGAAGGCCGGGACTCCCCGGAGGTGAGCGCCGCGGCGCAAGGCGGCGCACCGGGTCCGTCCGCCGCCACCGATGCCGGCGGAACCGGGCCGGCCGGCACCCGACGCGCCCGCTTCCGTGCCGGCTTCGCCCGCCTCATCGACGCCATCCGGCGCAGCGACGACGACGCCGTCGAGCGCGCCGTGCTGCAGCTGAGCGCGACCCGCCGCTGGCTCGCCCCCCTGGCCCTGATCGTCGGGGCCTTCCTGATGCTCTTCGGGGGCCTCAAGCTCCTGGTGACCAACTGGCGGCTGACGCTGGTGCAGATCGTGCCGGCGATGTGGATCTGGGTGGCGATGCTCGACATCAAGGTCCACGCCCTGCACGGCCGGCAGTTCCACGTCCTGCGCGGGCCGCTCCTGATCCCCGCCGTCCTGGGCGTCACCGCCATCACCGCGGCGAGCTTCTATCTCAACGGCGTCTTCGCGTTTGCGATCTCGGTACCCGGTAAGCCGCAGATCCGTCCGGCCTTCGCCAAGGCCAGGGAGCACCTGCGCACGATCCTGGCCTGGGGCGGCGGCATCGGGCTGGCGCTCTCGTTCTCCGCGCTGATCGCGACGCGCTGGGGCCGGTGGCCCTTCATCATCAGCCAGAGCATCGTCGTGGGGATCATGATGCTCTGTTATCTCGCCGTCCCGGCGCGGATGGTCGGCATCGACACCAAGAAGGGGCGCTCGCGCCGGGACAAGCTGGCCGCGACCGCCGTGGGCGGCGCGGTGGGTGCGGTCGTGTGCTCGCCTCCGTACGCGCTCGGGCGCCTCGGGATTCTGATGCTGGGGTGGCACGGCGTCTTCTGGCTCGGGGTGATTCTCATCGTGATCGGCGCGGCCCTCCAGACCGGGGCGACCAGCGCGGTGAAGGCCGTGAAGTTCTCGGCCAAGTTGGTGGGGAACCCCACCGCGGTCGTCGGCGCGGATGCCGATGCGGGCGGGGGCGCCGGCGCGGACGCGGCGGCGTAGGGAGGGAGCCGAACATGGCGGCGACATTGGAGTGGTTCGGGACGGCGACGTTCCGCGTGCGCGATGCGGGGCTGGACCTGTTCTTCGACGCGTATCTCGACCGGCTGCCCGGCCTCGACCCGGTCGGCCTCTCGACCAGGGAGGTGGGCCAGGCCGACTTCGTGTTCGTCAGCCACTCCCACTTCGACCACCTCTACGGCGCCGACGTCCTCGCGCTCGGGGCCGGCGCGACCGTCGTCGCCTCACCCGAGTCAGCCCGGTGTCTGCGCGAGGCCGGCGTGCCCGACGAGCAGCTGCTCGTCGTGACCGGGGGCGAGACCGTGCACTGCGGCCCGACCACGAAGGTGCGCGTGCTGCCGTCGCTGCACGCCTGCCTGTTCGCCCACAGCGAGTCGGACACGTCGATCCCGTGCCTCGGCGACCTCGATGTGAGCGCGCAGGAGCGCGCCGACAAGATCCGCCGCCTGTTCGCCGGCCTGGACGGCGCACCCGCTCCGGCCGGCCCTGCGCTCGTGGCGATGAACGAGAAGTGCTCACGCCACGACGGCGGCCAGCTCGCCTACCTGCTCGAGACGACAGGCGGCTCCGTGCTGATCAGCGGGAGCGCCGGCTACTGGCGCGGCCTCTTCACCGGGCTCCGGCCCGACGTCGCGCTGCTGTCGCTCGGCGGGCGCCCCAACGTCGACGGCGAGCCGTTCCAGGGCTCCACCGTCGAGTACATGCTCGAGCAGGTCACGCTGCTGCGGCCCTCGCGGGTCGCGTTCTGCCACCACGATCCGCTCTTCCCGGGTCTGCCCGGCGTGGACATCGGGGCGGCGGCTCGCGCACTGCAGGTGCCCGGTGCACCGGCGGGCTACTTCGAGTTGGAGTACGCCACGCCGGTGCCGCTCTTCGGCTGACCGGCGGCGCCTGTCACCCCAGCCGCAGCGTGCGCGTCCAGATCTGGAACAGGACTGCCGTGGGCAGCTCCACGTCGACTTGGTCGTGGGCCCAGTACACGTCAAGCAGGTAACTGTCGGTGAGGACGGCCAGCGCCCGGATCGTCTCGATCGGGTGGTCGACCGCCACCATGCCCTGGGCGAGGAGGGCCTCGACGTGCGTTTCCACCGGCCCGACCAGCGTGCTGATCGTCTGACCCCAGAGCTCGTTGAGGTTCACACTCAGACCGGCGGCCTGATCGAACGCCTTCAGCAGTCGGCCGTGGTCGCGGTAGACCGAGGCAAAGCGGCGGATCGACTCGCGCAACTGTCCGGCGGGGTCGTCCGCCGCGATCCAATCGGTCGAGACCTCGGACATCTCCTCGACCAGCGTGCCCATCAGGCGCACCACCACCGACTCGAGGTCGTGGAAGTAACGGTAGAAGGCCGTCCGGCCGAGACCCGCCGCGGCCATCACGTCCTCCACGTTCAGCTCGGTGAACGGGTGCTCCTCGAGGAGCGCCTCGGTCGCGTCCAGAATGGCCCGCTCGGTCGCGGCGCGGCGCTGTTGCGCCGCTGCCCGCACGCCCGAGCGGGTCGGCGTCACATCACTCCGAGTGACACCGCGCTGTAGCCCGCCGCCGCCCACCGCTGCGAGTGGGGGAGGTGGTCGTCCAACCAGAAAGCATCGTCGCCGGTGACGACGAGGATCTCCTCGAACTTGGCCCCCACGCCGTCGCGACCGATGTGCGGCTCGATCGACCAGAGCCCCGGGGTGGCGGGGCAATCGGTGAACGAGCTGTCGTTCCACAAGGGGTAGCACGTGCCCTTGTCCAAGGCTTCGATGCCGGCCGCAAGGATCCGTTCGGCCGCGGCGGTGCCCCACCCGGGGACCGGCGTCGGCCGGTCCGGGTCGTGCTCGAGCGGGAACACCAAGTGCCCGAGCGCCCGGTCCGGGTAGCGGTGGTGGCAGCTCTCCCAGCCGCGCTGCGCCAGCAGGACGTCGAGCTCGTGGTACAGCATCAGCATCGACTCCCCCGACCGGATCCCTTCCTGGAGGAAGGTGCGGACGCGGGCGAGACCGGCGTCGAGCTCGTCGAAGACGCGGTTGGGGCCGAACGCGCAGGAGTACGCGATGTCCGACGGGACCCCATCGAGCACCGGCGCCAGGTCGATGATGACCGGCATGCCTTCGCGGAGCGGTTGCTCGGTCGGGAAGTGCGGGCTGCTCGGCGAGACGCCCGTGGCCGCGAGGTCGACGGCGTTCGCCGCCGCGGTGACCGACTCGGGCCCGAGGACGGTGCGGCGGTCGAACCACACGTAGGGCTCATGGAAGATCTGGATGACTTCGTTCTCGGCCTGGGCCGCCGCGATCAAGGTGCACGCCTCGACCTCGGTCATGCCCGTCTGGAGCTGGGACTCGATCTTGAGCGCGATGCGGTAGGCCAGGCGCTGGACCTGGCGAAAGCGGTCGAGATCCGCGGCGGAGTACGGGAAGGTGCTCCTCGGCAAGTGACGTTCCCCAATCAGGTGCTCTTGCGTGGTTCCGCCTTCCACACGACTTATGACTTGTGACCCTGCGACCAGTGACGCAGTGTCACCCATTGTGTCACAGGGGTTTGGGGTGGTTCGAGGCGGGGAAAATCGACCCTGGTCAGAGGGCTCGGCTCGGCGGTGCGGCAGATGGGTGGGGCGGGCCTGGGCCTGGGCGGCCCGTCCCTGCTGACGTCAGGAGGCGACGACGCGCGTCGAGCGGGTGGCGTGGTTGTCGCGGAGCCGCTCCGCCGTATCGAGGTCTCGGAGTGGCATCCCGATCCCGATCGGCAGGTCGGACTGCGTGTCGTTGCGGCACTGGGCGCAGTCGACGACCCATGTGCGATCGGGTCCCTGATTGATCCTGGGGTAATGAGTCTGCACGACCAGCTCCCTGGCTTTTCCGTCCCCCCGGTTTGGGGGAACTCTAGTGAGAGCCCGCTGTGAAATCGAATTCTTCAGTGCATCCATTGGGTTGGTGCCGCTGCAGCGGGCGGATGACGCCCCGACTGTCCATTTTCGCCTCCCACCTGGACCGGAACGCGCTCTCTGCCACGACGCCGGGCTCCCGCAGAGGTCCACCCGACCCGAGAGACAGGCAGGGCGTTCGAGCGCGTCCACCCCCCATTGGAGGTCTCAGCGCCGGCCCCCCGATCTCACTACCTGGAGGACCCGATGGCGTGCGGCCCCCGGGCGCCGCGTTCAGGTCGCCAGCTGCGCGTCCGCCGGCCTGGCGATGATGTAGATCAGTGCGCCCAAGAACGGGATCAGCAGGATCACCACCGTCCATCCGGCCTTCGCCAAACCGTGGTGGTCACGCCGGCGGAAATTGTCGACGAAGCACCAGATGACGAAGAACAGCAGCAGGAAGATCCCCGCGAACATCAGAAACGTCCAGAAGAGGCTCAGCAAGGGCCACGTGTAGGCGAACATCGGTCGCACCTCCTTGCCGCAGGCGGCGAGATGCCCGCAGCGCTGCCCGGTGTACCACGCACCGGCCCGGAAACCCGGGATGCCGGCGCCGGCCGGCGTGGGTCCGCGACTCGGCGGGCGCGGTGACCTACCGTGCCGTCGAGCCCCGCAGGGCGGGGCGATCAGGGGGTGGAAACCATGGTCACCAGTCAGTTGGTCAACGTCGCCGGAGGAATTGCGGTCGCAGCTGGCCGTGAGCATCGCGTTGATGTCGACGCTGCTCCTCGTACTCGTCATCGTCATCGTGGCCAATCGGGCCGAGCCCGATCCCCGGGGCATGCGGCCGCACACCGTGTATCTCTTCGGCATGAGCTTCGTCACGCTCCAACTCGCCTTTGCCGGCTCGGTCTTGATCATGACGGCGCTGTTCTCATTAATCGCCCCGCACTACGGACCCATGGGCAATCAGATCGCCCGCGAGGTGGTGATCGGCGCGCTGTTCGTGGTGATCGCCGGCGGCGTGTGGGTGGTCCACCTGCGGCGCGGCATCGACACCGCCAACGGCGACCAGGGGGCCGTGCGCCCGAACGCACGGGTCATGAACTCCTATGCCGGCGTCGTGGGTTTCATCTACCTCTTGCAGTTGATCATTTCCTTCGGCATCGCCATCTACCTGTTGCTGGCACTGATCGCGCCCGGCGTGTTCGGCAGCGTCGGCTCGGGCCGGAGCGCCACGCTCTCGGTCCTCCTGGACCTCGTCTACATCATGGTGGCGTCAGGCGTGATCCTGCTGATCCACGCCAACCTTGGCCCGACGGTCTTCCCGCCCCGGACAGCACCCGAGCTTGCGCCGTCGGGTGCTGCGCCTGCTGTCGGGTCGTCTGCGCCGGCGGCTGCGCCGCCCGTCGCCTGACAACACGCCGGGCGCACCCTGGCACGCCCGGCCGCGCCGGCGTTACTCGGACACCAACCCGTAGATCGACTTCGCCATCAGGTACAGCCCGAGCGCCAGCGAGAGGAACACGATCGCCTGGTCGGTGTGCGTGTTGATCCAGTTGAGGAGCGCCTGGAGGCGGCTCTTCACCACCTCGGGCCGCGCCGCGGCGTAGGTCTCGAGCACCAGGTAGCTGGCCGAGCACCACACCGCGAACGTGAACACGATGAGGTACTGGCCGGCCGAGTTGAGCTTGGCGGTGACGATCGTGCTGACCCCCGCCGCCACCAGGACCCACGGCTGGAGCAGGAAGGCGAGCCCGGCTGCGGTCAGCGGGTTGACCCGGTCGATGCCGGTCATCCACTTGGGCTGCTTCTTCTCTCTCGGCGTCTCGGACCCCGACAGACGGGCGCGCCGGCGCGCCGCGATCCAGACGAGGACGGCGCCCGCCGCCAGCTTGACGACCAGCGCGGCCGTCGAGGGCGTGCTCTTGGGGATGAGCGGCTTGCCGTCGGTGACCACCACGACCAGCGCAACGATGAGGACGAGGGTGCCGAGCCAGCCGAGCACGAAGCCGAGGCCCTTGAGGAGCCCGCGCTCGGAAGCCAGCACCAGGATCATGGCGCTGAGCGGGATCGGCTCGATCGTGACGACGAGCCCGATGAGGAAGAGGTCGAGGATCAATGTGAGCTCCCGGCGTTCGCCAGGTACCAGGACCGTACCGGACGCCGGGAGTCACATTGAGTTTTCCGCTCCCCATGCCCCGGGGACCGGTTCGCTCGACGGTTAACCGGAGCGAGAACCACCCCCGCGGGGAGCGGATCCCGCAAGGCGCTGCCCGTCACCCCCGGGCAGGGTCATTGCGAAAGAGGACGACGCGCCGGGGAAGAGATCCCCACTCCGTCAACGAAACGAATCTTCTCCGAGAGAGATCGAGCCGGATCTGTTTCTGGCGAGCTGCAGCGCCGGCGAGCGTCGTCCATGCGTGCATCCTGAGCGTTGGCCATGCCGATGCCTAGAGTCGATGGTCCTGAGTCGGGGGGCACTTGTCGTTGCGTTGTCCGTGACCCCGAGCCCGGCCGACGCCACGCCCGACCTCGATAGCCTCCCGGGCCATGACCGACGCCGCCTCGGGACGCGACCCCAATGTCCTCCGCGACCTCATGCCCTTCGCCGGGACCATCGGCGCGAACTTCTCCCGCTACACCAGGGAGGAAGTGACGGCGCGCCTGGACTGGGCGCCCGAGCTGTGCACGGCCGGCGGACTGCTCCACGGTGGCGCCATCATGGCCCTGGCCGACAGCACCGGGGCGGCGTGCGCGTTCTTGAACCTGCCCGACGGCGCGCAGGGCACCACGACGGTCGAATCGAAGACGAACTTCCTACGCGGGTTGCGGGACGGTTACGTCGAGGCCACGTCGCATCCGTTGCACGTGGGCCGCACGGTCATCGTCGTCGAGACCGACGTGCGCGACCCGCAGGACCGACTCGTGGCTCGGGTCCTCCAGACCCAGCTCGTCCTCAGCTAAGCAGCGAAGAGCTAGACCCGCGCCCGGATCTCGGACTCGGCTCCCACGCCCACCCGCGCCCGGACCTCGGCGCCGAGATCCAGCGCCAGGACCGCCGACGGCGGCAGGCGCTCGGGCAGCGTGACGGTCAACGCGCCCGATGCGTCGACGGCGAAGTCCGCGAGCTCGTCGGTCGCCACCAGCCGGACCCGGCGCACGCCCGCACCCTCGATGCTGCGCAGGGTGACCTCGCGCCCCGCCGGCATGCCGAACACCAGCGCGTAGACGCCGTCGCCGCTCTTGGTGAAGCGCACCGGTGTCCCTTCTGTCGTGGCCGAGTCCGACACCACCCAGGGCCGGCTGCCGTAGATCGCCTCGCCGTTGGCGGCCAGCCATGCGCCGAGCCCTCGCAAGGGCGCCAGCTGGCTCGCGGGCACAGTGCCGTCGGGGCGCGGCCCGACGCCGATCAACAGGTTGCCGTTCTTCGCGACGACGTCGCAGAACAGCTGGATGAGCTCGGTGTCGCCGATGATGTCCTCGGGCCGCTCGTGGCGGTTGGCCCCGAAGGAGCGGCCGACGCCGCGGCACAGTTCCCACTTGCGCTCCGAGACCGTGTGCAGCACGTCGTACTCGGGCGTGCGGAAGTCGCAGTGCTCGGGTGAAGAGAAGGTCAGGCGCTTGCGCCGCGCGGGAATCAGCGGCCAGGCCAGCTGCAACAACGCCCCGGCCGCCCGCACCAGGCCGACCCCCACCGCGTGGCGTGGCACCGCCGCCTCGCGCCAGCGGTCGTTGACGACGCCGTCGGGCACGGCGTTGTAGTAGTAGGCGAACAGCTCGGCCAGGTTGTCGCCCACCGGCCACCCGATGTCGTTCCACAACACGGACGGGGCGAAGCGGTCGATCAGCTCGCGGACGTGCGCGGCGGCGAAGTCCCGATAGACCGGCCCGGCGGGCACCGCCAGCACGGCGTCGGACGCGCGCTTGAGCAGACGCGCCGTTGGCCGGCCAGTCGTAGCCGCCCGAGTAGTAGAGACCCATGCGCATCCGCTGCGCCCGCACCGCCGTCGACAAGTCGGCGACCAGGTCACGCCGGGCGTGGTACTCACCCTTGACTGGATGCGGCACCGCCGACGGCCACAGCGCGAACCCGTCGTGATGCTTGGTCGTGAGCACGACGTAGCGCGCCCCGGCCTCGGCGCACAGCCCGGCCAGGGCATCGAGGTTCGCGCCGGCCGTGGCGTCGTCGAAGGTCTTGACGAAGTTGTCGTAGGGGTAGGCGTCGCCGTACACCTCGGCGTGGTGCCGCGCCGTGGGGCTGCCCTTGATGCGCATCGAGTTGAGGTACCACTCGGCGTAGGGGTTCTCCCGCAGCATCCGCTTCGGCCCGAACTTGACCAGCGTCTCCTGGATGTCGGGCACCCGCGGCGCCCAGCCGGGCACCGAGTAGAGGCCCCAGTGGAGGAAGACGCCCAGCTTGGCGTCGTCGAACCAATCCGGGACACGATGGGTGCGCACGGAATCCCATGTCCCCTCATACATGGCGCTTGCACTCTTGCATCAATTCGCCCCGGCAGGGCCCCCCTCTTGCACTACACGGCCCTCCATGCTGGCACATCTGCAATGCCTATGTCAGATCTCCCGTCCCAACGCCGTGAAGAGGCCCCTCCGACAGATTCGGCGCCGAAACGTTGCACCTTGAGTGCCAACACTCCGCGAGGACCAACGCCGATGCGACTGCTCGCCCGCCGTGCTCGGCCGGCCGCCCGCTTCTGCCCAAAGCCATCCCGGCGGCACGGCAGCACCACAGCTCCGCCCCGGAGCGTTCGCCTCAGCCGGCGGCGAGGGCCGGCCCGGTGCCGCCCGGTCCCCCGCCGGTGTCGGGGCTCGGCGCGCCGTAGCGCATCCGAAAGGCGAGATAGGCGAACGGGCCTACGAAGATCGGCAACCAGTACGAGATGATCCGGTAGGCGAGCGTCGCCACGACGGCGTCGCCACCCGGCACCCCGGCCAAGATGAGCAGACCGCTCAGTCCCGCCTCCACGATCCCGAGCCCGCCGGGCGTAATGGGGATCAGCTTGAGCAGGCCGGCCACGGCATAGGCGAGCAGCACGAGCGAGGGATTCGGTTTGGCGCCGGTGGCCCGGATGGCCGCCAAGAGGCACCAGAAGTCGAAGAAGAGCCGCCCGCTGCTGAGGAGCGACGCCGCCTTCCAGCGCCGACCCAGCACATCGCGGACGCTGTTGCGCTCGCGCACCAGATGTTCGGGCAGGTCGGTCATCGGCTCGGCCTTGCGGCGCCAGCGGTTGCGCGCCGCCTGGACGACGCGGCCGGCCCAGCGGATGGGGCCATCGAGCAGCAGGATCGCGGCGGCGAAGCCGCCGAAGAGGACAAAGGCGGCCAGGCCGAGCAGCGCCGCGTACTCGAGCCCGCTCGCGATCGGCGTGCCGGCGAGGATGGCGGGCAGCACGAAGATGGGCAGCGCCAGCAGCCCCGCGATGTTGAGGAGCGAGAACGCCGTGAGGCCGCCGACGGTGGTGGTCGTGTCGTTGCCGGCCTTGGCCAGCATGCGGAATTGCGTGGCCGCGCCGACGGCGGCGCCGCCCGGCACGACCAGGCTGATGGCGTTGCCTGCCAGCTGCGAGGTCGTCACCGAATACCAGGCTCTCGTGCGCAGCGCGATGCGCTGGAGCGCGATGGTGCAGGCAAAGGAGCCGACCTCGAACGCCAGGGCGAGGGTGAACCAGATCGGCTGGAGCGAAGTCAGCTTCGGGAACGAGCCGAAGACTGCGACCAGGCTCGGGAAGACGAGATAGATGGTGATGCCGAACACCACCACCGCGACGGTCTTCTTGGCGATAGACCGCCACGGCAGTGGTGCGCCGACGTCTTCTTCGATCCGCGTGGCCAGCCGCTCGGCCGCGTCGGGCTCCGGACGCGCCGCGCCGGCGGCCCGGCCTCGGGGCCGGCCGACGAGGAGGCTCGGGATCCGGTCTCGGTGGTGTCCCGGTCCTCCGGCGTCACCGACGTGGGACTCCCCGGCGACGTTGGGTTCCGGCGGAGCGGGGTCGCCTGCCCTAGGCGAGCAGCTTGGCCTTCTGCGACTGGAACTCCTCTTCGGTCAGCACACCTTGGGTCTTGAGGTCGGCCAGCTTCGACAACTGCGAAGCGGTGTCCCCCCGTCGGCGCCGGCGGTCTGGCGCACGTACTGGTCGAACGCTTTTTGCTGCTGGGCCGCCTCGTTCGCCGCACGTTCGTGCATCTTGCCGCCGCGGGCGATCAGGTAGATGAAGACCCCGAGGAACGGGAGGACGATGATGAAGATGGCCCACAGCGCCTTGACCCAACCCGAGATGTCGTGGCTGCGGAAGATGTCGACGAACACCATGATGAGCAGCCAGATCCAGATGATGAAGAGGAAGAAGTACAGCATCGTCAGGAAGAAATCGAGAATCGGGTACTGGTAGCTGGCAGCAAGCATTGGACCTCCTCGTGGTCTTTCGTTGGGGCAACCGCACCTGCCCTCGGGCCCATGTTCTAGCCCGCCAACCTTGGTCATCGCTTGGATGCGGGCGACGGCGGTGATCGGTCCTGCCCTCTCGACCGGGGTGGCCGCATGCCGGCGGCAGGGCGGGAGCGTCCACCGTGCGCCGGTCGCCAAGGCCGGCACGACGAACCTGCCGCCTTCGTGAGGGTGGGGCGCCCTGACCGCGTTGGGCCGGCGCACGGAGATCTAGAGAGAGGCCGTCGCCCGCAGAAGGACCGCAATCAATCGCTTCGCATCGTTGCAGCCACTTCTGCTGCGACGGCCAAGGTGCCCCGTCTCTCTCGGAGGGCTACGTGTACTTTACCCACTGCCTGCGCTTTTACTCAGCGATGGGGTGACCACGATGCCGGCGCCGAGCGGCGCTAGAGCGGCGCGGGGAGGCCGGGCCGGCCTGAAGCTCAGTAGTGCCAGGGGTAGGGCGACCAGTCCGGCGGGCGCTTCTCCAAGAAAGCGTCGCGACCCTCGGCCGCCTCGGGTGACCCGTAGGCCAGGCGGGTCGCCTCGCCGGCGAAGAGCTGCTGGCCCACGAGCCCGTCGTCGATCAGGTTGAAGGAGTACTTGAGCATGCGGATGGCCGTCGGGCTCTTGGCGTTGATGACGGCGCCCCACTCGAGGGCGACACGCTCGAGCTCGGCGTGGGGCACGACCGCGTTCACGGCGCCCATGTGGTGCATCTCCTCGGCGGAGTAGGCGCGGCCGAGGAAGAAGATCTCGCGGGCGAACTTCTGGCCGACTTGCCGGGCCAGGTAGGCCGACCCGAACCCGCCGTCGAAGCTGGCGACGTCGGCGTCGGTCTGCTTGAAGCGCGCGTGCTCGGCGCTGGCGAGAGTCAGGTCGCTCACCACGTGGAGGCTGTGGCCGCCGCCGGCCGCCCAGCCGGGGACGACGCAGATGACCACCTTGGGCATGAAGCGGATGAGGCGCTGCGCCTCGAGGATGTGGAGGCGACCGGCCCGGCCGGTGTCGCCGGCGTCCTCGTACTCGTAGCCGGCGGCGCCGCGGCTGCGCTGATCGCCCCCCGAGCAAAAGGCCCAGCCCCCGTCGACCGGCGACGGCCCGTTGCCGGTCAGGAGCACACAGCCGACGTCGGCCGAGCAGCGGGCGTGGTCGAGCGCGGTGATGAGCTCGTCGACGGTGCTCGGCCGGAACGCGTTGCGCACCTCGGGCCGGTCGAAGGCGATCCGCACCGTGCCGTGCTCGACGGCGCGGTGGTAGGTGATGTCGGTGAAGTCGAAGTCGGGGACCTTCTTCCAGGCGGCCTCGTCGAACAGCTCTGAAACCATGCGATCGAGCATACGAGGGCGCCGTCGCCGACCCCCAAAGTGAGCGCCGCGCGCTCCCCTGTCCCGACAATTCGAGCTGCATCGGGCAACATGGGCCGATGCTTCGTCGGATCCTCCTGTGTGCGCTGGCCTCGGCCGCCCTGGCCGTGACGACGATGACGGTCGCCGCGCCGGGCCAGGCCGCGACCTCATCGACCCGCTATTACGTCTCGCTCGGCGACTCCTACTCGGTCGGCTACCAGCCCGGACTCGGCGCCACGCCGGGCTACGCGACGTACGTGGCGAAGCACACCCACCTGACCCTGGCGAACTTCGGCTGCGCCGGGGCGACGACGACCTCTCTGCTCACCACCATCGGGTGTCCGGCCGTCCTCCCGCACACGGCGGGCGGCAGGACGTATCCGACGACCACGCAGATCGCCGCGGCGACCGCATTCATCGCGCAACACAAGGGCCACATCGGGTTGATCACGGTCTCGATCGGCGGCAACGACGTCACCGGATGCGCGCGTGTCAGCAACCCGATCGGCTGCGTCGGCACCGCCGTCGCCGGCATCAAGATCAATGTCACGTCGATCGCCGTCGCAGTTGCGTACGGCGGCCGGCCCCAAGGTGCCGATCATCGGCTCGAGCTATCCGGACGTGATCCTCGGCGCCTACGTCTTTCCGACCAATCCGGGCTCCGCGGCAGCAGTGAACCTGGCCAAGCTCTCGGTGGTGGCCTTCAAGCTGCTCGTCAACCCGGCGCTCAAGCAGTCGTATGCGAAGTCATTCGGGGCGTTCGTCGACGTCACCAAGGCGACGGGCGCCTACACCTCGCTCACGCGCACGGTGCACACCAAGACCTACGGCACGGTCCCGGTGCCCGTGGCCAGCGTGTGCGCCCTCACCTGGTTCTGCGCCAAGGGCGACATCCACCCCATGAACAAGGGCTACACCCTGATCGGGAAGCTCATCGTGGCGAAGGACGCGTCGCTGAAAAAGAGGTAGCGCCCGGCGGCGTGGCGGCTCGGCCTCAGCTCCCGGGCGGCTGGTGCTCCTCCAACGCCTTCACCAGCAGCTGGCGCAACGCGGCGCGCTCGGCTGCGCTCAGGCCGCCCAGGATCTCGTCCTCGATGCTCCCCTGCGCCGACTCGGCCCGCTCGAGCGCGTCGACCCCGGCGTCGGTGATGTCGACGAGATGGCGCCGGCGGTCGGCCGGGTCGCGCCGGCGCTCGGCGTACTCGAGGTCCTCCAGGTCGTTCAGCACCAGGACGCCGGTGTTCGAGTCCATGGAGAGGTCATCGGTCATCGTCTGCTGCGAGACGCCGGGGTGGTCGCGCAGATAGGCGAGGGTGACCATGCTGCGCAGGTTCATCCCGACCAGGTCGACGGAGCTGCGGAGGAACACCGCCCGGGCCAGCCGGGTGAGCAGGACGATGGTCCCCGTGCCGGTCCCGGTGCCTGTCGCGGTGCCCGTTCCGACCCCGGTCCCGGCTCGGGACGACGCCCGGGCGCTCACGATGCCACCCCCGAAGGCCCCGGCCCGCAGGCCCCGTGGGCGAGCACATCCATCATGCCTCTATGATAGTCACGAAATCATGACTATCCCTGACGCCGAGAGCATCGCGGACCTCACCGCCGTCGGCGACCGGCGCCGGGGCCGACCGCCGGCGCTGGATCGCCCTGGTGGTGGTCTGCCTGGCCATGTTCATGAACGCGCTCGACGGCTCCATCGTCAACGTGGCGCTCCCGGACATCCAGAAGAGCCTGGGTTTCAGCCAGTCCGGCCTGACCTGGGTGGTCGACGCCTACCTCATCTCCTTCGGCAGCTTCCTGCTCATGGCGGGCCGGCTGGGCGACCTCATCGGCCGCAAGAAGGTGTTCCTCGCCGGCGTGGCCCTCTTCACCCTGGCGTCCATCGCCTGCGGGTCGGCCGACAGCCAGGCCCAGCTCGTCGTGGCCCGCTTCGTGCAGGGCATCGGCGGCGCGTTCTCCTCGTCGGTGATCGTCGCCATCATCGTCACGGAGTTCCCGAGCGCCATGGAGCGCGCCAAGGCGATGAGCGCGTACGTGTTCGTCGCCGTGGGGGGCGGCTCGGTCGGGCTGCTCGCCGGCGGCGCACTCACCCAGGCGCTCTCGTGGCACTGGATCTTCTTCGTGAACGTGCCGGTGGGCATCGCCACGCTGGTGGCGGGCTCCATCCTCCTGGTGGACAACGTCGGCCTCGGCATCCGCCAGGGCGTCGACTGGGTGGGTTCCATCCTCGTGACGGCGGCGGTGATGATCTCCATCTACGCCATCGTGACGGCGTCGACCTACAGCTGGGGCTCGGCGCACACGCTCGGCTTCCTCGGCCTCGGCCCTCGCCCTCTTCCTCGCGTTCATGGTGCTCGAGGCGAAGATCTCCAACCCGATCATGCCGTTGCGCATCTTGAAGCTGCGCACCCTCACCGGCTCGGGTGTGGTCCGCGGGCTGCTGATCATCGGGATGTTCTCGACGTTCTTCATCGGAGCCCTCTACTTCGAGCACGTGCTCGGCTACAGCCCGGTCAAGACGGGCCTGGCCTTCCTGCCCCAGGCGGTCGCCATGGCGACGATGTCGGCGGGCATCACGGCGCGGCTCGTCGGCCGCTTCGGCAACAAGCCCGTCATGTACCCGGCCATGGTGTCGGCCGCCGTCGGGCTCCTGCTCTTCGCCTCGGCCGGCCCGCACGCCTCCTACTTCCCGCGCATCTTCTTCGCCTTCCTCCTCATGGGGCTGGGCGCCGGTGCGTCCTTCATGCCGCTGCTGCAGATCGGGATGTCGGAGATCCCCAACGAGGACGCGGGCCTCGGGTCGGGCATCGTGAACGTGTCCCAGCAGATGGCCGGGGCCATCGGCCTGGCCGCGCTGGGCACGATCGCCGAGAACCAGTCGAAGTCGCTGCTCGCCGCGGGACACGACATGGTCACCGCCCTGGCCGACGGCTACCGCCTCGCCCTGCTCATCGCGGCGGCCTGCGTCGTCGTCGGCCTCGTCCTCGCTCCCTTCCTCCTCCGCACCTCGGAGTCGGCCGAGGAGCAGGCGGCCCACATCAAGGAGAACATGCAGAACCCGGAGGCCTACGAACACCTCGTCATCTAGCGACGAGGGCGCGGGCCGCCTTCCGTGCTGAGCGAGGCACGGTACGCAAACGGCTCGGGTTTCCCCGGTCCGCATTTCATCCGAACGTCATCCGCTCCTCCGAGAAATCCGAGGAATGCCTGGTGGCATGTGGGCTATTCTCCGCAGTCGAGGGGTCTTTCAGGGCGAGGCTGCCCGAAAAAGGGGAGTCGGATGACGAACGGTGGCGACCGGGGCGAGCCGTCCAGCACCTCCCAAGGGATCTGCCGGGCGACGACGGTGGACGTCGAAGGAAAACAGGCGGTCTGGATCTTCACGGAGTTCGAGACCGAGGAGCCGCTCGCGGACCTGCGCGACTGGCTGATCCCGGAGCACTGGCCCGACTGGGGTGGCGCCATGTTCAAGGAGATGCGTCCGATCAGTCCGGTCGACCTCCGGCCCTCGCGCAGCAATGCGCAACAGACCCACGGCGACTACCTCGAGGTCGTGGAGATCGGCGGTCACCGGCTCGAGACCGAGCTGCGCTGTGAGCTCAAGTCGACCAAGGACTGGGCCGCCATGACCTACGACCTCAACCGGAGCATCGGGGACATGCTGCAAGTCGACCGCGGGTACCTCATGGCGGTCGACGTGTGCGGCAGACGCATCGTCAAGGCCCTCAAGGTCGTCGGGTTCACCAACACGCTGCTCAACACCGTGGCGACGGAAGTCTGCCCGGAGTGGAGCGAGTGGGTGATGAGCGCGGTGACGCAGGAAACCAAAGATGTGGCCGGGGGGAGCGACCCCACGCCCGGCTCGTTCGGCGACTCGGACCCGACAGACTCCTCGTTCGGCGAGAACGCGGCGTCGTTCACCGGAGGCATGGCTGAGCAGTGGATGAGCACGGTGAACGACATGGTCGAGTTCTACGCCCCCTTCACGGTGGACGTCACCGAGCGCCTCTGGTCGGGCCGCTACGGACGAGTGGACGCCGCGAACGACACGAGTCGTCTCTTCCAACGCCTCGCCCGGGACTGGTCGCGCGCCTGGCAAGCCGGAATGGAGAGCACCGCGCAGTGGGCTGAAGCGACGGTCCGGCCGACGGCCGGCGCCGACCCGGGGCGGAGCGGCCGCACCATCGAGCACACGACCTTGATGGTGGAGGCACGATCGGGCAAGGCCAGGGTGAGCGTGTCCGACCTCACGCGGGTCGGACGTACACCGGCGACCATCAAAGCTTCCGATATACAGGATTGCGCCTCCAGTGTTGGAGGATGCCGGTTGTGACTACGTGACGATCGAAGCGGACACGACAAACGTGCCCTGCGGGCTCTACGAGGGTGTCCTGGCGGCAGGAGTCGGTGGCGAACAGTCCCCGGCGCTCTTCTACGTCTGCCACGCCCAGTCTCCGCCCGCGGGGGATTGAGGAGCGCGGAGATGACGTCGGCCCCCGAGCTGCCGGCGGTTTCGGCGGAAGACCGTTTGTCGCTGCTGATCGATCGGCTTTTGACGTCGATGGACGCCGCCGCGGCCGCGGGCAGCTGGGGTCGCGTCGTCGAGCTCGCCAACGACGTCCTGACCGTCGACCCGCCGAATCAGCGCGCCGCATCGATGATCGAACGGGCCACGCTCGAACGCTCGCTTCCCGAAGGCCAGCGGGCCTTCATCAGCTTGATCTTCGCCGACATCGTCCAGTCGACCGACATGGCCGAGGTGGCCGAGCCGGAGGTCGTGCAGGAGGTGTTCGCCGTCTACCGCCGGGTGGCGGCCGAGACGGTCGAAGAACTGGACGGTCGCATCCTGCAGTTCCAGGGCGACGGCGTGGTTGCGTGCTTCGGCTATCCCACGGCCCACGGGGACGACGCCCGCCGTGCGGTGCTGACCGCTCTGCGGCTTGTCGAACGGATGGCCCACGCCGCCGTCGAACTGAACAGCCGCTACGGCATTGAGCCCGCCATTCGGGTCGGCGTCCATTCGGGCACCGTCGTGATCACCGGTCGCGCCGATGGCAACATCGACGGCTCCGCCATCATGGGGTCGGCCCCGAATGTCACGGCGCGCCTCCAAGGCGAGGCCGAGCCCGGCACCGTGGTGATCAGCGACACCACCAGGCAACTGGTCGAACCACACTTCGAACTGAGCCCGATCGGGACGCGCTCGCTCAAGGGGATCGCCCGTCCAATGGAGCTGCACCGGGTCTTGCGGTCAAACCTGTCCGTCACCGGCGCCGCCCACTCGCTGCCCCAGCGCGTGGTCTTGGTCGGTCGCGAGGGCCAGAGCCGCCTCCTGCGCTTCACCTGGAATCGCCTCGTCCACGGCGTTGCAGGGCCCGAACGAACAGAACGGCCCGAACAGGCCGTGGTCCTGGTCCGTGGCGTGCCCGGCATCGGCAAGTCGGCGCTGGCCGCGGAGATCGTCGCGCACGTGGAGAGTGAGGGGGGCGCCGTCCTCGAAGCCAACTGTTCCCCCTATCACGGCAACGTCGCACTGTGGCCGGTCGGGCGCATGCTCGAGCAACTCCTCGGCTTCTACCCCGGCCAACCCGTCGAGGATCGGATCACCGAGCTGGTGGCCCGGCTGGACGACGCCGGGCTGGAGAGGGACGCGCCGCCGCTGATGGCCCCCCTGCTCGGGCTCGAGACCGACGAACGGTGGGCCCGCCCGGAGATGGACGCACTGGCACTGCGCGAGAAGACCCTCCGGACGCTGGTCGCGTGGCTCGCGCAGGCAGCGGCGGCGACGCCCACGCTGGTGCTGGTCGAGGACTTCCATTGGGCCGACCCGACCACCGTCGACCTGTTGGGTCTCCTGGCGACCGAGAGCGTCCCCGGCACGATGATCCTGATCACCAGTCGACTCCCGATCGATGCACCATGGGGGTCGTCGGTCCTCGACATCGCGTTGGAACCTCTCAGCGGCAAGGAGGCCGCAGGCCTGGTCGCCTCGCTGACCGAGAGCGGCCTGGACGAGACGCAGCGTCGGTTGATCGTCGAGCGCGGCACCGGGAACCCCCTCTATCTCCGCGAGCTCACCCGCAGCTCCCTCGCCGCGCACCCGGGGGAGGTGCTTCCGCCGCGCATCCACGAAATCCTCACGGCCCGCCTCCAGGCGCCCGGCATCGACCTCCGGGTCGCGCAACTGGCGGCCACACTGGGCGCGGAATTCGACGAGGAGCCGTTGCGCCAGCTGGCGGGGCGCCCGCTCGACGACGCACTGGTCGGGCTCGAGCACGCCGGCATCATCGAGCCGGTGGAGGTCCGCCTGGGGCGGTACCGCTTCCCGCACGCCCTCCTGCGCGACGCCGCGTACGAGACACAGGTGCTGCCATCTCGCCAAGAGAGCCATCGCCGGATCGCGGAACTGCTCGGGACCTCTGCGGCCTCACCGGGTGATCTCGCCGTCGTGGCGCAACACCGCGACCTGGCCGGCGACGTGCCAGAGGCCATCGCGGCCTACATCGAGGCGGCGCGAGCAGCGGCGCAGTCCGCGGCCAGCCACACCGAGGCCCGGCGCCAGCTGGATCGTGCGCTGGAGCTCTCGGCGACGCTGCCCGAGTCCGACGAGCGCGACCTGACCGAGCTCATGATCCGGATGCAGCGGACCGTCAGCACCAGCTCGCTGTTCGGCTATGGCTATCCCGAGGTCTTCGAGGACTTCACGGTCGCCGAGGAGATCTGCCGCCGGCTCACCGACCGCCAGGAGATCATGCCGGCCCAGGTCGGGATCTGGAGCTACTTGCTGGTGCGCGGCACCGTCGGCGCGGCCAGCACGGTGCTGGATCCGCTCACCGACGTGGTCGACGATCCGACGGCGGCCTGGTTCGCCCCCGAGATCAAGTCGTGCATGGGGTACAGCGCGTTCTACCAAGGCAGGCTCGAGGACGCACACCGCTGGCTCGAGGACGCGTGGGAAGGGTACCGATCGCGGTCGGCCGAGGGGGCGGCGTCGCCGTTCTGGCCCCTCCCGCACGACCCGGTCCCGATCACGGCGATCGCGCTGGCCTGCGTCGCCGCCCTCCAGGGTTGTACCGACGAGAGCTCGATGTGGGAGCGGCGCGCCCTTGCGACCGCGGAGCAGCTCGACTTCCCTTCGGGCCCTTTCAGTTCGGCCTTCGTCACCGTCTACGTCGCCTGGATCCGGTTGATGACGGGCAACTACGACGACGCACGCGAGTACGGGCGGCGCACCTTGGAGATCGCGGACCGGTACCGCTTCGACTACTTCCGGCTGCTCGGGCAGCAGTACCTGTTGGTGCCCGAGCCCGACCTACCGTGTGACGAGATCGAGCTCGTGCAGTGCGGGGAGGGGATGGAACTCGTCGGCCACGCCGCGTTCCGTCCGACGTACCTCGGCCAGGTCGCCCGGAACCACCATTACCTGAGCGATGCCGAGCAAGCGCTCAAGGTGCTCGAAGACGCCATGGAGCAGACCAGGACGTCGGGAGAACTGGTCCACCAGCCCGACCTCCTCCGCCTCCGGGCCGAGATCACGTCAGTGGCCCGGCCCGAAAGGATGGACGAGGTGGTAGCCGACCTGGTGTCGGCCGTCGACATCGGATTGGACCAGGGGTCGCTCGTCCTCGCGTTGCGGGCCGCCAACGATCTCGGCCGACTGGCGGACGAAGATCGCCCTGCGGATTGGGCTGAGCGGATCCGCTCCGTGATGGAGCTCTTCCCCCCCAACTCCTCGAGTCCGGAGCTCGCTGCAGCACTGAACCTGCTCGGGGCCTGACGTGGTGCGCCCGAGGGGTTCGGTCGCCATCCTGGGCGGCGGTATGGGCGCACTCGCCACCGCGTTCGAGCTCACCGAGGGTGACTGGACCAACGAGTTCGAGCGCATCACCGTCTACCAGCGCGGCTGGCGTCTCGGTGGCAAGGGTGCGAGCAGCCGAGGCGTGCACGGCCGGATCGAGGAGCACGGGCTGCACGTCCTCCTTGGCTACTACGACCGGACGTTCGACGTCATGCGCCGATGCTACGAAGCGCTCGACCGCGGTCGCTCGGACCCGTCGTGTCCCATCCGCACATGGGACGACGCGGTCACGCCGTCGAACCTGATCGGGGTGGTGGACCGACACGACGGCGAATGGCAGCCGTGGGTGGCGCGCTTCAGTTCGGTCGCCGGTCACCCGGGCGAACGCGTGGAGGAGCCCGATGCGTCGACACCACTTGCCATGGCCGAGCTCGTGGTGCGGTCGCTCCGCCTCTTGATCGACTTCTTCGCCTCGCTCCCGTCCTCGGGCAACTCGGACGACGGTCGTATCGCGTTGAGCACCTCGCCCGCCAAACCGGGCGCCCGTGCCACGCAGGCCGCCGCATCCATGAGCGACGTCGTGCGGGGTGCCGGCATGCTCGGGTTGACCTTGCCGCTGAGCTGGGCCGAGCGGGCGGTGCGCCAGACGGCACGCTGGAGCGGCAACCGTCAACTCGAAGAAGCACTGCCCTCCCTGATCGAACCGGTCCGTCTCGCCCTCCGCCAGGCGTTGCGCACCCATGCCGGAGCGCGTCGCAGCTACGCGCTGATCGAGCTCGTGACGACAAACCTCTCCGGCGTCATGGTCGACGCGCTCCTGACGCGTCCCGAGGGCTTCGACGCCATCAACGACCTCGACTACCGCGAATGGCTGAGCAAACACGGCATCGACCCCGAGGCGCTCGACTCACCGATCCTGCGGGGGATGTACGACCTCGTCTTCGGCTACGAGGGCGGGGATCCGGCCCGCCCGCGCTTCAGTGCCGGGCTCGGCCTGCAACTGGCGACCAAGATGCTCCTCGGGTACTCGGGAGCGCCGTTCTGGAAGATGCAGGCGGGTATGGGTGAGGTGATCTTCGCCCCTCTCTACGAGGTCCTGCGTGACCGCGGGGTGGAGTTCCGGTTCTTCCACCGGGTGGACGCTGTCCGGGTGGCGGAGGACGGCCGCTCGATCGCCGCCATCGACCTGGGTCTCCAGGCCGAGTTGGCCGAAGGCGTCAGCTCCTACGAGCCGTTGACCCGGGTGAAGGACCTCCCGTGCTGGCCGAACGCACCCCTCGGGTCGCAGTTGCGCACGACCGAGCCCCTCGAGGGGGTCGATCTCGAGTCGTTCTGGTCCCCGCGTGCGTGACGCCGGTCGCCGCACCCTCGAAGTCGGCAGGGACTTCGACGCCGTGGTGTTCGCCATTTCCCTCGGCATGGTGCCCCACGTCTGCGGCGAACTCCTCGCGGCGTCGCCGCAGTGGCGATCGATGGTCGACAATGTGGGCGTGGTGGGCACGCAAGCGTTCCAGCTCTGGCTGTCCGAGGAGGAGCAGGCCCTCGGTTGGCGCGGTCCCGCTGGGGTCACCATGAGCGGATTCGTCACACCGTTCGACACCTGGGCGTCGATGACGCATCTCCTGCCCACCGAGGACTGGCCCGAGACGGACGCACCACGGACGATCGCCTACTTCTGCAGCGCACTGGCCACGCCGGATGCCCCGGACGGTGCACCCGACGCCGAGCGGGAAACCAGGGCGGTACGCGAGCGCGCCCAGACATTTCTGGACCGCGACGTGGCGGCGCTGTGGCCGGCCGCCGTCGAGAACGGCGGCTTCCGCTGGTCTTTGTTGTGCGACGGCACGCCCTCGGCTGTCTCGGGCGCCGAGCGCCTCGATACGCAGTACTGGCGCGCCAACATCGACCCCTCCGATCTCTATGTCCAATCCCTGCCGGGCACCGATCAATTCCGCCTGCAGCCGAGCAGCAGCGGGTTCACCAACCTGACCCTGGCGGGCGACTGGACCGACAACGGCCTGAACGCCGGGTGCGTCGAGGGTGCCGTCCGATCCGGTCAGCTGGCCGCGCAGGCCGTCCGTGCACAGCTCGCCGGCACGAAGACCGCGAGACGGCGCATGAGCGGATCAGACGGCGACGCCTTCGCGACCGGCGCAGCGGAGGCGGCACGCTTGGCCCAGGAGGTGCAGGAGCTCGGGTTCGCCGCGGCACGGACCATCGTCGAGCGCTTCGTCGAGATGTTCGGACAATTTGCCGCGACCAACGGCGAGGCCGACCAACCGAGCCGCGACGGTGGCGGGGCGCCGCCGCCGTTCTGGCTCAGGGGATCCGACGGGTCGATGCGGAAGATGCAGTCGGACATGCTGCGGGCGAGCGACGCCTACATGGCGGTCCTGAGCCAGCTCAACGAGGCCGGCCTCCGGTTCTTCGACGCCGCCCGGTGGTGGGAGCCCCCACGGACGGATCGAGACGACCTGCTCCTGCCGCGGGTCGCGCCGGGCGGCCGGACGAGCGCCCGGCTCTGGCTCCACAACACGACGACTTCGACGGCGACCGGACTCCGGGCCTGGTGTCCGGGCCTGGCCAGTCATGCCGGCGCGTCCATCGCCGCCGCGGCGGTGACGTGCCAGCCGGAACGGATCGATCGCCTGGAGCCGGACGCGAGCCGCGAGCTCGTCGTCACCGTGGCCGTCGGGCCCGACGCGGCGCCCGGCACGTACCACGGTCAACTCCTGGTCGACGGTCTGCCCGACGTGGTGTTCCCGATGCGGGTCAGCGTGCTGCCCGAGACGGACCTCTGACGGACACATCGGTGCTGACGACGGAGACCGAACCGGCCGCGGGCCTGGCGCGCTACGGCGCCATCGTCGCCGACGTCCTGGGGCAGCGCTTCGCCACCGAGGTGCACGACCCCTACCTCGCCGCGCCGATGCACGACTACCCGACCCGGGTGGGCAAGGCGCTGCGCCCGAGTCTCTGCCTGGCGACCTGCGAGGCCTTCGGGGGCCCGCTCCACGACGCCTTGCCCTCCGCGCTGGCGATCGAGCTGCTCCACAACGCCTTCTTGGTCCACGATGACATCGAGGACGCGAGCCTGCTGCGGCGGGGCGAGCCCACCCTGCACCGGCGCTACGGCACGCCGCTCGCGTTGAACGCCGGCGACGGGCTCGCCCTGCTGGCGATGGCGACGTTGCGCGAGAACATCGATCTGGTCGGCCCCCGCCTCGCGGACCGCATCATGATGGAGTTCGACTTCATGAGCCGCCAGACGGTGGCCGGACAGGCCCTCGAGCTGGGTTGGTGCCGGGACAACCGGACAGACCTGGAGCCGGACGACTACCTCGACCTCATCATGAAGAAGACGTGTTGGTACACGACCGTGCTGCCGCTCCGGGTCGGTGCCCTCGTCGGTTCGAGGGGAACCGCCGACCTCGATGCGATGATTGAGTTCGGGTTCCATCTCGGTGCGGCCTTTCAGATCCGCGACGACATCCTCAACCTGATCGGCGACCCGGGCGAGTACGGCAAGGAGGCGCTGGGCGACCTGCGCGAAGGCAAGCGGACGTTGATGCTCATCCACCTCCTCGCCGCCGCCGATCCGACCGATCGCCGCTGGCTCGTGGCCTACCTGGCCCGTGATCCGGCGGAGCGTCGGGACGCGGACGTGACCCGCGTCTTCGAGCTCATGCGCTCCTACGGGAGCGTCGCCTTCGCCGGCGAGTTCGCGACCGGCGTGGCCCGCTCGGCGATGACCTCGATGGATGTCGCCTTCGCCGGCCTGGACGATTCTCCGGCTCGCCGCTTCATCTCGCTCCTCGTGCCCTACATGATCGAACGAGCCTCATAGCGAGGCCGTCGGCTTCAGCCCTCGCCTCCCGACGGCCCGCCCACCCAGTGCGCGCGCAGATCCGCGAGCCAGTCAGGGAATTCGAGGGGCGGGTCGGGCAGCGCTTCGGCGCCTTGCGCCGCGAGCGCAGCGTCGAACGCCTCGGGATCGTCGCCCCAGCTGCGTGGGTCGCCCATCATCACCTCGAAGAGCACTGCGCCCTCGGGACCGCCGACGATGGGGCCGAAGGCGGCGCCGACAGGGAGCTCCACGTGCGTGCCGGCCGGGCAGCGGCGGTCGCCGATGGTGACCTCGCCCTCGAGCACGAAGACCACATGGGGCGAGAAATGGCCGTGGCGGCGGACCACCATGCCGGGGTCGTAGCGCGCGTAGATCGTGAGGTACTGGGGGTCGGGCGAGAAGGCCAGCCACTTCTCCCACACGTGGGCCACCGAACCGTCGGCGTTGCGCTGCGCCTTGATCGCCTGCCACGGGACGTCGGGATCATCGAGGTGGCGGAACGTGGGCTCGAGGCCCTCGAGCCTCGGTGACGGT